>NZ_JCAWEC010000026.1:0-572 GCF_059690695.1 Mucilaginibacter sp. A5337 | reverse complement strand
GAAGGCGGTAAAGACGCAGATGATATCATCCACCTGATTTCAAAAGAGTCGGTAACGATACTGAGCGCCACACCAACAGTAATAGCCTACCTGAATAAAGAAGCAGGTCATAACAGGTTTAATACAAGCAGCCTGCGCTATATCATCAGCGGCGGGGAGCAGTTGCAGCCTACCTTCATAGATAAGCTGTACGCGAAAACAGTAATAGTAAACAGCTATGGCCCAACTGAAGGCACGGTATGCGCCAGCTACTATACCATAGAAGACATCAACAAAGCTGCATTGATCGGCACACCGGTATCAAACACGCAGATGTATATAACAGATCAGTCGGGAGAATTAAATCCGATAGGTGTACCTGGCGAGATCAGCATTGGTGGCGTACAGGTAGCCCGGGGATATTTGAACCAACCTGAACTGACGAAAGAGAAGTTCATCACCAATCCATACAGCGAAGAGCCCAACACGAGGCTGTACAGGACTGGCGACCTGGGGAGATGGCTGCCGGACGGTAATATCGAATATTTGGGCAGGATAGATGAGCAGGTGAAGATCAGGGGCTACCGGATCGA
>NZ_JCAWEC010000025.1:0-729 GCF_059690695.1 Mucilaginibacter sp. A5337 | reverse complement strand
AAAATGGCAATATGAGAAACATAATGTAAGGTATATGGTTGCTTATTTATACATCCTTACTAAAATTGAAAGCTATTCACGTATTAGCTTTAACATCCCAAATCAGATTAATCCGTTCAGCATCCTGAGATACTGTTGTTCATTCTTGATGTTAAGGGTAATTCATCAATTACAGATTGTTCGGTAATCATTATATTGTAATGTGCGATAATTTAATATTTGATATCGCTGAGGGGTAAAGTGATGTGTGACGTTAAATTAAATATGATAATGCTTAGAATATTTACAATCTGTTTTTGCCTGGTTCCTGCAATTACATTCGGACAGGATGCATCCAATACAATCCCTAAACAAAGCGCTGTTAAAGATACTTCCAGGCAAACCGACCTGATTGACATTGCTAAGGACCTGTTTCATATAGCTCCACAAAAACCAAGAGTACAGCGGGAAAAGAAAATATACTTTTCGATCCTTCCCATTCCGGGTTCTGTGCCGGGCGGAGCCGGCCGGGCTTTGATTACCAGTACCACTGCAGGCACTTACCTCGGCCCTCAAAGCACGACTAATCTTTCCAGTGCTAATTTTGCACCATACTGGAACCTGCACAGCAGGTTTGGTTTACCACTCCGTTCCAGCATCTGGTTAAGGGATAATAGCTGGAATATACAAGGGGATATCCGATTCCTGAGATATCCGCAATATACCTGGGGCTTGGGCAGCAGGAATGAT
>NZ_JCAWEC010000024.1:0-761 GCF_059690695.1 Mucilaginibacter sp. A5337 | reverse complement strand
ACGGTGAAAAAACACTGGTGAATTATAATTACGTCCGTTTTTATCAGAGTGCGCTTAAGCGAATTACGCCTTATTTCTTTGCCGGAGGAGGTTACAATATCGACTACCGAAGCAGCATTAAAAGTGATGATCCGGCGGTTGACTTAAAGCAATTCACCGGCTATAATTACGGAACCGGCGGCAGTTCGGTTTCGTCCGGCATCAATCTGGCTTTGTTATACGACACCCGAAACAATTCCATCAACCCGTTGCCGGGTTCCTATTTTAATGTTGTTTACCGTGTTAATCCTGCCTTTATGGGTAGCAATGATAGCTGGCATTCCTTGTATTTGGATTACCGGAAATATGTGCCGTTGAACCCTGCTAATAAAAACCAACAAAACACGCTGGCATTCTGGTCTTACTATTGGACAGTGCTGGGCGGCAACGCGCCGTATCTTGATTTGCCAAGCATCGGATGGGATCCTTATAATCGTTCCGGTGAGGGAATTGATCAGAACCGGTACAGGGGCAAGTCGCTGTTCTATTTGGAAAGCGAATATCGCCGGGATATAACCGCCAACGGCCTTTTAGGGTTTGTCGCTTTCGCTAATGTAAATACGGTGAGTGGTTCAGGCACTTTCTTCAAATCGTGGCACCCGGCTGCGGGCACAGGATTAAGGGTAAAATTTAATAAGGGTTCTAATACCAATATCGGTATTGATTACGCTTTCAGTAAAGGCTACAGCGCGGTTATATTGAATATCGGCGAATCATTTTAA
>NZ_JCAWEC010000023.1:0-1109 GCF_059690695.1 Mucilaginibacter sp. A5337 | reverse complement strand
GATGTGATCGGTGTCAATCAAAAAAATTATGGACTCGACGATATTTACCAGAAATATTTTGAATCAAATAGTACTAAAAATACAAGCTATGAAAAGTCAATCTCTTGATCCGGGGCCTTTTGGTGTTATGATTCATAAGGAAATAGCGGATCATATACGCAGCTGGCGCTTCAGCATATTGATTGCGCTTATTGTGCTTACTTTTATCGCCGCGATGTACGTATCGCTGGCGAATATCAAATCAGCAATAGGAAATACAAAAGATCCTGATCACCTTTTTTTATACCTGAAATTGTTAACGACAACGGACAATTCCATCCCGCCATTTCATGTGTTCCTGAGTTTTCTGGCACCGTTGCTGGGCATCAGTTTAGGGTTTGACGCGGTTAATTCCGAGCAGAACAGCGGTACCTTAACCCGCCTGATGGCGCAGCCCATCTACCGGGATAATTTGCTGCTGGCCAAATTTGTGAGCGCATTGGTTATTGTTAGCGGTTTATTTTTTGCATTGGCTTTGCTGATGATAGGAGGAGGGTTAGTACTGACTGGCGTGCGTATGGAGCCGCAGGAATTGCTTCGCATACTGGGGTTTATTGTGATCACTATTGCTTATGTGGCTTTCTGGTTGAGCTTATCTATCATGCTTTCCATCTTGTTTAAGCAAGCCGCAACTTCCGCGCTTACGGCAATCGGAGTTTGGTTATTCTTCACGATATTTTACCAGATCGTTATTAACCTTATTGTCAAGTCCTTCTTACCTGATCCGGCTTATCTTACCCAAGCCGAGATCATTAGTTATAACGATCTTATCTTGAATCTGCAACGTATCGCTCCGAACCAGCTTTACTCAGATGCAGTTACCACTTTACTGATGCCTTCCGTTCGCAGCCTTGGTCCGGTAACCATGGAGCAAATGGCGGGCGCTATACCGGCTCCGCTGCCGTTTAAGGAAAGTGTCATGATCGTATGGCCGCAAGTAAGCGGTTTAATGGCATCAACGGTAGGCTGTTTTGCATTTGCTTATTACTTTTTTATGCGGCGTGAGATACGCAGCTGATGAGAGATCAAATGGTGTAAGAAGTATGGGAAAGTAAACCCTGTTTGATTTG
>NZ_JCAWEC010000022.1:0-1425 GCF_059690695.1 Mucilaginibacter sp. A5337 | reverse complement strand
TGTCTCGTCCTAAAAAAAGTTTACAGGTTTTAAGATAATCCTGTTATGTATTTACAGGTTTGATAATGTCCTGAGATACGTTTACAATGTTACTATTTTTATGATAATAGTTCTTCCATAATTTTTCAGTTGGCAGACCGAGGCTATGTACACTCTCAGGTGTTAGTAGTCCAATGCTAAAGTGAGGCCGGTGTTGATTGTAAAGATTGATAGCCCGATCAAGTAGTTCCTTCGCCTGATCCTTATTATCAGCAACCTCATGTTTAAGATATTCTTCTTTTAATATGCCGTTCATCCGTTCGGCAACTGCGTTCTCAAGAGGATCGCCATTCTCGGTCATACTGATTTGAATAGCATTGTCCTGTAATAACTTTACATAACTATCACTGCAATATTGAACACCGCGATCTGAATGATGTATCAGCGAATAAGGTAAGCCTGCAGGTATTCCTTTAATTGCCATTTCCAACGCTTTTATTGTTTCCACCGTCTCCAGGGAGTCTGCCAAATGATAGCCAACAACTTTATGAGAATAGGCATCCGTTATTAAACTGATATACAAATGCTCATCGCTTGCTTTCCAATAGGTGATATCACTCACCCATAATTGATTAGGCCTTACCACCTTTAGCCCCCGGATGATATTCGGCCATCTATTGAATCTGTGCCTTGACCAGGTGGTTACATGCCGCTTGCGTCGCTTTTTTACCAGTAACCCATTGGCAGCTAATAGATCGAAAAAGGCATCTCGTCCAATTTTGATCTGATGATCAAGCAGAAATGGATGGATCTTTTCATAAAGCTTTCGTCCCCCCATCACCCGATGGTCTTTGCGAAGACTTATAACCTCCTGCAAAACAAGCGCCGATTCTATTCCCGAGGCTTCCTCCCGCCAAAAGTGCTGATAGTAGGCCTGACGGGTAATACCAAGTAACCGACATAAACGTACAAGGCCGACCCTTGTATACATGTCTCTCATCTCATGGATTACCTGGTATCCGACTTTTTTCGAATAGGAATATTCAATTCTTTTTCGGCGATCTCGATCATGCGCCGATAGGCTTCACTGCGAAGTTGTTCATCTTCCAGCAGGCGTTCGAGTTCCTTAATTCGCTGGTCTTGCGACAAGAAATCTGATGACTGATCTTTATTTACTTTTTTAACGGGCAAGGATGCTGGGGTTATTAAGGGCAAATATCTGGCTTTTTCAGGAATTTTTGTATAGCCTAATTGCCGCATCCAACGTGCAATGCTGCCACTGCTTTTAATATCATGTTTCTTTAACAAGGCTCTGTAACCGATTTCTCCTGATAAATATTCTTTGATAACTGAATGCTTAAATGAATCTGGGTAATGTCGATGTTCTTTAATAATGATCTTTTCCACTGTGTTTACTTTAATGTAAACCCATTTCCGGACAAGACA
>NZ_JCAWEC010000021.1:0-2498 GCF_059690695.1 Mucilaginibacter sp. A5337 | reverse complement strand
CTTCAAAACTATTTGCGCGAAAGGCTACCGGAATACATGGTGCCAGGGCTGTGGGTAAGACTGGACAGCCTGCCGCTGACGCCGAACGGCAAAACAGATAAAAAGGCACTGCCGGAAGCAGAAGCCGGTCACGAGGAAAGTTATACCGCACCGGAAAGCCAAACAGAGAAACAACTGGCAAAAATCTGGGAAGAGCTGCTGGGCGTAGAAAAGATAGGAACAAAAGATAATTTCTTTGAGCTTGGCGGCCATTCGCTGCTGGCGATGCGGGTGATCTCGCAGGTGAGAAGGGAACTGAATAAAGAGCTCAAGATCCGTGACCTGTTTGTATCCCCAACCATTGCAGATTTGGCAAAACGACTGGAAGTTGAAGAATCAACAACCGAGGGAACTATACAAAAAGCAGAACCGCGACCAGAATATATCCCGCTGTCGTACAGCCAGGAAAGATTATGGTTTATCGACAGGCTGGAAGGCAGCGTGCCGTACCATATCTCAGCAGTGTTAAAGTTGCAGGGCAAAGTCAATACCGGCGCCCTGCAAAACGCGCTGAAAACAGTAGTGGAGCGCCACGAGATATTGCGTACAGTGATCAGGGAACACGAGGGCCAGGGCTACCAGTATGTAAAAGCCAACAACTGGACATTAAAACAAAGCGAGTCAAACGAAAGCGAAGCAGCATTAAAAGACTACCTCGCTCAAGAAACAGTAAGGCCATTCGATCTGTCGCAGGACGATATGCTGAGGGCAGAGTTGATTGCAAGGGGGGATGACGAATATGTATTGCTGCTGATGCTCCACCATATTGTTGCCGACGGCTGGTCGATGCCGGTACTGGTACGTGAGTTCAGCAGGTTTTACAACGATTACAACAAAAGTAAAACACCGGAGCTGAAAGCACCGGAGATTCAATACGCGGATTATGCGATCTGGCAAAGGGAATATCTTAACGCAGACAGGCTTCAAAGCAAACTGGGCTACTGGCAAGATAAGCTGGCGGGAACAGCTACGCTGGAGCTACCCACAGATCATATGCGCCCCGCCGTACAAAAAAGCGACAAAGGTGCATTATACGAGTTTACGATAAGCAAAGAACAAGCGGCAAAACTGCAGAAGCTGAGCCTGGAGCAGGGAGCAACACTGTACATGACGCTGCTGGCCATATTTAAAGTGCTGCTATATCGGTACAGCGGTCAGGAAGATATCTGTGTAGGGACACCTGTGGCTAACAGAGATAGAGAAGAAATAGCGGAACTGATCGGCTTTTTTGTAAACACGCTGGCGCTGAGGACAGGCCTGGACGGCGATGAAACGTTTACAGAATTGCTAAACAAAGTAAAGCAAACCACACTGGAAGCTTACGGCCATCAGGAAGTACCGTTTGAAAAAGTAGTAGAAGCGGTAGTCAAAGAAAGGGATTTGGACCGTAGCCCGCTGTTCCAGGTGATGTTTGCGCTGCAGAATACAGCCGTGATCCCGGTACTTGAACTGGGTGACATTAAAATCAGCAGCGAAAAACCCGGCGACCAGTCAAGTAAATATGACCTGAGTTATAATGCAGAGGAAAGCAGGGAAGGGATCAAGATCATAGCGGAATATAATCCCGATTTGTATGAAGCAGGAACCATTGCAAGAATGGCAGGGCACTATGAGGAGCTGATCAAAGCAGTAACCAATGAACCCGATAATACTCCTATCAGTAAACTGCAATTGCTAAGCAAAGCAGAAGAAAGGCAATTAAAGGCATTCAACGAAACGACAACAAACTATCCAAATGCAGAAAGTATTGTTAGCCTTTTTGAAAAACAGGTAGCAGCAACGCCAACTGCAACTGCATTGGTATTTGAAAGCGAAACAGTAAGCTATCAGGAGCTGAACGAGCAATCGAACCGCATAGCGCACTATTTAAAAGCACAAGGCGTAACCAAAGAAACGCTTGTAGCGATTTGCATAGAGCGAGGCCCCAATATGATAACAGGTATCCTGGGTATTCTGAAAGCCGGTGGAGCCTATGTACCGGTTGATTTGGATTACCCGAAAGAGCGGATCAGTTATATCCTGGAAGATGCCAAAGCCAGCATTGTGCTAAGCAGCAGCACAAGCAAAACCAATTTTGAAAAAGCCAATGTTATCGAATTAGATAACAACGAGGAAATTGCAAGCCAAAGCGGTGAAAACCTGAACATCACCATTGAACCAAAGCAGTTGGCATACATCATGTATACCTCGGGCTCAACAGGCAAACCGAAAGGTGTCATGGTGGAGCACCAAAGTATCTCCAATTACTGTACCGGTTTTATAAACTACTTCGGGATCACAGCGGGCGATAAAGTACTGCAGCAGTCATCAGTATCCTTTGATACGATGTGCGAGGAAGTTTATCCGGCACTGCTCAGCGGCGCAAAAGTAGTGATCGTAAAAGAAGGCGGTAAAGACGCAGATGATATCATCCACCTGATTTCAAAAGAGTCGGTAACGATACTGAGCGCCACACCAAC
>NZ_JCAWEC010000020.1:0-6222 GCF_059690695.1 Mucilaginibacter sp. A5337 | reverse complement strand
ACCTTTGCAGCCCGCAAACGAGGGAGCGGGGATAGTTCTTTAAAGGTTGAGAGTGAGTTAGGGAAGAGGAGAAAAAAGATAAAAATCTTTTTGTGGAATTGGGAAATAATTCACACCTTTGCAGCCCGCAAACGGGGAGAAAGAGAGAGGGAAGCGGGTCTGAAACTTAGAATAAAAAAAATAAAAAAAAGTTTTGGAAATAAAGAAAAGGTTTCTACCTTTGCAGCCCCAAGCGGGACAGAAGTTTAAAGGCTTCTAAAGAAAAGAGGATGAGGGCTTTAGGTTCTCGGAATCAAAGCGGAAAGAGAGCGATTCTCGCCGGATAGAAAATGACAAATCAGATCAGGTAATCCTGAAGATTATATAGCAGAACCGTGAAGGGGAGGCGAAAAAGTTCTTTTAAGAAATGGAAATCATGTAGCGTAACGGGAGGCGCGTAGAGACTAAGGTCGATACAAGCTGAAGAGTTACAAATAAGCGAGAAACTGTATAAAGATATAATAATACAGATTCTATTAATTAATAATAGGGTCAGAGATTAAAACAAAACATTTTACAATGGAGAGTTTGATCCTGGCTCAGGATGAACGCTAGCGGCAGGCCTAATACATGCAAGTCGGACGGGATAGGAGAGCTTGCTTTCCTTGAGAGTGGCGCACGGGTGCGTAACACGTATGTAACCTACCTTGATCAGGGGGATAGCCTCTCGAAAGAGAGATTAAGACCGCATAACATATTGAAGTGGCATCGCTTTAATATCAAATATTTATAGGATCAAGATGGGCATGCGGAACATTAGCTAGTTGGTAAGGTAACGGCTTACCAAGGCTACGATGTTTAGGGGATCTGAGAGGATGACCCCCCACACTGGTACTGAGACACGGACCAGACTCCTACGGGAGGCAGCAGTAAGGAATATTGGTCAATGGACGGAAGTCTGAACCAGCCATGCCGCGTGCAGGAAGACGGCCCTATGGGTTGTAAACTGCTTTTGCAGGGGAATAAACCTCGATACGTGTATCGAGTTGAATGTACCTTGAGAATAAGGATCGGCTAACTCCGTGCCAGCAGCCGCGGTAATACGGAGGATCCAAGCGTTATCCGGATTTATTGGGTTTAAAGGGTGCGTAGGCGGCCTGTTAAGTCAGGGGTGAAAGACGGTAGCTCAACTATCGCAGTGCCCTTGATACTGATGGGCTTGAATGTACTTGAGGTAGGCGGAATGTGACAAGTAGCGGTGAAATGCATAGATATGTCACAGAACACCAATTGCGAAGGCAGCTTACTAAAGTATGATTGACGCTGAGGCACGAAAGCGTGGGGATCAAACAGGATTAGATACCCTGGTAGTCCACGCCCTAAACGATGAACACTCGATGTTGGCGATATACGGTCAGCGTCTAAGCGAAAGCGTTAAGTGTTCCACCTGGGGAGTACGCCCGCAAGGGTGAAACTCAAAGGAATTGACGGGGGCCCGCACAAGCGGAGGAGCATGTGGTTTAATTCGATGATACGCGAGGAACCTTACCCGGGCTTGAAAGTTAGTGAATAGAGCAGAGACGCTCTAGTTCTTCGGAACACGAAACTAGGTGCTGCATGGCTGTCGTCAGCTCGTGCCGTGAGGTGTTGGGTTAAGTCCCGCAACGAGCGCAACCCCTATGTTTAGTTGCCAGCATTTAAGGTGGGGACTCTAAACAGACTGCCTATGCAAATAGAGAGGAAGGAGGGGACGACGTCAAGTCATCATGGCCCTTACGTCCGGGGCTACACACGTGCTACAATGGATGATACAGAGGGCAGCTACCTGGCAACAGGATGCCAATCTCATAAAGTCATTCACAGTTCGGATCGGGGTCTGCAACTCGACCCCGTGAAGTTGGATTCGCTAGTAATCGCGTATCAGCAATGACGCGGTGAATACGTTCCCGGGCCTTGTACACACCGCCCGTCAAGCCATGGAAGCTGGAAGTGCCTGAAGTGCGTAACCGCAAGGAGCGTCCTAGGGTAAAGTCGGTAACTGGGGCTAAGTCGTAACAAGGTAGCCGTACCGGAAGGTGTGGCTGGAATACCTCCTTTCTGGAGCAGTTTCTCAGAGTGATTCGGAACTGTTACCTACATGATATTTCTTAAAGTAGTAGATATGAGATGTGAGATAAGAGACATGAGATATCGCTATAAAATAAACGTAAAAAAGAAAACCCAGAAGATGAAGCCATCGTGTTGTGTGAACAACTGAGGCAGGATTGTAAGAGATTACGATTTACGATAAAAATCTAAAATCGTAAATCCGAAATCCGAAATAAAGAATAGTCCTGTAGCTCAGCTTGGTTAGAGCACTACACTGATAATGTAGGGGTCAGCAGTTCAAATCTGCTCGGGACTACAAAAAAGGCAATGAGTGAATTAATGAGTTAGTGAGTTAGTGAATTGAAAGAAATCGCTAATTCAAAAAAACACCAAATCACTAATTAATCTTAGGGGGGATTAGCTCAGCTGGCTAGAGCACCTGCCTTGCACGCAGGGGGTCAACGGTTCGAATCCGTTATTCTCCACGATGCAGATTAGCAAATGTGAAGATATGCAGATGTGCAAATGAGAAATCATCTGCACATCTGAAATCAAACATCTGTACATCCGCAAAACGTTCTTTGACATATTGGAAGAAGTAATTGAAAACAAGAGAAAACAACAGATAGAGACGTTTTTTCAGTTCAATGGTTCATTAGTAAATTAGTTCATTGGTAGCAATACTGCTTGGACAAATGAACGAGTGAACAAGTGAACGAATCAACTAATCTAAAATAAAGACATACCTTGCGGCGCAAAAGGCGCAAGAGTAGAAGAAAGTAAGAAAGGGTACACGGGGGATGCCTTGGCTCTCAGAGGCGAAGAAGGACGTGATAAGCTGCGATAAGCACCGGGGATTTGCAAATAAGACTTGATCCGGTGATTTCCGAATGGGGAAACCTAATTATCTGAAGGATAATTGCATAAATGCGCTAACCTGCCGAACTGAAACATCTAAGTAAGCAGAGGAAGAGAAAACAATAGTGATTTCCAGAGTAGTGGCGAGCGAAATGGAAGAAGCCCAAACCTGTTATGTTACGGCATAACAGGGGTTGTAGGACCACAACATGAATATTAAAGAGAACCGGAACGGGGTGGGAAACCCGGCCAAAGAGCATGAGAGCTGCGTACGGGTAATTGATAGTAGGATAGTGGTATCCTGAGTACCGCGAGGTCGGAGACGCCTTGTGGGAATTTGCCGGCACCATCCGGTAAGGCTAAATACTCCTGAGAGACCGATAGTGAACCAGTACCGTGAGGGAAAGGTGAAAAGAACCCCGAACAGGGGAGTGAAATAGAACCTGAAACCGTGTACTTACAAGCGGTCGGAGCCAGTAATGGTGACGGCGTGCCTTTTGCATAATGAGCCTACGAGTTACTCTTCCCTGGCAAGGTTAAGTGTTTAAGACACGGATCCGAAGCGAAAGCGAGTCTGAAAAGGGCGTATAGTCAGGGGAGGTAGACGCGAAACCTTGTGATCTACCCATGGGCAGGTTGAAGGTGCCGTAACAGGTACTGGAGGACCGAACCGATAAACGTTGAAAAGTTTCCGGATGACTTGTGGGTAGGGGTGAAAGGCTAATCAAACTGGGAAATAGCTCGTACTCCCCGAAATGTTTTTAGGAACAGCCTGGCGGTTGAGTTATAAAGAGGTAGAGCTACTAATTGGGTGCGGGGGAGTCAAATCCTACCAAATCCAGATAAACTCCGAATGCTTTATAATATACGCTGGAGTGAGGCTATGGGTGCTAAGGTCCATGGCCGAGAGGGAAAGAACCCAGACCATCAGCTAAGGTCCCTAAATTATTGCTAAGTTGAACTAACGAGGTCCGATTGCACAGACAGCTAGGATGTTGGCTTGGAAGCAGCCATTCATTTAAAGAGTGCGTAACAGCTCACTAGTCGAGCGATCGGGCATGGATAATAAACGGGCATCAAGCAGTATACCGAAGCTATGGATTCATATTTAATATGACTGGTAGGGGAGCATTCTACAATCGGCGAAGCAGGAAGGTAACTGACTGTGGAGAGTGTAGAAAAGCAAATGTAGGCATAAGTAACGATAAGGCGGGAGAGAAACCCGCCCACCGAAAGACTAAGGTTTCCTGATCAACGCTAATCGGATCAGGGTTAGTCGGGGCCTAAGGTGAAGCCGACAGGCGTAGCCGATGGACAACTGGTTAATATTCCAGTACTTTTTATTACTGCGATGCGGTGACGGAGTAGTGACACTGACGCGAACTGACGGAATAGTTCGTTAAAGGCTGTAGGTATATGGTTTGTAGTTAAGTACGCAGATCATGCTGAAAGCTGATAGTACACAGAACCTTCGGGGGATGTGATAGTTCAGGTAATCAGACTTCCAAGAAAACCCGCTAAGCTTCAGGTAATAAAAACCCGTACCGTAAACCGACACAGGTAGTCGAGGAGAGAATCCTAAGGTGCTCGAGTGAATCATGGCTAAGGAACTCGGCAAAATGGCCCTGTAACTTCGGGAGAAGGGGCGCTGGCAGCAATGTCAGCCGCAGTGAAAAGGCCCAGGCGACTGTTTAACAAAAACACATGGCTATGCAAAATCGAAAGATGACGTATATGGCCTGACACCTGCCCGGTGCTGGAAGGTTAAGAGGGGATGTTAGTCGCAAGGCGAAGCATTGAATCGAAGCCCCAGTAAACGGCGGCCGTAACTATAACGGTCCTAAGGTAGCGAAATTCCTTGTCGGGTAAGTTCCGACCTGCACGAATGGTGTAACGATCTGGGCGCTGTCTCAGCCATGAGCTCGGTGAAATTGTGGTATCGGTGAAGACGCCGGTTACCCGCAACGGGACGGAAAGACCCCATGCACCTTCACTATAGCTTAACATTGATATCGGATACAGGATGTGTAGGATAGGTGGGAGACTGTGATGTGGCTTCGCCAGGAGTCATTTAGTCAACGTTGAAATACCACCCTTTCTGTATTTGGTGTCTAACTCTACAAAGTGGAGAACATTGTTTGGCGGGTAGTTTGACTGGGGTGGTCGCCTCCAAAAAGGTAACGGAGGCTTTCAAAGGTAAGCTCAGTACGCTTGGTAACCGTACGCGGAGTGCAATAGCATAAGCTTGCTTGACAGTGAGACAGACAAGTCGAGCTGGGTCGAAAGACGGATATAGTGATCCGGTGGTTCTGCATGGAAGGGCCATCGCTCAAAGGATAAAAGGTACGCTGGGGATAACAGGCTGATCTCCCCCAAGAGCTCATATCGACGGGGAGGTTTGGCACCTCGATGTCGGCTCGTCACATCCTGGGGCTGGAGAAGGTCCCAAGGGTTGAGCTGTTCGCTCATTAAAGTGGCACGCGAGCTGGGTTCAGAACGTCGCGAGACAGTTCGGTCCCTATCTGTTGTGGGCGCAGGAAGTTTGAGTGGGGCTGACCTTAGTACGAGAGGACCGGGTTGGACTAACCTCTGGTGAATCTGTTATGCCGCCAGGTGTACTGCAGAGTAGCTACGTTGGGAATAGATAAGCGCTGAAAGCATCTAAGTGCGAAACTAGCCACAAGATGAGACTTCCATAGAGGGTCGTAGGAGACTACTACGTTGATAGGTTACAGGTATAAAGGTGGTGACATCATAGCCGAGTAATACTAATTGCCCGAAGCTTTCTTCGTGAAGAAACGTTCACTGGTTCATTTGTTCATTAGTTGATTGGTAGCAATACTGATAAGACGAGGGATAGATGAGCCGGTGAGAAACAAAACAAACAGATAAACAACAAAAGCTGTTGTTTTCTCTTAAATTCAATCACTTCTTTCAATAATATGTCATTGTTTGCTGGTTCATTAGTTCATTGGTGTCATTGGTTCATTAGTAGCCAGATAACGAAAGAAGAGAGGACAATAACAAACAAATAAAATATCGGTACAAAGGTAAAATTCTACAGTATGCTCAGACCAATGAACTACTGAACGAATGAACCAATGAACCAAAAGAAATTCAGGTGCCTATATCGGCGGTGTCTACCTCTTCCCATTCCGAACAGAGAAGTCAAGCCCGCCAGAGCCGATGGTACTGCGGTAAAACGTGGGAGAGTAGGTCGGTGCCACCCTTTATCACCTTCAATGGTGCAACATTGCAAAAGCCTTAGCTAATACCTAAGGCTTTTTGCGTTTACAG
>NZ_JCAWEC010000001.1:0-1260839 GCF_059690695.1 Mucilaginibacter sp. A5337 | reverse complement strand
GCACGGTTATTTTCGGTATATTATGTGCTACAAACCTGTTCCCCCTCTGGGGGATTTTCTTAACTTAATGACATTGGGATACCGGCCTGTGACTAAGGCCTGCAGGCGTATGAGCGTATAGCGCGGGCCGGAGGTAACGCCCTGGTTCTGAATCATGATTTTTAGGATTGCCAGGATATTGTCTGAATCAGAGTTTTCAGAATTAAATAATTATCAGAATTCCTTTCCATTTTTATTTTCATTCTATTAGTTCTCGAATCCTGAAAATTCAGGTTCAAACAGAAAAAGATCCAAACGAGCGGAGAAGTCACAAGTCCGCCACCCGCTGGCCTCCGCTCAAGACTTGCGCCAGTATCGGTCTGAACACGAATTAAACGAATTGAGGAATTTTTGGAATTGGATTTCATGCTGTTAATTCTCAAATCCTGAAAATTCTGATTCAGACAACCAACTATTCACCTAATCAACCACTCACTAATTCCCCATAAAAACCATAGACTTTATATTTTCAGGATACCAAAAAAATGTGCATATTTGAGGGTTTAACTTTTAAAACACATAATTAATTAAAAACAGGCGCTGTGAAGCAGCCTGATACATTTCAAAAACAATTTAAAAATGAAAGTCGCAGTAGTAGGTGCTACAGGATTAGTAGGCACCAAAATGTTGCAGGTTCTTGCAGAACGCAACTTCCCCGTTACAGAATTAATTCCCGTAGCTTCAGAAAAAAGTATTGGTAAAGAAATTACTTTTAAGGGTAAGCAGTTTAAGGTGGTTTCTGTTGAGGATGCGATTAAGATGAAGCCGGACGTAGCAATTTTCTCGGCCGGCGGAAGCACTTCATTACAGCAAGCTCCTTTATTTGCAGCTGCTGGTACAACTGTTATTGATAATTCATCGGCATGGCGCATGGACCCGACCAAAAAACTGGTTGTGCCCGAAGTAAACGCTGATGTACTTACCGCCGAAGATAAGATCATCGCTAACCCAAATTGCTCAACTATACAAATGGTAGTGGCTTTAAAACCGCTGCACGATAGATATAAAATTAAAAGGGTGGTAGTTTCAACCTATCAATCTGTTACCGGTACTGGTGTTAAAGCTGTCGATCAGCTGTTTAACGAGCGTAAAGGTATCGATGGGCCAAAGGTTTACCCTTACACTATCGATTTGAACGTGATCCCGCAGATTGATGTATTTACCGAAAACGGTTATACTAAAGAGGAAATGAAAATGATCCTCGAAACTAAGAAGATCATGGGCGATGATAGCATTAAAGTAACTGCTACCACCGTGCGGATCCCGGTTATGGGTGGTCACTCGGAGTCGGTTAACATTGAGTTTGCAAATGATTTTGATTTGGCCGAAGTGCGTGAGTTATTAGCTAACGCGCCGGGTATTGTTGTGGTTGATGATACCGCTAACCTGAAATACCCGATGCCGCTTGACGCGCATGACAAAGATGAGGTTTTTGTAGGCCGCATCCGCCGTGATGAAACACAGGATAATACCCTTAACTGCTGGATAGTATCTGATAACCTGCGTAAAGGTGCAGCTACCAATGCCGTGCAGATTGCTGAATATTTGGCTGCTCAGCATTTGATCGGTCAGCCGGTTGAGGCGTAAAACAGAGTAAGAAATATATTTCTCATTGAGCCCTATAGCGTATGCTATGGGGCTTTTTTGTGAAGAATATTTCTTAAATTTGAGTATGAACGAAATATTTTTCCTTGTTGAAGAAGCGATAGAAGGCGGGTATAACGCGCGGGCGATCGGTGAGTCGATTTTTACAGAAGGAGATTCACTTGATGAGCTTAAGGCAAATATCCGTGATGCGGTTCATTGTCATTTTGATGAGGATAAAGAATTATAGATTTGTTTTACCATAGATAAGATATTGAGATAGGGATAGTTATTTGATTATCCCTATTTTTATGCAGTAATATTTTGTTATGAGAACCTTAAGCCTGATTGCTCTTTTCTGTTGTATTGCAACCGCTAAGCTCGTTGCTCAAACACCGCAGGCCGTTGAGGCCGATCTGCTAAAATCATTTAAAAAGATTGCATATTGGGATGATCAGCAAGATAAAGGAGTTGACGGTGCAAGCGAATCATTAAGCGATGCTAATGATGAATTTGGAAGCAAACTAAAAAAGTACGCGGAAACCTGTCCGGCTTCCATTAACATGCCTTTTAACTCGCTTAAAAAAGCACAACTTGATATCTTCACGTCGACAGATGGCTTGTTTAGGATTTACTCATGGGACACCTGGACAGGCGGCACCATGCACATTTTTGCCAATGTGTTGCAAAGTCAAGCTGGTGATAAGACAAAAGCATTGTTGGTGAACAATCCCGAGGAGGGAGGTGCTCCCTTTTATTCAAATTTATATACTTTTAAAACAGGTGGCAGTACTTACTATTTGGGTATTTATGGAGTTATCGAGTCATCAAGATATGCTGGCACGGGAATCAGGGTTTTTGCTATTCAAAATGGCGTTTTGAATAACGATGTGAAAATTATTAAAACGCAATCAGGGCTACATAGTACAATTTTTTACGAATACGATTTTGGTTCGGTAGTTGATATCCCTTTTGAAAAACGCCCTACTATCACTTTTGATCAGGCTACGCAAACTATACATATACCTTTGGTAAATGCTAAAGCGCAGGTTACCGCCAAATTCATTAATTACAAATTCAACGGCCAATACTTCGAAGAAATAAAAAGCTAAGAAACAAGCAACTGATAGCGAATTACTACGAATATCCGCCGGATTTGCTTTTTTTGCGTATCTTGTTTACCGATGAAAACCTTTAAGTTAATAATTGTTTTCTGCTGCTGTTTTTACTCAGCAAATTTGTTTGCCCAAAGTCCGCAGGCCATTGAAGCCGACCTGCTACGGATCTTTAAACGGGTGAACTACTACGGCTCCCACAAAAAAGAGTGGAAGGCTATTGATTCATTAGAAAAAATGAACAAAATCTTCGGCTTTAAGCTGAAGTACTATACCTCTAAATATCCCGGAACTATTAATTATCCTTTTACCGAACTGGTTAAAGAACGGGTAGTGATAGCCACATCTGCCGATGGTTTGTTCCGCACCTATTCATGGGATACCAAATTGGGCAGCGCCGGTTATGACTTTGATAATGTTTTCCAATACAAGGCTAATGGCAAAATATTTTCTTCGTTAAAAATGGATTCGGTAGGAAAAAAGCATAACCCTGTTTACTGGTATTCCAAGATCTATACCCTCCGGGCAAACAGTAAGGTTTACTACCTGGCGGCGTATAATTCGGTACGTTCGAGTAATGACGCTACACAGGGCATCCAGTTTTTTACTGTTGAAAAGGATAAGCTAAATGGCACTGTATTGCTGGTCAAAACTCCAAGCGGTATGCATAGCAAGTTGTATTTTGATTATGATTTCCTGTCGGTGGTTAATATGAAGGTGATCCCAACTATTTATTATGATGCCAAAACACAAACCATCCATAGTCCGTTAGTTAATGCAAAACGACAGGTTACCCGCGACTATATCGTATATAAATTTACCGGTAAGTATTTCGAACGGGTAAAAAATTAACTTTGCCCTATGATCTCCTTCGCCCACCGTGTATTTATGGAAGTTGCCGCTAACCTGAGTTTCAGTAAGGCTGCCCAGGTACTGTTTATCACGCAGCCGGCCATCAGCAAACACGTTAAGGCACTTGAAGATCAATACAAAGTGCCCTTGTTTGAGCGTAAGGGAAATAGTATTTTGCTTACGGAAGCAGGCAATAAGCTAAACGAATACCTGCAGCAGGCAACAGAGATAGAACGGAAGGTTGAATACGATCTTTCGGTATTAAGTAACCTATCGCAGGCTGCGGGACATTTACGGTTGGGGGCCAGTACAACCATAGCTCTTTACATTTTACCACAGATACTTTCAGGTTTCCAGCGCGAGTATGCCAACGTTGATGTGCAACTGGTAAACCGTAACAGCGAGTACATCCTGAATGCTTTGCTTAACCATGAAGTTGATATTGGTATTATTGAAGTTGATAATAAGCTCACCACAGTATCATACAAACCTTTCATGAGCGATGAGGTGATCCCGGTTTGCTCGGCTAAGAGTCCGCTGGCTGGAAAATCATTAACCTTAAAGCAGTTCGTAAAAACGCCTTTAGCTGTAAGAGAACGTGGTTCGGGTACGCTAAATGCCGTATTGAAAGCTCTTTCGGCATTACACATCAAACCGGCCGATCTGTCGGTAAAGATCCGTCTCGGGGGTACAGAGGCATTGAAAAACTTCCTTTTGGCCGACCAGTGCCTTGGCTTTATGCCGCGGCCGTCAATTATCCGACAATTAGCTGAGGGCGACCTGGTTGAGGTACCTATTGAAGGGTTGAAAATCACGCGCGATTTCTTCTTTATCCGCCGCAAGGGCACTGAGGATTATGGGTTGACGAGTAATTTTATCAATTACGCGTTGCAGCATATTGTCTGAACCGGGATTTTATAGGATTTTTCTGATTGCCCGGATTTTTAGTATCAAATCAAAGAAAATCCTGTTAATCCTAAAAATCCCCCAAAATCCCGGTTATCTTTACCCCCATGCCCTCCTCTAAAAAAGCTTTAATTATTGGTGCCGGAATAGCCGGAATAGCCAGCGCTATCAGGCTGGCGGTTAAAGGTTACCAGGTTGAGGTTTATGAGGCCAATAATTATCCCGGGGGTAAGCTAAGCCAGTTTGAACAGGATGGCTACCGCTTTGATGCCGGGCCAAGTTTGTTTACGATGCCCCAATACGTTGACGAACTTTTTGAGCTGGCCGGTAAAAATCCTTCTGATTATTTCAAATATCAAAAACTGGATACCGTTTGCAGGTACTTTTATGAAGATGGCACCCGGTTAGCCGCTTATGCAGATGTTGATAAATTTGGCAAAGAGGTGCAGGCACAAACCGGCGAATCTGCTATGGCTGTGAATCAATATCTTGCAAATAGCAGGCGGATCTACGATATTACCAATCATGTTTTTTTGGAGCGCTCGCTGCACCGGCTTAAAACTTATCTGCGGTGGGATACTGTTAAATCAATATTCAGATTTGGGAAGATTGATGCTTTTCGCAGTATGCATAAGGCCAACCAAAGCTTTTTTAAGGATAAACGAATAGTGCAGTTTTTTGACAGATATGCAACCTATAACGGCTCAAACCCTTACGCAGCTCCGGCTACTTTAAACGTGATCCCTCACCTGGAACAGCATTTTGGCGCGTATTTCCCCGACGGGGGGATGTATAGTATTACTTTGTGCTTAGTGCAGCTGGCCGAATCTGTCGGGGTAAAATTTCGTTACAATAATCCGGTAACGGAAATTATTTTGGATGGGCGAGCGATAAAAGGCATCAATACTAAAGAGGGAACAGTAGAGGGGGATATTGTGGTATCCAATATGGATATCTGGTTTACCTATTACAAGTTGTTAAGCGGTTATCCTAAGCTTCATCCTCAAAAAATATTAAACCAGGAGCGGAGCAGTTCGGCACTGATATTTTACTGGGGAATAAAAGCTCAGTTTAAAGACCTTGACCTGCATAATATTTTTTTTAGTGCAGATTACGAATCGGAGTTTGATCATATCTGGCACGAAAAAGATATTTGTAATGATTCTACTATTTATCTGAATATCAGTTCAAAATATAAGCCGGATGATGCACCCGAAGGTTGCGAAAACTGGTTTGTGATGATCAATGTACCGGCTAATTCGGGGCAAAACTGGGATACGCTGATAACAGAAGCGAGGAAGAACATATTGAGCAAGTTAAGCCGCCTGTTAAGTAAAGATATCAGCCCGTTGATAGCTAATGAAAATATCCTTGATCCGCGAAATATAGAAAGCCGCACATCGTCATACCAGGGCTCGCTTTATGGTACCAGTTCCAACAACCAGTTTGCGGCGTTTTTGCGGCATGCCAATAAATCATCGAAAGTAGAAGGTCTGTATTTTTGTGGTGGAAGTGTGCATCCGGGTGGGGGTATCCCGCTTTGTTTGTTATCGGCAAAAATTGTGAGTGAGCTGATTGCTTAAAAGATATAGTTCGTAAAACAAGTTTATCCCTAAAAGAAGGTTGCACCAGAGGTGCAAAAGGTTTGTAGAAGCAAAATACCGATAGATTTTTGGTGTGCCAGAGGTACACAATTTCTTAAGCCGTCCCGGTATTGGGTGCCCTGCAAATCTGTTTATCCCTGAATGATAAATACATAATTTTAACGAAAGATAATTTTATCAATTATTTTACAGATATTGCGGTGCTGATACGATGTGGCCTGTAAACCAGTTGGCTATGAGTTGTTTCGGTACAAAGAACCAATTATAACGAGATATGACAATCAAGAATGTTTACTTATTACTTGCCGGACTTTTATTGGCCGGTTTTACTTCATGCAAGAAGAAGGACGTTTTGCCGGGCAATACCGGGAACGTTCCCGGTGATACAACGGTGAATACCGGGAAGGCATTACCTGCAGGAGCAAAGGATGGCGTTACTTTTATCAACTCCGGCAAATCGGTAATTTTTAACCTGTACGCACCCGGCAAAAAATCTGTATCAGTTATTGGCGATTTTAATGGCTGGGATGCTAATGATACCAAAGCAGTGATGAATAACACGCCGGACGGCAAACGCTGGTGGGTACAAATTGATAATATAGACCCCGCCACCGAATACGGTTACCAGTTTTATATAGATAAATCCTTAAAAGTGGCAGATCCTTATACCGAAAAGGTGCTGGACCCTGATAACGATTCGTACATATCGTCAGATACTTATCCCAATTTAAAGAAATATCCAACCGGGAAAACTACCGGTAACGTAAGCGTTTTCCAGGCCAATCAGCCTGCGTACAGCTGGAAAAATACCAGTTTTACCCGCCCGGATAAAAAGAACCTGGTTGTTTATGAACTATTGGTGCGCGATTTTATTGATGCCCATAACTATCAAACCCTTACAGATACGTTAAAGTACCTTTCAAACTTAGGTGTTAATGCTGTTGAACTGATGCCGATTAATGAGTTTGAAGGCAACCTTTCATGGGGCTATAATCCGTCATTTTATTTTGCGCCGGATAAATATTACGGTACCAAAAATGCTTTGAAGGCTTTTATAGATGAGTGTCATTCGCGCGGTATAGCTGTGATCCAGGATATTGTTTTAAATCACTCGTTCGGCCAGTCGCCTATGGTACAGATGTATTTTAATACAACTGCCGGTAAGCCATCGGCCGATAATCCCTGGTATAATTTGGACCCAACGCACCCCTACAATGTAGGCTACCAGTTTAACCACGAAAGTGCCGATACCAAATATTTTGTGAAGAATGTGCTCAAATTCTGGATGACGGAGTATAAGATCGATGGATTCCGCTTTGATCTTTCAAAAGGCTTTACGCAGGTTAACTATGGCACATCAGATGCCGCCGTGAACGCCTGGAGCCAGTACGATGCCAGTCGTGTAGCTATCTGGAAAGACTATAATAACTATATCAAAAGCATCGACAATAACAACTTTTACGTGATACTGGAGCACTTTGCGGCCAATCAGGAAGAGAAAGAACTGGCCGGCGAAGGCATGATGCTTTGGAACAACCTTAACTATAATGCCAACGAAGCTACCATGGGCTGGTTAACCAACTCTAACTTCCAGGGCTTATTTTATGATCAGCATACGTTTACCCAGCCTTATAATTTGGTGAGCTATTTTGAAAGCCATGATGAAGAACGCCTGCAGTTTAAAAACGAGAGTTATGGTAACAGCTATAACGGCTACAATGTAAAAGACAAAAATACAGGATTGGCACGCGAAGAAATGGCAGCGGCATTCCTGTTCGCTGTTCCAGGCCCTAAAATGTTATGGCAGTTTGGCGAGCTCGGTTATGATGTAAGTATCGATCAGGGCGGCCGTACCAGTAATAAGCCTATCTACTGGAACTATAATACCGATCCTAACAGGAGGCATTTATATGGTGTTTACGCCAAAATGATTAAGATGAAAGAGAAGAATGCCGTGTTTGCCTCAACTAATTATACTTATACTCTTGCGGGCGCTATTAAAACCATTCAGCTAAAAGATGCCAGCGCAAATGTAGAAGTGGTAGGCAATTTTGACGTGGTACAACAAACAGGTAGTATCAGCTTCCCGGGTACCGGAACCTGGTACGATAACATTAGTAAAACCAGTATTAATGTAACATCATTGCCATATTCCATGACCCTGCAACCCGGCGAATATCATGTTTACAGCAGTGTTGCATTGCTGCAATAAACCAGCTAAAATGCTAAGTGTTAAGGCTTCCGGATATAGTGAAACATTATTTTTAGGCGATGTTTTTAAGCCTACAATTATGCTTGTGGAAACTATAAAAGTGTAATGGCCTTATTTTTAATAATTTATTGATTATTAATATTACCTTTGTGGCTTAAATAAAAATATAATGCAAGGAACAGTAAAATTCTTTAATGAAACTAAAGGCTTCGGATTTATTACCCCAACTGATGGTGGTGCTGAAGTTTTTGTACACGTATCAGGTTTGGTTGACACTATCCGTGAAAACGATAGCGTTACCTACGATGTAGAGCAAGGCCGTAAAGGTCCAAATGCGGTGAATGTAAAAGTAGCTTAAACTATTAATTATATAAAAATCGTACGGCATCTGTTCAGCAATGAGCAGATGCTTTTTTTATGCAATAAAAAAGCCTAACGTATGCATTCCGTCAGGCTATAATTATTTTTCGATTTGAAGTATTCTTAAGATGGGTTTACCATCTGCACTAAAGCATCAATAAACTTTGGTGAATCATTCAAGCTTTCAACCAACTGAACATGCTCTCCACCCAGTGCTTTAAACTCATCACCATATTCGGTAGTTACTTCGTAAACAGTTTCAAGGCAGTCGGCCACAAACGCCGGGCAAAATACCAACAGGCGTTTTTTACCTTCGTTGGCCAGTTTGGCTATGATTTCGCTTGTATAAGGCTGTACCCAGGGGTCGTTACCCAGGCGCGATTGAAAGCAGATGGTATATTTCTCTCTCGGGATCCCCATTTTCTCAGCTATCAGCTTCGCCGTATGGTGCGATTGTGCTGAATAACAAAAGCGGTTAGCGTCGGTAAGTGTTTCGCAGCAACCGGCAGATTTAAGGCAGTGATTATGTGTATGATCTGCTTTGATCAGTTGCCTTTGCGGTAAACCATGGAAGCTGAACAAAACGTGGTCATAGGTATCCGGATTGTATTTTTGAGCATTATCGGCAAAGGTTTCAATCATCAGCTCATTATCATGGAAAGAGTTGATGAAAGTGATATTTGGTGATGTTGGCCATTTACCAACAATATCCATCACCTTTTCATAAACAGATCCGGTACTGGCCGAAGCGTATTGCGGAAACAAAGGGATTACCTGGATACTTTCAACGAGGGCTGCCTTCAGTTTCTCCAAAGCCGATTCGATAGAAGGGTTTTGGTAACGCATAGCCAGCTCAACCATATACCCATCGCCGAGGCGTTGCTGTAAGGCTTTTTGTTGTAAAATACTGTAATGTAACAGCGGTGATCCTGTTTTAGGATCCCAGATGGCCTGGTATAATTTAGCTGATTTAGGTGCCCTGAAAGGAACAATTAAGCCTTTTACTAAAATGGTACGTGAAAGGGTTCCAATATCAATAACCCGGGGGTCCATCAAAAACTCATTCAAATAACGCTTAACATCTGCTGTACTTGGGCTATCCGGGGTGCCCAGGTTAACCAGTAAAATTCCTTTTTTAGCCATAATTATGAGGTACAAAAGTAACAAAAAATGCCCCATAACTAATGACGGCGGTCACAATTTACAAATAAATGAGGTGTAAGCATCGTTTATATTCCTGGCGTTTACACTCCCGTCATTGTGAGGCACGAAGCAATCGCGAACTGTACAGAGAGAATTGAATGGCTAACCTATAAATGGGGTATTACTTTGTGTCTTATAATGGGACGATTGTAAGTTGTTGATTATTAAATGTGTTTTTTGATCGATACTATAAATATGGGCGTTGCCTGCGGCCGGGCTATCCGCTCATACTGCACAAGGCCTTAATCACAGGCCGGTATCCGCTACTATCCCTAACGCGGCTTGCTTTATGTCTTATTTAATAACTTTCCACAACCTCCACCATGGCACTCCCGGCGATTCGTGATGCTCATAGTGGTACCCGAAAAAGTAACAGCTAAAAAACGCAGCAAAGTGGTTACGGCGCTGGCTCCGGGCAAAGTGCCGGTTATTGTGTTCGCCTTTATGGGGTTGGTAGGTTCCGAAGTAAAATAGTTGCAATGTACTTAGGAGGGACGGCACTACCCAAAACATGATCAGGTTTGGCTGCGGGATCCAGATTTTCAGGATATTGAAAACTATCGCCATTACAACAATTTGCCATATCGACAGATAATTGCGGATGAACTGCACATACCAGGCAAAAAATCCACCGTGGTGATAATCCGGATCATCGTGGGTATGTACATGGCGGTGATGCTTATGATGTTTAGTATACAGCTGTGGGTACCAGAACGAGGCATACAAAAAGGTGCTCAGGTAGCCGACAAAGTTATTTAAACCCTTATTGGGCGAAACTGTACCATGCATGGCATCATGCGCGGTAATGAACAATCCGGTATACAGGTGCATCTGTACCAGCATGAAAATGTAAACCAGGGGATTGGTGAAACTGAAATGCCATTGCATCAATAATATAATGCTTGTTGCCCAACTGCCAATTACCAGGGAGGCTATCAATAAACCGGTATGTGAAGGGCTTTTTTGCATGCTATGGTGTTACAGCAAAAAGCGTGCTGTTAAAAACTTTCTATAGCGGCTTTTACCTTTTGCATCAGCCACATGGGGGTTGATGTAGCGCCGGCAATACCTACAGTGTCATTAGGAGCAAACATGTTTTGTTCCAGTTCATCGGTTGATGATATGAAGTAGGTGTTGGGGTTATGTTTACGGCATACCTCAAACAATACCTTGCCGTTTGATGATTTTTTGCCCGATACAAAAACTATCTTATCAAAACGCGTTGCAAATTTGGGCAGGTCCTTATCTCGGTTACTAACCTGGCGACAAATGGTATCATTGGCCTTAAGGGCATAACCACGCGCAATAAGCTCATCCTTCACCGAGTAAAATTTATCCATACTCTTGGTGGTTTGGCTGTATAGCGTGATGTTATGCGGAAGTTCTACATTATCCAGCTCGGCAATATCCTGGAAAACGATGGCTTCATCATTTGTTTGCCCCTGTAAGCCAACTACTTCGGCGTGGCCATGTTTACCAAAAATCAGGATCTTCTCGTTCGAGTCGTATGAGGTTTTGATACGGTTTTGCAGTTTAAGCACTACCGGGCATGAGGCATCAATAAGGGTAATATTGTTTTCTAAAGCCGTGCGGTAAGTATCCGGTGCTTCGCCATGGGCACGGATCAGTACCTTTTCGTTGTGCAGATCTTTGAGCTGGGTATGTTCAATGATACGCAAGCCGCGTGCCTTAAGGCGCTCAACTTCCTCATCGTTATGTACAATATCGCCAAGGCAGTACAGGTAACCGTCCTCTTCTAAAATCTCCTCGGCCATGTCAATGGCATAAACCACCCCAAAGCAAAAGCCCGAATCCTGATCAATAGTAACCTGTAACTGATAATCTCCCATGGTGTTGCAAATTTACGGCAAAAATAACCGTCGATTGTAATGATTACGTTGATTTCGCTGATTTTTCGATCGTTAACCTTATTTGTTGTGGCTATTTAAACCGATTGGATGCCTGGAAACTCCTTTCCTATGCTATTGTAATAAGCTCTTACCTTCCTACGCCAGCTACTTCTTGCAGACGGCCAGTTTTTTTGTCCCTCAATAAAATCAATACGAGGATTGGAATGCCCCGGTCTGGAGTTGCTACCTTTTGAGGGTTGTTCAAATTTTAATAATAGCTCAGGATCGTTTATGGGGTCAAAATCCCCATCCTGGTCAAATATAGTTTGATGTTCGGGTCTGTTGTATAACTCTCTTCTGCTCTTAAGCAGGTTCATCAATTCATTTAGGGAGATGTGGTCGGTAATATAGTCAAGATCATAAATATCTTTATGATTTGCCCTGCTTGATGCGGTTATTAATTTTAATGGCCCAATATCGATTAGACTCATAACCTTAATGTTGTTGATAATTTCAGGAGTGTTATAGATCTGCATGTTCTGCAATATTTCTACTTTAATTGCAGTATCGTTTCTGCGAATAAAAAAACGTTGAAACAAAAACTGATCATTTATATCGCATGGATAATCTATCGCAAAAACAGCTTCTCCGTAAAAAGCTTCAACTTCCTTTCTAACCAACTCATATCCAATTTTGCCTATAATACCGGGAAAGAAAAAATCAATATCATTAGATACCCGATGGCTATAACGAATCGCCAGGCTGGTACCGCCACCTAAAACACTTGCCTTTAGCGATGGGAGTTGTTGAAGTTCACAAATGGTTTTAAATAAATTATCATCGACAGCTTTCATTGGGTAAACCGTAAAAACTGTTTAATATGGTAACGACGTGCAACCAGCAAGCAAACCTGATTACTCACTTTTTCTTTAGTGGCTTTTAACTCACGTGCAATAACTGCTTTGGGATAAATAGCTTCGAGCCTTAATATATCATCTGCAAAAGTTGATGAAGTAGTTGCCATCAATGCCCTCGGAATGATGAGATCTTGATCGTGATTGATATCAAGAGATGCGATGTCCACGTCCCAAAATAAATATTTAGGGAATATTTCTTGAATGTGTATATCCTTTTTCATCTTAAACAAAGATACAAAATCAGTTTTTGATTAATGAGCGGCTTAATACATCAAATTCAAAACAGCAAAAAATACAAATTGTGCAATCAGCAGTGCCGGGGCAACAATGCTTTGCCGTTTAAATTTAAACTGCTCAAATATAAAAAGGAGCACTGCACTCAGGGCAAACCAGCAAATATAGTTTTTAAATGGAATGCTGCCATCCAGCCAATGCCAGTAATCAAAGCGTATAGCAATAGGTTCAATTAGTGCATCAAGCATGGTTAAGATAATAGCTCCCGCAAGCATTCTTATTAATTTATTATTGAAGCTACTTCTCCGCAGAACAACACCTACGCTGTATATCAGCAAAAACCAATTCACCCCAATCATTAAAGGGATATCAAGCAGTTTGGCACCGAGTGTGCCATCGTAACGATAATGGCCGAAGAGCAAACTTGTATGTACCCCGATATATTCAGCCATAAAACCGGTAATAAAGGTTATCAACGCAAACAACAGAAACTTAATGTTGAAAGCATCATGGCTATAAATGATTACGCCAAGCATCAAGAGTAAATGCCATGGTACCAGGGCTATAAATAATACACTTAGAGATGGAATAATGAAGCCGATTATGCCCACCAAATGGAACAAAAAAATGATTGTTACACAAATCCTGTTTTTGGCTGGCATATCCATGGTAAATGCAGCCGGTTTCAAATCTTTCGCCCTTTCCACATGGTGGTTTTGGTGAGGTATCTTTGTATAGCTAAAATAGCAACTGCCAGGAGGCTAAACATTTGCGCCGGGTGCAAAAAGATATTATATCCGGCTTTTTGCCCGGCCGAAAGGGAGATCATGATCCGTGTGAGCAAGATCAATCCTACGGTAAAAAATATAAGAGGCAGGTTCAGGGTAGTTAGTATAATTAGCGGACCGGCAATGGTAATGGTAACGTATACCAAAAAGCCGATGATGCTGTAGTTAAAAGCAGCCAGGAAATTTTTGCTGAATCCATTTATAGCCTCAATATATCCCTTGTACATGCGGCAACTGATCATGCCGTTGGCCAGTAAGGCTTCACCGTTATAACGTTCTGATTTGATAAGGCGCATGATCTCCACATCTTCCACTATTTTGTTTTTCACTGCTTTATGCCATTGGTGTTTGTGGTAAATAGCAGCATCAAACAACATGAATTGACCGCTCGCGGCAGCTACCGAAGCATTTTTAACCAGATAAACCAGGCGTAAAGGAAGGAGGTTAAGCAATATAAAATGCATAAGCGGAACCACGAGGTTCTCGCCCGTAGTAATCATGATTTGGTTAGTGAACAGGCTTAATAAACCCAACTGGTGCAGGTGCATGCGGTGTACAGCACTGTTGATAAGCCGGTTGCTGATTTGCTCGTCGGCGTCCAGAAACAGCAGGTATTTACCGTCGGCTTGCCTGGCCATTTGATGGCAGGCATAGTTTTTACCTATCCAGCCATCGGGCAATTTGCTGCCTTTTATTACGCTGAAATGGGGGTGCCCGGCTGCAAACTCGTTACAAACCCGGTATGTATCATCGGTCGAATCATCGTCATAAATAATAACCTCATAGTTGTTGTAATCCTGCTGATGGATGGAGTTTAACAGGGTTAATATATTACCAGCCTCGTTGCGTGCAGGGATCAGGATGGATACCTTATCCGAATAATACCGGCCTATGTGGGGTAGCTTAGGGTTGGATATGTAATTGAACAGCGTTACCGCAAACCTGAGTATGATAAAAAAGAGGGTTATTAATATGGCTATTATCACTTTTTATATATCAATTTCGGTTTGTTGTAATTTGGAGGATTCATAATGCCTTTGGTATGCTTCCTGTAATTTATCTATGCTTTTACCTGTGTAATTTTCGGGTTCGCCTTTTAAGTAAACGGTTACTGTTGGCTTTTTATGTTTAAAGTACTGAATAAAAGTTGAAGCAAAAACAAGTTGAAAATTCCCGGTGGCTTTTTCAATTATTCTCATAATACCTTTTTCAAATTTTATGTTTGTAACAAAGTTAGCATACAGTTTGCCCTGCGGAAACATTAAAACCAAATTTGCAGGATCGTTAAGTAATTCGGCGGCGTAATCAAGTGACTGAAAAATACTTCTCGAGTCTTTTTTTACTGAAAATGCACCCACATATTTCAGAAAGCGTTCTTTACGGGCGGTTTCTTCCAGTATCATGACATGCAGTTTTTTTTTCAATAGTTTTTCGTTGACACAATATAAAATCAATCCGTCCCAAAAACTGAAGTGATTGCCGATAAGCAACACCGACTTGCTTTTATCAATCGCAACATCGTTGAACAATAACTCGTGAAACGTTTTGCCAACAGCCCACTTGATATAGTAGTGGACAATACGGTTCATGAAAAAGTTCTTTTTATTGCGGATCATATTTTGACACGAATGTATCGTATGTAGGCGATAGTTTTATCGAATTACACGAATTAAAGCAGTTGGCACGAATGCTTTGCTTATTGTATAATTTTATCGAATTACACGAATTAAGTAATGAATATCTCAAATGGAATTAGCGTCAATTCCAAACAATTCGGGAAATTAGTGTCAATTAAGTTAGTGTTCTATATTGATTTGGTTTTTCAATGCCTGCTGATGCGCCTGGTTAATGTTCTCTTTTAACTGCTCAAATGTAAGCTCGTTAGCCACACCTAAATCAAAGAGATGAACATAGGCTCGGGGTTTCAGGCTTTCAAAATAATCTATCAGAATACAGTGATAAACAATTTGGCACGGGCCTTTTATTTGCTGCATTAATTTATAAACACCTTTTTCAACATGAATATGCGTTTCATGGTTCGAAAACAGTTCGCCCTGCGGAAATATCACGATCAGGTTATCCGGCTTATCCAATATCCCAGCCGAGTAGGTGAGCGATTCCAACATAGCCCTCGATCCTTTTTGGATGGAGTAAGCGCCGATATATCGTAAATAGCTACGCTGATCAAACTGATCCTGCTGCATCATTACATAATATTGTTTTTTGAGGTTATAAACAGCCGTCCAGTTGGCAATAAAGCCATCCCACCAGCTAAAGTGGTTACTCAGAAGTAATATCGAGTGGCCCGGTTGCGGTTCAAAAGGCTGTACATTAACCTCTTTAAAGTTGCGGCTGATCCACCACCTTACGTAGCTGATATATAGTTTACTCCAGAATTTTTTTTTACGAGAGGGTACCATGTTTTATTTAACTAAATACTCATCCAGTGCCTTTGTAACCAGCCAATGCCCAAGCTCAACTTCATGCACTTCGGCATCATGAAGCATTCCTAAAAATGGCATCGCTGCCGATTTAGGGAACAGTTTGTCGTGCTTGCCAAATATCAGCAAACATTTAATTTGATGCTGATTGATCAGCCGGGCTATTTTCTGCACATCGGGTTTTAATAGCCTGATCAAATTTAGGGTATAATAGGTATCAAGCCTTTTTTGTTCGGTGTCAATTTCATTATAAGCTATCTTGTATAAGCTTTCGTCGATAACCCCAACTCTTTTTACGCTTTTAACCAAAAAAGGTGCAAGCCATCTGCTTTTGGTAGCTGTACGGAAAATAGCGCGGCCAAGTTTGTTGTGCAGCATAAAATGAAAGCCTTTAAAAACGGCCAGGCCATCGGGGGCCATTAATATGATATCATCAATCATATCGGCATATTCTTCAACTAATATCAGGGCCAGGTTGGCGCCTATGGAATAACCCATAACCGAAAAGCGCTGCAGGCCGTAAAGCTTAAACCATTCTTCCATGTAGTTGCGTACCATGGCTTTGGGCATCCCGGCCAGGATCTGTTGTTCTGTCCAGCCGTCGAGCCGGCTTTCGCCATGAAAAAAATGATCGAACCCGTAGATATGATATTGAGGCAAAATAGATTGATCAAGCACGTGAAATTGCTTACCCGTCATGCCATAGCCATGGAAGGCCAGCAGTGGCTTTTGACCGGTACCGTATTCGTGAAAATGTGCTTTGCCCAAACCTGGCAGATGTAAAAAACCCATTAAGGCAATATTAAGAATTTATGGCTTTTGTACAGTAAACACATTTGTTTTGTTTTGGACAATGGAATAGTCTTTTTATAAAAATTGTCATTTCGATGAACGGCGGAGAGGGCGAAGGGGGCGTGAGGAGAAATCTTCTACTTCTCGTAAATCACCATACATGGTTTACTAACCAGCGTATAAGATTTCTCACTCGTACCTTGTTTCGAAATGACACTTTATATTTTATCTGGTAATATACCTCATGATCATTTCCGTGGCCCCAACATTATCTTTTACGTAATTGGATATCTTTTTACGGGTTGTATCATAAAAAGTCTCATCATTAACAAGCGTTTCAACAATGTCTTTCAGTTCTGTTTCATTGCTGATGCTAAACCCGGCCTCAAGGGCGATAAGCTCCCTGGCCTCGTTAAATTTCTGATAATTAGGGCCAAAAATAACAGGCAGGCCAAAAGCTGCCGCCTCCAGCGTATTGTGGATACCTACCCCAAAACCGCCGCCTATATAGGCAATATCGGCATAAGCGTAAAGGGACGACAGCATACCGATGTTGTCTATTACGAGTGCCTGGAGATTGTTAGATGTTAGCGATTGGTTAATAAAATCTCCCGACTTCAAACCTTCGGCTTCGGTTTTTAATTGAGAAAAAGTGATCGCTTTTCCTTCAGGAAGCAACTCTATCAGGTTGTTGATCTTCTCCTCCGGTATTTCATGCGGGGCGAAGATGAATTTCCAGTTGGGATACTGGCTTACCAGTTTCGCCAACAGGGTTTCGTCCTGCGGCCATGTGCTGCCCGCAATAAATAGTTTGTGGCCGTTTTTAAATTCAGCTATTAAAGGCAAAGCTTTCGGATTTTGCGCGTTGGCCCAAACGCGGTCGAACCGGGTATCGCCGCTTACCGAAGTATTGGTGATGCCAATACCCTGTAATAATTCTTCAGATGCCTCATCCTGTAAAAAGAAATGGCTTACGAGCCTTAATATTTTGCGGTTAAAACCACCATACCATCTAAAAAACACTTGCCCGGGCCTGAATATTCCCGATACTATATATAAAGGAATGTTGCGCTTATGTGCTTCGTTAAAAAAATGAAACCAGTATTCGTACTTGGTAAAAACGACAAGTTCGGGATTGATAGCATCAACAAATTTGCGGGCGTTTGGGGCTGTATCCAAAGGCAGGTAATAAACATAATCGGCAAGCGGGGTGTTTTTCCTGATTTCGTATCCCGAAGGGGAAAAAAAAGTAACTACTACTTTTTTGCCGGGGTGCAATGTCCTGATTGCTTCCAGTATCGGACGGCCTTGTTCAAATTCGCCCAATGAAGCAAAATGAAACCAAATACTGCTTTCTATACGTACAAAGACGGGGTTTTTACGTCCTGCAACCCAAAGTTTTGCCTTGTTGTTAAACAACGCGGCAAAACGGATAAAAAGGGAATATAATTTGATACCTATATTATATAATACCATCAATTTTAACGCCGAATGATTATCTTAGCCGGGCATAAAAGTAATAACAATAATTACAATATTGGTTTTATGGTCCGCCCGGTGCCATAATAAGCTGTCGATATGGTTCATTATACAAATGCTTACCTTAAATTAAAATACATTTAACACTATGAAAATTGCAGTAATTGGTACGGGTTATGTAGGTTTGGTAACAGGTACGTGTTTGGCCGAAACGGGCAATGAAGTAACCTGTGTAGATATAGTTGAGGAAAAAGTAAACAAGATGCGCAATGGCGAAATGCCGATCTATGAACCGGGTCTTGACATTTTATTTTTGCGCAATATCAAACAGGAACGGTTAACGTTTACTACCAATCTTGCTGAAGCCATAGCACCGGCAAAGGTGATATTTTTAGCCCTGCCAACGCCTCCGGGAGCTGATGGAGCAGCCGATTTGAGCTACGTGCTTGGGGCAGCCGGCGATATAGCCAAACTGATCACTGAATATAAAGTGATCGTAACCAAATCAACTGTACCGGTAGGCACAGCCGATAAGGTAACGGCCGTAATGAAAGCCAATACCGATGTGCCGTTCGCAGTGGTATCCAATCCTGAATTTTTACGTGAAGGTGTAGCTGTAGAAGATTTCATGAAACCTGACAGGGTGGTGATTGGTACAAGCGACGAGAAAGCACGCCAGGTGATGGGCGACCTTTATGCGCCATACGTGCGCCAGGGCAACCCTATCTTATACATGGACGAACGCTCATCAGAGCTCACCAAATATGCAGCCAACTCATTCCTGGCCACTAAGATCACGTTTATGAACGAGATTGCCAATATGTGCGAGCTGGTAGGGGCAGATGTAGACATGGTGCGCAAAGGTGTAGGTGCAGATGCCCGTATTGGTAAACGCTTCCTTTTCCCTGGCGTAGGTTACGGTGGTAGCTGTTTCCCCAAAGATGTGCAGGCTTTATCTAAAGCAGCCGAAGAAAATAAATACGATTTCAAGATCCTGAACTCGGTGATGGAGGTGAACGAAACGCAGAAGAAACGCCTGGTGGTGAAAATGCGTGAATATTATGGAGCGGATGGCTTGAAAGGCAAACACTTTGCACTGTGGGGCCTGGCCTTTAAACCAGAAACAGACGATATTCGCGAAGCACCGGCGCTATACATCATTGATGAGCTGTTAGCAGCAGGTGCAACAGTAACTGCTTATGATCCGGAAGGGATGCCAAACGTAAAAAAACTGCTGGGTGATAAAATAGCTTATGCAGCCAACAGGTATAATGCGTTGGATGAAGCAGATGCCCTGCTGATAGTGACTGAATGGCCGGTATTTCGTACGCCGGATTTTGACTTCATGAAGGAAAAACTGAAGTCGGCAGTGATTTTTGACGGTCGTAACCTGTATGATTTGGACAGGATGAAAGATCATGGATTTTATTATAACAGCATAGGCCGTAAAACAGTATCAATATGACAGAAAGAAAAAGGATCCTGATCACGGGAGCAGCTGGTTTTTTAGGCTCTCACCTTTGCGACAGGTTTATTAAAGAAGGATATCATGTGATAGGTATGGATAACCTGATCACGGGAGATCTGAGAAACATCGAGCATTTGTTCAAACTGGAGAACTTTGAGTTTTATAACCATGACGTATCCACGTTTGTGTATGTTCCCGGGGATTTGCATTATATTTTGCACTTTGCCTCGCCGGCCAGCCCGATTGATTATTTGAAAATCCCGATCCAGACATTAAAAGTAGGCTCACTGGGTACGCATAACCTGCTGGGGTTGGCGCGGAACAAGAAGGCCCGGATGCTGATCGCTTCGACATCAGAAGTGTACGGCGACCCGAACATCAGCCCTCAGCCGGAGGAGTACTGGGGCAATGTGAACCCTGTAGGTCCGAGAGGGGTATATGATGAAGCCAAAAGGTTCCAGGAAGCTATTACGATGGCCTACCATACTTTCCATGGTGTTGAAACCAGGATTGTAAGGATTTTTAACACCTACGGTCCGAGGATGCGATTGAATGATGGCAGGGTATTACCGGCATTTATCGGGCAGGCACTGCGTGGCGAACCGTTAACGATGTTTGGTGACGGCTCTCAAACCCGTTCATTTTGTTATGTAGATGATTTGATAGAAGGCATTTACCGTTTATTGCTGAGCGATTATGTACAGCCAATGAATATCGGTAACCCTGATGAGATCACGATCAAACAATTTGGGGAGGAGATCATCAAATTAACAGGTACGGATCAAAAACTGATCAGCCTGCCCTTACCTACTGATGATCCAAAACAACGCCGCCCTGATATTACCAAGGCCAAAGCTATATTGGGCTGGGAACCGAAGGTATCAAGGAGTGAAGGTTTGAAGATCACTTATGAATACTTCAAATCATTGCCCGAGCAGGAAATACATCATAAAGACTTTACTTATTACAATAAATAAGGTAGCAAGGCCGGAAATTAATTTTTGGCCTTTTTTATAATATAAAAGCGGATGAATTGTTACAATCTGCTTACTTTGCCGAACATTCAAACACACATTCTATTTAAACTATGAAAATATTAGTAACTGGCGGTTTAGGTTTTATTGGCTCGCATACCGTTGTTGAATTGGTTAATGCAGGTTACGATCCCGTTATTGTTGATGACCTGTCAAACTCTGATCCTAAAATATTAGATCAGCTTACCAAAATCTTAGGCTTTACCCCAACGTTTCATAAGCTTGATCTTTGCGATGAGGCGGGTGTTAGGTCACTTGCACTTGCTGAGCCCGAAATAGGTGGAATCATCCATTTCGCAGCTTTTAAGGCTGTTGGTGAATCGGTGAAAAAACCGATGAAATACTACAGGAATAACTTTTATTCGCTTATTAATTTATTGGAAGCTTATTACGGTAAGGCTATCAATTTTGTATTTTCATCAAGCTGTACAGTTTATGGTCAGCCAGAAAAACTACCTGTTACCGAAAATGCACCGGTACAACCTGCGCAATCGCCGTATGGTAATACCAAGCAGATAGCCGAAGAAATTTTGGTTGATATGGTAAATTCCGGTACCAACTATAAAGTAATATCATTACGTTATTTTAACCCGGTAGGTGCCCACGAGTCGGCCCTGATTGGTGAGTTGCCAATTGGCGTGCCGCAAAACCTGGTACCTTTTATTACACAAACAGCTATAGGCAAACGCCAAAAAATAACCGTATTTGGCGATGATTATAATACGCCGGATGGCAGCTGTATCCGCGATTATATTCACGTAGTTGATTTGGCCAAGGCTCACGTAGCGGCGTTAAAACTTGCCGAAAAAGACGAATTTAAAGGATATGACGTATTTAACCTGGGTACCGGCAACGGCACTTCGGTGTTGGAAGTAATTCATGCTTTTGAAAGCACTACAGGCGAAAAACTAAACTACGAAATTGGCCCGCGCCGCGAAGGTGATGTGGAGCAGGTTTGGGGCGATGTTACCAAATCATCAACCAAACTTGGCTGGACAGCTAAACTCGGTATTGGCGAAATGATGTCATCGGCCTGGGAGTGGGAAAAGTATATTGCTCAAAATCCGTTTAATTAAAACTAACAGCAGGGAATGAAAAAAAAGATCATTATTACAGGCGGTGCTGGTTTTATTGGCTCGCACGTGGTGCGCAGGTTTGTTAAAAACTATCCTGATTACAGCATTGTTAACTTAGATAAACTTACCTATGCGGGTAACCTTGCCAATTTAAAAGATATTGAGAACGAGCCTAATTACAAGTTTGTAAAAGGCGATATTGTTGACATTGCCTTTATTAATGAGCTTTTTGCAGTCGAGAACCCCGATGCAGTGATCCACCTTGCTGCCGAATCGCATGTAGACAGGTCAATCACTAATCCGCTTGATTTTGTGATGACCAATGTGGTTGGCACAGTAAACTTACTAAACACCGCCCGCGAGCACTGGAAAGGCAGATATGATCAAACCCGTTTTTATCATGTATCTACGGATGAAGTGTACGGTACCCTTGGTGAAGATGGCATGTTTACCGAAGAAACTGCCTATGACCCTCATTCTCCTTATTCGGCTTCAAAAGCAGGTTCTGATCATTTTGTAAGGGCATACCAGGATACTTATGGTATGGATACGGTAATATCCAATTGCTCAAACAATTATGGATCATTTCATTTTCCGGAAAAGCTTATTCCACTGGCAATCAATAATATCAAACAAAATAAGCCTGTCCCCGTATACGGTAAAGGCGAAAACATCCGCGATTGGCTTTGGGTTGAAGACCATGCCCGTGCAATTGATGTGATATTTCATAATGCCAAATCGGGCTCTACCTATAATATAGGCGGCCATAATGAATGGAAAAATATTGACCTGATCAAATTGCTTTGCAGTATATTGGACAAAAAATTAGGCAGGGCCGAAGGAGAATCGGCTAAACTGATCACTTTTGTAACAGACCGGGCCGGGCACGATCTAAGATATGCCATCGACGCAACCAAGCTTAAAAATGATTTGGGTTGGGTGCCGGGCATAACTTTTGAAGAAGGGTTGGAAAAAACAGTTGATTGGTACCTGGCTAATGAGGAATGGCTTAATGATGTAACGTCGGGACATTACCAGCAGTATTACAGCAGTCAGTATAACGATAGATAAAAAATGTTCGGGCTTTTTAAGAAGAAAAAGGAAGTAAGGGAAGCAAAGCGCAACTATGAGGGGATCATGGTTGATATGCACTCACATGTATTACCGGGAATTGACGATGGCGCCAAAACGCCGGAAGAGTCGGTAGAATTGATAAAAAAGATGATGGAACTGGGCATAAAAAAAATTATTGCCACACCTCACATCATGATTGATTTTTATCGCAATACGCCCGAAACTATAGGTAATGCGCTTACTTTGCTAAAAGCCGAACTGGTGAAACAAGAAATTGATATCCCGGTTGAAGCTGCTGCCGAACATTATTTTGATGAAACGTTTGAGGCACGCGTAGAAAATGGTCCGGTGATGACCATGGGTGATAACCATGTGTTATTTGAGTTTTCATTCATCAATCAACCGCCAAATACTTATAGTGTAATTCAAAAACTTCACGATAAGGGGTATAAACCTATTTTGGCCCATCCGGAGCGTTATCAATATCTTGATTTAGATAAGTTAAAAAATCTGCATAGCTGGGGTGTTGATTTTCAGCTTAACACGATATCACTTACCGGGTACTATGGCAAGGACATCAAAAAGATGGCCGAAGATCTGATCGATAATAGCTTAATTGATTATATATCGAGCGATATGCACCATCTAAAGCATGCCGCAGCATTAAGCGATGCACTCAGGACAACTTACATTGAGAAAGTACTGGTTGATTATCCGCTTAAAAATAAGATGTTGTTTTAGTAAAAATATTTGTTACGAAAAAGGTGCATTCAATGCGCCTTTTTTGTTGGGTGATATGTTACGCCTTCTTAGGAGCTCTCGCCGAAAAGCCTGATGGGACATGGTGATATAGCTAAAAAGAACCGTTATTGCGAGGTACGAAGCAAGCTCCGACTTACAAAGTCGTTCTGTTTCTTGCCTAATAGTAACTTGATTGTAAGTTATTGATTATTAGGTGTATTTTTTCAGCAGTTTTATAATATGGGCGTTGCCTGCGGCCGGGCTATCCGCTCATACTCCACAAGGCCTTAGCCACAGGCGGGTATCCGCTACTATCCCTAACGCGGCCCCCGCACAATATCACTATATATATTACACGTCGTTACGAATTTTTCCGGGGGCAGGAGGATACTCGCGATGACTTTTTTGTTTGCAAACAGCCTTTAAGATTTTGAAATAATTCTCTATTCATACCTCAACGCCTCAACCGGGTCAAGCTTTGCCGCTTTTTTTGCGGGGTAATAACCCGATATCAAACCGATAAAGGTACACAGCACCACTGCAAAGAATAGCCACGCCCACGGCACCACAAATGATCCGCTTATTTGAACGGCGATAAGGTTTCCGGCAGCCATACCGAGGATCATGCCCGCCGCGCCGCCTATAAGGCAGATTACTATGGCCTCAATCAGAAACTGTTTGCGGATAATTGCGGGCGTTGCCCCAATAGCTTTACGCACACCAATTTCGCGGGTGCGTTCTGTTACCGATACCAGCATGATATTCATAAGACCGATGGCTGCACCGATAAGCGTGATAATGCCCACTGCGAAACCGGCTGCAGTAATGCCTGCAAGCTGGCCTGAAAGTTCTTTTTGGATCGAATCGCTCCGGCTTATTTCAAAATTATCCTGGTTAACAACGTTTAATCCCCTTACATTTCTGAACAGGGAAGTGGCTTCGCCAATGGTAGCATCGAGAGCACCGGGAGTGGCTACTTTAATTGTTACCGTAAATGATGCGTTTTTGGTACTGTCTATTTGTTTGGCTTTCAATACCGGGATCACACAAAATTTATCGCCTCCAAATGAGCTTGAACCCTTTGACGCAAACACACCCACGATCCTGAACCTGTTGGTGCCAAGATATACCAATTTATTGATCGGGTCTTCAGTTTTAAAAAGCTTCTTTTTAATCTCGTCGCCAATGATGACCACGTTTGAGCCATGTTCCAGCTCAGAAGTTGAAAAATTACGGCCGAAAGCCAGTTTTTTGCCGGCTGTAACCAGGTAGTTTTCATTCGAGCCTGAAATAGATATGTTTGGATTGGTTTTTTGGTTGCCGTATTTGGCTACTGCTGTACCGGTTACCTCTAAATTGATGGCTACGGCCACCGGTAGTTTGAAAGTATTTTTGAAACGTACGGCCTGATCATAAGTAATGGCCGGATAAACCTTGCGGTGCCCGCCATTGCCAAAGTTTAGTCCTTCGCCGCGGTTTTGTAAGGTGAAGGTATTGGCGCCAAGATCGGCAAAAGCATCATTGGTAAACTGCCTGATGCCCTCAATGGCTGTCAAAATACCAACCAGTGCCATGATACCTATGGCTATGATAAGCGCCGTTAACGAGGTGCGCAGCCTGTTGCCGGCTATAGACTGTAATGCAATGGAAATGTTTTCTTTGTAAGAGGTTTTTACCGGCATGGTATAAATATAAAAAACTTGTTGGTATGACTATGCACCATGTCAATTTGTTACAACTGCTGAACAATAAACTTTTTGACAGATAGTATAACCCGGCGTTAATTATATTGCCTGTTTGTTACAATTTGATCGCTGTATATTAAATATCTTCAGGTATATTTATGAAATATAAACTAAGCCTGTCATGAAACATATCTTCCTTTTGCTTTTATTTATAACATGGAGTTTCGGTGCATGGTCGCAGGATACGCTGGTGCGTAAAGTTGTTAATCGGTCCTTCAGAATTGATGACCATTCGGTTGTAAAGGATTCGACGGGAAAACAACTTACTTATAAGCAGTGGAGTAATCTGATGCGTACAAGACAATATGTTTTATTGCCCGAAAATATGGAAGACACCAAAACTGCCTTTATACTTAGCAGGAAAGATGAGCGGGAGGTGCGATACATAAAGCCCAATACCACACCTACAGATAGAGCTCCTGCAAATATCCCCAAACAGCTTTCGGCCGAAGAAGCCAAAGAGCAGTACATGGCCTCTCTTCCCAAGCCTTACGAATCTGCTTATTTTAATACAGGCGAGGTAATGGAACCTTTTAGTACGCATGATATCAACGGTAACAAAATCAAACTGAAAGATTTGCGTGGCAAAGTAGTGGTGCTCAATTTTTGGTTCATTGGTTGCCCGGCCTGTATGCAGGAGATTCCGGAGTTAAATAAACTGGTTGATGATTATAAGGATAACGCAAATGTAGTTTTTTTGGCGATTGCCCTGGATGATCGCTATGATCTGAAGAAATTTTTAAAGCAAACGGAGTTTAAGTATGATATTATAGATGACGGCCGGTATATAGCCGCCGGGTATAAAATAGGCCTTTATCCAACCAGCGTTATATTAAATAAGGAAGGAAAAGTTGCTTTTCATACGGTAGGCTTCGCAGTAAACTCGCCGTACTGGATGCGGAAAACGATTAACGAAGGATTAAAGTAGGATTGAAACGCTACAGCAAATAAGAGGCCGCTTCATAACAATATGAAACGGCCTTCAGTATTTTAAGCGGCCTTGCTTTAAACCGAGAAAGAAGAGCCGCAGCCGCAGGTGCTGGCAGCGTTAGGGTTGTTGAAAGTAAAACCACGGGCATTTAATCCGTCCTGGTAATCAATTTGCATACCGGCCAGGTATAAACCGTGGGCTTTGTGCATAAAAACTTTAATACCATCAATAATGTATTCCTGGTCGCCGTCTTTTTTCATGTCGAAGCCTAAAATATAGTTCATGCCAGAACAGCCACCGCCTTCAACACCAACACGTAAGCCAAATTCGTCGTTTATTTCTTGCTGGTCTTTTAATTTAAAAAGTTCTTTTACGGCTCCCGGAGTAAAAGAAACCGGGGCAGTTTCAACAGCTATACTCATCTTATTTTTATTTATTCTACACAAATATAACGTAAAATGCAGATTTTTGTTAGTGTCATAATTTTATGACCCCTGTATAACATTATAAACATGCCTACTCTCTCTCTTTTATTTGATATTATAAAGTATACTATTTCGGGCTTAGGCGTTGTGTATATCGCTTTTTACCTGTTTAAGCCATATCTTGATAAATCAGAAAGCATTCAGCTATTGGAGCTAAAACGTACTATCAGTAACCAAACCCTGCAGTTACGATTGCAAGCCTATGAAAGGGTTGTACTATTCATTGAAAGGGTTAACCCGGCAAGCTTACTTATCCGCCTTAACGGATCGGCCGATACTGCCGCCGAATTGCAGGCCATTATTATTAACGAAGTTCGTAATGAATTTCAGCATAACATTACCCAGCAAATTTATGTAAGTGCCAGGGTTTGGAATGTGGTGAAAAGAGTAAAGGATGATACCATTAATATGATCAACAACGCTGTAAAGGCCTTGCCGCCGGATACATCGGCGCTTGAGCTAAGCAAGGTTATCCTGGTGCATTTAAGTAAGCTTGAAGATAATCCTTATGATGTAGCGCTGGGATTGATCAGGCAGGATATGGAAGAATTATACTAAGCTTATGGCTGCGGATAAAAAGATTGTTACTACATCGGGTATCGAAATAAAAGAGGTTTATACCGAACCTTCAAATATGAATGAATTGCCCGGTGAGTTCCCTTTTACCCGTGGTATCCAGAAAGATATGTATCGGGGCAAACCCTGGACCATGCGTCAATACGCAGGCTTCTCAACTGCCGAGGAGTCAAATAAGCGCTATCACTATTTATTAAGCCAGGGTACAAACGGCCTTTCGGTAGCATTCGATCTTCCCACACAAATAGGCTACGACTCCGACCACGCACTTGCAGAAGGTGAGGTAGGCAAGGTAGGTGTAGCCATTGATTCGTTAAAGGACATGGAGGTCCTGTTTGCAGGTATTGAACTGAAGGATATTACCACCTCCATGACCATCAACGCTACGGCTCCTATTTTACTGGCCATGTACATTGCGCTGGCAAAAAAACAGGGGGCTGATCTGAAACAAATTTCAGGTACAATCCAAAACGATATATTAAAAGAGTATGCTGCACGTGGTACCTATATATACCCGCCTGCGCCTTCCATGCGGCTCATTACCGACGTGTTTGAATATTGCAGTAAAGAAGTGCCCAAATGGAACACCATTTCCATATCAGGTTATCACATCCGCGAAGCAGGTTCGACCGCAGTGCAGGAGCTGGCCTTTACATTAGCCAATGGTAAAGCTTATTTAAAGGCAGCTTTGGATAAAGGGCTTGACATTAACGTATTTGCCAAACGACTTTCCTTCTTTTTTAACTGTCACAGTAATTTTTTTGAAGAGATAGCCAAGTTCAGAGCTGCGAGGCGTATGTGGGCGCATATTACCCAACAACTCGGTGCTACCGACGCCGGTGCTCAAAAACTTCGTTTTCATACGCAAACAGGCGGCTCTACTTTAACCGCTCAACAGCCGCTTAATAATATTATAAGGGTAAGTAACCAGGCTATGGCTGCGGTATTGGGGGGGACACAATCATTGCATACCAATGGATATGATGAAGCATTGTCGTTACCAACTGAGGCTGCTGCCAAAATTGCCCTGCGTACCCAGCAGATTATCGCGTTTGAAAGCGGCGTTACCGACACGGTCGACCCGCTGGCGGGTTCATACTTTATAGAGGCTCTGACAGATGAGATAGAAGCCGCCGCTCAATTATATATAGATAAGATAGACGCCATGGGAGGTGCGGTGAAAGCTATTGAGCAGGATTATATTCAGCAGGAAATAGCAGCATCGGCTTACCAATACCAGCAGGAAATAGAAACCGGCGAAAAAGTGATTGTTGGTGTTAACCGGTTTGCCCAGCAAGAAGAAGCTCCTGGTAGTGTGTTCAGAGTAGATGACGCTATCAGAAAAATGCAGTCTGAGAAAATTGCAGAGCTAAAAGTCACGCGTAATAGTGAAGATGTTGAGAAAAGTTTACATCTTTTGGGAATAGCGGCGGCGGGCACTGAAAACTTAATTCCTTTTATCGTAACTTCGGTAGAAAGCTATGCAACCCTTGGAGAGATCGCCGACGTACTGCGCGGTGTTTTTGGGGAATATTAGCATCGTGGTGTGGCTTCCTTGCATGTGTTTATAGCGTGCCACAAATCAGCAAACTTGGTTTTTATTTTTTATAAGGCACTAAACCAGTGTGTTATTTTTTTGTTTGCAATAACGGCCTAAAAGGCTCAAACATTGCCCGTGTTTTGGCGTATAACTAAGGGTTGAAACACGCGGTTTTGTTATTCTTTTTCTTGAAATTTCAAAAAAAGAAAAAAACAATTGAGAAATATTCGGATTGTGATTTTTATATCAAAAATTATGTTATCCATACAAAAATTTCATTAAAAAATCGAATTTGTTAGTAAAAAGCCAAATGTTAAAAAAGTGAAAATTTAATTTTTTTATAAGCTTTTTTTGGCAATATTCGATGTTCCGTAGCAAGGCCAAAAGTTGTTTTGCTGGGGGTTGGAAATCAATATTTTACTTTTTATCTATATGGAAAAAACTTGTACGAACGTTTGGAATAGCTGCCTTCAGATCATCAAAGACAACATACCGGCCCAGAGTTTTAAAACCTGGTTTGAGCCGATAAAAGCTTTGAGGATGGAAGGAAGCGTATTAACCATACAAGTACCAAGTTTATTCTTTTACGAGTGGCTTGAAGAGCACTATGTAGGGTTACTGCGCAAAACAATTAAGAAACAATTGGGCGATGAAGGACGTTTAGAGTATAATATAGTTGTTGAGCAATCATCAAGTAAACCATACACAACTAACATGCCTTCAAACGGAAATGGCGCTGATGCAAAACATCAGAGTATGCCGATACCTATTTCAATTAACAAGGATATTAAAAACCCCTTTGTTATACCCGGGCTTAAAAAGTTGAATGTAGATCCTCAGCTTAACCGTAACTACACCTTCGAAAATTTTGTTGAGGGTGATTGCAACCGCCTGGCCCGCTCGGCCGGTTATGCGGTAGCGGCTAAACCAGGAGGTACCTCTTTTAACCCGCTGATGATTTATGGTGGCGTTGGGTTGGGTAAAACCCACCTTGCACAAGCTATTGGTAACGAAATTAAGCGCACCCTGCCGGATAAACTGGTACTGTATGTATCATGCGAAAAATTTACGCAACAATTTGTTGATGCCTTGAAGCACAACAACATTAATGACTTTGTTAACTTTTACCAGGCCATTGACGTGCTCATCATGGACGACGTGCATAACTTTGCCGGTAAAGAAAAAACACAGGATTTCTTCTTCCATATTTTTAACCACCTGCATCAATCGGGCAAGCAGCTGATCATCACATCAGATAAAGCGCCTAAGGATCTGGCCGGTTTGGAAGAACGCCTGCTTTCGAGGTTTAAATGGGGTTTATCTGCCGACTTGCAGATTCCTGACCTGGAAACCCGTATGGCTATCCTTAAAAATAAAATTTACCAGGATGGTATCGACCTGTCAAATGACGTAATTGAATACGTTGCCCACAATATCGACAATAATGTACGTGAGCTGGAAGGGGCAATGGTATCATTACTGGCACAGTCAACCCTTAACCGCAAGGAGATTGACCTGAACCTGGCTAAACAAATGTTGAAAAACTTTGTGAAGAACTCATCTAAAGAAATTTCGATGGAGTATATCCAAAGTTTGGTTTGCGAGTATTTTGAAGTGCCTATCGAAATGGTTAAATCACAAACCCGTAAACGCGAAATTGTACAGGCTCGTCAAATATCGATGTATCTGGCCAAAGCCCATACCAAAAGCTCGCTTAAATCAATTGGTCATTTCTTTGGTGGCCGCGACCACTCAACCGTGATCTATGCCTGCCAAACCGTGGAGGATTTGATTGATACCGATAAGAAATTTAAAGGTTACGTGGCTGATATTCAGAAGAAATTGAAAATGTCATAATAACCGACTCTGAAAATATGAAAGCCTTGCATTTATGCAGGGCTTTTTTTGTGAAACATTAACTTTGAAGCAGGCGATTGTGGTTGGTTTTTATAGAAATAATGTCCCCTCCATTACAATCACCGACGAGCCGCTCACCAACACATTATTGGGTGTTACCTTTACGTGAATGGTAGATGGATGATTTACCAATACACCCTGCAAAAATTTGTAATCCTGGTTGGCGTTTATGTAATTGGCCTGCTGCAAAAATCCAGCGAGGGGACCGGCAGCTGTTCCTGTGGCAGGGTCTTCGTCAATGCCATATGCCGGGTTAAAAAAGCGGGTTTCAGTTAGATAGCCAATCTCCGAAACATCAGTGGTATACAAGTAAAAGCCTTCAAAGCCGTAATCTTTTGAAATTTCTTTAAGCTTGTCCGGGTTCGGGGTAGCCTGATTAAGAAGTGCTCTGTTTTTTACAGGAACCATGGTGTGGGCTACTTCTGTTTTCATGATGGTGGGCTTCCAATTATTTAGCTCCAGATCAGCAGCTTCTAAACTGAGCGCCGCTGCTATGATTTCCGGGTTAATAGTGCCAAGATTCTTCGCAGCCTGCTGCTTTACCGCTACCAATATAAGGCCATTTTCTTCATTGATGACAACAGGTAATTTTTCATTCTTCATGGTTACCCAATGCTCATCACCCTGACCGCTAAAAATATCCCATCCTTGTAATAAGGCCAATGATACGGCCCCAAGGAAATTATGACCGCCGCCTCCAACCTCGTAATTACCCGGGGTAAATGAGCGTACCTTAAGTGACTTTTCGGCGTCAGAATACCACACAAAGGATGTTTCTGAATAACCGAATTCGCGGGCTATGTTATAGTATTGAGATAATTCCAGCTCGCCTTCGCACCTCACTACCGCCAATGGGTTGCCTTTGTATAGTTGGTTGGTAAATACATCAAGTATATAATAGGGTAACTTTTTCATTTGATAGATTTTTGTTTATCGCAAAGTAGTGAAGGCCTTCATATTAAATGTCAGCGCAGTTTAAAAATGAAGAAGGTCTAAATTGAGTTTTGCTTTTTTCTGTTATCGGCAAGTGATTAAATCAGGATATCAACTTGATTGCAAATAAGGTATATTTAGCTATGAAAAAACTTATCCTTGCTGTATTTACTTTATTGTCGTTCCAATCCTTCGCCCAGCAAACGGAGCAGGAGGCCATTAAGCAAACCATCAACACCATGTTTAATGCTATGCGTAAGGGCGATAGCACAATGCTTAGATCCACTTTTGCTAAAGGAATTGCTTTTCATGGTATAGCTAATAAGAAGGACGGAACCGTAAGTTTGGAAATTGAAAACCCGGATGATTTTATTAAACTCATAGGTACGCCGCACAAAGGTGTATATGATGAGCGTGTAACCTTCGCCGATATCAAGATTGATGGCCCATTGGCCAGCGTTTGGGCGCCATATAAGTTTTACTTAGATGATAAATACAGCCATTGCGGTGTCGATGTTTTTCAACTAATGAAAACTGCCGACGGCTGGAAGATCATTTACATAGTTGATACCCGGCGGAAGGATAATTGCCCGGAGTAATGCTATATCACTCCCAGCTTCATTATGCCATAAAACAAACCGGCACAATGCATGGCCTGTTTTATTTCGTTATTGAGCAACAGTTGTTTTACTTGTTCAATGGTATATTCTTCAACAATCAGGTCCTCCAATTCGTCGAGGTGCTGGCCCTGCACTTTCTTACCACCTTTGGTAAAGTAGGTAAACGTTTGATTGTTGGCAGTGGACGGGTTGCCGTATACGGTGCAGATCAGTTCAAATTCGTCAAATTGGTAGCCGGTTTCTTCCAGTAATTCGCGGCGTATAGCATGAACTGGCTCTTCGCCGGCATCAATTACGCCGCCCGGAATTTCGAGCGAAATAATACCCGCAGCATGGCGATATTGTTTTACCATCAGCACCTTGTTGTCTTCGGTTATGGCTACTGCATTAACCCAGTTGGGGTATTCGAGCACATAATAATCTTCAACTATTTTGCCGTTGGGCATTTCGCATTTATCGATGCGGAGGGTGGCCCAGGGGCCTTTATGTATGTATGATGATGAAAGTAGTTTCCAGGTGAGATCTTTGCTCATTAATTTAACCGTTGATGTTTTGATTTCGATGATTATTTTGATTTTGTTAGATCAAACTAAAATCAATGATCGAAAAATAATGAATAAAAGTAAATGTGATGTTAAGATAATTTTGTTTGTGTGATAGCATCAGCGAAATCAACGGAATCAATCTAACCAATCAACGGTTACCAGCTGCCGCTTGAACCGCCGCCGCCGCCGCTTCCGCCGCCAAAACCGCCGAAGCCACCACCTCCGCCGCCACCGGAAAAGCCGCCCCAGTCGCCGCCGCTGCCTCTGCCGCCGCCACCAAGCATATTACCTGCCAGGAACCACCAGAAAGGGCTCGCTCCACCCCGGCGACCGATGATCTGCCTGCCGCCACCACCGCCGCGATTACGGAACACAATGATCAGGATAACTACCACTATTACAATAAATATAAAACCCGCAGGGCCGCCATTACTTTGCTTTTGTTTTTTTGCCGCCTTATACTCACCCTTCATGGCTTTGATGATACTATTGGTGCCGGCATCAAGTCCGCCATAATAGTCGCCTTGCTTAAAGTGTGGTTTAAGGTCGTTTTGGATAATGTCCTGCGTAACGATATCGGGCAAGGCGCCTTCGGCGCCGTAGCCGGTTTGGATGCTCATTTTACGGTCGCCGATGGCAACAAGCATCAATACACCATTGTTTTTGTCTTTTTGACCTATGCCCCATTTGCGTAACAGCTGGACTCCATAGTCGTTAATATCGTAGTTGCCAACAGATTTTAAGATCACTACAGCAATTTGAGTTGATGTAGAATCATTAAAAGCAACCAGTTTGGTTTCCAACTGCTGTTTTTCGGCCGGGTTTAAGGTGTTGGTATAATCTGTAACCAGGGTATTAGAGCGTTCCGGAAAATCCTGGGCTATTGCGGCAACAACGCAAAGTATAAATCCGAAAAACAGTATAAATTTTTTGAACATGTTTTTAATTTTTAATCGCCATCCATAAAGGCTATATCATCCGGTAGTTCGTTTTGATCACCATCCTGATGAGGGAAATATTTTTGTAGCTGTTCACCGGCAATTTTAAGGCCTGTAACAATTCCCTCAACAATATCGCCGTATTTAAAATGCTGGAGCATATCGTCGCGGGTGGTATCCCAAAAATCGGGGGGGACTACCTGGTTAATACCGGCATCGCCTATGATGGCAAACTTACGGTCGACAGTAGCCACGTATACGAGCACGCCATGCCTGAGCTTGGTTTTATGCATATTGAGCTGCTGGAAATATTTTGCAGCACGGTCAAGAACATTCTCGCTGCACCGCTTTTCGATACAAACCCTGATCTCGCCCGATGAGCGGTGCTCGGCATCTTCAATAGCTTTGCGAATGCGCTGCTGTTCCTCTTCGTTAAATACAGCCATATATTTTAATTATTGAATTATTGATTTAGTGAATTATTGAATTTTAGAGTTATTGAAATAGCGTTGGTAATTCAATAACTCATACTTCAGTAACCCATCAAATTAATTAAACTCTACTTTAGGGGCTTTATCGGCGCCTGGTTCGGCGGTGAAATAACCCTTTTCAGAAAAACCGAACATTTTGGCAGTAATGTTGGCCGGGAACGAGCGGATCTTGCTGTTATATTCCTGCACGGCATCGTTAAAATCTTTACGCGATACGTTGATCCTGTTTTCGGTACCTTCCAGTTGAATTTGCAGGTCATGGAAGTTAGAGTTCGATTTCAGGTCGGGATAGTTTTCGGTAATAGAAAGTAATTTGCCAAGCGCAGCACTTAGCTCCCCTTGTGATGCCTGAAAAGCTTTAATTGATTCGGGCGTAAGCTTATTGGGGTCAACCTGTACCGAAGTTGCCTTTGAGCGAGCCTCAACCACGGCAGTTAACGTGCTTTTTTCAAAATTGGCTGCGCCTTTTACGGTATTAACCAAATTAGGGATCATATCGCTGCGGCGTTGGTAGTCGCTTTGTACAGCACCCCATTTGGCTTTAACAGACTCATCCAATTTAACCATGCTGTTATAGCTGCATGAACTTAACGACATAGCTGTTGCTATGATTAATATAACTGAGAATAACTTTTTCATTTTGTTTTTCGTGTGTTTTTGTGATGTTTTGGGTTAGAGTGCAAATCACGTACCGTTGTTACAAAAGGCCTGAGCTGCTGACAAGGTGTCAAGTTACGGCTTTTCGGTAAATTATGAAAGGGTGTGAGATATGAGACGTGAGATATGAGAAATTTTGCGATGACTGCAGTAAGGCTGTTCTGGTGGCAAATGTGCTAAGTGTCAGGGTTGTTTTCAGCACCGGGGGATGCTAATATTAGATGCAGTTTGTTGGAAAATGAGAAATTTTGAGTCCATGCTTCCCCTATAAAAGCAGAAAGCCCCATCAGGGGCTGTAGCTTTGTAAATGATTTGTATAAGGTTAATGGTAGAACCGGCTTATCCTGCCAGGCAATGTTCTTCGCGCATGGTTAGTTTGGCTACCATATCTTTTAACAATGTACGGGCGCGGTGAAGGGTAGTGCGCGATAACAGCTCGCTCATACCCAGCGATGAGCCTATTTCCTGGTGTGAGTAGCCTTCAATGGCGTACATATTAAAAACAGAACGATATGTTTTTGGTAATTTTTGTACCAGTTTCATCAGGTCTTTAGCTTCAAGGCCATTATCATTATATGAGCTGCTGATTGGTACTGCTGAAGCTTCCTCTGCTGCAAAATCATCAACCAAAACCATTGGTTTTAATTTGCGGTAGCGTGATATAGCACAATGCACCATAATGCGGCGGATCCATCCCTCCAAACTACCTTCGCCACGATAGTTTTTCATATTGCGGAACATTTTTATAAATCCCTCCTGCAATATATCCTGTGCCTCGTCTTTGTCGGTTGCATAACGCATGCAAACTGCAAGCATGCGGGGCGCTAATAACCTGTATAATTGTTCCTGGCTTTTCCTGTCGTTGCTCAGGCAGCCATTCCATATTGTGTGTAAGCGTTCGTCGGCGGTAGTCATATTTTTATTATTTAAATACATGAGGTGCATGCCAATCTAAGTGCCATTTTGTAAGTTGTTGATTTTTAGGTATTTATTTTTTATTCGGTTTTAAAACTGTCCGATAGCGTACGGTCATTGTGCAAAGCCGAACGGTTTTGAGCATATTGAACATCATTAAAACGGGGGGAATAATTGGAATTTAGCCGATAATATTCATACAAAATGGGGGTTAACACTTTTTTGGACAAAAAAACGCATAATCATTTGATTGTTAGCTATATATGTAAATGTTAACCCTGAATTGTGTTAACCCTGTTAACCCCCCTTGTAAGTAGAGTCAATCCAACCCAAAACGATATCGCCTGAGTAACTGAATAAGGAAAAAATAGCCTGATAGTTATTTATAATACAGCCACAAGGTGAGAATCAGCGCAGGTAAAATAGCCTGTCAAAAGCTCCCCCTTAGGGGGCTGGGGGGCAGTTTTTTTCTTAACTTTGCACCATCCGGGATAAAAACCCGGCATCAGTCATGACAAAAGAAACAGAGATAGTTTGCCCGCCCGGACAGCACGAGGATGAAGCAGTTTTAAAACAACTGGCAGCATCGGCACTTAAAATCCCCCTGAAAAATATTACTGCATTAAAAATTTTAAAGCGTTCTATTGATGCACGCGGCCGTCGTGTGGTTTACCGCATGCAGGTGAAGGTTTTTATGCAGGAGGCTTATCAGCCCGAAGTTTTTACCGTCAACTATCCCAATGTACAATTTGGCCGGCCGGTAATTATTGTAGGCGCGGGCCCTGCCGGGTTATTTGCTGCCCTGCAATGTATTGAGCTTGGATTAAAACCAATTGTTATTGAACGTGGCAAAGATGTTAAACAACGCCGCCGGGATTTGGCTAATATTAATAAACAAGGTATTGTTAACCCCGAATCAAATTATTGCTTTGGCGAGGGAGGGGCCGGTACCTATTCAGATGGCAAGCTGTATACCCGCTCAACCAAACGCGGCGATGTAAACCAGGTGTTAAAAATGTTTGTAGCACATGGAGCCGCCGAAGATATATTGATTGATGCACGGCCCCACATAGGCACCAATAAACTGCCGCAGATCATCACCGCTATGCGCGAAACCGTGCTGAATGCCGGGGGAGAGATTCTGTTTGACACCAAAGTAATCCAGTTACTGGTTGAGTTTGGGAAAATTAAAGGTGTTAAAATAGCAACAGGCGAAAAGGTAATGTCTGACGCTGTGATCCTGGCAACAGGTCACTCGGCAAGGGATGTGTTTGAAATGTTGCACAGCCAAAATATCCTGATTGAGGCCAAACCTTTTGCTTTGGGTGTAAGGATAGAGCATCCACAGGAAATAATTGACCGCGCACAATATCATTGCGAATTTCGCGGTCCCGATTTGCCACCGTCGTATTACAGCCTGGTTGAACAGGTTGACGACCGTGGAGTATTTTCGTTTTGTATGTGCCCCGGTGGTATCATCGCGCCTTGCTCAACAGAAGCAGGTGAAATTGTGGTGAACGGCTGGAGTCCATCTAAACGGAACAATCCTTTTGCTAATTCAGGCACGGTGGTACAAATTAACCTGGAAGATGTTGCCGGCGATGACAATGATCCCTTTAAAATGCTCAACTTTCAGAAACAGGTTGAACAGGCAGCTTTTACAGCCGGTGGTGGTAACCTTGTAGCTCCCGGACAACGGATGGTTGATTTTGTACAGAACCGTTTATCGGTTGATTTGCCGGTTAATTCATACCTGCCCGGTACTAAAAGCATTGAACTGAAAGAAGTTTTACCAGGGTGGATCAATGAACGTTTGCGTAAAGCGTTGCCGGTATTCGGTAAAAAAATGAAAGGTTATTATACCAACGAAGCAACTTTGGTTGGTGTTGAATCGCGCACATCGTCTCCGGTAAAAATTCCGCGCGACAGAGAAACCTTACAGCACCCGCAGGTTTCAGGATTATTTCCCTGCGGAGAGGGGGCCGGCTATGCTGGTGGTATAATTTCTGCTGCTATTGATGGGATTAACTGCGCAACTGCTGCTTTAAAAATATTATCATGACCACATCTCAAAAACTATTTAACCAGCTTCAAAGTGTTTTGTCGGGCGAACCATGGTATGGTCCTTCGGTTTATGCTATCGTGGATAGCATCAGCTTTGAAGCAGCTTATGAAAAGCCCACAGGCTCGGTGCATAATATTGCCGCCATTATTTTGCACATGACCGGTTGGACTGAGGAAGTAATGGACCGCATGAACGGTATGGATGCCCAACTGCCGGTTCGTGGTGACTGGCCTGAACCCGGGCTGCCCGACGAACAAAAATGGAAATGGATTGTTGAAGATATAAAGCTGGTGAATGTAAACCTGGCAGGCTTTATCCAAAATTTTCCGGAAGAAAGATGGAGCGAAATTGTTGCCGGTAAACCGGGAGCTGATGAGGCCGGCGAAACTTACGAGTACCAGGTAGCGGGTTTGATACAGCACCATATTTATCATTCCGCGCAAATTGCCTTATTAAACAGGATGATCAATGGCTAATAAAAAAACATTAATATTAGGAGCAACGCCCGATACCAGCAGGTATGCCAACTTTGCGGCTACCCGTTTAGTTGAACGCGGGCATACTATTGTTAACGTTGGTATAAAAACAGGCGTGGTGGCCGGCGTAGCTATTGAAAAGCCCGAAACAATACATCATGATATTGACACCATAACGCTGTACGTTGGTCCGCAAAACCAGCCGCCGTTGTATGATTATATATTGAATACAAACCCCAAACGGATCATATTTAATCCCGGAACCGAAAATACCGAGTTGCGGCGTAAAGCGAATGAAAAAGGCATTGAAACAGAATACGCTTGTACGCTGGTCATGTTATCGGTAGGAGAGTATTAAGTTTGAGGTATTAAGCCTTAAGTCTTAAGGCTGAGATTTATCGGATATAATTAAATCAATACCTGAACTTATAACTTTCGTCTCTTCAAGGTCTCTTGTAGATTTAAGTTTTGTCCCTCTGGGCCAAAGGGATATTTATGCTACAAACTGTCTCGTCCTAAAAAAAGTTTACATATAAGACATTGCAGGCCCCAGCGGGGCCACGTGTTTATAGCTCTAAAAGAATACGTTTTTTGGCTCCATAGGTGCCTCCTACTGAAATTTCAGTTTGGTGAATTTTGTGGGTTAACTGAAACTTGTAGAGGCCACCGGGGAAATATGACTTATGACTTAAAACTTTCGACTTAGTCCTTAGAACTTACTCCACACTGTTAAATGCCTGCATATCTATCAGTTTTTTATAAAGGCCATTGTTTTGTAATAGCTCGATGTGTGAGCCCCGTTCAACAATGCAACCATTTTCAAGAACAAGAATGATATCTGCATTTTGTATGGTGCTTAAACGATGCGCGATAATAAGCGAGGTGCGGTTCTGCATCAGGTTATTCAAAGCTTCCTGCACCAGTTTTTCCGATTCGGTATCCAATGCCGATGTTGCTTCATCTAATAACATGATTGGCGGATTGTTCAACACCGCACGGGCTATACAGATGCGCTGGCGCTGACCGCCCGATAGTTTTGTGCCGCGGTCGCCGGTATTGGTTTGATATCCGTTTGGCGTATCCATAATAAAATTATGTGCGTTGGCTATGCGTGCCGCAGCCTCAACCTCTTCTATAGTTACATCCGGTTTGCCAAAGGCTATATTATTGAAAATAGTATCATTAAATAAAATAGACTCCTGGTTAACTATACCCATTAATGACCTTAACGATTCCATCGTAACAGACTGAATGTTTTTACCATCAATAGAAATGATGCCCGACTGTGGTTCGCTAAATCTGGGTAGCAAATCCATCAAGGTTGATTTTCCACCACCTGAAGGCCCAACGAGGGCTACTGTTTTTCCTTTCTGGATCTCGAAATTAACGTTTTTTAATACATATTTTTCGGTGTCGGCCTGAGGCTTTCCGGTATCTGCTATTTGTTTAGCGCCGGGTTTAACAGTATATGCAAATGATACGTTTTCAAATTTAACCTTATCCTCAAAGCCAGTAAGTTCTGTTGCATTGAGGGCATTTACAATTAGTGGTTTTTCATCAATCAGTGCCAACACACGTTCACCCGCGGCAATACCCGAATGGATATTACTAAAAGAATCAGATATAGCCTTTGCCGGACGCATAACCTGTGAAAACATAGCAATATAAACAATGAAATTATCGGCAGATAGGGTGCCTTGACCTTTGATAATTAACGAGCCGCCATATAACACAATACCCGCAACCATTAATACTCCCAAAAATTCAGATACCGGCGATGCCATTTGCTGCCTTTTCGCCATAGAACGGGTAATTCTTGAATATTCCTTGTTTTCGCGATCAAAACGATTTTTGATAAATGTAACGGCATTAAATGCCTTTATGATCTTAATGCCCGATAAGGCTTCATCAAGATTACTGATCATATTACTGTAGGTTTGCTGTGATTCGGCAGCCTGCTCTTTAAGGCGCTTAACTATCCTTGATATCACAAATGCCGATACAGGTATTATCAACATAGAAAACAGTGTTAACTTAACCGATATTACAAATAAGAATACAAGATAGGTTATCAGCTGGAATGGTTCCTTAAAGGCTACCTGCAAAGTACCCGTAACAGAAAATTGTACAACCTGCACGTCGGCAGAGATTTTTGAAAGGATATCGCCTTTGCGTTCATTGCTAAAATAGCCTAAATGCAGGTTCATGACATTATTGAAAACCGTGCGGCGCAGATTAAGCAGGGTATATATCCGCAGGTTTTCCATAATCCGCTGCGAAAAATAGCGGAACAGGTTGCTTAGCAATACCGAAACAACTATAGCCACGCACACAAATTTCAACGCACCCAGCGGCCCGTAAATTAAATTAGCCTCATGCGCAAAATAGTCGAAATCTTTTAATGGATTCCACCAGTTTTCAGGTTTGGTAACTACCTGGGCGGTTTTAGGGTCAAAAATTGTTTTTAATAACGGTGCCAGCAAGGCAAGGTTAAGGGTATTAAATATTACCGAAAATAAAGTACATATAAAGTAAGGGACTGCGAATTTACCTATAGGTCGTGCAAAGGAAAGAAGCCTGAAATATATCTTCATCAAATAACTTTAAAGGTGCAAAGCTAATAGTAATTAAGTAATTAAAACGATCAAAAATATAGAAGCTGCCCGGGGGCATTTAATAATACCTATAGCTGACGGAGCCGGGCCTGTCAAAAACTATCCGATTTTGTTATACCTTTATCACAGATTGTGCTTAATTACATCAGGCATATCAACGTTAAAAAAATGAATAATAATATAGCATTACTGGTAGGACTTAAGAATAATTTAGACTACAGTAAAAACTTTTATGCTACAACCCGCGCGCTTTATCCTGATGTTGAAATTGTTTTTACAAGTTACAATAGTACCGATGGAACTCATTTATGGTTGGATAGTTTGAATGACAGCAATGTCAGGTATTACTGTTCAGATGAAGAGAAGACATTTTCAGATACCTATAACAAGTGTATTGAAATAGCCACAAAAAAGTATGTTGCCTTATTACATAACGATATTATAATTGCTCCCAATTTTATTGAATATCTGGAAAAAAGTATATCGGAACAAAAGATCACCAAATTTACAACTGTTGAGCCCCCGGTTTTTGCTGATGATGAAAGGCCTGGCAAACTTGTAAAAGATTTCGGAGCTGACATTAACACCTTTGATATTGCAGGGTTTTATGAGTATGCTACAGATATTCAGAACAAAAAACAGCCTGATGTTAAAAATGATGCTACAACTTTTTTCTTTTGTATGTTGAGGGAAACATTGCTGAATATCGGTGGCTTTGATCCTTTATACAACCCGATGTTTTGTGAAGATGACGATATGATTATAAGGCTGGGGTTGCTTGGGCTAACAGGATCTGTAACCGTTAATGCTTTGTGTTATCACTTTGTTAGTAAAACATCCAGGTTTTCAGACGAATATCAGAACAGAACCAGGCAGATTGAACGAAATTCCAATCGTAATTTTTTTAGGAAATGGGGCTTCAGAAATTCATCGGCAGTAAAAATAAAATATGACATTGGGTTTGTGGTAAAAAATGGAAGTACAGAACTGCTAGAAAAAATAGAACCACTTTGTGCAGCTGTTTATATCGATAGCGGTTTTAACGAATATATTGATCGCGAGCAACGAAATACTTTGTTCAAATTAAATGATAAGATAAAGCCATACCATCAAAAAAAGGAAAATGACATCCTTGTTTTTTTTGATGGTAAGAAATTTGGTGCGCATTCGCTGGATATCCTCGAAAATTTGAGCAGCATAATTACCCGCAAAAGGCAGAAACGAACGGCAATAATTTACAAGCTGTTAGGATTGGGCAATATGATATTCAGAAAGCATATTTTCCGGATCAGGATAGCTAACTTTGCAACTTATCAACACCTGCTCATCAAAAGGAAATAATGTTTTTCAGTTTTTATAAAAATAAAATAAGCATATCGTACGGCGTAACCGTTTGTAATGAACATGAGCAACTAAACAAATTGCTGGCTCATTTGCTCAAAAACATTGATAAAAATGATGAGGTAATAATATTGCAGGATATTACTAACGAGGATAAAAAAACTACTGCAGTAATTGAAAGGTATAAGCACCAGATATTGCATTTAAAGGCAAAGCTTAATGGCGATTTTGCATCGTTTAAAAATAACCTTGTACAAAATGCGTCCCGCAATTATCTGTTTCAGATAGATGCCGATGAAATACCTAAAAAAACGCTCATCAAACGTATAAAAAAGCGTTTGCACCGAAAACGCAATTGCGATTGCTTCCTGGTGCCGAGGGTTAATATTGTTGAGGGGCTTACAGAAGCGCATATACAAAAATGGAACTGGACGGTTGATAAACTTAACCGCGTTAATTTTCCGGATTACCAGTTTAGAATCCTCAAGTTAAACGGGCATATTAAATGGAAAAATAAGGTACATGAAGAACTTTATGGCTTTGAAAAAAGCTGCTATTTGCCCCGCAAAAATGAGAAGTATTGCCTGATGCACATTAAAAACCTTGAACGGCAGGAAGCCCAGAACAATTTTTATGATACCTTACAATCCTGACCAAACACAATTATTTTAGTGAAACGTATAGCTTTTATTGTTCAACGGTATGGCATCGAGGTTAATGGCGGTGCCGAGTACCATTGCCGTTTAGTTGCCGAAAAACTTAACGACCGTTTTAATGTTGAGGTGCTTACTACCTGTGCCAAAGATTATATGTCATGGGCAAATGAGTATACTGCCGGCACCGAATTTATAAATGGCGTTAAAGTGACTCGTTTTGGCGTTGAACACCCAAGGGACTTAAAAAAATTTAAACTCGCAGGGCGCAGGTTACGGAAGAGAAAACAAAAGAGGTATCAAAAGTTGCTCAGCTATTTCGGGCAGCTCAAAAACTTTGAAAAATTAACCAAAGTTAAATCCCGGGCCGAAAACGAATTAGCGTGGATAAATGAGCAGGGGCCTTATGTACCCGAGCTCATCACGTTTTTGAAAGCAAACCAGGAAAATTATGATGCTTTTATCTTTTTTACCTATTTGTATTACCCTACGGCAATAGGTATTTCAGTTGCTCCCCATAAATCTATACTGATACCTACTGCTCACGACGAGCCACCGATATATCTCGAATTTTTTAGAAGCTTCTTTAAACTGCCTAAGGCCATCCTTTATAATACCGAAAGCGAAAAGCGCTTCGTTAACAAACTTTTTGATAACGAGGCTATTTATTCGGATGTTGTTGGGGTTGGAATTGAAGTGCCTGCATTACAATCCAGCCCCAATGCCGAAGCTTTGATTAAACAAGCCGGAAATTATATTATTTATATCGGGCGTATAGAGGTTGCCAAAGCTTGTGATGAACTTATCAGCAACTTTATAAAGTTTAAGGCCAATACTCACAATGACATTAAACTTGTGTTTGTAGGCAGGGCATTTATGCCCGTTACGGAACACCCGTCAATAATTTATACCGGTTTTGTTGATGAGCATATTAAATTTAATCTGCTCAAAAATGCCAGGGCGTTGGTAATCCCCTCAATATTTGAAAGCTTATCATTAGTAACGCTTGAAAGCATGGCTTATGGGATCCCCGTTATCGCCAATGAAAAATGCGAAGTTATTAAAGATCATATTGATAAAAGCGGGGCCGGGTTCCTGTATAACAACCAGGAAACTTTTACAGCGGCAATTCAAACAGCTTTCAGCAGTAATACAAATATTGCGGATCTGGGTGAAAAGGCCAAAACATATGTAGCTGAAAATTACACCTGGATAAAAGTGTTGGATAAATTTGATGCGGCTGTTGACTATGTAGCTGGTTATTCTTCATCAAGCATTTCGCTGTAAAGCTGCAGATATTGCCTTGCCGTTTCATCCCAGTTAAATTTTTGTGCATGAGCCTTAATTTTTTCCGATGGGTTATGTTGACGAAAATGTCGCATGCCATCATTGAATGCTTTTTGCATCTCCTTGCCATCAAAACTTGGGAAAAAGTAAGCGCAATCCCCTGCAATTTCGGGTAACGAAGTGTGGGTTGAAGCAAAAACCGGCTTGCCATGGTGCATAGCTTCTATTACCGGCAGGCCAAAACCCTCAGCTATGGAAGGAAAAACAAAGGCTTCACAGTGTTTGTAATACCATGCTTTGTCATTATCTGATATTGTTCCAATTATTTTCACTCTGCTTTCCACGCCATATTTTTTTGCTTCTGCCATAACTTCATCTTCGTATGGAGTTTTTATTCCGGCTATAATGAGTTCAAGGTTGTTATTGGCCAATAGAGCAGGTAAAACATGAAAGTTCTTCTTTGCAGATACAATGCCTATAGTAAACAGGAAATTGCGTGTAGGGTGATATGCGGGTAAGTGGCCGTCAGGCGATTCAACTTTATCGGCACCATTGTAAATTACAGTTAATTTATTAGCTACCTGGGGGAAATAAGTAACAACATCCCTGGCTGCAAATTTCGAGATGGTTACTATCCGATGGCATTTGTTAATACGTTCGCCCAGTTTTTTAAGATAATGCTTTAACTTTTTTTCGCCGATATTTTCATGTATCTGATTAATATCATGAATGGTCATGATCTTTTTGTACTTGCTATGTACTTTTTTGGGTTTTAGTCTTGAAAATTGATCGGTAAAATGGAAAAGTTTTATACTATCCCGGTTTATGAAAAAGAACTTATGATATTTCTGACGGAAATGCCGCTTCACCTCATCGTTATCAAAATCAGCTGTAGCATCATATAAAAAATAACTCAAATCAAAATCTTCATTTTCTTTTATCAGTGCTTTTCCCAGGCTTCTTCCAAAATAAAATAAGCCTGTATTGGGGTACTGCATCGAATCAAACGTTACCAATACGCGAGGTTTATTCATATCCATGTTTTAACTTTCTCTGACACCATAAACGGCGTAATTGTTTGTAAATTGTTTGTCCCGCTTTCAATATAGCCTGCCTTTTTGCCAACAGGTGACCACCTGCCCGGGTGTATTGGCCTTAACGAGGGAAATAATCCGAGGGTATTGATCCCGGTCAGGGCGGCCAAATGCAGCGGACCAGTACCTGAAGCAATAAGCCCGCCAGATTTACTTATAAAAGTTATTAATTGCCCCAGCGACATTTTTCCGGTCATATCCTGTACCGTTGGCGGAAGTGTTTTTAACCAGGTTGCAAGCAATGTCTTTTCGTTTTCAGAACCTGTTACAATGATGTTGAATTTTTCGGGTGGAAGGATGTGTATCAATTCGGCAAAATTATCCAGCCCCCATTCCATGCCGCTGCCGTGCGATTTTGGGTGAATAATCAGGTTAAACTTATCGTTTACAAGTATTGCACTTAAAGCCGGGGTAAGTTCAATTTTACTATGAAAATTATTATGAGATATAATTTCTGCTAAAGATGGTACATGCTTAAGCCCCAGTGGTTTTAATAAAACCAGGTTGAGCTGTGCTTCATGCAGATCCGACTTTTTACGGCTTAATTTTACCAGCTTATTGCAGGTATACCAATGAAATACCCTGTTTGTTGTTCCTATCCGGAGCTTAATACCAGCCTGTCTTGCTATCCTGGCAATATGTTTATTGGGCAAAACATGAATAATTGCATCTACGTTTTGTTTTTGCAGATATTCGATCTGTTGTGCTTCGGAGAGTTTTTTTAACTCATCGTAATTTATAAATGCATCTATCGAAGCCATTGTATCAATTACCGGCTGCGTATAGGTACGGCCTAAAAATGAAACCGTGGCTTTTGGGAACAATTGCTTAATGTATGCTGCTACGGGTAAAGTAAGTACAACATCGCCAATGGCGTCAACCCTGCTTATTAAGATGTGCGGTGTTTTTATATGATTGATATCGGCCATTGTTTTAATGAATTATACGGGCAGATTGATAAAATGCTACACATTAATTTGCAATGATAAGATTAAATCTGTTACAGGGTTAATGTAATTTTATATCATTGTTATGTTTAATCTGTATCTTTTATTGAAGGTGGTTTATAGATATCTTATTTATTTGATCAATAATTTATAGTTTTCAAGTATTAGCCTTTTGCTTAAATATTAGCTGCTTATGTTAGCTATATATCGTGCAAGTAATAAATGAGCTAATAGCCATATAGGATAGTTTAAATATTGTTATAAAGTGTTTGCTACATAATGAATAGATTTGAACTTTATCATCATTTGCGTTGAATTTATATCAAAATAGCATCGGTCAATTAAACTTTCGTGCAATTGCGCGTGCTTTAACTGTTGTTGAAAATGATCTTTATGGCAGCAAAGCCTTGCTTAAAAGCCTCAAATTTGATAAAAGCTGCCCGGTCATTGGTATTACCGGGCCACCCGGGGCCGGTAAGAGCACGCTTGTAAACGGTATTATCGATATATTTTTAAAAGAGAAAAAAAAAATAGCTGTGCTGGCTATTGATCCAACCTCGCCTTTTAATTTTGGCTCCCTGCTTGGCGACAGGATCAGGATGGCCACGCATTTTAACCATCCGGATGTTTTTATCCGGTCATTGGCCACGCGGGGTTCATTAGGTGGATTATCGGCAAAGACTATTGAGATGGCCGATGTATTAAGGGCAGCCGGTTTTGATTACGTGCTGATTGAAACAGTGGGCGTTGGCCAGTCTGAAATTGAAATTACCGGTCTTGCAGATATTACCCTGGTTGTATTGGTGCCTGAAGCAGGCGACGAGATTCAGCACATTAAATCGGGATTGATGGAAATTGCAGATGCTTTTGTTATTAACAAAGCCGACCGGGAGGGAGCCGACGTGTTTGCCAATAATTTAAAAAAAATTATTGGACATAATGTTAATGGGCAACCGCCCGTGTTTAAAACTATAGCTTCACAAACCCGGGGGATAGCTGATATAGCTACCTTTATACAACAAAGCAATTTAAAACAAAACCACAGGCGTAAATTATTGCTGACCGAAAAAGTATACAAACTTATTGAGCAAAGGAAGATGGCGGGAATAGACAAAAAAAAGCTTCAGCTTGATATAGCTGAAGCCTTAGCAGGCGATAATTTTAACCTGTATAGTTTTGTGGATACCTATGTATAGTATTTGATTAGCTTAATGTAAAGGGAAAGCAAATCCGGCCATTTTATTTATATAAGCTTAATGTAAATTATTAGCTGTTCATTATCTCTTCAATATGTTCTGCTTCAACCGGAATGTTGCCCATTAAATCAATATTGCCATTACCGGTAATGAGAATATTGTTTTCAAGGCGAATGCCCAATCCTTCTTCTGCAATATAAATACCTGGTTCGCAGGTTAATATATTGCCAATTTCAAAAGGCTTATATCTGCTTGCGTAATCGTGGACATCCAGCCCAAGGTGATGAGAGGTGCCGTGCATGAAATATTTTTTATACAGTGGTGCGTTTTTGTCCTGTTTTTCAACATCATGTCTGTCAAGTAAGCCCAGTCCAATTAGCTCGTTGGTCATGATCTTGCCAACCTCGTCCTGATATTCGCTCAGTATTGTTCCTGCAACAATGAGTTTTGTAGCTTCGCGCATCACCTTTAAAACGGCATTATAAACCTGTCGCTGACGTGCGGTAAAACGACCGTTGGCCGGTATCGAGCGGGTCATATCAGCATTATAGTTACCATATTCGGCGCCAAAATCAAGTAGTATTATATCGCCATCATTACAAACCTGGTTGTTATCATTGTAGTGCAATACAATAGCATTGGCGCCCGAAGCAATGATTGGATTGTAGGCGTGGCCTGTAGCCCGCTGCCTGATAAATTCATGGATAATCTCCGCTTCAATTTCGTATTCGGTTACGCCGGGCTTCGTGTATTTCAAAACGCGTACGAAAGCGTCATGCGTTATGTCACAGGCTTTTTGCGTAAGCTCAATCTCTATGTCTGATTTTATTACCCTCAAGTCGCGTAAAATGGGTGCCGAGCGTGTATAATTATGGAGCGGGTACTTTAATTTAAGTGCCTCATACATCCGGTAGTCACGATAGGGGACGGTATGTGTATAGCGATCATTTTCGTTGGTATTAATATATATATTTTCGGCATAGTTAATAATGCTGTGAAGTATAGTATCATACTCGCTCAGCCAAAAAATACTCTCGATACCGGATGCTTCACGCGCTTCTTCTTTGGTGTATTTGTGACCTTCCCAAATGGCGATGTGTTCATTGGTTTGTCTTAAAAAAAGTACTTCTTTGTATGCCTTATTAGGACAATCGGGGTATAAAACCAGGATACTTTGTTCCTGATCAATGCCTGTCAGATAAAAAAAGTCGGGGTTTTGCTTAAACATAAAAGCCTGGTCACCACTGCGAGGAAATTCGTCATTGGCATGAAAAATAGCGATTGAGTTGGGTTTTGTTCTTGAAACGAAACTTTTTCTATTATTTGTAAATAAGCTATTTTTGATCGGCAGATATTTCATATTTATCGGGTGATTATTTTATTAAATCATTTTTTTTTAGTTATTTGTGTAACTATTACAATTTTTGGAACAATGTTTGGTCATGGATTCAAACATAATTACTAAATTTGAAAAAAATCACAATTAAAATCGTTTAATCTTAAAAACTATGAATTATTCTACATTAAAGAAAACAGTCGCATTGTCATTTGCTTCTTTGATGGTTGCTGGTTTGTCTCAAGCGCAGACCGATTCAACCAAAACAACAGCAACTACAACGTCATCTGAAACCCAAACCGCTAAGGTATTTGGTGGTTTAGGTCAGTACAGGAAATTTAGCATTGGTATCAATGGTGGTGTTACTTCACCAGTTATTGCTACCGGTGGCCGTAACAATGATTTTAACTCTCATTCTGTTAGCTATGGCTACGGTATTTATTTAAAAGAGCAGTTAGCACATTCTTTCGCTTTACAATTAGATGTTACTGGCGGTAAAGTTAAAGGTAAAAATGACCCTGCTCCTACTGCAACAGGCGATTACGTATCTTATGACACCCGCTTTTGGCAAGCAAGCTTAAGTGCTGTAGTTAACGTTGCTACCATCGATTTCATCCGTCGTAAAAACGCAGTTAACTTCTACTTAAAAGGTGGTGCCGGTATGGCTTTTTATGATCCAAAAGTAACCAGGGTAGGTGCTGATGAATTTCATTTCCATAACCCAACATCTAGTGGCAGCCACTATGTAAAAGAGTTTGTTGTTCCAGTTGGTGCTGGTGTTAAGTTCCGTTTAAGCGATGCGGTAGCATTAGATTTGGGTTATACTCAAACTTATGTTGATGCTGATAACTTTGACGGTTACAACAAATCTTATCCAACTAAAGACCACTACTCATATGCTTATGCTGGTTTAGCCTTTACTTTAGGTTCAAAATCAAAACCAGTATTAGAGTGGGTTAACCCGGTAGCTATGATGTATGACGAACTGTATGATGCAGCTTTACGTCAGGAAGTTGAAGCTTTAAAAGGCCGTGTTGCAAACGTTGAAACTGCTGTTAACGACCTGAAAAAAGACTCTGACGGTGACGGTGTTGCTGATCAGTTTGACAAATGCCCAGGTACTGCTGCAGGTAGCGTAGTTGATGGTTCTGGTTGCGTTATCGTATTCCCTAAAGATACTGTTGCTGCTGCTCCAGCTGCTGCTGCTTACTCAAACATCCAGTTTGAATTTGATAGCTCAGTATTACGTACTTCATCTTACCCTGTGTTAGATGCTACTTCAGCTGACTTACGTTCATCTGGTTCAGCTATTGAAGTTGACGGTTTCGCTTCATCTGAAGGTACTGCTGCTCACAACTTATCTTTATCTAAAGACCGTGCTAACTCAGTAAAAACTTACTTAGTTAACTCTGGTGTTGATGCTAAGAAAGTAAAAGTAAAAGGTTACGGTGAAACTAACCCAATTGCTGACAACTCAACTGAAGAAGGTCGCGTACTTAACCGTCGTGTTCAATTCAAAAAGAAATAATATCTGATTAAATATTATTTGCGAAGGCTCCGGATAACCCGGAGCCTTCTTTGTTTTTATAAGGTTTTGTGTTTTATAGTTGTACCTTATATAATAAGTATGGGTTTACAGCGGCGAAATTTTATGTAAGTTTGTGTAATGTATTTCTTCAGGAAAAAAGATCCGAACCGCCCCGATAATTTTAATTTGAGGGTGATGCATTTTATAAATGCACTGGCTATTATTATGTTCCTGGCCGGGATCATCTGGAAACTGGTACAGGTATTTATACTTAAAAAATGAAAACAATCATCAATACCAACAATGCACCTGCCCCAATAGGGCCATATAGCCAGGCTACTTTAGCTGGTGGTTTTTTATTTGTTTCGGGCCAGATCCCCATCGATCCGCTAAGCGGCGAACTTATTAGCAGCGACATCAAAGCTGAGGCTACACAAGTGATGGAGAATATCAAAGCTATTTTAACCGAAGCCGGTTTAGGTTTCGATAACATAGTAAAAACAAGTATCTTCTTAACCGATCTGCAAAATTTTGTACAGGTTAATGAAGTATACGGCACCTATTTTACTGCCGATTTTCCGGCCCGCGAAACTATCCAGGTATCCGCTTTACCTAAAGGAGTGAATGTGGAGATCTCGGTTATTGCAGTTAAATAATATTTTGATTTTGGAATTCGGATTTTCGATTTCGAATTTTTTCTGAACTGGAATTTACAGGATTTAGAGGTTTATTGGATTACTTTAGCATTCTATTAATTCCTGAATCCTGTCAATTTCTGATTCAGATAAATGCGTTAGTGATAGGAGCGGATACCGGCCTGAGCCTAAGGCCTGCAGGCGTATGAGCGGATAGCCCGGCCGCAGGCAACGCCACAATTATAATTTCGGAATTCGGATGTTCGATTTCGGATTTTGAAGAATCTGAGCAGGAATTGAATGGATTGCTGGATTTATAAGAATAGCTTGGTATCCTGTAAATTCTTTAATTCGATAAATTCGAGCTCAGGCAACTATTATCATTTTAAAAACAGCATACACTATAATTCTCCCGGCTGCCACAGGTAGAGATTTAAACCGCTAGAATCAATGAACCCTTTTCAAACGCCACTTGTATATTTGAAAGGTGTAGGCCAGTCAAGGGCCGAAGTTTTGAAGAAGGAGCTCGAGCTGCATACATTCGAAGACTTGCTGCGCCATTTCCCGTTCAGGTATATTGATCGTACCCGCTTTTACAAGGTAAGGGAAATACGGGAGGAGCTACCTTATGTACAGGTACTGGCCCGTATTGTAAGCAAAGAAATTGTAGGTGAAAAACAAAGCCGGCGCCTGGTGGTAAAGGCCAAAGATGATACTGGCATTATTGAGCTGGTATGGTTTAAAGGTATTAACTGGATAGAGAAGACCATCATCCCCGGTAAGGTTTATATACTGTTTGGCAAGCCCGGCTTTTTTAACATGATGCCCCAGATGGCGCATCCCGAAATGGAACTGTATGTGCCGGGGGCTCAAAAGCAGGGTAATCTTTCCTTACAACCTGTTTATAACTCTACAGAAAAACTTAAGCAGTTTTCGCTGGATACTAAAGGGATTCAAAAGCTTACTGCAGTGTTGCTTGATCTGCATGCTAAAGATATCCGCGAAAACCTGCCTTTATATGTCATCAACCAGTTTAAGTTGCTTAACCGGGCCGATGCTTACCGGAACATTCATTTCCCGGGCGATGCTACGTTGCTTAATGAGGCATTGATCCGCCTGAAGTTTGAAGAGCTGTTTTTCCTTCAGCTTAAATTGCTTAAGAATAAACTACTGCATACCCAAAAGTTTAAGGGAAATGTGTTTGATAAGGTGGGGCATTATTTCAATGAGTTTTATCATAACAAGCTGCCTTTTACCCTTACCGATCCGCAGAAGCGGGTATTGAAGGAGATTCGGCAGGATACACAGCGCGGTATACAAATGAACCGCCTGTTGCAGGGTGATGTGGGAAGCGGTAAAACTGTGGTGGCGTTGATGAGCATGCTGATAGCTATTGATAACGGTTTTCAAACCTGTATTATGGCGCCTACCGAGATTTTAGCTACCCAGCATTATCAAACAATTAAAAGCCTGGTTGGTGATGATTTTATTGAGGTAGCTTTGTTAACAGGTTCAACCAAGCAAAAAGAACGCAAGATTTTACACCAGAAACTTGAAGATGGTGATCTGAAGATACTGGTTGGTACACATGCCCTCATTGAGGATAAAGTGCAGTTTAAAAACCTTGGTTTTGTGGTGATTGATGAGCAGCACCGTTTTGGTGTTGAGCAACGTTCAAAACTATGGCGTAAAAATATTGTCCCGCCGCATATCTTAGTAATGACGGCTACTCCTATCCCGCGTACGCTGGCTATGACGTTATATGGAGACCTTGATGTATCAGTAATTGACCAGTTGCCGGCCGGGCGTAAGCCTATCAAAACTGTTCATTTTTATGAAAACCAGCGTTTGCGCATGTTTGGTTTTATGAAACAGGAAATAGCATTGGGCAGGCAGATCTACGTGGTATATCCGCTGATACAGGAAAGTGAAAAGCTCGACCTTAAAAACCTGGAGGATGGTATTGAAGCCATGTCGCGCGAGTTTCCGCTGCCTGATTACCGCCTGAGTATTGTGCATGGTAAAATGAAACCTGCCGATAAAGATTTTGAAATGCAGCGTTTTATCAAGCATGAAACGCAGATCATGGTAGCCACTACTGTAATAGAAGTAGGCGTGAATGTACCCAATGCCTCTGTAATGATTATCGAAAATGCCGAACGCTTTGGCCTGTCGCAACTGCACCAATTAAGGGGCAGGGTAGGGCGGGGGGCCGAGCAATCCTATTGTATTTTGATGAGCAGTCATAAACTGAGTAATGATGGCAAGATTCGTCTGGATACTATGGTGAAAACCAATAATGGATTTGAAATTTCAGAGATCGATCTGCAATTGCGTGGCCCCGGCAATATTGAAGGCACCCAGCAAAGTGGTGTGGTTGATTTGAAGCTGGCTAACCTGGCTACCGATCAGGAGCTGCTTTTTAAGGTGCGCAAGTGTGTTGAAACCATATTTGAAAAAGACCCGCAACTGGCCCATCCCGAAAACCAGATTTTGCATCATGCCTTTGAAGTAAAGAATGCCGGGTTGAGCTGGGATAAGATATCGTAGCGGCTTTAAATAAAACTGATAACCCCAAGCCGCATGTCATTGCGTGGTAGGAAGCAATCGCACAGAAGCAAATCCGCCCTGTAATAGCATGCGATTGCCACGCTGCGCTCGCAATGACATTTTTTAGATATGTCTATTATGAAATACTGTCTACAGAACGGGATCACCGCCAATTTCTTCAATAATAAGCTTCGCCGTCCTTCGCCCTTTGCCCCTCAAATAGTACATTTGTTAAAACTGATCTTACTATTTATATATGAAGAAATTTTCCTTACTATTTTCTGCTGCTGCGTTGCTGTGTATTCAGGTAAAAGCACAGGATTCCTTAACTATCCGAAAAATGTACGATGAAGCATTGGTTAACGGCCAATGTTATGAAAATCTGCATTACCTGTGTAAAAATATAGGCCAACGGATCAGCGGTTCGGCCAATGCGCAAAAAGCTGTTGACTGGAGCAAAAAGCTGATGGGAGACTATGGCTTTGATAAGGTTTATTTGCAGGAGGTGATGGTGCCGCACTGGGTTCGCGGAGCAAAAGAAGAAGCTGCCATTATTGATGGCAAAACCCGCATCCCGGTGCCTATTGTTGCCCTGGGCATGAGCATAGCTACACCAAAAGCCGGTATCACTGCCAATGTTATAGAAGTTAAAAGTATCAAGGAACTGGAAAGCCTTGGCGAAAATGTGGTAAAAGGAAAGATCGTTTTCTTTAACCGCGCCTTTGACCCTCGCTTTATTGAAACGGGGGCAGCCTACGGCAATGCCGGCGATCAGCGTTTTATGGGGCCTGCTGTAGCAGCCAAACTTGGCGCGATTGGTGCAATAGTACGTTCCCTTACCGAAATTATTGACGATTACCCGCATACAGGCGCTACACTGGCTACTCCTGGCAGCAAAATCATTCCGGCAGCGGCTATCTCTACAAAAGCGGCCAATAAGCTGAGTGCTATGCTTAAGCTAAGAAAATTCCCGGCTGCTAAATTCTACTTTAAACAAAACTGTGAGCTGTTGCCCGATGTAAAATCATACAACGTAATTGGCGAGATAACCGGTTCTGAAAATCCCAACAAGTTTATCACCGTTGGCGGCCACCTTGATTCATGGGATTTGGCCGAAGGCGCACATGATGACGGGACAGGTGTAATGCAGTCTGTTGAAGTATTGAGGATTTTTAAAACGGTTGGATACAAACCTAAAAATTCGGTACGTGCGGTGCTTTTCATGAACGAAGAGAACGGCCATAAAGGCGGCACCAAATATGCCGAACTGGCTGCTCAAAACAAGGAGCAGCACATCGCAGCAATTGAAACAGATGAAGGCGGCTTTACGCCACGCGGATTCAGCTTTGCTGATGTATCAAAAGATTTTATTAAAAAAGTTAACGATAACTTTAAATCAATACTGGAACCTTACGATGTTGACAAGTTGACCATTGGCGGTGCCGGTACCGATATAGAACCGATGAAGGAAGCCTTGCCGGGCGTAGTGCTGATCGGCTTCCGCCCGGATTCGCAACGTTATTTCGACTTGCACCACACCGCTAAAGACGTTTTTGAAAACGTAAACAAACGCGAGCTTGAACTTGGCGCGGCAGGCATGGCAGCATTAATTTATTTGATAGATCAGCACGGGTTGTAATCGTGATTTTAGGATTAAAGGATGGCTATGATACTCAGTTACCGTCGAACCCAGACTTACGAAGTTTTTAAAACTTCGTAAGTCTTCGTCTCATGGCAATCCTCTAATCCTATTAATCAAGGTTCTTTTTTTACTACCTTTGCGGCACATCTAAAAAATAATAAATAGTGACCGAAGAAGGCGATAGTAAACCCCGGAAAGTAGACTCCTTTGCAGCATTGCGTTATAAAGATTTCAGATCTTACATAGGCATGCGTTTTTGTTTCACCTTTGCATATTCCATGCAGGCCGTAGTCCTCGGCTTTTATATTTACAGCATCACCCATAGTAAAATAGCGCTTGGCTACATTGGCCTGTGCGAGGCTATTCCGGCTATTGGTATTGCTTTGTACGGCGGATATATCGCCGATAAGTCTGAAAAGCGAAAAATGCTTTTGCTCATCTTTAGCGGCGTTTTACTGACATCGCTGGTTATGTTTACTGTTACGCTCAAAAGCATGAGCAATATTATTCATGCAGCATGGATAGTGCCTATCATGTACTCCATGATATTTTGTAATGGTGTGGCCCGCGCTTTTTATGGCCCGGCTACTTTTACCATTTATGCTAACAGTATCCCTAAAGAATTATACCCTAATGGTAGTACCTGGAGTAGCAGCAGCTGGCAGGTAGCCTCTATTTTGGGTCCGGCCGCAGGTGGTCTGATATATGGTTATGCCGATAAGATAGTACCCGGTTTAACAGGCATTACCGCCGTTTTTGGCTGTATCCTGTTTTTGCTGTTGGTATCATTAGTGCTGGTTTTTATGCTCAGAAAATATCCGGCACAATATGTTCCTAAAGAAAGTATCTGGAAAAGTCTTTCAGAAGGTATCAATTTTGTATTCAGCAATAAGATGATGATAGGCGCTATGAGTCTCGATTTGTTTTCGGTATTTTTTGGTGGTGCAGTTGCTTTGCTGCCGGTTTTTGCCAACGAGATATTGAAGGTAGGTGCTGAGGGATTGGGCATCATGAGGGCTATGTCGTCATTGGGAGCGGTGCTGACCATGCTGGTGATGACGCGTTTTTCGCCAATGGGCAAGCCGTGGCGTAACCTGCTTATTGCCGTAACCGGCTTTGGCTTGTCAATTTTATGTTTTGGTTTATCCACTAATTTTTATTTGTCGCTGTTATTCATTTTTACTGAAGGTGCCTTTGATAGTATCAGTGTGATTATCCGCGGTACGTTGATGCAGCTTTTAACGCCCGATCATATGCGTGGCAGGGTATCGGCGGTTAACCAGATGTTTATCGGTTCTTCAAATGAAATCGGTGCTTTTGAATCGGGCACTGCCGCACAACTGCTGGGTACTGTTCCATCGGTAATTTTTGGTGGTAGTATGACCATGCTTATCGTTGGAGTTACATATTTGAAAACTAAAAAGTTAATTCCATTGTCACTGCGGGAAATTCATGCTCCGGGCGAGGAGGGGATAAAAGAAGGGTAAGAGTAATAAAAGCAAACTCAAAAAGTGTCATTTCGATAGAGCGGGGCAGGGATAGCGCGCCGGGGCGAAAGAGAAATCTTGTACGCGTGGCAAAGCGGCCTTGCTTGTCGGCTTAATAGGGCGTACAAGATTTCTCACTCGTTCCTCGTTTCGAAATGACAATTTTTATTGGTTCTTTCTCCTTTAGTGAATTTTTCATGTAGCCAACATTATTTTTAACCTATCCCCTTGTTTTGCTGGGATATAAATTCACATCTTTACGCTGCCGAAAAACGGCACAAGCAAACCAATAAACAATCAAACAAAACAACTCACCCTTACAACAATGAAAAAGGTAATATTAGTAACAGGAGCATCTTCTGGTATCGGCCTGGCTTGTGCCAATGCCTTACAGGCAGCAGGCCATACGGTTTACGGTTCGTCGCGTAATCTCGACCGTATGAAATCCGTATCATTTAAACCTGTTCAGCTTGATGTTACCGACGATGCTTCGGTAAAGGTAGCTATTGATACCATTATTAAAGCCGAGGGAAAAATTGATGTATTGGTGAACAACGCGGGTAACGGCGTAACCGGTCCGGCATATGCTATGCCAGTTGAAAGTGCCAAGCAGCAGTTTGAAGTCAACTTTTTTGGCGTGATCCGTGTTAGCTCGGCTGTATTGCCTGGTATGATCGAGAAAGGCCAGGGATTGATCGTTAACATCAGTTCATTGGCCGGTTTATTCGGTTTGCCATACCAGGGCATGTATAGCGCCTCAAAATATGCTATTGAAGGTTATTCGCAAAGTTTAAGAATGGAACTGCGCAACACTGGTGTTAAAGTAACCTTGCTTAACCCAGGCGACTTTAAATCAGACTTTAGCCAGAACCGCGCGAAAGTTAAATTCCCTATCAAAAACGATAAACTGGAAACCGAATATAATGCAGCCGTTGCCGCTATGGAAAAAGACGAAAGCATCGCCCCAAGCCCAGAATCATTGGCTAAAAAGCTGGTTTCGATAGTAGCTTCATCAAGTCCTAAACACCGTTATTTGGTTGGACAGGTTGGTCAAACCATCGTGCCTACCCTTAAAGCCATTTTGCCAGGCGGTTTGTTTGAGAAATTGATGAATGACCATTACGGTATAAAATAGTGACCTGATTACGCGCTTGTATAATATATAAAGGGGACATTCTACAATGAAGAATGTCCCTTTGCTTTTTTCACTGCTATGCTAAACCCATGGCAGATTGTTTTATGGTTTACTCAAACCAATTTCTACCATTATCCAATCGAATAAGCATATCTAAAAAAGATGTGCCGACTTCAATAAAGTACTTTTCTTCGTCATTAAGAAAATCTGAAAGAATAATATGATGGGTTCCATCTTTTCTAAATTGGATACCAACGAATTCGCCTCCGCCATTGGTGCCAATGCCTAATATACCGGGCCTGTATTCAGGAAATTCATAACCATCATTTGCTTCTGCAAGTTCTTCGCCTGGCCAGAGGCGCACAAAATTTTCACCAATAAATTCCGCAAATGATTCGTAATTTTCAAGGTAATATTTATAGTCTTCGGGTAGTTGAAAAGGAAGGGCATTTAGAATACCCTGTTCCAAAGGTTTTGGCCTCCGTTCAAACTCGTATTTATTCAATAGGTATTCGAGCTTTTCCATTTTATTTAGATCGGGTGTTAAAGGAACTCGGTTAAACTATAAAAACAAAGGCCGCATCACTTGTTTTTGGATACGGCCTTTAGAGGCTTTTACGCCGTCAACTTCTTATACTTGATCCTTTTCGGAGCGACGTCGCCCAAACGTTTCTTTCTGTTTTCTTCGTAATCAGAATAGTTACCCTCAAAAAAGTAAACCTGTGAGTTGCCTTCAAAGGCCAGGATGTGGGTACAGATCCGGTCGAGGAACCAGCGGTCGTGGCTGATCACTACGGCACAGCCGCCAAAGTTTTCCAGGGCTTCTTCCAAAGCACGTAAGGTATTTACGTCGATATCGTTGGTAGGCTCATCCAGCAGCAGTACGTTTGATCCTTTTTTGAGGGTGATGGATAAGTGAACACGGTTACGTTCACCACCCGATAGTACGCCCACTTTTTTCTGCTGATCGGCACCGTTAAAGTTAAATTTAGATACGTATGCCCTTGAATTTAACGGACGGTTACCTACCATAATAGTTTCCAAACCGCCGGTTACGTTTTCCCAAACAGATTTGTTAGGGTCAAGGTCGTCATGCATCTGGTCAACATAACCCAGGGCTACAGTTTCACCTACTCGGAAAGTACCGGCATCTGGTTGATCTTGTCCTGTGATTAAACGGAACAAGGTAGTTTTACCCGCACCGTTAGGGCCGATGATACCAACTATACCTGCAGGAGGCAATGAAAAGCTCAGGTTGTCGAACAATAATTTATCGCCATATGATTTGCTTACGCCATTGGCTTCAATAACTACATTACCTAAACGCGGGCCCGGCGGAATAAACAGCTCCAGTTTTTCTTCGCGTTCTTTGGTTTCTTCGGATGCCAGTTTTTCGTAATTGCCTAAACGGGCTTTTGATTTGGCGTGACGGCCTTTCGGGCCCATGCGTACCCACTCCAGCTCGCGCTCCAAAGTTTTCTGGCGCTTGCTCTCGCTCTTTTCTTCCTGCGCCAAACGCTTGGCTTTCTGATCGAGCCATGAGGAATAATTTCCTTTCCATGGGATACCTTCTCCACGGTCGAGCTCGAGAATCCAGCCGGCAACGTTGTCAAGGAAATACCTGTCGTGCGTTACTGCTATAACTGTTCCTTTATATTGTTGTAAATGTTGCTCCAGCCAATCAATAGATTCAGCGTCTAAGTGGTTGGTAGGCTCATCGAGTAATAGCACGTCTGGTTCCTTTAATAACAGACGGCATAAAGCCACACGGCGACGCTCGCCACCTGATAATACCGAAATTTGGGTATCCGGCTCAGGGCAACGAAGGGCATCCATTGCGCGTTCCAGTTTGCTATCCAGTTCCCATGCATTTACAGCATCAATTTTGTCCTGCAATTCGCCCTGGCGGTTCATGAGTTTTTCCATGGCGTCGGCATCCTCATAATACTCCGGAAGACCGAATTTCTCGTTGATCTCTTCGTACTCTTTCAGTAAGGCGGTGGTTTCGGCAACACCCTCTTCAACTATTTCACGCACAGTTTTTTCCGGATCAAGCTCCGGTTCCTGGCTCAGGTAGCCTACGGTATAGCCCGGCGAAAAAACAACCTCGCCTATATTGGTTTTATCAATACCTGCAATGATCTTCAGCAACGACGATTTACCGGAACCATTTAAGCCGATAACGCCAATTTTAGCGCCGTAAAAAAACGACAGGTATATGTTTTTTAATACTGTTTTTTGCGGGGGATAAACTTTGCTAACCCCTGCCATTGAAAAAATTATCTTTTCGTCTGCCATTATAATTGATCGATAAATAGAAATTCAAATATGGCTAAAATAGCTGAAAAGGAAGCCTCAGATTAATTGATTAGGAGTAGTAATTTTAAACTGATTTTGGAGTTATAATGTTAATTTAAATTTAATTGAACCTTAAACGAAGATACACAACCATCATAATGTGTTAGCCGTATATAGTTATATGACGATAATTACAGGCTAATGCCTAATTGTCATGTTTATGACGAAATGCCTTAAAAGGTGGAAATGTTATTAAATATTTGAAATTTGTTTAAACTTTTTTAGGATATTTATATCAAACAGGTAAGTTTCGTTCGTATATTGTAAAAAAAATGCTTGTTAGCGGGCTTTTCAGATAAAAACTGTTGATTGATGCCAAACTTTGATACATTGCGTATCATTACAATGTCTGTTTCTGCAAAGCTCTAAATGTTGGCAATATTGTTGATGAAAGTAAACAGGCGTCGTAATTTGTAAAAACATAATTTATACATTAGGGCGTTCAATAATTAGAAAGGTATATATGGAAGCTAAATTTTCGCCGAGGGTAAAGGATGTTATTCAATATAGCAGGGAAGAGGCATTACGTCTTGGGCATGACTATATAGGTACTGAACATCTTTTGCTTGGGCTTATCCGCGATGGGGATGGTGTAGCAATTAAATTGCTGAAGGGATTGAACGTTGATACCGCAAAACTTCGCCGCGCCGTTGAGGATGCAGTAAAGGGAACTATTGGAACAAACGTACATATCGGCAGCATCCCGTTAACAAAACAGGCCGAGAAGGTATTGAAGATAACTTATCTGGAAGCCAAAATATTTAAAAGCGATGTGATTGGTACAGAGCACCTGCTGTTGTCTATCCTTCGCGATGAGGACAACATTGCCTCACAGATCCTGGTACAGTTCAATGTGAACTACGAGGTATTTAAAGGCGAAGTTGAATCGCATAAAAACGACGTTACTGACGAAATGCCGGGATCACCTACAGGTGGCGATGACGACTTTAAAGAAGAAGAGTCATTTAGTCAGCCTAAAAAAGTATCTGACATTAAATCAAAAACACCGGTGCTTGATAACTTTGGCCGCGATTTAACCCGCGCCGCCGAAGATGGTAAGCTTGATCCTATTGTTGGTCGTGAAAAAGAGATCGAAAGGGTATCACAAATTCTATCGCGCCGTAAAAAGAACAACCCTATATTAATAGGTGAGCCGGGTGTAGGTAAATCGGCCATTGCCGAAGGTCTTGCGTTACGCATTGTTCAGCGCAAAGTATCACGTGTATTGTTCAATAAGCGTGTAGTTACACTTGATTTAGCCTCATTGGTTGCCGGTACCAAATACCGTGGCCAGTTTGAAGAGCGTATGAAAGCGGTAATGAACGAATTGGAAAAATCACCTGATGTAATTTTATTTATTGACGAGATCCATACTATAGTAGGCGCTGGTGGTGCTTCAGGTTCGCTTGATGCATCAAATATGTTTAAACCAGCTTTGGCGAGGGGAGAGATACAATGCATTGGCGCAACTACCTTAGATGAATACCGCCAGTATATTGAAAAAGATGGTGCCTTGGACCGTCGTTTCCAAAAGGTAATGGTTGAACCGGCTACGCCGACTGAAACTATTGAGATTTTGAACCGCATTAAGGATAAATATGAAGAACACCACGGTGTTACTTATACTCCTGAAGCTATTAATGCTTGCGTTAACTTAACCACCCGTTATATTACCGACAGGTTTTTACCGGACAAGGCTATCGACGCGCTTGACGAAGCTGGTTCACGTGTTCACTTAACCAATATCCACGTGCCTCAAAACATTTTGGATATTGAGCAAAAGATAGAGCAGATCAAGATTGAGAAAAACAAAGTTGTTCGCAGTCAAAAATACGAGGAAGCTGCACAGTTACGTGATACCGAAAAGAATTTGTTAGTGGAGCTTGATCAGGCAAAAGCTGTTTGGGAAGCCGAAACAAAATCAAAACGTTACACTGTAACCGAAGATAATGTTGCTGAAGTAGTATCAATGATGACCGGTATCCCGGTACAACGTGTTGGCCAGGCCGACAGTCAGAAACTGTTGCACATGAGCGATACCGTTGCCAGCAAGATCATTGGTCAGGATGATGCGATCAAAAAGCTAACCCGTGCTATACAACGTACCCGTGCCGGTTTGAAAGACCCTAAAAAACCAATTGGTTCATTCATTTTCTTAGGCCCTACAGGTGTTGGTAAAACCGAGCTTGCCAAAGAGCTTGCCCGCTTTATGTTTGACACTGAAGATGCCCTAATCCAGATTGACATGAGCGAGTACATGGAGAAATTCGCTGTATCTCGTTTAGTAGGTGCGCCTCCGGGCTACGTAGGTTATGAAGAAGGTGGTCAGTTAACTGAAAAAGTTCGTCGTAAGCCATATGCGGTGGTTTTATTGGATGAGATCGAAAAAGCTCACCCTGATGTATTCAATATTCTTTTACAGGTATTGGATGAAGGTCAGCTTACCGATTCATTAGGCCGTAAGGTTGATTTCAGGAACACTATCATCATTATGACATCAAACATCGGTGCCCGCCAGTTGAAAGACTTTGGTCAGGGTGTAGGTTTCAGCACCAACGCTAAAACTTTACAGGCCGAAAGTCACTCGCGCGGTGTTATCGAAAACGCCCTGAAACGTGCTTTTGCACCTGAGTTCCTGAACCGTATTGATGATGTTATCGTATTTAACTCATTAGGTAAAGAAGAGATCTTCAAGATCATCGATATCGAGCTTGCTTACCTGTTTAGCCGTGTAAATGGCTTAGGTTTCAAAATTGAGCTTACCGAAGCAGCTAAAGATTTCATTGCCGATAAAGGTTACGATTCGCAGTTTGGTGCAAGACCGCTTAAACGTGCTATCCAGAAATACCTGGAAGACCCAATTGCCGAGGAAATCCTTAAAGGCGAATTAGCCGAAGGAGATGTGATGGTAGTTGATTTTGATACCGAGACCAAAGAGATCAAAATCACCGACAGAAAAGGCGAAAGCAAAAAACCTGAGCAGGAAGAGCAAAAGTAATTTTGCGGTACTGTAAATAATATTAAAGCCCCGTTTCGATTTTTCGGAACGGGGCTTTTGTTTTTGTCAGAACTCGAATTTTTTGAATTAAATGAATGGGTAGAATGCAAAGCAAATTCCCTTAATTCGTTTAATTCGAGTTCAGACCTTACTTCTTCTCCACCACCGGTTCATAATCAACCGGCAGCATTTCGGCAACGCGGCTTATGCCCCAGTCGCCTTCATAAACAACAGCATGCGGATTTACAACTATACCGTTATTGTCGAAAAAGACGGTGGGTTCATCAAAGGAAACGATGGTGGTGGCGTTGTTAGGCATATTAAAGGCCTGGACAACACTACTTGATGGATCCTGCCCTTTTTTCGTATACATGATATACAGGCAGTCTGTATAGCCTATGGCAAATAAGCCTTCCTGATCTGTCAGTTTGAAAAAGTCGGCCCTGTCCAGCGGCTTGTTGATCAGACTTTGAAGGTATTTATTATTCGGTCCGCCTTTGTAATTAGGGTTGGGTTTACGGATCAGGCGCATCACCACAAAGTTTTCGCTTGTAAGACTATCCTTGATAGCCGCCCGGTAGAAATGCATATTTGAACCGAGATAAGCTAATTGCCGTTGCTTGTGCCATTTACGTTTTTGTTTTTCGGAGCCTTTCAGATCTTCGAAGGTCGACATCCCCTCATAATATAACATTGCCTTTGCAGGATTGTAATTAAAGTTGGTTACTTTATACCTGATGTGATAACCTAGTGCTTTATTTTCAATCTCCATAAAATCATGAGATGTGGCCTTTAGAATCCGGGTAACATCATCGTAGTCAAAATCCAGCACATCCGAATTCAGTATTTTACACTGGGCAGCGTTTTCAGAACTACCTAGGAACTGTTGCCTGAAAATAGCGTAGTATCTTTCGCGGTTAGGATCGGGCCTGATCTTTACCTCATTAAGTTGAAAGGTTTTAGGAATAATGCTGATTGTACCGAGGTCGATATTTACATTGCCGGCCTGCAGGCTATAGGTGTAAGTTTCATAACCTACTATAGATATGATAAAATCATATTTACCAGGCTTCACATTGCTTAGTGTAAACGTGCCATCATCGGCTGTCTTGTTGCCCACTTGGGCGTTATTTAAAAATACGCTGGCATTGGGTACGGGTTTGGTATCGGTCATGTTAATTACCTTTCCGGTAATTTTTACCTGGGCCAAACTACCTATGGGTAATAGTAACAATAAAAACAACAAGGACTTACGCATAGTTAAATTTAAACTAAAATATTAGTTTTCCAATGTGGCTGCATAAAAAATCTTCAGAAAGTATGATCCAACCTTCCCTCAGGGTCTCTCGGAGAGGACCCTGATGTCTACGGTATGCAGATTCGTCGTTCCTCAGGGTCCTTCTGCGAGAGACCTTGAGGGGACATGAAATATTAGTTAAGCAATATGGCGGCATGAAAAATCTTCAGAAAGTATGGTCCGAAATAAAATAATTTAAAAAACGTTTAAACCTTTGAACAAAAATTTGTTCATACAGTTATAATAACTAACGCAATACTTTATGAAAAAAATCTTGACTTTAATTTGCTGCACTATTGTACTTGCCGCAACATCGTGTAAAAAGGAGTATGTAACCACCAGTCCAAGCGCTACTACCATTTTTGACACCACTCCAAATTTTGTACTTGACAATAGTATCAACGGTTATACCACTACCTTAGCGGTGCCTGAAATCACCGATTATTATAATAATCATGGTGCTGTATTAGTATACCTGGAAGATAATGGTACTTATGAACAATTGCCGGATGTTTATGGTGGTATAAGCTATAGGTTTGTATATACCAAAGGTACGCTGTATATTGATGCGCAAAACGCTGATGGAAGCGTGCCTACAGGAAACGGTATTCCCGGCCCATTAAAACTTAAAATTGTATTAGTACCGTAATTTAATCGTACTAACAAAAAAAGGAGCTTTTGCATTTGCAAAAGCTCCTTTTTTATTTAGTAGCAATATGGTATTACTTAGCCATCTGATCAATGACAGCCTGTGTTACGCCGGTGAACGAGAAGCCACCATCGTGATACAGGTTTTGCATAGTAACCATTTTGGTTAAATCGCTAAACATAGTTACACAGTAATCAGCACACTGATCGGCATCAGCATTACCAAGCGGACTCATTTTTTCGGCAAATTCGATAAAGCCGTCAAAGCCTTTAACACCTGAACCTGCAGTAGTGCGGGTGGGCGACTGAGAAATGGTATTAACACGTACTTTTTTAGCCATACCATACTCGTAACCAAAGTTACGGGCTATGCTTTCCAATACCGCTTTGTTATCGGCCATATCATTGTAGCCAGGGAAGTAACGTTGGGCAGCGATGTAGCTTAAAGCCAGTACCGACCCCCATTCGTTAATAGCATCATGTTTCATAGCCGCTTGCAAAATGCGGTGAAGGCTTAATGCAGATATATCAAACCCTTTGTGGGTAAATTCGTAGTTGTTTTCGTAGTATGGAATGTTTTTGCGTACGTTAACGCTCATACCTATCGAGTGCAGGATGAAATCAACCTTACCGCCAAAGTGTTCAAGCGTTTTAGTGAACAGATTGTTGATATCATCGCCATTGGTAACATCGGCACCAATAACCGGCGCATTGCATTCTTCGGCCAGTTTATTGAGTTCGCCCATGCGTAAAGCAATAGGGGCATTTGATAATACAATTTCAGCACCTTCCTGTACAGCGCGTTGTGCCACTTTCCAGGCTATTGATTGCTCATTTAGTGCACCGAATATGATGCCTTTTTTGCCTTTTAATAAATTATAAGCCATTTGTTAAGTTTTTATAATTAGGGCAAAGTTATAATTATTTATCAGTTAGTATAAATTCAACCGAAACAGTTTGCGCTGCCACAACCGGTCGGCCGTTTTCAATAGCCGGTCGCCAGCAGGAGAGGGATTTTATGATGTTGATCAGAGCTTCTTCGCAGCCGTAACCTATGCCTTTCAGTATTTTAAAATTAACCGGAAAGCCATCACGTTCAACCTGAAAACCAACCGTTATCAATCCCTCAATGTTGTTATCAATGGCTTTTTGGGGATAATGCAACTGCTGTTTTATCAGTTCAATAAAATGCTCGTTTCCGCCTTCAAATTTGGGAGGCGCTTGAAAACTAAATTTATCAATATTAGCAGTGCTATAAATCACATCAAATGATGGCGTTATTTTCCGGTGCTTACGTACAGCGGTAACGGCAATAGGTTTTTTGTCCGTTATATCTATAGGAGGCAGCGAGGCAAGGTAGATGATCATATACCTGCTACCTTTATTATAAACAGGTACGGTATTGTACAATACACTTTTTTCAAAAGTTAGCGTATCATTAAACTTAGCCCCTTTTAATTCGAAATAGCCGCTACTATCAGTGGTGGCGCCAACGTGCCATGAAGGGGCTTCCATCCAGGGGTTGGTTGATTCTAAACCGATGTGTTTAATGGGCCTACCCATTCTGTCATAAATGTATCCCCGAATATTAATGGTATCCCGTTTAATAACTGTATCAGGTTTACTTTTCTGGGCCAATAACTTAAACGAAGCCAAAAGCATCATCGCACATAAAAATAATCTCATTGCGGTTTAGGTTATATGTTTAATTGAGTGAGATTATATACTCAGCAATTCCCGTGCATTCTGCAAAGCACTTTCGCCTGGCTTGTCTCCGCTTAGCATTTTGGCAATTTCCAATACGCGTTCGTCATTGCTCAATTGCTTGATACGGGTAAATGTAGCAGCCTCGCTATCATCTTTATAAACAAAATAATGGCTTTGGCCTTTGCTGGCAATTTGCGGCAGGTGGGTGATTGTGATTACCTGCAGGTTTTGTGCTAAGCGTTCCATGATCTGCCCAACCTTGTTAGCTACTTCGCCGGATACACCGGTGTCAATCTCATCAAAAATAATGGTAGGTAAAGCAGTGTATTGCGCTACAATGGATTTGATGCTCAGCATCAACCTCGAAAGCTCACCACCCGAAGCTACCTTGCTCATCTCTGCCAAAGCATGCCCTTTGTTGGCCGAAAACAAAAAACGGATATTATCAGTCCCCGAAGCCGTAAGCATGGCTTTAGGACTATCAGCACCCCCTTTAGGGGGCGGGGGGGGCGTTTGCTCAATTTTCAAACTCGAGTTACTCATACCCATTTCGGCCAGCGTAGCCAGTACCTGTTTTTCAATATCCGGGATAGCTTTTTGCCGATTGGCTGATAATTCTGCCGCCAGTTTTTCCAAATTGGCTTTATCGGCAGCTATTTGTTTTTGCAGTTTTTCGATGGCTTCGTCACCAAAAAGAGCTTGCTGTATTTTTTCTGATAATTCTTCCTGGATCTGCAATAGCTCGGCAATGGTACTTACCCGGTGCTTTTTTTGCAGATTATAGATCATGCTGAGGCGATTGTTCACCTCTTCGGCGCGGGCTTCATCAACAAATGTATGCTGTTCAATAGCATCTATTTCGGCGGCGACATCTTTAAGCTCAATAATAGTGATGCTGATGCGCTGGTGAAGTTCGGCGAGGGCCGGGTTATATTTTTCTATCGAGCCTAAAGCCTGCCCCGCTTCCTTTAACTGGAGTAGCGCAGCGGCTTCGCCATCCTGTAAAAGGTAGTTGGCGTTTAGCAGGGCGCGTTTTATTTCTTCTGCGTTGTTAAGGGTATTTAATTCCTGCTCAAGTAACTCCTGTTCATCGGTCACAAGGACGCCTTTTTCAAGCTCATCAAATTGAAACTGGAAATAATCCAGATCAGCTTTGGCTTTGTCATTTTCGGCGATGAGCTGGTTAAGTTTGCTTAATGACTTTTTATATGCCTTGAATTTGGTTTGATAATCAAACAGCAAATCCGAATGACGGGCAACCGAATCAACCACCAATAACTGAAACTCCGGATCGTTGATCTCCAGCGTAGCATGCTGCGAATGGATATCGATCAGTTTTTCACCCAATTGTTTCAAGGCGGTAAGGTTAACCGGGGTATCGTTCACAAAAGCACGGGATTTGCCATCGGCAGAAATTTCGCGGCGAAGCACGGTTTCCGTTTCGTAATCCAGGTCGTTATCTTCAAAAAAATCGGCTAAATGAAAGCCACTGATCTTGAACGTACCTTCAATAACGCATTTCTTTTGTTGGTTGAAAAAATATTTGCTTTCGGCCCGCTGCCCTAAAATGAGTGATAAGGCACCCAATATAATAGATTTACCTGCACCGGTTTCGCCGGTTAATATGTTCAGATTGCTATCAAAACCTATCTCCAGGTTGTCGATAAGCGCATAGTTATTAATGGTTAGCTTTTGAAGCATAAAAAAAGTGTCCTCATTTTATTGAGGACACTAAATTACAAATTAAGGCTCTTTAAAAAATATTTTTTAATACTGTTTGCTAATTTATTTAGTCTTTGTTGAGATGAGTCGAAAGTCTTAAGTCCAAAGTTCAAAGTCGAAGCAGGACTTAGGGCTTCTGACTTAACATCAATTAGTAGCTGTGTCGGCTTTTACGTCTTCTTTGTCGTCGATGTCAAACTTGTAATCAAAGTCTTTATCCATTTTATCGCGGTACAGTTTCATTTTTTGCTTAAAGGCCGGACTTTTCATATAATCCTGTAATTTTTTGCTGGCTTCTTTGAGGCGCTGCTGGGCAGCTTTAATTTCAGGGCTGTCCTGAAAGCTACGCATTTGCTTGCCGATATTTTTCATATCCTCCTGTAGCTTTTTCATATCAGGATTATCGTAAGCTAACCTCATGCTATCGCCCATGGCCTGCATGCGCTCCCTTTTGGCAATAAACTCCGGCGAATCATAACGGCTGCGGATCTTTTGGCCCAACGTTTTCAACAGTTCTGTTTGCTTTTTAACATCAGCAGGGATCTTGCTTTGCAGTTCGTACTGGTATTTTTTGTAATTAGGATCTCTGTCGTCATTATAGCTATTGTAGCCACGGTTATGCGGAATGCCATACTTTTTTTCCAGCTCTTCATTCATCTTTTTAAAGTCGGGACTGTTGTAGTAAGCGCCGATTTTGCGGCCAATTTCGCCCATCTGTTCGCTTGTTTTTTTGCTTTCAGATGTTTCGCCATATTCCTTTTGGAAATCTTCGCCCATCTTTTCCATTTCGAGCTTCATTTTTTCCATGCCATCGCTGTTGTAATAAGCCTGCAATGCTTTGCTTTTTGCTTCAAGCATATCCTGTTGCTTTTTAAAATCGTCGCTGGCGTAGTACTTACCAATTAATTCGCCTTGTTTGCTTACTTCGGCACTTAATTTTTCAAGTTCGGGATCATTAAAGCCGTCGTAATTAAAAGAATCATGACGTTGTTTAGCCTTAACTATTTCGGCTGTTGTTTTCTTTTTATAAGCTACTGCTTTTTTTGTTTTAACCTTGTGGGTAGTGTCTTCTACAAATATGGCATGTAAGGCAGCAGGGGCACTAACCTTTTTAACAGTTAGTTTGCCATCCTTTAAGGTGGGGTTTAGCCAGGCAATGCTGCTAACGCCGGCAGTCATTATAGCAATGGCCACAAGCAGGTGGCGGATATTGCCTATAGGTTTCTTGGTTTTCATGATGCGTTCAATTCTGTTTAATAAATGATATTTTTTGCCGTTAGCAGCCAGGGCCAGCTGTAAATGCTGTTGCCTGGTTTGCTCCAGTTTAAGGAGGGCATGCGCATAGATTAACGGTTGTTGTGTTGTTGCCACAACCAGATCATCACAGCTGTTTTCGCGCTCCTGGTTAATAATGCGGTTAATTAATTGGGCAAAGGGATTAAAGAATAACAGTATGGAAATAAATTGCTGCATCAGGTTCAGCAGGTAATCGTTGCGTTTAATGTGTGATAGCTCGTGCAGTAAAATGGCTTCAACCTCGGTAGCCGATAAGTATGTAGTAAGGGTTATCGGCAACAAAATGATAGGGCTTAAAAAACCAATCATACAGGGGGCATCAACCATACGGCTAAAGTTTACCCACACATTTTTAGTAATACCCAGCTTTTGGCAAAGCTCATCGGCAAAGTCCTGCAGCCTGTCGGCAGGTACCATGGTACGTTTTATCAGGCTGATCCTTTGCCAGCTTAAGCTTACTTTAAGCAGGTTAAATACCAAACCAACAAAGTAAAGGGCCGATATATAAGGCAGATAGCCTTTTATAACGTATTCGTAATAGTTGCTTCGCGGTTTGGCTGCTACTTCATGCAGCGGCAGGTAGAAACGTGGTAATAGAGATGGCGCATTGGCAGATGTATAATTGATCCACTCGTGCAGCCTGAACTGATGGATAAACGTGTATATAAACCAGGCGCTTATGGCAAGCATGGCGCCCATGGCCCAATTGTGCTTTTTTATGGCCGATAATTGCGGCCTGCAAATAAACACTAACCTTAAGGCAAACCATACTAACAAACCCTGCCATAACGATTGCAGAATAGTTACGCCCAACACCTGGCTTATATTATAGAATAAATTTTCCATCACGTTTATTTTTTGTCCTGATCAAATTGATTCAAAAAATTTTTAATAGCGTCAATCTCGTCTTTTGATGCGCGGTGCTGGCCAAGCGCCTGGATCACCAAATCGGAAGTGGAGCCTTTAAATACAGTAGACAAGATTTTATCCAGAGCGTTGCTTTGCGCCTGCTCCATTGTGAATAAAGCTTTGTAAACATGGGTTTTTGAAGTGGTGTCGCGCTCAACCATTCCCTTATCATGCATAATTTGCATGAGTTTTAAGGTAGTGGTGTAACCGGCATCCTTGTTTTTAGCAAGCTCCTCGTGAACTTCACGTACAGTGCACCGGCCCTTTTTCCAGATCACCTGTAAAATTTCAAGTTCGCTTTCTGTTGGTTTAATTTCCATCTGTCTCTCTTTATTACGAATTTCTTCGTACAAATATCTACGATGATTTTCGTATTTGCAAGGGGTTTGTTATTTTTTTAACAAATTTTAACGGTTGGGGTGGGTGTGTGAGTGGTTGATTGGGTTGATTAGGTGAGTGGTTGCTATTTTTCTGAACCTGGATTTGGGGGATTTTTGAGATTTTATTGGATTTTTCCTGTATGATGTTGTCTGAACCTGAATTTTTAGAATTAAAGAATTTATGGAATTTGCTTATCGTTCTAAAATTCTGCTCATTTCTTAATTCTAAAAATTCAGGTTCAGACAAAAGAAAATCCTGCCCATCCCAAAAATCGCCCCAAATCCAGGTTCAGACAAAATCCCAAATCAAAACAATCATCATCTTTTAATTACTTTTGCGCTGAAGAGCTTTGGAAATCAAAATTCCGAAATCGAACATCCGAAATTCGACATAAAAAAACCATGCTGCAAATACAGGAAAACGTATCCCTCAAAAATTTTAACACTTTCGGTATTGATACCCGCGCCCGCTACTTTGTAGAAATAGCTCATGAAACCGAACTAACAGAGCTGTTTGCTGACCCGCAATGGCAGCAAACGGAGCGATTGATACTTGGCGGCGGCAGCAATATGTTAATGGTTGATGATTTTGACGGGCTGGTGATCCGTATGAATATCCGGGGTATTGAGCACCGCATCAGTCATAATGATGTTTATGTGGAAGTTGGGGGCGGTGAAGTATGGAACGGCCTGGTAAACTATTGTGTTGACCACGGTTATGCGGGTATCGAAAACCTGAGCCTCATTCCGGGTTCTGTGGGGGCATCGCCGATTCAAAATATAGGTGCCTACGGTGTGGAACTGAAAGATGTTTTTCATAGCTGTCGCGCTTTTGAAATAGCCACCGGTACTTTCAGGGAGTTCAACAAAGAGGATTGTAAATTCGGTTACCGCGAAAGCGTGTTCAAAGCAGAGTTGAAAGGACTATATATTATAGCATCTGTAAAATTTCATCTTTCGCTGGTACCCAGCATCAATACGAGGTACGGTGCTATCGAACAGGAACTACAAAACAGAGGGATTTCAAACCCTACTATAAAAGATGTATCGCAGGTGGTAGCACACATCCGGGTATCTAAACTGCCCGATCCTTCAACCATTGGTAATGCCGGCAGCTTCTTCAAAAACCCGGTGATCAGTGCTGAAGAATTTGCTGTGGTTCAGGCTAAATTTCCGGATGTGGTCAACTATCCTGCTGCCGATGGTGGTGTAAAACTGGCTGCCGGATGGCTCATTGAACAATGCGGATGGAAGGGAAAAACTGTTGGCCACACAGGAACATGGAAGAATCAGGCCCTTGTATTGGTGAACCATGGGGGCGCTACCGGGCAGGAAGTGTATAACTTTTCGTCGCAAATCATAGACAGTGTGTACACTAAATTTGGCGTTACACTACAACGTGAGGTTAATATTATTAGTTAAATAACTTTATTTAAAGTGAATTTTTGTTTTAAATAAAATTTGTTCTGGATAATATTCCTGTTACAAAGAGGCTGTTTTAGAGCCTGTTTTTCTGTTTTTATCTAACTTAAATACCTGTTTTACAGTAATGTAATTGTAATTAAGGTGTAAAAAGTACACATTGACTGAACTTTCATGTCGATATTTAAATGTGGAGTTTTTACTACACACTTTAGGTTAGTGGCATCATGCTTGTCTAATTGTTAACACAAAACTTTAACAAAATGACAAAGATTGAGTTTAACACCCTTGTACTACGTCAGGCGACTTCTTTAAGATCATACGCTTTACACTTCACGCACGACGCAGACGATGCTAACGACCTTGTCCAGGATACAATGTTGAAGGCCATAACTTATTACAACAAGTTTAAGGAAGGCACCAATTTAAAAGGATGGTTATATACCATCATGAAAAACACATTCATCAACAACTATCGCCGTTTTGTTAAAATGAGCACCTTCGTTACTAAAAGTGATGAAATTTCATCACCAAACCTGGTATTCAGTTCAACCAAAAACCAGGGCGAAGCTAAATTTGTAATGGATGATATTAAAAAAGCTTTAGACAGGCTGCCCGAAGATTATTATGTACCCTTCACCATGTATTTTGAAGGTCATAAATACCATGAAATTGCCGATCACCTGGATATCCCGATCGGTACTGTAAAAACCCGCATTCACGTAGCACGCAAGCTGCTGAAGAAAAACCTTAAAGCATACGATAACGGAATCGCCAAACCCGTTTATGCCGAGAATTAATGTTCAATTAAACTCCATCATATACATATAATAGGAAACCCGCCCCATGAGGCGGGTTTTTTGTTATAAACAAAAATGTCATTGCGAGGAGCCAAACGGGAATGAGCATGGCGCGACGCGGCAATCGCATGCTATACAGAGCGGCTATACTTCCATGCGATTGCCGCGCTACGCTCGCAATGACATGTTTTTTAGTGTTTATCAAGAGTTGCACTTAATCGGCAATTTCTTCATCGCCTCCGCAGCCACTACCTGCCCGGATATAATAGCCGGCGGCACACCTGGCCCCGGCACTGTAAGCTGGCCGGTATACAGCAGGTTGCTGATATGTTTGGCCCGCATGGCGGGTTTAAAAAATGCGGTTTGGGCAAGTGTGTTTGCTAAACCGTAGGCGTTGCCTTTAAATGAGTGATAGTCTGCCTTGAAATCATTTAATGCATAGCTGCGTTTCACCACTATCGAATTGTGGATGTCCTGGCCGGTAATGTGGGCAAACCTGTCCACCATCAGGTTAAAATATTTTTCACGGATGGCGTCATCATCATTTAATCCCGGAGCTATTGGCATCAGGAAAAACAGATTTTCTCCTCCCTCGGGAGCTACGGTACTGTCTGTTTTTGAAGCACAGCATACGTAAAATAATGGATCGGTTGGCCATTGCGGTGAAGTGTAAATTTCTTTGGCATGCAGCTCAAAATCCTCATCAAAAAATAAATTATGATGCTGTATGCCCGGCACTTTTTTATTAGTGCCGATATAAAACAGCAGGCTCGATGGCGACATGGTCCGGCTATCCCAATATTTGCTTGTGTAATTACGATTAGGCGCATCAATTAAATGCTGGTCAACATGTTCATAGTCGGCCCCGGCAATTACCATATCGGCAGTAAATAGGCCTTTATTGGTTTGTATAGTATCAACCTGTTTATCTTTTACGTTGATCTTTATAACCTCAGTATCCAATTTAATTTCAACCCCGAGTTCGGTAGCCAGGTTTACCATCGCTTTTACAATCTCATTCATGCCGCCCATGGGGTACCAGGTTCCCAGCGAAAGATCGGCGTAATTCATCATACTGTACATGGCCGGGGTATTTTGTGGGGTAGCACCTAAAAACAATACCGGGAACTCAAGCAACTTAACCAGTTTGGGGTTTTTAAAATACTTACGTACATGACTGCTCATGCTGGTAAGCAGTTGAATACTGAAGCTTTTTTTGATGAGATTTAAATCAATAAACTCAGTGATGGAGTGGGAGGGGCGGAAAACATATTCGCCCATGCCAACTTTATATTTATACTCCGCCTGGGCTAAAAACGCTTTTAATGCTTTGCTGCTGCCCGGTTCTGTTTGTTCAAACAGGGCTTCGAGTTCGACCATGTTTGCAGGTACATCCAATATTTCGTTTTGGCTGTAATAAATGCGATAGCCGGGATCAAGTCTTTTAAGTTGATAATAATCGGCAGTTTTTTTACCGAACAGTGCGAAGAAGTTTTCAAACACATCGGGCATCCAATACCAGCTTGGCCCCATATCAAACCGGAAGCCGTCCTGCTCCCAAACCCGGGCGCGGCCGCCGGGCTGATCGTTTTTCTCCAGTATGGTAACTTTATATCCTTCTTTAGCCAAAACACAGGCTGCCGATAAACCTGCAAAGCCCGAACCTATAACAATAATATGCTTGCTGCTGTTCATGTTTAATGTGAAGCCCAAGGTAAGCAAATTGTTTTAGGCTCATTAAAAAACAATCCGGCTTTGAATTTGTACTTTTGAACAAATGACCACGCAAAGGCCAATGATGAACCTATACGATGAAGCATGTTTTGAATGCAGTAAACTGATAACCAAAAAATACAGCACTTCATTCAGTCTCGGTATTAAAACCTTCGATAAAAGGTTCCGGTACCCAATTTATGCCATTTATGGTTTTGTGCGTTATGCCGATGAAATTGTGGATACTTTTCACAATTATGATCAGCAGCAGTTGATTGAAAGGTTTAGCGATGAAACTTTTCGTGCTATTAAAGAGGGGATAAGCACTAACCCGGTTATTCATTCGTTTCAGCAGATTGTAAATCAGTATCATATCGATCATGAATTGATCAGGGCTTTCCTGAGGTCGATGGCGATGGATCTGGATAATAAGGCATATGATAAGGATACCTATCAAACATACATCTACGGTTCGGCAGAAGTTATCGGATTGATGTGTTTAAGGATATTTACCAGTGATGATGCTTTGTATCAGTCGCTTATTCCCAATGCAAGGAGCCTGGGTGCAGCCTTTCAGAAAGTGAATTTTTTGCGCGATGTTAAGGCCGATTATACCGAACGCGGTCGTACCTATTTTCCGGGGATTGATTTCAATAATTTTACCGAAGAGGATAAATTGGCCATTGAAGCCGAAATTAAACACGACTTCGACCAGGCACTGGAAGGTATTAAGCGTTTACCGGTAGGCACCCGGCTTGGAGTTTATATTGCTTATATTTACTACCTGCAGTTGTTTAAGAAAATAAGTTATACGCCAGCCAGCGTCATATTGCAAAAACGCATCAGGGTATCGGATGCGCGCAAAATGAGTTTATATGTCAAAGCTGTGCTGCAGCAAAAATTAAATGTTATTTAATGTTCAGAAAGATATTTTTTATAGCCAATATTTGGGCGCTGGTATTCGTTGTGCAATCAGTTAAAGCCGAAGAGCTTAATCTTAAAGTGTTACGTAAACAAATGGTTATTGCCATTGATAAAAGCCAGCTAACCGACTCATTGTATAACAGCCTTGATCATATTAAAGAAAAAAGTGGCATTGTGAACGGCTTTGTGGGTGCGTTACTGGCCTTAAAAGCTAAACATGCCTGGAACCCCTATTCTAAAATAAAGTATCTTAACAGATCAGAGAAGGTATTTAAACAGGCAGTAATGGCCGATCCGCATAATATCGAGATCCGGTTCATGCGCTTTTCTATCGAACATAACGTGCCTTCTATTTTAGGCTTTAATAAAGATTTGGCAGCCGATAGTGAAGACATCATAGCGCAGCTGGATAAAAAGAATTACGGCTCTGCTGATAAGGAATTGACCATAGCGATCATCAAATTCCTGATCCATTCAAAAAGATGTACACCCGCCCAAAACCAAATCCTTAATAAACATTTAACCGAACTTACGTGAGACACGCCTATTTATTGATCAATTTGCTCACGGTTTTTTTTCCGGTGATGCTTTCGTTTGATAAAAGGGTAGCTTTTTACAAAAGCTGGAAGTTTATATGGCCGGGCATGGCCATAACCGGTTTGTTTTTTTTGTTTTGGGACGTGCTTTTTACCATTAAGGGGGTATGGTCATTCAATTCGGCATACATTATCGGTATTAAGTTTTTCGGTTTGCCTTTAGAGGAAATTCTGTTCTTTTTAACAGTGCCTTTTTCCTGCATATTCATTTATGCCTGCCTTAATTATTATGTAAAATGGCTGATGCCATACAGGCTTACAAGTATTATAAGCAGCCTGATGATATTACTGGCTATTTTAATGCTGATATTTTATCACGACCGGCTTTACACCACGGTTACTTTTGGATTATTGCTGGTATTGGTTTTACTGATCCAGTACGTTTTTAAAGCCGATTGGCTTAACCGGTATTACCTGGCCTATTTTGTGGCCCTTTTGCCGTTTTATATTGTAAATGGCATATTAACCTCCATACCCATTGTGTTGTATAACAATGCCGAGAATATCGGGAAACGCGTTGGTACTATCCCATTTGAGGATCATTTTTACCTGATGGCTTTATTGCTCATGAATATTGGTTTCTTTGAGTACTTTAAACAACGAAAGTTAAGTTGATGATTGAGCTGCCAGTATATACTAAATCGCAGCTGGCCTTGCGTAATGGTCAGGATAAACCCCAGATCTGGGTGGCTTATAAAGGCGATATTTATGACGTTACTGAAAGCCGTTTATGGCGTAACGGTAAACATTATGAGCACTGGGCGGGCCAGGACCTGACAGATGAACTTGCCGATGCCCCGCATACTGAAACGGTATTTGAGAAGTTTAAAAAGGTCGGTCAGCTCACCCCAGCCCTCTCCAAAGGAGAGGGAGGAAAGAGTTAATATGTTTTTTAAAGTCCTCCCCTTGGGGGAGGATTTAGGAGGGGTGTTACAATTCAAATTTAGCAAGACCAACAAACTCCTGGATACGAGCAGCAATTTCTTCTTCGCTCAGGTTTCTTAATCTTTCTGAGCCAAATTTTTCAACGCAGAAAGAGGCCAGTGCCGAACCAAAGATGATGGCGTTTTTCATGTTGTTGAAGTTAACGGTACCCACTTTGGCCATATAGCCAATAAAGCCACCTGCAAAAGTATCGCCGGCGCCCGTAGGGTCAAATACTTCGGCCAACGGAAGGGCAGGGGCGCTAAAGATCTGATTTTCATGGAACAACAATGCGCCATGTTCACCTTTTTTTATGATAAGGTATTTTGGGCCCATGGTTAATATTTTACGGGCAGCCTTAACCAGTGAAAATTCACCCGATAGCTGACGTGCTTCGGCATCATTGATGGTTAAAACATCAACCATTTGTATGGTTTTTAGTAATTCATCAAGGGCGATGTCCATCCAAAAATTCATGGTGTCCATTACAATAAGCTTTGGGCGGTTTTTAAGGCGATTGATGACCGTTTGCTGTACCTGTGGCGATAGGTTACCCAGCATCAGGTATTCACAATCCTGGTAGCTGTCGGGGATGATTGGATCAAAAGCTTCAAGTACATTAAGCTCGGTAACCAGGGTATCGCGGCTGTTCATGTCATTATGGTAACGGCCGCTCCAGAAAAATGACTTTTCACCCTGTTTTATCTGCAGGCCTTCGGTATTAACGTTGTGATTTTGCAGGTCCTCAATTTCGTGCTGAGGGAAATCATCGCCAACAACAGCAACAATTTTTATTTTATCATAAAAGTAAGAAGCACCCAAGCTTGCAAAAGTTGCAGAGCCGCCTACTATTTTATCGGTTTTACCAAAAGGGGTTTCAATGGCATCAAACGCCACAGTGCCAATAACTAACAAACTCATGTAAAGATATTTATATTTTTTCGCCGCAAATATTGTGAAAATTAAGGGATAATCATTCATCGGTGCCCATTTGTAATGCCGATTTTCATCGGTTAAAACATTATGCAGGCAGATTTTGTGAGCTTAATAGTGGAAAAAACAAGATCTGCAGGGAAATTTACCAGTTGTTGAAGAACTTGTAGTATGTGATGGAATGATAAATAGCAGGAAATCAGCAGGTAAAAAAGCAGGTAAAAAATATTTGAAATTTTTTTGAATAAAAATTGTGAAATATCCGACGAGTTTTTACCTTTGCCCCACTCCAAACCGGATTAGATTCCTGAGTAGCTCAGCCGGTTAGAGCATCTGACTGTTAATCAGAGGGTCGCTGGTTCGAGCCCAGCCTCAGGAGCAAAAGCCTCACATGTCTGTGAGGCTTTTTTTATGCCATAATATTTTGCTCAAAAGTGTGATTCCGGAGGACCGGCCCCAAAAGTTAGGAGAAATATATGTGCCAACGCCGGTCAATCATGACACAGATTCTTGTTCTTTTCATCTCGTAAATCAGCAAATCAGCAGGATTTAAAATAACTTCCATCTTCCTCCATTTTTTAACACACATCAATGTTTATTCATTTTCTGCTTTTCAATTTTGTAGCATGAAAACAGAAACATTAGAAACCTTACATAACATCGATATTGAAGAAAAGCCTACCCACAATATAGCCAACCTGAACATTGCTATTGCCGGTATTTCCATTAGCTTGTTTATGATGAACCTCGACACAAGTATTGTGAGCGTAGGATTGCCAACCATGATCAAAACGCTAAAAACAACTTTTGCTGCAGCGCAGTGGTTTGTGCTGGCCTACCTGCTTGTGCTTACCGCTTTAATTACCGCTACAGGCCGGCTTGGCGATATTGTAGGTAAAAAGAAATTGTACCTGGCGGGTATTGTAATATTTACAATGGCATCTCTGCTTTGTGGAATATCCAACAGTGCAACATTATTTATCGTATTTCGTGGTTTACAAGGTTTGGGGGCAGCTTTAATATTGGCCTTAAGCATGGCTATCGCAACCGAGCTTACGCCCCAAAAGCAGCTGGGTAAAATAATGGGTATTTTATCAACGATAACCGCACTGGGCATTGCAAGCGGACCAACCATCGGCGGCATATTGCTTTCAACTTTTGGGTGGCAGTCTATGTTTTTGGTAAATGTTCCGTTTGGAGTAGTAGCTTACGGATTGGGCTACAAGTATATATTGAGCCCTGCCATTAAAAAATCGATATCTATTGATTGGGTTGGAATAGTTTTATTGGCAGTAACCTTATCGTGTTATTGTATTGGTATGACAATGATTGAAAAAAGCGGTTTTAGTAATCCTTTGGTTTTAATATTATTAGCAATTACTGTTGTTGGTTTATTTTCATTTATTGAATTGGAGAAAAGGATAACCCATCCGTTAATAAATGTCGCTATTTTTAGAAACAGGCTTATCAGTAAAAATCTGCTTGGTACGGTACTTGTTTACACAGTAATTATTACTACAGTAATATTGCCGCCGTTCTATCTTTCAAAAGCAGCCAATTACAGCCTGGTACAGGTTGGATTAATTATGTCTTTCGGGCCTTTATTAACTGTTGCGCTAAGTATTTATGCAGGTAAAATTGCAGATAAGTATGGTGCAAAAAATGTGATGTTTTATGCTGTACTTACTATAGCAATTGGATGCTTTTGCATGAGTACAATTACCCCGGCTCAAAATATTGCAGGTTACCTTTGGCGGATAGGAATAATTGCGTTGGGGTTAAACTTTTTTAAAACGCCTAACAACACCGTTGTTATGGAAGTAGCGCGGCCAGACCAGCGCGGGCTGCTCAGTGGTTTTCTGTCGTTATCGCGGATTTTAGGGCAAATAACCGGCACAACAGTTATTGGGGTTATATTCGCTGTTTTGTCGGGCGTGTCGGGTACCTCAAAAATGGGCGGTTCGCCACAGTCAATAACATATGGCTTTGATAAAGTATTTTTGATAAACGCATTTATTGCGTTGTTTGCCGCGTTGTTAATTTACCCCAAATTCTTTAAGCAAAACGCATAATTTTATCAGGTAATAAACTCTATTGCATATTTATGAAAGAAGCATTGGCCAAATACATCCTGAAAAAGGTTAAAATGAGTGATGAAGATTTGCAGTTGATCCTTTCATATTTTAAATCGCGTACGGTTAAAAAGAAAGAAATTTTATTACACGAAGGTGGTTTGTCAAACAGGATGTATTTTGTTGTGAAGGGTTGCTTGCGGATTTATTTTATAAAGGACGTTGGCACAGAAGTTACCCGGAGGATCATATTTGAAAATGATGCATCATCTTCGATGGTGTCGTTTATTACCGAAAACCCTTCGAATGAATATATTGAAGCTGTAATGGATTCAGAGCTGCTTTATATGGACAGGAAGGATTTTTACCACCTGGTAGAAACATTGCCCGCATGGGAAAAGTTCTATCGCCATCAACTGGAATACGCCTACGTGATAAATACCAACCGGTTAATGAGTTTTATTACCAATGATGCTACCGAGCGCTATTTACTACTGCTTAAAGAAAACCCTGAAATTATAAAACGTTTACCCAACAGATTGGTGGCTAATTATTTGAATATTACACAAGAAGGTTTAAGCAGGCTGAAGTCAAAATTATAGAATGCCTTACTATAAATGAATGGGAAACCGTTAATCTCAAAGCTTATTATCTTGCCAATTGATGCACATAGCTTTTTGCTGTAACCCGGTAAACTCCCCCGGGTTTTGAGTGAAACATGCGAAAATGAGACAATATGCGCCCACTTTGATACAATATGAAGATATCCGGGCAATGCTTTTACCTACTTTTACGATTTGAATAAAATATCAATTATATACTATCCATGAACCAATCTAACCGACTTAAGTCATTGGTCGTACTGGCCTGTGCATGTTCGGCCGGTACTATGCAGGCACAGGAAAGAAAAGCACCTGCTTATCCGCTGATCACTCACAACACCTACTTTAGCATCTGGTCAAACACCGATCAGCTGAACAACGCTACCACAACACATTGGACAGGGGCCGAACACTCACTATTGGGGCTGATTAATGTGGATGGGAAGATTTATCGTTTCCTGGGAAAAGAGCAAACCAATTATAAAACAATATTAAACGCTTCTGATGAAGCGGCTTATAACGTTAGTTATACAGAAAATAAGCCAGAGGGCGACTGGACCTCGTTAAAATATGGTACTACCGGCTGGAAGTCGGGACAGGCACCGATTGGCGACGATGAGAAGAGCATAAAAACGCTATGGAAATCGGACGATATTTGGGTAAGGCGGACTTTTAATCTTAACTCGGTCTCTGCCATTAATGAACTTTTTCTGAAACTGAACCATGACGATAATGTTGAGGTGTTTCTGAATGGCACCAGGGTTTACGAAAAGAAAGGCTGGACAAGTAGTTTTCAATATTATCCGGTCAATAAAAGCGCACTTAAAGCAGGGCAGAACGTGATTGCCATCCATCTCGCTAATTCGGCGGGGGGCCGCTTTTTAGATTTTGGCCTTGTTGATAAATTGAAAGACAATGCCGCTCAAATATCACTGGCCGAACAAAAAAATGTAGAAGTTAAGGCAACGCAAACCGTTTACAATTTCGCCGCCGGAAAAGTGGATCTTCAGCTAACATTTACTTCACCACTGTTGTTGAATGACCTGAATTTATTATCCCGTCCGGTTTCGTATATCAATTATAAAGTGAATGCAAACGACGGAAAAAATCACGCTGTAAAGATTTTTCTCGGTGCGTCATCTGATATCGCAGTCTATCAGCCTACCCAGGCAGTTAGTGCACAAAAATATGTTACTGCCAGGCTTTCAGTCTTGAAAACCGGCACTGTTGAGCAGCCTGTTCTTCAAAAGGGAGGCGATGATATGCGTATAGACTGGGGATATTTTTATGCAGCTACGCCAAAAACTGCAGGAGCGGTTCAATTTATTACCAAAGGCAGCGAAGCCGCCGACGCATTCAGGAAGGGATCTGTTTTATCAACTGAAACTAAAGGCCGTTCACTTTCATTAAATACCATTGTTCCTTTCGGAACTGTTGGCAAAACCGCTGTTGAGCGTTTTGTTGAGTTAGGTTATGACGAAGGGGTTTCGGTACAGTATTTCAATACCGATTTGAGGCCATGGTGGAATAACTCGGGCAAAGCTACCATTGAAGGCGAATTGACCGATGCCTTGAATGAATACCAGGCTGTTATGCAAAAATGTAATACCTTTGATAAAGAGGTTTATGCGGACGCCCTACGCTCGGGAGGAAAAGAATATGCCCATTTGTGCGTATTGGCCTATCGTCAAAGCATTGCTGCGCATGCGCTGGTAAAAAGCCCTGCAGGTGAAACCTTATGGCTATCCAAAGAAAATAATAGCGGCGGCTTTATTAATACCGTTGATGTCACTTACCCATCTGCCCCGTTATACCTTATCTATAACCCGGAACTGGTACAGGGCATGTTAAACGGGATATTTCATTTCAGTGAAACAGGCAAATATCCGCACCCATGGGCTGCGCACGATCTGGGCACTTATCCAAAGGCCAACGGGCAGACTTACGGCGAGCCGATGCCGGTAGAGGAATCTGGTAACATGATCATCCTTTGTGCTGCTATTGCCAAAGCGGAAGGCAATGCCGGTTATGCAAAAAAACACTGGCAAACGTTAACTACCTGGGTTGATTACCTTGCCAAAGAAGGTTTGGATCCGAAAACCCAGTTATGTACAGATGATTTTGCCGGACATTTGGCACGTAACGCCAACTTATCGGTAAAAGCCATTGTTGCAATAGCTTGTTATGCACAAATGGCCGAAACATTAGGTGAAACGGAAACTGCTAAAAAATATCGCGCCATAGCCGAAGGCATGGTACCTGAGTGGATAAAGATGGCTGATGCAGGCGATCACTATGCGCTCACTTTCGATAGCAAAGATACCTGGAGCCAGAAATATAACCTGGTTTGGGACAAGGTGCTGGGGCTGCATTTATTCCCTCAGAAAGTGTATGATACCGAAACCCGGTATTACCTTACTAAAATAAATAAGTTCGGTATTCCGCTGGATAGCCGTAAAGCATATACCAAGAACGATTGGATAGCCTGGACAGCAACTTTTGCTCCTCAAAAGGATCAGTTCGAAGCATTGATCAAGCCGCTTTATATCCACGCTTTGGAAACCCCGTCACGTGTGCCGCTCAATGATTTTTATGATTCAAATACAGGTATCAGGGAAAACTTTAAAGCAAGGAGTGTAGTAGGTGGCTTTTATATGAAAATGCTGGCTGATAAACTGAACGCAAAGTAATTTCCCGGGTAAATATTTAAGAGTCACATACGGCTTTTCTGTTAAGATTGACAGGACTGTATGTGGCTCTTATAATATCAGCGCCCTATTCTTTTATCCTGTAAAATGAATAATAACAACTTAAGTACTAAACCACATTACCCGATATTGGATGGTTTACGCGGAGTTGCAGCCATTATCGTAGTTACCTTTCACCTAACCGAACCGCTGGGGACTGGTCACCTGGATATCATCGTTAATCACGGCTACCTGGCTGTCGATTTCTTTTTCCTGTTATCAGGTTTTGTTATAGGCTACGCTTATGACGATCGCTGGGATAAAATGACAGTTGGCAGTTTTTTTAAGCGCAGGATAGAGCGCCTTCAACCCATGGTGGTTTTGGGGATGACCCTGGGCGCTATCGGATTCTATTTTACCGACTCTACTATATGGCCGCTTATCCATACTGTACCTGTGTGGAAAATGCTGCTGGTAATGCTGATTGGTTATACCATCCTGCCGGTGCCTTTATCGCTTGATATACGTGGCTGGGAAGAGATGCACCCTATGAATAGTGTAGGTTGGTCGTTATTTTTTGAGTATATCGCCAACATTCTTTATGCGGTTTGGATCAGAAAGTTTTCAAAAACTACATTGACAGTATTAGTATGCATTGCGGCTGTAGCACTCGCTCACCTGGCAATCACCAATGGGGATGTCAGCGGCGGCTGGACGTTGAATTTGGAGCAGCTGCGTGTAGGTATTACCCGCACTATATATCCTTTCTTTGCCGGCCTGCTGCTTTCACGTGTGGTAAAACCTACCCGCATTAAAAAAGCATTTTTGTGGTGTAGTTTGTTAGTGGCTATCGTACTGTACATGCCGCGCATCGGTGGCGCCAACCATCTTTGGATGAACGGGATTTATGAATCAGTTTGCATTATTATTGTTTTCCCGCTTATCGTTTACCTTGGCGCCAGCGGCGCGATACAAACTCAAAAAGAAAACAGGATATGCAAATTCCTGGGTGATATATCCTATCCACTTTACCTGGTTCATTATCCGCTGGTTTATTTTTATGTGGCATGGATCAGCAATCATAAAGGTGTAACTATTGTACAGGCCTGGCCTTATGCCTTAGCTATTTTGATAGGGGCAGTTATCCTGGCGTATATCACTTTGAAATGGTATGATGAGCCGGTTCGTAAATGGCTGCGGAAAAAGCTTGACTAAAAAGCTTGACTAAAAAGCGGACTGGGGGCGGGCTTAGTATACCTGATAAACGAGGCTGTATCATAAATCACCATGATCAGCCTCTTTTCTTTTCAGCTACTTAAACGATATATGGTTTTGGTTGGATTAACTCTACTAAAAAAGGGGGTTAACAGGGTTAACACAATTTAAGGCTAATATTTACTTATATATTTTATAATCAGTTAATTGATTGTGTTTTTGTTGAAAAACATGTAACCCCCATTTTGTATAAATATTATCGGCTAAATTTCAATTCATAGGTAACAAAACACCAGGGGGCAATTTGATTTATGATACAGCCTCATTTCAGTAATCATTGTTACCTGTTAACTCTTCCATATAATTAAGAAGTTCATTCGTGTTGCCGGCTTAATGTTATAGGTTGTCCAGGGTGAACTTTTGGTGCTATATCAAGGCATTGGTATAGCATCGAACAGACTTATAGTAAACGATTGATCTTCAGTGTGTATGTCAGTTAGGATATCCGTTGGTTTAAATTTTTAACGAAAGAATAAATATTATCTGCCTGGAAAATATATATCGTCTTTTTTCTTGTTATTTCCTGTTGGTTAATTAGTTATATTAAAGATTATCAATGTTTTATGTAGTATTTTTTCGATATTTATTTTATAAATCCCTTGTTATTAAATATGGCGTTTTGTAGCTTTATAACCTAAGCGTTATCAATTGGAAAGTCTTATCACAAATTTTCCGAGACGATTATTCTGATAAAAGCGTGACCCGGTCCGGGCTTTTATGGACTTGGATTTAATGCATCATCAGAGTTTGCCAAAAAGTTGAATCAGACCTTATAGATATTTTCAGAATTAATACGGTTTTATATCGTAAAATTTATTCACCTATAACCTTAATATCATGGCACAAATGAAAAATGCTGTTAAAATATTCATTTCTTATGCGTCTCAGGATAAAAATTATTTGCTGGACATAAAGAAATGGTTAAGGTACGCCCAACATGAAAATATCACCATTTGGGACGATGGTGAACTTGGCTTGGCTAAAAGCTGGGATCAAACTATAAAGGCTCGCCTTAATGAAGCAGACATCGTATTGTTCCTAATCAGTATTGACTTTCTTTCATCAAGATATATTCAGGAAATAGAATTGAAGCAGGCTCTTGACCGACACCGGGCTGGCAAATGTTATTTAGTACCTGTTTTTGTAAGGCATTGTATCCTCGACGAACTTGATGAGGTAATGGTATTCCAGGGCTTTCCAAAAGGCACCTTTTTTAGTGATCTTACGCACGAGCTTGACAGGTACTATACCGAATTTCAACGCAAAATAACTGCACTGATAGGCGAGGTACGAATAAATAATTTTGGCATTGTTGGGGAAGATCATGAAGTATCGGGGCAAGGGCTTGAGCAAAAGGAGCAGGCAATTACGATAAGGGAGCAGGAGAATTATCAAAAGAAGATACTGCTGGCGCCGGTAAAATCACATATTGCGCTTATGTTGGCCGATGCATTGGCTAGCCAAATAGAACGGGAAAAAAAATATCAGAGTTGGGAATTCACGCTTATTCAGCCCTCTGATGAAGCCAAATTTGAAGAGGAGATGGCCAACTCCCTTTATACTGTACACATTTTTACATCACAAAATGAAATAAATGATGGCGCGGAGCGGGGCATGTTCGATTTTGCATTTAAAAACACTCAAAATTCGGAGTTTAAATCTTCATTGATCTGGCTCAGTTCGCCGGATCTGGAAGATAAGCTACCTGCAGAAATGAAGGCATGTACCATTATCAAAGGCTTACCAAGCGATTTGACGGACAATATTAAAGTGAACGAAATTAAGCGCCAGGAAATAATTGATAACAAAAAGAAAATATTCCTGCCGAAATTAAGTGTTTTTATGATGTATGATTTTGAAAAAGATCATGGGTCGCCAATCAGAATAAAACTAAAGCGGGAACTGGAAGGAAGAGGTGAGATACTTAGCGACTTTGCTCCGCCTAACTATACTAACGATGTTATTGAAAATTATCTAAACATATCTGAAGGTGTAATTATATTTTATGGTAATTCAACCATTAACTGGTACTGCCATTGGCAAGATCAGATTCAGAAAATGTTTAGTCGATGTTCAAGGGCGGTTTATATAGATAATCCGGATAAGATAGATAAGTTGGAACGGGACGTAAACAATAAGGCTTTTTTAGTAATGCAGGAGGAAGGCCTGATAAGGCAATATGTAGATCAGTTTATCACTAACCTTAAAAACTCATCAAACTGTCATGGCATCTGAAATAAAAGTTTCATCTCAAACCTCATCGGTTGACGCCGACAACGACCTTTATCAAAATGAGCCTCCATTTGAAGTTGATGAGTTTTACTGGAGAGTGCAGTATGAAGGATCAAAACTTATACAGTTATCTCCTGAGGCAATTGCTGAATGCCCTTTTCCGGGTATGCGTCCATTTAAAACCACCGAGCACGAACTGTTTTATGGAAGAGATAACCAGGTGAAAGAGTTGCTAAAAAGGCTGGATACCAATAATTTTTTGGCCGTTTTAGGAAGTTCAGGCTCCGGTAAATCATCGCTGGTTCGTGCCGGCCTCATCCCGGCTTTATTTGGCGGGCGAATTAGCAATACAGGCAGCGATTGGAAAATTGTTATATGCAGACCCGGACGGGATCCTATAAAAAACCTATCTGTTGCATTTGCAAACATTGATTTTCCCGAGTATCCTGAAGGTGAAAATTTAAATGAGCGCTACAAGCGGGAAATACTTGAAAAGTCTGATAAGCTGGAAGTACTGCTTCAGAAATCTACTTTCGGTATTTTGGAGGTATTTGACCAATTACTTCATGAAAAGCAAAAATTGCTGATCATCATCGATCAGTTTGAGGAATTATTCAGATTTGACAGAAAGGAATTAAAGAGCAAAAACATCAGTAAGCGCGACATAGAGCAGCATTTTGTCAAATTACTGAGGCAAGCTTCATCCGGCTTAAATCCCAATATATACCTGGTAACCACCATGCGGTCGGAGTTTTTAGGTGAGTGCGTGAAATTTAGAGGCTTACCCGAAGACATAAATAAGAGCCAATATCTTGTTCCGCAGTTGGAACGCGACCAGGTTAGGAAGGTAATAAACGGTCCTATAACAAGAAGCGGCTGGGAGATTGATCAGTCATTAACAGAAATGCTGGTTAATGAAATAGAGAATGGCAGCGCAAAGGATAACCAGGACCAATTACCCATATTGCAGCATGCCCTTATGCGCACTTTTAAATATGCTGTTGCCAATCATCCTGAAAATAAAAGGATAACTAATTACGACTATGAGAAAATTGGTGGCATTAAGGAAGCAATAGAATGGCATGCAGAAGAAGTATTTACGGAAATTGGCAAGGACGCCCCTAAAAATAAAGATGGGTTATCCGAAAAGCAGGAGATCGCAAAAATAATATTTCAGGCATTAACTGATGCCTCGTCTGAAGAAAAGGGAGGTAGGCGGCCAACCGAACTTGTTAATATTTATAACATTGCTAAGGTAATAACAAGCGATACCAGCCAAATTAACGATGTGATTAATGAATTTAGGGCAGTGGGAACATCGTTTATTATGCCGCCACCAGATACGGATCTGCACAGGTTCATAATGTTGGATATTGTTCACGAAAGTTTAATGCGCAACTGGTTGCGGTTAAAAGACTGGGCAAAACAAGAAGCCGAAAATGCCGACCGTTATAATCGCCTGGATGAACGACGTAAGAATAGTGAAGATTTATCGCGTTTTCTGTTGAACGGTCTTATAAGATGGAGAGATGAGGAAAAGCACAATGCATATTGGGCATTGCGATATCAGAAAATTGATGAAGAGGATAAGCAAAAGTCGGATACAGAAATAAGGCAGTTAAAACTGGAGCTTTACAAGAAGAATATAGACTATTTAACGGCAGAAGAGGATAAAGCTGAACAATCGGTTAAAAAAGAGGCGGCAGAAAGGCGCCGTACTTTTACCCGGCGAATAATTTCAGTGGCCGGAGGTATTATTGGGTTGATTTTGTTGATAGCTATCATACAGGTGCGGGACCAAAAACGGGCTGCGGAGGATGCATCAGCTTCTTTTAGAATAACGTTTTCGAAGTTTTATAACGGCCTATCGTTGGATTTGCAGAAGAAGGCAATAAAACTGCTGAAGCCCTATTATCTGTACGACCTAAATGAAAAGGAAAGGGCAGATACAGCGCGAATAATTAAATCATTAAATATAGCTGTGAGTGCCCTGGCCGACTCAGGCAGCATAACTACAAATCTGGCCCTCGCACGGTCTGTTATGGCTTTAAAAATAGATTCAAATGAGGTAGTTAAGAATATATCCCAAAATATTTTAAAAAATTACCGATTCTATCAACAGCAGTTTTCAATTGGCAGATATTCATATTCATACCCTGGAAGCATTTATCTTTTAGATTCATTAACGATGGTTTTATCCGATGCCCGAACGAGTTATCGCTATAGGTTTGCAGGCAAAAAATTAGAAGCCGTTGACACCATTCAATATTTAGATTACAACGCATTGGCTGCTGATGTGCGCCGAGCTTATACTACTGATTTTGAACCTTTAGCTATAAAAGATAATTATTATGACAAGGAACAGCAGATGTTTTATTTTTTTTCGTCGCAAAAAATTTATAAGCGAGGCCTGGTTCCGGCAAAAACTAAAAGTGTGGACGCGCCATTTAAAGGTCGATTTTCTTTAGCTTGCTTTTTACCAGGTGAGAGGCAGATCATATTTGCAAGATCGGGCAGTGCCAAAAATGCAACGGAAAGTTCAAAAAAAATGCTGTATGATACAGCAAGATATAGTTTGTATAAATGTACGGTTGATGGTTTAAATATCATGCCGATAGAAGCCAGCATGCCGCTGGGACAAATAACGGTTATGAAATCGGATTTATACCGTAACCGTGTAATATTGGGGTGGAAGGATGGTTCTTTAGGCCTACTAAAGTTTGCCAAGGACAGGAAGCCGGAACTGCTTATTCAAGCAAAGGGCAATGGCCCGGATAACGGTATTTTAGATGTTGATATATCTAAGCGTGGACTAGCAGCTGTGCTAACAAGAGGATATAAAATTAAATTTTTTAATACGGTGGATAGTAACCAAACACCACCAAACCCAATTTCTTTACCTTCAACATTTGGAGGAGATATACCATCGAAAATTATAATATCTCCCGATGGGCATTTCGTTTTTTTATATGGTTCATGGGGCGGCATATTATATGATTTGAGTGACAGGAAAAACACCATCAGATACGCCTTCAGCGGTAGCTATCTCAAAGGGCGCAAACTTAGTGTCGACGGTTTTTATTCTGCAGTTTTCATTAACAATAGTATTATCACAATTTCAACTTTAGGCTTGAAAGTTTGGCAGTTAAGCCCTGGTTACGAAAACGCTACGCAGGCATTTAATTCTTCCAGTAAACCCTATTTGTCTTTGTATGACGGACTGACAACAGGACTTATTACATTAGATGATGTAAAGAAATCCGAGGACGTGGATGACATCGAGCGAACTGTATGGAGTTATTTTAGATTATTAAGCGATACAACACGATCTAACGCTTCTAAAAGAAGTCGGTTGGATACAATTACCCGGCTTAATGAACAAATGAAAAATTTAAGTAGCATTGGTTTCAGAAATTACGTAGAGAATAATAGCATTATAACGTTAAGAGTTAATGCTATTGATTATAAGGCGGGGGGCAGAGATTATAAAAAATTTATACAAAGATTACAAAAATGCCAACACCTGCTGAATATAGATACCTCTGCAATAAATAATGGCAATAGAGCTTTAATTTCAAGTGAGATTGTTTGGTATCAAATACTTAGCAAGGATTTTGAAAGCGCATTGCAAACAGCGCTCAAATCTTCTAACGAGAAAAGAATAAAAACAATTTTTTCAAATCTCAATTCGGAACTAATTTCCCAAAAAAGCCTCGCTGTTGCTTTGATAGTTTTAAAACGTTATAACGATGCGGAGGCAATTATTAATAAATATGCGAAAAGCTTATCAGAGCTCTATTTTCCTAATGATACCCACTATGGCAACTCGCAATTTTTTGATAGTTTTAATGATGCCTTGCAAAAAGACATAGAAAGCCTTGAAAAAGAGGGGATAATTCAGAGTGATGATCCCGAAATAAGTAAGATTAAAAAGAAGCTCACTATTGCTAAAACAACGGTTTACTAATGCCATATCATTAAAGCAAAGCAAAAATGGAAGAAAAGTCTCTTGAAATTTTATACGAACATTATAAGGATACGTTCGATCAGATTAAGGAAGCACTACAAAAAAGGTTTGCATATACCCTAACTTGTCTTATTATAATAGCTGTATTCTCCTTGCAATTAACCAGTCCGGATAATGCAAAACAAATAGCTGCAGTGGTTATTAAAAACAAAATAGGCGACATTCATATCAACTTTAATTTTATTAGTAATATTATCACGTTTGCGTTGTTATGGGCCTCAATGCTTTATTTTCAGGTTAATACAACAGTTGAGCGGTTATATAAATATATTCATCAATTGGAAGATCAATTGTGTCAAAAGTTAACCAGTCCGGTAATAACACGGGAAGGGAAGTTTTATTTCAATGACATGCCATGGCTAACAACACTTATATACTGGATATACGTACTGATTTTTCCATTAATTATTATCGGCGCAGCAATACTTAAGTGGATTAACGATTTCAAAAGTTTAAAAAGTGATGTTTTTTATTTCGAAATAGACACACTTTTTATCCTGTTAATTTGTATTATCTCTTTCTTATATCTTTATTACCGCTTGAGCGGAAAAATTAAGAGATTATGTAAAAAGGTATTTAACAGAGAGGGTCTAAAACTCTCCCCAGTAGCTGTTGATGAAGCCTCTGAGTTAATTGCTAAATTCACTAATGATCAATAAATGTTCTCGCTGTTAGCTTAATTGTTTTTGGCATAGGAAGATTTAACTATAGGGAGAGAAGTAAACCTGCATGTTTTCAGCGGCTTGTAGCTCAATTGTTAGCACAGGTAATATGATGTTAATAACAAATTGAATAAAATTGTGAAATATCAATGAAAATTATACTTTTGCAATCCCCAACCGGATTAGATTCCTGAGTAGCTCAGCCGGTTAGAGCATCTGACTGTTAATCAGAGGGTCGCTGGTTCGAGCCCAGCCTCAGGAGCGAAAAAGCTTCACATGTTTGTGGGGCTTTTTTTATGCCCGTAACTTTCAGAGTGATAAAAAAGTGTGTCGAAACTAAAATAGGTTTGAAATTTCATTAATCGAATACTAAAAGCTCGACATTAAAACTTCCTCGTTATCATTAACTTTCAGCTAATGGCCCTGTTATTTTAAACCTACGAAAAATTTCCTAACTAATATTTGTTTCGTACGAAAACTTTTCTACCTTTGTTTGGGAGATAGATATGAATACACCAAACAAACCGATAGAACCCACTAAATCTGAGCTCGAAATACTGCAGGTATTATGGGAAAAAGGCCCTTTAACTGTACGTTTGGTAAATGATGAGTTGTTGAAGCAAAAGGATGTAAACTACACCACAACGTTAAAGCTCATGCAAATCATGGCCGATAAAGGTATCCTGAAACGCGATGAAAGCCAGATGAAGCACATATACAGTGTAGTAGAGGAGGAGCAGCAAACCAAGGCGCATCTGCTGGATAAGTTTGTGGATACCATGTATAAAGGCTCGGCCGGTAAACTGGTGATGCAGCTATTAGGGAACAAAAAAACCTCGCAGGAGGAATTGCAGGAGATCAAAGACCTGCTTAAAAAACTGGAAGAATAACTAATTCAGTAAACCAAATCGTTATGGATGTTACCATTGTAAAAGCAATGCCCGATTACCTGGTTAAAGCACTTTGCAGTACGCTGATCCAATCGCTGTGGCAGGGCGTATTACTTGCTGCATTGGCGGGTATCATTATAGTTTGCACCCGGCGTTCGAGCCCGGCAAACAGGTATAATTTATTAATAGCGGGGCTGGCAATTTTTGCCTGCACAGTTGCATTCACTTTTGTATACGAATTAAACCAGGAAAAGGCGCTTAAGGCAACGTCAGTAGCCGGTCGGCAGATCACCATCAATGCAAATGTTATTGCGCAGCCTCAATCCGGTTCAAAACCAAGCGATTATAAAGCTATCTCAGGTTTTTTAAATGAGCATTCTAATGGCATTGTTTTTATCTGGTTTTTGGTGGTGATGGTGCGCACCTTGCAGTTAATGACCGGTTTACAGGGCCTTTACTATCTGCGTCGCCGTCAAATCCTGGCTGTAAGCAAGGATTGGGAAAGCCGGGTAAAACAATTGGCTTTGCAATTAGGTATTAAACGCCTGGTTAACATTGCCGAATCGGGAATAGCCAAAGTGCCTATGGTTATAGGTCATCTAAAACCGCTGATCCTGATCCCGGCAGGGCTAATCACAGCCATGCCCCCGGCAGAGATCGAAACCATCCTGGTGCACGAGTTAGCACACATCCGCCGCCGCGACTATATCATGAACCTGTTGGTAAGTATGATGGAGGTGGTGTTATTTTTTAACCCCGCTGTACTATGGATAGTCTCGCTTATCCGTGCCGAACGTGAAAACTGCTGCGACGATATTGTGATTAAGCATACCGCTAATAAAGTCACTTATATTAAAGCACTGGTGGCTTGTCAGGAATACCAATTGGCTGCGCCTGCTTATGCGATGGCGCTTAGTGGCAGCAAAAATCAACTGATGGGTCGGGTAAAGCGGATCCTTTCTAATAATAATCAATCGTTGAACGTAATGGAACGGTCAATGCTGGCTGTTGCCCTGGTTTCGACAGTCCTGCTCACAACGGCTTTTTCAAACAGGGAAAACATAGATCAGTTAGTTCACAAGATGGTGCATGCCGGTAAAGCGGCGCTGGCGCCCCGCAAGCAAACAAAATCGCCGGTTAATCCTGTTAGGCGCAAACGCGTTGAAAAAAATGTACATACGGTTTCGTCGGCGGCAAAGGATACTTCCTATAAAACACAGTATGATACCTCGCGGTTCAGGATCTACCGGCCTGATGAGGTTAGCGACCATACTTCCCTAACCTCATCTAATGGCGGTGTACAAACCCGCTTGCTCAAGATGGATGGTGTATTATACCAGGTGAATTCATTATATGAAAGAATTACCTCCATGCAGGTTAATGGCAAAACTATACGGCCTGATGAATATGCACCTTTTTTGCTTATTGTTGATAAGGAAATGCAACGCAAGCCGGTAGTTGCACCTGTTGCTTATGTTGCAAAGGCAGCAAAGGTGGCCCGGCAGGCTGATCCGATAACCCCAATAAATGCCAATTGGGCGGCCGGCAATACAACCGGCCAGCCAGCTTTAAGGAAGCTTAATGGAAACCTTGGCAGCCTTAAACCAACATCGGGTGCTTATGACGCAAGCAGTAAGGCTTATCATGCCACAGCCGCAAATTATAGTGCTGTTAATCCTTATCCGGCCAATTACAAAGCTTATCATGATGATTCTAACCGGGCTAAGCTAACCGATGATCTCATTACCGAAGGTATTATTCATAGCCGCGATGAACTAACCTCATTTAAATTAAGCGATACAGAGTTTATTGTTAACGGCAAAAGGATACCCGACGACATTTATCAGAAATTTAAGAAAGCATACGTAAAGCAACCCGAAAAAGGTAAGCAGGGAAGCTGGGCCTGGATGTTCAACTATTCTGAACAAACGGCAGCCGGCGATCAGCCGCAATAACCTACAAATACAATATCGACAGTAATTGATTTATGCGCTAAAGCATGAGCAGGATAACTATTGCCATAAATGAACATATGATCAGCATTTAAAACTTAACCATACACCTTATGATGAAAATAAAAATTGCGGCTTTTTTAGTCGCCTGGATAACTATTGCCTCAACTTTTGCATCGGCCCAAAACATCGCCGTTAACCTTAGCGGTAAAGTGATGGGCGCGGATAATAAACCTTTGGACGGCGCAACGGCCTATCTGCTCAATGGCCGGGATTCTGCCCTGGTTAAAACTGCCATTGCCGATGCTTCAGGGGCTTATAGCTTCAAAGTGAAACCGGGCAGTTATAAACTATCGGTTACCATGATGGGATATAAACGATATCAATCAGGCATATTGCAATTGGAGCAGGATAAAGTTTTGGAGCCTGTTATTTTGCAGATGGCAGGCACGGCGCTTAAAGAAGTAAGCGTAAGTGCGCAAAGGCCTTTTGTACAGCAAAAGATAGACAGGACGATCATCAGCCCCGAAGCCCTGATCAGCAACAGCGGCAGCACCGCGCTTGAAGTATTGGAGAAAGCGCCGGGCGTTATCGTTGATCAAAATGCTGCCATAAGTTTACAAGGAAAGGGAGTGACTATATTTATAGATGATAAGCCTACGTACCTTTCAGGCCCAGATTTGGAAAATTACCTTAAATCACTAACTTCTGCTGCCATCGACCAGATTGAGCTCATGCCAAATCCGCCCGCAAAATATGATGCTTCCGGTAATGGCGGAGTGATCAATATCCGCACCAGGAAAAATAAGGTTAAAGGTTTCAACGGCAGCCTTAACCTTAATTATACCCAGGGGCGCTACGCCAAAACCAATAACAGCCTCAATTTTAATTACCGTAACAACCGGGTAAACATATTTGGTAACCTGAGTTTCAATAATGGCAACGGTTTCAGCGATTTGGATATCAACCGCCACTTTGAAAATGCACAAGGTAATATTACCTCTAACTTTATTCAAAACTCCTATATCAGGCGCAAGAGCTACAATTATTTTGCAAAAATTGGTGCCGATTATTATATCTCCGATAAAAGCACTATCGGTATTAACCTTACCGGTATTTACAATCCATACAATACCAAAAGCCCGGTAACCAGTCAGTTTTCAAATGCGGCTAATCAGCCCGACTCAACCATTATCGCCCATAATCAGCAACACGGCACTTTTAAAAATGGAGGCGCCAACCTGAACTATCGCCACCAGTTTGATAAAAACGGGCATGAATTTTCTGCAGATCTTGATTATCTCGACTATTACACCAATAATAACCAATTATTTAACAACAGCAGCTTCCTGCCCGATGGCACACTGGTTGGGAACGAGGTACTGACAGGGATGCTTCCCGCGCATATTCACATCTATTCGGCTAAGACAGACTACGATCATCCGCTGAAAAATGGTGTGAAACTCTCGGCCGGCTTAAAATCAAGCTATACCCATACCGACAATATTGCCGATTACTTTTATTCTGCTGGAGGGACCATGACTCCGGATTATGGCAAAACCAATCATTTTATCTACAAAGAAAACATCAATGCCGCTTATATCAATGCAACTAAGGATTATAAGCAACTGTCGGTACAGGCTGGTATCCGTATGGAAAATACCATATCAAACGGGCATCAACTGGGCAACGCTCAAAAGCCGGATTCGGCCTTTAAGCGCAATTATACCAACCTGTTCCCCACTATTTATCTGCAATACAAGCTGGATACCGCTAACCGGAACCAATTGAGCCTGAACTATGGCCGCCGTATTGACCGTCCTTATTATCAGGATCTTAACCCGTTTCTTTCACCGCTTGATAAGTTCACCTACTATACCGGCAACCCTTTCTTAAGGCCTACATTTACCGATAACTTTGAGCTGGCACACACTTATAAAAACAGGTTCACTACAACGTTGAGCTACAGCCGATCGAGAGATGATGTAGAAGAAACCATTGAAATTGTTGACGGTATTTACTACAGCCGCCCCGGTAATATTGGCACCTATACTATCAAAACGCTTTCGTTCGATGGTACATTTGATCCTGCCAAATGGCTTAACTTTCATATTAACGGAAGGGTATCCCAAATCCATTCGGTAAGTAATTTTTATACCGGTTTGCTGGATAGTAAGGGCACATATTTCTTCATCAGGCCTATCTTTACCTTTAAACTGCCTAACGACTGGACAATTCAGTTGGATGGCGGTTACCAGAGCAAGGTTACCAGCGCACAATTTGTAATGGGCAGCAGGGGCAAAGTGAACGCGGCTGTTTCTAAAAAACTTTCGGCAAAAACTACGCTTAAACTGGTGGTAAATGATATTTTTTATACGTTTAAAAACACTGGCGTAATCAATAACTTAAATCAAACCCAGGCTAACTGGCGAAACCTGGGTGACACCCGTACCGGCGTGATATCGCTTAGTTACCGTTTTGGGAAAACCATATCCGGCCAGCGACAGCACGATGCCAATGGTGCCGAAAGTGAGCAGAACAGGGTAAAGAATTAATTTTTTATAACCCAAAAGGGACTGAATCTAACCCTTCTGTTATTCCATCAGTTGGTTCGAATTATGTGCAGCCCCGGGGGCATTATATTGTGTTTATTGCAAGTTTTTCTATCAGCCGAAATAAATATTAGGTTTGTTATCTTTGCCCCATGAGGGTTTCAATCACCGGGATTTTGCTGGCCTGCTATTTTTTAGCAGGAAGCATCATTTTTCCCTTGAGTGATTTTTCGCTCATGCAGGATCTGCCTGCAATGTACCGGTCATACTGTGAGGTAAAGGCAGGTGAGCCGGATATATGTGATTTTGTAGGTGATTATTTACTTCACGGCAAAGAGCTTTTCGGAAACAATGCAAATGACGCAAAGCCCAGGAATGAAAATGCTTTGCAGTTTCAGCATCAGGCCACATTGTCAATTTTTTTCCTTCAGCATACCATCTTGTTTCTTAGCGATACCGGACAACAGCTGGCTAATGAGCCAATTTATCGTCCCCGCTATCATAGTTCAGAATGCCGCGATCAGTATTTCAGGCCACCGATAGCCTGATCGGTTTTTCTGTTTTTTTATCCATCAATTTTTTATGCAAGCCATAGCTATGCCATGGCTAACTTATTTATATATTCATGAAAAGAGTTTTCATGCTATTTCTTTGTATGCTATTGTCGCATTGGGTAATGGCACAAAATACCTTTGTGGCAAAGGTGATCAACAATCAAACAAAAAGTGCATTAATAGGCGCTACCGTAACCATTCCTGATTTGAAGATCAGTGTAAGCACCGATACCGCCGGCTTAATAACCATAACCAATATCCCCAATGGTAAATACGAGATTGAGGTAAGCTATGTAGGCTTTACTAAAAGCGAAAAAGTTTACAGCTTTCCTGCACAGCACTCCGAAAAGCTTGTAATTATAGGGTTAGAGCCGTCGGGAGGTGAGCTGGCGGAGGTTACTGTTCAAACTACCCGCACCAACCAAAATTTGCGCGACATCCCCACCCGGATTGAAGCGCTGCCCTTAGAGGAGCTGGATGAAAAGAGTACCATGAGGCCTGGTGATATTAAGATGTTGCTGGGCGAAGCAACAGGGATCCATGTACAGCAAACCTCGGCAGTAAGCGGTAATGCCAGTTTCCGTATCCAGGGCCTGGATAGCCGGTATACACAGTTATTACAGGATGGAATGCCGCTTTACTCAGGCTTTTCCGGTAACCTTAGCTTATTACAGATCAGTCCGCTCAATTTAAGGCAGGTTGAATTCATAAAAGGCTCTGCTTCCACGCTTTATGGCGGCGGCGCCATAGCCGGTTTAGTTAACCTGATTAGCAAAGTGCCGGAAAAAGATCCGGAATTAACTTTTATGCTTAACGGTACAAGTGCAAAAGGTGCTGATGCAAGCGGCTATTACAGCCGGAAATGGCAGCATATAGGTACAACTATCTTTGGTTCTTATAACTATAACGGCGAGTATGACCCATCAGGTACCGGATTGAGTGCCATACCCCTAACCAAACGCTTCAGCATTAACCCTAAAGTGTTTTTGTACCTGGATGACCGTAATTCGGGCTGGTTGGGGGTTAACCTAACCGCTGAAAACAGGTTCGGCGGCGATATGCAGGTGATCGACGGCAAACCGAATGGTATTCATCAGTATTTTGAGCGTAATAAAACAACGCGTTTCTCAACCTATTTATCCTTTACTCATAAAATAAACGGGGAAAGCCGCATTAATTTTAAGAATGCCGTTGGCTATTTCGACCGGACGTTAAGTGAGCCCGGGTTCGACTTTAAAGGGAAGCAATTATCTTCATTTAGCGAATTAAATTACGTACGCAATGGCGAAAAAGCCTCATGGGTAGCCGGTGTAAATTTAGTTACGGATCATTTTACAGCGCAACCATCACAAAGCAGCTTCAATTATGATTTAACAACTTTAGGGGCGTTTGTGCAAAATACCTTTAAGGCCAATAACTGGTTTTCGCTTGAGAGCGGCTTGAGGCTGGATGACAATACCCCCGCACCTGCAAAGCCATCGTCGGGTTTATTTATTTTGCCAAGAGTAAACGCTTTATTTAAGGTCAATGACCGGTTGAGCAGTCGTTTAGGTGGTGGCTTAGGCTACAAGATGCCATCGTTGTTTAATGATGAAAGCGAACAGGAGGGCTATAGGCATATTCAGCCCTTGAATATTGGTGCTACCCGGGCTGAGCAGTCATATGGTTTAAACGGTGATCTTAATTACCGTAGTGCGCTGGGCGATGAAGCATTTATTAATGTTAATCAATTGTTCTTTTTTACCCGTGTAAATAGGCCGCTCATTTTGCAAAACAACAGTTTTATTAATGGCCCGGGCTATTTAAACTCAAAGGGAGCCGAAACCAATATCAAACTGGTGATGGACGAACTGGTGTTTTACCTGGGGTATACCTATACGGATACTAAAACTCATTTTAACGGCTTAAGCATACCGCAAACATTAACACCCAAAAATCAACTAAGTTTTGATGCCACTTATGAGATAGAAGGTGTTTGCTGTTTTGGTGCCGAGAGTTTTTATACCGCGCCGCAATTATTGTCGGATGGTACCACTGGTAAGGGCTATACCACCTTTGGCTTACTGGTACAGAAGATGTGGAAGCACTTCGACATTTTCGTAAATGCAGAAAACCTGACCGATCAGCGCCAAACCAGGTGGGCCGGTATCTATACCGAAAGTTTAACCAACCCCAACTTCAAAGACATTTATGCCCCATTGGATGGTGCCGTTGTTAATGCCGGGATCAGAGTCAAGTTGCTGAACAAATAGGTTTGTTTTTTTTAATATCATAGAGAAGGCATTCATTCAGCCCCGCTTTTTTAAGCGGTTTTTTTACGTTTGTAAGCCAAAGTGAATCAATGATATAACGTATTCAGGTTTAAGATTGTCTGGATGGAAGGTCCATTTGTCTGGTTCGCTCTGAAAGCACTTAGGTTTTTGCTGTTTTTGCTACAATTTTGAGTCATCAAACAAAATAAAAACTACGATCATGACAACAAAAACAGTAAAAACAATCTATTGGATAGGAGCAGCATTAACTTCATTATGGTTTGCCGCAAGCGGATTTGGAGAACTCACCAAAAACCAGTTTGTATGGGATATCACCCTAAAATTAGGTTACCCTCCACACTTTATTTATATCCTTGGTGTTGCTAAGCTTTCAGGTGTTGCGGTGCTTTTAACCCCCAACAAATTCCTTAGGTTAAAAGAGTGGGTATTTGCCGGTATTTTCTTCGATATCATATTTGCCTTTTTATCTAAAATAGCCGTACTCAATTTTCTTGCTACCATAGATGCTATCGTTGCATTTATTATGGTAACGGTTACTTACGTAATGTTCCGTAAACTTTATCCTGCAGCATACGCAAAGCCAGCTGCGTTGTAAAAAGTAACAAACTGGCGTTGCAAAGCAAAACCGGTTTTACAAAGCACATGAATCTATAAAATATTAAAGAGGCCATCCGATAAGGATAGCCTCTTTTTGTATAAAACAGTGCTGAAATTTAATCTTCAAGAACAGGTGCATCTTTTATCTTTTCCAATACTGATGCAGGTAAATAGGGTCTGCCGCCGGTTGCCGGTACGCAGGTGCCTGTAAATACTGCTTTGGTCATCACCTTATTATTGCATATGATAGATTGTTTAAAATGCAGTTTTGGTAAGCCTTCTTTATCGGTATAAAGGGTGCAGGTAACCTTAAATTCGTCCCCCTTTTTTAATGACCTCAAAAAGCTGATGCTATAGTTTGACAGTACCATGTAAACGCCGTTTTTAGCTTCGGTTTCAAAATCAAAGCCCAGTATTTCCCTGATATAATCGTGCCTGCAGTATTCCATATAAAACGGATAATATAAACCGTCCATAATTTCCTGCACGTCTATATGTTCATCTTTTGCAATATAGGTTTTTGTGTATTCCATAGTAATTTGTTCTTCTTTGTTAGATAGCAAAGCTATTGAACCTTTTCGTTTTAGGAAATCCCTAAAATGAGAGATGTGAACTTTATTTGGTAAACGGTGAACAATTTGAAGATAGTTCAAAATTGTAATTATGTTCTTATCCCATCAGGAGCTCTCGCACATTTAAGTTAACCCACAAAAATGTTTTGTAGTTTAATCAGCAAGGCGTTTTGTTTTACCCAGGGGTATTTCAAACCTTTTATAACTCTGGTGCGCCTATCCCTGGGCAATTAATACCTGTTTATTAAATTATAAAAATCCCCAGAGGGGGAAAAGGTTTGTAGAAACAAACGTCACACCCGTTCCCGAACCCCAGAGGGGTTCAACTCACGCACATTACCCAATTTGACCATTGATTTTGTGGGTCAACTTAAATCTATGAGAGACCTTGAGTGGACGAAAAAATAGTATATTCATTTCATTGAAGCCTCAATGGTCTATTTTCGATGTCGTGCAAAAATCTTCATTCCAGGCGATGGTTGATCCGTCTGCAGACTTTGTTGTGCCTCTATCTATAGTGTAATGCTTAACAAACCCGGTTCCTATACTGCTGCCGTGGTTACAATCCAGCAGGAATTTAAAACCAAGATCTTTGAAAGTAAAGGAATGCCATTTAAGATTACTTATGGAATCGGTATAATAGGTATTTATCTCGTTTATCTTTTTATCCTGTTTATTATAATGCATCACCTGGTAGGCTGGGTTATTTCCGTTCCGTGTATCGAGGCCCGGGGCTATCACAACAGGGGAGAGCAGCTTTCCGTTATTGATCATTAATTTAACGTCAGCCATATGGGTATGCCCTGCCAGTTGAAATTTGATAAGCGAAGCATACTTTTTTATAATGCGTGTGTACGCCAACTGAATGCTATCCTGCCATGAGGGCGATTTTGAATAACGATCGATGCCCGGAGGGACGTGATAAACGAGCCAAACCGATTGAGTGCGTTTAAGTGTACTTAATTTGTATTCCAGCCATTTTAATTCAGCTTGCGCTGCCGGTGCCAGGTTTTTATTTTCACTCATAAAAAGCACCGTGTTTAATACAATAATTGACAGGTCATTCTTTTCGTAAGCGTAATACCCTCCTTTATAAAATGTCTTTTTTATTTTCCCATTCTGATCGATTGGTTTGAGCAGGGATTTATAGAAAACGTCATAAGTCTCAGCGTTGGGTATATTATGTGCCATGCAATCATTATTCCCTAATGCAGGCAGGATGATCGCGCGTTTATCTATGTTGTGGATATGCTTAATAATATAGGCAAACGTCGTTTTCATTACCTGCTTGCTATGACCCTTATGTTTGAGCAGATCACCGGGCATAATGATAAATGGGTATTTTCCCGGTTTAATATTGTTGATCGCCGACAAAAAGAGCGAGGAATCTGTGTCCGTATGATAAAAGGTACTCCATGTTGTGTCCAGGTGTACATGTACATCTGATAGTACCAATATCGAATCTTTTTGCGCATAACTAAATGCAGGAAAGGCGGCGAGTAGCAGGAACAAAAGTTTTTTCATAGTTCGATAGCGTTAAGGAAGGTTGTATAACTAATTGATGTTATAAAGCTATTTATTTATTCCTGAAAGATGTATGTGTTAGATAAAAATAAGCGTTGTTAAATGTAGTTAAATGGGGATTTACTCATGATTAATTAAATCTGCACGACACCACAATGGGACGCAAACAAAACCGGCTGCAACATAACCCGAATTTGAAGGGTATATTGTAGCCGGTTGATAGCTATTTTTTGTTGCACCTGTTCTTAAACAGAAACACTAATATGAACATTAATATTGCCACGTGTGGCTTTTGAATATGGGCAGGTTTGATGTGCTGCTGCTACAACAGTTTGAGCTTGCTCGTTTGTAAGGCCGGGAAGATATACATGCAGGCGTGCCTGAAGGCTAAAGGCCAGGTTGCTGCCCTCGCCGGTTGTTGCCAGGTCAACCTCGGCTTCAACAGCGGTATCATTTGGAATGGCAATTTGCAATCCTGCGGCGTTACGTCTCATTGCTCCGATAAAACAAGCCGACCATCCGGCTGCAAATAGTTGCTCGGGATTAGTCCCGCTGCCCGGCCCGCCCGGGGTCGACAGGTTTACATCCAAACGCCCGTCGGTACTTTTGGATGCACCTTCACGGCCACCGGTTGTTTTTACTTTACCTGTGTATAGTACTTTGTCTATATTGATCTGCGCGTTATTGGTAACGTCAATTACTGTTATTGTTTCCATTATATTTAGTGTTTCAATTTTGAGAATGTTGTATAAAAGCCTATTAATTGATTTTATAATTTATGATCAATCATCAGCTTTAAGCTTTGTACGTTTTGTTTTTGTCTACTCAGGGTCTCGCGCAGAGGGCCCTGATGCTCTGCGTCATCAGGGTTATTTTGCAAAGCTTTCGGCCTCGATAATCGCATCGGCAAAGGCTTTGGGTGCTTCCTGCGGCAAATTGTGGCCTATACCTCCGGTAATGGTATGGTGTGCATATTTACCTTTAAAACGGGCTGCATAATCGGCTGGCATAGGGTGAGGGGCTCCGTTGGCATCGCCTTCGAGGGTTACGGTGGGCACAATGATAGGAGGAGCAGTTGCCAGCTTTTTTTCCATTTCGTCATATTTTGCCTCACCTTCGGCAAGTCCCAGGCGCCAGCGATAATTGTGGATCACGATGTCAACATGGTCTGGATTGTCAAATGATGGCACTGTTTGTGCAAAGGTTGCATCATCAAATTTCCAGTTGGGTGATGCTGTTTCCCAGATAAGCCTGTTAAAATCGCGCCTGTTGGCTTCATACCCCATGCGGCCGCGCTCGGTACTAAAATAAAACTGGTACCACCATGATAACTCAGCTTTTGGAGGCAGCGGTTTTTTATTAGCTTCCTGACTGCCTATCAGGTAACCACTTACCGAAACCATTGCTTTGCAGCGTTCGGGCCATAAGGCGGCCACAATGTTAGCGGTACGTGCGCCCCAGTCAAACCCGCCGATAATTGCTTTGTCTATTTTCAGGGCGTCCATCAGTGCGATTATATCGGTTGCTATTGCTGACTGCTGCCCGTTCCTGAAAGTTTGTGCCGAAAGGAATTGTGTTGTGCCGTGCCCGCGTAAATGAGGTACTATTACCCTGTACCCGGCTTTGGCAAGTATAGCTGATACTTCAGTATAGCTATGTATATCATATGGCCATCCATGAAGCAGAATAACAGGCTGTCCGGTTGCCGGGCCACTTTCTGCATACCCAATATCAAGCAGGCTTGTTTTTACCTGTTTAATGGTATCGAAGGTTGCGGTAGACAAATGGTTATTTTGTTGGTTTGATGAATCAGTATGCCTGGTTTCGGCTTTAAGCAAACCGAGACCGCCTAATTCTGCTGCTGCAACTGTTAGTGCGGTAATACCAAGAAAGCGGCGGCGGCTGAAGGTTGTTTCGTTGTTCATGTTTTTCAAGATTAGTTTGTTTAATAAATTCACCTTTAGATGCATTCCTCATCGTTGGGCATAACAAAAGTACGCCGCCATCCAGATTATGAAAGGGGGTGATGTATGAACCGGACAAATGGTGACTTCAGTTAGACATACCCCCAGTTGGATTTGCCGTTATTTTAAATTACCCGGAGATAGCCGGACAGTTTGGAATAATATTAAGTCCTTTTTTGAGTAGCTCATCTCAAATTCTACTATTTAATTATTTGCAGGTAACAATTAACAATGATTGCTGTATTTTACCACGAAATTTTTTGTTAACGCCGTTTTAAAATGAACTTCATATCCAAACTAACAAATTACTTTATTGCTATAGCGCTGTTAGTACTTCCGCGGCCGGTTTTTGCCCAAAAACTGGTTAAATATGTACAGCCGATGGCAGGTACAGCTATTGCTACCACAGCTTCGGCGCTAAAACATGGCCAGGCGGCTGATACGCGGTTTGCCAATACCATTCCCGCGGTTACCACACCCTTTGCAATGACGCAATGGACTCCCGAAACCGAGAGTGGCGAAACTAAATGCGTGCCCCCTTATTATTATAAAGACAGTGTATTTAACGGCCTGCGGGGTTCGCATTGGTTAAGTGGTTCATGTACCCAGGATTATGGCAGCTTCACTATTATGCCCATCACAGGTAAACTAAAAACAACTAATTATAGCGCGACATTTAAACATACCGATGAACTATCGTCGCCGCACTTTTATAGCGTAAACCTTAATCAATATAAAGTGAATGCCGCAGTAACCTCCACCGAACGCTGCGGCATGATGCAGTTTACCATGGAACAGGCCGACAGCCTTTATTTATTGATCAAAGCCAATAGTGATTATCATGAAGGTTTTGTAAAAGTGGATAAACAAACCGGTGAAATATCGGGCTATAACCCGGCGCACCGCATTTACCAGGGTTGGGGCAAAAGCGCAGGTTTCAGTGGTTTTTTTGTGATCAGGTTTGAACGGAGTTTGAGTAAAACAGGCACGTTTGCGGGCGATAAAACATCTACTGCCGATAGTATCAAAAACGACGGAGGCACGGGCATTTATGCAGGGTTCAAATTCAACAAAGGCGAAAAGTTAACCATAAGGATAGGTACATCGTTTACCAGTTTGGACGGGGCACGCAAAAACCTGCAAGCCGAAATGCCCGGGTTTGATTTTGAGAGGGCTGTAGCAAAAAGCAAATCAAGATGGGAAAAAGCTTTAGGGCAGATAAGCATTTCAACAAACAGCGAACAGGATAAACGGATCTTTTATACATCATTTTATCACGCCATGCAGCATCCGCGCCTTTTTAATGATGTAGATGGCAAGTATCCGCGGTTTTCTGGTAATTACCAGATCGAAAAATTATCTAACGGTAATTATTATGATGATTTTTCGATGTGGGATATTTACCGGGCGCAATTGCCATTGTTTGAGATCCTGAATCCGGTTTTGATCAATAACCTGGCGAAATCACTGATCCTGAAAGGTAAGCAAGGTGGTTGGATGCCTGTATTCCCGTGCTGGAACAGCTATACATCCGAAATGATCGGCGATCACACAGTTTCGGTGATCAGTTCGGCATATTTAAAAGGGATCACTGATTTTGATGTTACAGATGCTTACCAAATTTTAAGGCATAATGCTTTTGAACTGCCTGCTAACAGGGCCGATTATGTGGAAGGCAAAGGCCGCAGGGCACTGGATAGTTATTTGAAATATCAGTACATCCCCTTAGAAGATAGTGTACGTGATGCCTTCCACAAAATGGAACAGGTGAGCCGTACCATGGAATACGCTTACGATGATTATGCGCTGGCGCAATTTGCAAAAGCTTTAAAAAATACTGCCGATTATACGGCGCTTAGCAAACGGGCAAAATATTATACCAATGTGTTTGATCCGTCAACGGGGTTTGTCCGCGGTAAACATCTTGATGGCAGTTGGGTATCTCCCTTTGATCCGGATAAAAAGGCAACTTATATTACAGAAGGCACCGCACGTCAATACACGTTTTATGTGCCGCAGGATGTGCCTGGTTTGGCAAAGCTGATGGGTGGTACTAAAAAGCTTGAACAATCTTTAGATAGCCTGTTTGAAAAGGGCGAATACTGGCACGGCAATGAGCCGGGGCACCAGATTCCTTTTATGTATAATTATACGCCATCGCCATGGAAAACACAAGCAGCCGTACGCAAGATCTTAGCTACCGAATACAGCGATGGTCCCGGTGGTTTGGGAGGAAACGATGATGCCGGTCAGATGTCGGCCTGGTATCTGTTTGCATCGATGGGTTTTTACCCGGTAAACCCGGTTTCGGGCGAGTACCTGCTGTGTTCGCCGTTGTTTGATAAAATTGTTATTACACTTCAAAATGAAAGAAAGTTTGAGATCATTTGCCATAAATCAAGTCCGAAATCAATGTATATCAGTGCAGTGAAATTGAATGGCAAAATAATGCCCGATAATTTTATCCGTTACAGCGATATCAGGAACGGCGGCAAACTTGAAATATATATGAATGATAAACCGGGGAGTAACTGGGCAGTTAAACCGGCAAATCAGCCTAAAGGGATGTAATGAAATAAGCAGGGGAAAGGGATTTTTAAAATCCCCTCTCGAACTGCTGTGTACACATTTTAAAAAAGGGAAATGTCATTTCGATAGAGCAAGGGCGGGCTGAGTGGTGGAGCGAAAGAGAAATCTTCTACATCAGGCTCTACAACTATAGCTGTAAAAGCAGGGCGTAGAAGATTTCTCCTCACCTCCTGCGCACAAATTCCACCTTGGTTCGTCGAAATGACATTTTTTATTTTGTTGAAACCTTTTAAGAGCAAACCCTGCTTCCCTGTAAAAATCAGATGACTTAGGTGCATTTTTCCCGGAAATATGTAAATTGTCATCAACCAAAAACATACCTATGAATTCTCGTCGTGATTTTTTGCAGAAACTGGGCTTATCTGCCCTGGCCCTGCAGCTTGCCCCGCTTTCGGGTTGGGCAGCAGGAGCAGATAATGTTGAACCACCTTATGACGGCCCACTATTACGTGTGGCCATCTTGGGGCTTGGAGGTTACGGAACTATGGTTGCAGAGGCTATGCGGAAATGTACCAAAGCTAAACTGGTAGGCGTGGTCAGTGGTACGCCATCAAAAGTTAAGGCATGGCAAAGTAAATATGGTATCCCCGAAAAAAACTGCTACAACTATGAGAATTTCGATAACATAAAAAATAATCCGGATATCGATGCCGTATATGTTATTACCCCAAACGGGCTGCACCATGATTTTGTGATCAGGACAGCGGCGGCAGGTAAACATGCTATATGCGAGAAGCCAATGGCGGTTAATGCGCAGGAGGGACAGGCAATGGTTGATGCCTGCAAAAAGGCCAATGTAAAACTGCTGGTAGGCTACCGCATGCATTTTGAACCCAAAACGCTTGAAGTGATTAGGATGCGGCAAAGCGGGGAGTTTGGAAAGATCAGGTTTTTTCAGGGACAATGCGGGTTTACCATTGGCGATCCTACACAATGGCGACTGAATAAAAAACTGGCCGGCGGCGGATCAATGATGGATATAGGCATTTACGCTATCAACGGCGCACGTTACATGACGGGGGAAGAACCGATATGGGTTACCGCACAGGAAACCAAAACCGATCCGGTGAAATTTAAGGAAGGAGTTGACGAAACCATCCAGTTTCAGTTTGGCTTCCCGAGCGGGGCGGTGGCTTCCTGTTTATCTACCTATAATATGAACAATCTCGACCGCTTTTTTCTTGATGGGGAAAAGGGCTTTGCCGAAATGCAGCCTTCTACCGGTTACGGGCCAATCAGAGGTCGTACCCATTTGGGAGAGCTTAACCAGCCAATCACCACGCATCAAACCGTACAGATGGACGAGATGTGCGAAATCATATTCAATAACAAGAAACCGGTAGTACCTGTAAATGGTGAAGAAGCTGTAAAAGACCTTAAGATTATTGATGCCATTTATCTCGCCGTTAAGACCGGAAAAAAAGTGGAAGTGAGTTTGTAGCAGGCTGGGTAAAGTGTACCAGAGGTGCCTTCGGTTTGATGTGTCATATTTAGCAGAACCTGTAACAAGCTGCCGGCGTGCTCATCTAAATATAAAAACTTAGAAAAAACATGAGCACCAAAGAAACATTTTCAATTAACGGTGAAGCGTTATTGGGAAAGATAAAAGAAATAATTAACGAAGGTAAAGCCAGCAGGATCACCATTTCTGATAAACATGGTAAAGAGCTAATGACTTTTCCTTTAAGCGTAGGCCTTTTTGGGATGATACTGGCACCGGTATTTGCTGCTGTAGGCACCCTGGCGGCCCTGGTTACAGAATGTACCATAACTGTAGAACGGGAAGAGGAAGATAAAGAAGATACCCCAAAAGAATAAGATATCTTCCAGTATAATTCTGTGAAACTAAAGACCGGAAATTTCTGGTCTTTAGTTTAAATATTCGGTAAAAAAATCAATGGTTCGTTTCCAGGCTAATTCTGCTGCGGCTTTATCGTAACGTGGAGTAGTGTTATTATGAAAACCATGATTGGCATTTTCATAAATAAAAGCCTGATATTTTTTGCCGTTTTCTTTTAAGGCTTTTTCATAGGCCGGCCAGCCATCTGTAATGCGGGTATCCAGTGATGCATAGTGCAGCTGTAGCGGCGCTTTAATTTTAGGAACATCTTCAAGGGCCGGCTGACTTCCGTAAAATGGAACAGCGGCAGCCAAGTCGGGAATACGTACGGCCATCATATTGGCAATTCCTCCGCCATAGCAAAAACCTACAACACCCACTTTACCATTGCAGTCTTTATGGTTTTTCAGGTATTCATAAGCTGCTATAAAATCTTCTTCCATTTGGCCCTTGTCCCTTTTGGCTTGCATGGCGCGCCCTTCATCATCATTGCCGGGGTAACCACCCAATGGACTTAGCGCATCGGGAGCAAGTGTAATAAAGCCGGCGAGGGCGGCGCGTCTGGCTACATCTTCTATATATGGGTTTAGTCCCCGGTTTTCATGAACAACTACAATGCCTCCCAATTTTTTCTTTGCGTCGGCAGGCTCTGATAGCAGGCCTTTAATTGTTCCGCCGCCTTTGGGTGAGGGGTAGTTGATATAGCCTGATTTCAAATGCGGATCATCAGATTTCACTTCTGCGGTTGAATGGTAATCGGGCATCATGAAACTCATCAATGCAGTTACCGTTAAACCGCCTACTGCATACAAGGACAGTTTTTGCATAAAAGCGCGCCTGTCGAGACGATTATGTGCATAATCATCGTACAGGTCAAACACTTCCTGTTTGATGTCTTCTCTTTTAATTTGGTTCATATTGCTGGAGGCTTTGTTCAAATTTACCGGTTAGGTTTTGCTTAGGGTGTAACAGTCTCATTACCAGTAATGTTTTGTGTCGAATTTCTGGACGTGTCCATGTATTGTATTTTACGTCTCTCCCCGAAGTAGAGGCTACAGATTGATACCCCAAAGCTTACTGTAACTGCCGGGCTGCCTGCCGGGTAGTGCTTAGGTAACAGATAATCAATAATAAGCCAGGGGCAATCAGTACGGGTAAGCCAAAGTCCTTTGCCATCAGGGCACCGGTGAGGCAGCCACCTAAAAAGCCCGTTATGGTTATTGTTTGGTTTTTTAAAGCGCCGAGGCTAACAGTGTTTTTGAATAGAGAAAAGAGCAGGCTGCCAAGATCAAGCGAAGCCTGGGTTACGTTACCGGTCATCATAGTTGTGGGGCCATAGGTTTCTTTGGCATAAAGTTTACCGAAGGCGTTTTGGAGCCCCATGGCAAATACCACCATCATTGCTGTAAAGTGTACGCTCCAGTAGGCCATTGAATAAAACTTCGCGGACATTGCAAAGATGCCGCTCATGAGTAGCAGGATCCCTTCAATAAATAACAGCCGGTACCTTTTACCCGCTTCAGCACCTATTTGTCCGCCGGTTATTACCGCTGCAACAAAAACAGGAAAGGAGAGTAATTTAATCCAGGCTTGCGGATCAGACCCGTTAATGATCTGGTAAGCAAATACAATAAAATTGCCGGTAACATGCGCCGAAAACATGGAGTTTGCTGCCACAAAAGTTACGGTATCACAATAGCCGGCAACAGCACTTAGCAGGATGGTTACATACCAAATGTTATTTGAGTTTTCCATTGATGTATTAAAAAGGCAAATCGTTGCTTCTAATGGCAAAATAGTCAATATTTTCTGCAAACGAATAGTTGACAAAAAGGTTCGTGTCTCCGCGGGGGCCTCCGCGAGTTTAAGTTTACCCACAAAATTCACCAACCTGAAATTTCAATAGGAGGCACCTACGGAACCAAAAAATATCCTCTTTTAAGGCTATAAACACGTGGCCCCACTGGGGCCGTTAAGGTTTTACAACATAATGAGGCTTAAGGACAGGTGCACCAGAGGTGCAAAAGGTTTGTAGCATAAAAAGTATAGAAATATCCTTTGCCTCAGAGAGGCAAAACAAAACGCCTTACTGATTAAGCTACAAAGCAATTTCGTGGGTTAACTTAAACTCATAGAGGACCCTGATGTATCCGTTAATTTTTTTTAGATCATTTTATGGAAACGCTTAAATCTCCGCATCCTGTAGGAAATAAGCATCCATGAAAAAGATAATTTCCTTTCCCTTATTAGTAATTATGCTGTTTGTATTGTGCATAACAACAGTTTGTGCGCAGAGCCCTCAGCTTACTGTTGATGGTAAAAGCAATAGCGGCGTTAAGCTGCAGCAGTTAAAGGTTGATGTTGCTATTTACGGTAACATTAGCCGCACCACCTGGCAAATGACTTTCTTTAATTCAACTTCGCGCATTTTAGAAGGCACATTGGTGTTTCCGTTAAAGGATGGTATTAGCGTTAGCCGTTATGCCCTCGATATTAATGGCAAAATGCGGGAGGCCGTACCTGTTGACAGGGGCAAGGGAACCGTAACCTTTGAGGCTATTGAACGTCGCAGGGTTGATCCGGGTTTGCTTGAAAAGGTAGAAGGTAATGCATTCCGTACGCGTATTTATCCTATTAATCCCAATAGTACCCGTACGGTGATTATTGGTTATGAAGAAGAGATTCCCCTGGCTGATAAAGATAACCTGAAGTTTACGCTGCCGCTTAATGTTAAAGATACTGTCGAAAAGTTTTCGCTCAATGCATCGGTTATTCAAAATGCCGAAGCCCCGGTTGCCGAAGGGGAAGACGATATACTGCATTTTGACAACCATCATAATACATATTCGGCATCTGTTGAAAAAAGCAATTATGTGCCAGATCATGCTCTGTCGTTTTTAATCCCTAAACCTGCCGGAGCAAATGAGGTAATGTTGCAGGCCCAGGGTAATAAGTACTATTATTTTATCAATACGTCGTTACAGTCGCAGTCGGTGAGCAAACCGCTTCCTCATCGTATTGGTTTGCTGTGGGATGCTTCTCTAAGCGGGGCCAATCGCGATAGTAAAAAAGAGTTGGCGCTGCTGGATGCCTATTTTAAAAAAGTAAATAATGCAGAGGTAAACCTTACCATATTCAGCAACAAAGTGATCAGTACTAAAAGTTATCCTGTACGTAACGGCGACTGGGCCGAGCTGAAAAATGTGCTTGAGCACGTTACTTACGATGGCGCCACCAATTTTGGCAATATCAACCTGGCTCAATATCCGGCAGATGAATTTCTGCTCATGAGCGATGGTCATCAAACCTTTGGCGAAAAAGCTTTGAAATTGATTAATAAGCCGGTTTATTGTATTAATTCATCTTCAACAGCCGACTATAGCAATCTTAAACTCATCGCCCTTAAAACACATGGAGAACTGGTTGACCTTACCGGAGGCGATACCGATAAAGCGCTGAGCAAACTAACCACCCGCTCGCTGCATTTTTTGGGGATCAAAGCCGGGGCTACTGTGGAAGAAACTTATCCCTCATTGCCTGTTGCGGTTGGCAATTCATTTTCAATAGCCGGTACCACCCGTAACCCCAACCAAAATATTACACTGCAATACGGCTATGGCGATAAAGTTAGCTTTGAAAAAACGGTTACACTTGATTTGGCAACCAACGCAGTTGAAGGAGTAGATGTAGCCAAACTATGGGCGCAAAAAAAGATCAGCGAGCTGGATATTAATTATGATGCCAACCGGCAGGAGATTGAATCGCTTGGTAAACGTTTTGGGATCGTCACCCGCAATACTTCGCTCATTGTGTTAGAAAATGTGAGCGATTATATTCAATATGGCATTGAGCCACCTGCCGAATTACAAGCCCAGTACGATGCCATTATGAAGCAACGCGGTCCGGTTAATGAGCCGGTACGCGAAAACCTTACCGCAGCTTATACCACGGAAACCGAACTTGCTAAATGGTGGGATACGAAAGTTGAAGCGGAGCCGAAACCCAAATTAAAAAATGAAAACGACAAGGCCCGTACCCCACATGCCAATGCTACTTTGCCGGTTGCAGAGGCTGTGGCAAATCCCCCGGGCACGGCGCAGCCATCGGCAGCTGCCGGATATTCTGCAAATGCGGCCCCGCCAAATTCCAATCAGCTTAGTGAGGTTGTTGTGGTAGGATACGGTGTGCAAAGAAAGACATCGACCACCGGTTCTGTTACAACAATACAAAACGACCAGGTTAATACACAGCTTGCAGGCAGAGTACCAGGAGTCCTGGTAACCACCTCCGGTTCGGCCGGTTCAAATGCTGATGTACGGGTGCGAGGTACGGCAAGCGCTAATGCGCCTGCGCCACTGTATATTGTTGATGGAGTAGCAACTTCGTCTATAAATAATATAAATCCTAACGATGTTGGATCGGTACAGGTTTTAAAAGATGCCAATGCTACGGCTATTTACGGTGCAAGAGCCGCCGGTGGAGTTGTAGTGATCAATACGCGGACCAGCCATGGCAGCGCTGTCCGTGCAGATTCTGTTGCCAGACCTGCAAATGCAAACGGTGGCATCAGCGTTACCTACAATCCAGCTGCCGCCGATTACTTAAAAATTATCCAAAAAACAGATAAGGCTGCGCAGTACCAAAAATACCTGGAGTTACGGGCTTCATTGAGCGGCAATCCTGTTTATTATTTTGATGTGGCCGATTATTTTATAAAAACGGGCAATACAGAACTGGGTACGCGGATCCTGAGTAACCTTGCCGAGCTTGACCTGGGGAGCTATGAACTATATAAAATGCTGGGCTATAAACTAAAACAGCTTGGCGATTTTGAAGGTGAAGTGTTTGCCTTTAAAAAAGTCACCGAACTGCGCCCGCTCGATCCGCAAAGCTACCGTGATTACGGCCTGGCCCTTGATGATGCCGGCGAACATCAAAAAGCACTTGAGGTGCTTTACACTGCCATGACCAAAAGCTATACCGGCGAAGCAGATAATTTATATCGTGGTATTCAGGAGGTGTTTTTGCCCGAAATAAACAGGATCATAGCGCTTAATAAAGGCAAACTTAACATTTCAGCAATTGACAAAAAGCTGATCAAACCTTTGCCGGTTGATATCCGCATTGTGATGGATTGGAATATGAACAACACGGATATTGATCTTTGGGTAACGGACCCTAATAATGAAAAGTGTTTTTACAGCCATAACCGCACAGCAATAGGCGGCAGGATCTCGCACGATATGACACAGGGTTTTGGCCCGGAGCAATTTTTATTGAAGAAAGCTGTTAAAGGGACTTACAAAATAGAGATTAACTATTTTGGTGACCGCCAGGCCACCATTGCGGGGCCAACTACCGTTATGGCCGAAATGTTTACGCATTACGGAACTCCTGATGAGAAGAAAGAGATTATTGTATTGCAAATGAAGAAAGGCGCAAACGGCACTGTTTACATTGGCGACCTGGACTTTAAATAGATGATTGGGCGTGATCCAGGCCCGATTGTAACAGTAGAGCTCCGTTAACAGCGGGGCTCTTTTTTATTATTAGAGCCCATACCTTTATACTACCAATGAATTTAGATCAATGCCCTTTTCCAAAGTTTTTTTCGCCAGCTTCAACGGCCATATCAACCCGGTTTTCGTCGGGAGGTTTAGGGCATGAATAGCCGCTGCTGAAAGCGCAGTATGGATTATAGGCTTTATTGAAGTCGATAACGATAGAGCCGTTTTTGATATCTTTAGTTGTAAGATCGATATACCGGCCGCCACCGTAAGTTTCCGATCCATTGGTAGCATCGGTAAAAGGCAGGAACAGGTAATTACTGAAAGCAGGGTTTTGCGACAGGGCTATGCTTTTGTAAATGGTTAACTGCATAGGTTTACCTTTAAGCGTAAAGGAAAGCTGGGCGTAACGTATGTATTGACTGCCAGTACCGCTGAAGGTAGGTATTATAAAAGTTGATTGATTGGTAAGCAATTCGGCTTTGGCAGTTATACGGTAGGTGCTGTCGGCATCATAAAACCTTAAAAATTGAAGGTCATCCTGTTTAAGTGGAGATCGTGGATCTTTTAAAAAATCATCCTTGTAATTTTGCCTGAAGGCAGCAATTTGTTCCTTATGGTTTTGCGCAAAGCTGTGTTGGCCGATGAAAAAGACAAATAGGAGAGTAATGAAGTATTTCATGTGTATCGCAGGGATTAGGCTCAAAGATAAGGTAGACGCAGGTCAAAAAAAAGTGTCATTGAGGGGGGGACAAAGCAATCCTAAACCTTGTCCCATCAGGGTCTCTCGTAGAATTAAGTTTACCCACAAAATTCACCAACCAGAATTTCAACACGAGGCGCCTACGGAGCCGGGAAATATGCTCTTTAGTGCTATAAACACGTGGCCCCTATGGGGCCGGTAATATTTATAACATAACGAATATGGTCGATTTGCCAAGCGGCCTCAGAGAGGCCACGTGTTTATAGACAAAATTCAGACAGATATTGGACTCCAGCGGAGTCTCGTGATCGTAAACTTGCTTTCCAAACACTGCTTAGCGAGCATTTAGATTTTGTGGGTAAACTTAAACTCGTAGAGGACCCTGATGTTCCTGCTGTGATTGGGAGACTGTTATATAACGCGCAAAAAGCAGGCGTGCCTGCTTGGCGAAAACATCAGGGTCCTCTGCGAGAGAGACCCTGATGGAACGTTAATGACGAGTTTAATAATATGCTGTATAACGTTAAATCACCCCATCAATAAAAAACGCATTGATCCCTTCCACATCGCTCAAATGTGTGGTTATCCGGCTGATCTTACCATCAGTAATATCGCAAACTATGGCTACCTGTTCATCCAGGATCAAATCGCTGCGGCTGGCTGTGTTGTGAAGCGACAGGGCTACACTATCCAACCCGTATAAAATGTGGTTCAACTGAACCATTACCCCAAAATCACGCAGCTGACCGGCACGTTTTATCACAGCATCGGCACCAACAGCAGGGCCCGAAAGCAGACTTGTTCCCGGCAGGGTCCAGATAACATCATTGGCAAGGGCCGAGCGCATGAGCTCCCAGTCGCGATTTTTTAGTCCTGTTAAAAACTTATTGGCTAATTGTTCTTTTATTTCTTCGGTGGTTTTCATGATGATATGTTTTAGGTATTAGTTAAGAGGTTCGGCAGCAGGAAAATCTACCGGAACTTCTGTGTTTGCAAATACATAGTTGGTATATACACGTATAGTAATAAAGGCAATAAGGTCCATTAAAGCTGCTTCATCAAAACCGGCTGCGTAGAAGTTATTTAGTGAGGTTTCATCGCCTTTACCTTTATTTTCAACAATTGATTTGGCTAAACCGATGATAGCGTTCAGCTTATCATCAGAAGTACGGCCTCTTCTGATATCCAGTGTTTGCTCTTTGGTAAAGCCGCGTTTCATGGCCAGCATACTATGGCCGGCTAAGCAATAGGCACAGCCGTTTAGTTCAGAAACAATGAGGGCAATAGCTTCCCTTTCTTTAGGGGTAAATATGCTTTTGCTCATGTCATCCTCCATATCCATAAACATTTTAAGTGCAGGCCCCGAGTACCCCATAGTGGCATAAAGGTTAGGCACTTTACCAACGCGTTTTGTGAATGTATCAAACATTACCTGTGCTTCGGTACTTACCTGTTCGCGGGTGGGGACATTTATAGTTTTCATGATTATATGCTGGTTTAAGATTATTTACTTGTTGATTTACGTTTAAGATAAAGCTGTGCGGTTTCGCTCATGGTGATGATGGCACCGCCAAGGATCACGATATCTTTAATAACCAAACGACCGCGACCTGACAGGTATGGGAAGCCCCATTGGTTATCGGTTAAATGTGGTACCCAGCTTTCGGGAGTGGTGATCAGGAAGGAAAGCGTGCCCAAAGTCATGATAAAGACCAGTATACTGGCAATCATACTTGGTATTGGCGCAACTTTATAAAGTGCAACCAAAATACCAAGCGCTACCAGCATAATACCCAGACCAATTGAAAAGCCATAGGTGTTATTTTCGATATTCCACTGGTGGTTGGCGGCTATCAGTTCGCCTTCTTTGTTCATGTGTTTTTTGTATTCGGTTGGATGATTGTAAAAGAATGACATTACCGGGCTGTTAGCCACAAAGGGCACAACGCCATCGGCTTCGTAAGTGAAAAACTTAAGGCCACCTATCCAAAGGAATACGACTACGATGCCGAAACGAACGGCTTTTTTACCAAGCTGATCAAGGCCGGCTATGGTGTTTATGATTGAAGTTTTCATGTTGTTGTTTTTTGATGAAGCAAAACTACAACGCCATGAGCACCCCCAACATGGACGAAACGGGGTTTTATTTGTACAAATCCGCGACGATGGAGATGCCTGTTTTATCGCGAAATGTTTGCGGCGATATTTTAGTGAACTTTTTAAATACCCGGCTAAAATAAAATTCGTCCTGAAACTTCAGGTTATAGGCAATTTCTTTGATGCTTTGCCGGGTTAAATGAAGCTGCTTTTTTGCCTCAAGGATCAGCCGCTCCTGGATGAGCTGTGAAGGCGATTTGCGGAAATATTTTGTACAGCGCCGGGTTAAATTATCAGAAGATATAGCCAGTAACGAGGCATAATCTGATGGTTTATGCAGATCAAGGTAATGCTGGTTAAGCAGTGTCCGGAACTTTTCCATCATTTCGTCTTTTTGGGGCTTATCCTGATCACTGTTGATTGCATTTATTTTTATGCTGCTGGCCTTAGCCAAAAAAAGCTGCAGATAGGCCCGCAATACAATTTCAGAGGGTGGCGGCTGCATAAATTCATCGTTCATCTGCATCAGTAACAACTCAAACACTTTTACATCCTGCGGGGTAAGTGCAACTATAGGGTCAAGATAGATATTGTTGAATAACAATCCGTTGCAGGCTACTTCTTCGCGGTGGTACTCGATACAATAAAAATCACTGTGAAACTGTAAGATATTGCTTTTTATGGCGCGGCACTCATCTACATAAATAATCTGCAGTGGGGTCGAAAACAATAACACCGGGCCTGTAAAAGGGAATGCTCCAAAATCTGCATGAAAGATACCCGATCCTTCAGGAACCAGGTAAACGGTGTATTCAGAAAACTGGGCAGGTGTACATAAAATATCTTCCCGTACATCCTGTAACCCAAGTAAAAACTCGCCTGCTTTATCGCGGATTGCTTTCAATGGCCAATGATTTATGGCACTAATATAAATATACTCTGCTTTATAGCGGCAACCACTTTTATGGGTTGAGTTTTCGCTCAAAAAAATTACAAAAAACCAATAGATGCAGCTGTTTTGTTGCCGCCTTCTATCATGCAAGTTCAAGCGAAAAACGCTTGAGCTATAAGCCAGGTAAGAGCCCATGCAATAGTGGCTAAGCCGTTATTAGTTACAACACTATAAGTGTTCAGAAGATGAAATTATCTCTAAAAAAAGTATGTCGTTGCGAGCGTAGCGTGGCAATCTCGTAGCCAATGCATGTCCGCTCTGTATAGCTACGAGATTGCTTCGTCGTACCTCCTCGCAATGGCGAAATTGTAAGTTATTGATTATTAAGATTGTTTTTTTTTTTGATCGGTTTTATAACATGGGCGTTGCCTGCGGCCCGGGCTGTACGCTTATACTGCACCGGCCTTAGCCACAAGGCCGGTATCCGCTCCCATCCCTAACGCAACCCAACACACTATCTCTAAAATATATTTTACACCTCATCACGATTTTTTCCAGGGCTTCTTATGCAAGTTCAAGCGTCTTTCGCTTGAACTATGATCAAAGTAAGCGTCCACGCTTACGTTAATAACATAATGCGGGAGCGTGGACGCTCCATTAAGGCCAACGATCAAGCGTAGACGCTAAATCGTGCGAATGTTAAACGCTTACCCTAAGTATCTCCTCCAAAGCCCCGCACAAAACGCCAATCTCTTCCTCTGTATTATAATAGTGTACCGAAGCCCTTACAATATTGCTCAGGTGGTTTTTATTCATGTAGATGAGTGTAGATACTGCTTTGCCAACCGATACATTGATATGCTTTTCGGCGAGTTTGTTTTTTACTGCTGCAGCATCCAGCCCTTCAACAGAAAAGGTTACAATGCCACATAACTGGTCGCCAAAATCATGAACGGTTATGCCGTTAACTTCTTTTAGTTTGCTGCGCAGCAAGCCGGCTAAATGTTGTACGCGTTGCCAGGTACGGCCAACGCCGATGTTAAGGGCATATTCAACCGCCTTGCCAAGGCCCAGGGTTAAAGCGCGACTTTTTTCATACACCTCAAAACGGCGCGCATCATCACGCGGTTTAAAATCTGTTTCGGTTACCCATTGTGTGGTAAAGCCATCCATAAAAAACAGCTTCAGTTTATCCTGAATTTCTTTGCGGACGTACAGAAATCCTGTGCCCCTTGGTGCGCGCAAATACTTCCGGCCGGTTACGGCCAGCATGTCACAGCCAATGGCCTCTACATCCAGCGGTACGTGGCCTACGCTTTGACAGGCATCAAGCAGGTACAAAATATTATGTTTACGTGCTATCCTGCCTATCTCCTCAACCGGGATCATGCTGCCGGCAGTTGATGGGATATGTGTAACCGCTATCAGCTTTGTTTTTGGGCCAATGGCATCTTCAAAAGCTTTGAGCTGAAAATTACCATGCTCATCATTAGGGATCACTTTAAACTCAACACCCATTGTTTTTTGAGCATGCAGTAAACCAATCAGGTTGGTTACATACTCCATTTCGCAGGTGATGATCTCATCGCCGGGTTTAAAGTCAATACCGTTAAAGGCCAGCCACCAGCCAATGCTGGCATTTTCAACAATGGCAATTTCATCTTTGCGGGCATTGATGAGCCGGGCTATAAGGCTATAGGTGTTTTCAAGCTCTTCGCGGTAAGTGTACTCGGTTTCGTAGCCGCCGTTTTGAGCTTCTTCGTACAGATAATCTATTACTGTATTAACCACTACATCAGGGTGCAGGGATGAGCCGGCATTGTTAAAGTGGATAGTTTTTGTTGTGCCCCGGGTTTCGGCCCTTAGCTGCTGTACTTCCTGTTCGCTTAGTATATTTTCCATAAAGTTGAGAGGTTGTTTTTTTACTGTAGAGACGCATAATTGCGTCTCCCGCGTGCAATTTAAAATGGTTAATGTTTGGCAAAGCAGCTTGTCCTGCGAGAGACGCAACTATGCGTCTCTACAAAAAATAAAAAAGCTATTAGTTATTAGTGAAATTTATTTCCATCATGATATCCGCACGTTTGTAGGTGCCCGGTTCAACCGGTATTTCGGTGAAACCGAGTTTGCGGTAAATATGAATAGCGTTTTCAAGCACCCGGCTCGAAAACAGGATCAGTTTTTTTACGCCCAGCTCGCGCGCTTTGTCAATCCCGGTCTGGCATAAAAACTGACCGGCGCCCGCTCCGCGATTCTCTTTATCTACCGCCATTTTGGTAAGCTCATAAACACCGTCCTCAATATATCGCAGCGCTACGGTGCCAATAATTTTTTCATTTGAGGTGACAAAGTAAATGCTGCCGCCCGTCTTAATGATGGCTTCGTCGGGGTTTTCCAAAACCCATTTATCAAAAGGTTCAACGGTGAAATATTCTTCAAGCCATGCCTTGTTAAACTTTTCAAAGTAGGGAGCGTGCTGAGGCTGGTAATCGATAACCTGTAGTTCCATGTGCTTAATTATTTGATCAATACAAAATAAAAGCATAACACAATAACAAAACAGATGCAGTTTTATTAATTTTGAGCATAACAGATTTTTGTATGGAAAGCCCGGCAGTTAGCACAGATCATGATTTCTTATATGCTCAGATAGCCTCCCGCATTGAAAAGCAGATCAAACAAAACCTGCTTAAGTCTGGTGATAAGCTGTCATCTGTAAGGATGCTAAGCCAGGAGCAAGGCATTAGTCTCAGTACCGCCTATAAAGCTTATGTTGAGCTGGAGAATATGGGGCTGATTGAAGCCCGTACTAAATCTGGCTATTATGTAAAATACCTGCCGGCACGTTTTACGAGTGTGCCCGAGGCAAAGCTACCGGTAAAAAAAGCAGGGGACGCCAGCGTTGCCGAAATGATAGCCATGGTTTACCGCAACATGTCTGAAGACAGCGTGCTGCAGCTTTCGCGCTCATCGCCGCCGTTAAGTTTGATCCCGCTGGCCAAGCTCAGCAAATCTATGATGGAGTCTATCCGTAATAGCCCCTCTGGTAATATCACTTATGAAAACCCGCAGGGTAATATCTCTTTGCGCAAACAGGTTGCCAAAAATGCCTTTAACTGGGGAGGTAATATTACTGAAGATGATGTTGTGACCACGCAAGGCTGCCTGGAAGCGCTGATATTTTGCCTGCGGGCGCTTACCAAACCCGGCGATACCATAGCTATTGAAAGCCCCACTTACTTTGGTATTTTCAATGTGATGCTGAGCCTTGACCTGAAAGTATTAGAGATTCCCGTTAACCCGGATACCGGCCTCGATCTGGAATACCTGGAACGGGCTATGGATGAAGAGCCTGTAAAAGTATGCCTGTTTGTTACCAATTTCAGCAACCCCATAGGTGTTTGCATGACAGACAAGCGCAAGCTGCAGTTGGTGAGTATGCTTGCCAAAAGACAGGTGCCTTTAATTGAGGACGATATTTATGGTGAGATTTATTTTGGCAAAAGCCGTCCGCGTACCTGCAAAAGTTATGATAAAGAAGGGTTGGTGATCCTTTGCTCGTCGGTTTCCAAGTCAATTGCACCGGGGTACAGGGTGGGCTGGTGTATACCACCGGCAAGGTTTAAAGAGCAAATATTAAATATCAAAATGATGCATTCTATAGCATCAGCAACACCTACGCAGGCAGCAATCGGTCATTTTTTTGAAACCGGAAGATACGACCTGCACATGAGGCATTTGCGTAAAGCGCTGTATACCCAATGCCTTCGGTATACGCACGCCATAGCAACGCATTTTCCGCCAGGAACCAAAATAAGCCGACCGCAAGGCGGTTATGCCCTTTGGGTTGAGCTGGATAGAAAGGTTAATGCCTTTGAGCTTTATCAATTAGCCATGGAGCATAACATCAGTATAGCCCCCGGCCAGATCTTTAGTATAGACGGCCGTTTTAACAATTTTATCCGCATTAGTTTCGGTTTAGCTTTTGATGATGTTGTGGAGGAGAGTTTTAAGGTATTAGGGAAATTAGTGAGCAGTTTAGTTTTTCGATAAGATATATACAGCTATTTGATAAAAATGTATTAAGGATTTACGGGCGGAGCCCGTAATTTGAAGGCGGATAATTTTAGGTTATCTGCCTTTTGTTTTTAGTTTTGGATTATTATTGTTATTAATACAGGTAAATAGTTAATTTTCTCTATATTAATGCTTTGTGTTTTTGTAGTGTGCTGTTCAGGTAGTAACTGAAGTATCATAAGCAATCCCCCTTTATCATGAAATTTAAACTTTTGCTGTTATGCTTTGCAGCTTTATTTATTACAGGCAATATAAATGCTCAATCCTCAACAACTTTATTAACACAGGTTCAAAAAAGTAAGGCCGATACCGGAAAGGTAAAACTATTGCTTGCTTTGAGCCGGGTTATCCTGCTTAAATCGGGCGCAGGGTCAAAAGAGATTGATAGCTCTTATCGTTTTATGAAACAGGCCGAACAATTAAGCATTCAGCTCAATGATATTAAAGGCCAGGGACATACCGCATTAATGGCGGCTATGATTAGTAACAAAAAAGGCGATCACAACGGCGGGGAAAGCCTGGCGCAAAAAGGTTTTGCATTATTTAAAAGTATAAACGATTTACCCGGTATAGCCGAAGCGTACGTTATCATCGGACAGCGCTTTAGCAATGACGGAACGGATCTGGATAAAAAAATAGCCTATTATAAAAAAGCTATCGATATTTTTTTGAAGGCAGGCATAACAGAGCGGGCAGCAACAACTATGACAGATCTTGGCGACTTGTTAACGGTACAGGGAAAATACGAAGAGTCGCTGAAGAACCTCCGTGCCGCGCTTAACTTATATAACAGTATTGGTTTTAAAGACCTTCAGGGTTTATATGATTTGCTTGGTACCGATTTAACTTATCTGGGCGACGCTGATAATGCCCTGAAATATGAACTTATGGCTATCAGGTTGGCCGAAGCCCGAAAGGATAACTCCCTGCAAATGTGTACTATTTATAATCGTTTCGCATTATCATACTATACATTACGTAAATGGAACCAGGCCCTGATTTATTTTGACAAAGCCATTACCGTCGCGAAAAAGTACAATGATTCTGTTTCTATTGTGGTTATTACAGGTAACGAGGCGATGGCCTATTATAAACTTGAGCAGCCCGTTGCTGCTTTAAGCAAACTGAAAGTGCTTAATAACTACGCCTCTTTAATTAATAATCCGGATAAAAAAATAGAGATGTATTACGTCTACTGCCTGGTGTATATTCAGCTGAAGCAGTACAAGATGGCTAAAGTTTACCTGGATAAAATGGATCTTCTAATTAAAGATGCAGGTAATCAAATAACTGAAATTTACAGGAGCCATATAAGCTATCATGTAGCAACAGGAGAATACCAGAAAGCCTATGTATACCTGCAAAAAAATGAAGACGCTTTAAAGAATGGAAAACTGTTGCCCTTTTTAGCGCAAAATCAGTTGTATTGGTTTAAAGCCGATTCGGGACTCGGTAAATACGCAAGTGCCATTAAGCATTACCAACGCTATAAAATGCTTGTTGACTCCAATTACCGATTCGCAAATGATAAACATACCGCCTTTTTGCAAATAGAGTTTGAAACCGAAAAAAAGAATAACGATTTGCAATTGCAGGCTAAAGACATCCAGTTACTTAAAAATAAAGAGCAATTGCAGCATAGCCAGGTGGTTGCAGCACAAACAAGCCGCAATATGTTTATTGGAGGGTCGTGCATGCTTGCTTTGCTCCTTGCTGTTGGATATAACCGTTACAGGTTAAAACAACATGTAAATATGCAGTTGCAGGCTCAGCGAGATGAGATTAACAAGCAAAACCATGCGCTGCAACAACTCAACAGCAAACAGGAAAGATTACTGACCGAAAAAGAGTGGCTGTTGAAAGAGGTGCATCATAGGGTGAAAAATAATCTGCAAATTGTAATGAGCCTGTTAAGCACACAATCTGCATATCTGCAAAATAACGCCGCGGCTTTGGAAGTAATAACCGAAAGTCAGAACCGTGTTAGTGCCATAGCGCTTATCCACCAAAAATTATACAGTTCAAATAGCGTGGCCGCCATAAAGATGCCAATCTACGTGGCCGATCTGGTCAATAATCTCAGGGATTGTTTTGATACCGAGAAAGGCCGTATCCGCTTCGAATTACTAATTGATCCTATTGAACTTGATCTTACCCAGGCTGTGCCTTTTGGTCTTATAGTTAATGAAGCTGTCACAAACGCCATAAAATACGCTTTCCCTGATTGCGGGGGAATTATTAATATAAGCTTACATCGCATTAATAATAACAGTGTGTTATTAACCATTGCCGATAATGGCAAAGGCTTGCCTGATAATTTTGATTTTAAAAAGGCCACCTCATTGGGTATGGAAATGATGAAGGCACTAAGTAAACAGTTGGGCGGCTCGTTTAATATTAAAGGTTTAACAGGGGTAACTATTGCTATTGAGTTTCAAATAGAAGAGGTCCGGAGTAAAACCGCCTTTGAATCCGACTAAGCTTTTGTGGCAAAGATGATTTAAAGCTGTGTTATTTACAATGCGTTGTTTCGGCGTGTTTAAATGATTCGTTAAGCAACTGCATTAACACACCGGTATCCACATCGGTTAGTTTTACAATATGTGTGCAGCCGCCGCTTTGCTTGTGCTTTCCTAATTTTTGCAGTAGTTGCTCTTTGCTTTCAAAGCTGGGAAGATAAAGGGTAAGGGAACTTTTGCGAGGTGAAAAAGCAATGAGCGGGGCATCACCTTCGCGGCCGCTTTCATATTTGTAGTGATAGCTGCCAAAGCCTACTATGGCCGGCCCCCACATTTTGGCTTTATGGCTGCTGGCCTCTTCCATCAATTCAGTCAGCTTAAAACTGTCGGCGCGTTTGGTTTCATCGGCAATGGTGTTAATGAAATCGCTTACACTAGCTATGGTTTCGGTGGTTTTGTTGGTGTTTTTGGCCATGACTTTATGCTGGATAAAGGTTTAAAACTGACATAAATATATCACGAAAATTTTATTTTATCCCATAGTTTGTTGGCAACAACCTGCTGTATCACCTGCTCGCGATAATTGCGGCTGATGGGGATCCGGTGCTGCCCGATAAAAATATCGTTCCCCTCAATACCTTCAATTTTACCGGTTGATACTATGTAGGATTTATGTACGCGGATAAACAATTTACTATCTAAATTTTGCTCCAAACTTTTGAGATTGAGCAGCGTAATGTATTTGCCTTTGGTGGTAAAAATGGTCACATAGTTTTGCATGCCCTCAACGTACAGGATCTCATCAAAATAGATCTTTTCATACTTGTTGCCACATTTGATGAAGAAGTAACCCTCATCGGCATCCGTTTTAGGCGCGCCCGGCTGGGCCGAATTGTTAAGCAAGCGGTGATAATCTTTAGCCTTATTAGCCGATTTAAAAAAGCGATCGAACGTAATGGGTTTCAGCAAGTAATCAAGCACATTGAGCTGGAAACCTTCGAGCGCATAGCTTGGATAGGCTGTGGTGATGATCACCATGGGAGGCTTCTGCATGATCTTTAAAAAATCGATCCCGTTCATCTTCGGCATCTGGATATCCAAAAATATCAGGTCGATGGACTGATGGTCAAGCAGTTTGATCAGTTCGATCGGATTCTCGCAGGTACCTGTCAGGTTCAAAAAATCGACCTCGCGTACATAGCTGGCTAACCCTTCGCGGGCCAATGGTTCATCATCAATTATTACGCAGTTCATCATAGGGAAGCCATTTGTAGGGTTGCAGCCGGTTGTTCCAGTTCGGCCAGGGTTAATTGGAGGTGCACCTCAAACCGGTTATCAGTATTTTGGATTTCCAACTTATGCAGCTCAGGATAGATCAGATCGAGCCTGCGTTTTGCATTTTTAAGGCCGATGCCGCCATAATTCACCGCTTCGGTTTCCGGCTCATTGGATGCGCTGTTGGCAACATAAAAATCAAGCTGGTTGTTTGTCAGCTTCAGCTTGATATCAATCCAATTGGAATATTCTGCATCTTTTGATACATGCTTAAAAGCATTTTCTACAAAGGTCATGAGGATAAAGGGGGCTATGCCTAAATGTCCTGGCATCTGTTCATCTGTCTCAAAAGAGACGTGTACATTATTATTTTGCCGCAATTTTTCCAGTTCGATAAAGTTTTCGAGATAGGTGACTTCTTTTCCTAACGGAATCTGATGGTCATTACATTCATAAAGCTGATACCGCAGTAGTTCTGAAAACTTAGCCAGCGAAGCTGATGCCACGCCCGGATTTTTATGGATGAGGAAAAATATGGAGTTGATACTGTTGAACAGGAAGTGGGGGTTAAACTGGTATTTCAGGAATTTAAGTTCGGTTTCCAGTTTTTCTTTTTCGAGCAGTTGCTGGCGATGCTGGGTTTGCAGCCAGTTTTTAGTGAGTTTGATGCTCATGCCCAAAGTCATGCTGGCCACGGTAGACGGGAACGACGTATTATAAAATGATGCGAAGTCGGAAGGTTCAACCCCGAACATTTTTTTAACCGAGCAGCCCGCGAAAAAGGCGCTTAAATAATAACCGCCATTAATAAGGGATGATGCGCAGATAACGGTTAGTGAAAGGTAAATTACATATTGGGTAAGGTGACCTTTTTTCATGAATCGAGGCATTAAAAAGTAAAGGTTAAAATACACCGACAGGGCCTGGAAAATAACGTAAGCCAGGATCTTGACACTGTATGCCGAAAAGAACATGGATTTAGCTGCAGCTACGGGGTTAGCTACTGCAATAGTGAACCAAAAATAATGGTACACACACCAAAACGGGATATGGTACAGCTTGTATTTAAACAGCCAGTTTTGGTTTAATGTATCTACTGATAGCCTGTTCATTTTTTCTTTAATTGAGGAGATATTACATCTCAGCCATGGTATTGACTCACCCCGACATCGCTGCGCTCGTCACCCCTCTCCCCGCTTTGCGGAAAGAGGAGGTTCTAAATTTTTTACCCTCTTTGCGGCGTAGCCGGAGAGAGGGTGGTCCAGCGAAGCGTAGACCGGGTGAGTCGACTATACGCCATGATACCTCGGGGATGCGTTCAAAAATGCGTCATTGCGAGGAACGAAGCAATCCCAAACTATACAGAGCGGCTCTGCTCATCGGAGATTGCTTCGTTCCTCGCAATGACGTTTTTTATATAATGATTTCCAACATCATACCTAAAGATACAGCAATTGCCCTGATTTATGCACCGTCATTATACCAACCGGCACAAATAATTGACCAAATGCAACGCTTAACTTATAAATGGTAAAAAAGCTAATATGGTTTTGGTTTTAAGTGGATTAGGCTGTTTTTGTGTATCTCGTCAATTATCCGCAGCTGCTCATCACTGAAGTTTTTTAAAGTTCGCGAACCGTTTTTTATTTGCTTTCATAACCGCTAAAAAGGTTATGAAAGCATATGAAAACTTTAAGCATCAGTCTGTTATTTATTTGCCTTTTGCAGGTTGTAAAAGCGCAGGTATCAGGTCGGGTAACTACAGCCAATGGCCAGCCTTTAGCATATGTAACCGTATCGCTTATCAAAGCGGCAGATTCATCATCAGTTAAAAGTATGCTCACCACCGAAGAGGGCGCTTATAGCATTGCAGATGTACCCGCCGGCAATTATCGCCTTAAATTAAGCAGTATGGGTTATCAAACCTGGTCTTCGTCTCCTTTTAAAATCAGCGGAAACAAGGAGGCAAAATACCTTGCCGTTATTGTGATGAAAGAAGATACCCGGCAATTAGGAGAAGTAGTGGTAAGGGCCGGCAAGCCACTGTATCAGCAGCGAAGCGATGGGTTGGTAGTGAATGTGGAGAACAGTGTGCTTACCAAAGGCAGCACCGCTTTGGAGGTGTTAGAGCGGTCGCCAGGGGTGGCCATTGATCACCGGGACAATGGTATCTTATTAAACGGGAAAAGCGGTGCTACGATTATGATAAACGGCAAGCTGGTGCGCATGCCGCTGGCACAGGTTACGAACCTGCTTAACGGTACCAGTGCCGATAATATCGAAAAGATAGAACTGCTGAGTACGCCGCCCGCCGGATATGATGCCGAAGGCAGCGCCGGGATCATCAACATAGTAATGAAGAAAAGCAAAAAGCAGGGTACCAACGGTTCATATTCCTTAACAGGCGGCTACGGCATGGGCGAAAAAGGAACGGCCAGTTTCAACCTCAATCATAACACCAAAAATGTTAACCTGTATGGTTCCTACACTTTCCAGCACGACCGGACCTATACCGATCTTTTCATCACCGGCAGCCAGTACATGCCCTTCATCGGCGGTAATGCCGAGGTTGAATTTTACACCAAAACAAAACGGATCAGCAATAATCATAATGCCAATTTCGGTGCGGATATTAAATTGGATGCCAAAACCACACTGAGCGGTAATGTAAGCTATAACAATATCCATTCGCCAAATTATACTTACAGTAATGCCGGGTACAACATCCTGCCCGATTCATTGCTCAGGTATATTGGGCATATCAACGGTAACGACCGCCTCAGTAACCTCACAAGTTCAATTAATATTGAACGGGTGCTGAAAGAAGGGGAGAAGATCAGCATGGAGGGCGATTATATCCATTACAGCAGCGATGGCCCAACCGTGGTTAATACTTCCTTTGTAAATAAACATGGCGAGCAGGTGTACGCCAATAACAGCGTAAGTGCCCAGCAGCAACGTGGATTTGCCAATACCACTATCAAAGTAGGTGTGTTTAAAACCGATTATACCAACCAGCTATCGCCTTTGCTGAAGCTGGAAACCGGTATTAAGGGCACACATACCGGCAGCTCCAGTTCATCAGGTATCGAAAGTTTTAATAATGGGGCTTGGGAACGTAACATGCAAACCGCTGCCAATATTTACATGAAAGAGGATATCGGCGCAGCTTATCTTTCCCTCAACTGGCAACTGAGTAAAGGTACAAGCCTGAATACCGGCGCGCGTTATGAATATTCATACACCAATATGGATAACCCGCAAACCGGCAGCAATATCGTGAACCGCAAACTGGGCAAGCTGTTCCCAACTGTACTTTTTACTCAAAAACTAAGTGATCGTTCGGAGCTGCAATTATCTTACACCAAAAGGATCGCCCGGCCATCATATGATGACCTGGCTTCGTACTTTGCCTATAGTGATCCTACGGCTGTTTACACCGGTAACCCTTTTCTTAAATCAACCATCACCAATAACATAAAACTGGGTTATAATTATGGCGATTATAGCTTTTCCCTGCTTTACAGCCGGGATGATAACGCCATTGCCCGTTATCAGCTCAGCGAAAGCCCTGCGCATGACATCCTGTTTATCTCTCCTCAAAATTTACCATACCAAAACTATCTTACCTTCCAGGTTAATGCGCCGGTTAAAGTAGGTAACTGGTGGGAAATGACCTATAGCTTTGTAGGCGGGCTGCGTCAGTTTAAGGAAGATTATACTTTGAATCCCCTAACTAAATCATACTTCGGTTATTCCTTCAACTTTAACCAGCTGTTTAAGTTGCCCAATAGCTTTTCGGCAGAGGTGTCGGGAGAATATAACTCCCTGTCATACAACAGCACCATACGGGTTGATGGTTTTGGGGTGATCAATGCCGGCATCAAAAAAGATCTGAAAAATAACGGCGGCAGTCTGCAATTAGCGGTGGCCGATGTGTTTAGCGCTTCGCAGATACATGTACGCTACGGCACGCTTACGCGCGAGGCTTTTGACATAAAAAGCCATGTGGTAATCAATACCGAAACAAGGCGTTTCCCGGTGATCAAGCTTACTTATACAAAGTCGTTTGGAGGTACCGGATCGGCAAACCGGAGTAATCAGGAAAATGGTTCAAAGGAAGAGCGTGAGCGGCTTCGGGGTAACTAAAAGGTTTTTGCAATAGTAAAAATCAGTAGTGTTCATTTTGTTAAGGCCGCGTAGCGGCCTTTTTTCTTTCAATGCCATGAGCTTTAATGCCGTCAAAGCCTACCGGTTCAGTTTGATAGGTCTGTTTAAAAAGATGTCATAAATGCCTGTAATTCACTTCGAATAGGAGTGTTTGTGCTGATAATATTATCCATCTTTTTATATGTTTTATCCATTTTAAATTTTGCGATACTCGTATACATTTACAAAACCAATTAATAGAATCAAACGCAAAAAATTATGAAAAGAAGCTCTACTTCCTTAATACGGCGAAACTGTCGTTGCTACAATTAAAATTTACCAAAGCTGAATAAGTCCGGCAGTTCATTATGCCATTTCGGCCAAATGATATTATTAGCTATTATTTAATTCCCCGTTAGTGTTGGTCGCTTAACTATTTAATCCTTGGTTAAGGTAACCCGGCATGGAAATGCTATGGACTTCAGCGACCGAAAATTTGATTTTTAAAAATCTGGCTAACCCTAAATAATTTATATGAACCCAATTTTATGAAACCATTTTACAGTTGCGATCAATTTCCTGTGAAAAGAGGCAGGCAGCAAAGCTATCTTTTCATTGGTCGGTTATTAATGCTTTTGATATTATCCTGTTTTGCCATGAATATACATGCGCAAAACAGGATCACTGTTATTGGGCAGGTGACCGATACCCTTGGCGTAAAAATTCCCGGCGCCAACATTACTGCCGAAAACCTGAAGAACGTAGGTACCACCTCCGATGTAAACGGCCGGTTTGTACTTGAAGTAGCAGCCGGTACCAGTCTTAAGATCTCATTTGTTGGTTTCATCGACCAGCATATTGTAGTTACCGCCGATAACCAGCACTTTACGATCAGACTGAAAGAACAAAAACTCCTTGCCGAAGAGGTGGTAGTAACCGCCTTTGGTAAAAAGGAACGCAAGGAAGCCCTGGTAGGTTCGGTTACCAGTATCAAACCCGGCGAGTTGAAAATACCGGCAAGTAACCTTACCAACGCACTTGCAGGCCAGGCAGCAGGTATCATAGCCTATCAGCGCAGCGGGCAGCCGGGGCAGGACAATGCCTCGTTCTTCATCAGGGGGGTAACCACTTTTGGCTACAAACGTGACCCCTTGATTTTGATAGATAACGTGGAGCTTTCAACCAACGACCTTGCCCGGTTAAATGTTGATGACATTGCCAGCTTCTCAATATTGAAGGATGCAAGTGCTACCGCGCTTTACGGTGCACGTGGTGCAAACGGTGTAATTTTGGTTGCCACCAAAGAGGGTAAACAAGGCCCGGCCAAAGTCAATTTCCGCTCAGAGTTTTCTTCTTCGCAATCAACACAAACACCGCAACTCGTTGATCCTATTCAGTACATGAACCTATACAACGAGGCTTCGTTAACGCGTGATCCATCGTTGCCACTTCCATTCCCTCAAACTAAAATAAACAATACTATTAACACCATTAACCACACACTGGGCAGTAACCCATATGTTTACCCTGCCGTGGATTGGTTGAACTTGTTATTCAAAAAAAGAGCCACCACACAGCGTAATGATTTAAGCGTTAGCGGTGGCGGCCCAACTGCACGGTATTACATAGCCGGTTCATATAATATTGATAATGGCGTTTTACGCGAAGATATCCGTAACAACAATAACAACAACGTTAAGTTCAAAAATTACCAGCTACGTTCAAACGTAAACGTGAACCTAACCAAAACCACCGAGGTTATCGTAAGATTATCGGGCACGTTCAGCGAGTATAATGGCCCTATTACATCCGATGGTTCTTTCGCGTCTGATCTTTACAATGTAGCGATTCATACCAGCCCGGTTTTGTTTCCGGCGTATTTTGAGCCGGATGCCGCCAATGCCAATGCGCAGCACATCCTGTTCGGTAACGTTGGTTTGGCATCAGGTACTACCAGCAACAGCATCCAATATAATAACCCATATGCTGCTTTGTTAAGGGGCCATAAAAACTCATCAGAGTCAAGAATGTCGGCCCAGTTTGAGTTAAACCAGGATTTGAAGTTTATTACCGATGGTTTAAAGTTTAAAAGCATTTTCAATACCAACAGGTATTCATACTTTGATTCGCAGCTGGCTTACTCGCCTTTTTATTATAACGTAGGTAGCTACGATAAGGATAGCAACCAGTACACTTTAACCTGGCTTAATCCACAGCCAACCGGTAATAACGTAGCAACCGAATACCTGAATTACAGCCGTAATGAGCCTAATGCCAATACTTTCTTCTACCTGCAAACAGCACTGGAGTATAACAAGCCTTTTGGTAAAGGTCACAACATCAGCTCAACCTTAATTGGTACCGCTCAGCAAACGCTTTACTCAAGCGCCAAAGATCCCAAAACGGGTACTACCACCTTGCCGTATTCGTTGCCTTTCCGCAACTTAGGTTTGGCAGGCAGGTTAACTTACTCATACCTGAGCAGGTATTTCATCGAAACTAACTTTGGTTATAACGGTTCGGAACGTTTTTCTGCAAATCACCGTTACGGTTTCTTCCCAACCATTGGCGGTTCATGGGTGGTATCAAACGAAAAATTCTGGAACCCTAATATTCTTGATCGTTTAAAGATCCGCGCCAGCTACGGTTTGGTGGGTAACGATGCTATTGGCAATCAAAGGTTCTTCTACCAGTCGGATGTTACCCTTAACTCAGGGCCTAACTATGCCCAGTTTGGTATCAACAACCAATACGAGCGTAAAGGTGTGTTCATTAATAACTATGCTAACCCTGATGTTACCTGGGAAACATCAAAACAAACCAATATCGCTATTGAGGCTACCTTCCTGAAAAACTTCAACGTAGTGGCCGAGTTTTACCGCAACAACCGCTACAATATTTTACAGGAACGTACCAATACCCCAACCAGCGAAGGTTTGGAATCAACAACCAGTGCCAACCTGGGTAAGGTAAATTCAAAAGGTGTCGATCTGTCGCTCGATTATAAGCAGAGCTTCAGCAATGGCGCCTGGGCATCTATCCGCGGTAACTTCACCTACTCAACCAACAGGTACAAATACATTGAAGAGCCCGATTATAAAGAGTCATGGAGGCACTTTATCGGTCAGCCGATAAGCCGCGGTTATGGTTACATTGCCGAACGTTTGTTTGTTGACGATCAGGAAGCCCGCAACTCGCCAACACAGATCTTCAGCGCTAACGGCACAAACGGTATCCTGCCACAAGGCGGCGATATCAAATACCGCGACCTGAACGGCGATGGTAAGATCGACTACCTCGACCAAACCTTTTTAGGCTATCCGCAAACCCCTGAAATTGTTTACGGCTTCGGTTTCTCAACCGGGTACAAAGGGTTCGACCTTTCGGCCTTCTTCCAGGGGCAGGCAAGGGTATCGTTCTTTATCGATCCAAACAAGGTTAGCCCATTCATCCCGAGTAACGACGCCTACATCTACGGCAATACCCAGGTGCTGCAGGCTTTTGCCGATAGCCATTGGAGTGAGGAGCACCAGGACTTATACGCCTTATATCCGCGTTTGGGCACTACCTCCACTACAGTGCTTAACAATTTACAGCCAAGTACCTGGTGGTTGCGCGATGGCAGTTTCATGAGGCTTAAATCGGTTGAGATAGGTTACACGCTGCCAAAAAATATATCAAAAGCAATGCACCTTACCAATTGCCGCATTTACTTTAACGGCCTTAACCTGCTTACCTGGAGCCCCTTCAAAATGTGGGACCCTGAGCAGGGCGGTAACGGCTTTGCTTATCCGATACAAAAGGTGTTTAACCTGGGCTTAAACGTGAATTTATAACCGTAAACGGATTTAGAAAGATGAAAAATTTAAGATCATATTATAAAATTGTTATGCTGGCCGCCTTGGTTACCGTGGGCCAGTCGTGCAAAAAATACCTGGATATCACTCCTGATAATGTGGCCACGATAGACTATACCTTCCGTAACCGTAACGAAGCGGAAGATTACCTGTTTACCTGCTACTCAACCATGCAGCATTTAAACGATGTGGTGAACAACCCGGGTTTTGTATATTCGTCAGAGATCGTGTACCCCAATACACTGAACGATCATTACTTTAATGAGGCAGGGTTTAACCTGATCCGCGGCTTGCAAAGTAATTCAAATGTAAGCCTCAACTATTGGGATGGTGCCAACGGTGGTCTGGCAATTTTTCAGGCATTGAGAAGATGTAATATCATGCTGGAAAACATTGATAAACCCATAGACCTGAGTGCATCCGAAAAGAAAAGATGGATTGCCGAAACCAAATTCCTCAAAGCATACTATCACTATTACCTCATCCGCATGTACGGCCCTATGCTGCTGATCAAGGAAAATTTTCCGATCAATGCATCGGCCGAGGAAGTGAAACGTAAACGCTCATCAGTTGATGAAGGCTTTGAATATGTGGTGTCATTGCTTGATGAGGCTATTCCCGACCTGCCGCCGGTTATTGATAACCAGGCTACCGAATTTGGGCGGATCACCAAATTTATCGCCTTATCTGTTAAAGCCGAGATCCTGACCACGGCTGCAAGTCCGCTGTTTAACGGTAACCCTGATTATGCCGGCTTTAAAGACCATGATGGTAAAAACCTGTTTTCAACCACTTATGATGCAGGTAAATGGCAAAAAGCTGCCGATGCCTGTAAAGCAGCGATAACCGAATGCGAAGCGCAAGGGCTTAAGCTATATACTACGCCGCCAACTGTTGGCGTAGGCAATGTATCCGACAAGCTGAAAAAGGTTTTAACCCTGCAAAATGATATCACCGAAAAATGGGAGCAAAATCCCGAGCTGATCTGGGCGATGAATTATGGCTTTACTTACCAGAATTTCACTATCCCAAGGATGACTTCGGCGGCAGTAGGTTTGGCATCAACCAACCCCGGTACTTTTGCAGTGCCTATCCAAACTGCCGATCTGTTTTATACTGACAAAGGCGTGCCGATCAACGAGGATAAAACCTGGGATTATACTAATCGTAATTCCACGCAAACAGGCGATGACTCAAGTGCACCGCTTATCATGAGCGGCTACGAAACCGCCAAAGCCCACTTTAACCGCGAATTGAGGTTTTATGCCGATATCGGTTTTGATGGTGGTATCTGGTTTGGTAACGGTAAACGCGACGAAAGTACTGCTTATTATGTGCAGGCCCGCGGCCCTTATGCCTTGGCCGGTCCTAAAAGTATCAGCGCTACCAATATCACCGGTTACTGGCCTAAAAAGCTGGCCAATTACCTGTCGGTTTATGACAACATCTTCACTACCGAAAACTATCATTTACCGGTAATGCGCCTGTCAGGTTTATACCTGTTATATGCCGAAGCGCTGAACGAGGTGCAGGGCCCAACAGCCGAGGTTTACTCATACATTGACAGGGTACGTGCAAGAGCAGGTTTAGATGGTGTGCAGGCATCATGGAGCAATTACTCGAAAAACCCATCCAAACCAGGCTCAAAAGATGGTTTAAGGGCCATCATTCACCAGGAACGCCGGATCGAGCTTTGTTTTGAAGCACAAAGCGGCTGGGACCTTCGCCGCTGGAAAGAACTACAGGATGTGCTGAGCAAGCCCATCCAGGGATGGAATATTTATGAGGGTACCGCGGTTAACTATTATCGCCCGCAAACCATCATACAGCCGGTATTTGGTATCAAAGATTATTTATGGCCTATCAGTACTAATGATCTGATAGTGAATAATAACCTTACCCAAAATCCTTACTGGTAGGAGCATCTGTTTACTGAAAAGATTAAATAATTAATATAGAAATATAAATTATGAAAAAGATTAATAACCGCAGATGGCTCACCGGTTTAATGCTTATGCCGGTTTTGCTGATCATGCTTATCGTTTCCTGTAAAAAGGGCGAATCAAACATCGAGGTGGTATCCAATGATACTACTAAGCCCGGCGTGGTCACCAATGTAAAGGTTGAGAATTTAAATGGCGCGGCAAGGCTTACCTATACGCTGCCCAATTCCAAAAACCTGCTGTACGTTTTAGCCAGTTATAACATTAATGATAAAACAACCAGGGAAACCAAGGCCAGCTATTATACAGATACCATTACAGTTGATGGTTTTGCGAGGGCAAAAGATTATGAAGTTACCCTGTATGCGGTAAGCCGCGCCAACGTTAAATCAGAGCCGGTTGTGGTAAAGGTGAGTCCTAAAACGCCCAACTATTTGCTCATCAATGATAACCTGGATATTACTCCCGATTTTGGCGGCGCCAATTTCTTCGGCTTAAACCCTAATAAAGTGCCAATTGCCGTGCATGTGCTATCGTTAAATGATAAAACCAATAAATATGACGAGCAGGACCCGCAGTATATCAATACCGATTCGGTGAATTTTTCAGTACGCGGGTTCGATGCTAAGCCCCAAAAATTTGGTGTGTACACTACCGATAGGTTTGGCAATGTGTCGGATACGGTTTATAAAACGCTAACGCCGCTGTTTGAAACCCTGCTGGATAAGAGCAAGTTTTACACCTATCACCTGGATAGCGACAGCCCTATTGGTTACGGTTGGGAGTTTAAATACCTGTTTGACGGTAACACCGGCGAACCTGGTTGGCATACGCTGAGCGCGCCTACCAAACAGGGCACTTTTGCCTTGGGTGTAAATGCCAAACTAAGCCGTTTTGTTTTATGGGAAAGGTTAAGCGGGATATTCGGTTACCAGAACATCAGGCAGCTTACCTTATGGGGCACCATCAGCGATTCGCCCAAGGATTCGGTGCTGCCTAAAAATTCGGCTCCCGGCACGGTGTCCGGCGACTGGGTTAACCTGGGCAACTTTACTTATCCTAACCCGCCGTCGGGCTTGCCGCCCAACCAGGCTAACGCTTCCGATCTGGCTTTTGTGGCCGCGGGTGTAAACTTCAAGATTAACATCAACGTGCCTGCTACTAAATTCATCAGGTTGGAATGTACACAAACCTGGGGCGGTTTGGATTATGTGAATGCGCTGGAGATCTCATTATATGGCAACCCATTGTAATACAATTAAAAATTAAAGACATGAAGATCAGATACAGTATAGCTGCTTTCTTTTTGGCGAGTATTGCAATATTTGCCTGTAAAAAGTACGATAAGGACTATAAGGCGTTTTTAGATAACCATGAGGTAACTTATCCGGGTTTGGCCAGCAAAGTAACTTTCCATCCCGGTAATTTAAGGGCGGTGCTGGTTTGGCACCCAAGCCCCGACCCGAGTATTAAAAACTATAAGATCACCTGGAACAATGCCACCGACTCGGTAATAGTTGATGCCACAAGCCATAGCCCCGCTGATTCCATCAGCGTATCCATCCCCAATTTAAAGGAGTATGTATACAGCTTCAGGTTGGTAGCGAGGGATAATGCGGGCAATTCATCAGTTGGACAGGATATTAACAATGTGCGTGTTTATGGCGCGGCCTATCAGTCGGCCTTGTTAAACCGTTCATATAATACGGCTAATCCATTCCAGGTAAATGATAATGGCTCGGTGAGGTTGTTTTTTATTAAGGCCGATACCGGTAACGTTTCAACCACTATCAAATACACCAACACGGCTGGTGCCGAGGCAACAAAAGAACTTAGTGTAGATAGTAGCGGGATAACATTGACCGATCTTAAACTGGGAACAGCTATCCAGTACCGGTCATCATACAAACCAACGGCTGATGCGGTTGATGTGTTCAATACCGCAGCTTTTGATGATTTTCCAAAGATCTATGGGATAGTAGAGTGCGACAAATCATTGTTTAAAGCCTATAATTTGCCTACCGATATTCCGTCGGCATACGGCTGGGAAACTTATTACCTGTGGGATAAGAGCACCAATGAACCGGGCTTCCATACACCGGGAACAAGCATGCCGCAATGGTTTACGTTTGATATGGGGCAGCAGGCATCGCTGGCTAAAATGAAGATCTGGCAGCGTACTTCAGCCTTGTATAATTATGGCAATCCTAAACGCTTCGAGATCTACGGCAGCAACAGCCCAGGTGCGGATGGTAGTTATGGCAGTTGGACAAAACTGGCAAGCTTTACCTCGGTTAAGCCATCAGGCTTGCCAACAGGGCAAACCACCCAGGCTGATGCCGACTTTGCCGCAGCCGGCGAGCCGTTCAACTTCCCTGCCGACTTGCCTGCCTACCGTTATATCAGGTTCAAAGTACTGGAAACCTGGGGCGGAACAAATTACTTCCATCTCATAGAACTAACGATGTACAAAGTGGATAAATAAAAACTTGGTTTGGTTTAATAATGGCAATTTCCCGTTGTTTCAATTGAAGCAGCGGGATTTGTGGTTTTAAGGGGGGACGGAGGCTTTATAAAAGATGTCATTTCGACTGAGCAGGGGCAGAGTGAGCGCAGGGGCGAAAGAGAAATCTTATACGCCAGGCATCCGATTAGCATAGTCGCTCAATAGGGAGTATAAGATTTCTCACTCGTTCCTCGTTTCGAAATGACAATTTTTTAAGGAAGCTATCCCTTCGCATTCCGCATCCTGATCAATGAAAACTGCAGGCTGGAATCGCGGACTGCCTCCGCAATACAAATTAAAGATGGCATAAACCGCAGTTCAATATTTCTGCTTAACAACGCGGCCATGATATCATCAATAACGGTAACCGCTATTGGCAAAGCCGGTTTATAGGATACGTAATAGCCTGCGCATTCATCTATCAACACAAAATCGTCAGATAAAAACTCATAGCAGTATAGTGTCGTTTCTTTGATCCGCTGATACCAGCCGCTTTCCACAGCAACAACATGACTGGCCGTTGTATTACCCATGAACCTTTGCTTATCTGCGTCAGTAGTATTAGCTCCTGCATAAAACGTTACCCTCGGACAATCGCGGGGCAACAGGTAATTGTGCAGCAACTGATCGTTTATAGCAAAAACAAGATTACCTGTAATATTATCAAAATGCGATGGGGAAGGGCGGGGAGTAAATATGCTGATGCCGGGCTGTTCGCTGATATGGAAAAGTCGGGGTTTGGGCGGGTGCAGGTGCATAGCCAAACTTACGAAGTTTTTAAAACTTCGTAAGTTGTAAATAGCCTAATTACCGCTTATGTGTTTTCCGGTATTTTGATGGCGACATACTAATCAACTTGGTAAACAATCTTGAAAAATAATAAGGATCGTCAAAGCCCAGATCTGAGCAGATCTCCTTGATACTCCTGTCGGTAAAATAGAGATACTGGCATGAAGCCTGGATCTTGAGCAGGTTAAAATAGTTAATGGGCGATGAACCTGTTTTTTGTTTGAACAATCGCAAATAATGCGATGCCGAAATGCCCTGCTGCTTAGCCAAATGCATTACCTCAAACTTTTGGCTGATATGCTTTTTCATGTAAGCGATAGAATTGCTCACAAAATCGTTATCATAATCAACCGGGTTTGTTTGTTTGTAGTATACCAACGAAGAGATGAAATTGAGCAGGTTGATATTTACGATCTCCATTTCCTTTTCATGATAGCTGTGTTCAAGCACGGCGTAGATCTGCTCATAAAGCTTAATCCGGCTGCTATCATACGGAACGGATTGCACCACGGGCTGCCCGTTCTCGAGCGAGCGCTCATAAATGAGTTGCGAATTTAAGCCGCTGAAATGCACCCAGTAAATACTCCAGGGATTGGTTTCGGAGCTTTTGTAACGATGCGCAACGTTACGCGGAATGATGAAAAAAGTATTGGGTTTAAGGATGTGGTCCTGCCCGCCTAAATAAACATAGCCTTCTCCATCAATGCAGTAAAGTAAAATATATTCATTGCTGCCGGTGCGGCGCTCCCGGTCATGATAGGCAGCCTTTGGGTAATAGCCTATGGCGGTAAGGTAAAAGCCCTTGATCAAAGCATTGTTGGTGATGGATTTTTTAATGTTTGGCGGCAATACGATCATTTTTTGACCTATAAAGCCTTCTTTGATCCGCTTTTTGGGCTCGGCTATCGCATTCATAACATTACAGCATAATTGGTGCTTAAAGGTATTTATTTTTTTGATCAAAGCAAGTTTTCGAAAACTATGTATTGATGATAGGATTATCCATCACTTTTTGAAAAATATCCATTTTTTTAACCGCTGTTTCATAGTAGGTTTACCAAAACCAATTAGCGACTAAAACAGGTAATCGCCTGTTTAACGACAGATAAATACATGAGGTACCAATTTAAATATCAATACACGCATGGCTGTTAAAACTTCATCCAGCTTATGGGGGCAACTTTACGGCGCCGATGTTTTTCTTTTCAGGATCGAAAACGAAAACGGGGCTTATGTTGAGCTTACCAATTATGGTGCAGCCATTGTATCCATTGTGGTGCCCGACAAGCAGCAACAGCTTGGAAATGTAGTGGTGGGCTTCCCTGATCTGGATGGATATTTAAACGATACCTGTTATGTAGGCTCAACTATTGGCCGTTACGCCAACCGCATCAGCAATGCGCGGTTCAAGTTGGATGGCAGGATCTATTATCTGGATACCAACGACGGTAAAAACTCCAATCATGCAGGCAAAAGCGGCTTTAACTATCGCGTATTCGCTGCCGAAGCTATTGGTAATGGCGTGATCATGACGCTGACCAGCCCTGATGGGGATGGTGGTTATCCCGGTACATTGGAACTTACCGTTACCTACACCTGGAGCGATGATAATGAGCTGTTGATCAATTATAAAGCCGCTACCGATAAAACTACCATAGCTAATTTTACCAATCATGCCTATTTTAATTTGTCGGCATTTAAGAGTAAGATCTATAACCATAAGCTCACCATATCGTCGGAGTATATTGTGGATTCGTACGAGGATTATACGCCAAGCGGAGCTATTATTCCTGCCCGGCAAAAGGCTTTCAGTAATAACAAGTTAAGTGATAAATTTAAGATAGATGAAAGTCGGGTTGAAGGGCTTAACCTGTTTTATATCATCGATACGGAAGCGGAAGAGAACAAACTGGCTTGTGCCGCTCTTTTAACCGACGAAGAATCGGGCCGTACGCTCAAAGTTTATACCGATTATCCCGGCGTGTTTCTGTACACAGGCGATTACCTGAGCAGCATATCGCCAAACCATACCGGCAAACCGGCAAAACCGTTCGATGCACTTTGCCTGGAATGCCAGCATTATCCGGATAGCATTAATCATCCCAATTTTCCGCAGGCCACATTACAGGCAGGCGATGTTTACGATCAAAGCATTTTATACAAGTTCGGCACTATATGAAAAAACACGCCCTGATATTTTCTATGCTATCTGCTTTTGCCCTTGCGGCATCGGCGCAAACCTACACAGTTAAATCGCCCGATAATAACCTGAAACTGGAGCTTAAGGTAAATGACAGCATCAGCTATTCATTGACTTATAAAAATAACCAGCTGATCTCGCCATCGGCCATTGGCCTTAAGCTGGATAAAACTACCCTTGGTGCAAATACCAAAGTATTAAGTACCAAACCATCAACAGTAAATAAAACCATCCGCCCGCTGTATGGCAAGGCTGCTGTACTTACCGATAATTATAACGAATTGGTTATCAGTTTTGCAGGGAATTATAAACTGCTTATCCGCGCTTATAACGAAGGTGTTGCTTACCGTTTTGTTACCGATTTAAAAGATTCGGTGAAAGTAATGAGCGAGCAGGCCGGTTTTAACCTGAAGGGTGCGCCCGGCACAACTATTGCCGAAACCGACAATTACACCGCCTGGGAACTGGCTTATAACCAATACAAATCCATCAGCGAAGTAAAAGAAGATAAACATGCCATCACCCCGGCTTTATACACTTACCATAACGGCGTAAAGCTGGTTATTGCAGAGGCCGACCTGTTTGATTACCCCGGCATGTACGTTAAAAAGAAAAACGGCAATATCACAGGCGAATGGGCTGGCTATCCGGCCACGACCAAAATGGGTAGTTGGGGCGATTTTGTTTCGGTAGTAACCTCGCGCGAAAATTATATCGCCAAAGAACCCGGTAAAAAAGAATACCCGTGGCGCGTGCTCATCGCTACTGACGATGATAAAACTTTATTAAACAACCAGCTCATTTATAAGCTCTCGAAGCCATCGGTATTGGAAAATACAGCATGGATAAAACCCGGCAAAGCGGCCTGGGAGTGGTGGCATGATGCTATCCTGCCCGGTGCGCCAATTCCATCGGGTATGGAAAACCGTAGTACGCAGTTGTATAATTTTTACACCGATTTCGCTGCCAAAAATCATTTGGAATACATGATGATAGATGCCGGCTGGAGCGACAATTACGATGTTAAAAAACGTCTTCAAAAAACCGATATCCGGGCAGTAATTCAGCATGCTAATGAAAAACACGTAGGCATTTTTGTATGGTGCGTGGCTGCACCTTTGTTGAAAGACCTGGATGCCAATCTGGATTATCTGAAAGAAATTGGCGCGGTTGGTATTAAAGTCGATTTTTTTGACCGGGACGATCAGCAGGCTATCAAATGGCTGCAGGTAATTGCCGAAGGGGCTGCTAAAAGGCATTTAATGGTTGATTTTCATGGTTGCTCAAAACCAACCGGTTTGCAGCGCACTTATCCAAATATTGTTAACTATGAGGCAGTGCGCGGGCAGGAATGTTCAAAGTGGGATTTTACCACCAATCCCGTTCATCATACTACGTTCCCTTTTATCAGGATGCTGGGTGGTCCGCTGGATTATACGCCGGGATCTATGCGCAATAAATCAAAAGATACTTTTAAGCCAATAGCTGAGGGACTACCTTCAACACAAGGCACCCGCTGCCATGAGCTGGCCATGTTTGTGGTATTTGATCAGCCGCTGGCTGTGTTTTGCGATTCGCCAACCGAGTACGAAAAGTACCCGGATATCGAAGCTTATTTATCGGCAGTACCAACTGTTTTCGATGAAACCAAACCACTGGATGCCAAAGTAGGCGAATACATCGCGATAGCAAAAAAGACGGGTAGCGACTGGTACATTGGTGCCATGACCAACTGGGATGCAAGGGACGTCAATGTTGATTTCTCATTCCTGCCTGCCGGAGTTAGCTATACTGCCGACCTGTACAGTGATGCTGCCGATGCAGATAAAAACGCTGAAAAATACGAGCATAAAACCATCACCGTAAACCGATCAACCAAACTAAACCTGAAACTGGCACCGGGTGGCGGCGCGGTTGTTCACCTGCACGGGAGGTAAGAGCTGAAAGCCGAAGGCTTAAAGCAAATAAATATAGACCTAAATAAAAGTAGATTTATACTAAGAAGAAGCTAACCAATAACAAATGATTACTGATTTAAAAAAAGAAGTTAAGTTTAATAGCAGCTATATTATAGGGATTTCCTTTATATCGGCGCTGGGCGGCTACCTGTTCGGCTTTGATTTTGCTGTAATATCGGGTGCATTACCATTCCTCCGTAAAGAGTTTGCGCTTGATCCGGTTTGGGAGGGATTCCTGACCGGCTCACTGGCGCTGGGCTGTATTGTGGGCTGTATCATTGCCGGCAGCATTGCCGAAAAATTTGGCCGCAAGCCGGGCCTGATGATTGCCGCGTTTATCTTCGCAGTGTCATCATTGGCTATTTCGGTTTCAACCTGGCTTGCCTATTTTATTACCATGCGCTTTGCAGCCGGCGTTGGCGTAGGGATGGCATCCATGCTTTGCCCCATGTACATTGCCGAGATTTCGCCGGCCAAAGTACGCGGACGTAACGTGGCCATCAATCAGCTTACGGTAGTACTGGGTATCCTGATCACCAACCTGTGTAATTACTTTTTGGCTGATACCGGCGATAACGCCTGGCGATGGATGTTTGGTTTAGGTACCGTGCCTGCAGTAGTTTTTATGCTGGGTGTATTGTTCCTGCCCGAAAGCCCGAGATGGCTCATGAAGGTTGGCAGGAATGAAGATGCTGAAAAGGTTCTTTATAAAATAGGTACTGAAGAGTTTGTTACCGCCACGCAGGAAGCCATTGAAAAGTCATTGAAAGGAGGGACAGGCAAGCAATCATACCGCGCGGTATTTGAAAAAGCGGTACGCCCTGCGGTGCTGATAGGTATCACGCTGGCTGTGTTTCAGCAGTTTTGCGGTATTAACGTGGTGTTTAATTATACGTCAACCATCTTCGCTTCGGTGGGTTCAAGTTTGAACCAGCAACTGTTTGAAACTGTTTCTATTGGTATCGTTAACCTGGTATTTACGCTGCTGGCAATGTGGCAGGTTGATAAGCTTGGCCGTAAGCCATTAATGCTCATTGGCTCTTTAGGTTTATCTATATTTTATATCGTATTGGCTTACCTACTGCAAAATCACCTGTCGGCTAAACTGGTGTCGGTTTTTGTGTTACTGGCTATCAGCACCTATGCACTTTCACTTGCGCCTATCACCTGGGTGCTTATTTCGGAGATCTTCCCCAACAAGATCCGCGGCGCGGCATCAACAGTAGCCATTGTATCGTTGTGGGGAGCCTATTTTATACTGGTGTTCACCTTCCCGATACTGGCTAAGCTGCTGGGTACCTACGGGCCGTTTTATATGTATGCGGTGATCTGCTTTTTGGGCTTTTTGTTTGTACTACGTAAAGTGAAAGAAACCAAAGGCCAAACCCTTGAAGAGTTAGAAGAGAATTTAATAAGACATTAATAATTGTAAGCTACATGAATAATTTGGATGTAAATGTTTGGGAAGAAAAGGTAATTATCCCAACCTACGGTATAGGCAAGCCTGACAAAAACCCCATGTTTTTTGAAAAGCGGGTTTACCAGGGCAGCAGCGGTAAGGTATACCCTAACCCTGTTATCGAAAAAATTTACGACGAAAAAGAAGATAAGGAATACACAGGCCTGTACCTGGAGAATAAATACCTTAAAGTGCTGATCCTTCCAGAGCTTGGCGGCCGCATTCAGATGGCTTATGACAAGATCAAAGACCGCCATTTTATTTACTACAACCAGGTAATTAAACCTGCACTGGTAGGCTTAACCGGTCCCTGGATTTCGGGCGGTATTGAGTTTAACTGGCCGCAGCACCACCGCCCTAGTACTTTTGAGCCGGTTGATTATAAAATTGAAGAAAACGCAGACGGCAGCAAAACTGTTTGGGTTAATGAGGTAGAGCGCATGTTCCATACTAAAGGTATGGCCGGCTTTACCCTTCACCCGGATAAGGCCTACATCGAAATAAAAGCCAAACTGTATAACCGTTCTGCCCTGCCGCAAACCTTTTTATGGTGGGCAAACCCGGCTGTAAAGGTTAATGATGATTACCAGTCGGTTTTTCCGCCCGATGTAAATGCCGTTTTTGACCATGGCAAGCGCGATGTATCAACATTCCCGATAGCTACCGGTACTTATTACAAAGTTGACTATTCGCCGGGTACGGATATCTCGAGATATAAAAATATCCCGGTGCCAACATCGTACATGGCCATCAACTCCAACTACGATTTTGTTGGGGGATATGAGCATGATTCACAAGCTGGCTTACTGCACGTAGCCAATCACCATGTATCGCCCGGCAAAAAACAGTGGACCTGGGGCCACAGCGATTTCGGTGTTGCCTGGGACAGGAACCTGACCGATGAAGACGGCCCGTACATTGAGCTAATGACTGGTATGTTTACGGATAACCAGCCCGATTTTACCTGGCTGATGCCGCATGAAGAAAAGCATTTTACCCAATACTTTATGCCATACCGTGAGCTTGGCGTAATTAAAAATGCCACTAAAGATATCCTGCTGGCACTAAATTATGAAGATGGCAAGCTGCTGTTAAAAGTATACGTAACCGGCGAGCAAAACAACCTAAACATCAAACTACAGCACGATGGTAAAGTCTTACTAAGCGAAAAAGTTTGCATTGTACCGGAGCAGGTTTTTGTAAGGGAGATAGCTGTTAAAAATATCGACGAGAGCCTTTTATTGCTTACCGTACATTCGGAGGCTGGCAAAGAACTCATTAAATACGATACGGCCAGCAATAAGTTGAACAACATCCCGGAGGCTGCCAAACCGGCCCTGCTACCTGCCGATGTTGAAAATAACGAGCAGTTATTTTTAACCGCTCAGCATTTGGAGCAGTACCGTCATGCTACGTATAGCCCGGTGCCTTATTACGAAGAAGCTTTACGCCGCGACCCTAAAGATATCCGCAATAACAATGCTTTAGGTTTATGGTACCTACGCCGCGGCCAGTTTGCTAAAAGTGAGCCATATTTCCGCAAGGCGGTCGAAACCATTACCCAGCGCAACCCTAACCCTTATGATAGCGAGTGCTATTACAATTTAGGCCTGGCCTTGAAATTTCTGGGTAAAAAGGATGAGGCCTACAAATCGTTCTATAAAGCTACCTGGAGTAACGCCTGGAAAGACAGCGGCTATTTTTCGGTAGCCCAAATCGACTTGGAAAATGGCGACTATGAACTGGCGCTTGACCATTCACTGTCATCTTTAGACAGGAACGCCAACAACAGTAAAGCTTATGTTTTACGCTCGGCGGCTTTCCGCAAATTGGAGCGTTTTGAAGAGGCTATTGAAGTAGGCGTTGCTGCTATCAAAAGGGATGCATTTAACTTAGGCGCTTTGTTTGAACTGGTTTATGCTTACAAAGCTTTGGGCAATGAGGAAAAAGCCATGAACAGCCTTAATGAACTGACCAAACTATCACGCGGTTATTACCAAAACTACATCGAATATGCGCTTGATTACGCCAACGCAGGCCTGTACCAGGAAGCTACCGATTTGCTGAATTATGCAGTTAATGGCGATGCTACCAGTCCGATGGTATACTATTACCTGGGCTACTTTGCTTGCCAGTTGGATAATAATGAACAGGCATCTGCGTATTTTAAACTGGCTTCGGCTGCTGATTCGTATTTATGTTTCCCAGATAGGCTGGAAGATATCAGCGTGCTGAAACTGGCCGCTGCTTTAGTACCAACAGATGCCAAAGCGCCATACTATTTGGGTAACTTGTTTTATGATAAGCTACAGTATGATGACGCCATTGCAGCCTGGGAAACATCGGCACAGTTAGATGATACTTTCCCAACTGTATTCAGGAATTTGGGTATTGCTTATTACAACAAACGCAATGATCCGGCAAAAGCTTTAACATGCTTTGAAAAAGCCTTCGCGTTGGATACAACCGATGCCCGGATCCTGATGGAGCTTGATCAGTTATACAAAAAGTTGAACAATCCTGCTGATGCGCGCCTGAAATTTGTTGAAGCTAACCTGGAAACTGCCAAACTGCGTGACGATGTTTATCTGGAGCGCGCAACATTGTATAACTTTTTGGGCGAGCACCAAACAGCTTTTGAACAAGTGACGCAAAGAATTTTTCACCCATGGGAGGGAGGTGAAGGCAAGGCTTCGGGCCAGTATGTTGCATCATTGGTTGAAATGGCCAAGCAAAACATCCGCGATGGTAAAAATAATGAAGCCATTGAACAGTTAACGCAAGCGCAAACCTATCCGCATAATTTAGGCGAGGGCAAACTGTTCGGCACGCAGGAAAATGATATCTTTTATTGGTTAGGTAAGGCCTATGAAAATCTGCAGCAAACTGAAGAATCAAGGGCTTATTTTGAGAAAGCAGCCATCGGTTTAGAAGATCCTACGGCGGCAGTTTTTTACAACGATCAGCAGCCGGATAAGATCTTTTATCAGGGTTTAGCTAAAAAATGTCTGGGTGACAGTACATCAGCCGAGCGGATCTTCAAAAAACTGCTTAATTATGGTATTGGGCACATGGATGATAACGTAAAAATTGATTACTTTGCCGTCTCGCTGCCAAATTTGCTCATTTTTGAAGATGATCTGCAGGTAAGGAACCGTGTGCATTGCTACTTTTTACAGGGACTGGGATACCTCGGTTTACATGATTTTGAGCAGGCACAAAAGGCCTTTACCGAAGTTCTGAAACTTGATGCCGGGCACTTTGGGGCGAGGATACATCAAAACATGATAAACCAAATTACCGAAGTAGCCGGTTAAACCAAAAATCACACGTGAGAACTACTCAAAGAAAAACTTTACCACTGGGCCTGCTTTTTGCAGGCTCAATGCTGTTGGCCAGCAGAGCAGCAGCACAGGATGTAACCATCCCTGTTGAAACCCAGCACAACGCTATCGTGTTGCAAACTGATGCCGAAAAACACCTGAACATGGTGTACCTGGGCGCAAAGCTTGCCAACACGGCAGAGTATGCCCGCATCCAGAAAATGTACAAACAAGCCGATGATTCGGGGGTGCAGAATGATGTGTATACACCATCAGGATCGGCAAGTCTTGGCGAACCAGCCATTACCGTTACCCATGCCGATGGTAATAAATCATTAAACCTGGCCTATGTAAGCCATACGGTTAGTAAGGTTGATGATGATATTTCATTATTAGTGGTTACCCTTAAAGATCCTGCTTATGATTTTGAGGTGAAACTATACTACAAAACCTATTTTAAAGAGGATGTTACCGAACAATGGTCGGTGATCAAACACAACGAAAAAGGTATAGTAACGCTTAACAAATATGCTTCGGCCAATTTAAACCTGAAGGGTAACACCACAGGTGGTTTCTGGTTAAAGCAATACCACGGCAACTGGGCCATGGAAGTGCAGCCGGAAGAAGCCCGTTTAACCCACGGTATTAAAACTATCGACAGCAAGCTGGGCACCCGTGCCAACTTGTACGAGCATTCCATGTTTGCTATCTCGCTGGATAAACCGGCTACCGAAGATGAAGGAAAGGTGTTTTACGGTGCTATGGAATGGTCAGGCAATTTCAGGGTTGATTTTGAACTGGATGTAGCCAATAACCTGAAAATTATTGCAGGTATTAATAATGCTGCATCCGAGTATCATTTAAAACCAAATACTGAATTTACTACGCCTGCTTTTCTGTATACTTATTCAGACCATGGCAAGGGCGATGCCAGCCGCAAGCTGCAAAGCTGGGCCCGCAAATACAAAATTGTTGATGGCGAAGGCTCAAGGCTTACATTGTTGAACAACTGGGAATCAACCTATTTCGATTTTAATGAGAGCAAGCTTGCAGGCTTGTTAAAAGATACCAAAAAACTGGGTGTCGACCTGTTTTTACTGGATGACGGTTGGTTTGGTAACAGCCACCCGCGCAACGGTGATAATGCAGGTTTGGGCGATTGGCAGGAGAACAAACAAAAGCTCCCTAACGGTATCAGCTCATTAGTGAAAGAGGCGCAGGCCAATGGCGTAAAATTCGGCATCTGGATTGAGCCCGAAATGGTTAATCCGGCCAGCGACCTGTACAAAGCTCATCCTGATTGGGTGATCAAGCAACCAAACCGTCCTGAGAAATACTTCAGGAACCAGTTGGTACTTGATCTGGCTAATCCTAAAGTACAGGATTTTGTATTTGGCGTGGTTGACGGTCTGTTCACCAAAAATCCCGATTTGGCTTACATTAAATGGGATTGTAACGCGGTTATCTACAACGCTTATTCGGCTTATCTGAAAAAAGACCAGTCGCACATTTATGTTGATTATGTGAATGGTTTGTACAATGTATTGAAACGTGTTCGTGCTAAATATCCTAAAGTCCCTTTGATGCTTTGCTCAGGTGGCGGCGGCCGTGTTGATTATGGTGCATTGCAATACTTTACAGAGTACTGGCCAAGTGATAACACCGATCCGCTGGAGCGTGTGTTTATTCAGTGGGAATATTCATTCTTCTACCCGGCTATCACCAGCTCAAACCATGTTACCGATTGGGGCAAGCAACCAATTAAATACCGTGTGGATGTGGCTATGATGGGTAAAATGGGCTTTGATATTGTGATAGGCAAGCTAAGCGAAAATGATCTGAGTTTCTGCCAGTCGGCCCTGAAAAACTATGATGCATTGAAAGATGTGATTTGGCATGGCGATCAGTACCGTTTAGCATCACCATGGGATAACGATGCTGCTTCTATCATGTATGTGAATACTGACAAATCAAAAGCGGTTATGTTCAACTATTTGGTGAATAACCGTTACGGCTCAGGCAGCAAAGTACCTGTACGCCTGAAAGGTCTCGACCCTAACAAGAAATACCGTGTAAAAGAGATCAACCTTTATCCGGGCACCGGTTCGGTGTTAGGAAACGAAGATTTAACTTTTACCGGCGATTTCCTGATGAATGTGGGTATTAATCCTGAAGCCAGTACTTACCATACCAGTGTGGTATTGCAACTGGAAGCAATTTGATAGGAACGATTTAAAACAAGAAATGGAGCGGCTTGCCGCTCCATTTCTTGTTTTATAAACTTCGACCAGTAGTGGGTTTACCACCGCAGCCTTGTGGTAGCTTAGGCTTCGTCGTGCCTCCTTACAGAAAGGACATAAAAAATAGTTACCTCAACTTCTTCGTCATATCAAAATGCTCAACCCTTGTTGAACTCAATGGCAGTTTGCTACAGGCGGAGTAAAAAATATAATCCTTATCCTCAGTAATTCCCGGAAGCAGTTTGTTGATAACCTTCCCAATCTGCAGGTTTTCGCTTTTTACCGCGTTGGTATCGGCAATGTTTACTTTAGTGGTATAATAAATTACTGGGAACCAGCCATGACTGTTTTTTTGATTGCCGATCCGGAACACCCTCGGTTCTCCTGCAACACCATCAATCACTACCGGAAAGCGGTATTGTTTTACTGTTGCCTCGGCAGCATCCTGAAATAATTTGCCGGCATCTGCATCGTGCTGATATTGCCAGTAGTCATTAGGGGCGGTACATTGTAAAGAGAGCTCAAGCGTTAAACGAGCATCGGCAAAATGCTGTTTGTCGTATTTTTCTTTCCCTTGCTGGTAAAGTTCAGGGGCTGTTTTGCCGTTGATTTTATAAGTGTTTACATTTAATGAGGTAAGTTTCCAGCCGTAGTCATATTTGGCATACATTGCGGTTATCATTTCCTGGTTTGGCTGGCTTTTGTCTTTTGGCAAAAACAGCGCAATGTACATTTCATGGGTAATACCATTATAAACCATTTTATAGCTGTTAATGCCGGCAGACAGATTAGCTACCGTATCGGTATTGCGATGTTTGTTTACAATATAATATTCATCATAAATATCATAATCGGTGGTTTTTACGGCATTGCCTACTAATTCTATTTGCCTGAGGTTTGATTTATCCTGCAGCATTTCCTGCGATTCCATGTTGCTAATATCGTCGCTATTGCTGGTATTCAAATCATGAAGCAGCTGTTCATTTAGTTTGTGAAAATCGCTGCGTTTGCCGCCGGGGATCTGGTCGTTTCGCCAGGCTCCGGGCTGTTTGATACAGCTTTGTAATGATATTGCCAGTAAGGCAAAGGAAATGAGTTTAATTGTGTTTGGGTATAGGGTTTTCATATTACCCGTAATGATATAAAAAAACGTTGAAATCTGCTATCGCAACCGGTTTATGAATAACAAAGATTCTGTGAATACGATATAACCCTTTTGTCTTTTTATTTTGAGCAGGTAAAATCCGGTTTGGAAAAGTGAACAAGACTGACATTCTGCTAAAAAATCCTGGCAGGTTGTATTAAATATTTATGAATATCATAAAAAATAGCTTCTTTTGAATTCGCCTTTTAACAACCAGCTGCTATATTGCTTTTAGCCACCAAGTGTATCACATTTCCTCCAAAGGGAACTGAAATTTTATGGAAAACTTAAACGAGGTTTTTGACCTGGAATGCTTCTTTCGTTTGTCGCCCGATTGGTTATGCGTGGCCGGGTTTGACGGTTACTTCAAAAAAATCAATCCTGCCGTTTCAAAAACCTTAGGTTATACAGAAAGCGAATTATTTGCAAAGCCTATTGACTCGTTTGTTCATCCTGAAGACAGGAGCATCACCGCCAGTAAACGTGAAAGCATCAAGAAAAACAATCCGCTATATAATTTTGAGAACAGGTATGTAAGCAAAACCGGAGAAATTGTATGGCTTTCATGGACATCGATGCCTATAAAAAACCAGCAGCTGGTTTTTGCCATTGCCAAAAATATTACAGAGAAAAAGAAACTGGAAGAATTTAACAAGGCATCACTTGTGTCGGTACAAAACGGTGAAATAATAAAAGGTGCAAATCTTAATGCATTTATCAGTACGCGTAATCTTAAGCCCATTAGTGAGCTTTCTATTGCCGATAAGTTATGGCTTTATGAACTTGAAACGCTGGTAAGAAAATATATCGGGAAAGTTGATTTGAGCATAGTATTGCTGAGCAGCGAAATGGGCTTAAGCGAAAGGCAATTGCACCGGCGTATAAAAAATATCACCGGAGTTACACCTAATAACTACATCCGCGGAGTCCGCTTGCAAATGTCGATGGAGGCGATCAATAGCGGCAAATACCGCACCGTGGCCCAAATATCATACATTGCAGGGTTTGAAACACCAGCATATTTCAGAAAACTGTTTAAAGAGTTTTATGGCCGTGATGTAGCCGAATTACTGCAATAATATAAAGCTACTAATCTTTTATTTAACCCTTTTCATCGGGAACTGTATCGCCTTGAGCTTTCCTTTTCTTAGTCCTGATATTTCGGCGAGCAGTGAGTCTTTAGTTATTAGGGTATAACTGATTTTTTGAGGGAAATCATGCTCCGGGTTTTCAAATACAAGTTGTTTTTTGTTGGATGAAGTAAGCGTAAAAGTTATCGCTTTGCCGTTGTTTTGATTTTTTACTGTTGGGATATAGTAAAGTTTACCGGTGTGTTGCTCCAGCCTGATATGCTCTGACGATGCGGTGTCTGAGCCTGCCAGTGAATAGCTTCTGCCAAGCAAGGTGGAATCATTAAGTTTCTTCCATGTTTCGATATCCAGTGTTTTTGCCGATTGATTTTTCCAGCTGCCGATCAGCCATTGGGCGTGCGCGATAGGGGTGGATTTTTGTTGGGCATAAGAGCTGGTATAAGCAAGTGTAATGCAGGCCGCAACCAGCAGTGATGATTTGATATGAGGAAGCAGGATCATAAGTGATGATTAAGTAATTGAAGATACAAAACTTATAACTCAGCATAAATTAAATTTCACGCAAAGGCGCTAAGCCGCAAAGGTTTTAGCTTAGCGCCTTTGCGGCTTAGCGTGAGGATAACCTTGTCGCAAACGCACCCTTTATTTGTCGCGTATGTAACTCTGCGATGCCATTCGTTTTTAGGATATTTGATGAAACCAATAGCAAATCATGGAAAATTCAGCGACTAACGGCATAGAAGTTATCACCATAAAAGAAACTCAAAAGGTACTTGATGTTAAATGCGCAATGCTTAATGATTCAACCTTTGAGCAAATGATGATGAACAATGCAAGTTTTAAGGATGTATGCATCACCGGACTTAAAATTGAAGATGCCAATTTGAGCGATCTGGAGATAAAATATGCGCAGCTTGGCGGAGCTTACATCCATGACATTGGAATGCCGCCCGAAGGTCATCCGGCTTATGATCCCAGCGCGAAACAACGTCCCCTCAGGTTTGAAGATTGCGATTTACAGGGCAGCACAATAACCGATTGTAACCTAAGCGATGTGAATATTACAGACTGTAACCTGAACGGTATGAAAATTAACGGCATCGATGTAGCGGAGCTGCTGAAGGCATATCAGCAGAAATAGGCTTTATTGATAAAAGCCCCATCCGTGTCCCCTCAGGATCTCTCGCAGAGGATCCTGAGGTTCAGCGCGTGCTAATTTGAACTACGAATCTGCATGGTGCATACATCAGGGTCCTCTGTGAGAGACCCTGAGGGGACGGTAGGAGAGACTTACGATGTTTTTAAAACTTCGTAAGTCTTTGAAATGGCAAGTTTATTTAGCACTTGCCCACACATTATCCTTTTTGTTACTGTCGGGATCATAGGTGGTACCCAATACTATCTTTTTAACTGCTTTTTTGGCAGTAAAATTCACTGCGGTTGTTTTATTGCCTGCGGCCCAAACAGCAATGCTTTTATGTACCAGTTCGGTAGTGCCATCGGTATAATAAACAGTTAGGTTTACGGGGATGGGCTTACTGCCAACTTTGATAATGTTAACGCTGTATTTTAACCCGGTGTTAGTTACTTTACCAATGGCAAGGTCGGTTACACCATTATCAAAGAACCAGGCTTTCCAAAACCAATTGAGGTTTATGCCCGAGCCGGTGTTCATACAATTAAAAAAGTCGTACGGCATGGGATGTTTGCCGTGCCATTGTGCAATGTAGTAGTGCAGGGCTTTGGTAAAGAGGTTATCGCCAAGCATATCTTTTACATACAAATAGCCCAGGCCCGGTTTAGGATAGCTATCGGTAAAGCTTGCCGTACCTGTAAGCATAGGAGTAAGCGTCATCACAGGTACGTCAATTTCATGGCCCGCGCTTTGTTCAACTGCGGAAACACCGTAGGGGTCTACTATTGAAGGATCAATTTCGGGGCTTACAAGCCACTCGCCTATGGTTGCCCAGCCTTCGTCCATCCAGCCGTATTTAGTTTCGTTAATACCCATGTAAAATGGAAACATGGTATGGAAGATCTCATGATCGGTAAGCTCTATAGCATCCGCTTTATCTTCGAGCGGGTTATCGTTCACCATCATAGGGTACTCCATCTGGTCCAGGCCATCAAAAACGGTTTCATGCTGATATGGATATGGCCATTTCGGGAATTTGTAGCTCATTACCTCAACCGTTTTGCGGGCGTAATCTACTACGGCATAGTAATCTTTATGCTTTTCGTTAAATACGGCATCAACACGGGTGCGCCTGCCGGTTTTAGGATCAACCACCAGGCTTGATGCTTTCCACAAATAATGATTGCTGATAGCAAATACAAAATCAGTAACGCTATCGGCCTCAAACTTCCAGGTGTTGGTTGGATTGTTTTTGGTGATGTTACCTCCTTTAACATCATCTTCGGTAATGATATCCGTTACTTTATCGCTCGCGCCTGCATCGGCAATACGTTTAACTATGCGGCTATCATAAACATCTGCGGCATTTTTCAGATCGCCGGTTGCCCAAACTTTATAATCGCCTGGCACGGTGATCTCTGCGCTAAAGTGGCAAAAATCGTTATAAAACTCCTGAGCACCAACGTACGGGTAATCGTTCCATCCATCAATATCGTCATAAACAGCTACACGCGGGAAGAAATAGGCAATGAAGAACGCGCCTGTATCAATTTGACCGGTACGGATATGTGAGCCTTTGTTTAAAGTGTAAGCATAGCTGATATCAAAATGTACTTTTTGTTTTGGTGCGATGGGAGATACCCGCTGCGTCATATTGGTACCATTGATGCGGCGGGTTTTAGCGCTGTCGGGCGTTTTATTATCTATGCTGAGGCTTTTGATCTGTACACCATCGGTAAGGTCACTGGCCGAAACCTGCATTTGACGTGCCACGCCTTTTTTATACAAGTTGGGATAGAGCTTAAATTGCACCCTTTTTAAAGTATCAGGACTATTGTTAAAGTAGTCTATACCAACAGTACCACTTACCAGACGGGTTTTAGGATCGAAATTTATCTTGATTTTATAGTCGGCGGTATTTTGCCAGTAGTTTTTTCCGGGAGCGCCGGCTGCGGTTCTTATTCCTTTGGTGTAGGTTTTTTGCAGGTTTACGGCTATGGGGAGGGTTTGCTGGGCAAATGCGGTGATACTGCCAATTAATAAAACAAAAGGCAATAATTTTTTAATACTGATCATTTATGCGGATATATATGAGTTATATTTGAGGTAAATATAAATAAACCGTTGCAGAACCCGGTAAGCGATAATTTTGTATCACCGGTATGTTACAGGGTAAATCCGCACGGTTTTGAGTAGTTTACCATTTTTAAATAGCACCCATGACTGCCGAAAAGATGATCATTGTAACCGGTAAGCAATACCTTGAGCTAAAACAAAGTTTAGAAAGCGGCGAGGGGCTTACCTATAATATAGGCACCGATAAACAGCCCGAAATAGTGAGGATCACCAATATTTACATGGACACTGATCCTGACTTTACCCGCAACCCGCGGCAGTTTGCCCGCATGCATGAAGACCTGAACGTGCAGGTAAAGCTGGAGTATCTGGCGGAGTAGGTAAACTTTTCCCGGCCGGTTATTCCTCAATCTAATCATAATCGTTTATTTTTAGGCCATGCATCACCCTGAAGATAACCCCTGGAAAATAACGTCCCAAAAAAACATCTACGATAACCCCTGGATCAACCTAACCGAATTTCAGGTCATAAATCCCGCCGGTAACCCCGGCATTTATGGTAGGGTACACTATAAAAATTTAGCTATCGGTGTTTTACCCTTAGATGCTGAGTTTAATACCTACCTGGTAGGGCAATTTCGCTTTGTATTAAATCAGTACAGTTGGGAAATGCCGGAAGGCGGCGGTCCGGAGGGTACTGATCCGCTTGAATCAGCCAAACGTGAATTATTGGAAGAGACCGGTTTAAAGGCCTCGCAATGGACAGAAATTCAGCGCTTGCACCTTAGTAATTCGGTAAGTGATGAGCTAAGCATATTATACCTGGCCCGCGGCCTTGAGCAGTTTGAAGCCGAACCCGAAGAAACCGAACAACTCATCATCAAAAAGGTGCCTTTTGCCGAAATGTACCGCATGGTTTGCGATGGCGAAATTACCGATGCCATGACTGTAGCTGCGGTACTTAAAGTGCAACTGCTGTTAACAGAAAACCGTTTGTAAATTACAGCATTACTGAAAAAAATATAACTTTGCTCATTGATGAAGAAGTTATTAGGCTATATCCTGTCGCCCTTTGCCATAATTGCATTTTTTTTAGCCCTGGTTGTTTTTCAGCCTATCCAGTGGATCGCTTTTCGTTTTTTTGGCTATGCAGCGCATAAACGTACTGTTGATATCCTGAACCTATGCCTGTTCCGCACTTTTTATATCACGGGCGATACGGTAACTTTTATCAATAAACAAAATTTGCCTGTGGGCAGGCCAATTATATTTTTAGCCAATCATCAGAGTTTGCTTGATATACCACCATTGATTTATTACCTGCGCAAATATCACGCTAAGTTTGTTTCTAAAATAGAACTTACCAAAGGCATTCCTTCTATCAGCTATAACCTGAAACATGGTGGCGGGGCCAATATCGACAGGAAGGATCACCGGCAGGCTACTACAGAAATGATGAAGCTGGGTGAGCGTATGAAAGCCAATAACTGGTCGGCAGTGATTTTCCCCGAAGGTACCCGTTCTAAAGACGGTGTAGTGCGGTCTTTTCAACCGGGAGGTGTTGCTATGCTTCTGAAAAAATGCCCGGAGGCGTTACTGGTGCCTATCGCGATAAAAGACAGCTGGAAAGTTGTACGGTATGGCTTTTATCCGCTTAATACCTTTATATCCATGACCTGGACAGTACTTGAACCCATTGAGCCCGGTAAAACCCCGGTTGGCGATCTGGTACTTGAAGCCGAGAACAGGATCAAAGCGGCGTTATCTTAATTTCGGATTTCGGAATTTCGATCTCGGATTTTTTATTCCTTGTCTCCCCAGGGTCTCCCGCAGATTTAAGTTAGCCTACAAAATTGTTTTGTCGTTTAATCAACAAGGCATTTTGTTTTGCACCTCTGGTGCAAAGGGTATTGCTATACTTTTTTATGCTACAAACCTTTTGCACCTCTGGTGCACCTGTCCTTAAGTATATCTTAATTAATACTTGTTTATTAAATTATAGAAATCTCCCAGAGGGAGAAAAGGTTTGTAGAAATAACATTCTACCCCTTACCTGAACCCCAGAGGGGTTCAACTTCAGTTCCATCAGTGTCTCTCGCAGAGGACCCTGATGATCTGCGCCAGCCAGCTGCTGTTTTAAAGCAGTCCTATTGGTTTCCGTCCCATCAGGGTCTCTCGCAGAGGACCCTGATGTTCTACGCCATGCCAGCTGTTGTTTTAAAATCCCACTGGTTTCACGTGATTCATGTCTGTCCAAAAATCCCGATAATCTGTAATGGGTATTGACTCATGAAGCCTTGCGGAATAATAAAAAGTCGCACTGCTATATGGATATTTGGTAAAGTCATTGCATAGTGACCACCTGCCGGATACCGGATTATGATGTATATAATCTAATTTTTGATGTAGAAACGCAGTGGAGTATATGGGCTTGGCATCAAATGATGGTTCAAAAACTTTATGCTTTTGTCCTTTGGCTTTTTCTTTTTCAGTACATGCCGCCGAAAGTTGGTCAAGGATATCGGTTTTGCCTAATTCAGTTGGTTTTTTAACAAGCTCATAAGCCATGAATCTTTTGCCATTACTGATTATCTTATTAAGGTCCACCTCTGTATCAGGCATTTTATGAATCAGATGAACATGATTAGGCATCAATACAAATGCATGAGTTTGCACCTGGTAACGTTCTGCTATAAACTTTAACCAACCATATAGTATGTTATACGACTGTGTGATCTCGAATAAAGGAATCCAGTTGTAACACGTAAATGTTATAAACCAGGTTTCACCTTGATCGTTGTGTAGGGTATGGGTGGCCATGGTTAAATATAAAGATAATTATGGATCTAATGATGATGAACCTCAGGGTCCTCTCCGAGAGACCCTGAGGGAACAAAGAAAATTCCTTCCTTTAAAATTCCGAAATCCCAAATCCGACATCCGAAATACAATTAATCTGTTAATAATCAGTTAAATGTTAACAAATAAATCATATCATATTTACGTTAATATGAAACGTTATCGCTTATTTTTATAGACCCATAAAAGAGGTCGCCTAAAATTTACCTAAAATAATTTTTATGACCTGGAGAAAATTCAGCGGCGAAGTAATCCAATCGCCCATTATGGAAGAGGTTGAAAAGGCAATTGAACGCGAAGCCCTCCTTGGTAACAAGCTAAAAGTATGTATTGGCACCGACTCACAAGTTAAAGGATCTGTAACAGATTTTGCAACCGTGATCGTGTTCCTGCGCGAAAAACGCGGCGCTTTCATGTTCATACACCAGGAGCGTACTTCGCAAAAAATGAGCATTAAAGAAAGGATGCTGAGCGAAGTTCAGAAGTCTATCGATATTGCTTATAAACTTTGCGATTTGCTTGACCTGTATGATGTGGAGCTTGAGGTACATGCCGACATTAACACCAACCCAATGTTTAAAAGTAACGCAGCCCTGCATGAGGCTATGGGTTACATCCTGAGCATGGGCTTTGTGTTTAAAGCCAAGCCCGAAGCTTTCGCAAGTTCATACTGTGCAAACAAAATAGTGCAGTAAATTTGCCGAAACTAAAGCGGTGTATCTATATTTGATATTAAAACATATCAGATATACCTATGTCGCCACTTATTGAAATCAACGACCCGGCTTTAGCCGCACAGGATACTATTCTTATTGATGCCCGCGGAGGGCAGGACTCTTACCAGCGTTACCTGGCAGGCCATTTAAACCACGCCATTTACGCCGACCTTGATCAGCACCTTACCACTAAACCCGATGATCCAGCCTTTGGCGGCAGGCATCCGCTACCTAATATACAGGAGTTTGCTGTACTGTTAGGTAACTGGGGTATTACACCTAAGAGCCACGTTGTGGTTTATGATGACAAATCGGGTGCTTTCAGCGCGTCGCGTTTATGGTGGATGTTGAGGGCAATTGGCCATGAAAACGTACAGGTATTAAATGGTGGATTACAGGCTGCTAAAGATGCCGGTGTAGCGCTAAACACTGAAGCTTACACTCCTGTTGCAGTTGATCCGTATCCGGTAACACACGAGTATGCAAATACTGTTGAAATTGCTGAAGCTGGCGAAGCTGCACAGGATCCTTCAAGATTAGTAATTGATGTGCGTGAAACGCCGCGTTATTTAGGCCAAACCGAACCTTTGGATTTGATAGCCGGTCACATCCCCGGTGCATTAAACCTGCCTTATATCAACAACCTGGGTGCCGACGGTAAGTACTTACCTGCTGATGAGTTACGAAAGGCATACGATGCAGCAATTGGTGAGGTAGCGCATGACCAGGTGATTGTTCACTGCGGATCTGGCGTTACAGCCTGCCATACCCTGCTGGGTATGGATTACGCAGGTATCAGCGGCCCTAAGCTTTATGTTGGCTCCTGGAGCGAATGGTCGAGAAGGGATTTGCCGATAGGGAAGGAAGAGCGGTAAAAATAGATATTATGTCATTGCGAGGCACGAAGCAATCGCACGGAAGCAGGGTCGCCCTGTATAGCATGCGATTGCCACGCTGCGCTCGCAATGACATGGTTTTATTTCCAGCCGAGTGGCAATTATTCCCAGGCCTCTGGCCTGCGTGATACCCGGCGGCCGGGAGGCCGCTTGATAGTTACCACCGGGCTGGAGCCGAGCGGTGGCTTGCTTTTTTATTACTATTTATTGCCGTAACTTTCCCGCTTTATCCTTGTTACCACATTGTGAAAACATACGTTTTAAAAAGAGAACAATCTATTCCCATTGGCATTGAACAGGCCTGGGATTTTTTCTCATCGCCATTAAATCTGGCTAAGATCACTCCGAATGATATGCGTTTCGTGGTAACTTCTGATTATACAGAAACAACTAAAATGTATGCGGGAATGATCATCACCTATAAAATATCACCGTTGTTAGGCATCAACATGAACTGGATGACGGAGATCACCCACGTTGATGATAAAAAATATTTTGTTGATGAGCAGCGTTTCGGCCCTTACGCTTTATGGCACCATCAGCACCATTTTAAAATTATTGAAGGCGGTGTACAGATGACCGATCTGTTGCATTACGCTATTCCCTATGGAGTAATAGGCCAGTTAGCGAATGCTGTTTTTGTTAAAGGAAAGGTAGAGCAGATATTTGATTACAGGGTAAAAGCGATAGAGGAGCTGTTTGGGAAATACAAGTAACTGCCGCGGAATTACCTAACTGCCGCAGAATCACCTCCATGTCATTGCGAGCGCAGCGTGGCAACCACATGCTTTACAGAGCCGCTGTGATATTGCAGCATTTTGTAAATTAACCACATGAAACTACACCAATACTATGTTTAGATCATTACGAACCAGGCAAACACGGTATTATATGTTGGTGTAACCAATGATATTAAAAACCGTATATCCGAGCATAAGCTGAAAATATTTAAGGGATTCACAGCAATGTATAATTGCAATAAGCTGGTTTACTTTGAAGATTTTCAATGGATTCAGGATGCTATCGCAAGGGAAAAGCAATTAAAAGCAGGTTCACGTCAAAAAAAGATTGACCTGATTATTGCAGATAATCCATTGTGGAACGATTTGAGCGATGGGTGGTATGATTGATGGCGAGCAATACAATAATGCGTAGTGTGCCTTGTGTGATTGCTCTGCCTAGCATGCGGTTGCCGCGCTGCGCTCGCAATGACATATTATTTAATCACGGCAGATTATAATTTTATTCCCCCGCCAACACAGCCTCTTCTTCAACTACCTTAACTTTTTGCCTGTTCAGCGTCAACGCAAACACTGCTCCTGTTGAGGCCATGATCACGCCGACAATTTCAGGAGAAGTAAAGCCTAAGCCCCAGGCAATGGGCAGGCCACCCAGAAAAGCACCCAAGGCGTTACCGATGTTAAAAGCAGCCTGTGTAGCTGCTGCGCCGAGCATTTCGGCACCTTTGGCAGTGTTGATCATTAATGTTTGAATAGGCGAACCCGCGGCCATTGAAAGCCCGCCTGTTATAAATGTCATGACAAGCGACAGGATCTGATTTTGCGACACAAAGAAGATCACAACCAGCGATATAGCCATGGTGATCATCAATATTAAACAGGCTTTTACCGGGGAAACTTTATCCGCCAGTTTACCGCCGACAAAATTCCCTACCACCATGCCCAGGCCTGCTAATACCAAAACATAAGGAACGCTGCTGGCCGAAAACTTTGATACCTCGGTCATGAGCGGGGCGATGTAGCTGATCCAGGCAAAAAGTCCGCCTGTACCAATGGCTGTTAAACCGATGATGAGCCATGCCTGTTTTTTTCTGAAAAATGAAAGCTCCGAGCGTATGTTTCCTGCATTATTGGGGGCCAACTGTGGCAGCCATAACTGGATAAATGTTAACGTAATTAAACCTATTGCTGATATCATCCCAAAAGTATAGCGCCATGAATAATGGTGACCGATATAAGTACCCAGCGGAACGGTGAGCAGGTTGGCAATGGTAAGCCCGGCAAACATGACAGATATGGCCTGGGCCTGTTTGCCTTTGTCGGCAAGGCGGGTAGCTACTACCGAGCCCACGCCAAAGAACGCGCCATGTGGTAAACCTGCTAATAGCCTCGAAAACAATAAAACGTAATGATTGGGAGCAAAGGCCGAACATGCATTAAAAACTGTAAAAATAATCATCAATACAGTCAGGATCTTTTTAGGCGGATAACTGCTGGTAAAGGCAACCAATAACGGTGCGCCAATAACCACACCTAATGCGTATGCCGAAATCAGGTGCCCTGCAACGGGGATGCTGGTATGAAAATCATTGGCAATATCAGGCAGCATGCCCATCATCACAAATTCGGTAGTGCCAATACCAAGGCCGCCTAAGGTTAGTGGTAGTAAACTCTTTTTCACGTTGTTGTTTTATATTAAATGATATTGATGCCTGCTTCCCTGTATGCAGAGAGTTCTTCATCGTCGGGAGATACATCGGTAATGATGGTGTCCAGTTCTGTAACCGGACCTATGTAGTAAGGATCGGCCTTGTTTATTTTTTCTAAGGTGGATAGGGCGATGGTTTCTTTTGAAATTTCAATCATCGTTTTCTTGATCTCGGCCTCTTCATAATCCCTTGTGGTGATGCCGATGGTAGGGTGTACACTGCAGATCCCAAAAATGCAAAGATCGGCACGGATGTTCCTGAACGCATTGATTGTTTCGTGGCCGATAGTAGTAAACGATGATTTGTACAGGCGACCTCCTGCAAATATTACTTCAACAGTTGGATGATCTTCAAGTGCATTTGCCACCGGGAAGCTGTTGGTAACTACGGTTATCCTTAAATCGTCGGGCAAACTTTCAGCAACTGCCAATGTCGACGTGCCACCATCGAAAAGTACTACCTGCCCGTCTTTCAAAAAGCTTAATACTTTAGATGCGATTACTTTTTTTGATGCGACATCGTGCTTTTCCCTTGCCCGGTAATGGTGAGGGATAGGGGAGTGGGCAACTGCGCCACCTCTTACAGCTGTTAGCAGCTTCTGATCGGCTAATACTTTGATGTCGCGGCGTACGGTATCTTCCGAAACATTGAGTTTCTCACTCAGTTCGGCAAGCATAACCTTGTTATCTTTTGATACGTGATCTAATATGATCTGGAGTCTTTCTTCTCTTACCATGTTTGCAATATGATGCAAAGTTATAATTAATTTGCAAAATATTGCAATTATACTTTGCTTTGTTGCATGAAAACGCAAGAAAAGAAAACCATTGCTATCGATATGGATGGTGTTATGGCCGATGTCGAGCCGCAACTGATCAAATATTACGAACAGTTGTATGGCGTTACAACAACCCTTGAAGCTATAGACGGCTTATCTCATGCGGAGGCTTTTCCGCTGGATGCTGTAACGAAGGCTTCCCTGAACTTACCCGGTTTTTTTCGCACGCTACCGGTTATGCCAGGCGCTATTGAGGCAGTTAAAAAGCTGATGGAAGATTACGAGGTTTACATTGTATCGGCCGCTACGGAATTCCCGCTGTCGCTATTCGAAAAATTGGAATGGCTTCAGGAGTATTTCCCGTTTATTAGCTGGCGCAATATTGTGCTGTGCGGTGATAAAAGCATCATCCATACCGATTACATGATAGATGACCATTGTAAAAACCTCGACTACTGCAGCGGTAAGGCGATCATGTTCAATGCCCATCACAACAAAAATGAACATCAGCACATACGGGTCCACAATTGGGATGAAGTATTAAACCTATTTGAAAAAGAGGTGCAGGAAGCCTGACGAAGTGTTTAAAGAACCATTTATATAAAGTGTAAGAATCATTGCCGTTGACTTTAGTCGACGGAATAATGACTGAAAAACAAGGGCTTTAGCCAAAATACCGCTTGAATAATTGGGCTGAAGCCCGCAATAGTATTTCCTTTCACCGTTGACTAAAGTCAACGGCAATGAATACTTTTCATTGTAAATAGCTCTGGAGGGCTTATTTCGTATCTATCCGGTAATTTAGTGATGCCGAAAAATTGGTGCCTGCGCCGGTATTGCGCCCAGTAACAAAGGTGCCGCCCGTTAAAAACAGCGAGAGGCTTTTAGCGAACGCATGGCCGTAACTCAACGATACCTGGTTAAAGGCAAAGTTTTTACTGGCGCTTGGGTTTACGTTAAAATCCTTGTTGATACTGGTAGCATAAAAGCCGCCTACACTTAAGGAAATCTGCTCGCGGAATTTTTTATCAAGCGTTAAGCCGTATGTGGCATTGTACCTGTCCTGGAAAACACTTTCGTAGCCAAAGTATTCGCGTACGCCATTTTCGAGGATGAAAAATGAGTTTTTGCCGAACAGATGTCCACTGCCCGCAAAAGCCAGTTTAAGCTCGGCCCCTTTTTGGTTATAGCCCAGTGCTGTGTTTGTATACATAGGCACAATAGCTGTACCCTGTAGGCTGAAATAATATTTATAATTGATGTTGGCCAGGTAATACCTGATACCTACTTCCAAATCCTGGAAACCAGAACTTTTGCTGGTGCCCAGATCTGTACTAAAAGTATTCATTACATAAGGCGCCAGTACCGACAGGGTAAACTTGCGGCTTAATCCAACTTCTGAATATAAAGAATAGCTCCATGAACTGAATTTGCCGTTATTGGCAAAGGCTCCTTTATGGCTGTCGGCATCCCAGGCTTTATTGGCAAAAAAGTAAGTTGCCGAGGGCGACAGCGAGATCCTGCCTGGCCTTACCGGGAAACCTCCTGCATAACTTTTGCCTGTAGCTAAGGCCAATATCACTATCCCCGCGAGCAAATATTTTGATAAAGTATTTTTCAAGGTCATGTGTGTAGATTTTAAAAGTTTTAAAACAAACCAAAGGTATCGCGCATCCAACGGCCCTCATAATCCTTGTATACCTGGCTTACTTCGTGTGCAAGGTTTTTAAATACCAATACGTGTTTATCACCATGCATTGAATTAAATACGGCGTAACCGTTGTTTGGTGGCACGTAAGGGTCTAAAAGACCTAAACCCAGAATGGTTGGGCATTTTATGGTTGTTGCAAAGTTTTTGGTATCGTAATAATCGAGATTGTTTAATACCTGGTTGAAAGTTACACCCGGCTTGCTTAACGTATATTTTTTAATATCGTTGATGGGCCATTCAACAGCGCCAACCAAATTGCGGATATCGCTCATGATAGGGTTTTGCGCCGAGCAAAGCGTTACCCGATGATCAAGCCCTGCAAGTGCAATGGATAAATATCCGCCCATGCTACCACCTGTGGCCAGGATCTGATCATGCCTCAGGTTAGGCTGTGCGTAAATAAAATCAACGGCACGTACGCAATCCATAATTACGCCGCGCATTACGTATTTGTTTTTATCCTCAATGTGGTAGGAGATAAAGGCATCGCGTTCGGTGTGGATTACGTCGCGGCTGGTACCTTGTCCGCGGGTGTTAAGGGTAATGATCACCAGGTCGGGGTCGAGGCCTACTATAGGGTATAGCTTTACCTGGTAACCAGGTAAGCCAAGCAGTACCGAAAATTTCTTGTTTTTATTTTTGCTGATGGGCACCGTCATATAACCGCGTATGGTAAGGTTATCCAGCGATTTCATCTCTATTTCGTAAACCTTGCGGTTTTCGGTGTTCATGGATGGTATCTCGGTAATTTTATAGTTGGGTTTTACCCTGGCCAGCTCATCTTTGGCGGTTTGCCAAAACTGGTCAAAATCGGCAGGTTTGGCATATTGCGACCTGATCTCATCTGGCCTGATCCCGAAAGCGCGACGCGTGGTATCGTCATAATCGCTCACGTTGATCATCATATTAACCTTGTAAAAACCTGTTTTTAGGTTAGGTACATCAAAATCATATTTGGAAGTGCTTTTTTTGGCGAGGTTTACCGGTTTCGACAGTGTTTTTACAACCTGTCCTTTATCAGTGGTGATATTGTATGATATGGTACCTTCCTGGTTGGTATTGTAGGTGTTTTTAACTTCAAAACTAAACGAGGCGGTGGAGCTAAATTCGCCATCCTTATTGTTGATAGTTAATACGGTTGATACCTCGTCGCCACCACCGCTTTTATCGTTGGCTTCGGCTGTTTCTTTTTCGGTTTCCTGGGCCACGGCCGGTCTCACGGCACCTATGGTCAATAATGCGAAAGCTATGATCAGTAATTTATTAGCGTTTTTTAGCATGTTATATTTAGGCTTTAATCTTAGCTGATTCATTTTCGGGATTGCGTGCTTTGTTTTTGATCAGGAAATCGGACCTGCGGATATAATGATTAAGCGGTTCTTCAATTAACTTAAACAACGTTATTGAAACGATATTTAAAACGATGAACGCATATAAAAGGTTTAAACTATCGTACTCAAACGGCGAATGCCAGTCGAGCCCCCATTTGTCGTAAAGTTCAAAAACATAGTCATTAAGGCTGTTCATCCCATGATGTATGAAATTGTACATATAGCCTAAATGGATTAGGTAAAATATGTATGAGCTTTTACCCAGCAGCTCAATAAAAGGGTGTGCTAAAAACTTTTTAAGCAGGGTTGTTTCGGTAAGCAGACCGTAAAAGAAAATGGCAATTGCCGTAGCCAGTAAATAGTTATTGGTGACAATGCCCCATGGGTTATGCAAACCGGCTTCGTATCCTTTCGGGATAGTTAAGGTCGACATGATCCACACACAAAAGAAGATCATGAAAAAACCCAGGTAAGTGAATTTCTTTTTGCTTGTGCCAGCCAGTTTTTGCTTCCGAACGATGAGGGCCAGTTGAATACCTGCGAAAAACTCGAAGCATCGGCCTAAAAAGGTGTACAACATCATGAATGTAAAGTTGCCGAAGAAACCGAACCAGTTTACGCGGCTAAAAATCAATACGAGTATAACACCTAAGCCTGTTACCGCGATAGGCTGGATATAAAACTTTCTGTATTTAGTAGCTATCAGGAAAATGAACGGCGCCGAAAAGTAAAAACACTCTTCAACAGTGAGCGACCAGCCCTGGGCAATGCCTGTAAATTTAAACTGATCAAAAAAGCCACGTATAAAAACGATGTTCATGAAAAACATAACCACCGGGTTTTGCCCCGCCGTTACCGTTTGATTTTGCGTAAAATGATAAGCTATGAACGCCCCAATAGTAAGCAGTGCATACATGGGATAAATACGGGCTACCCTGTTTTTAAGGTATTGTAAAAACCAGGCTTTGGTTAATTTAAAGCTGTCAAAATACCTAAAAGCTATCAAAAAGCCCGAAAGCACAAAGAAGATAGTAACGCCGATATGGAACTCGTTAAAGAACCGTTGCACAGAGTGGGGAAATTTTTCATCAAACACATATGCAAAATGCGAGATAAAAACCAGGTAAGCAGCCATGGCCCGCACACCGGTTAATGCCGGGATATAATTGGATTGCGCTCTTTGTGACAAAATAGACGTATTTTAACTTTCAGATCAATTTAATTATACGTAAATGTTTGCAAAATGGATACCAATGTTGAATAAGTAAGGGGTGAATTAAGTGGTAGTAGCAGTTTTTAGTGGCAGTAAGCAGTTTGCTTATTCGTTAAACCTGAACCGGGATTTGGGGGGATTTGTCGGATTGATGGATTTTGCCTGCAAATATCTGTTCGGAAGATGAAGTTATATTTAAATAAAATATGTCATTGCGAGGAACCACCAAGGAATCCCCGGAAAAAATCGTAATGACGTGCAAGATATTTTTTAGAGATGGTGCGCTGGGCTGCGTTAGGGATGGGAGCGGATACCGGCCTCGTGGCTAAGGCTTGTGTAGTATGAGCGTACAGCCCGGGCCGCAGGCAACGCCCATATTATAAAATCCACTCAAAAAAACATACTTAATAATCTGCGCCGTTGTTGGTGTTGTCACCAACAACTCCTATTTATTCAATAGATCATATTTTTTAATTACGTTATCATTGATAAGCCGATGGGCAATGTTGTTGGTGACAACACCAACAACGGCGAGAGTATAAAAAATCTCGCCAATCCTAAAATCTTATAAAGCAAGGTTCAGCCCACTTCCCTGCACCACACCCTTGCTTAAAATCTTTTGATCAATGTAATACTGGATCTCCGATTTTTTCAATCCCCAGTTGGGGGCGATGAGCAGTTCGCGGTCGCTGAGGCCGAAGAGGCGCTGGATTACGATGTCCGGGCGAACAAGGGGTAGCAGTTCGCACAGAAAATCGGCATATTCATCAATGCCAAACAGGCGGAACGGTTCGCGTTTGTATTTTACGCCCATTACCGAACCCTCAACAATATGCAGGTGGTGGAATTTTACAAACTTGATCTGTTTAAAGCGATTGATCTCGTCGGCATATTTCAGCATCATCTCCTTAGTTTCCCATGGGAAACCGAAGATGGTATGTACACAAATATCCAGTTTGGAATTTTCGACCAAAGCAAGCGCTTTCACCAGCTCCTCGTGGCTGCAGCCGCGGTTAATCTGGTTCAGGGTATCGTTGTAGATACTTTCCATGCCCATTTCAAGGTCAACATCAAAACGGTCGGTATAGCTTTCCAACAGGGCAATCTTTTCGGCATCAATACAATCAGGGCGGGTACCTACCGATAGGCCCACAATATCTTCAGTGCCATAGCTTAGTGCCTCGTCATACATCATTTTAAGATAATGAGCCGGCGCATAAGTATTGGTGTTGGGCTGAAAGTAAATAATAAATTTATCGGCCTTATTACCTTTGCGGGCACGTTCCATACCTTCCTCAACCTGTTGCCTTACAGTGGGGGCATTGCGGCTAACCGAGGGGGTAAAGGAATCAACATTACAATAAGTACAACCGCCGTAGCCTTTTGAGCCGTCACGGTTGGGGCAGGTAAAACCACCATCAACAATTACTTTAAACACGCGATGGCCTTTGTATTTTTCCTTAAGCCAGGGCCCGTAATTGTTATAGCCTTTTTCCCAGGTTGTTATTGCTTGCTGTTCCACTTTGCTTTCCTTGATTTTGACGACTTGTTTTGATTTGATCGATCAGGCGGCAAAGATAATGAATTTTTAGCGACGTAACTATTGAGCTACACCTTGTGTACCAGGCATTAGAATTGTTTAATTGCTAAGTTTAAAATAATGATCAATCTCGACTTCTTTATAGACATTGCCTTTCGAATCAACGTCAACATTTTGGTAAAACAAAATCAGTTCATTAGTCGTAAGTGATTTTATTTCAAACGAAAAATCGTTTCCAGGGTAGGTAGCGGCCCCATCTTTAACAGAAAATGTGTGGAAGGATAGTGTTTTGTCACTCAAAATATAAGTATAGGGTATTGTCAAAGTGGTCCATTTTTCAATCCCGGTTCCATCGGCTTTAAAATCGTAAGAATCACCCTGGGCATTTGTTATATGTGTTTTGGTAAGTTTATCGTTGGTATACTCGCGGATGGTATCTTTTGCGTTTCCCCATTTGCCAATAATAAGGGTTTTGAAATCGGGTTTTGAGGGAGTTGGATTGTTGTTTTTGCTGCCGCAACCGAAAAATATCAATGCGCATGCGCACAGAAGCAGGGTTTTATTCATTTTTGTGATAAGGATTTAAATACACTGCAATATATTTAATTAAAATGATCTACGGCTGGTTGTTTTCGTAACGATCGCTATTTCAGGCGGATATTTTTTATTCTTGTGGTTTTTAGTGGTCGGAATTTTAATAGCTCAACTTTTGCCCGGACTAATTTAATTCACCTTTAGATAGGCCTTTTTGTAAGTGCTCAGGATCTCGGTTATTTTGGATGGGTCCCGCTTTTCGAACAGGTGGATTACCCATACCGTAAAACGCAGCATGCCTACCGGGTTAACAATCCCTAAACCCAGTTTGTTGATATCATTATCCCTGCTGGCTATTTGTTTAGGATAGGCCTCCCCGGTACGGGTAAACAGGTCTTCGGCAAAGCACCAGGCGCCGTCGCGGGCGTTGCTGAGGGCAAACTGGATGAGGATAGAATTATTTTGCGCATGCAGGCCTGCCAGCGATAACAATGGAGAGATTTGGTTCAGCTCGCTGATCACCTCATAAGTTAGCGCCGAAAGTATGGTGTTGATGGAATTAAAATCTTTATGAACTTCAGTTAATGGCTGATTGAGCTTACGGGCTACTTCTACAACGGCAACGCCCAAATCAAGGTTGATATGTGCGTTCATGCCGATGAGCAGGTGCTGTAATACCAGTTTTGACGATTTGCTAAAAATGCCGAAAGCAAGCTGCCAGCAATTAGAACAGGGCTGCTTTTGCTGCCAGCTACGGTAGGCCGCAATATACCTGTTGGCGAAAATCACATCCAGTTGCTCCATACGGGTGGGGTTTTCAAACTCGCCGTTTTGGATGCCTTCTCTTACCTTGCAGGTAACCTTATGATACAGCGCTGCAAAATACCCGGCCCTGCTGTCGGTTTTTATGGCGTCGGCAATAATGGCTTCTAACTGTTCAATAATTTGATCAATAGTTTGGGCTTGTGCAATAGGTTCCATAAAGGCAGATAAGTTCAGGGGAATTTAACTGTTTTAAAGATAGGATTTTTGTTGATGGCTTGTACATCAGGTTTTTAAACGTGACGAAAAGCGTATTCGTTACTGTCTTATTAATTAATGATTTATATTTATACCTGTTTTCTTTAATGTTCTAAAATAAACCTTACCTATGACTTCAGAACAGTTAACAACAGAGATAGATGGCCTTAAAAAAGAGCTGGCCAAGCTTAAAGAAACTTCGGACGAGGATAAGAAAAAGGATTTTTGGCTCAAGTTTTTTTCGTCCATCTTTTTGCCGCTGGCTATTACCGCATCGGGCTATTGGTTTTCGCAGGCCATAAAAAAGCAGGATATGGAGCAATCGCGCGATCATGATGTGCTCGCCAATCAGCAGTATCAACAACAAATGCAGCTATCCATACAAAGCCAGCGACTGGAAACTTATAAATTTATCACCCCGCTGCTGGAAATTATGGTAAACAACCCTGATGCGCAAAAGCGTGTTTATGCAGCCAAGGTGATCACTGAAGTACTGCCGAATGAAGCGCCAGAGCTTTTGAAAACGGCCATCGCTTCTGATCCGGCAAATACCAAAAAGTATCAAAGCGCGTTTGACAGCACGCAGGTAAAACTGGTAGCAGGTTTGTTTTCAGATAACGCCTCAACCCGCACAAACAGCGCCAATGATATTATGGTGAACTGGTATAAAACCTCAAGCATAGTACCGCAACTCATTGATTATGCATCACAAAATATGAATAATACCAATGGCATTTTTAATACCGTAGTTGTACTGCAAAATATGCATGGTAATGTTTTGAAAGCCAATAAAGCTAAAATCCAGGACTTTCTACAAAAGGTAATGAAGCTGGATAACATGCATAATACGGTTGCTAATGCAAAAGATCTGTATAAAGCTTTAAATACACTGTAATTTACTGCACAAATAAGTGTGAAGTTATTTTGATTTTGGTGCTTGTTTAAGGTTATTAATAATGATATCCTAATTTTTTAATCTAAAAGAAATAATAATTGCAAAAGTGCCTTTTTGTTATCGGGAAACGGCTATTTGATAAAACTAAAGCATGTTTTATACGTACTAATTATAGTATTAATTAATTATTCACCTAAAAATTAAACACTATGATTACGTTATTAATAGCATTAAGCGCAAGTGCATTATGCGGTTTTTTTGTTGCGCACAGTACAAATGAAAATGAATGTTAAATGTAATAGGTTAAACAGGGTAATTATGTGAAAAGGCTGATCAGAGATGGTTGGCCTTTTGTGTTGGTGATAATCCAGCTGGACGCGTTCGCTACCGCAAGGCTGTGCCTTGTGGCAAATATGCTAAGACATGAATTAGCACAGGAAAAATGTATTTTTAAATCATGAGCCGTAATTATAAGTTCCATAATGCTGAAGGTCTTTATTTTGTGAGTTTCGCTACAGTATTTTGGATAGATGTTTTTGTACGATTGGAATACTTTGATTGCCTGGTAAAAAATTTAAATTATTGTGTTGCAAATAAGGGAATGGAGATTTATGCCTATTGCATAATGCCAAGTCACGTTCACTTAGTGTTCAGATCGACGGTTCAAAAGCCTGAAGACTTATTGAGAGATTTTAAATCACAGACATCGAAACAACTTATCAGACTTATTAACGAAAATAACCAGGAAAGCCGACAGGAGTGGATGTTGAATGCATTTAAAAAAGCGGGACTTAAAAACAGCAACAATCCCGGCAACCAGTTTTGGCAGCAGCATAATAAACCTATCGAACTTTGGAGTAATGCTGTACTTCAGCAAAAGATAGATTACATTCATAATAACCCTGTAGTTGCCGGTTTGGTAGAAAACGACTATGAGTATTTGCACAGCAGCGCACGCGATTACTCCGGGACAAAGGGTTTGGTTGAGGTAATAACTACTTAAAGCAAATGCACGGCTTATACTTTATATAGCGCAGATGCACGGTTTTATACCTTGCATGCGGGCCACAAGGCACAGCCTTGCGGCAGCGTTCCCGATTTTTTTTTGCTACCGCAAGGCTGTGCCTTGTTGTAAACATGCTAAGTATCGAATTTGCTTGCGGTAGCAGGGGGACAAGACATATTGATTTGCTTGCGGTAGCAGGGGCTATCTTACCCTCTCGAAGATTTCCCCATAAGTTTCGACACCGTCTTGCAGCACCATATCCCTTTTAAAGCATATCAGATCTGCAATTGTCCCTTGCAACCGATTGGGATTGTCTTTGTTAACGGTTAAGTATCCCAAAAGCTTACCGTTGCCGTCGACAACGCGCGGCGGGTATTTTGCCTTGGGATTATACGGCGAAAAGTTACTGGTCACAGAACCGTACCTGCCTCGTTCATTCCAGATCGACTTTGGACTATGGGCAGAACCATAATCGGAAAAGAAACTCCATATAGACTTTGGTGTTTGGCTATCGCAATCAAAGCAGCCCAGAAACTGGTCATAGTGTTTACCTCCATAAATTTTCGTTAGGCCTTGAGCCTTTGCGGCAATGGAACTTATGACAGTCAAGAAAAGTAATAGCGCCAGCTTTTTCATTATAATCTTCTGTTTATCATGTACGGATAGGCAAAGCATAATATCTGTGAAAAATACGTGAAATACCGTGAAAACACCTATTGTATTTGCTAATAGTTACTTATAGGTTTATATAAGCAATTCAGCTAAATCTAAATTATAAATCATGGCCCAAGTTTTCAAAAAGAGCGATCTTCTTTATTCAGGTTATAAAGATACAGCTTACCCAGCTGATGACCCCAAATTGACTGGTAAACCTGATATTACATTGTTAAATAGAGGTGAATCATATGAAATGGTTTATTTCATTAATAGATATATGGAACGTAAGGATTGGAAACAGGTTGCTACCGGGCAGAAAATTGAAAAATATTTAAAAGAAAGTAAGGAAAGCAATAAGTCACATGCATTTTGGACAAGCGACTTGGATAAAAACTTCAAATTAAATTAATGGGAATTGACGTGTCAGTATTGTCAGGATGGAATCTCTGTTTGTTTTTAATCAATCTTAGAGCGACAGGTTGTCATGGTTTTGAATGCCTGTCAGGTTCTGTTGAAAATTATCTGAATTTTGTAATGCTAAAATAGATGGAATACTATTTCCTTTAGTATTAAGTGGCGTGCTATTATTTAATTATTTTGAAAAATATTTTTTTGAGATTTTAATATTTAATTGTCGAAAAATATTAGCTGTGTTAATGTAAATTGAACAATTGTAGCAGTGAAATTACATGGCAAGACTTTTGAGCGGCAAATTTTGAAAAGGCTTGCAGGATGGCCGTCCAAACAAGCCTTTAATTTGTCATGCATCGGGTACTGCTGTAACAGTCCGACAGATTAGATAATGTGTTTATCAGCGCGCAAAAATAAAAAATGTTTGTATATGACAAATTTTATTTTGCTTCTGTAGATCAATCTCTTCAATCCTTGTGCCGTAGATAATCTTCCTGACACGTGATAGAAATGGAAGAATTTGCTATGGACTGCCAGTCTATAGCAAATTATTTAAATCAAGTTAATTTTTAAACTACAATGGCAACAAACGGTAAGTCTGGCGATGGCAGACGTTATGGAGCGGTATTAGATCGTTCACAAACATTTAATCCTCAAACCCAACAATGGGTGAAGAGAGATACGGGGACAGGTAAGTTTTTAGACGTTAAACAGGATGGTGCTCCTTTTAAAGGAGTGAGAAAGGAGAATAATGGACGGTAAAACTAAATTGTCAGCCTTGAAGACTCGGAAATTTGGCGAAGACTATTCGCCAGATCAACTTTTTGAAAATTTCGAGGGTACTGTCTCTGATCAATTATTATATGTAACTGAATCTATGAGACCTGTCGAACGATCTTATACAGAGAATACATATAAACAGTGTGTAAGAGTTCAAGATCAGATAAAAAGCAACATTAATCATATTCATTCTGGTATTGATTTTCAATATCAGGGATCGGTACCGCTAAATACCCATATAAAGCGGCATAGTGATGTGGACATACTGATAGCAACGGGGAGATATCATTGGGTTACACTGCCTTTGACTCCCGACAATCCTTATCTTGGTAATGCTAAGAACGATCTTATAGAGTTGAGAAAAGATGTAGTAGATACAATTCAAAATACATTCCCCGCTGTAGATATAGATGATACAGGAGGAAAGGCCGTAGCGATTTGTGGAGGTTCGTTAAATAGAAAGATGGATTTGGTTCCTATTTCATGGGTTCATAATGTTCAATCAACTAATAGTAGGGACTTTACATATAGGGGCATTAAGCTATATGATAAAAATAATAGAGAATATATCACAAATTATCCGTTTTTACATATATATCGCTGTGATCAAAAGGATTCCTATGTAGATGGAAAATTTAAAAAAATAGTACGCTATGTAAAAAACGTGATAAAGGACTCAGATCGTCAAATTAGTATATCCAGTTACGATGCAACGGCTCTGATGTTTCATTTGGGCAACAGTGAGCTTATGGTTACAGCCAATGATCCGGCGCGACTGTCGGCTTTAACGGAGGCTTTTCTTTTAAAAGTGATCAATGATCCTTCTTTTCGCATTTCTGCTTTGGTTCCTAATGAGACAAGGCCTTTGTTTGATGATAAAGGATTAAAACTTGATGAAGTTGTAAAGCTGTACGAAGAGATTAAGGAAATTAATTACAGTGTTCTTGTATCTTATCTTTCAATAAACAGAGACCAGAGGTATTTAGTTGACCAATATTTTCAGAAAAATTAGATAATAAGATTTCGAAATGGAGCAAAAAACTGAGACTAATATACTTTGTTTGGATGGGGGAGGAGCAAAGGGGATTTATACATTAGGAGTATTAAGTGAATTTGAAAAAGCTGTTGGTAAGCCGTTACATGAATACTTTCAATTGATATATGGAACCAGTACTGGTTCCATAATAACTTCGATGATTGCTTTAGGTTATAATATCGAAAAAATCAAGGCACTTTATCTAGAACTTGTACCAACAATTATGAAAAAATGGACAAAAGCAGGTAAAAGTCGAACGTTAAAAAGATTAGGAGCAGAGGTATTTGGTGACCTTAAATTTGATGCTTTTAAGACAGGGGTCGGTATTGTTTCGATGAATTATGAGACACAAAAACCTTTAATCTTGAAAAATGATATAGAACGCGCTCATGGTACTAAAAGCTCATTTGTACCGGGCTTCGGTGTTACCATATTAGATGCAATCGAAGCATCGTGCGCCGCCTGTCCTATTTTTAATAAAAAGATACTGAAGACTGCTAATAAGGAGAATATTACAGCTATTGACGGAGGATTTATTGCCAATAATCCAACTTTGTTCGCGATAATCGATGCTAAAAAAGCACTCAAACTAAATGATGAGGATATTCGAATATTGAGTGTCGGAGTTGGAAATTATATAGAGAAGCCAATAAAAGTTCAAAAAATCTTAAGCCGTTTTGAAATGGCGCAAATTGCAAGTCGGGTACTTATCGCCAGCTCAAATACAACGGAAGTTGTGACAAAGCTTCTTTTTCCAGAACTAATGATCACGCGTATAAATGAAACTTTTGCACAGCCACAGCATGGGACTAATATGATGGAAAATAATCCAATTAAATTGAGCAATATGTACAAGTTAGGTATAGGGTCTTACGCTAATTACGAAAGGGATATAATTGGAGCGTTTAGAATAAAATAAACTTTCAATAAGTTAGAGTGATATAAAGATTATTAGAATAGAGAATTAAAAATGAATAATATGACACAGCAACAAGTAGTTACAATTCATACCTACACAGGGACTTTTGGAACAGAGAATTTTAGTGAACAAGAATACCCGGTACTATCTGCATATTTAAATGATGGATATTTGGTTAAACAAATCTTACCTGTTACAACAGGAGCAACATCGTCATACATGTATTCCCTAACCTTTGTACTTGAGAAGATTGAATATTAAATGCATTAATTACTAAATGAAACTAGCCGTAATCCGAAGTAGTATTTAAACTTTTGGGTTGCGGCTTATTTGTAAGTTGGTAAAAGAATGTTCTCTCCTAACTGGCGCGAGTATGCTGCGTTGGCAAAGCGTTGGCGTACTCGTAACTTTTGCTAAATGCATCATCAGTTATTTGAAAAGTCACGAGTATCCCATATCTCAACCCAACCCTACATACTCGCGCCAGAATATACCGTAAAAGCACCCTCATCCTCCCGCAACCCCCAACACCCTGTTCACCGCCGATAAACTCATTTCCAACCTGCCGGCAATCTGCCTTTGGCTCAAACCCTGTTTATGAAGTGCGAGTACATCTGCTGCCCGGCGTTGCCGTTCTACCTGGCTGTAGCGGCGCAAGTGTTTAACCTCGTTATCGGTATGGGAAAATACAAATTTTAAGAAACCATTTTGCCTTTCCAGCCGGCCGAGGCATACGTTATGGCTGCCGTACATTTCGGCGGTGCTGCGTTGTTTTACCTGTTTCAGGTAGCGGTAGCCGGGTAGTGTCTGGCTTTCGGCCATGGCGAAGGCGCTGTCGCAAAAGTTGATGAGCATTTTGCTGCCTTGCAGGTCGTTGCGGGTAATGGGCAGGGCCGGGTTGCGTTTGGGGGTATGGGCAAGCACCAGGATGCTGAGGCCATGCCGGGTTTTAAGCAGCTTAAGCTGTTTCATGAGCGAGAGGGCCTGGCTGCTGCGCTCGGTGCCGTTGCGCAGGCAGGTAATATTATCAATAATAAGCACCCTGGCATCGGTACGTTTAATGGCGCGACTAAGGCCGTGGGTAATAAACTCATCAAAAGTTTTAAAATCATGCGGCAGGCCGGTCATCTGGTTAAATTCACCGCGGTAAAAATTTTCGTGAAAAGTGTGGGTGCTGCTGCCATCGGTGTAGCGTTGTTCAAACTGTTTGCCGCTCAGCTCAAAATCAATATATAGCACCGGGCTGGGTTCTGCATCCATTTTAAAAGGTGTAATGGCTTCGCCGCGGGCAATACTGTCGCCCAGTTGTACGGCCAGCAGGCTTTTGCCCATATTGGTATCGGCAAACAGGATGCACAGCTCGCCCTCGAGCCAAAACTCGCCAAACAGCATGTGTGGTGTTTGGTGTCCGCGTTCCATCTCCATCCATGCGCTGGCCTGGTGAATAATGAACAGATCGGGGATGCCATCCGGATCATAAACCCTTGGGCGGATTCCTTTTTTAGCGTCTCTGCGCGCCGCATCGCGCACATTGGTGCGGATCATTTCCACAACCAGTGGTCTTCCATTTTTTTCAATCATAGTATTATGTTATCGATAAATTGAGGCTTAGTCTTTAGTCCAAAGTCATAGGTGCCGGGTACAGAAGCAAAAAAAAGACTTCAGACTTAATACTATTGACTTAAGACTAAGGACTATTGACTTAACAAGTGTCACCCGGAAGGATTTTCGTAAGCCCTCTCCTTTGGAGAGGGTTGGGTGAGGTTCAAATTTACCGGCAACCGTTTGCAATATTGGTGGCACTGTTTTGTCAGTACCCCCGATGAATAATCGGGGTGGCCATAAAAAAATTAGAAAAAATAACAGAAAATTGCGGAAAATGCCTGTCGTAAAATCAGGTTAAACTATTGGCGTAATAGATCATGAAATTCACTCGTGAAAGGTTTAATTGCTGATAGTCAGATATTTAATGATCTTTCGCTAAAAATGATAATCTGTTGATTTTTAGCATGTTTCATAAAATGCCTGTCCCGCGTTTTAACGCTCAAAAAATGGAACACTTGTGATTTTTAAGAAAAAGAGCCATCAGGCTATTTCACTTTTTTTTCGGGAATCAAAAAATTGGGACACCTCATTTGTTACAAGCGATGGGTGCAAATGGAATACCACTTTAATTTGCAATATCACGCTTATGATCAGAATAGCCATCCATACGGCAAACCATTTAACCGAAAGCCGGGTATCAATAACAGCTTTAAAAAACAATACCGTCATTACCAGCAGTGCCAAAGCCATGGTATAGGTAAATTGCTGCCAACTGCTCACAGGTAAAAACCTAAATGCGTAAGTTGAAAACATGGTGCAGCTTCCGGCCAGGCAGGCAAACGCTATACGCCTGATAAATATCCATTTGTTCTCTTTAAGCAAAACCATTGCGGCAATGGTGATAATCACCCATTTTATGGCTGCAACAATGTTGGATAGCAATATAATATCGGGTGTAACCACATAGCCAAACTTTTGTTCAATGAACCATGCTGTTATCATAACTGACACAGCAAAATAAATGATAGCGGTTACGGCGTTCCGGGTATTAGCAGGCATTAACAGGCTCGGGGGATTTTGGGTGATAAATGTATGTATTTATAATTTAATAAGGAAACCCCTCCCAACCCTCCCCGGAGGGGAGGGCTTTTAAAAAACGCACTTATAGCCTCACCTAAATCCTCTCCAAAGGAGAGGACTTTAAGAAAAAAAAGAGCTCCCTCTCCTTTGGAGAGGGCCGGGGTGAGGTTAAACAACAATAGCGACAGGTAAGCCCATCGCTATTGTCTTATTCTTATATAAATAGGTGTAACTAATTACAAACCGAATGCTGCTTTAACCTGGTCTACATAATCAAGTTTTTCCCAGGTAAACAGTTCAACCTCGCGTTCCAATTTGCTGCCATCGTGGCCAACAAAAGTTTTGGTCACAACTTCATTTGGTCTGCCGAAGTGGCCGTAAGCTGCGGTTTCGCTGTAAATAGGGTTACGCAGTTTGAAACGGGTTTCGATAGCGTACGGGGTCATGTTAAAAATGCTTTCTACTTTTTTAGCGATCTCGCCGTCATGCAGGTCAACCTTGGCAGTGCCGTAAGTGTTTACGTAAATGCCCATTGGCTGCGCCACACCGATAGCGTATGATACCTGTACCAATACCTCATCGCACAAACCGGCAGCAACCAGGTTTTTAGCAATGTGACGGGTAGCGTAAGCAGCCGAGCGGTCAACTTTTGAAGGGTCTTTACCTGAGAAAGCGCCACCGCCGTGAGCACCTTTACCACCATAGGTATCCACAATGATTTTACGACCGGTTAAGCCGGTATCGCCATGGGGGCCGCCAATAACAAATTTACCGGTTGGGTTGATATGGTACTTAATATCGTCGTTAAAAAAGTGCGCGTATTTAGGATATTTAGCTTCAACGCGTGGGATCAGGATGCTGATAATATCAGCTTTGATCTTAGCCAGCATAGCAGGCTCGTCGTCAAAATCATCGTGCTGGGTTGATATAACAATGGCATCGATACGCTGAGGTTTGTTGTCATCGCTGTACTCCAAAGTGACCTGCGATTTTGCATCCGGGCGAAGATACTTGATCTCGTTGTTTTCGCGGCGGATGGCTGCAAGCTCAATTAATAAGGCGTGGGCGATATCAAGGGCAAGCGGCATATAGTTATCGGTTTCAACGGTAGCATAACCAAACATCATCCCCTGGTCGCCGGCACCCTGCTCTTCTTTGGCGGTGCGGTCAACCCCCTGGTTAATATCAGGCGATTGTTCGTGGATGGCCGATAGCACACCACATGAACTGCCGTCAAACATATATTCGCCTTTGGTGTACCCGATTTTGTTGATCACCTCACGGGCAATCTTCTGTACATCCAGATAGGCTTTTGATTTTACTTCGCCGGCTAAAATAACCTGGCCTGTGGTTACCAGCGTTTCGCAGGCAACTTTCGATTCGGCATCAAATGCTAAAAAATGATCAATCAGCGCGTCCGAGATCTGATCAGCCACTTTATCCGGGTGACCTTCTGATACGGACTCTGAAGTAAATAAATATGACATAAAATTTAAATAAGTAAAATTAAAATCGACTGGGAGGGGCTTAACACGGATCGAGTGGTAAAAAGAAGCATGGTTTTAGCACTTTTTTACGTGGTTGCAATCCGGCTCCAGTGTAAAAAGGAGCATTAAATCAGTCCACATTCGGGCGGTAAAAATAAAACAAATTTCACAAAGCCGAAAATACATTTACTTTTGACGATTGAAATAATATATATAGTTGAAACGGAAAGCGTTATTTATAATAAACCCAATTTCGGGCGGGAAGAAGAAGGACGGGGTGCCTGAACTGATTAAAGATACTATTGATGCCGGTGTAATGGAGCCGGTTATAGCTTTTAGTGATGGCGTGGCACATGCAAGGGTTATCGCATCCGAAGCAGTAGGGAAATTTGATATAGTGGTTGCGGTTGGCGGCGATGGTACGGTTAATGAAGTAGCTTCGGCTATTGTTGATACTGATACCTCGCTTGGAATAGTGCCATTTGGCTCGGGCAATGGGCTTTCGAGGTTTTTGGGTATTCCGATGGATACAAAGAGTGCTATCAAAAACCTGGCATCAGGCCGTACCGAAATTATTGATTCGGCCAGGATTAACGGGCAGCCATTTTTTAACATGGCGGGGATGGGGTTTGATGCCCACATCAGCGAGATTTTTTCGCACGGCAAAAAACGTGGCTTTATCAGTTATATCAAATCGTCGATAAAAGAAGTGGTTGGCTATCAGTCGCAAAACTATCATATAGATATCGACGGAAAAAAATATGATTACAAAGCATTTATGCTCAGTATTGCAAATTCGTCGCAATATGGTAATAATGTGCACATATCGCCCAAGGCAAGTCTGCAGGATGGTTTGCTGGATGTTTGTGTGATTAAGCCTTTTCCGTTGTGGAGGTTTCCGGAAATGAGCATGCGTATGCTGGTTAAAGCAACTGAAAGCTCAAAATATGTAGAAATTATTCGCGGCAAACAGATCCTGATAAAAAGAGAACATACCGGCCCTATCCACCTGGATGGTGAACCCCAGGTAGCCGGTACAGGAATAGATATCAATATACTGCCCAATTCATTAAGAGTTATAGTTGGCCCGTCATTTAAAAACTGATCAATATGGCTAAGAAAAATTTTACCGGCGTAGTTTACTCAACTGATCCGGATTTTCAATACCAGGAAAACGGTGGGGGAGAGCAGGATACCCTACCGCCACAGCAACAAAACCTTAAAATATACCTTGACCGTAAGGGCGGTAGCAAACTGGTTACGCGTATTTCGGGCTTTATCGGCGCGGATGCCGACCTGGAAGCCGTAGGGAAAAAACTGAAATCCAAATGCGGGGTTGGAGGTTCTGTTAAGGACGGCGAGGTCCTGATCCAGGGCGATTTTAGGGACAAAGTGTTAATTTTACTGCAGGCAGATGGCTATAAAGCCAAAAAAGCAGGCGGGTAGTATTAACTAAACATTATAAACCGTAGTTTAACAGAATTATTTGAAAGGAGCGTTTTTAAACAAAGTGTGCAACTATATGTTACAAAGCTTGCATTGTAGTTAAATGTAACATGCAGCTTTTTATAAACTTTGAAAAAAAACACCTGATTTTAGCTTGGTAACACAAATTTTATATGTTATCACTTGCTATTTTTAAAAAAAATGGTTTTCATTGCAAATAATTGTGTTGGTAACACACAATAAATTTGTATTGTTGCGTTTATAAACACCAACAATACACAGAATGATATTCTGTATTAAAAAATTGTAAAGAATAACATAAATGGTTTTTTTAATTCAATAAAATTCTATTTTTGTTATTCCCAACAAACAGCGCATTTTAACTAACTTATAAAATAAACAAAAACAAAAACTAAAAATTCAAAAGTAATGGCAAACGCACCAACAAAACCAACTACTCCTGTTAAGAAAGAAAGCTCAAGTGCATCGGGCATGTTTGCTTCTTTAACTATTCCAATTTGTCTTATTGTTACAACTTGTATCTTTATATTCATTTTAGGTGATCCAAGCCACTTTAAAGGTGGTGATGTTAACGCTTATCCAACAGACATATTTGGAACAGTTCACAGTGGTGGTGTTATCGTACCAGTGATCATGGGCTTCTTATTAATGGTTATCGTTTTCTCTATCGAGCGTTTCATCGTTATCAGCAAAGCTTCAGGTACTGGTAGTGTTGACAGCTTCGTAAGGAAAATCCAGGCTCTTTTAAATGCAGGTAACATTGCAGGTGCTTCTGCAGAGTGCGACAAACAAAAAGGTTCTGTTGCTAACGTTATCAAATCAGCATTGAAAAAATATGGTGAAATGGAAGCTGAACCAAACCTTGACGTTGATCAAAAAACTTTAGCTATCCAAAAAGATATTGAAGAGGCTACTGCTTTGGAAATGCCAATGCTTGAGCAAAATTTAACTATCATCGCTACTTTGGTATCTATCGGTACATTAACCGGTCTGTTAGGTACGGTTGTGGGTATGATCAAAGCGTTCTCTTCATTAGCAACAGCCGGTGTACCTAACCAGGTTGAACTATCAGCTCACATTTCTGAAGCCTTGATCAACACTGCATTCGGTATCAGTACTTCTGCTATTTCAATTGTTATGTACAACGTGTTTACATCAAAAATTGACAAGCTTACTTACGCTATTGATGAAACCGGATTTAGCATTGTACAAACATTTGCTTCATCTCACAAAAATAAATAAGAATATATTAGTGCTTATGCCTCGTGCACAATAAGTTAGAGGCAAGATAGTTAATACTGAAACACTATATATTTTTAAGAAATTTTTAACATGGCAAGGATAAAAGTTCCAAGAAAGAGCACCGCAATTGACATGACCGCTATGTGCGACGTGGCGTTTCTGCTGCTTACTTTCTTCATCATGACCGCAAAAGTAAAAACCGAGGATCCGGTACCTATTGATATACCGAAGTCTTCAATCCAGCAGCCAGTACCTGAGTCTGATTTTGCTACAATATCTGTAGGTGATCAAAAAGCTTTCTTTGGTGTTGAAGGTGTTGATATCCGCAAGGAAACTTTGAACCAAATGGGTTCAATATATCATATGACCTTTACGCCTGAAGAACAAACCAGATTTTCTTCTATCAATTCATTTGGCGTGCCAATGAATCAGTTGAAACAGTTTATTGCTTTATCTGCCGATCAGCAAAAGAAATATGCTCAGCCGGGTATTCCGAGAGACTCTGTTTCGGCAGAGCTTACCAACTGGATTCGTCAGGCCCGTATAGCTACCAAAGCCTTACATAACAAGGAACTTCGTTTGGCTATTAAAGGTGATAGCAAAGAGGAATATCCGGTTATAAAGGATGTTATCGGTATTTTGCAAAAGCAAAAAGTTAACAAGTTTAGTTTAATTACGGATTTGGGCAGCGCCGGTGGTGGTGCAGCTAAAAAATAAAAGAAGACCATGGCAGAATTAGATACCTCCGGGGGAGGCAAACACAAAGGCGGTAAGGTTCGCAGTAAAAAGCAATCAACCCGTGTAGATTTAACCGCGATGGTTGACCTGGCTTTCTTGTTGATCACCTTCTTCATCATGACCACTACACTCGCTAAACCAAAGGCGATGGATTTGGCTATGCCTGATAAAGATGAGAAAACAAAAGATCAGCTGGATATTGCCGCTTCTCGTTCGATGACCATTTTATTGGGAAGCGACGATAAATTGGAGTGGTATATCGGCGAGCCGGGAAAATCGGCACCAACAATTGACAACTTCGGTCCGAATGGATTGCGTAAAACGTTAATTGAAAAAAGTAAAGAAGTACAGCAAAAAACAGGCAAATACATGTTTGTTGTGATCAAACCAAGCGATAAATCAAAATATAAAAATATGGTTAGCACGCTTGATGAGATTAACATAGCAAATATCCAGAGCTACGGCATTGTAGATATATCTGCACCGGAGATCGAGTTGCTGAAAAAAGACGGCTTGTACAACGATAATAAATAGTATTAAATAACGTTATTAATTTCCATTAAAGCCTTAACAGATGTTAGGATCAAAATTAGACATACTAAAGCAGGAATGGATCGACGTTGTTTTTAGTAATCGTAATAAAGCCTATGGGGCTTACGAGTTAAGAAAGGAAAATTCGAAAAACACCAGCAGGTCATTGATCATCGCTATCGTGGTTTTTGTATTTATAGTTTCTTTACCAACTATCATCAACAAGATCAAAGGTCTTATCCCTGCGAAAGACGAAAAAGTGAAGATAACAGACGTGGTTCTGTTACCTCCACCACCGGTTGACCAAACCAAAAAACCACCTCCGCCGCCACCTGAACCACCAAAACCAAAGGTAGACCAGGTACGTTTCCCTCCTCCGGTTGTAAAACCAGATAATGAGGTTAAGGAGAAAGATCCGCCAACTGTAAAAGAGCTTGCTGTTGCGGATCCGGGTCAAAAAGACCAAAAAGGTGATCCTAACGCCGAAATCAGAATTGATGAGCCGGTAGGTAATTCAGACGTTAAACAAGTGGTAGAGGCCGATCCTAACCAGATCTTTACTTCGGTTGAGCAGGTTCCGGAATTTGCCGGCGGTTTAGAGAAATTTGGTCAGTACCTGAGCAAAAACATCAGGTATCCGGCTGTAGCCCGTGAAAACAATACACAAGGTCGTGTAATTTGTACATTCGTTGTGGAAAAAGATGGTTCTTTAACTGACATTAAAGTTGTTAGGGGCATCGGCAGCGGTTGCGACGAAGAAGCGGTTCGTGTATTGAAAAATTCACCAAAATGGAAACCTGGTATACAAAACGGTCGTCCGGTTCGTGTACAATACAGCGTTCCAATTAGCTTTACTTTAGCATCTGAAGAATAAGTAATGCCATTTAATTACAATAAAGAGCAAAAATCGCCCAAAAGGCGGTTTTTGCTTATTTTAGGAACCGCTGCATTTATTTGCTTCGTGGTTTTAGGTCTCATGATTATGTTCTGGGACGCGCTTCCGTTACAACTGCAACATTACCAACGTTTACTTTTCGGTGCGTTTATTATTGGCTACGCGATTTTAAGGTTTTCAAGATTGTTTAAGAAGGATCAGTATGAAGATTAATTTACGGGTTGTATACGTATCGATCTTATTTGTTTCGATGGCCTCTTTACAGGCTTGTAAACAGAAACAAGTAAAATCTGTACCAACCGATGGCTTCAACACAGGAAGGGCAACTTTTGCTGCCGATGAGTCTTTTTCGCCTATAATAGCACAGGAAGAATACGTTTACAGGAGCCGGTACCCCAACGCCGACCCGGTATTTGTTTATAAAACAGAAAACCAGGCTGTAAATATGTTGTTAAATGACAGTGTAAGGGTTGCCGTATTATCACGTGATCTGGATACTGCCGAACGTAATATAATCACCCGCCGTTCGTTGGATGTTCAAGTTATACCTTTTGCAGTAGATGCAATTACATTAATAGTAAATAAAGCATCGGGCGATACTACTATAACGGTTGCCCAACTAAAGAAAGAACTTAATGGCCAGGGTGTCGGAAACAAAACTATAGTTTTTGATAATCCAAACTCAAGTTTGGTAAGATATTTGAAGGATTTCTCTGGAAATAAGGAGTTTAAACAAAAAAACATTTATGCTCTAAAGTCAAATATTGATGTTATTAAATACGTAAGTGAGCATTCGGATGCTATGGGTATTATAGGTTTTAGCTGGATTAACAACCCTGAAGAAGCCTATGCCGGTTATGTTGACAAAGTGAAAATAGTGGGTGTTAAAGATGAGGGGAATAAGAAGTACCCTAACGAATTTTTTAAACCTTCGCAGGAATCACTTGTCTTAAAACAGTATCCTTTAAGCAGGGCGCTATATTTGGTTAATTGTTCGAGTAAAAATGGTTTAGCCGCCGGTTTTGTTACGTTCTTAGCCAGTGATGTAGGGCAACGGATCATATTGAAATCGGGTTTATTACCTGATTCGATCCCGCCGAGAGAAATAATTTTAAAAAGTAAACTATAACTAAATAAAGATGAAAATGATCAGTAAAATAGCTAAGGCTTCATTAGGACTGGTATTTTTAGGTTCATCATCAGTTTTTGCGCAAAGTCTTGCCGACGCCAAAAAAGCTATTGACGCCGAACAATATCAGAAAGCAGAGTCGATGCTCAAAACGCTTACTACAACTCAGCCAGCTAAAGATGAAAATTTCTTTTACCTGGGTTGGGTGTACATTAAACAGGACTATTCTGATTCGGCGAAAGTCGTTTTCAATAAAGGTATTGCCGCAAATCCAAAATCAGCATTAAATTATGCCGGTTTAGGCGCTGTTGCCCGCTTAGATAAGGATAATGCAGGCGCTACAACTAACTTTAACCAGGCTGTGGCTTTGGCAGGTAAGGATGCAAAACCTTACACTTATGTAGGTTTATCATATTTGTTACCTACAACTACCGATAAAAAAATTGCACCTGCTGATGCGGATGCTGCTATTGCAGTTTTAACTAAAGGAAAAGCCATCAATGCAAAAGATGTTGATTTGCTTATCGCTTTAGGTGATGCTTACCGCTCGGTATTAAAAAGTAACGAAGCTTATTCAAACTATTCCGACGCTTCTACGCTTGACCCTAAAAATCCGGCTGCCAAAGTTGCAACCGGTGTATTGTATAAATTTGCTAATAACTTTGATGGTTCTGAGCAGCAATTTAAAGATGCATTGGCTATTAATGCAAACTACGGCCCGGCTTACCGCGAATGGGCTGAAACCGATTTGCGCTGGTCTTTAACAGATCCTAAGATGGCTTCTGCTAAAATTAAAGAAGCTGTTGATCATTACAAACAATACCTGAGCTTAACAGATCAGTCAGTTGAGTCACAAATGCGTTATGCCGACTTCCTGATCCTTGCAGGCGATTACAAAACCTTGCAACAGGTTACAACTGATCTTTCAAAATCAGCAGGCAGCAATGCAAGGGTTTATCGTTATCTGGCTTATGCTGCTTTCGAAAACAAAGATTATCAAAATGGTTTAACTGCGATTAACACATGGTTCCAGAAAGCTGATCCAAAACGTATCATACCTCGTGATTATTTATATCAGGGCCGTTTGCAAATGGCTACAGGTCAGGATTCAATAGGTATTAACACCCTGAAAAAAGCTTTAGAGCTTGACAGCACTCAAACTGATGTTTACGGTGAAATTGCTAAGGCATTATATCACCAGAAAAAGTATGAGCAGGCAGGTGATGCTTACCGTCAGGTTACTTTGAAAGCTGGCCGTAACGTGAAATTGACTGACTATTTTTACGAAGGTATCAGCTACTATTTTGGTTATGACGAAAAGAAGCCAAATGCCGATTCACTGCTTGTAAGGGCCGATTCAGCGTTTAGCTATGTAAACCAAAAAAGCCCAACTACGGCTGATGGTTACCTATACCGTGCTTATGTTAACGATATGAAAGAAAAAGATCGTAACAACATTAACGGTTATGCTAAACCATTTTATGAAAAATACATTGAGCTGGTAACAGCGAAAGGTGCTGCAGATGATAAAACTAAAAAGAGCCTGGCTAATGCTTATGCTTACTTAGGTACTTACTACGAGTACAAAGAAAAAGATGATGCAAAAGCAACTGAAAACTTCACTAAAGCGCGGGAAAGTGATCCTACCAACAAACAGGCGGTAGCGTTCTTTCAACGCAAAGGCGGAGCAGGTAAAAGCAAATAACATAAACTTTAATTGATATAAGGAGGCCTCTTGAAAAAGAGGCCTTTTTTATTTGCGTGATTTGCAAAATTGATTTAATGAACCAATTCAGTTATCAAGATTGGTAATGAATTGCAGAAATGATTAATAACCTTATAAATCACACTTTTTTATTATTAAGGCATTAGTATATTTGCAGCATGGAAGCACAAAGTTTACCGGTTAATTATTTACCCATCATATTTCAAATGTTGGTGGCTTTAGGGTTTGTGGTAACAACAATGTTTGTAACACACAAAATAGGTCCTAAAAGAAAAACAAAAGATAAACTGACCCCGTTTGAATCGGGTATTGAGGTGGTGGGTAATGCCCGTACGCCAATCTCTATTAAATATTTCCTTGTAGCCATTTTGTTTGTGCTGTTTGATGTCGAGGTTATTTTTATGTACCCCTGGGCGGTAAATTTCAAAGCTTTAGGTACTACCGGCCTTATTGAAATGTTCATTTTTATGGCTACGCTTTTGCTGGGTTTTATCTACGTAATAAAAAAGGGCGCTTTAGACTGGGATTAATTAAATGTGCAGATTTCGGATGTGCGAATATGCAGATGAAGGAGTTCTTTTAATTCTGAAATTTAATAAATCATCTGCACATTTGAAATTTGCATATCTGCACATCAAAGGATTAGGGAATTCTTTTTTAGATTGATTCTAAATATAGTCCCTGCAAGCCTATAGTGTACATTTTACATCGTTATTATTGTAAATTTGCTCCCATTATCCACATTTAGTGGACGATGATTTTTCTATCAATTTAGTTCAATGAGTGATATTCAATTAGTTGATGCCCCCGCCGGAGTTGAAGGCGCCGGGTTTTTTGCTACCTCGCTTGATAAAGTAATAGGTATAGCACGCTCAAATTCATTGTGGCCTTTACCCTTCGCCACATCATGCTGCGGTATCGAATTTATGGCTACTATGGCATCTCACTATGATCTTTCGCGTTTTGGTGCCGAGCGTTTGAGTTTTTCACCGCGTCAGGCCGATTTGCTGATGGTTATGGGTACCATAGCTAAGAAGATGGCGCCTGTGTTACGCCAGGTTTACCTGCAAATGGCCGAGCCTCGTTGGGTAATGGCAGTAGGTGCCTGTGCTTCAAGTGGTGGTATATTTGATACTTACTCAGTTTTGCAGGGTATTGATGAGGTGATTCCGGTTGACGTTTATGTACCCGGTTGCCCTCCGAGGCCTGAGGCTATTATTGATGGTTTTATGAATATTCAGGAACTGGTTAAAACGGAATCACTGCGTCGCAGAAACGAACCTAAGTACCAGGAGTTATTAGCTAAATACGGGATTCAATAATGGCCGCTATACCTAACGAAGACATAGTAAAAGCAATAGGCGATAAATTTGCCGACGCTGTAACAGTTATAGGTGAACCTTATGGCTTACTTACTGTTGAAACCGGTCGCGAACAGATCATCGATCTGCTTACGTTTTTGAAAACCGATCCCTCGTTTAAATTTACTTTTTTAACAGATATTACCGGCATTCACTATCCTGAGCAGGAAAAGCAAATAGGTGTAATTTATCACCTGCACAGCTTAACCACCAATACCCGTATCAGGATCAAGGTGTTTTTGGCCGATGGCGATGTGCACATACCAACAGCTACTGTGCTTTGGGAAGGTGCTAACTGGATGGAACGCGAAACATACGACTTTTTCGGGGTTATTTTTGACGGGCACCCGGATTTGCGTCGTATCTTAAATGTTGACGACATGACTGCTTTCCCAATGCGTAAAGAGTTTCCTTTGGAAGACCCTAACCGTGTTGATAAGAAAGATTTCTATTTCGGAAGATAACATACTATAGAATCAAGAAATTGAGAATCGAGAAACAGGAAATCAAGAAGTAAGAATAAGTTTCATCTTGATTCTTGTCTTCCTGATTCCTGACTCTAATTAATAATACTGATGCAAAATCATCCTGTATATACAGATAACGATCCGCAAAGCGAGCTATCAACCCTTAACCTGGGCCCAACACACCCTGCTACGCACGGCGTGTTTCAAAATGTGCTTCAGCTTGATGGCGAACGTATCGTTAGCGGTGTATCAACCATTGGTTATATTCACCGCGCATTTGAAAAGATTGCCGAGCATAGGCCTTTTTACCAGATCACCCCACTTACCGACCGTTTAAATTATTGCTCATCACCTATCAATAACATGGGTTGGCACATGACGGTTGAAAAGCTTCTGAATATCCAAACTCCTAAACGTGTTGATTACCTGCGTGTAATTGTAATGGAGCTTGCCCGTATTGCCGATCACATTGTTTGTAACGGTGTATTAGGCGTAGATACCGGTGCTTTTACCGGCTTCCTTTACATGATGGAGCAACGTGAGGCTATCTATGAAATATACGAAGAGGTTTGCGGCTCACGCCTTACAACCAATATAGGCCGTATAGGTGGTTTTGAGCGTAACTTTAACAGTCGTGCATTTGATAAATTACGTGCGTTTTTAAAGAGCTTTCCTAAAACCCTTAAGGAGTTTGAAGGCTTGTTTAACCGTAACCGGATCTTTGTTGACCGTACACGCGACGTAGCTGCTGTAACTGCAGAAACCGCGTTGAGCTATAGCTGGACAGGCCCGTTATTACGTGCCGCCGGTGTTGATTACGACGTAAGGGCAATGAACCCGTATTCATCTTACGAAGACTTTGAATTTGAAGTGCCGGTTGGCGACAATGGCGATGTTTACAGCCGCTTTTTGGTTCGTAACGAAGAGATGTGGCAAAGCTTAAGGATTATTGAGCAGGCGCTTGTCAAGCTTGATAAAGAACCGGGCGACATTTTCCATGCTGATGTACCTGAATTTTACCTGCCTCCGAAAGAGGAAGTATATAATAACATGGAAGCTTTGATCTATCACTTTAAAATTGTGATGGGCGAAATTCCAACCCCAACTACCGAGGTTTACCATTCGGTTGAGGGCACTAACGGTGAGCTGGGCTTTTACCTGGTTAATGACGGTGGCCGTTCACCTTACCGTTTGCATTTCCGCAGGCCAAGCTTCATCAATTACCAGATGTATGCCCCAATGAGCCGCGGTATGTTATTATCAGATGCTATTATTAACATGAGTAGTTTAAACGTTATAGCCGGAGAGTTAGATGCTTAGAGTTGACGAAGCTCAGGAACCGGTTGAATTTTCGCCGGCACTGATCAGCAAATTTGATGAAATAGTTAGCCGTTATCCGCAGGGTAAACAAAAATCGGGCTTATTGCCAATCCTTCACCTCGTTCAGGCAGAATTTGGCTGGGTAAGCGCACCTGCAATGGATAAGGTTGCCGAATATTTAAGCATCCTGCCTATTGAGGTGTATGAGGTTGCTACATTTTATACCATGTACTTTTTACGCCCGCAAGGTAAGTACGTACTGGAAGTTTGCCGTACAAGCGGCTGCTGCCTGGTAGGCGCCGAGAAGATCATGGATCATATTGAGGAAACCCTCGGTGTAAAAGAAGGTGAAGTTACTCCCGACGGCTTATTTAGCTGGAGAGGAGTGGAGTGCCTTGCTGCCTGCGGTTTTGGCCCGGTATTACAAATTGGCCCTGAATATACTTTTTATGAAAACCTGACCAACGAGTCGGTAGATAAATTGATCAGTGATTTAAAAGCGAAAGCTAAGAATTAAGTTATGGGACGGAAATTACTTTTAGAACATATAAACGTACCCGGCATCAATACTTTTGATGTTTACCGTTCAAAGGGTGGCTATGCTTCTGTTGAGAAAGCATTAAAAACCATGTCGCCCGAGGCGATTGTTGAAGAGGTTAAAAAATCAGGCTTGCGCGGTCGTGGTGGTGCAGGTTTCCCTACCGGTATGAAGTGGAGCTTTTTGGCGAAGCCAGAAGGTGTGGCACGTTACCTGGTTTGTAATGGTGATGAATCTGAACCGGGTACTTTTAAAGACCGTTATTTGATGACCTATATCCCTCACTTATTAATTGAGGGTATGATTGTATCAAGCTTTGCGCTTGGTGCCAATACATCATATATCTACCTGCGCGGCGAAATGATGCCACAGGTAAGGATCCTGGAAAGGGCTATCGCCGAAGCAAAAGCGAAAGGCTTTTTAGGTAAAAATATATTGGGTACCGGTTACGATCTCGAACTTTATGTTCAACCTGGTGGTGGTGCTTATATCTGCGGTGAAGAAACTGCATTGCTGGAATCATTGGAAGGTAAACGTGGTAATCCGCGTATTAAACCACCATTCCCGGCTATTGCCGGTTTATATGGCTGCCCAACCGTAGTTAATAATGTTGAATCAATTGCTGCTGTTGTGCCTATCATTAACGAAGGCGGCGATGAGTACGCTAAAATAGGTATCGGCCGTAGTACAGGTACTAAATTGATCTCTGCAGGTGGTAACCTGAAAAAACCGGGAGTTTATGAAATTGAACTCGGTGTACCTGTTGAAGAATTTATTTATTCGGATGAGTATTGCGGTGGTATCGCCAATGGTAAACGCTTAAAGGCTGTTGTTGCGGGTGGTTCATCAGTGCCAATTTTACCGGCTAACCTGATCCTGAAAACTATCAATAACGAAGCCCGTTTGATGAGTTACGAATCATTATCAGATGGTGGTTTCGTAAGCGGTACTATGCTGGGATCTGGTGGTTTCATTGCTTATGATGAGGATGCCTGTATCGTACGTAATACCTGGAATTTTGCCCGTTTCTATCATCATGAAAGCTGCGGACAATGTTCGCCTTGCCGTGAAGGTACTGGCTGGATGGAAAAAGTATTGCACCGCTTAGAATATGGCCATGGCAAAATGAGCGACATGGACCTGCTGGTTGATGTATCTAAAAAGATAGAAGGAAATACTATTTGTCCGTTGGGTGATGCGGCAGCATGGCCTGTGGCCAGTGCTATCCGCCATTTCAGGGATGAGTTTGAGTGGCATGTAACTAACGCAAGCGAAGCAACTTCAAGAAACTATGGTTTGGCGCATTACGCTGATCCGTTGAAAGTTGTAGAGACTGCGTAAACCCCTCTAAATCTCCCCGGAGGGGAGACTTTAAAAATAAGGCCTCACAAAAGCCCTCCCCCTCGGGAGGGTTGGGTGGGGTTAATTAACAAACGACGTTATTATTAAATGTCAATGAAAGTAACAATAGACGGAATAACCGTTGATGTAGAACCCGGAACAAGCATCCTGAATGCCGCAAGGCAAATAGGTGGCGACATTGTTCCGCCTGCTATGTGCTATTACTCCAAGCTGGCAGGTAGTGGCGGTAAATGCCGTACCTGTTTGGTTAAGGTTACCAAAGGATCTGAAAAAGATCCACGCCCTATGCCTAAACTGGTGGCTTCATGCCGTACCGGTGTTATGGATGGGATGGAGGTACAAAATATCACTTCGCCCGAGGTTGTTGAAGCTCGTAAAGGTGTGGTAGAAATGTTGTTGATCAATCACCCGCTTGATTGCCCTGTGTGTGATCAGGCTGGCGAATGTCACCTGCAAGATTTAGGCTTTGAGCACGGCGCTGCTAAAACCCGCTATGAGTTCGATCGTCGTACATTTGAGAAAATCGATATCGGCGATAAGATCCAGCTGCACATGACCCGTTGCATCCTTTGCTACCGTTGCGTGTTCACTGCCGACCAGATCACCAATACCCGTTTACACGGTATCCTGAACAGGGGCGATCATTCAGAAATCTCTACCTATATCAGCAAAGCGGTTGATAACGATTTTTCTGGTAATGTGATTGACGTTTGCCCTGTAGGTGCATTAACTGATAAAACCTTCCGTTTTAAAAACCGTGTTTGGTTCACTAAGCCAGTTGAAGCACACCGCGATTGCGATAAATGCTGTGGTAAAGTTACCTTATGGTACAAAGGTGAGGATGTGATCAGGGTAACCGGCCGTAAAGATGTTTATGGCGAGGTTGAAGAATTTATCTGTAACACCTGCCGCTTCGACAAAAAGAAAACTGCCGATTGGGTTATTGAAGGCCCGCGTAAGGTATCGCACCAATCAGTGATCAGCGCTAACCATTACGAGTTTACACCACTGCCGGTTGTTAAAACCAACCCGGTATTGCAGGCAGCAAATAAAGACCAATTTGAAAGGGAAACACGCTTATAATGGAAACTGCAGATTTAATATTCAGAATCGTATTGATCGTTGTGATTTTTGCAATCAGCCTGGTTGTGGCTATGTACTCAACCTATGCCGAACGTAAAGTAGCAGCATTTTTCCAGGATAGGGTAGGCCCTAACCGTGCCGGTCCATGGGGTATTTTGCAACCCCTTGCAGATGGTGGTAAGATGTTCTTGAAAGAAGAGATCATCCCAACCAACGCTACCGGCTTTTTGTTCATTGTTGGGCCTTCGCTGGCTATTTTAACCGCTTGTATAGGTTCGGCTGTTATTCCATGGGGATCAGCTATTCAAATCGGCGGTCGTACTTTTGATTTACAGGTTACCGATATTAACGTAGGTGTACTTTACATTTTTGGTGTAGTATCATTAGGTGTTTATGGCATCATGATTGGTGGCTGGGCATCAAATAATAAATATTCGTTGTTAGGCGCTATCCGTGCTGCTTCACAAAATATCAGCTACGAAATTTCGATGGGTTTATCCATCATCGCATTGCTGATGCTTACCGGTACATTGAGCCTTAAAGAAATTGCCGAACAACAGCACGGCTTTCACTGGAATGTTTGGAGACAACCGCTTGGTTTTATCCTGTTCCTGGTATGTGCCTTTGCTGAAACCAACCGCTCACCTTTCGATTTACCTGAGTGCGAAACCGAGCTTGTTGGCGGTTACCATACCGAATACTCATCAATGAAATTAGGTTTTTACCTGTTTGCCGAGTATATCAATATGTTCATCTCATCAGCAGTAATGGCTACTTTATATTGGGGGGGCTATAACTATCCTGGTATGGATTGGGTTGCTGCTCATGCCGGCCCTACTATAGCGCCTATTATTGGTGTTGTTGTATTATTTGGTAAGATTTTCTTCTCTATCTTCTTCTTTATGTGGGTACGCTGGACAATCCCTCGTTTCCGCTATGATCAGTTGATGGACCTGGGCTGGAAGATATTAATACCTCTGGCTATTGCCAACATTGTGCTTACCGGTGTAGGCAGCACATTACTTACACACTTTGGATATTAATCAAATGGAATCATTAAGCAATAAAAGAAAAGTACTGGAAGTTAAGCCTCTTACCTTATTGGAGCGTGCTTACCTGCCTGTTATTGTTGGCGGTTTGGCCACAACAATGAAACACTTCTTCAAAAAGCCGGTAACCATCAGTTATCCCGAAGAAAAGCGCGAGTTTTCTGAAAACTTCCGTGGTATGCACTCGCTTAAGCGCGATGAAAACGGTAAAGAACGTTGCACCGCCTGCGGCCTTTGTGCATTATCATGCCCTGCGGAAGCTATCACTATGACAGCTGCAGAGCGCCAGAAAGGTGAAGAGCATTTATACCGCGAAGAGAAATACGCTGCTGTTTATGAAATCAACATGCTGCGTTGTATTTTCTGCGGTTTGTGCGAAGAGGCCTGCCCTAAAGAAGCTATTTACCTTGACGGAGATATTGTACCTGCCGACTACTTAAGGAAGGATTTTATTTACGGTAAAGACAAATTAGTAGAAGCGCCCTTAAATCAATAAAGAAGTTTTATACCTTTGCCCTGCCTAAAAGGGTAAAGGTATTTTGTAAATAAAAACATGAGTACATTTTACTTCATCGCATTTTTGTCCATATTCTTTTCGATATTGGTAATCTCGGCCAAAAATCCGGTACATAGTATCCTATATCTGATCCTCACTTTCTTTACTTTCACCATCCACTATATTTTGCTTAATGCGCAATTTTTGGCGATTGTAAATTTCATTGTATACATGGGCGCTATACTGGTATTGTTCCTGTATACGCTGATGCTCATCAATCTTAACAAGGAGTCGGAACCTGTAAAGCCTTTCATGGTTAAAATAGCCGGTGTTTTTGGCGGTGGCATATTAGCTGTTGCTGTTGCATCATCGTTAAAACTTATTGGCGCATCAAACCCTGTGTTATTACAAAACCCTGATCTGGGCCTTGTAAAAAACTTAGGTAAAGTATTGTTCAACGAATTTTTATTGCCGTTTGAAATATCGTCGGTATTGTTGTTATCAGCAATGGTAGGCGCGGTATTGTTGGCCACTAAAGAAAAAGAACCTAAAGCAGCATAATGGAAAGTTTAACAAATACAATGCACGCCGTGCCGCTTAATCATTACATATTGTTAAGCACAATCATTTTTGCTATAGGCGTAATGGGCGTATTGATCCGCCGTAATGCTATCGTGATCTTCATGTCGGTTGAGTTGATGCTTAACTCGGTTAACCTTTTGCTTACCGCGTTTTCGGTATACAGGGGTGATGCTACCGGGCAGGTGTTCGTGTTTTTTATCATGGCACTGGCCGCTGCCGAAGTTGCAGTTGGTTTGGCTATCATCGTGATGATTTACCGTAACACCAATTCAATTGATATCAACGTATTGAACAGGTTGAAGTGGTAATGGTTATTTCGGATTTCGGAATTTCAATTTCGGGTTTGTATAACTGATTAGTAATAAAACAAACGTTGTTGCCCCTTTCCCGCAATAGCGATTAGATAATTAAAAACGTATAACGTAACACGTAAAACGTACAACATCGAACATGGATAAATATATCTGGCTTATTCCTATACTACCGTTAGCCGGTTTTGTTATAAACGGACTTGGCCGTAATTCATTATCAAAAAGCGTAATTGGCTTTATCGGCAGCTTGCTGGTACTGGTATCATTTGGTTTAAGTATTGCCGCGTTTTTCCAGGTAAAATCAACTGGTGTAGCCATCAACGTTAACTACTTTACCTGGTTTGCGGTTGGCGCCTTGAAATTCCCTTTCGCATTCCTTATTGATCAGTTAAGTTCAATCATGCTCCTGATCATTACAGGTGTTGGTTTCCTGATCCACCTGTACTCTATTGGTTACATGCATGACGACGAAGGTTTTGGAAAGTTTTTCGCTTACCTCAACTTGTTCGTGTTTTTCATGTTGTTGTTGGTTTTGGGTTCAAACTACCTCATCATGTTTATTGGATGGGAAGGCGTAGGTTTATGCTCATACCTGCTTATAGGTTTCTGGTTTACTAACCCTGACTATGCAGATGCAGCGAAGAAAGCGTTTGTAATGAACCGTATCGGTGACCTTGGTTTCTTATTAGGGATCTTCACCATTATTTATGTTTTCGGCAGTATCCAGTTTGCGGAAATTTTTCCTAAGGCTGCTGTTATGAAATCAGGTACCACTCCGCTATTGTTCATTACTATATTATTATTTATCGGTGCATGCGGTAAGTCTGCACAATTACCATTGTTTACCTGGTTACCTGATGCGATGGCCGGCCCAACTCCGGTTTCTGCTTTGATCCACGCTGCTACCATGGTTACGGCCGGTATCTATATGATCGCCCGCTCAAACATATTCTACACTTTATCTCCGGATACCATGGAGATCATTGCTTATGTAGGTTTGGCAACAGCGCTTATTGCAGCACTTATCGCGTTAACACAAACGGATATTAAAAAGGTACTGGCTTATTCAACTGTATCTCAATTGGGATATATGTTTTTAGGCCTGGGTGTTGGTGCTTATACGGGCGCTTTCTTCCACGTGTTAACTCACGCCTTCTTTAAAGCTTTATTATTCCTTGGCGCAGGTTCCGTGATCCACGCTATGAGTGGCGAACAGGATATGCGTAAAATGGGCGGTTTGAAAGGCAAGATAAGAACTACTTTCACCACCATGATGATCGGTACTGTCGCTATCGCGGGTATCCCGCCATTTGCAGGGTTCTTTTCTAAAGACGAGATCCTGGCACATGCATTCGCTCATAGCCCTATATTCTGGGCCGTAGGCGTATTAACCGCTATGTTAACTTCATTCTATATGTTCAGGATGATGTACCTTACATTTTACGGAAAATTCCGCGGTACACATGAGCAAGAGCATCATTTGCATGAATCGCCTCCAACAATGACTATTCCGCTTATTGTGTTAGCTATCCTCTCAATAGTAGGTGGTTTTATAGGTGTGCCGGAAGTATTACACGGACACCATGAACTGGCACATTTCCTTGAGCCTGTTTTCCATAAATCAAACGAGATTTTGGGCGAGCATCATTTGTCTGAATCGCTTGAGTATGCGTTAATGGGTACGTCGGTAGTACTTGCTTTAGCTGCTATGGCCTATGCCTATGTTAAATATGCTAAAAATGGTAGTGTACCTGTTGCTGATACTGAAGAGCGTCCGGCATTGACCAGCATTTCATATCACAAGTTTTACCTTGATGAGCTTTATGACCTGATTGTTCGTAAACCGCTCGACTGGCTTTCTGACTTCTTCTATAATATCATAGAGCGTTTGGGGATAGATGGCCTGGTGAATGGCATAGGCAGAGGGACAATTGAAACCAGTAAAGGCCTTCGTTTGCTGCAAACAGGTAATGTGGGTTTCTACATATTCATCATGGTACTGGGAATTATTGCGGTACTTCTGTATAGCGTATTTGGATTAACTAAAATATAAACGATAAGCGTTTAGCAACATAAAAATGACCGTTAGTATATTACTTTTTTTGCCAATAGTTGCCGCTGTTATAACTGCCCTGCTAAAAAACGGGATAGCTAAACATGCAGCATTATTTTTCTCTGTTGCCCAACTGGTAATAGCGCTTATATTTTTAAGCAAATTTGTTCCGGATGCATCAACCCAGTTTGTTATTGATGTGCCTTGGATCAGCAGTTATGGAATTTACTTTAGTGCCGGTATCGACGGCATCAGCATGGTGCTGGTTTTACTGACCACGGTGCTTGTACCATTAATTATTTTAACAACCTATCAGCATCAATATAAAAATGAAGGCGCCTTTTATGGCCTCATCCTGTTTATGCAGGCTGGTATGTTGGTTGTATTCACTGCCCTCGACGGATTTTTGTTTTACGTTGGATGGGAAGCAGCATTAATCCCAATCTACTTTATATGTGCTCTTTGGGGAGGCGAAAACCGTATCCGCGTTACTATTAAGTTTTTCATCTACACATTTGCAGGTTCGTTGTTCATGCTGGTTGGTATCATTTACCTGTACCTGCAATCGCCTGATAAAACATTCGACATCCACAATTTCTATAAAATGACTTTGGATGTTAAACATCAGAGCTGGATCTTCTGGGCATTTTTCCTGGCTTTTGCCATCAAAATGCCTTTGTTCCCCTTCCATACCTGGCAGCCGGATACATATACCGAAGCTCCATCAGGTGGTACTATGATGTTGTCAGGTATCATGCTTAAAATGGGTATTTATGGTGTTATCCGATGGATGATCCCTAATGCTCCGCTTGGCTTCTTTCATTTCCAGGTTTTAGCCATAATCCTTGGGGTTATAGGTGTAGTATATGCTTCAATTATTGCCTTTAAGCAAAAAGATGGTAAGCGTCTTGTAGCTTATTCATCAATAGCTCACGTTGGTTTAATAGCTGCAGGTATTTTTGCCTGGAATATTGCCGGTGTTCAGGGGGCCATGATCCAGATGCTGAACCACGGTATCAACGTTGTTGGTATGTTCTTTATCTGGGATGTCATCAGCCGCAGGCTAAACACCCGTGAGATTAGCCAACTGGGGGGTATTGCTAAAGTTGCTCCTAAATTTGCAATTGGTTTTCTGATCATATTATTAGGTACAGTAGGCTTACCGCTTACCAATGGTTTTATTGGCGAGTTTCTTTTATTAAAAGGAGTGTTTGATTTTGGTGCCCATCAATATGGCGGCATTGCACTTGGTGCAGTAGCTGGTTTAACAATTATATTTGGCGCAGTTTACATGTTACGTCTTTATAAAAATGTAATGCAGGGCGAAACCAATCCGCTTACGGCTACTTTCACCGACGTTAGCGGTACCGAAAAGTTTACCTTGTGTTTAATTTGTGTCCTGGTTATTGTATTAGGTATTTATCCTCAGCCTATCCTGCATATCTCTGAAGCTGCGGTAACGCAACTGGTAAATCAGATAGGTTCAAAGTTTACAATGTAGGTTTAAGATTTTAAAGAAAAGAATGAATACTATAATCATCATATCTGTTTTACCTATAGTGCTTTTGTATTTAGGGTTATATAAAGCGCAAAAGGCTTTGCTGCCCGTTACCGTTATAGGCTTACTGGCTGCTTTAGGTTTTGCAATTTGCCAATGGACTTCAAAAGATACAGCTGAGCCGCTTTATACCGGTATGCTGTTGTTCAACAATTTTTCGGTTGTATTTTCAAGTGTTACCATTATATCTACAATTCTGATCCTGTTATTGTCAAAAGGTTACTTTGAGCGCATCAGCAGGCACACCGCCGAATATTATGCTATTATCCTGTTTTCACTGACTGGTATAATCGTAATGGTGTCGTTTAATAACCTCGTGATGCTGTTTATCGGCATCGAGATCATGTCGGTGAGTTTGTATATCCTTGCCGGTATTAAAAAGAGCGATTTCGCTTCAAATGAAGCTGCTTTGAAATACTTTTTAATGGGTGCTTTTTCAACCGGCTTTTTGCTGTTTGGTATGGCCCTGTTATACGGATCGTCAGGTTCATTTAACATTGATACCATCAGGGAATATGTAATTAACCATCCGCATATCGACCCTATGTTTTATACCGGCATAGCACTTATTATAGTAGGTTTATGCTTTAAAGTAGGTGCTGCCCCTTTCCATTTCTGGACTCCGGATGTGTACGAAGGTGCCCCTACATTGATCACTGCCTTCATGTCTACAGTGGTTAAAACAGCTGGTTTCGCAGCATTCCTGCGTTTGTTCTCAGCTTGTTTTCAACCGTTATCTGATTTCTGGACACCGATATTACTTGTAGTTACTATTATCACTTTGTTTATCGGTAACATTACCGCGTTATATCAGCAAAGCTTTAAGAGGATGCTTGCATTTTCAAGTATCTCACATGCGGGTTACCTGTTATTTGCTATTGTATCATTAGGAGCTGCTTCAGGCAATTCGGTATTTGTGTATGCTACTGCTTATTCAATTGCTTCGATTATCGCATTTGGCGGTTTGATATTGGTACAGCAACAAGGCGGAAGCGATAACTTTGAAAGCTTTAACGGTTTGGGTAAAAAGAACCCATTCCTGGCTTTTGTATTAACTGTGGCTATGCTTTCGTTGGCAGGTATCCCGCTTACCGCAGGCTTCATTGGTAAATTCTTCATGTTTTCGGGAGCGGTAAGCCGCTACCATATCGGTTTGGTTATTGTAGCTGTAATTAATGCTATAATCAGTATTTTCTACTATTTCAGGGTTATCATAGCAATGTATTTCCGTGATGGTGAACGTGCCGAACTTACAGTGCCGGTTTACTACAAAGTTGTATTTGCAGTTTCGGCTTTGGCTACAATCCTTATAGGTGTTTATCCCGATCTTATAGCCCGTTTCATATAATCGGTATTCATAACTGCAAATTGATTTAATATTTGTAGTTTTACAGATATAGTGAATGGAAAGTTTTTGGGAATACCTTCAAAATTTAACTGACGCTCAATCCATAATAAGCAGGGGTGGTTTTTATCTCTTGCTTATTGTTGTTTTTGCCGAAACCGGTTTATTCTTTGGTTTCTTTTTGCCTGGCGACTACCTGCTGTTTATGGCCGGTTTGTTATGCGCCGCCGGTAAGGTTGATGTATCTATCACCACACTGGTTCTAGCGTTGATCGGGGCCGGCGTATTAGGCAATTTTACAGGTTATTGGTTTGGCTACCGAACGGGGCCTGTATTGTTCAATAAAAACGACTCGCTTTTTTTCAAGCGCCGCTATGTGGTGCTGGCCAGCGAGTTTTACAACAAGCATGGGGGGATGGCGCTTATTTTAGGGAGATTTTTCCCTATTGTTAGAACATTTGCTCCTATATTTGCAGGAGTTGTTAAGGTTGATATCAAAAAATTTTCGGTTTATAACCTTATCGGCAGCGTAACCTGGGTTTGTGTATTTACTTTAAGTGGTTTTTTTTTAGGGCGAAGGTTCCCTCAATTAAAAGATTATTTGCAATATATTATACTTGGATTGATTGTAGTTACAACAATTCCGCTGGTTATTGCTTACATAAAGAAACAGTTTCGTGAAAAAAACGAGAAAACAGATTAGTTAATAATTTTAATAAAGATAAATGAGTACTCTACATCCATGGCACCAGGTTTCACCAGGTGATAATATTCCTGAAGTAGTAAACGCTATCATTGAAATTCCAAAAGGTTCAAAAGCGAAATATGAAATTGATAAAGAATCGGGCTTGTTAAAGCTTGACCGTGTATTGTTTTCATCTGTAATGTACCCTGCTAACTACGGCTTCATCCCTCAAACTTATTGTGATGATAAAGATCCGCTGGATATCCTTGTACTTTGCTCAATTGACGTTTTCCCAATGTCTATCATCGAAGCTAAGGTTGTAGGTGTAATGCACATGGTTGATAATGGCGAGCAGGATGATAAGATCATTGCAGTGGCTAAAAATGACATGTCGGTAAATTACATTAACGACTTAAATGAATTGCCTCCGCATGCCATGACCGAAATCGTTCGTTTTTTCAAAGATTACAAAAAATTGGAAGGCAAAAACGTAACCATCGAGCATTTGTTAGGCGTACGTTATGCTCATAAAGTGATAACCGAGAGTTTGGAGCTGTATAAGTCGACGTTCCCAGTTTATCAATCATAAAAATAAATGGACCCCGCACATTACGAGATTAGTTTATTTTACATTTTCGCTACCATATTTTTGGTTTTACTCAATGGCTTCTTTGTAGCCGCCGAGTTTGCCATGGTGAGGGTTCGGGGTTCGCAAATTGAAATTAAAGCCAAAGGGGGCAGCGGCGTAGCCAAAGTTGCCCGCGGCATACTGCATAATTTAGATGGATACCTGGCTGCCACGCAGCTGGGTATTACCATTGCTTCACTGGCACTCGGTGTTGTGGGCGAAGAGGTTGCCACCAATCTCGTGATCCGGGCATTCCTGAGTGTGGGGATAACCCTTTCTCAAGGTTATATTACGGCCAGTCATATCCTGGCTTTTAGTTTTATTACCATCATGCATATAGTTTTTGGTGAGCTTGCGCCCAAGTCGCTGGCTATCCAAAAATCGGTACGTACGGTAATGGCTGTTTCTTTGCCGCTGAGATTCTTCTTTGTAGTTTTCAGGCCATTTATATGGGTGCTTAATAATTTTGCCAATTTTATCTTAAGATTACTGGGCATAACTGCTGTTGAAGGTGGTGAAACCCATCACAGTTCTGAGGAACTGCAGTATTTACTTGAGCAGGGTAAAGAGACCGGAGCGCTCGATTCAAATGAGCATGAGCTCATCCAAAATGTATTCGACTTTAACGAGCGGGTGGTGAAAAACATCATGGTACCACGAACCAAGATCTCAGGTGTGGATATCGCCTCAACTAAAGAAGAGTTACTGGATATGATCATCAATGAAGGCTACTCGCGTATGCCGGTTTATGATGATGTAATAGATAAGATCATCGGTATTGTACATGCCAAAGATATTTTACCCTTGTTGGCTCGCAACGAAGAGATCGTTTTAAAAGATATTATCCGCAAGCCGTACTTCATCCCCGAAACAAAAAAGATCAATGACCTGATGGCCGAATTGCAGCAAAAGCGAATTCAGATAGCCATTGTACTTGACGAATTTGGCGGCACTGCGGGTATGGTTACTTTGGAAGATATAGTTGAAGAATTGGTTGGCGAAATCCAGGATGAATATGATGAAGAAAAGCCAATTGTTGAAAAGGTAAATGAACGTGAGTTTATAGTAAATGCGCTTGCATCTATTTATGATGTAAATGAGCATTTACCACATGATTTACCTGAAGACGGCGACTTTGATACCGTATCGGGCTGGCTTGGCGATATCTTCGGAAAGATCCCTGACGTGGGCGAACAAAAAGAATCGAACGGATATAACATTACCGTACTGAAAAAATCTGACCAGAATATTGAATCAGTTAAACTCGAATTACTGATAAATGAAGAAGATACAGTAGATTTACATTAATCTGCTTATCTATAATGCAACTTTTTTACACTCCTGATATTGATGCCTCGCATCCCCAATACTTTCTGAGCGAAGAGGAAAGCAAACATGCTATACGTGTGCTGCGCCTGGAAGCAGGCGATGAAGTGCAGTTGATTGACGGCAGGGGAGGTTTATATACTGCTTTGATTCATGATGCACATCCAAAGCGCACCATTCTTAAAATAACATCGGTAACCACCGGTTTTGAAAAACGGAATCATTACCTCCACATAGCGGTAGCTCCAACCAAAAATATCGAACGCCTGGAGTGGTTTTTAGAAAAGGCTACGGAGATCGGTATTGATGAAGTATCATTGATCGTCACCCAGCGCTCAGAACGTAAGGAGGCCAAGGTGGAGCGTTTAAATAAAATTATCACGGCCGCTATAAAACAATCTCTGAAAGCGTATCACCCGCTATTAAATGAGCCGTTAACGTTAAATCAACTGTTGGATAAACCTTTTGATGGACAAAAATTTATAGCCCATTGCGAACCGGGTGAGAAATTTGCTTTAAGAGACGAAATAACCCGGCAGGGGCGTTATTTAATACTGATAGGTCCTGAAGGTGATTTTGCCCCTGCCGAGATTGATAAGGCTTTACACAATGGGTTTAAACCAGTATCTTTAGGTACAAGCCGCCTGCGCACCGAAACCGCCGCGCTGGAGGCTTGCTTTGAAGTGAACTTTTTAAACAGGTTATGAAAAAGGTAGGGTTAGCATTGGTTGTTTTATTTGTTGCTATAGCAATGAGCAGCTTTGACGCCCCTGCCTATAAAATTGCCCGCCTTAAATACAGTGGCGGCGGCGATTGGTATGGTGACCGTACAGCCTTACCTAACCTTATTAAATTCTGCAACGAAAACCTTAAAACCAATTTTGATGATGATGATGAGGTGGTTGAGGTAGGCAGTGCTTCATTATTTAATTATCCCTTTACTTTTATGACGGGCCATGGTAATGTGATCTTCTCCGATCAGGAAGCCCGTAATCTGCGCAGATACCTTACCGGCGGCGGTTTTTTGCATATCGATGATAATTATGGGCTCGATCAATATATTCGCCCGCAAATGAAGAAGGTATTTCCAGAGCTCGATTTTGTTGAGCTTCCCATTAATCATCCCATTTACCATCAAAAATATGATTTCCCGAACGGCCTGCCCAAAATTCACGAACACGATGGTAAGCGTGCACAGGGTTTTGGATTGATATACAAAGGCAGATTGGTTTGTTTTTACACCTATGAGTGCGATTTAGGCAACGGTTGGGAAGATTATGGTACCTATGCCGGCGATACCCAGGAAGCCCGCCAAAAAGCCCTTAAAATGGGCGCAAATTTAATTCAGTACATTTTCACTCAATAACGGCCGCTTCAGCCCGCAGCCTTTACGCGTCATTTTTTTTCTTTATACTGTCAGTTAAGGGTTTAGTTTGCTTATGGAACCTTTGTGGTTAATAATATTATGTTTAGCTTTATACCAATCCCTAAACAAATAATATATAAACCGCTTATCGTCAAATCTAAATCCTATGTATAAATTAAGTATTAATAACCACTATAGTATTGAAGCCGAGAGAACCATTGCAGCTGGATTACTTATAAACGGGGTTAAAAAAGATGCGGATATCAAACAGATAAAGCCCGGCAATTACCATGTTATTGAAAACAACCGCTCATATAATGTGGAGGTAATTAATTTTAACGGTAGCGAAAAAACTGCTGAAATAAAAGTTAATAATCACCTATATAGCGTTTCCGCTAAAGATCAGTTTGATATACTGCTTGATAAGCTTGGGTTTAGTAATTTAAACAGTGCCAGGATCAGCGAGATTAAAGCCCCTATGCCGGGCCTGGTGCTTAAAGTATTTGTAAATAAGGGGGATATCGTTAAAAAAGGCGATAATCTCTTCGTGCTTGAAGCTATGAAAATGGAAAACATCATCAAAGCTCCAGCCGATGCAACGGTTGAAAAAACATTAATAAAGCCCGGGGACAAAGTTGAAAAAGGGCAGATTTTAATGTTGTTTTAACTGAGTGTTATTGTTTTAAATATGCGATAATAACATTTTTGTAACAAAGCCAACGTAATCTTAAGGCTTTTGTTGTTTTTGCATATTTTTTTTACGAACTTACTTTCTTAATTAACAATATTAACTTTTATGAAGAAACATCTACTAACAATTCTGTTGTTATGTACTTGTGTTGCCTTTGGTTTTGCTCAAAACCGGGTTATTACAGGTAAAGTAACAGATCAGAAAGACGGCTCGCCCTTACCAGGAGTAAGCGTAACCGTAAAAGGAGTTACCGGATTAGGCACCCAAACCGATATTAACGGCGGGTACAAACTTAGTGTGCCGGCTACTGCAAAAGTTTTAGTTTTTAATTTTTTGGGATATATTCCCCGCGAAATCGCTATAACTGGAGCAGCGGTAAATGCACAGTTAACCACAGATTCAAAAGTACTTGGTGAGGTTGTGGTTGTAGGATATGGTACACAAAGCAAACGATCACTAACAGGCTCTGTTTCAAAAATTAAAGGCGGCGATATAGAGAATATTCCTGTACCAAGCCTTGAATCGGCTATACAAGGCCGGAGCCCCGGCGTGTATATCCAGGCCCAAAACGGTAAATTAGGGCAAGGTATCCAGGTTCGGGTACGTGGTGCATCTTCTGTGTCGGCTGGCAGCCAGCCACTTTACGTTGTTGACGGTTTACCGATCACTGTAGATGATTTTTCAAGTAACGGAGCTTCCACCAATCCACTTGTAGACTTGAACCAAAATGATATTGAGTCTATCGATATCTTAAAAGATGCTTCTGCCGCGGCTATATATGGCTCAAGAGCATCAAACGGCGTTGTTTTGGTTACTACAAAAAAAGGTAAAGCAGGTTCAACAAAAATTACTTACAATCAATACTATGGTTTCAGTAAGCCAACCCATGAGCGTGAATTTTTAAACTCAAAAGAATATCTGAACCTTGTTCAATCAGCTGCTGTTGCAGGTGGTTTGGAAAGTTATGCGAAGACCCGCTTAATCAGGTATGCTGCGGGAAATACAGATTATGCAAATACAAGCGTAAATACCAATTGGCAGGATCAGATAACTCAGCATGCTCCGGTTCAAAACTATAACCTCGTATTTTCGGGAGGGACCGAAAAAACAAAGTTTTACATATCCGGCACCTATAATGATCAAAAAGGCTGGATATTGAAAAACCAGATCAATCAGTATAGCCTACGTACAAATATCGAAAACCAGGCTAACAACTGGCTTACAATTGGGGCTAATTTGAGTGTTTCGCGTACGCAAAACCATCGTTTAGATAATGACAATGCTTTCTCCACCCCTGAACAAATTGTGGCTTTGTCGCCGATTACGCCAGTAATCGACCCGCGTACAGGCCTGTTAAGCGGTCAGCTTGACCCGGCCACTGGTTTGCCAAACAGTAATTTTCCAGTGTATTTTAATCCGCTGTTAAATTCCGAGAATAGTTATTTCATTACTACCGATTACCGAAATCTCGGTAATGTTTTTGGGGAGATTAAAATATTGCCATCGTTAACTTTCAGGAGTGAAGTTGGTGTAGACATTTTAAATTCAACCGAAGATAATTATTCAGGTAGTCTTACTGCCCGTAACTCGGGTACTAATAATGGTGTGGGTCTTAATTCGTCGGTAACTTCTATTAACCTTAATACCAACAACTTTTTACATTTCTTAAAAGATTTCGGGAAAAGTAGCATTGACGCGGTGGGTGGTATGACCTATCAAAGGCAACAGAATGACCTTAATTCGTTAAATGGCGAACAATTTCCGAGCGACGCTTACAAGAAGCTGACCAGTTCTGCAAGTATCACCAGTGCTTTGTCATCCTCTACTGCTTATTCATTGCTTTCATATTTTGCAAGGGCTAATTATAAGTATCACGATAAATACTTATTGTCATTAAGTGGTCGTATAGATGGCTCATCAAGATTTGGTGCCGACCATCGTTATGGATTTTTCCCGGCAGGTTCTGTTGGATGGGTAGTTTCGGAGGAGAGCTTTATGAAAAATCAAAAGGTTATATCTGATCTGAAGATAAGGGGCAGCTATGGCTTAACTGGTAACTCAGAGATTGGTAATTTCCCGGCCCGAGGGTTATATTCAGAATTCGGTTACGCTGGTGTTGCCGGAGCAAGGCCTACACAATTGCCAAACCCCGGTTTAAAATGGGAAACCACCGCTCAAACAGATATAGGTTTGGACATAGCTTTCCTTGGAGGTCGTTTAGCAGGGCAGTTTGATGTTTATTTGAAGAAAACCAAAGACCTGTTATTGAATGTACAGGTACCGGCAACTTCAGGATTTACCACTATCACACAAAATCTTGGTAAGTTACAAAACAAGGGTTTGGAGATTCAGATAGATTCAAAAAATCTTGTAGGGAAGGTAACCTGGAATACAAGTTTTAATATCTCATTCAACCGAAATAAAATTACCGACTTGAAAGGTCAGGTAATTACAGGTAGTGGCGATGCCGTTAACCGTGCTATGGAAGGGCAGCCTTTGGGTGTATTCGTGGCTCCTGAATTTGCAGGCGCTGATCCGGCTAATGGCGATGCCTTGTATTATAAAAATACCGATTTAGGTGGCGGCAAGAGAGACCGTGCAAAAACCAACGATTACAACCAGGCAGTACCTGTTGTAGTTGGTAATCCTAATCCTAAATATATAGCAGGCTTAAATAACAGCGTAAGTTACATGGGCATAGATTTTAGCTTCCTGTTACAATCTGTTAACGGGAATCAGATTTACAATGGCGCCGGCCAATATATGTCGGTTGGTTTTAACAACGGTTTTGATAACCAAACCCGCGATCAATTGCAGGCTTGGACAAAACCCGGCCAGATCACCAACGTACCTGAAGCGCGTTTGTTCGGCGGAAACGGCGTTAACCCAAGTTCCCGCTTCCTTGATGATGGTTCATATGTACGTTTAAAAAACATTGTGCTTGGATACAATTTTCCAAAAGCTTGGATAAGTAAGATCAAATTGTCAAGCTTAAGGGTTTATGCCCAGGCTACCAACCTGGCCACCTGGACAAAATACAAAGGCTGGGACCCGGAACTTAACTCTGATGCATTTTCTGGAAATATTACCCAGGGATATGACTTTTATGCTGCACCGCAGGCTAAAACCATAACTTTTGGCATTAACGTGGGATTTTAATTTAAGCTGAAGAACAATGAAAAAAATTAAATATTCAATTATAGCACTAAGTACATTAGCATTGCTATATAGTTCCGGATGCCAAAAGCAACTGGATATAAAGCCGCAGGATTCCGTTGAGCAGGACCTTGCAATCAAGACTTCAAAAGATGTTCAGGGTGTACTTGTAGGTGCTTATACGGCCGCCGGTTTAAGGGGCCTGTATGGAGGCCGGTTTCAATCAACCACCGACTTTTTAGCTGACGATGGCGACTTTTCATATTTCGGAACTTTTTCAGAATATACCGAACTGGCAAATAAAGCGATAACAGTCAATAATGCTTTTGTTGAGGGTGTTTGGGATAGTGGGTATAACGCTATTAACGTGTGCAACAACGTTTTGGCCAACTTAAATCTGGTTGATGCTGCCAATAAGGATAGGGTAGAAGGTGAAGCCAAGTTTTTACGGGGTATGATCTATTTTGATTTGGCAAGGGTGTTTGGTAAAGCCTGGAATGACGGGACCCCTTCATCAAACCTGGCGGTTCCGATAGTATTGACACCGACAACTTCAATTTCGGGTATCCAGAAACCCACACGTAACACCGTTGCCGATGTTTATGCGCAGGCTATAAAAGATCTTACCGATGCAGAGGCGAAACTTGAAACTAATAAAACTTCGTTCGCAAACTCTCCCGATGCTTCTGCGGTGCTTGCCCGTATATACTTAACACAAGAGAAGTTTGATCTTGCTGAGCAGGAAGCTACTAAAGTTATCAATTCAGGACTTTATTCCCTGGTACCTGTTTTTAAAGATGAGTTTCAAAACTACGAACAAGCCACACGGGTATTCAATTCCAGTGAAGACGTATTTGCTATTCAGATATCTCAACAATCGGGTTTCAACGCATTGAATGAAATTTTTGCGAGCGCTGATTTTGCGGGCAGAGGTGAAACAGTAATTAATCAGCAGCATTTTGACCAATATGAAAAGAATGACACAAGAGCTGATGAGTTTTATAACGACGGGGATAATTACACCGCAAAATTCAATAACAAATTTGGCAATGTGATTGTAATAAGGCTTGCCGAGATGTACCTGATCAGGTCTGAGGCAAGATCGCAAAAAGCTACTCCGGATTATACCGGAGCTAAAGCTGATTTAAATATTGTGCGTAACAGGGCTGGATTAGGAAATACAACCGTTGCAAGCACCAAACAAGCATTGCGTGATGCGGTGGAAGCGGAACGCCGTGTGGAGTTACCATTCGAAGGCTTCAGGCTATTTGATTTGAAACGTTATAAAGGAAGTACAGTTACAACAGACGAGGACGGAAATGTGGCAGATACATTTGAGTGGAACTCGCCAAAATTGGTATTTCCGATCCCAAAACGCGAGCGCGATGCTAATTCAAATTTGACCCAAAACGAAGGATATCAATAAAAGTCCTAATTATCCAAGTATATATCCCGGTGAATATCATTCATCGGGATTTTTTGTTAATAAAGATATCAAACCTAAAACACCATGAAAGATGAACAAATACTTGAGATCCTGAATGCACACTGGCAGGCATCAGGAGCCGGCGATATTAACGCAGAGCATGATATTTACGATGATGACGTTATCTGTGATTATCCGCAGTCGGGCGAACGTATTTTTGGACGAAGTAATTTGCAGGCTTTACGTGGGCATCATCCCGGTAAACCATCGGGTTTCCGTGTTAGGAGGATTCTTGGAAAAGGCGATACTTGGATCACAGAATACACTATCAACTACCTGGATCGACCGGCTTTCACCGTAAGCATTATGGAATTTCGTAACGATAAGGTAATACATGAAACGCAGTATTTCGCCGATCCTTTTGAAGCTCCAAAATGGCGAAGCCAATGGGTTGAGCCGATTGACGGATAGCGCACAGGGGGAAGTGTAACGAAGATTTTTGCTAATGTATTTGGCTGGTTGGCTATAAACAAAAAGGCCTTTCATTGCTGAAAGGCCTTATCTGAAGTCTGTTATAAAAATTATCTTGCTTTAAAAGGTTTAGCTTTTTTAACCGGATAATGAGGTTTGCCATTAGGGTTAATTTCAGGCGCTCCTACTAATGTCATTGCGCAACGGAAACCAATTTCGGCACTTGCTTCGTCCTGGTCCATAAAGCGACGTGTAGCTGGATTTAACCAAAATGCCATATCGTTCCATGATCCGCCTTTGTATACTTTAGAGTGGTCGTTAACCAACGTGGTTGTACCATAAAGGGCTTTGTTAACTTCATCCTTTTCACCCCTTGCGTCAGGAGTGTAAGCCTTACCCGAGTTTTTAGGTAATAATGAATCAACCGGAAGCGAGCCTGTTTGCGAAGTAGCAAGCGGCGCATTTGGATTTGCACTTTGTGCAGCTGTAGTTTGTTGTTGTAACGCTAAGAGCTCGCTGTATTTTAATTTTTTATTGGAATGTGCAGGATCTTTGATAGGCTTGCCGTATTTATCTTTGGCATAAAGCCCTTTGCTTGGATCTGCAAGGCGTTTATTTGAAAACTCGTTACCACGGAAAGGGTTAAAGTCTTCAAACTCCTCAAACGATGTTTGACGGTAAGTATCGGCAACCCATTCGTTAACGTTACCTGCCATGTTGTATAGCCCGAAATCGTTAGGTGCATATGAACGTACAGGAGCGGTAATGTCTGCCTTATCGTTCAGGTAACCGCCAACGCCCGCGTTATCGCCACTGCCGCGTTTAAAGTTAGCCATGATCAAACCACGTGTTTTCTTTTTTGCCGAACGTACACCTAAACCATTCCAGGTATACATTTTACCATCATCGATGTTTTCAAATTGGGTGTTACCTGCGAGGGCTAATGCTGCATATTCCCATTCAGCCTCTGATGGTAAACGGTAAGCTTGTTTCAGGATGCCATCTTCCATACGCACCGGCCTTACAGCTTTGCCGCCTTTTCCGGTACCGGCTTGAGCGTTAGGGCTCAGGTTAGGCATCATTTTTTTACCATCCACGCCTGCGCCTGTCATTTGGCCGTTCAGATAAATATCAGTGTTGAAAGGCTGGCCGTTAGCTGCAATACCGGCATCGCCGCCGCCGCCCTTTTTACCCTGATCTTTCCAGGCTACTAACTTTCCGGTTTCACGTAAAATGTTTTCGTTGGTACGGTCGGTACGCCATGAGCAATAGGCCTGCGCCTGATCCCAGGTTACACCTACAACGGGGTAATCCTGAAAAGCCGGGTGGCGCAGATAATTATCTACATAAGGTTCGTTGTATGATAATGGATGACGCCAAACCAATGTATCAGGTACTGCATTATAATATAACTCGCGGTCCTGAGGGAAGGTAATATTGATCCAGTGCAGGTAATCAAGCCAATCCTGGTTTGATACCTCTGTTTCGTCCATGTAAAAAGAGGGTACGGTAACCCTGCGGCGTACGTTATTATAATCGTAAGTGATGTCCTGATCGGCACTGCCACCCATTACAAAGGTACCGCCTTCAATAGGTACTAATCCAGGCCCCGGAGATGGGTGACTTTGCCTGAAACGTTCGTAACCGCCGTTGTTTTTGTCGTTATAAGTTATACCCGTTTTTTGCGATTGCTCACGTTTACTGCAGCTGCTAAGCACGGCCCCTAAAGCCAACAATCCCAAAGCAGTTTTAGTAAAAAGTATTTTCATATTTTTACAGTTATATTAAGTGGTAAATTTATAAAAAAATGGATACAGTGCTTATGCTTATGAACCATTATTTAGAAATAAATAGTACAGTTATCAGGGGTTTTAACGAAAAATTGATGAAATTAGTTGCGTTGATTTAAATTTTTGATTTAACTTTCAGCATAAATACAGGCTTGAAAGGGTAAAACAAGTCGTGAGCCTGTTTTTATAAAATACAAACTGTTACAACCTAACTCCTACAAATGAAGTTTTTTACATTTCGAGGCCTTGCTATAATTACCCCCTTTTTGTTACCAATTGCTGCAGCAGCACAAACAAATACTAACGGAAGTAATGTTAATGCAATTCCCACTGAAGTCCCTTTTTTAAACATTTCGCCAGATTCACGTTCAGGAGCTATGGGGGATGCAGGTGTAGCTTTATCGCCGGATGTAAATGCAAACTTCTGGAACCCGTCAAAGCTTGCATTCCTGGAAAGTAATGATGCGTTATCGGTATCATATAGTCCATGGTTAAGGCACCTCGTACCCGATATCAGCTTATCGTACCTGAGCTATGCACACAAAATTGACGACCGGAATACCATTGGTGCTTCGTTGAGATATTTTAACTACGGTTCTATCCAGCTTACCGATGATAATACAAACGATCAGGGTACTTATACACCTAACGAATATTCACTGGATGTTTCATTTGCCCGTAAGTTTGGTGATAATTTTTCATTGGGCTTAACTGCCCGATACATTCACTCTAATATATCAAGCATCTCGTTTGCTACCGGCTCGAGCCAGGCAGCAAAAGCGGGCAATGCCTTTGCCGCCGATGTTTCGCTATACTATACAGCGCCTTATGGCGATGGCAACACTTTTGCCTTTGGCACACACATATCAAACATTGGTACAAAAATCAGTTACAGCGATGTAGGTAATAAGTATTTTTTGCCGGCCAATTTAAAATTAGGTGTAGCTAATACCTGGCAGTTGGATGATGTAAATGAGTTTACAGCAACTTTTGATATTAACAAGCTGCTGGTACCAACTCCGCCGCTGCGCGATGTGAATGGTAATATTATAAAGGGTAAGGATGATAATGTATCTGTACCTGCGGGTATTTTTCAATCGTTTGGTGATGCACCGGGTGGCTTTAGTGAAGAGCTGAAAGAGATCAGCTTTTCGCCGGGTGTTGAATACTGGTACAACAAGCAGTTTGCTGTAAGGGCAGGCTATTTTTACGAAAACCCGTCAAAAGGCGACAGGCACTATGTTACCATGGGTATAGGGTTTAAATACAGTGTTTTTGATTTTGATTTTTCATACCTGGCAGCCAGCCAGCAAAATAGTGCCCTGGCCAATACTCTGCGCTTCACTTTGTCGGCAAGTTTTGGTGGTACAACAAATGCTTCAAGAAGATAATGGGTAAAATTAAGGTAGGTTTTGGGTTTGATGTACACCAGTTAAAAGAAAATCACCCCTTTGTTTTAGGCGGAGTTAAACTTGAGCACCATGCCGGTGCTTATGGTCACTCAGATGCCGATGTGTTGTTACACGCAATTTGCGATGCCCTGCTTGGCGCAGCAAATCTGCGCGATATAGGCTTTCACTTTTCAAATAAGGACGACAGATGGAAAGGTATCAGCAGCCTGATCCTTTTACAGCATGTTGTTGCACTTATAAAAGAAAAAGGTTTTGTTATCGGCAATATCGATGCCATGGTGTGCCTCGAGGCCCCAAAGATTAATCCGCATATTCCAGCGATGAAAACCTATATAGCAGAAGCTGCGGCTATTAGCGAGGAAGATATTTCCATTAAAGCTACTACCAATGAGCAAATGGGATTTATAGGCCGTGAAGAAGGTGTGGTAGCTTATGCTGTTTGTTTGATTGAAAGGGAGTAGCGTAGTAAAGAAGCAATATTGAAACCCCGTGCAGGGTGTGAGCGATAAAGTATGCTAACTTAGTAACAGAGGAGGCAAGAGTATAAAAGGAAAGATCCGTTTAATCTCATAAATCCAATAAATCCTGGTTCAGACAACTATTTGCATTGTTTTAGCATTAACTTTGCTATTTATTAACGCAATTTTAACAAATAGCATCATGAGCAAATTTACCATACCTGATAAAGTGCTGTACGTATGTGTAGGCAGTAAATGCGGAAAACGTGGCGGTAAGGATATGTATAAGCTGGCCAAATCGTACATCAAGCACTACCATGGTCGCGAAGAGTTAGAAGTGATTGAAACCGAATGCACCGACAGGTGTAAGTACGCGCCGGTATGCAGTATTCAGCCCGGTAACACGTGGTTGAAAGAATATCATCCTAAAGAAGTGTTAAAGCTGATGGATTTGATTGAGTAAAAAATCCAACAAAAAACGTTGTCGTCGAACAGCGAGGGCTGTAAACAAAGGGTGAGGAGAAATCTTATACGCCTTGCAAATCAATATGTAGGGCGTATAAGATTTCTAACTAGTCCCTCGTATCGAAATGACAACAGGCAATAATAAAAAAAGTCCTTTTGCATTAGCAAAAGGACTTTTTTTATTATCGAACCCTCTCCTTTGGAGAGGGCAGGGTGAGGTTTTACGCCTCGCTGTCATATTTTATCTGACCAACATGCTTGTCGATCTGCCACCTGCCGGTACCTTCCTCGCCAATAACTTCGAATAATTCGAGGGCGCGACGGGCTTTGTATTCTTCTTCGCGTTGTTCTTTCAGGAACCAGTTCAGGAATTCCATCGTAACAAAATCCTGCTCTTTCATGCAACGGGCGTAGATGTTTTTGATAGAGTTGGTTACGCTGATCTCCTGGTCAAGCGCTTCTTCAAACACTTCGCGGAATGAGTTATATTCCTGTTTAATGCCGGTAACCTCTGGTGATACAGCATTGCCACCCATATCAAGAATATATTTATAAAATTTTAACTGGTGATGACGTTCTTCATCTGCTTGTTTGAAAAAATATTCGGACGAAAAATCATAACCATTACGATTGCACCATGAAGCCATGGCCAAATATATTGATGAAGAGAGTGCTTCTTTCTTAACTTGCTGGTTTAAAAGCAATTCGATATCTGCCGATATCAGGCTTTTTATGCGGAGTAGGTCTTTCATGATGTCGATAAATTAAACGTTCGCTGCCTTATTGCAGGAATTATAATGCAATAATAATGCAGTTAAAGCATATTAGTTTAAATTAAAGATAATATGAAATTAATCTAAATTATAACGAGAATTGATCTAAATTACAGGGAGTTACTGTAAAGGCGGTCGTGAATGATGTGGTTGAGTTCCAGCATCACAAAGGTACCTTCTAAAAGCTCTTTCAGGTTGATGATTTGAGCAAGGGAAAGTACATAACAATGATCGCAGGCGCAGATGAAAATAATTTCTACGTCCGGATCGGTAGTAGTATTAAGGAGCTTCTCCTCAATGTCGATAGCATAAACTGCTTTGCGTAATTTCAAGACATTGCGATGATCAAACCGGGCAACCTTACCGGCGAAATCGATATACCAGCAACGCTCCGCATCGCACTGGTAAACGGCACCTGTTTTGGTGCTGAAAACGTCGGTCCATAAAGATAATTCGGTGGTTGCAATCATAACGGGTACAAATATTGGCATTATTTGTAATCAATCCAAATAAAGATAGAAAATAATTTTCAACACGAATGATTAGCATGCAGCCCACAATTTATTCGAATTACACGAATCAGGTTTGAGAAATCAATTCGTGTAATTCGTATGAATTCGAAAAATTAGTGTCGGATAATTTTTTTTCATACAAGCAATTAATTTTATTATAAATTTGGAGCGTGGTTGCTGCTTATCTGCAACCCAACCAATTATCCTTTTATCATTTTTTTATATGAGAAAAACCTTACTATCCACCTTATGCTGCTTGTTGGCTGCTTTGGGTGTAAAGGCACAAACGCCTGCACTTGAGCGCGTTGAGCCTATGTCGTGGTGGGTTGGCATGAGCAATCCTAATCTGCAACTGGTGGTTCATGGCAGCAACATCGCGCAGCGCAGCGTATCTTTAAGCTACCCTGGTGTTAAGCTTAAAGCAGTGCATAAAGTCGAAAACTCAAATTATTTATTTGTCGACCTGCAAATTTTTTCATCGGCTGTTCCGGGAACGTTCCCGATAAAGTTTAAAAAAGCCGGTGAAAAGGATCTTACTTATAGCTATACGCTTAACAAACGCGACAAGTCGGCGGGTAGGGCGCAGGGGGTTACCAGCAAAGACCTGATCTATCTGATTATGCCCGACAGGTTTAGCAACGGTGACGCTGCTAACGACTCATTCAATAACCTTCGTGAGCAGGGTATTCATCGCGATTCGATGTTCAGCCGTCATGGGGGAGATTTACAGGGGATCATGAATCACCTCGATTATCTGAAAAACTTAGGTGTTACCGCTATCTGGCTTACCCCCGAAATTGAAAACGATGAGCCGCATGCTTCATACCACGGTTACGCGGTTACCGATTATTATAAGATAGACCCGCGTTACGGCACTAATGATCTTTATAAAAAGTTTGTTGAAAAATGCCATAGCATGGGCTTAAAGGTTATTAAAGACCTGGTACATAACCACGCCGGTACCGAAGGCTACCTGATACAGGACATGCCAATGAAAAGCTGGGTACATCAATGGCCAACGTATACCAAATCAAATTTCCGTGATGCGGCGGTAATGGACCCGCATGCTTCACCTATGGACCGCAAGTTGATGCAGGATGGCTGGTTTGACCATCGCATGGCCGATTTGAACCAGAATAATGTTTACGTACAAAACTATCTTACCCAAAACCACATCTGGTGGGTGGAATACGCAGGTATCGATGGTTTCAGGCTGGATACCTATCCTTACAATGAACCTGTGTATATGGCTAAATGGGCAAAAGATGTTAAAGCCGAGTTTCCTAAGCTTTCCATATTTGGCGAAACGCTCGTATGGTCTGCTGCTAACCAGGCATTTTTTACCCAGGGGAATACCGTTAACCGCGGTTTTGATACCCAACTCCCCGGCGTAACAGATGCTGTTTTAAAAGATGCTATTTATGAAGCGATAAACGGTAAAGACGGCTGGACGGATGGCGTTGGTCGGCTATACTCGGTAGTAGCGCAAGATTTTTTATACCAGGATGCTACCCGCAATACCATATTTATGGATAACCATGATATGAGTCGTTTATTATCCATGGTGGGCGAGGATATTACAAAATATAAATCGGCAATGGCTATGCTGCTTACTATGCGTGGCGTACCGCAAATGTATTATGGAGATGAGATCCTGATGAAAAACTACTCAAACCCCGATGGTTTGGTGCGCGAGGATTTCCCGGGCGGCTGGGCCGGCGACAAGCAAAATAAATTTACTGCCGAAGGCCGTGATAAAAAGGAGAACGATGCTTTTAACTATGTAAGTAAGCTCGCTAATTACCGCAAAGGCACTACTGCGCTGCAAACAGGTAAAATGATGCAGTTTGTACCCGAAAATGGCATTTATGTTTATTTCAGGTACGATGCCCAGAAAACGGTGATGATCATGTTTAACAGCAGTGAGAAAGATCAGGAAACCGCTACGTCAAGATATTTTGAGCGCATAGGCGATGCCAAAAAAGCGAGAAATGTGCTAACAGATGAGATGACAGGTCTGGATAAAGTAACGATCCCCGCCAAAACAACTTTAGTATTAGAATTAATCCCCGGTGTTACTCATTAAAATAATATCTTTAGGGGACTAATTCCCTGTGTTTTACCCAAGAAAATGAATACTATAAAAGCTTGTATTTTTGACCTGGACGGTGTAATTGTTGATACTGCCGTTTACCACTATAAAGCCTGGAAAAGATTGGCCAACTCGCTTGGTTTTGATTTTACCGAGCACCAGAACGAGCAATTGAAAGGCGTAAGCCGAGTGCGTTCGCTGCAATTGATATTAGGTTGGGGCGGCGTTACCAAAACTGAAGCCGAACAGGAGCAACTGGCTACCCAAAAAAACATATGGTATATGGAAATGGTAAACCAGATGAAACCCGATGAGATTTTGCCCGGAGCTAAAGAGTTTTTAACAACCTGCCGTAAGGTAGGCCTCAAAACCGCGCTTGGTTCGGCCAGTAAAAACTCCATGACCATATTGGAGAAAATCGGCATCACCGATATGTTTGATGCGGTGATAGATGGCAACAAAGTAAGCAAAGCCAAACCTGATCCTGAAGTGTTTTTAGCCGGTGCGCAAGCCCTGGGCGTGTTCCCCGAAGAGTGTGTGGTATTTGAGGATGCCATTGCCGGGGTTGAAGCCGCCGTTGCAGGTGACATGAAAGTGGTTGGCATCGGCTCGCCGGATGTACTTACAGGAGCTAACCTGGTTATTAAAGGGTTGGATGAAATGACACTTGATAAATTGTATAAGTTGTAGCCCCACCCAACCCTCCCCTAAAGGGAGAGGGCTTTTGATTTGCATGGAGGCATAAAAAAAAATATAAACTATTAAACTAAAAGTCTCACCCTTTAGGGGGAGATTTAGAGGGGGCTAAATGAAAAACTATATAAAAGCTGATGAGTGGAAGATAATTGAAGAAGGCTTCGACGCTCATTACAATAAAATTTCTGAAAGTATATTTAGTTTGGGTAATGGCCGTATGGGTCAGCGTGCCAATTTTGAAGAAGCTTACAGTGGCGATACCCTGTTAGGTAACTACGTGGCAGGGGTTTATTATCCCGATAAAACCCGCGTAGGCTGGTGGAAAAATGGTTACCCTGAATATTTTGCCAAAGTACTCAACGCCGCAAACTGGGTAGGTATTGATGTTGTAATTGACGGCGAACAGCTTGACCTTGCCAAATGCGAAGTTTTAAACTTTCGCAGGGAGTTGAATATGAAGGACGGTTATCTTAAACGTGATTTCCGTGCAAAAACAAAATCAGGGAAAGAAGTTAAGGTAGAGGCTATCCGCTTTTGCAGCATGGCCGATGATGAAACCGGTGCTATCAAATACACCCTTACGCCCTTAAACTTTAGTGGCGCTATTACTTTAACACCGTCAATTGATGGCGATGTAGTAAACAAAGACTCCAATTACGATGAAAAGTTTTGGGACGAGGTAAACAAGGCCACACAAACCAATGGTGGTTACATTGTGATGCGTACCAAAAAGACAGGTTTTGTGGTTGCTACCGGCATGAAGTTTAACATCCTGCAAAATGGTGTTGCTATTGAACCAACTACCGAGGCCATCGAAAAAGAGAAATACGTGGCCGCTAAGGTTAGCTTAGAAGCAAAACAAGGCGAAAGCATTACAGTAATTAAGTATGCGGCTAACCTGTCGTCACAAAACTATAAACAGGAAGAACTGGTTGACCAGTTAAACGCTACTTTAGATCGCATCAGCATAAAAGGTTTTGATACCATGCTGGCTGAGCAAGCGGCAGCCTGGGCCGAAAAGTGGAAACATAACGACATCATTATTGATGGAGATATCTCGGCCCAGCAGGCTATCCGCTTCAATATTTACCAGCTTAACCAAACGTATACCGGCGAGGATGATCGCCTGAACATAGGCCCTAAAGGTTTCACCGGCGAAAAATACGGAGGCTCTACCTATTGGGATACCGAGGCTTATTGCGTGCCTTTTTATCTCTCCACAGCCCCGCAAAAGGTTACCCGCAACCTGCTGCTTTATCGCTATAAACAATTGGGCAAGGCTATTGAAAACGCGCAACTGCTTGGCTTTAAAAATGGTGCGGCTTTGTACCCTATGGTTACCATGGATGGTACCGAATGCCATAACGAATGGGAGATCACCTTTGAGGAGATCCACCGTAATGGGGCTATTGCTTTTGCCATCTACAATTATGTGCGTTATACCGGCGATGAAGCTTATCTTGGCGATTATGGTTTGGAAGTGTTGTTGGGTATCGCAAGGTTTTGGTCGCAAAGGGTTAACTGGTCGGATGATAAGCAGCAGTATGTAATGCTTGGCGTAACCGGGCCAAACGAGTACGAGAACAACGTAAACAACAACTGGTACACCAGTACCATAGCTACCTGGTGTATGCAATATACGCTTGATGTTGCTGAAAAAGTAAAAGCTGCTGATGCTGAAAAATATGCTGCGCTGGTAAGCAAAACCAACCTTGATGAAGCAACCGAGTTTGGTCGTTTCAGGGATATCATCCAAAAGATGTATTATCCGTACGACGAGAAACGCCAGGTGTTTTTACAGCAGGATGGCTACCTGGATAAAGAGCAGATCCTGGTGAAAGACTTGCCTGCATCAGAACGCCCTATCAACCAGAAATGGAGCTGGGACAGGATTCTGCGTTCATGCTATATTAAACAGGCCGATGTATTGCAGGGAATTTACTTTTTTGAAGATCAGTATGATACAGATACTATTCGCCGCAACTTCGATTTCTACGAGCCGCGTACCGTGCATGAATCGTCATTATCGCCATGCGTGCACGCTATTTTGGCCGCCAAGCTTGGTGACGAAGCCCGTGCCTACGAGTTTTATCTCCGCACCGCCCGTTTAGACCTCGACGATTATAATAACGATACCGAGGACGGTTGTCACATCACCTCGATGGCAGGTACCTGGATGGCTGTTGTTGAAGGGTTTGGCGGCATGAGGGTAAAGGATGGTAAACTTTCGTTCCAGCCGTTTATCCCCGAAAAATGGTCGTCGTTTTCGTTCCATATTGGTTTCCGCGGTGTGTTATTGAATATCAAAGTGAGCAAAGAAGGTGTGCAGATCAAAAATGCATCGGATGTAGAAACTACCGTGCTGGTTTATGGTAAAGAGCAGTTGGTAAAAGCCAATGATGAATTACTGGTTGAGGCGTAATGAAAAGCAATAAACTATTTACTTGTTTTATTGCTGTAACAATGTTGCCCGTTATTACGTTGGCACAGGTAAAAACACATCATACTAAAAAACGCATGGAACAAACCACCAATCATAAGCTAATCATATACCAGTTACTACCGCGACTGTTCAGCAATACTAAAACGCTTAATAAAACCAATGGTTCTATCGAAGAAAACGGTGTTGGCAAGCTGAACGATATTAACGACAAGGCCCTACAGGAGATAAAGAAAATGGGCTTTACCTACGTTTGGTATACCGGTGTAATTGAGCACGCTACCATGACCGATTATTCGCAATTTGGTATCAAAGTCGATGATCCGGATATTGTGAAGGGTAGGGCAGGCTCGCCTTATGCCATTAAGGATTATTACGATATCGATCCTGATCTGGCGGTTGACGTTAAAAACCGTATCGGGGAATATGAAGCCCTCATCAAACGTACCCATGACAATGGTTTAAAAGTACTGATGGATCTGGTACCTAACCATGTTGCCCGTACTTATGAATCGGATGTTAAACCTGCCGGTGTGCGTGATTTTGGTGAGGATGATGATAAAAGCAAAGGCTTTAGCCCAACCAATGATTTTTATTATATGCCCGGTCAGCCTTTTGTGGTACCGGCGGGTTACAACCCGGGAGGGGATGAGTTTAAAAGCCCGCTGAAGGATGGGAAATTCGATGAAAACCCTGCTAAAGCTACCGGTAACGATGTGTTCAGCGCTGCGCCATCTATTAATGATTGGTTCGAAACCATGAAGCTGAACTACGGTGTTGATTATATGGATCACCGTCGAGGTCATTTCGACCCGATCCCACCGCTTTGGAATAAAGTTTATGATATCCTGCATTACTGGAGCGAAAAAGGCGTGGATGGTTTCCGCTGCGATATGGTGGAGATGGTGCCTATTGAGTTTTGGGGATGGGTAATCCCTAAGCTTAAAGCAGAGCATCCAGGCATTATTTTCATTGGTGAAGCTTACGACAAAGGCAAATACAAAGATTATATTTTTAAAGGCAAGTTTGATTACCTGTACGATAAGGTGGGCCTGTATGATGCCATCAAACGCCTTACCCGCGATGAGCACAACTCATCTACCTGGGAGATCAATGCTGTCTGGAACCACGATAGCAAAGGTATCGACGAACACATGCTCCGCTTTATGGAAAACCATGACGAGCAGCGCATCGCCTCAAATGATTTTGCAGGTAACCCATGGCTGGCTGTTCCGGGTATGATTGTTACGGCTACGCTGAACACTGGTCCGGTGATGGTTTATTTTGGTCAGGAAGTAGGGGAGCCCGCCATCGGTACCGAGGGTTTTAGCGGCAATGACGGTCGTACTTCTATATTTGATTACTGGGGCGTGCCTCAGCACCAAAAATGGGTGAATAACCATGAGTACGATGGGGCGCAGTTATCGGCAGACCAGCAAAAGCTTCGTGGCTTTTACCATAACCTGCTTACGGCAGTGCATAACAGCGAGGCCCTAAAATCGGGCGCGTTTTATGAGCTGATGATGGCCAATGAGCGTCAGCCGGGGTTTGATACCCGTTTGTATATCTACGCGCGTTATACCAATGATCAGCGCGTATTAGTAATAACCAATTTTAACCGGAGCGAGCGTAAACTAACAATAAAACTTCCGGATGACCTGTTAACAAAATTAAATCAAAGCGGCCATAAACAATTCACCGACCTGCTAAGCGGAGCTAAATTCAATACCGATGACATTAAAAATGGTGTTGAAGTATGCCTGCCGGCCATGAGCGGATTGTTGCTGGAGTTTTAGCCGCTTACAATATGTCATTGCGAGGAGGAACGACGAAGCAATCGCACGGAGGCATAATTGCCCTGTAAAGTATGCGATTGCCACGCTTCGCTCCCAATGACATGGTGTGGTAAAAACTACAGGGCACCAATGAACCAGTGAACTATTGAATCAATGAACCAAAATAAACCAACCATTGCGCAAAAGCCACGATTAAGCTTTTGGCAGATCTTTAACATGAGCTTCGGCTTTTTGGGCATCCAGTTTGGCTTCGCCCTGCAAACAGGTAACGCCAGTCGGATCCTGCAAACTTTTGGGGCCGATGTAGAGCATTTGTCGTGGTTTTGGTTGGCTGCGCCTATAACAGGCATGATTGTTCAGCCTATCATTGGTCATTACAGCGACAGGACCTGGAACCGCCTTGGCCGTCGCCGCCCTTACTTTTTAACCGGCGCCATTTTATCCGGTTTGGCTTTGTTCTTTATGCCCAACTCATCTATGCTGGCAGCGCTGATCCCGCCTATAGTAGTAGGAGCGGGCATGCTCATGATCATGGATGCCTCGTTCAACGTAGCTATGGAGCCGTTCAGGGCTTTGGTGGCCGATAATTTGCCCGATAGCCAGCACACTACAGGTTTCTCCATGCAAACCTGTTTGATAGGTGTTGGCGCAGTGATAGGCTCATGGCTGCCCTATGTTTTTGCCGAATGGTTTGGAATTGGAAAAACTGCGCAACCCGGCATCGTACCTGATAACGTACTTTACTCTTTTTATATTGGTGCGGCAGTTTTGATAGGAGCCATCCTATGGACGGTGGTTCGCACTAAAGAATATCCCCCCGAAGTTTACGCTACTTTTCATGAAAAGGATGAATCTGAATCAGGGCATAAAGGCGGTTTGGCCGAAATTTTCAGCGATTTGGCCAATATGCCTAAAACTATGAAACAACTGGGACTGGTGCAGTTTTTTTCATGGTTCGCGTTGTTCTCGATGTGGGTATTTACCACCCCGGCCGTGGCCGATCATGTGTATCATATACCCGCCGGCGACACTTCATCGGTAGCCTATAACGATGCTGCTAATTGGGTGAACGTATTATTTGGTGTTTATAATGCTGTTTCGGCAATTTATGCGCTGCTGCTACCGCGTATAGTGAAAAAATTAAGCCGCAAACGTGCACATGCTTTTTCTTTAACTATGGGTGGCCTGGGATTGATATCGATATTTTTTATAAATGACCCTAAGTTATTGGTGCTTTCTATGATAGGGATAGGATTGGCCTGGGGAAGTATTTTAGCTATGCCGTATGCTATTTTATCAAGCTCTATACCTGCTTCCAAGATTGGCGTTTATATGGGCATCTTTAACTTTTTCATTACGTTTCCTCAAATAGTTAACGGTATTATTGGTGGTCCGATAGTGAAATATGCTTACAGTGGGCATGCCATATATGCACTGGTAATGGCCGGTGTATTTATGTTTCTGGCGGCAGTAGCCGTTCTTTTTGTTCGGGATGGCAAAAAAATCCAGATTATTGAAGCCGCAAATTGAATTAAAGTTAAACAATTGGCACGGTTAATGATTTTTTCGTTAAACCATTTGTTGTATATTGCGTAGGAAGGACACTTTATACATATTTGCTGAACCCACTAATTTGTTTGAATGGAAAGTAATACCCCAAATCCGGAATTGATAACCAGTAAGTTAGTTGAAGTAGAAAACTTACTTGAAGAAGAAGAGGAGTTTCACCACCTTAATAACCCTGCCGATGGCATTAAGCCGGTAGTAAAAAAATACCTTGGTATCCCTACCAGGGCTTCACAAACGGGAAATAAGTTCTATTTTACCGATGGTGATGCTAAAGTTGAGGTGATAGTTGTAGCAGACGAGATCATTCGGGTAAGGCTTGCCCCTCATGGTGTATTCCTGGATGATTTTTCATACGGCGTACCTAAGCTGCCTAATAAGCATGTTGATTATAATCTTCACGAAGATGATAACGAGTTTAGGGTATCAACTTACAAGGTAAACTGCCACATTCGTAAAAAAGATTTTTTTATCTCTTTTTCTGATAGTAACAGCCATGTAACCAGTATGGATGCCGTGCCTATGCACTGGGAAGAAAACGTGCAGGCAGGTGGCTATTATGTATTTTGCACTAAAACATGTGCGCCTGATGAAAGCTTTTTTGGTTTAGGAGATAAACCAACTGAATTTAACCTGCGAGGTAAAAGGCTTAAAAACTGGAACACCGACGCCTATTCATTTCAGTGGAACCAGGATCCTTTGTACCGAAGCATCCCTTTTTACATCAGCGTAAATGATGGCATAGCACACGGTATCTTCTTTGATAATACATTTAAAGCGCAGTTTGACTTTGGCGCCGAAGACAGGACTAAAACAAGTTTCTGGGCCGATGGTGGCGAGCTGCAATATTATTATATCCACGGTCCGCACATGATGGACGTCGTAAAAAGCTACCATACCTTAACCGGTACGCACCCTATGCCGCCGCTTTGGGCGCTGGGTTACCATCAATGCCGCTGGAGCTATTATCCTGAGGCCAAGGTTAGGAAGATAGCCAGAGGTTTCCGTGAAAACCAGATCCCCTGTGATGGTATCTACCTGGACATCGATTATATGGATGGTTACCGCTGCTTTACCTGGAACCGTAAGTATTTCCCCGATCCTAAAAAGATGATCAGCGAGCTTGCTGCCGATGGTTTTAAAACGGTCGTGATCATCGACCCCGGTATTCGTGTGGATGATAACTACTCGGTATTTAGGGAAGGGAAGGAGAAGCGCTATTTCTGCCGCCGCAGCGACGATTATTTTATGGAGGGTCACGTATGGCCTGGCCGCTGTCAGTTTCCTGATTTTACCAACCCCGAAGTTCGTGAATGGTGGGGCGGTTTGTTTGACGAACTGGTGCAAATGGGCGTTGCCGGTGTTTGGAACGATATGAACGAACCTGCCGTATTTGGTGCAGGTACTTTCCCTGATGATGTGCGCCACCAATATGACGGTTACCGCGGTTCGCACCGTAAGGCGCATAATATTTATGGCATGCAGATGGTGCGTTCAACCTACGAGGGTTTGCGCAAAATTATGAAAAATAAACGCCCGTTCACCATCACAAGGGCGGGATACTCGGGCGTACAACGCTTTTCATCGGTGTGGACAGGTGATAACGTGGCTTCATGGGAGCACCTGAAACTAGGTAATATCCAGTGCCAGCGTTTATCAATTTCCGGCATACCGTTTTGCGGTACAGATATTGGCGGTTTCAGCGGTGAGCCCGATGGCGAACTGTTTACCCGCTGGATTCAGATGGGTACCTTCTCGCCGTTTATGCGTGCGCACTCGGCAGGTGATACCAAAGAGCGCGAGCCATGGAGCTTTGGTGAGCCATTCACCGCTATCAATCGTAAATTTATCGAGCTGCGTTACCGACTGATTCCTTATTTGTACTCTACTTTCTGGGAGCATCACCGTTATGGTTTCCCTATTTTGAGGCCGGTAGTGATGCATGAGCAGGATACGCAGTTGAACCATTTCCGTCAGGATGAGTTTACTTATGGCGATAAAATTTTGGTTTGCCCCGTAATGGAGCCAGGTCAGATTAAGCGTAATGTGTACCTGCCAAAAGGCAAATGGTACAACTTCTGGACATATGAAGTTGTTGACGGCGGCAAGGAAGTATCTGTTGATACACCGCTTGAAACCATGCCTGTATTCATTAAGGCAGGTTCGGTTATCCCTGAGTACCCGGTAATGCAATACGTTGGTCAGCAGGAAATTGAAGAAGTAAAACTAAATATCTACTATACAGATTACGAAGTTAACTCATTCCTGTTTGAAGATTACGGCGAAACTTTTGCCTACGAACAGGATATTTACCTCGAAAAGAAATTTGTGGTAAATGGAAACTCAAGATCAGTAACCATTGATCAAAGCATGGAAGGTTTGTACACTCCACGTTACGATGGCTACCACTTTAACCTGATAGGTTTACCATTTGCCCCAACCAAAATAATGGTAGATGGCAAGAGCGTAAAAGAGTTCCAGATCAACGATGACAAAACGATAGCGTTTAAGTTTAGTAAAAACTTTAAGCATATTGAGATAAGCAAATAATTAAAAGACCCTGGCTTGCCGGGGTCTTTTTTTGCATTTTACGTATTAGAGTTACAACAGCCAGCCATCTAATGAAAAGATGTCATTGCAATGTCGCGGTGGCGAGGAGAGGTTGATTCTTAAATCATGATTCTTAACTCTCGCCTCTCAAAAACTTACCACGGGCTTTCACCGTAATCGCTGAAGTATTTACCTGTAGGGCCATCAGGGCCTATCATGGCATATTTAACTATTGGTGCTGCACCGTCTTCTACTGGTTTGGGCCCGCGGTTGCCGTTAAATTCGGTATTGGTATATCCGGGGTTTACCATGTTTACTTTAACCTGGTCTTTAAGGTCGTAAGCCAGGGCAACTGTATAAGCGTTCAATGCAGTTTTCGACGGGCCATAAGCGGCCGACTTAACCTCGTAGTGTTCCCAGTTAGGATCGTTGTGGTAGGTTAACGAACCAAGGTCGGATGTAACGTTAACAATCCTTGGGTTTGGCGACTTTTTAACCAGGTCGATAAAAATACGTACTGTGCGGATCACACCGAAAAAGTTAACTTCAAAAACTTCCTTCATGGTATCATCACTTACAGTATCGGCCTTTTGCGGGAAAGCTCCGGGAATACCCGCATTATTGATGAGCACATCCAGATGGTCTATTTTAGCGGCTAATTCATCATGAGCTTTTTGTACCGATGCTTCATTGGTAACATCTATCAGCAATAGTTCAACATCATTTAAACCTTCGGCTTTGAGTTGTTCAACTGCTTTTTGCCCCCTATCCTGATCACGGCTGCCCAGGTAAATGTAGTAACCGGCATTAGCCAGTTGGCGGGCACTTTCAAAGCCAATGCCTTTATTGGCTCCGGTTATTAAAACTGTTTGTTTTTCCATAACACAAAGCTATGGCGGGCAGATATTTTTACCGCTGCACATAGCAGGGCATTAACTGTACATTTCCCGGATTTGCATCCTGAATGCAATCGGCGTGGTATCGGTAAGGCGTTTAAAGAAGCGGTTGAAGTAAGCTGCATCATCAAAACCAAGTTCATCGGCGATTTGTTTTACTGAGAGCTCCGTGTGCAGTAAGCGGCGTTTTGCTTCAACAATCAATCGTTCATGAATATGGGCAATAGCCGTTTTACCGCTTTGCTGTTTAATAACATCGGTAAGGTGCCCGGGCGTTAGGTTCAGCTTTTCGGCATAAGCTGCAACATCATGCTGGGTGGCATAATGCTCGGCTATAAGCGACTGAAAGCTTTTGAGCAGACAATAATTTAAGGTAATACAGGTTTCATTATATTGCTCGCTGTACAACCTGCTGAGGTATATCACCAGCACCCGCAACCACGACGTAAGCATCTGATTACGCCAGGTACCATCGGCATTAAATTCAACCAGCATTTTGCGCATGGTATCTTCAATAAAAACCAAATTTGGAGGGCTAAGCTTTATTTCGTGAGCTGCGGCGGGGTTTTGGATAATGGGAAGTTGTTTAAGTATGCGGTTATCTTCCAGTTGTAAAAACTCGTCGGTAAAGCTCATCATTATCCCTTCTATAGGTCCCGTGTGCTCCTTAAGATGTACCTGTTGCGGCACGGTAAAATAAAATGTATCGGGCTTCATGGTATAGGGTACAAAATCTATCCAATGGCGGTTAGCACCACTTTTAACCAATACAAAAAAGTAATAGTCCTTACGGTGAGGCTGCAGAAAGGCGGGATCGAGCCTAAACTCTCCGCATCGCCCGCCGGCTTCGCGCACATCTATCATAACCTTGCCGCCATGGCCATTTGGTGCAAGCGTGTAAGTAGGGATAGAAGCTTTTTCGGGTACAGTTAAAACAAGCATAAAGCAAAGTACGCAATTAGTTGATATGGTGTAAACAGCCAACCAACAGCGGATTGTAAATGTTTTGGCCCTACCTCTTTCGCCGCCGCTCGGCTCCAGCCGAGTGGTAACTATTTCACGGCCTCTGGCCGCTGTAGATAATGCAGGCCAGAGGCCTGTGGATAATAGCCACTCGGCTGGAGCCGAGCGGCGGCGGCTTATTTTTTCTCTCCTTCTATCCCGCCTACTCCGTTTTCAAACTCTTTACCGGGTTCATCAGCGCCGCTTTTACACTCAGGAATGATACTGTTGCAAATGCTACCAGCAATACCAGGAAAAACGGGATAACAAACAGCAAGAAGTTAATATCCATCCTAAAGGCATAGGTTTGCAGCCATTGGTGAATAGCATACCAGCCTATCGGGGCCGATATGATAAAAGATACTACCACCAGCAGGGCAAAGTCTTTATACAGCAATGTTAAAATACTGTTCACGGAAGCACCCAGTACCTTGCGGATGCCAATCTCCTTGGTTCGCTGCACAATGGTGTATGATACCAGGCCGAATAAACCCAGGCAGGCTACAAAAATGGCAATGCCGGTAAATACACCAAATACCTGCCCAAAGCGCTGATCGGTTTTGTATTGCTTGTTAAAAAACTGATCTAAAAAGAAATAATCAAACTGATCGCCGGGGAAAAAGCTTGCCCAGGTTTGCTTAAGTTCGGCAATGGTTTGGGGTATATTGGTGGTACTTACCTTTACCGATACCTGCCCCCTCACATCGGGGATACAGCGGAAAATAATGGCATCATAAGCATCATGTAACGATTGCTGGTGAAAGTTATCGGCCACGCCTATTATCTCATAAACCTGTCCCCAAAAATCAATGCGTTTGCCCAGGGCATCGGCAGGTTTGCTGAAACCCAATTGTTCAACAGCCTTTTTGTTAAATACCACCTTATGCGGTTCGTCGCCAAACTCTTTCGAAAATTTGCGACCGGCTATCAGTTTAATATCGTAAGCGTTAAGGTAATCATAATCGGCGCCGATGATACGGTATTGCTTGCTTGTGCTTTGATCAGAGCCTACCAGCTTAATGCCACCAGCATTCCAGCCAACAGGTTCGCCGGGGATTGAGGTTGATACCGTTACGCTTTTAACGGCTGCTTGAGCCAGGCATTCGTGCTTAAATGAGCTCATGCTGCGATAAAACGAATCAACCTTAACCAGCGGGGCTTTGATAACCAGGGTCTGATCTATTTTTACCCCCAACTTTTGGCTCTGCATATATTTAAGCTGTTTGAAAACGGTAAGTGAGCCGATCAGCAAAAATATGGATGCGGCAAACTGAAACACCACCATGCCCTTACGCAATACCACACCTCTTGGCGAGGCCAGGATCTTGCCTTTCATTACCTCAACCGGTCTGAAGGCCGATAATACAATGGCCGGGTAAAACCCGCTGAAGAACGAGCCCAACACGAAAATGCCCAAAACAGCCAGCCAGAAAGCTGCTTTTGTAAACAAAGTAAAGCCCATTTGCATACCCGAAATATTAGCAAAAGCCGGCAAACAAGCCATAATGATTAGTAAGGCGAGCCCTATCGCCATGGCGTTAAGCATCATAGCTTCCAACATAAACTGGGTAATTAACTGTGCTTTAGCCGAACCTAAGGTTTTGCGTACGCCAACCTCCTTGGCACGACCAATGCCGCGGGCAGTAGCCAGGTTGATGTAGTTGATCCATGCGATGACGATCACAAAAATGGCAATGCCCAAAAGCAGGTATACCGATTTGCCATCCCCATTGGGCTGAAACTCAAGCATACGATTGGAGTACAAGTGAATATCCTTCACCGGTTGCAGCGTATAAATACCACCTTCGCCCGAGCCGGGATACTTATCATAAGCCTTTTTCACTATCGGGATAAATTTAGCCTCCAGCTTACGCGGATCAACACCGGGCTTTAATAGCAGATATGTTGTACAGCCGTCATTAAGCCAGGCATTATCAAGGTTGTAATCTTTATTAGGTGGATTTTCCTTAAGAAGTGTAGCATACGATTGCATGATATCAAAATTCATATGCGTATTGGCAGGCATATTTTCCATCACCCCTGTAATTTTAAGCGGCTTGTCTGTATTGATATACAAGGTTTGGCCAACAGGGTTTAGGCCGTGAAAAAGCTTACCGGCAATTTGCCGGGTAATTACTGCAGTATTAGGTTCTTTAAGGGCTGTATTAGGATCCCCATTTATCAGCGGAAAAGTAAAGGTTTTGAAAAAGGCATCACTTACATAGTAAACATTCTGGATTACCATTTTCTGATCTTTATAGTTGGCGATGGTTTGGCCCGCCCCCACAATCTTTACGTACTCCTCAATTTCGGGCAGATCAGCTTTAAAGGCGTTACCGGGGGCGAAAGCTCCGCCGGCCCATTGTGTGCTTAATTTGCCGTTGTTATACCTGTCCTGATTAATGCGGAATACACGGTCCTTTTTGATATGAAAATCATCGAAGCTAAGCTCAAAGCTAACATATTGTAAAATGAGCAGGCACGCAGCCATTCCAATAGCCAATCCTACTATGTTAATAGCAGAGAAGGCTTTGTTTTTAGATAGGTTTCTAAAAGCAACCAACAGGTAATTTTTAAGCATAATTGTAATGGTTTATGCCTGAAATTCAGCTAATTACATGCCTTGTTTTTAAAATTCTGATTATCAGATATTTATATTGGAATTCAATCTACGAAAGTGTTCGTTTTCGAACAGTGATTGTGCGGTTGTGGGTGATCATAAGGAAGGAACTTATCAATTGCAACCATAATGTAATTCAGTGAAAACACCTATTGAAATATTATCCCTTCTTTTATAATATTGAACAGAATAGGCATAAACCAATTTGCGAATCGCTTTCCAGACCTAATTAAACAATATGAATTATACCGACCGAATATTCCCTACGAACAAAGGGCTAACAACTTATCTTGAGGAACTTATAGCAAAAAATTATCAAATCCCAACTTTTCAGCGTGATGTGGTCTGGCAACAAGAAAATGTAAAAAAGCTTTGGGATAGTATTTACAAATTTTACCCATTGGGGAGTATACTTATTTGGAAGACCGATTTAAAACTTCAAAATCACAGACAAATTGGGGGACATCAAATAACAGATATTAATTTTACCCGAACTGAATACCAATACATTCTTGATGGACAACAGCGAACGACATCGCTTTTAACCTCCTTATACGGTGGAACAATTGAAGGCCGCTCTGGCTTTGATCCATTGCTTTACGTTGATCTTACAATTCCGATTGATAACGATACTGATGATGAAAGCTATAGAAATAGATTTCTATTCTGGGCTGACATTGACGATAGAAATGGAGAAATACGATCAAACATTGGTAAAAAACAGCGTTTTGAAGATGGCTTAATTGTTAAACTTATCGACATCAAAAACAATTTTACAAATATCCAGGCTAACGTATTTAATAGTACTACTGTAAACAAAGATTTTAACCATCCAATATTGGCCGAACTTGCAAAAATCAAAGGAGTTCTTGACAACTATAGGATTTCGTTTATCGAGGTTAAGGGTATTCAAGTGTCAGAGGTTTGCCAAATTTTTGAACGGATAAATCAAGCAGGAAAACCATTAAATATTTTCGATATAGTGGTTGCAAAAACATTTAAACCTGCAACCTCAACAGAAAAAGGATTTTATCTGCGAGATCTTATTAACGATTTTAGAGATCACAACAATAGTGAATTTCTAAAAATCAGCGATATTGACTATTTACAAATATTGGCAGTAATCATTAATCAAAATATACCAAATAGCGGCGTAAGAAATATTACCGACCGTTATTTGAACGAAATAAAAACCGAACACATCTTAGCAGTTTGGGATGAAGCAAAAAAAGCAATCTTAAAAACCTTTGACTTTTTTGAAAACCACTTGCATATCAAGACACCCTATTTAATACCATTTCGCTACTTCTATTTTACCGTAAGCGCTTATTTTTATCAAAACAGTTCTCCCTGCTACGAATTACTAAAAAAATACTTTTGGTTTAATAGCTTTCATAGCTATGACCTATTAAGTAACACAACGCATTTAGCTCAACACCTGGATTTCTTAAACAGTAAAAAAACGTCTTACATTTTTGACAGGTTCTTAATCGATAAGCAACGGCTTCGTTCTGCTACTTATAGTTCAAAAGGCAGGATGAGTAGAGCAATCTTGGCGTTGTATGCGAGTGCTCAGCCGAAAGACTGGGAACATTGTGACAGGGATGTATTGGTTCAAAACTTCTTTTTTACAACCGATAAACCTAATCTTCATCATATCTTCCCAACAAATTCCGAGTATGTTTTAAACAATCAGCATAAAAATAAAATCACCAGCGATAGCTTAATGAATATTGCTTATTTAACGCAAATCACAAATCGTTATATCACAAACAGAAACCCACTTGAATATATAAAAGATTATGATAACCAAGAATTCGAAGCGATCTTACCTTCTCATTTACTTTCAAATGATATCTTGACATGGGCAAGAAGCGGCGTATTACCTGACAATGCAATCGATCAATTTGTTGAAAGCCGGGTTAATAATATTTTAAATGATCTCAAAATAAAATTAGCGCATATAACATTTGATGAAATAGATACCATGGAAATAAAAGAAACCCTAACAATAGAAGAAAGGGTATAAAATCTAAATAATAGCACAAATACGTTTATACAACTCATTTGTGCTATTGCTCTTCAATACTTATGATTTAGACATCTACAAGTCACCGTTCGAACCTTTAAAGCGACAGCACTTTCTATTTACTGAAAAACGTACATAAAAACGAGAAGGCTTAACTACACTTTTTGTTAATCTCTACTGCTTCCCAAAACATAAACTCCTTAGGGGCAAGCGCGGTTTCTTTAAAAAACATATTAAATTGTATTTATTATATCTAACTTACAGGTAGTTATAAACCTGATTGTCAATGTATAATAACTAACCTCATTTAATTATTATGGATCAACCAAAAGTTTTTATTAGCGTTGGTGGTACAGCAACCCCGCAGCAGGAAGATTTTGTAAAATCTATAGAAGACCGGCTCAGAAGCGAAAATTTGATCCCCAACACAATCGGAAGAAATACATTCAGTTCTGACTCGCCTTTAAAATCAATAAAAGCTTTGATGGATGAATGCTCGGGGATTTTGGTTATTGCACTTGAACGAACCTATTTTGAAAGTGGTATTGAAAAACGGGGCGGTACTAATGAAATACCTCTTTCAGTAACCAAATTTGCCACTCCATGGAATCAAATTGAACCGGCAATTGCATACGCCAAAAACCTCCCGATTTTGGTCATAGTGGAAGAAGGGGTACGCGCCGAAGGGTTGTTGGAAAAAGGGAACGACTGGTATGTGATGACGGTAAAACTCAACCAAAGTTCATTATCCACCGTTGAGTTTAATGGAGTTTTGGCGAGCTGGAAAAGCAAGGTAGAGGCACTCAGTCTCAGCAAAAATGATGTTGCTGTCCAAAAAAAGAAAGTTGTTCCTGATGAATTAACCATTGGCGATTTAGTTTCGAATATGAAACCAGCTCAATTATGGGGAGTATTGGGTGCTATTATTGCTTTAATGGCTGCAATTTTCGTAATTGGTCAGCATTTTCCGGCTAAGTAAGTTTTAAAGATAAAATACGTTTTTTCCGCCGGCGCAAATATTCTGCGGCTGTCTGGGTAGGAGCTTACTTGTGCCTCTGCATCATGTCCGGGCGATTCCTGGTCGGAGACGCTTGATAAATATGTATGCAATAGGGGGCACAAGCAATTACGAACGAACAGAGGTGAATAATAAAAAAATCATCCTTACTTTTGGTAGAATAACTAAACCAGTAATCGCAACAAAAAGTATCATGGGGCTATTCGACCTTTTTAAGAGAAAACCAACAGAACAAATCCCGAAAGAAGAAATAATTCCCCAGCCAATCGACAATAACTCCTATCTGCTCGAGGTATTAAAAAGCAAATTACTTGATATGGATTATAGGGTTGAGCGGCATCCGCAATACCTCACCTTAATAGTTAATTCAGAATTAGAGATCTCCGCCGTAATTATCGATGTTCCCAACATCCACCCCTATTTAATGCAGCTCAGAGTTTTAACTGTGCATCCATTATTTTTTCCGCATGGAATTGATGAAAACCTTGCCGGTGCGGGAGAAACTATAGAAAGCAAAATAGACGCCGGCCTGGATAACTATCTTAACAGCACATTTAAGCCCATAATGGAGGGCTTTTTGGATACTCATGATCCCGAGGCAGATCTGTTGATAAAAAACCATGAAAGCGAGGTGCTTTGGCATCCCAAATTAGGCGATTTAATGGTTCAGGGGCAATGGGAGCATCAGCCAGAATGGAATTACCTTTTTGAAATTTTAAGGGATAAAATAACCGGACTGTTAACCGGCAATAAATTTAACTGGCTAAAAATCTATATTTCAAAACGGGCCGACGGAACAATTATCGGCGAGTGCCTTTTCAATAATCAACCCTGGGATTCGGGTCTTGACGACATTGTAAAATACGCTGAATCATGGAATATTGAAGGCAACTTTAAAGGATTGAAGCAATTTATTATGTTTAGGCGATGTGATCTTTACGACAAGTAATAGTAATAACATCTACCTTCACTTACAACGCAAAACCGCCCAATGATAAAAAGAATAGCCGCTATCCTAATCCTAAACCTGCTTACCTGTAAACTAATAGCCCAGCAGAACACCGGGCCGGTTAAAACAACCCATCAAGATACATTAAAAGGATCGATAACGCCCGAAAGGGCCTGGTGGGATGTGCTCCGCTACGATCTGATTGTAAAGCCAGATTACATTAATAAAACCATAAGCGGCCAAAATGCAATACGATATAAAATTGTAAAAGCAAAGCACACCGCACTAATGCAAATAGACTTGCAATCGCCCCTGAAAATAGATAGCGTAAAAGCAGGAGTCGCAAACTTAACATTTACAAAAAACGGCGATGCGTGGTTTGTAAAGCCTCCGGAGAAATCAAGATCCAATATTCAAAACATTACCATATACTATTCGGGCAAGCCGAGGCAATCGATTAATCCGCCCTGGGATGGCGGCTTAGTATGGCAAACAGATTCGGCAGGCAGGCCATGGATGGCTGTGGCCTGTCAATTGCCAGGTGCGAGTGTATGGTTTCCATGTAAGGTTTACATCGGCGATAAACCCGATAAAGGAGCTTCGGTTACTATAATTACCCCAGATACATTAGTCGCTGTATCAAATGGAAGGCTTCAGCGGCAACTTAAAAATACAGACGGCACCACAAGCTACACCTGGGCTGTAAATAACCCGATAAATAATTATGGACTTACCTTTTACATAGGGAAATATGCGCATGTAAGTGACAAATTTAAGGGCGAACGCGGTAACCTTGATCTGGATTTTTGGGTGCTGGATTATAACCAGGAAAAGGTAAAAGGTTATCTGGTTGCCGAAGTCCAAAAAACTTTAACATCATTTGAGCACTGGTTTGGCCCATACCCATTTTACAGCGACGGCTTTAAGATGGTAGAAGCACCGTATATAGGAATGGAACATCAAAGCGCTATCGGCTATGGAAACAAGTTTAGGTTGGGGCGCTTTGGCCTAAATCCCAAACGGCTAACTTATTGGGATCAAAAAACCGACCGGATGGTGGTTCACGAAACAGCGCACGAATGGTTTGGCAACAACATAACGGCAAATGATCCTGCCTATGGCTGGCTACAGGAAGGCTTTGCCGGTTATGCGGAGGAGTTGGTTATTGCCGATCTTTACGGGCCGGAGGCATCTCATGATTTCTTTTTGAGCAGGACCACCAATCGGATAGGCAACAAAGCCCCAGTAATTTCTCCTGACAATATTTTTAAAGACGGAGGTGACGACGCTTATCTGAAGGGCTGGGTTTTAATCCACATGTTGCAGGCAATTATCAATGATGACGATAAATTCAGGGAAGTGTTACGAGGACTTAACCGAAGCTTTTATCACCAATCAGTTAATTCGGCACAGATTGAAAACTATATCAGTAAAATCAGCAAAAAAAATCTTAGCAAGATGTTTGACCAGTACTTAAGAACCGCACAGATCCCTGTATTGGAGTATAAAATTGATGGAAAAAACTTCGAATACAGATTTACAAATTGTATAAACGGCCTTACCATGCCCGTTAAAATCAAATTGACTGATCAACGTTGGATCACCCCATCAACAAACTGGCAGTCACTGAAATTAGAATCCTCTCTTGCTGTCGACTCGTTTGCTATTGATCCTGACTTTTATATCACAGCAAAAATCGTTAAATAACTTAATTATCAATCAGGTAGTTGATCCATGTCGCAGGTTATTAAGCAAAGCGCAGCGATTGCAGGGAGATAGAAACTTTCCCGGCGCAAGTATCAAGGATGGTATAAAGCATCGACCGATTCGCTATCCTCCGCGCCAAAACCGCGATAAAAGGGGAATCCTAAATATCCCTAAACCATTGATAATAAACTCCAACTGTACTATCTTGGTATTAATTATCCAATCTCAAACCAAACCACCTAACTCAATCATGCCAACAAACGCCCCTATCGAAATTCCTTTAAGTAAAACCAAAATAACAAAAGGCCTTTTGGGGTCGATAGCTTTTGTGGCTATTGGGCTTTGGTTATTGATTCGTCAGCCGCATATCGGCAATCCTGTTTTTGACAACGCTTTGGTGAAATATGGGGCCTCTGTTGCGTGTATCATCTTTTTCGGATTTACTGCCTTTTTCTTCCTTAAAAAACTGAACGATAAAAAACCGGGACTCGTTATTGATAATGATGGTATTCATGATAATTCGAGCGCCACTGCTATTGGTTTAATTCCGTGGTACGATATCACTCACATCGGCGTTTCAAGCGTGATGAATCAGCAGTTTCTGATCATCAGCCTGAGAAACCCTGAAGAATATATTGCTTCCCAAACAAATTTGCTTAAGAAAAAGAGTTTTGGCTTTAACTATAAAAATTACGGTTCGCCTATTGCCATATCAGCCAATACGCTTGAATGTAACCTGTACGAGTTAAAAGCACAGCTTGAAAATAAAATAGCCGAGCAACAATCCGGGGAAGTTTCAGCGTAACAAAATCACATTAACTCATTGTCCTTCTTAACATGATGAGCCTTGTACGACAGATAAAACAAGGCCAGGGCGCCGGCAAAGCGCCAAGGATCACCCCTACGGTATTAGGCTTTGGATAAGTAGCCACAACTTGCACAATAAGCAGTATGGTTGCAACTATACCGCCTATGAGATAAAGATATTTGAATTTGGGGTTCATTATTATTTATAAACTTAACAATATCGTACTGAACTTGTTTCAACACCAACTCTTGTCATACTGAGCGATAGCTAAGAATTCTTTTCTATATTCAGAACGGCTACATAGGGCGAAGAAGATCCTTCGTTCCTACCCATGACATGTTTAAAGAACACCTGTCATTCTGAGCGATAGCGAAGAATCTTCTACAAGATACAGAGTCGCTATGCAAGGTGAAGAAGATCCTTCGTTTCTCAGGATGACAGTAAACGTTAATGTCGTTTGACCTTCAAAGGCTTCCGGATTTTACCTGCTACCCAGGACAATAAGTATATCATAACAGAGACTTACGAGGTTTTTAAAACTTCGTAAGTCTCGTTCAAGCAGATTTATTTTTTCAATTCATATTTAGCAGGCACATCTGGCGCCAGTTTAAACACGGCAGCTGCCAATGGAGGTATGGTTATTTTTATTGATTGACCTTTACCATGCCATTTAACAGGCTCCGAACTTACTGCGTCGTAATTAATAATGCCGCTGCCCCAATATTTATTGTTATCTGAATTAAAGATCTCTTTCCATTTACCGGCTGCAGGTACACCAATGCGGTAATCCCTGCGGATAACCGGAGTCATGTTCAGGATAATCATCAGGTCGTTCTTGCTATCATGCCCCATGCGGCGATATACCAATACCGAATCATTGGCGTTGCCGCCGTCAACCCACTCAAAGCCCTCAAACGAGAAGGCTTTTTCATACAGTGCAGGCTCATCGCGGTAGAGGTGATTAAGCGCCTTAACCGTTTCGCTTACGCCCTGGTGGTTTGGATATTGCAGCACATGCCACTGCAGCGAGCGGCTGAAATTCCATTCATCACCCTGCCCAAACTCTGCTCCCATGAATAATAGTTTGGTGCCCGGATGCGTAAACATATAGCTGTACATTAAACGCAGGTTTGCAAATTGTCTCCACTCATCGCCCGGCATTTTGCGCAGCATGCTGCCTTTACCATATACCACCTCATCGTGCGAGAATGGCAGCATAAAGTTTTCGGTAAAGGCGTATATCGTGCTAAATGTAATTTCGTTATGATGATACTTACGGTGTATCGGGTCTTCTTTAAAATAGCCAATGGTATCGTGCATCCAGCCCATCATCCATTTCATGCCAAAACCTAATCCGCCCAAATAAACCGGGCGACTAACGCCTGTAAACGAAGTTGATTCTTCGGCAATGGTTTGCACCGATGGGAAATGGCTGTAAACAGCCTCGTTAAACTCTTTCAGGAACGATATGGCTTCGAGATTTTCGTTGCCGCCGTACATGTTAGCTTCCCACTCGCCATGTTTGCGCGAATAATCGAGGTACAGCATCGAGGCTACTGCATCTACACGTAAACCATCGGCATGGTACCTGTCAAGCCAAAACAGCGCGTTACTAATCAGGAAAGCCCTAACCTCGTTACGGCCATAGTTAAATATGTATGATTTCCAATCGGGGTGAAAACCTTTTCTTGAATCGGCATGCTCATAAAGGTGCGTACCGTCAAACCTATACAGCGCGTGGATATCACCCGGAAAATGCGAAGGCACCCAATCCAATATCACACCAATGCCTGCTTTGTGAAACTCCTCAATCAGGTACATCAGCTGCTGTGGCGTACCATAGCGGGATGCAGCTGCAAAATAACCACTTACCTGGTAACCCCAGCTTGGGTAATATGGGTGCTCCATTATCGGCATGAACTCCACATGCGTAAAGCCCATTTCCTTAACGTAAGGCACCATTTTTTCGGCTAGCTGGGTGTAGGTCAAAAACTCATCCGGGCTTTCCCAGTTACGAGCCCATGAACCTAAATGCACCTCATAAACCGAATATGGTTTATCCAGCGCGTTATGCTCATGACGGTTCTTCATCCAGTCCTGATCCTCCCACTCGTAATAGGTGTCAGCAACTATTGAGGCAGTACGCGGCGGCAGTTCCCAGCGCAAGGCAAAGGGATCGCTTTTTTCCAGGTCTTCGCCTGATGATGAATTAATAAAATATTTATAGGTTTCGCCAACACCAATATTGGGTATAAACCCTTCCCAAATCCCTGACGAATCCCAACGGGCATTCAAACTGTGAGAACCACGGTTCCAGCCATTGAAATTACCAATTACCGATACATATTGCGCATTTGGCGCCCAAACAGCAAAATAAGTACCGATAACACCCTGGTATTCCACCACATGCGAACCCAGCTTTTCATACAGCTTATAATGCTTGCCCGATTTAAATAAACTGATGTCAAAATCGGTAAAACGGCTGTATGGTTCAACAGCTTTAAGCTTTACGGGTGGTGCCGGAGCAGTCTCAGCAGGTTTATTCACTTTGGCTGCTTTGGCCGGGGCAGTTTTTTTAACAGCGGCGGGCTTTTCTGCAGCAACAGTTTTGGCTTTCGCCGGGGCGACTTTCTTTTCGGCAGCAGGCTCTTCTGCAGTAAGAGCTTTCGCTTTAACTGCTTTTTTTGGTTCCGGGCTTCCTTTTTCAGGCGTTACTTTATCGGCTTTGACCTTAGTGACGGCTTTTTTTTCCTTTACAGGCTTTGCATCCGGTAAGGGATTTTCGGTTTTAGTTGTTTTTTTGGCCATGATATAGATAACCTGTTAGGGTGTTATTAGATAACCCAAATCACAGGAATGAGTTTGGTTTATATGTAATCAAATATAACAGGATTAATATATTATGCAGGGTTTTGGAGATTTATTTTTGGAGAGGGTGATTTTATAAAAACATGTCATTGGGTATCCACCTAACTGCCGTTGGTTTAGCATAGCGCAGCCCGTGGTTATACATAGTTGAAGTTTTCAACTTCAACGACTGAGTTGAGAACTTAAGCTATGCTTCCCGCAGCTATAGTAAGCCCCGCAATAGTGATTGAATTTAAAAATGGCCTCCGGAAAATTTGGAGGTCATTTTTTATGTGTTTAATTTAGTTGACAAAGTCAACTAAATTACTTTATTTTGCTAATGAAGAACATAGTTGGTAACAGAAAGCATAAATACGGATGAATACGCTAATAAAACCCGATCTCGCTGCCATCAAAATCAGAAATAAACTTCTCCCGGGCGATTTGGGCTACATAGCACACGTTCACGGCGATCTTTACGCCAGAGAATGCGGATACGGGTTGAATTTTGAAGCTTATGTGCTTCAGGGTTTAAAGGATTTTGCCCTTGAATATGATGAAGCCAAAGATAAAGTGTGGATTTGTGAACATGGGGGCAGGATTGTCGGTTGCCTGGTGGCCCAGCACAGAAGCGATGCCTTACAATTGCGCTATTTTATCTTTTTGCCCGAATATCGTGGTATAGGTTTAGGAAAGAAGCTGATGGAGGAGTTTCTGGATTTTATGAAATCAGGCTCTTACAGTAATGCCTACCTCTGGACAACAGAAGAACAGCATTCGGCAATTGTTTTGTACACCAGGTATGGGTTTAAACTCAGTGACGAAAAGCCATCCGGTGCCTTTGGAAAAGAGTTGGTTGAAAGGCGGTATGATTTGGCATTAAATCAATGATCAGGCATGGACATTCAACAACATATCCAGGAAATAAGGACGTTTAACAGGTTCTATACAGATCTCATCGGTCTGCTTGACAAACATTTGCTCAATAGTGAATATTCCCTTGCCGAAGCCCGGATTCTTTATGAAATTTTTGCTGCGAAGCAGCTGAGCGCGTCGGATGTCATTTGTCGTTTAAGTATTGATAAAGGTTATCTGAGCCGTATCTTAAAGAAATTTGAGAAGCAGGAACTGATCGCCAGAGTTCCCTCCAAAGAAGATGCCCGTGTATCTCTACTTTCGCTTACGGATGCCGGATTGCAAGTTTTTTATGAACTGAACAATGCGTCCGAGCAGCAGGTAACGGATTTAATTTCCTGTATACCGGTTAATCAGTTAGATGAATTGGTTAAACATATGCGGGCTATAACGGGTCTGTTAGAAAAGCGAAGCCGGTAATTATGGTCAATTATCACCACTTGTAATAGCAAATAATCAAAAGTATTAACCCGTTATCAGGAAATCCGTAAATCTTAAAAATCAAGGTTCAGAATAATTTGCCATATTTGCCACGATGCAAAAAGGTAAGCTATTAATTATTGATGACGAAGAACGCCTCCGCAATCTGCTTGCGCGTATTTTGCAGTTGGAAGGCCATGAGGTGATAACTGCAGGTACCGGAAAAGAGGGCCTTAAAAAATTGCAGCACGATACTATACATGTGGTATTAAGTGATGTAAAGCTGCCCGATATTGACGGTATTACCCTTTCCGAAACCATCAAAAAAAGCTATCCTAACACCGAGATCATTGTATTAACAGCTTACGGTACCATTAATGATGGTGTAAAAGCCATAAAAGCGGGCGCGTTTGACTATATTACTAAGGGGGATGATAATGAAAAGATTATTCCGCTGGTAAGCAAGGCCATGGATAAAGCCCTGCTACAGCAAAAAGTTGCTGAGCTGGAAAGCAAGCTGAATGATAAATTTGGGTTTGACAGGCTTATTGGCAAATCAACAGCCATCAGTGATGTGATCAAGCTGGCTCAAAAGGTTGCGCTTACCGATACTACCGTTTTATTATTAGGTGAAACAGGCACAGGGAAGGAAATTTTCGCCGAAGCCATTCACCAGGCCAGCAACCGCAGTTCCAAATCGTTTGTTGCGGTAAACTGCAGTGCTTTCACCAAAGAATTGTTGGAAAGTGAGCTTTTTGGTCATAAAGCCGGGGCGTTTACCGGTGCTGTAAAAGATAAAAAAGGCCTGTTTGAAGAGGCCAACGGTGGTACTATATTTTTAGACGAGATTGGTGAGCTTGACCACGATTTGCAAGCCAAATTGCTTCGTGTGCTTGAATCACAGCAGTTCATCAAAATAGGAGATACCAGGCCCACACAGGTTAATGTGCGAATCCTGGCAGCTACTAACCGTAATTTACTGAATGAGATCAATGACGGCCATTTCCGGTCGGATTTATATTACCGCCTTTCTGTGTTCCAGATCACGCTGCCTGCTTTACGTGAGCGTAAAAAGGATATCAAACTGCTGGCCGAATACTTTATGCAGCATTTTGCCCTTAAAGTAAAAAAGCAGGTTAATACGTTAAGTGACGAATTTATTGAAAAGTTGGAGGCCTATCCATGGCCCGGCAACATCCGCGAGTTAAAAAATATCGTGGAGCGTGCAGTTATCCTTACCGATAGCAATGTGCTTGATGAAAGCTTGCTGCCTTACGAAATGCAACAGCAACAGGTAAAAAGCGGTGCGCCAATTTCAGCATTTGATCTTTCTTCGGTAGAGAAACTACATATTCAACGGGTTTTAAACCATACCCACGGTAACCGCGCCGAAGCTGCGCACCTGTTAAATATCGGTGTAGCCACGCTGTACAGGAAGTTGAAGGAATATAATTTGGAATGATTTCGGATTTCGGAATTTCGATTTCGGATTTTAAAAAGTTTTAACACACCATGCTGACGCCCGGCTCCGGCCGGGTGTCGACTATCAAGCGGCCTCTGGCCGCTGGATCCCGTCTGGAAATAATTGCCACTCGCGAGGACGCGAGCGGCGGCGGAAGCATTCTCCATTATGTCATCGCATTGCGTAGCAATCTCGTAGCCATTACATGTTCGCCCTGTAGAGTCATGAGATTGCTTCGTCGTCCCTCCTCGCAATGACATAAGTGAAATCCCACTTTGATAATCACCTATCAAAATGATAGTTTAAATCCCCTTAAATAAATAAAATAACATTTTTAAGCATGTGTAAATAATTGATGATCAATTGTTTGTGTAGTTTTTAATTTTCTTGGCATCCGCTTGGCAAAGCCCTTTGCAAAAACACATAAAAATGGATGCTTTACTCACAATCGCTTACCTGGCCACATTTGTAGTGGTATTCTGGATCTTTTTTAAATCTGTAACATACTTCGAAAAAATCTAAAGTCATGGCAGCATTATTCATCGTAGCAATAGCCGTGTTCATTTACATGGTATACGTACTTCTCAAACCCGAAAAATTTTAAAATTAAACTATGAACACTGAACTAACGGGTGTAATTTTCACCTACCTGCTCACCTTAGCCCTCGCCATTCCCCTTGGCCGCTACATTGCTAAGGTATTTAAGGGCGAAAAAACCTGGCTTGATTTTCTGGCCCCGCTTGATCGTTTTATTTTCCGCTTCAGCGGTATCGACACCAAACGAGAAATGAACTGGAAACAGCACCTGCTGGCTCTGCTTACCATTAACAGCGTTTGGTTAATATATGCTTTTGTTTGTTTAATGGCCCAGGGGCATTTGCCGCTTAATCCCGATGGAAACCCCGGCCAGTCGCCAGATACAGCTTTCAATACTGCTATCAGCTTTTTGGTGAACTGTAATTTACAGCACTACTCGGGCGAAAGCGGCGCTACTTACTTTACACAGCATTTCGTATTCATGTTCCTGCATTTTGTATCGGCTGCTACAGGAATTGCAGCGCTGGTGGTTGTGTTCAGGGCGATGAAAGATAAGGTTACCGATAAGCTGGGTAATTTCTGGGAGTACTTTGTAAAATCCATCACCCGTGTATTATTGCCTATATCATTTGTAATAGCTGTGATCTTCGCTTTTAATGGCATGACCACCAGCTATGCAGGTAAAGATACCTTCATCAGTATGCAGGGTGATACCGTTCACGTTTCCCGCGGGCCGGTTGCGCCACTTGTTGCTATTAAACACTTAGGTACTAACGGTGGTGGCTGGTTTGGTGCCAACTCTGCCCATCCTATCGAAAACCCTAATTATTTAACCAATACTGTCGAGCTGGTAGCACAGGTTGCCATTCCTATTGCATTGGTATTTGCGCTGGGTTTTTATCTCAATAAAAAGAAATTCGCGTATGTAATATTTGGTGTGATGACGCTGGGCATGCTGATGCTGTTGATCCCCACTATGAATGCCGAATTGAATGGTAACCCTGCAATCGCTAAAATGGGTATCAGCCAGCCAACCGGTGCTATGGAGGGTAAAGAGGTAAGGTTTGGCCCGGCTAACTCCGCTTACTGGAGCATCATGACCACCATTATCTCTACAGGTTCAGTAAACTCTATGCATGACAGTGCTATGCCTGTTTCGGGCACCATGATGCTGTTGGGTATGATGGTTAACTGTTTTTATGGCGGCTGTGGCGTTGGTATCCTCAATTTTTACATTTTTATCATTGTCGCGGTATTTATCTCCGGGTTAATGGTTGGTCGTACGCCGGAGTTTTTAGGCAGAAAGATAGAGGCCAGGGAAATGAAGATTGCTTCATTGATAGCTTTGCTTCACCCCTTCATCATCCTGGTAGGTTTAGCCATTTCATCATACTTTGTAGTTAACGTGGCCGGTGCCGATTGGGCTGTTAAACCTTCGGCATGGTTAAATAACCCGGGTACGCATGGTTTCTCCGAAATGCTGTACGAATACACCTCATCAGCAGCCAACAATGGTTCGGGCTTTGAAGGCCTGGGCGACGGCAATATTTTCTGGAACTACACTACAGGTATCGTGATGATATTGGGCAGGTTCCTGCCAATTATTGGTCCGTTGGCAATAGCTGGTTTGCTGGCCAATAAAAAATATATCCCGGAATCAGCCGGTACTCTGAAGAGCGATACCTCAACTTTCGGGTTGATGATCTTCGCAGTGATCGTGATCATTGCTGCGCTGTCATTCTTCCCGTCGCTGGCTTTAGGTCCAATTGCTGAACATTTTTCACTTAAATAATCATGAACTCAACTCAAAATACATTGTTCCAGGGCGATCAGATGAGGGATGCTTTAAAACAGTCCTTCATCAAACTGAACCCACGCGTCCTGTTCCGTAACCCGGTGATGTTCACCGTAGAGATTGGTACGGTTGTAATGCTGATAGTAAGCCTGTTTTCGCTTACCAATAAAGGCCAGGGTAGCTTTGGCTACAACTTTACCGTCTTTATCATATTATTATTAACCGTACTGTTCGCCAACTTTGCCGAGGCCATTGCCGAAGCACGTGGTAAAGCCCAGGCCGAAAGCCTCCGCAAAACCCGCGAAGAGACGCCTGCCCGCTTACTGGTTAACGGTAAAGAAGAAAGGGTAATGTCATCACAGCTAAAAAAAGGCGACGTATTTATTTGCGAGACCGGTGATAATATCCCTACCGATGGCGAGATCGTTGAAGGTATTGCTACCATTGATGAATCGGCTATTACCGGCGAATCTGCCCCGGTGATCCGTGAGGCAGGTGGCGACAAATCATCAGTTACCGGTGGTACCAAAGTATTGTCCGACAGGATAAAAGTGATGGTAACTACCCAGCCTGGCGAAAGCTTCCTGGACAAAATGATTGCGCTGGTAGAAGGTGCATCGCGCCAGAAAACCCCTAACGAGATTGCCCTGACCATTTTGTTGGCGGGTTTTACGCTGATCTTTGTTATCGTGTGCGTTACCCTGAAGCCTTTCGGCGATTACTCTAACACGCCCATCACTATAGCCGCTTTTATATCGTTGTTTGTTTGTTTGATCCCTACCACTATCGGTGGCCTTTTATCGGCCATCGGTATTGCCGGGATGGACAGGGCTTTGCGTGCCAACGTAATTACCAAAAGCGGTAAAGCCGTTGAAACTGCCGGCGACTTAGACACTTTGTTACTGGATAAAACAGGTACCATTACCATTGGTAATCGTAAAGCCACCAGCTTTTACCCAACAGCGGGTGTAAGCGAACAGGATTTTGTAATGGCCTGTGTATTAAGTTCACTGGCTGATGAAACCCCTGAAGGAAAGTCGATTGTAGAACTTGCTGAACAAGGCCCCCACAAACTAAAAATCTATGCTCCGGCCGATTCGGTATTCATCAAGTTTACCGCCGAAACCCGTTCGAGCGGCTTAGATACCCCTGATGGTTTGCGGATTCGTAAGGGCGCTTTTGACTCTATCCGTAACATGGCCCTGAAAGCCGGCAACCCGTTCCCTGCTGATGTGGAAGAGAATGTGAAAAAAATCTCATCAAATGGTGGTACCCCGCTGGTTGTATCACAAAATGAAAAGATCATGGGGGTGATAGAGTTGCAGGATATCATTAAAACCGGCATTGCCGAACGTTTTGAGCGCCTGCGTAAAATGGGCGTTAAAACGGTGATGGTAACCGGTGATAACCCGCTTACCGCCAAATTTATTGCCGAAAAAGCTGGTGTGGATGATTTTATTGCAGAGGCCAAGCCAGAGGATAAAATGAATTATATCAAAAAAGAACAGCAGGGCGGTAAACTGGTAGCCATGATGGGCGACGGTACAAACGATGCCCCCGCGTTGGCACAAGCCGATGTTGGTGTTGCCATGAACAGCGGTACACAGGCCGCCAAAGAAGCCGGTAACATGGTTGACCTGGATAACGACCCAACCAAGCTGATCGAAATTGTTGAAATTGGCAAACAGTTATTGATGACCCGTGGTACGCTAACAACCTTCAGTATCGCCAATGATGTGGCTAAATACTTCGCCATTGTTCCGGCTTTGTTTATGGTATCCATGCCTGCATTAAAAGCGCTGAATATTATGGATCTGCATAGCCCGCAATCGGCTATACTTTCTGCAGTGATATTTAACGCTATTATTATTCCGCTGCTGATACCGTTGGCTTTGCGGGGTGTTGAATACAAGCCGATTGGTGCAAGTGCTCTGTTGCGCCGTAACCTGCTTATTTATGGGTTAGGCGGTATTATTATACCTTTTATAGGCATTAAATTAATTGATTTAGCTGTTTCATTATTCATATAGTCAGGTGTGAGATGTTAGATATGAGATGTGAGACTTTTCGAATCGGAAGTATAAAGTTCGAAGGCAAAAGTCTCATTTCAAATCTCATATCTCACGTCTCATATCTCAAATCTAATCTCAAAATAAAATGAAAACATATTTGTTGCCATCCATTAAGCTTACTTTAATACTCATTGTATTAACAGCTGGCATCTATCCTTTAGCTATAGCCGGTATCGGTAAATTTACGCCGGGCAAAGGCGATGGTGAAACCATCACTTATAAAGGTCGTGTAGTTGGTTACGCCAACATAGGCCAGAAATTTACTAAAGATGAATATTTCTGGGGCCGCCCGTCTGCGGTTGATTACAATGCTGCCGGTTCGGGAGGTTCAAACAAAGGCCCTTCAAACCCTGATTATTTGAAACAGGTTGAAGGCAGGATAGAAGATTTTATGAAACACAACCCGGGCGTAACCCGCTCGCAGATCCCTGCCGAACTGGTTACAGCTTCGGGCAGCGGTCTGGATCCTGATCTTTCACCTGCCGGTGCAAAAGTTCAGGTAGCCCGTGTCGCCAAAGTTCGTGGTTTGCCGGTTGATGCAGTAAATAAACTGGTTGATGAGCATACCGAACAGCCTTTATTTGGTCTGTTTGGCCCGGCTAAGGTAAATGTATTGAAATTGAATGTAGCGTTGGATGGGTTGAAGAAGTAAGGCTTTGTACAAACCGATTTTGTCATTTCGAAACGAGGAACGAGTGAGAAATCTTATACGCTTGATAGGTTGGGCGGCTTGTATGACGTATAAGAGTTCTCTTTCGCCCCAACACACAAACCTTCGCCGCTCTATCGAAATGACAAATGGGATTATAGTTTTAAATTGAACCTTACCGTGTGTTAGGGATTGCAGCGGATACCGGCCATGTGATTAAGGCCTGTGCAGTATGAGCGTAAAGCCCGGCCCGCAGGGAACACCATAAAACAAACGCTTAACCATATTAAGCACTCGTTATAAACGAGCGCAAGTAGAACTGAAAAATAAAATTGATAAATTTAAAAGTCTCCCTTTTAGGAGGGATTGTCTTATGAGTGAAGAAACCAAAGAGCAGTCGGTTGAGCATTTCCTGGAGCTGATCAAGAAGTCACGCCGGGGAAAATTCAAGGTATACATTGGCATGAGTGCGGGTGTGGGTAAAACCTACCGGATGCTGCAAGAGGCCCAGACCTTAATGCGCAATGGTATTGACGTAAAAATTGGTTATATCGAAACCCATAACCGGAAAGAAACTCATGCTTTGCTTGAGGGTTTACCTGTGATACCGCGCCGTAAACTTTTTTATAAAGGGAAGGAATTGGAAGAGATGGACCTGAAGGCGGTGATTAGTCTGCGCCCCGAGGTGGTTATAGTTGATGAACTTGCCCATACTAATATTGAAGGTAGTAGTAACGAAAAACGCTGGCAGGATGTACTGGAAATCCTGAATGCGGGTATTAACGTGATCAGCGCCGTAAATATCCAGCATATGGAAAGCCTCAATGAAGAGGTGCAGCGAATAACGGGTGCTACCATCAACGAGCGTGTACCTGACAAAGTTTTGCAACTGGCAGACGAAGTTGTGAATATCGACCTTACAGCTGATGAATTGATAGAGCGTTTGAAAGAGGGTAAAATTTATGATGAGAAGAAGATCCCGACCGCGCTGAATAATTTTTTCCAGGCAGAGCGAATCCTGCAGTTACGCGAGTTAGCCCTGCGTGAGGTGGCCCACCAGGTTGAGCGTAAGATAGATATTGAAGTGCCCAAAACCATAAAGTTAAGGCCCGAGCTGTTTTTGGCCTGTATCAGCACTAATGATGAGTCGGCTAAGGTTATTATTCGTAAAACAGCGAGGTTATCATCATACTATCGCTCCAAATGGTATTTACTGTATGTGCAAACCTCACACGAAAGCAGCGATAAGATTAACTTAGCAGCGCAAAGACATCTTATTAATAATATGAAGCTGGCCACACAACTGGGAGGGGAAGTGCTGAAGATAAAGAGCGATCACGTGGCCCGCACGATTTGGGAAACGGCCGAAAAATATGATATTACCACGATTTGCATTGGCAAGCCGCGGTTTAAATTTTACCAGCTTATCATGAAAACAGCAGTGTTTACACAGCTACTAAATAAAATGTCGAAAACTGATATTGACCTTGTAATACTCTCATAGCCATGACAATTAAAAATAAACTCCGGGCAGGAATCGGATTCCTGTTTGTACTGGCATTAATTTGCTGCGGAATGTCGATATATTTCTTAAACCGCTTATCGGCTGACGCGGGTGCTATATTAAAAGATAATTATAAAAGCGTACAGTATGCTCAAAACGTACTGACAGCATTGGATTCGCACAGTGGCAATTTCACGACCCAGCAAGTACGAACAATTGACCAAAACATGGTTTTGCAGCAACGCAATGTTACCGAAGTTGGCGAACAGCAGCTTACTGATTCGGCAAGCTCTACCTATGAAAAACTAAAACATCCCGGTAATACCGAAGTTGTACAAAACCAGTTAAGAGGCAAGTTACATCAGTACCTGTACGGTATTATGAAGCTGAATATGGATGCTATATCACGCAAAAATGATGTGGCTAACCTTACCTCAAAACGAGGGTCGTTGCTGGTTGCTTTTTTAGGCGCGTTTTTGTTTTTGGTGGCATTCAGTTTTGCTGTTAATTTTCCGGGATATATCGCTAATCCTATTAAAGAACTTACTGCCCGTATCAAAGAGGTATCAAACAAAAATTATCATCAGCAAATCCATTTTGAATCGGATGATGAATTTGGAGAACTGGGGCAGGCTTTTAATAATATGACACGCAAGCTTGATGAGTTTGAGAACAGCAACCTGGCCAGTATTCTGTTTGAGAAAAAGCGGATTGAAACCATTATCAATTCCATGCATGATGCTATTATTGGTCTTGACGAAAAAGGTGTTATCATTTTTGCCAACCAGGTGGCCTGCAACCTTATTGGTATGAAGGCCGACCAGCTCAACGGTAAATATGCGCCTGATATCGCTATTGAAAATGATTTGATGCGCAAGTTGCTTGTTAATGATCAGGCAAAACTCAGGATCTTTGCTGATAATCATGAAGGTTTTTATTCGCGCGAATCATTATCGGTAAGCAGCAGGGATAAAGTGATTGGTAAAGTTATCATCCTGAAAAACATTACCGAATATCAGCAACTGGATGAAGCCAAAACCAACTTCATTGCTACCATATCGCACGAGTTGAAGACCCCGATCTCATCTATAAAAATGAGCTTGAAATTATTGGAAGATGAGCGCATAGGTGAAGTAAATGCCGAGCAACGCCAGCTGTTAGGCAATATTGACGATGATACCCGTCGCCTGTTGCTCATTACCGGCGAACTACTGGATATGGCACAGGTTGAGACCGGTAAGCTTCAGTTAAACTTTGGCAGCACGCATCCCCAAAATATTGTGGATTATGCTGTAAAGGCCATTAAGTTTATTGCTGATCAAAAACAGGTTGAAATTAAAGTGAAATGTGATGAAAGTTTGCCGAAGGTACACGCCGACCTGGATAAAACAACCTGGGTGCTCATCAACCTGCTTTCAAACGCCATAAAATACAGTCATGAAAAATCAACTGTAGAATTGGTGGTTAAAAAACACAAAAATGATGAGATCGAATTTTCGGTTACCGATCACGGCAAGGGGATTGAAGATCAATATCTACCCCGTTTGTTTGAGCGCTATTTTAAAGTGCCAAATGCCACATCTGAACAAAGCGGAACAGGGCTTGGGCTTGCCATTGCCAAGGACTTTATTGAGGCCCAGGCAGGCAAAATTAGCGTTGACAGCGAAATAGGTTCAGGTAGTACGTTTTATTTTACGTTGAAAAGAGCGATTGCAGCTGCGTAAGCTTTCAATAAAGAGAATATGTCATTTCGAAGCCTTGAATGGCTGGAAATAGCAGGGCAAGGGTGAGAAATCTTGTACGATATACAGATTTTCGCGATTAAAAGCGGAACGTATAAGATTTCTCCTCACCGGCCAACGCACAAATCTCCCCATGGTTCGTCGAAATGACATTCAGTTTAGGTTGTCACAAATTACCATCCGCCTTTAAACCCTTCGGTTAAAGCGTTTTGGTAATTTTTTATATCAAATGAGTATAGGTATGGCGCCTTGTGTGCGCCGCCTTTACGTGGCTCTTCAGACCGGTTCAGGATGCCAAAAGCTAAAATTCTTCGTTGAAAATTACGCCGGTCCAGTTTTTTACCTAAAATGGCTTCATATAGTTTCTGCAGCTCGGGCATGGTAAATTCCCGGGGCATCAGGTTATAACCTATGGGTTGATAGTTAAGCTGCAGCCGCAGGGCATCCAAAGCACTTTTATAAATATTTTCATGGTCGAGCTGCAATTCGGGCATGTCATCCAGGTCGCGCCATGCGCAAAGCTCCGAAAACTGATCGGGGTGTGGTATAACACCAAAAAAGTCGACCAGCGCATAATAGCCTATAGAGATAAACCGGCCCGAAAACCAGTTTTGTTCTTTTGGCAGCATATCTGCATACATATCATTATGCACCTTTGAACGGTCGGGATCACCAAATACACGAAACTGTTGTAAAAATATTTTATCTAAACCGGTACGTTCCTGCAAAATTCTTACAGCAGCGTTATCTATCGGTTCTTCTTTAAGTACAAAGCCACCAGGCAGGTACCACTTCTCTTCATCATGGGTTTTTAATAGCAGCACTTTCATTTGCCCTTCATGAAATCCAAATACAACACAATCAATAGAAATGTGATTTACGTAGTTTTTGCGGGCATCCTCGCTATACTCAATAAGTTGCTGTTTACTTAACATTTGTGCTATTGTACAAATAAAGTTTGATTTTTTAATTATAATATTTACAATTGTGTACTTAATACACTATGATAAATGCCGTAGCATCCAATTTTTGGAATTGTCAAAAATATTTAAAGGCGCAATGAAATGCTCTGATTATTAGTCATATTTGTTAACCAATTATTTACTACCCACATAAATTAAAAAATGAAAAAGTATTTTTCAAGCCGGCTTTTTGTAGCCGTTATGCCGCTTTGCGTGGCGCTGACGCCTTATAATAAGGTATTGGCCCAAAGCAAAACCGAAGATGCAAAAATGAATGCCTATGTTAAAGGCCTGATGAGTAAAATGACCCTTGATGAAAAAATAGGGCAACTAAACCTGGTAACCATCGGAGCAGCAACAACAGGATCGGTAGTAAATAAAGGTGTTGAAGAAAATATTAAAAAAGGATCAATTGGTGGTGTATTTGGTGTTTGGGGTACGGCTCAAACCCGCCAGATCCAGGATATAGCCGTTAAAAGTTCAAGGTTGCACATTCCGCTTATTTTTGGTTTGGATGTGATCCACGGTCACCGCACTATTTTTCCTATTCCGTTGGGCATGTCGGCAACCTGGGATATGGGTTTGATTAAGCAATCGGCACAAATTGCAGCTAAAGAAGCAACCGGCGAAGGATTGAATTGGGTGTTTTCGCCAATGGTTGATATTGCCCGCGACCCGCGCTGGGGCCGTATTTCTGAAGGTTCGGGCGAAGACCCGTGGTATGGCTCGCAGGTTGCAAAAGCTATGGTACAAGGCTACCAGGGTACGAGCATGAAGGATGCCGATGCTGTAATGGCTTGCGTTAAGCACTTTGCACTTTATGGCGGAGCGGAAGCTGGTCGTGAATATAACACAGTAGATATGAGCCGTATTAAAATGTACCAGGATTATCTGCCGCCATATAAAGCAGCAGTTGATGCAGGTGCGGGTAGCTTCATGAGTTCATTCAATACAGTTGATGGCGTACCTGCAACAGGTAACCAATGGCTGTTAACCGATTTGTTAAGAAAACAGTGGGGATTTAAAGGCTTTGTAGTATCTGACTATACTGCTGTAAACGAAATGACAGATCATGGGCTGGGCGATTTGCAAACAGTATCTGCCCTTGCGTTGAAAGCCGGCCTGGATATGGACATGGTGGGAGAGGGTTTCCTGAAAACTTTAAAAAACTCACTTACACAAAAGAAAATAACCCAGCAGGAAATTGACCTGGCCTGCCAGCGGGTATTGGAAGCCAAGTACAAATTAGGCTTGTTTGAAAACCCTTATAAATCGATGGATGCCGGTAAGGAAGCCAAAGAAGAGTTATCGACTGCAAACCGCGCTGCTGCAAGGGAGATCACCAAACACTCTTTTGTATTGTTAAAGAACGATAATCAAACACTTCCGCTAAAAAAAGGTGGCAGTATTGCGTTGGTGGGGCCATTGGCCGATAATCACCGCGATATGCTGGGTACATGGGTTATTGCAGGCGAGTGGCAAAAATCAGTAAGTGTGATGGAGGGCATTAAAAACGTAGTGGGCAACAATGTTACCATTAACTACGCCAAAGGTGCTAATATAACCGAAGACAGTTTGTTTATTAAAAGGCTGAACTTTGGTCCCGGAATGGTTTCTTTAGATGCGAAGCCTGCTGACGAACTTTTGAAAGATGCAGTTGAAGCCGCCAAAAAATCGGATGTGATTGTGGCAGTTGTTGGTGAATCACAAAGCATGTCGGGCGAATCATCAAGCCGTTCGGATATTGATATTCCCGAAAGTCAGAAGAACATGCTAAAGGAACTTTCAAAATTGGGCAAACCAATGGTGATTGTGCTGTTTAACGGTCGTCCGCTTACCTTAACATGGGAAGATAAGCATGCTAACGCAATACTTGACGTTTGGGCGCCAGGCACCGAGGCAGGTAACGCCATTGCAGATGTATTATTTGGCGACTATAACCCGGCCGGTAAACTAACTGCTACCTTTCCGCGCAGCGTAGGGCAGATACCTATCTATTATAACCACAAAAATACCGGCAGGCCATACAAAGGTGGTCCTTCAAAGTTCAGGTCAAATTATCTTGATATTTCAAACGATCCGCTTTATCCGTTTGGTTACGGCTTAAGCTATACCAATTTTAACTACAGTGCGGTTAGTGTGAGCAAAAATAAATTAAGAGGTAACGAAACTTTAACAGCTACCGTTACGGTAACCAATACCGGGAAATATGAAGGCGAAGAAGTAGTACAATTGTATATAAGCGACCCGGTAGCAAGTATCAGCCGCTCGGTAAAAGAACTTAAAGGTTACCAGAAAATAAACCTTCAGCCTGGCGCTTCAAAACAGGTAAGTTTTACTATTACTCCGGAGCAGCTAAAGTTTTATAACAGCCAGCTTAAGTATGACTGGGAACCTGGCGAATTTGTAGTTGAAATAGGAACAAGTTCGGCCGATACGCATAATGCATCGGTTTGGTGGGCTAAATAATGCCATTTAGGTTGTAATACATTTTTAGCACTTTGTTAAAAATGGCAAAGGTATTTTTTAATACACGAAAATATCTGAACAGCACCGGTAAGTAAATTTTACCGGTGCTGTTTTGTTTTGGAAAAAGTGTGTAAAATGGTGTGTAATTGATGTGAAATCGATTGCAATAAATGTAATCTGAACATTTATTGTTTAAAAAGTACCGCTTGGGTAAATGTATATTTAACATTTATTATTGTGTAATTAATAATAAATGTTGCTATGACAGTATTTGCAAAGTATGATGATATTTTAACACTTTGGTAAATTACTGCAACTTGCCCACGTACATTAAAATTGGATTAAAATATAGTAGACAACAGGCCCGTTACCATGATATTTATTGTTTTAATAAATTTTGCAGAACCGTTATTGAATAATAGCAACATTTTTACAATGCGATATTTTTAAAAAAATAGGTCCTGCATTAATAATGTGTTAACGAAAAGTTTTCAATTTGTAATTTTAACGGATAAATTAGCCTATAAATAATTAATTTGTAAATCTGCTTTTTTTACTTGTGTATACAGTACACACTAATTACATTAGTTCCATAGCCAATATAAATTTCTGTTAAGGCAGAAATCGTTCAAAATCTAATATTATTATAACATTTTAACTTTAATGTTGCTTCGGTAGCGGGGCGCAAAAAAGGTGAAAACACGGATAAAAAGTTTAAAATTTATACAAGAGAAGATCATATGATAAAACCTTTACATTTTTCACTTTCCAGCCCTTCATCTTCAATTAATCTGTTTAACAGGGCCCATCTCACAACTGCCCCGTTAAAACCGGTTGCCCGCAAGTATGCAATTTTTCATTTTAAAACATAACCCACCAATTATCGACTTAAAAGCTTAAATCAAATATATTAATCAACTAAATCTCAATCTCATGTTTAAAAGTTTACTCCTAAAAGGAAGGTACTTGGGCCTGCTGCTATGCTGCCTGGTATCTTCATTGGTAGTTACAGCCCAAACAAAGTACAAAGGTAAAGTTATCGGCTCCGACGATAAATTACCTATTGTTGGCGCTTCTATACGCGTCAAAGGTACAAGTACAGGTACTGTAACTGATGTTAACGGTGATTTCACCTTAAGCCTAAGCCCGGGCAATACGCTGGTAGTATCTTACATCGGTTATCAAAGTGCCGAAGTTAAGGTGGGTACCGATGTAAACCTTCGGGTTACACTACAATCAGGTAGCAGCACGCTGAACGAGGTAGTGGTAACCGGTTATAGCTCGCAACGTAAAAAGGACATTACCGGTTCGGTAGCAGTAGTAAATGTTGCCAGTTTAAAAACCGTGCCCTCAGGTAACACTGCCTCTTTACTACAAGGTCAGGCTGCAGGTGTAACCGTTATCAACTCAGGTAACCCTGGCGGCGGTAGTTCGGTGAACGTACGTGGTATCAGCTCAATTTACAACACCGCGCCATTAATTATTATTGACGGAGTGCAGGGATCATTAAATGATGTTAACCCTAACGATATCGAATCTATCCAGGTGTTGAAAGATGCTGGATCTGCCTCTATTTATGGTGTTCGTGGTTCAAATGGTGTGGTTGTGGTTACAACAAAAAAAGGAAAATCGGGTGCTGCTACCATTACTTATGATGCCTATTATGGTACACAAAGACCATTAAAAGATGGGTTTAAACTTGCTGATACCAAAACATATGTTGAAGCAATTTATGAATCGTTCAAAAATGCAAATGCATTAAACGGTAATTCGCAGTATGATCCTAATAAAACAGGTACTTGGACTATTCCTGATTATATTACACCTGCCGGCGCCCACGAAGGCGATCCTAAGACCGATCCATCAACTTATTTGTTAAATCCAAAAGTTACTGACAACCAGATCACCCGTGCCAATAAACAGGGTACCGACTGGTTTCATGAGGTATTTAAACTGGCGCCCATCCAAAGCCATAACATTACAGCAAGCGGGGGTAGTGATAAATCAACATTCCTGATGTCGGTTAACTATTTCAATCAACAAGGTACACTTATCGATACCTATATGAAACGTTATTCGGTGAGGGCAAACACAGCATTTAATGTTGGTAAGCATGTACGTGTTGGTGAAAATGCTTACATATTTTATAAAAGAACACCAAATCTTTCAAATAACCAAAACGAAGGTAACGCTATATCATATACCTACCGTCAACCTCCTATAATTCCGGTGTATGACATTATGGGTAATTTTGCCGGTACAAGATCAGGTAGCTTAGGTAACTCAAGTAACCCGGTAGCTGTACAGGAACGTAAAAAGAACGACAGGAACAATAACTGGGATATTACCGGTAATATTTTCGCTGAAGTTGATTTCCTGAAACACTTTACTATTCGTACCAGTTTTGGTGGTGTTGTAGATAACTATTACTACTACTACTTTACCAATACTGCATATGAGAACTCAGAAGGTAATACTACCAATAATGCATTTACAGAAGTAGGAGGTTATAACAGCCAATATACCTGGACCAATACAATCAAATATAATCAGCAATTTGGCAAACACAATGTGCAGTTTTTGGCAGGTACTGAGGCTGTTACTAAATATGGCCGTGGTATCCAAGCTGGTAACACTACTTACAGCCTTACATTTGATCCCAATTATGTTACTGTTGAAAATGGTGACGGTACACCAACCAATAAGGTTGACCAACTTTATAACAACACCCTTTACTCACAGTTTGGCAGGTTAGATTATAACTTTGATGATAAATATCTGGTAAGTGGTACTCTTCGCCGCGACGGTTCATCGTTCTTTGCCCCCGGTCACCAATGGGGAGTATTTCCATCGGCAACCGTGGGTTGGAGGCTTTCAAAAGAGAATTTCCTTAAAAACGCAACCTGGTTAAACGATTTGAAGCTTCGCGCAGGTTACGGAACTTTAGGTTCTTTGGCTGGTGTTGAATCTCAGGCGAGTAATGCATATAGTTTGTACGCAAAATCAAATGGTAATGCAAACTACGATATAACGGGTACTGGAAATTCGACTATTACTGGTTTATATAAATACCAGTTAGGTAACATATCAACTACATGGGAAACTGATAAAGTAAAAAATATTGGCTTGGACGCAACTATTTTGAATAACAAATTAAGCTTTTCGGTTGAATATTTTGAGAAATCAATCAGTAACTTGTTATTCCAACCACCTTTGATTAGTGCCATTGCTGTACCTAACGCACCTTACCTTAACGGTGGTAATATCTTAAACAAAGGTATTGACCTGGATGTGCAGTATCATGGCACAGTGGGAAGTGATTTTAAATATGATTTAGGTCTTAACTTCAGCCATTATTCAAACAAGGTTACAAGTCTCACAGGAGGGTTAAAATATATCGATTTTAACAGCAACGGTTCAACCCGTTTGCAGAACTTTGTTCGGTTACAGCCTGGTCAGCCGGTGAGCGAGTTTTTCGGTTACAAAGTGATTGGATTATATAAAGACGCTGCAGATATTGCTGCTTCACCAAGTGATGTTAACGCACGGCCTGGTTTCTTTAAATATGCAGACGTTAACGGTGACGGCCAAATAACCGCAGCTGATCGTACATTTATCGGTAATCCTAATCCTAAATTTACCAGCGGTTTTACCCTGAATATGTACTATAAAGGCTTTGATTTTAACGCATTCCTTTATGGTTCATTTGGTGGTAAAGTGGTTAACTACGTTAAATACTGGACTTATTTCCCTCAGGTGTTTACCGGTAACGTAAGCGCAGATATATTGAGCGATAAAGTTTGGAAACCAGGTGCCGATAACAGTAAGGCAACTGTACCGGTTTTAACCCGCATTGCTAATGCAGATAATACCGGTAATTTTAATTCATGGTATGTGGAAAGTGGTACCTATGTTAGGTTAAAATCACTCACTATAGGATATACTATACCAAGTTCAAAAATCAAGAGTTTGGGCATAAGTAAACTTAGAGTTTATTTATTAGGAAATAACCTGTTCACCGCAACCAAATACAGTGGTTTAGATCCGGAACTTCAAGGATCAAATTTACAAAGCAACACAAGTTTTGGTATCGACTTTGGTAACTACCCGTCAAACCAAAAAGTATATAATATTGGTGTTAATGCCACATTTTAATACGTATAATATCATATAAAAAGTTATGAAAAAATTACAAATGAAATTGATTGTACCATTGACAATATTGTCAATGTGTATGGTGTATGCGTGTCAGAAGGACATCCTTAACAGGCCGATTCAAAGAGCGCTTAGTCCTTCGCTTGTTGCAAATAAGCTGGGTGTTGAAAGTTTATTAATTGGCACTTACTCGTTATTGGATGGTGTGGGCGGTATTGGCGGTGGTATTAATGCCGCCGGTTCAAACTGGCTGTTCGGCAGCGTTGCCGCGGGTGATGCCTACAAAGGCTCAGAACCGTCTGACGGTGGTAATGACGCTTTGCCCGTAGGCAACTTTACCATGGCAACTTCAAACCCTTATACAACCTCAAAATATACATTGTGCTATGATGGCGTAGCTCGTGCAAATGATGTATTGCGTACGCTTGCCTTAGCTAAAGATGTTACAGCTGATGATGCGAAAAGGATTACAGGCGAAGCCAGATTTTTAAGAGGTTACTACTATATGGAGTTGAAAAAGATGTACAACATGATTCCATATGTTGACGAAACGGCTACAACAAACGTACAGGCTAATATACCTAATGACAAAGACATATGGCCAAATATTGAGGCTGATCTTCAAGCAGGTATTGATAATATTCCGGTTACACAAGCGCAAAAAGGCCGAGCCAATAAATGGGTAGCAGTAGCTTATTTGGCTAAGGCCAAAATGTTTCAACACAAATTTACTGAAGCCAAAACTTTGTTTACCGATCTGATTGCTAATGGAGTAAAAGGTGACGGTAACAAATTTGCTTTGAATGTTAATTTTCAGAGAAACTTTAGCCCTCAAGCTGGTCAGAAAAACAGCCCTGAATCGGTATTTGCCGCACAGGCTTCGGTTAATGATAACTCAGGTGGTAACAATGGTAACACCGGTGATGAGCTTAACTTCCCTTATAACAGCGGCCCCGGTGCATGCTGCGGTTGGTTTAATCCCTCTCAGTCACTGGCAAATTCATATAAAACTGATGCAAATGGCCTGCCGTTGTTTACTACTTTTAATGATGGTCAATTAGTTAGCGGAAAAACTAATCCATATACCGGTACTGTCGATCCTCGTATCGATATCACTATGGGCCGCCCTAACATCCCTTATCTTGACTGGGGTAATCCTCCGGCAAGCTGGATCCGTGACCCTACAGATGGTGTTTTCAACCCACGTAAAAATGTTTATTCATCGGCCGAAAAAGGCACCAATTCAAGCACAGAAAACTATTGGGCAGCTAATGAAGTTACCTCAAATAACGTAAACCTAATGCGTTGGAGCGATGTGCTTTTAATGGCTGCAGAAGCCGAAGTTGAAGTTGGGGATGTTAATAAGGCTTTGGATTATGTGAACATGGTTCGTACCCGTGCTGCCGGTAGTTCATGGTGGGTTTATAAAGGTTCTGCTTATGACCCTTCAAAATCAGAGTACACAGTTAAAACTACGCCTGCCGATAATTACTTAATTAAACCTTATCCTGCAGGGGCTTTTGCTGATAAAAATTATGCACGTACAGCTATTCACTTTGAGCGTAAACTTGAATTGGCAATGGAAGGGCAGCGTTTCTTCGACTTACAGCGCTGGGATCAAGGTACCGGAAGCATGGCAGATGAGATCAACGCTTTCTTTGCCTATGATATTAAAATCAACTCTCAGCTGACTGGTGCACACTTCACTAAGGGTAGGAACGAATATTATCCAATACCTCAAGCTCAGATAGATTTATCTGCTTCCTTAGGTACTGGTGTGTTGAAACAAAATCCAGGTTATTAATTAACCATCGATTTTAAATATTTAACTTTAGGTGGAGATAATTATCTCCACCTTTTTTTATAGTTTACTAACCAATAATGAAGTACACCTTTCCCCTCGTATGCCTGGTTGCCGTTTTATTTGGTGCCTGTAAAAAAGCAACACTTTTTGAACAAATCCCTTCTTCACACTCCGGAATCACCTTCAATAATAAAATTGTTGAAAATGATGCCATAAACCCGCTTACCAAACTTAACCTTTACAATGGCGGCGGCGTAGGTATCGGCGATTTTAATAACGACGGGCTGCAGGATATTTACTTTGTTGCCAATACCACATCAAACAAGCTATACCTTAACAAAGGCGATATGAGGTTTGACGACGTTACGTCAACCTCAGGTGTTGGCGGCAGCGGTGGCTGGGGCAGGGGAGTGGCTGTTGTTGATATTAACAATGATGGCCTTATGGATATATATGTGTGCTATACTTTGCTTGATGATTCGGTTAAGCGTACTAACCTGCTTTACATCAACCAGGGAATAGGTAAAGACGGTATACCTCGCTTTAAAGAAATGGCTAAGGAGTACGGCCTTAATGTAAGGCTTCACTCAACTATGGCATCGTTTTTTGATTATGATAACGATGGCGATTTGGACATGTACCTCACCGTTAACGAGGCCGTGGCGGGTGATAATCAAAGCACTTTCAGGCCGATAATTACAAACGGCACCCACCGAAGCACAGGGCAGCTTTATCGTTGCGACTGGAACCCGGTATTAAAACATCCGGTTTATACCAATGTATCCAAACAGGCGGGCATTGGTACTGAAGGCTACGGTCATGCTGCCACCATAGTAGATATTAACCGCGATGGCTGGAAAGATATTTACGTAACCAACGATTTTTTAACCGATAACATTTTATACATCAATAACGGCAATGGCACCTTTACCGATAAGGTACAGGAGTATTTTAAACATACTGCATTTAGTTCTATGGGGCAGGATATTGAGGATGTGAATAACGACGGCCTTGCAGATGTTTTCGAGGTTGACATGAACCCCGAGGATAACTACCGGAAAAAGATGTTCATGCCGCCAAATAATTACCAGATATTTCAAAATTTTGACAGGTATAAATACCAGTACCAGTATACCCGTAATACTTTACAATTAAACAACGGCCCGCGGCTTGGTGGCAATGATTCCATTGGAGATCCTTCCTTTAGTGACGTGGCGTTTTTAAGCGGTGTTGGGCAAACAGACTGGAGCTGGGGACCTATGATAACTGATTTTGACAATGACGGCTACCGCGATATTGTCATAACTAATGGCTATCCGCGTGATGTAACCGACCATGATTTTATAACTTTCAGGCAGATGGCTTTTTCGGTAGCGTCAACCCAGCAGGTGCTTGACCAGATCCCGGTGGTAAAAATACCTAACTACGCCTTTCGCAATACTAATGGTGTGCAGTTTGAAGACGTAACCAAAAGCTGGGGGCTTGGTGTTCCTTCTTTTTCAAACGGATGTGCCTATGCCGATCTGGATAATGACGGTACCATGGATATGGTTATTAACAATATCAATGACGAGGCATTCATCTACAAAAACACTTCCCGTAAAAGTGCAATAAACAGTAGCAACTACTTACATATACAATTTCATGGTAGCCCCAAAAATCTGAACGGTCTTGGTGCCTTTGCCGATATTTATTACGATCATGGCAAGCATCAGTACTATGAAAATACACCTTACCGTGGTTATTTATCAACCATACAGAATATTGCTCATTTTGGTTTAGGTAAAGTATCTAAGCTGGATTCGGTAGTGATCCGTTGGGACAATGGTAAAAAACAGGTGCTTACCAACGTTAAAACAAATCAGACACTCCAGGTTAAAATTGCCGATGCAAAGCTCGATTATAGTAACAAACAACCTTCTGTTGATAACACCAGTTTGTTTAAAGATGTAACCAAATCGGCGGGAATAACCTATAAACATAACGATCAGGATTATATTGATTTTAACGTTCAAAAGCTGCTTCCGCACAAATTATCAGAATATACACCCGCTGTAGCGGTTGGTGACGTAGATGGCAACGGTTTTGACGATATGGTAGTTGGTGGTACTACCAAATATCCGGCTCAATTGCTATTACAGCAGGCCAGCGGTAAATTTATTCAACGCGATTTAGTGCCTCAGCCTAAAGCTATCATCGCGGTTGGCAACCCCAACGATATGGCACATATGATATCGCCTGTAAGGGTGAAGGACGAAGGTATGCTGCTTTTTGATGCCGACGGCGATGGTGATCTTGACCTTTATGTTGCCAGCGGCGGGTTTGAAAGCGAACCCGGTTCGTCAAATTACCAGGACAGGCTTTATGTTAATGATGGCAAAGGAAACTTTAAACTACAGCCCGATGCCCTGCCTAAAAACCTCACCAGCAAGCTATGTGTAAAAGCAGCGGATATAAACCGTGACGGTAAAATGGATTTGTTTGTTTCTGGTCGTGTTGAGCCCTGGAATTATCCTAAACCGGTATCAAGCTTTATTTTGCGCAACGATAGCAAAAACGGAGTTATTAAGTTTACTGATGTATCTGCATCCGCAGCAAAGGAGTTGAATAATATAGGCCTGGTTTGCGATGCCACCTTTACCGATTTTAATAATGACGGCTGGCCCGATTTGATCCTTACCGGTGAATGGATGCCGATCACCTTCCTTAAAAATGATCACGGCGTATACAAAAATGTAACACAAAGCACCGGCGTTGAAAATATGCTTGGCTGGTGGAACACCATTGCCTCCGGCGATTTTGACCATGACGGCGATACAGATTATATTGTGGGTAATACCGGCCTTAATACTTTTTATAAAGCAACCGATCAATACCCGATTTATATTACGGCCAAGGATTTTGACAAGAACGGCAGCTATGATGCTTTCCCGTCTGTTTTCCTGAAAGATCAGGATGGAAAGCTCCAGGAGTTTCCGGCTTTCGGTCGCGATGATATTGTGAAGCAAATGATTAGTATGCGCATCAAGTTCCAAAATTACCGCTCGTTTGCTACAGCCACTATGGATTCGGTGATAACGCCAAAAATGCGTGAAGGTGCTATCCGGTTAAAAGTAAACTACCTGCAGTCGGTTTATTTACGTAATGATGGCGGAGGGAAGTTTACGGCTATTCCGTTGCCGGTTGAAGCGCAGATGTCAGAACTATGCGGCATTGCTGTTGATGATTTTGATGGTGATGGCAATCTTGACGTTGCATTGAATGGTAATGACTACGGAACTGAAGTAGCAACCGGCCGTTACGATGCTTTTAATGGTTTACTGCTTAAAGGCGATGGCAAAGGAGGCTTTAAACCACTTAGTATTATGCAAAGCGGTATTTACATACCAGGCAATGGCAAGGCCCTGGTTAAACTTAAAGGGGCCGGCGGCAGTTACTTGTTGGCCGCCACGCAAAACCGTGACGCTATGAAGTTATTTGAACTGAAAAGGCCTGTTAAAACGTATAACCTGCAGCCGCTTGATGCATTTGCAACTATAAAATACAAAAATGGTAAAACCGCTAAACAGGAGTTTTATAATGGCAATTCTTTCTTGTCGCAATCGGGCAGATTCATTAATATTGATGATAACATGGCATCGGTAACCATAACCGACAGCTATGGCCATCACCGGGATGTACCAATTAACTAAACTATTATAAATGAGATGCTTTAAGATATTTGTAGCCCTTGCAGGTTGTGCCCTTATTTTAGGTTGCGGAAGTAAACCTAAAAAGATAAACCTGATTAAAGATGCTGATGTTATTCACAATAATGTTGATCAGCTTACGCAGGTTATTATTTATGATGTATTCAGCCCTCCGGTTGCAAGCCGTATCTATGGTTATACTTCACTGGCGGCTTATGAAGCTATCCGTTATTCGAGCCCTGGGTATAATTCAATTACAGCCCAGTTACGGGGCTTTGGCAAACCTCCCGAACCAAAGGCCGGGGTGAAATATAATTACACGCTTGCAGCTACATCTGCTTTTTTTGCAGTTGCCCACAAGGTTACCTTTTCTATCGATTCGCTCAAAAAATATGAGGCTAAGGTTTATGCCATGTATAAAGATAACCTGGACGATTCAACCTATGCCCGCTCAATGGCATTTGGCGAAAAAATTGGCAAATACATTTTAAAAAGGGCGGCGGTTGATAATTATCCCCAAACCCGTGGCAAGCCAAGGTTTTTAGGCAACGATAATCCCGGTAACTGGCATCCTACCCCTCCCGATTACCTGGATGGCGTTGAATTTTGCTGGGGTACTATGCATACTTTCGCCGTTGATACCTCAACCATGTTTCCGTTACCGCCGCCACCTGCTTTTAGTGAGGATAAAAACAGCGAGTATTTTAAACAAACAATGGAGGTATATAACCAAAGCAAAAACATTACGCCCGAGCAAAAAACTATTGCAAAGTTCTGGGACGATAATCCATTTGTTATTGAGCATAACGGCCACATGATGTTTGCCAACAAAAAAATTACCCCCGGTGGTCATTGGATTGGCGTAACCGCAATTGCCTGCAAGCAAACTCACGCCGATGTTGTAAAAACTGCCCAGGCCTATGCGCTTACCTCAATTGCTTTGTTTGATGCCTTTATTTGCGGCTGGCAGGTTAAATATGAAACTAATTATATAAGGCCGGTAACCATCATCAACGATAAAATTGATCACGACTGGCTGCCGATGCTGCAAACGCCGCCATTCCCCGAATACCCAAGTGGGCATAGCGATATCAGCGGTGCATCAGCCGTGGTACTTACGCATTTATTTGGCGATAACTTTGCTTACCAGGATACGAGCGATTTGCGTTATATAGGTATGCAGCGCCATTTCGACTCATTTTTGAAAGCTGCCGACGAAACTTCAATAAGCAGGTTTTACGGCGGGATTCACTTCCGCAATAGCGTTAATCAGGGTGCAGTTCAAGGTAAACAGGTAGGCGAATACATCTGGAAAAAATTAAAACTTAAAAATTAAGGACCGGGCTATTTTATGATTTTTAAAAAGAGCTTATTAACCATATCATACCTTTTTTCATTTTCTGCATTACTGGCTGGTTTAACGCTTATAAATAGCTGCAAGCGTAAGCCGGCATATCAACCTTACAAATTTACCGGCGATGTTATAGTCGACGGCAAAAATCTGGTACAATTAAAGTGCACCCGCTGCCATTCGTTAGTGCCGGTTGATGCGCTGCCCAAAGATGTTTGGCTTAATCATGCGCTGGTTAATATGGCTCCGCTGTTGCATATTTCAACATATGGGGGCTCGTCGTACTATAAAAATGATCCGTTGGATACCACTGGTGCTACCATCGCCGAGTGGACAGCCATATTAGCCTATTATAAAAAAGCAGCGCCGGATACTTTATTACCCGCTAAAAAGCCTATCCCCCTAATAAATGATTGGGCTGGTTTTACGCTTAAAAAGCCCGCACCGGTCAATTACGTTGCTTTTACCACTATGCTGGCCACCAATGCAGCTACCGGGCGTATGTACAGTGCCGATGCGGTAGATGAAAAATTGAATACCTGGGACAGTAATTTAAAAATGGACTCCCTGGCAAAACTGCCTTCGGCGGCAGTTGGGGTTAGTTTTGGTAAGGATAGTGTTGGCAACAATGTGGGCTTTTTTTCCTGTATTGGCCGTATGGCGCCAATTGATTTTCCAAATGGCAAGGTAGTTAAGGCGAACCTTGATGCACAGCACGTTAACAACGATCAAACTTATATAGCATCTGACTTGCCCCGCCCTGTGGGTACCGTAACCGGCGATTTTAATAAAGATGGTTTACAGGATGTTGTGGTTTGCGGGCAGGGTAAGTTTAAAGGCGGCGTTTATCTGCTTAAGCAAAATAAAGATCATACTTATGAGCAGCAAACTATTTATGATAAGCCAGGTGCTGCACAAGCTTTAGCCGGCGATTTTAATAATGATGGATGGACAGATGTAATGCTTCTGACAGGAAGCGGCGATGAGGGCCTTTGGTTATTATTGAATGATCAAAAAGGAGGTTTTACACTGAGGAACCTGCTGCATTTTCCGCCGGTATATGGTTCAAGCAGCTTTCAACTGGTTGATATGGATCATGATGGCAAACTTGATCTGGTACTAACCTGCGGCTATAACTACCGCGATTCGCGGATCCTGAAACCATATCACGGTTTATATATTTTTACCAATACCGGCGACTGGAACTTTAAACAACGCTGGTTTTACCCCATAAATGGCTGTACAAAAGCAATTGCTGCCGATTTTGACGGCGATGGTGATATCGATATAGCAACGATAGCTTTCTTCGCCGATATGAAAAATACGCCTGCCGAAGAGTTTATTTATTTTGAACAAGATAGGCCTTTTGATTTCAAGCCTCATGCTTTACCGATCAGTCAGCTTGGTCACTGGATGTGCATGGAAGTGACCGACCTTAACAAGGATGGCAAACCCGACCTTGTATTAGGTAATTATGCTGATGGTTTTATGTTTCAGGATGGTTTTAAACCTAACTGGGATCAGCACCTGCCGCTGATAGTATTGGAAAATCATACCAAAAAATAAGCTGTACCAAATTGTAAATGAGGAAAGCAGGAGGGGTGAAGGTAAAAAGACGTAATATACTGTTGTTGGTAACAGCACTGTTTGTTGTGATTGTAGTAGTAGTATGGAAGAGTTGCGGCGATAACGAACCGACCGACGAAGAGCTTTTGGCCGATGCAAAAAAAACAGCCTTTCAACATTGCGGAAGTTGCCATGAACCACCCGATGCTTCTTTATTGGATAGCGCTACCTGGGATAAGTATATCCTGCCTGCCATGGGGACAAAACTTGGCATGCGCCCTTTTATGGATCAGTATATAGCCGGGTCGAGGGCCGCGCTTTCACTTGCCGACTGGACAAAGATTGTTGTTTATTACCGATATGCCTCACCCAAAAAGCTAAAAATTCCTAAGCCTGATGCTGTATCCGATTCGGCTATATTTTCGGTAAAAAGGCCTGCTAATGTCGATATCAACTCGGGAGAGGCCATGACCACTATGGTTAAGTTTAACGATGTTGATAAGTACTTTTATACAGGCGATGCCGGCAACAAACTTTACCGTTGGAATAGTGACCTCAGCGCTACCCTGGTTAAAAAGTTCCATTCGCCCATAACGGATGCCGTGTTTTATCAATCCGCAACGGAACCCAACAGCGCCGTAATCACTTGTATCGGGATTCTTCCGCCGAACGATCAACTCAAGGGAACATTAACACATATTAATCTCGACAAAAAGACAAAAGACACCACTTTAATGGCCGATAGCTTGCCACGCCCGGTTAAAAGCGCAGCAGCCGATTTTAACAAAGATGGCCTGATGGATTATGTAAGCTGCGGTTTCGGTCGTGACCGGGGCGGCTTGTTCCTGTTGCAGCAGCAGGCCAATCATACGTTTAAAAGAAAGATTATTCGCGCAGTTCCCGGGCCGGAAATAGTTTATACCGGCGATTTTAACGGCGATGGCTGGCCCGATATTGCCTGTCTGTTTGCCCAGGCCGATGAAGGGATCTGGCTCTTTTTAAATGATAAACAGGGAGGCTTTACTACTCAAAATATCATGCATTTCCCCTCTGTTTATGGCTCGAGCAGTTTTCAATTAGTTGACATTAACCACGATGGCAAACTTGATATTGTGTACACCTGTGGTGATAATAACGATTATTCACCCATATTTAAACCATATCATGGGGTTTACATTTTTACCAACCAGGGTAACTGGAAATTTAAGCAAACTTATTTTTACCACATTAATGGTTGCTCAAAAGCAATAGCCGCCGATTTTGATAAAGACGGTGATTTTGATTTGGCTGTGATTGCTTTCTTCCCGGATTATAAATATCACCCCACCGAAGGTTTCACCTATCATGAGCAGGTTAGTCCCGGCAAGTTTAAAGTCCGCGAAGTCCCCATTAATTTATTAGGCCGGTGGATCTCGATGGACGCCGGTGATATTGACGGCGATGGCGATACCGATATTGTTTTGGGCAATTTTTCGGTAGGAGCACAGGGCCTCATGAACCAAAAGGATTATAAACCCAACTGGGACCTGTACGAGCCTATCATTGTGCTGCAGAATAAAACTATTCGAAAGTAAAATTATTACACACGCTATTGCCTAACTCCGGTGTTTGTGTCCTCACAAACATATGCTTTCTTGCGCTCGTTTGTAACGAGCGCTTAACATGGGTTTGCTTTTTAACGCAATATTGCCGCTAAACTTTTTATAAGGACGGGGAGATGTGATAGCAAACTGGTAAATTGTTTTACTAAAGCCCCAAAACGTATCATTTGTACAACAAATTGATAAATAAGTACAGCTGTATCTGGTTGTATGTTAAGTAGTTTTACCACACTTATTTATTGATATACTAAATGAACAAAAGTATCCGCTCTGCTTTAAGCGTAATAACTGCCTGCTTTTTGCCCACCTTTGTATCGGCACAATCAGGAGTTGTAAAACAAGTTAAATTAAGCAATTTCGATCTGCAATCATCGGCGTTGGTAAGTGCATCTGGCACCGAACTTTCCAGTACACAATACCACTCGCCGGTATATTGGTTCCCTGTAAAAGTACCCTCTACGGTACTTACCGGGCTGGTGGCTAATCACATTTATCCCGACCCATATCAGGGCCTTAATAATATGCTGATCCCCGATGCCTCCGACCAGTTTAATAAAGAATATAACCTGGAGCAATATAGCCATCTGCCTAACGATCCTAATCCATGGAAAAAGCCATATTGGTACCGCACTACTTTTAAAGTGCCGGCTGCAGATAAAGGCCGCCGTTTCCAATTGATATTTAAGGGAATCAACTACCGGGCAGCTGTATGGCTTAACGGCAAGCAGATTGCCGACAGTACCCAAATGGCCGGTATGTTTGCCGAACACAACCTGGATGTAAGTAATGCTGTTAAACCAGGTGTTGAAAATGCACTTGCCGTAAAAATTTACCCGCTTGATTACCCGGGCTATCCCGCAAAGGAACAGTTGAAGGCCCTCGGTCCGTTTTACGAAAATGGCGGCCCTACAGGAGATATCGGGAAAAACGTTACCATGCTTTGTTCATCGGGCTGGGACTGGATCCCGCCGGTGCGCGACCGTAATATGGGTATCTGGCAGCCTGTTTTTCTGCGCACAAGTGGTGCGGTAACTATCGGCAGACCAAAACTGGTTACAGATTTGCCAAACCTGCCCGACACAGGTATAGCTAAACTTTCATTAAACTTAACGCTAACCAACAATACCGCGGCAACGCATGGCGGTAAGCTAACTGTTAGCATCAAGCCCGAAAACTTTGTTGGTGCGCCTGTACAGTTTAGTCAGCCTGTGGTTGTACCCGGGGGGTCGGAAAAAGGTGTTGAGTTAAATGCCGATAAGATTAACCAGCTGATGATCCGTCAGCCTAAATTATGGTGGCCTAATGGTTATGGTAAAGCAAATCTGTACCGTATTCGCCTTCAATATGCTGAAGGAGCGACCGTAAGCGATGATACCACTTTTGTATTTGGAATCCGTAAGGTGGCTTCAAAAGCCGAAACTACAGCCAATGGTTTTGTGCGCCGTAAGTTTTATGTAAATGGTAAAGAAGTGCATTTGGTAGGCGGTGCCTGGGTACCGGATATGATGGTAAACCGCGATTCGGCCCGTTATGATTATGAGATGCACCTGTGCCGCAACGCTAACGTAAACCTGGTGCGTATTTGGGGTGGCGGCGTTACCGAGCCGGATGCTTTCTGGAATGCTGCGGATAAGTACGGGCAGATGGTATGGTCAGACTTTTGGATCACCGGCGATACCCAGGGCGAATTTAAAGGTTCGCCGGACTGGCCGTTAGAAGGTAACGTGTTTATTAAAAACGTAGAAAGTACCATCTATCGCATCCGCAATCACCCAAGCTTACTGGTGTGGACAGGTGGTAACGAGGGGCATGCCCGTAAAGAGTTATATGACGTAATGCGCAATGATATCATCACTTTAGATGGCACGCGTCCGTTCATTCCAAGCTCATCGGGTTTTGCCAAACTGCCTGCCGGTTGGAAGGGTTCATGGCCTGATGATATGTCGTCAGGTGTTTATAGCGGCGGCCCATATGATTGGAAAGATCCTAAAGAATATTATAAACTGGCGGATGCGGCTAAAGATTGGGTATTTAAAGACGAAACAGGTTTACCCTCTCAGCCGCCTTATACAACCCTGCCAAAAATCATTCCTAATTTGGTTTGGGATACCAATTTGCCGTTCCCGCTCAACAATTCATGGGGCTACCATGACGCAGCTACAGGGGCAGGCAAGTATGATAAATACTATGAGGAAATGGCAAAAAGGTATGGCAAGCCAAGCAGCATCGTTAATTTCTCCGACAAGATGCAGCTTATGAACGCTGTAGGGTACCAGGGCATTTTTGAAGCCGATGGTCACAAACTGAACGAAACCGGTGGCGTAATGCTCTGGAAGTTGAATGCGGCGTTGCCAAGTGTAATATGGCAGATCTACGATTGGTACCTGGAACCTAACGCAGGCTACTACACCATGCAAAATGCCTGTGAACCAATTCACATTCAATATAATTATGATAATTCGTCAATAGCGATCATCAATCGTACACATCACGCAACCGGCAACTTAACTGCAACGGCCGATATTTACGATATTAACAGCAAGCTGATCAAATCGGAAAAAGTTGGCAATATAGGATTAGCGCAAACTGGTGTTAAGGAAGTGATCCAGCTCAAAGATGCACTTGCCGCTACCAAAGCTGTAAGTTTCGTGGTGTTGAACCTGACTAATGTGGCAGGCAAAACGGTATCGCATAATGTTTACTGGTTATCGGCCACTGATGACTTTACTTCCTTGAACGATATGAAACATGCACAGGTGCAGGGCAAGGTGATCAAAGCTGAAAAAGGAGTAAGCGAAAGCAAATGGACTATGCAGTTTACCAATAACTCCAATCAATTGGCATTCTTTGTCCGCCCGCAATTGATGAAAAACGGTGAAGAGGTAATGCCAAGCTACTGGACAGGCAATTATTTTAGCCTGGCGCCACATGAAAGTATCACGGTATCGGTTAGCGCCCCGGTAGCTAAACTGGGCATGGTAAAACCAACGGTGCTGCTTGAAGGCTGGAATTTGGATAAGCAGGTAATAGCTTTACAGTAAAACTTTTAATAATATGTAACAATGAAGGCCGGGTATTTTGTCTGGCCTTCGTTATTTTATCTAATGCCCAAAATCATCCTGTACTTGGCGCAAGTCTTGTGTGGTTGATTGTGAATGAGGTGACTTGTGCCTAACCATTTTTAAAGTTAAATTTTGTTTAAGAATGACTTGCTATACAGGTTCTGCTTTAAAAATCTGCTTATCTTGCCCTACACATTTTGCATATGGAAAATACGGATGTAATTATCATAGGAGGGGGAGCGGCAGGCTTGATGGCGGCCCGTACGCTTGCTAAAGCGGGAAAGAATGTTGTGTTGCTTGAAGGACGTAACCGGCTCGGCGGCCGGATCCATACGTTGGAACATGGTACCTCTTTAGAGCCAGCAGAGTTGGGCGCCGAATTTATTCATGGCGATTTACCGGTTACCCAAAGTTTGCTTAATGAAGCCGGCATTAAATATACCCCGGCCTCGGCCTCTATGTGGAAATATGATGACGGAAAGTTTTTGGCCGAGGGGCATGTAATTGAACATTGGGATGAATTCCTGGAAAGTATTATGCAGCTGAAACATGATATGAGCATTGATGAATTCATGCAGCAGGAGTTTTCAGGCGAAAAATATGCAGGTCTCCGTGAATCTGTACGGGGTTATGTATCTGGCTATGACAACGCCGATCCTAAAAAAGCGAGCGCGTTTTCTATCCGTAAAGAGTGGCAAAATGAGCATGAGGATGCACAGTACCGTGTAGAAGGTGGTTATTGTGTGCTGATCAGTTACCTGGCAAATGAGTTTAAGCAGGCAGGCGGGCATATCTACCTTAATGCTGTTGCAAAAGATATTGATTGGGGAAAACACCATGTTACGGTAAGCACTGATATCGGGATAACTTACCAGGCCCGGCAATTGCTTGTGGCCGTACCACTTGGAATTTTACAGGCTGAAGCCGGATTGAAAGGTACATTGAGTTTTGATCCTCCGGTTGATTATTATGTGAATGCTCTTAAAGCACTTGGTTTTGGTGCTGTAATCAAAGTTTTGCTTGAGTTTGATGAGGCATTTTGGTACAGCGATGAAACCCGGAAAATGACCGGTGCCGATCTGGAAGATATGGGTTTCCTGTTTTCAAACGAAGCCATCCCGGTTTGGTGGACTCAGATGCCTGTACATCGCCCACTGCTCACCGGTTGGTTAGGTGGTCCGCCAGCAGCTGCACGTTTAAATACCAGCGACGAGGATGTTTTGATAGAAGCGCTTGGCTCCATCTCCAATATTTTTAAGATAGCTATTGCGAGGCTGAAAGAAAAACTCCTCACCTGGAATGTAATCAACTGGACAGTGGACCCATTCGCGCGCGGGTCTTATAGTTATGATACCGTTGAAACAGCCGGGGCAAGGAAGATCTTAAGTCATCCAATCGGTGATACCCTGTTTTTCGCCGGCGAATACCTGTATGAAGGTACAGCTATGGGAACTGTTGAAGCAGCACTTACCAGTGGGTTGAGGGCTGCTGAAATGTTATTGGGGTATGAGTAAGACAGCGTTATTTTACTTTTAGTTTAGTTGGGTTCTGTCTGTTATCCCAAAATGTAATCAGGTTAATTAATTTTTGATCTTCTGAAATTTGGTATATGAGTGAAATATTTTCATGTAGTACAGCCTGCCTGATTAAGGTATCATCTTTATGCTGTTGAAATAGAAAAGGATTATTGCTTATTTTAATGATTACGCCGTCAGTTCTGGAAATGAACGCATTAATTTCTTTTTCTGTCCATTTATATTCCAGATATTCAATTACTTCGAGATAAGTTGATTTGGCCTTGTCTGACCACAAAACCATGAAATTCACGCCTTGTAATTATATCTCGCTTTAATTTCCTGCATTACCACGTCGTGCGGAGTTACCCTGCCATGTTTTATATCTTCTAAGCCCTTGTTAATCGCCTGTTGTAATGCTTCTTCGTTTTTCAATACAGCAATAGCTTTCTGAAGTTTATCAACTTCATTAGCATTCAAATCGGGTAATGAATTGATAATGTCTTCTACGGATAATTTTACTTGAACTGTAAGCATAATCAAATTTAACTAATTTATTCGTCTGTATCAATTTATTCAATCTTCCAATAATTGCCACTCACAATAATCATATCCAGCATTTTGATGGTATTGTCGTAATAATCGTAGTCCTTCAATTTAAACGCCACAAGGTAATCCCAAACTTTGTTAAGCCATTGCTGATTACTCTGATCAACCGTTGCTGATACAGCGAATGGCGCTATAAAGCTCAGCGCTTCAAAGTATCGTCCTTTAATATCATTACCTTCAAGCGTATACCCGGCCGAAATATTATCAGGGTTGCCATTGGTAGTTTGCCTGATCCATTGGTTTATCGGGGTTACAAAAGCTTTTGCGCGTTTGTCGCCATATAACAAATAATCGGTTGCTATCCGCCAGGGAACACGGCACGCATTGTAGTTATAGTAACCATCGTACACCGATTCCATGTATTTAGGTTGGGCAGGCCGGGCTTTCCTATCTATCCCCCTTATGAAGTCGGGTACCAAACCAACATCCGGACTGTAAGTTTTCTGTAGATAACTAAATAACCGGTAATTGTTGTCGATGGCTTTTTGCCATTTGCCGGTTTTTGATGCGGTTTCAAATGCTTTGAAGTTGGAAGGCATAAAATCAGATGCGCGCATATCATAATAATCTTCGCTATCTCCATCGCTGCCATCGCTCAGTAAAACAGAATATGTTTTAGAGTTGATCTCATAGCGCATAATTGCAGTCATTGTGTTTTTAGCTTCCTGCAGATAGTTGATATGGCCTTTGCTTCCCCATTGCTTATCAGCTAACAGAAGGGAGTATGCTATATCCATATCGCCGTCGGTGGCAGCATCCCGGTCGTGGTTTTTGCAGTTTTTTAGCTGGGCCCAGGCCATTAAATAAGGAGATGCTTTGGCTGGATGGGCTTTGTAATAATTATACAAGCCATCATAAATGGTTTTTGCCTGTTGATCATAACCGGCCATTAGCGCGGTAATGATCATGCCATAACCTTGCCCTTCGGATACGCACTCTTTACCGGGCTTTTCAAACCAAACATAAAACTGGTCTTTATCGCAGCCGGGTTTAATGTACCTGCGTTTCCATTGATCGTAAAAACTGGTTACCTGCCTGTCCAATTGCTGCTGACTGAGGTGGTTAGGCTTAATAGTACCGGCGGTATACTTGCAATGTTGCGGAAACGGCCTTAATGCAACCTGTGCATGAAGGCCGTTAAGTATAAATATCAAAAATAGCAGTAGACTATATCGCACGTAGTTCGGGGTAAGCAGCAACCTCTTCAACATCATTACATAATAGCTCGGTTTTGCAGAAATGGTTTTTTAAACAGGCCAAAAAGTTTTGAATTACCGGCGTATCCTTACATGTAGCGGCGTACCAGGTGCGTTTTGCTATGCTGTGATGTAATGGTTTTGTAACAATGTGTTTACCGGGGAGGTATGGCTTCACTATCCAGTCGGCCATAACGCTAATTCCGAGGCCTGCATTTACCATCTCAATAGTGGCATCAGTGTAGTGGATCCGGTTCAAAGTTTTGGGCTTTACATGCTGCTCCTGGATGAGCGTTTCGATGACCGGAGTCTCCTGGTATGAGGGGTCATAAAGGGCCAGGATTAGCTCCTGGTCCTGGAAGTCGCAGATGTCAATAACAGCCTTTTTTGCCAGCGGATGATCGGCCGGTAAAATGGCTATCAGGCGGTCTTCAAAAATGGGTTCATACACTATCTGGGTGTTCACCATTTGGGTGCGCACAATGCCCAGGTCAAGGTCGCCGCGCATGAGATATTCGAGCGGTCGGCGACTGGCATCCGAAACTATATTTATATTAATATCAGGCCATTGGCTCTTGAAATCCTTAATTACGCCGGGCAGCCAGTGGTATGCGGTATAGCATTGCATACTGATATTTAGCTTGCCGGTTTTGCCATTTTTATAGTTGTTAATATCTTCTTCAAGCGTGCGTATTTCGGCCAATATTTTTTCCGAACTTCGTAGGAAACGATAGCCCACTTCGGTAAGCTGAAGCTTCTTTCCCTGGCGATGGAACACCTCAATATCCAGCTCCTTCTCCAGCTCTTTTAACTGGTGGCTCAGGGCCGATTGAGTTAGGTGTAAAGCGCTTGCTGCTTTGGTCAGCGAACCCTCTTTTGAAATGGTATCAACTAACCTGAAATGATGTAATGCAATATTCATTATTAGTTTTGCTAATGATTTACACAAAATTAATTCATTTTTTTCATGAATCATATAGGTATACATTTGCTGTGTATAAAATACACCTCATGTTAAACACAAATTCAAAAAAATTACTCCTGTTTTTTTTGAGTGTTTCATATGTCTTACACGTACAAGCTCAGCAAAAAGTCCTTTCCATTAAGGATGCTGAACAAATGGCCCTTGCTAACTATGCTTCCATCAAGTCGAAGGCAAACCAGCTTAACGCCTCTAAGGCATACCTCAAAGAAACAAAAACGGAGTATCTGCCGGACGTAAATTTTTCCGCGCAGCAGGACTACGGAACAGTGAACGGCCAAAACGGACCATCGTATGGTTATCGTGGCCTGTCGGTATCCTCATCGGGGCCAGCTTTGGCCAAACAGAACTGGAACGCCGCTTTTGGCGCTCTGTATTTAACCAACGTTAGCTGGGACTTTTTCGCCTTCGGCAGATCAAAGCAAAGGATCGGCGTACAGAAAACCATCGTATCGCGCGACGAAACTGATCTTGCACAGGAGCAATTTCAGCACCAGGTACGCGTTGCAGCTACGTATCTAAATCTATTGGCAGCACAGCAGCTTGCCAAGGCGCAGCAGGATAACCTTAACCGCGCTATGGACTTACAAAAAGTAGTGGTTGCCCGCGTAAAGAACGGTTTAAATCCAGGAGTGGATTCATCACTGGCTAATGCCGAAGTATCTAACGCCAAGATTGCTTTAACCAACTCACAGCAAACTGTGCAGGACCAAAGCAATCAGCTTTCTATTTACTTAGGTATTCCGGCACAGGAGTTTCAGCTGGATAGCGCTTTCATTACCAAACAGCCAACCAACCTGGAAGCTTTAAGTGCTGTTGCTGCAACCGATCACCCAACTTTAAAGTTTTATCAAAACAGGGTGAATGTGAGCGATCAGCAGGCTAAATACCTTCGCACCTTTGCCTTGCCTACCTTTAGCTTGTTTGGTGTTTACCAGGGCAGGGGCTCAGGCTTTAAGTCAGACTATGGTGTTGATCAATCAAGTTATACCAGCAGTTACGGCGCAGGTGTTGACCCTACCCGTTATAACTATCTGTTTGGTATTGGCATGGTTTGGAACTTTACCAGCGTTTTCAGGACCCACTACCAGGTTCAATCACAAAAGTTCACATCAGAGCAATTGAAAAACGACTACGAACTGGTTGATAAGCAACTGGAAGCACAGCGTACACTTGCAGAAACACGCATAGGCAATGCCCTTAAAAATGTAAACGAAGTACCGGTTGAAGTTTCGGCCGCAAATAACGCTTACATTCAAAAATATACACTGTATAAAAACGGACTATCAAACATAGTTGATTTTACACAGGCGCTTTATACCCTTAACCGGGCCGAGGTTGACAAATATATAGCCCTTAACAACGTATGGCAGGCATTGCTGTTCAAATCGGCTGCCACCGGCGATTTTGGGTTATTCATCAATAATTTTTAACAGTTACACACATATACAATGGGAATGATAAAAGGGGCGCTGCAAAAACCAATTACCATATTGGTTATAGTAGCCGGGCTGTTCTTCTTCGGTATAAATGCGGTGCGGACTATCAAGATCGATATATTTCCCGATCTTAACCTGCCGGTTATATATGTATCGCACCCATACGGCGGTTTCACCCCAAACCAAATGGAGGCTTACTTTGGTAAGCAATATGTTAACCTGTTGCTTTTCGTGTCGGGCGTAAAAAGTATCGAAACGAAAAATATACAGGGTTTAACGTTAATTAAAGTTACTTTTTACGAGGGCACTAATATGGCCCAGGCCGCGGCGGAGGTCACGAGTTATACCAACCGGGCGCAGGCCAGCTTCCCTCAGGGGTCGCAGCCGCCCTTTATTTTGCGCTTTGATGCCTCAACGCTGCCGGTTGGTCAGCTGGTGTTGAGCAGCGCTACCCGAAGCAATAACGAGTTGCTCGATTATGCTTTGGTTTATGTACGTTCATCATTTACCTCAATTCCGGGTCTTGTTGCTCCGGCGCCTTTTGGCGGTAACCAACGTACCATCCTGATCAAAGCCGACCCTAACCTGTTACGCTCGCACAACTTAACCCCCGACCAGGTTGTGGCTGCCCTGCGTGAGAATAACCAGAACACGCCTGCAGGTAACGTGCGTATAGGTGATTATAACTACCTGTCGCCGGCTAATACTACCATTAAGAAGGTTCAGGATTTTGGCGATATTCCGCTATATAAAAACGGTATTCAAACCGTGTTTATGAAAGATGTGGCCACTATTGAAGATGGAGCCGATATCACCAACGGTTACGCGCTTATCAACGGCAAACGCTCGGTTTATCTGCCTATCACCAAATCGGCTACCGCTTCAACATGGGATGTGGTACAAAACCTTAAAAAAGCGCTTCCCCGCTTCCAGGCTTTGTTACCGGAGGATGTGAAACTGTCGTTTGTGTTTGACCAGTCGGTTTACGTAATCAACGCGGTGAAAAGTTTGGCCGAAGAGGGGGCGATTGGTGCGGTACTGACAGGTTTGATGGTATTGTTGTTTTTGGGTGATAAACGCGGCGCGCTTATCGTGATCCTTACTATCCCTACCTGCGTTATTTCGGCAATTTTCTTCCTGTCGCTGGCGCATCAAACCATCAATATCATGACGCTGAGCGGTCTGTCGCTGGCTATCGGTATTTTGGTGGATGAGTCGACGGTGACCATCGAGAATATTCACCAGCACTTTGATATGGGTAAACCTAAGGCGTTAGCTATATGGGATGCCTGTAAGGAGATCGCCTTCCCTAAATTGCTGATCCTGTTCTGTATCCTGGCGGTGTTTGCACCGGCCTTTACCATGAACGGTATCCCGGGAGCGTTGTTCCTGCCGCTGGCATTGGCTATCGGTTTCTCCATGATCGTATCTTACTTCCTGGCGCAAACCTTTGTACCTATCATGGCCAACTGGATCATGATCAACAAACACGAAGACCACAGCCACAAAGATGGTTTCGCTTTAGAAGATGAAGGTGAGCCATGGGAGCAGAAAGAGAAAGCCATGAAGGCGGTACTTGAGCATAAAGGCCACGAAGCTACCCGGTTTGATAAATTCAGGGATAGCTTTATGCGCCTGATGGACCGCATGCTGCCTAAACGTGCGCTGATTGTATCTGTTTATGCAGTAGCTGCAATTGCCCTGGCAGTACTACTGCTCAATACCATTGGTCGCGACGTGTTACCTAAAGTAAACTCGGGAACCTTCCAGGTGAGGCTGCGTGCCCCGGACGGTACACGTTTAGAGCGTACCGAACTTGTTGCTGTTAAAGCACAACGTATTTTAGGCGATATAGTAGGCAAGAAGAATATTGAAATCACATCGACATTTGTTGGTTCGCACCCGTCATCATTCTCAACCAACCCTATATACCTGTTCATGGCGGGTCCGCAGGAGTCTGTTATGCAGGTGAGTTTGAAAGAGGATTATAAGGTTAATCTCGATGATCTGAAAGAAAAATTCAGGTATCAGATGGCTAAGCAATTGCCGGAAATTAAATTATCGTTTGAGCCGATTGAATTAACGGACAAGATTCTGAGCCAGGGTTCGCCAACACCTATTGAGGTTGCACTTACCGGTAAAAACAAAAAGCAAAACGTTGAGTACGCGTTTAAGATCATTGAAAAACTAAAAAGCATCAAATACCTGCGCGATGTGCAGATAGGACAGTCGTTTAACTATCCTACTATCGATATCAATATCGACAGGCAGCGTGCGGCGCAATTAGGTGTAGGTTTGAATGATATATCACGTTCACTGATAGCGTCAACATCATCATCAAGGTTTACTGAAAAGAATAACTGGATTGATGAGAAATCGAACCTAAGTTATCTTGTGCAGGTACAGGTTCCGGAATATCAGATGGCCAGCCTGAACGATGTGAAAGAGATCCCGGTACTGGCCAACCAGGCCCGCCCTGTACTTGGAGACGTTGCCGATGTTAAAACAGGAACCACTTTTGGTGAAGACGATAACGTAGGTGCCGTGCCGACGCTTTCGGTAACAGCTAACATCAACAAAAAAGACCTGGGCACAGCTACCCGCGATGTACAGAAAGCTCTTGATGAATTGGGCGCCCCTCCACGCGGTTTAACAGTTGAATTGCATGGCCTTAGCCAAACTTTAATAGCTACGCTTGATAGCTTACAGGGCGGTTTGGTTGTGGCGGTATTGGTGATATTCCTGATGCTGGCAGCTAACTTCCAGTCGTTTAAAATATCATTTGTGGTACTGTCAACGGTACCTGCGGTATTGTTTGGTTCGTTGTTACTGGTTAAAATAACAGGGGCTACGCTTAACCTGCAATCATATATGGGTATGATCATGTCGGTGGGTGTATCTATATCAAACGCTGTACTGTTGATCACCAACGCTGAGGAGCTCCGCAAACACAATGGCGACGCCTTGAAAGCAGCACGTGAAGCAGTAGCCTTACGTTTACGCCCGATATTGATGACCAGTTTGGCGATGGTTGTAGGTATGATCCCTATGGCATCGGGCTTAGGCGAAGGTGGTGATCAAACATCACCATTGGGCCGCGCTGTTATCGGTGGTCTTATCGCGTCTACCTTTGCAGCATTGCTGATATTGCCATTGGTTTTTGCCTGGGTACAAGGCAATGCCAGCACACAATCTGTTTCATTAGACCCTGAAGATAAAGAAAGTAAATTTTATGTCCCTTTGCACCATCATGAATAAGCTAAAAAATAAATCAATATTACTGCTTGCTGTTTTAGCTATGGCAGTAAGCTCCCTGAGCGCCTGCCACTCAGATGATAACGAAAAAAAGGAGGAGCAGGAAGAGGAACAACAGCAGGCAGCTGTTGAAACCCCAACTGTACAATTAGTGCCGGTAACTAAGGGCAGGTTAAGCAGTGTTATCACCATTCCGGGTGAGCTGATCCCTTACCAACAAGTTGACCTGTATGCCAAAACCAACAGCTATGTTAAAAAGCTTTTGGTTGATATTGGCTCGGAGGTACATCAGGGCCAGCTTTTAGCTGTGCTTGAAGCACCGGAAATTAACTCGCAATTGGCAGCGGCTCAGTCACGCATCAAGCAATATGAGGCTGTTTATTTTGCCAGTAAAGCTACTTACGACAGGTTGGTAAGCACCAGCAAAACTCCCGGTACTGTTTCACAAAACGATTTGGAGCAGGCTGAAGCTAAAAAGAATGCCGATTTGGCTAACGTTGATGCTGCTAAATCCGGCTTGAAGGAAGTATCGGCTAATTTGGCTTACCTGGAGATCCGTGCCCCGTTTGATGGCGTGATCACCAGTCGTAATGTTAACCTGGGTGCCTATGTTGGCCCGGGAGGTAAAACCACTGATCCGTTGTTTACAGTACAGGATCAAAACAGGATGCGTTTAGTTGTTTCTGTACCGGAAATTTATACCGGCGCGCTAAGCAACAAAAGCGAAGTTAATTTTACGGTAAGGGCATTGCCAAGCGAAAAGTTTACCGCGCAGGTAAAACGTATAGCAGGCGCGCTTGACGAAAAGTTACGTGCCGAACGCCTGGAAATGGACGTTTACAATAAAAGCAAAAAACTGATCCCGCATATGTTTGCCGAAGTTAGCGTACCACTACCGGCAGGCGACAGTACATATGTAGTGCCAAAATCAGCTGTAGCAACTTCAACCGAAAAAGTTTTTGTAATTAAGGTTGTCGATCATAAAGCTGTTTGGGTTGATGTTAAAAAAGGCCTGACTAACGGCGATAGCATCGAGATCTTCGGTGGCGATTTGAAAGCCGATGACAAGCTGGTAAAAGCAGCATCAGATGAGATCAGGAACGGATCGACTTTGAAGTATTAATTAATTTGAAAATTTGTTGATTTGAAGATTTGAAAATTTCTTCTTCAAAATCAACTACCTGAATAGTGCGGAGGGAGGAAAAGAGCCAAAAAACTGAAAAGTTTTTGGGCTCTTTTTGTTTACAGAATCATCATTTCAATTTCTGTAAGATTTTCAAATTGAACATTTGATATTTTATAATCAATTAAAATGTCGACTACCCTTTTTGTAGTGATTAGGTGGGATGTTCCATCCGGGTAGAAAAAATCACTTCCATTCCATTGGTCGAGGCCTATATATAGCCCTTTGCGGTAATGGTTTATGAACCCGCTATCAAAATGCTTTGCTATAATCTCACTCTTGTTTTCATCCACCGGCCCGCATCTTCCTGTAACAGAAAATCCATAATATCCCTTAACCTCCAATCCTTTTTTGTCAAGTAATTCAATTTCAAAGCTTGTCCAGCCGGTAACTTGCTTTTCCTGAAGCAAAGTTTTAAGCTTATTAGAAATCAGATATAAACTTGGCGTGCCTGTATTTAAAATATCTAAAAGTTTATTGCCCCATTGTTGTTGAAACTTTAAAGGAAATTTAATTTCTTCAAAGTCTCCTTTTATTAGGTCATCGTACCGGGTCATCACTGTAACGGCATCAACAGGTTCGGTGTGAAATGTCTTCGATGAAAATTTGGTATCGATAGTATAAAAATCAGAAATATTCATGTTATTTTACTTCGGACTGCAACTTCTTAATAATCCCCGTCCCCACAGCGTCTGTACTTTCAGCTGCATTTGATAACACAACCACTGCCAGCTTTTTATCGGCATTAAAAGCTAAAAAACTGCTGCTGCCGTATGTGCCTCCGTTATGGAAAATGTATTCAACGCCATCAACTAAAATAATATGCCAGCCAAGAGCTATTTTGGCATCCTTCCTGTAAGTTATTTGATGGGTAAGTTCAAAGGCCTTTGATAGCTTATCAGCGCCACTGATCATGTTGGCCTTTGCATATATCAGCAGATCATTTACCGTTGAATGCAGGGCTCCGCAGGCAGCAAGAACGTTAAAATCCCAGGCTACTGTTGCATCACCGTACTGGCTGTATACTTTAGTAAAGTGAGAGAGTTGTAAAGCGCTTAAATGTTGTACCGTATTTTTCATCCCTAACGGACTGCAAATCACTTCCTGCACCATCTGATCAAATGTTTTACCGCTTACCTGCGATAATATTGTCCCTAATAAACCTACTCCTAAATTGGAATATGCATATTGCTCGCCCGGCTTGCTATTGAGTTTGCAGGTTTTCAAATAGCTGTATAACAATCGCTTATTATAACTTTTATAAGGATTAGCCGCACTGGCCGAATCGAACTGAAGGTTTTCAGGGATCCGGGCCAACCCGGATGTATGATTGCTTAAGGTTTGGAGGGTTACGGCGTTTAATGCTGCATTGGTTTTTACCGAATCGGGCAGGTATTTGGTGATTGGGTCGGTTAGTTTTACTTTACCCTCATTGGCGTAATAGGCCAATAGAGTGGCTGTAAATGTTTTGGTGATGGAACCGATCTCGAAAAGTGTATTCGCTGTTGGCAGTTGATTATTGCCGCGTGCCGTTTCGCCATAGTTATATATACTGGTCTGCCCGTCTTTGAATACACCTATACTTAGACCCACGGTGTTTGCTTTTTGAATGTACGGACGGGCAATTTCATCCACCTGTTTATCCATCGTATTGAGCAGTTTGTTGGATGTGGGTACCTGTGTGGTTTTATCCGCAGTAACATCTTTAAAGGGCTGAAACAGGAAGAGTTCTATCTTATTACCTGCGTCGAGGCTCATGAGCAGTTGCAGCGTTACAGACTGAAATACCAGCTTATACGTGCTCACTTTGTTATTAACAAAACTGATAACGGTTGAGCCCTTGATCTCATTTAAAGGAAATAATTGTTGCTCGCTAAGGCTTCGGAACTGCCCTGCACTTACCGCATGCCTGAAGTTTGGGCCGGTTAAGGCGTAAATAGAGTCGGCTTGCTTGGTGTTGAAGAATTTTTTCACCAGCACAAATACCGAGTCGGTTTTATATTGCTGATGGCTTTGGGCGAAGGTGATGCCCGGGGTAAATAAAAGTAAGATAAAACAGAACCTTAATTTCATGAAAAGTAATTTCGTGTTATATTGAAATGTCATTTAGTCTTTAGTCAGAAGTAAAAGGAATTAGACTTACGACTAAAGGCTATTGACTTTAAATATCCTGGTAATCTTTGGCAAAGTAGTTATTGGCCAAAGGATCGGTTAAGCGTATAAAGCGTTTTTCGTTGTATTTCCATTTCATGCGAAATATCATAACGGCAATACCTGCTCCAATTATATAATTGTAACCAATAAAAGCAAACATATCTATTGGTTCGGCAAGAAGGGCGTGGAAGTCGGTTTTTCCGCTCAACGTAAACCAGATCATACTGCTTATAATAGATAAAGCTAAACCGGCAATAAATCCACCATCGATAATGCAATAGTTCCAAATACCACGCTTGCGGGCGTGTTCCCATTTTTTTACAAAGCTGATATTCTCCATATCTTCTTCGGTGAGACCTTTGGCCTTAAGTTTTTCGGCCTGGGTTAGTTTGTACTGATAGCGATAATAGCCCTGTATAAACGAGAATGGGAAAAATAAAAGGAAAATAAGGTTGTCATTGTCGTAAATATACAAGGCGACGATAACAGCAAGATAAACCAACTGAGTTTTATAAGTATGTTTCAGATATGTTTTAAAATCAAATTTCATACCTGAAACATGCTGTTATATGGTTGGTGTTTGACCGGCCAGCAGGTAAAGCACTGCCATACGTACGGCTACACCGTTTTCTACCTGGTCGAGAATGATAGATTGCTTGCTGTCGGCCACATCGCTGGTGATTTCCACGCCGCGGTTGATAGGGCCGGGGTGCATAACGGTGATTTCTTTATCTAATGAATCGAGAATGGTTTTGTTAAGACCGAAAAGCATAGTGTATTCCCTAAGTGAAGGGAAATACTTGATGTCCTGACGTTCCAGCTGAATGCGGAGCATATTGGCTACATCGCACCAATTAAGTGCTTTAATAAGGTTATGTTCAACCTTTACACCCAATGAACCGATATATTTAGGGATCAACGTAGTTGGTCCGCAAACCATTACTTCGGCACCCAATTGTTTAAGACAAAGGATATTGGAAAGCGCCACGCGCGAGTGCAGGATATCGCCCACAATCACCACTTTTTTGCCTGCCACGTCACCATATTTTTCGCGGATAGAAAAGGCGTCAAGCAAAGCCTGGGTAGGGTGTTCATGCGCGCCGTCACCCGCGTTCACGATCTGTGCCTTTACGTGTTTCGACAGGAAGATGCCCGCGCCGGCATAGGGGTGTCGCATTACCACCATATCAACCTTCATAGCCAGGATGTTGTTTACCGTATCAATCAGCGTTTCGCCCTTGCTTACCGATGATGATGATGCCGCAAAGTTGATCACATCGGCCGAAAGTCTTTTTTCGGCCAGCTCAAATGATAAACGGGTACGGGTTGAATTTTCAAAGAAAATATTGGCAATGGTAACATCCCTCAGCGATGGCACTTTCTTGATCGGTCGGTTTAAAACAGATTTAAAAGTGTCGGCAGTTTCAAATATCAGCTCAATATCTGCCCGGTTCAAATCTTTTATACCCAATAAGTGTCGTGTGCTCAGTCCTGCCATGTTATTTTGATTTCGGAATTCGGATTTTCGATTTCGGATTTTTTATTTTTTGATTTTCGAATGCCGAATTTTTATTTTTTTATTTCTGATTTGCTTAATCGTTGTTTTTCTTTTGCTGTTTTGCCTATTGCTGTGAATATAGCAGTAAGTTCATTCGCTTCTTTTTTAAGCAGAGGTAAGGTTATTGAGCTTATCAGTCCAGATTCTTCCATTAATTCTAACCAGTAAACTGATTCATCGGCTTCTTCTTCAACAATCACAATCTTATTTATAAAGTCAGCCGTCGATTTTCCACGGCATGCTGATCTGTAATTTGCTCCAACGGATGTCGAACTTCGTAATAACTGATGTGTTAAAATATCAAGTGAACGCAAACGAGGCGCTGTTTCAACAAACTTAATAACGTCTATTGAAAATTTTTTTGTTCTTTGCTTTAGCTCGTTCTTATCCATTATAAATTATCAAATCAAACATTCTTAATTAAGTAAATCCGAAATCGAACATCCGAATTCCGACATTAAAATAAATCCGAAATCGAACATCCAAATTCCGAAATCATTCTGAAACCAGCACTATCTTATCCTCTCCATCCGTATCTTCCCAACTCACTACTACTTTTTGTGATGCGATAGAATCAACTTCGATGCCCACATAATCGGCAGATACCGGGATATGGCGTGAGTATCGACGGTCAACCAAAGCCAGCAGCTCTATCTTTTCGGGCCTGCCGAATGCCTGCATGGCATCCATGGCAGCACGGATGGTACGTCCTGTCCACAGCACGTCATCCATCATGATCACTTTTTTACCTTCGATAATAAAATCTATTTTGGTTTGATTAGGTACCAGTTGTGATTCGCGGCGACGAAAATCGTCGCGGTAAAAGGTAATATCGAGGTCGCCCTGTAGTATGGTTTTACCCGGAAGGATTTTTCTTAATTCTTCGGCTACGCGTTTGGCTAAATAAATGCCGCGTGGCTGAATACCAATTAATACCGTATTTGAAAAGTCGTTATGATTTTCAATTAACTGGCGACATAAACGTTGTATGGTGATTTGAAACTTTTGTCCGTCGAGCAGTGTTAGATTTTGCATCGTATGGGTGGATTTGGGCAAAAGTAATAATTTGTTTTGAGTTTTGGAGGATGAGTTTTGAAAGTGGAGTTTAGTCGCAACTCTTTTTTAACAGGCGCTCTTCACGGCGTCATTGCGAGGAACGAAGCAATCCCCTACTTACAGAGTCGTTTTTATGGCGGCCCTGTAAAGTTTGCGTGACAGGTGGGAGTCGGGAATGAGGATTATTCAGATAGCTTCTTCAAAGCCGCCATCGCCTTTTCCGCATCTTTTTTAGCTACAAAAATGTGGTCATGATAGTAGGCTGCCACCACATTACAGCTGATGTTTTCTTTAGCCAATGCGGTTGCAAATGCTGCGGTAAGCCCGGTTGCTTCCAGTGATGAATGGATGGTTAAAGTGATCCAGGCGGCAACATAGCTGTATGCGAGATTTAGCTTATCTGCGGTTTCTTTTTTGAGGATGAGGGTTATGGCTTCCTGTTCTTTGACAAAGGCAATGATGTCATCGGTATTGATGCTATTCAAAGATGTTGTTGTGCAATAAACATAATCATCTTCATTGAGCATGGGTGTCATGTTTTTGAGCAGGGTATTGAGGTTGGTTTCTCCGGTGGGCATATTCAAATATATAAAAACAAAATCGCGCTTGTTTAAAACGAGTGCGTAACCTGGGTTTGCGTTTGTAACGTAAAGGCGATGCAATCGCCAAGCCATATTAAGCGCTCGTTACAAACGAGCGCAAGTGAAAATTTCTAAAAAATGCCCCAACAAAAAAGCCTCCCGATTTATCGGGAGGCTTGTATAAAGTGTTAAGCTAAAATTATGCTTCTTCTTCAGAGCTGTTAGCAGCAGGTGCAGCCTTGCGGGCTTTGTTTTCAGCACCTTCCATTTGCTCTTTTAATTGAGCTAATACGCTAAGATCGCCTAAAGTTGATTTTTCAACAGAATCTTTCACTTTTTTCACCGCGTTAGTAGCAGCTTTTGCTTCTTTTTTGCGGTTTTCAAATTCCTGTACGCGGGCATCAGCGCGGGCTTCTTCCCAGATACGTGAGTGTGAAATAACGATACGTTTGTTTTCTTTGTTAAATTCAATGATTTTGAATTCAGCAGCTTCTTCAGCTTTTAAGCTCTTACCGTCTTCTTTAACCAGGTGTTTGGTTGGCGCAAAGCCTTCAACACCGTAAGGTAAAGCAACGATAGCACCTTTGTCAGTTACTTTGATAACAGTACCTTCGTGGATCGAGTCGATAGTGAAGATAGTTTCAAAAGTATCCCAAGGGTTTTCTTCAAGCTGTTTATGGCCTAAGCTCAGTTTGCGGTTTTCAACATCAAGTTCAAGTACAACCACGTTTAATTTTTCACCAACTTTAGTGAATTCGTTAGGATGGTTAACTTTTTTAGACCAAGAAAGGTCAGAGATGTGGATTAAGCCGTCGATGCCGTCTTCCAGTTCAACAAACACACCAAAGTTGGTCATGTTTTTAACTGTAGCTACGTGCTGAGTACCAACTGCGTACCTTTCAGCAGCGTTTTGCCATGGATCAGGAGTTAATTGTTTAACACCTAATGACATTTTGCGCTCTTCGCGGTCTAAAGTCAATACTTGAGCTTCGATCTCGTCGCCAACTTTCAGGAATTCCTGAGGGTTGCGCAGGTTTTGTGACCATGACATTTCTGATACGTGGATCAAACCTTCAACACCAGGGATGATTTCAAGGAATGCGCCGTAATCAGCAACGGTAACGATTTTACCTTTAACTTTTGAACCAACCTGAATGTCTTCAGAAAGGCTTTGCCAAGGGTGAGGGGTTAATTGTTTCAAGCCAAGAGCGATACGTTTTTTCTCGTCATCAAAGTCAAGCACAACAACGTTGATTTTTTGATCCAATGATAAAATTTCGCGTGGGTGCTCAATACGGCCCCATGAAATATCTGTAATGTGCAGTAAGCCGTCAACACCACCAAGGTCAATGAATACACCAAAGTCGGTAATGTTTTTAACGGTACCTTCCAATACCTGACCTTTTTCAAGGCGGGCAACAATTTCAGTTTTTTGGTTTTCCAGATCGTCTTCGATAAGCACTTTGTGCGATACCACAACGTTCTTGAATTCGTGGTTGATTTTAACAACTTTGAATTCCATAGTTTTACCTACATACACATCGTAATCCCTGATAGGTTTGATATCGATCTGTGAGCCAGGTAAGAAGGCTTCAACGCCCATAATGTCAACAATTAAACCACCTTTAGTACGGCTTTTCACAAAACCGGTGATGATTTCATCGTTATCAAGGGCTGAATTAATGCGCTCCCATGATTTTTGAGTTTTTGCACGTTTGCGTGAAAGCACTAACTGACCGTTAGCATCTTCCTGCGACTCAACAAAAACGTCAACTTTGTCACCGATCTTCAGATCTGGTGTGTCACGGAATTCTGATACTGATACTAAACCGTCTGATTTGAAACCTACGTTAAGTACAACATCTTTGTTGTTAACGTTAACAACAGTACCGGTGATGATTTCGCCTTTGGTGATAGAGCTGAAAGTTCCATCATACAATTTCTCAAATTTCTCACGGTCGTCATCGCTGTAGTTACCAAATTTTTTGTCGTCAGCATCCCAGTCAAAATCTTCGGCTGGTGTAGCGGCGATCTTTGATTTGATCTCTTCAATAGATATTGAATCAGCTTCTGATTCAATTGTTTCTTTTTCGCCAGACGCTTTAACTGTACCCAGTTCAGCTTCTTTCGCTTTTAATTCTTTTTCTGCTTCTTGTTTTTTTGCCATTAAATAATTTTTCTCCTTTTCCCAATTTGTTAATTGGGACTGCAAAGGTACGGATATATTTTATTGAAAAAAGAAATTTTTTAATGTTAATTGCTTATATTTTAGGTGTTTTTATGAGTTTTTTGGCAGATTAAGCGGGTAGGAGTTAAAGTTGAGGGGGATTTTACGCTGAATAAACCATTTGATAACATGCTTTATCTTGTTATCTGTGCTATAAATTAATGAGTTATGACTAAATATTTGCAAAGATCATGGTCTGATCATGAAGATGATATAGACATGGAAAATGTACGAAAAGCCATTGCTGAGACACAAGCGATGGACGACGAACATGGCGCTTTTTGGGTTGGAACAGAAGAGAAGAATATATTTTGGAGACAGATAAATCACTAAATATGATATGTGTAGCAGATAATCAGGAAATAAGATATCAGGCTAAAAGCTGGAATGAAGTTGAGGCTATTTACGAATTGCTTTTAATAGAAGACTTTGATGGTCTCATTAAAGCTATTAGTTGAGTGCTCATTTTTACCCGAGCTTGCCATCTATCTCTTCAAAAATCTGCATAAAATTATTCAGTATTTCTTCGCGGTAGCTGCTTAAGATCTCATCCATGATTACCTCTTGCTCAGGTGTGAATGGATTTTTCCAAACTCGCATGCAGATTCGTTTTAGCGCATAGGCAATCTGATGGGTTTCGGCATAGGTATGCAGGTACTGGCTTTTTTTAAACCCTTCGTAAAATTTAAAGAAAACGGCAGTATCCTCAAGCCCGGCAAAAGTTAAAAAGCTTCTTATTTTATCGTCCTTGCAGCCATCTAAATGATCGTAAAATTCAGTAACGCTTATTTTACCTGTGGTTAACAGCAGGTTGTCAATAATTAGTTCAAGTGCAATATGCCCTAAAAAAAATGGTTTTACGGGCGAGCCATGCAAGGCTGGCGCCAATAACTTTTTTAGCTCATGCGAACGGGTGGTGAAAAAGACGGATGAGTGAAAATACCGGTCTACATCAAGGTGTTTGTTCCATCCGGCTATGATTGAATTAACCTCGTTATCAGTGTGGTGCAATTTTTCGGGATGAAGGATGATGTTTTTATCGGCATTTTTCAACAGGTCGGGCAGTACTGTTCCCAGCACGTGGTAGCAGTTGGTAGTATCCCTGTCGAAATAAAAATGCGATAAAAAATTCATAAGCCTTGCCTTGCAAAATACCCGGTTTTGCTCAAGATACAAAATATAAGTAATTATTTGAAACAGATTTTACCTGTAGTTAACCTGTATAAACACGAATACTCTTCAAGTTGACATTAATTAAATCGAATTGCACGAATTTGAAATGGATGTCTTTGTAGTTCGTGTAATTCGATTTAATTAATGAAAATTAGTGTGTCAATTTCATTTATATTTGCACCTTTTTGAAACAGAACTTGATATGAACTTTGTTGAAGAATTACGCTGGCGCGGCATGCTGCATACCGAAATGCCCGGAACCGAGGATATGTTAAATAAAGGTATGGCTTCGGGATATATCGGGTTTGATCCAACTGCCGATTCATTGCACGTTGGTCACCTTACCCAGATCATGACCCTGATCCACTTTCAGCGTGCAGGTCATAAACCTTATGCCTTGGTTGGCGGTGCTACCGGCATGGTGGGAGATCCTTCAGGTAAATCGGCCGAGCGTAATTTATTATCAGAGGATGTGCTTCAGCATAACCTGGAGGCAGTAAAAAAACAGCTTACCCGTTTCCTCGATTTTAATACCGGCGCCAACAGTGCCGAAATGGTGAACAATTATGATTGGTTCAAAAACTTTACTTTTCTTGATTTTATCCGCGATGTGGGCAAACACATTACGGTTAACTATATGATGGCCAAAGATTCGGTAAAGAAACGCTTGGAGGGCGACACCGGTATGTCATTCACCGAGTTTACTTACCAGTTAGTACAAGGTTACGATTTTTACTACCTGTGGAAACACCATAACTGTTCGTTACAAATGGGCGGTAGCGATCAATGGGGTAACATTGTTACAGGTACTGAACTTATTCGCAGGAAAGACAGCGGTGAGGCTTTTGCCCTAACCACTAATCTGATCAAAAAAGCCGATGGCACCAAGTTTGGTAAAACCGAAAGCGGAGCTGTTTGGCTTGATGCTGAGCGTACTTCGCCATATCAGTTTTACCAGTTTTGGTTAAATACTACCGATGTTGACGCCAAATCATACATCCGTATTTTTACTTTGCTTGATCGTGAGGTTATTGAAGCAATGGAGGTTGAGCATGATGCCGCACCACACACACGTGTATTGCAAAAAGCATTGGCTAAGGATATCACTATTCGTGTGCATGGCGAAGCTGAATACGAAAAGGCAATAAAATCTTCGGAGTTTTTATTTGGTAATATAGGTATCGAATTTTTAAGCGAGCTGAATGAAATTGAGGTTTTGGGTTTGTTTGCCGGCGTACCTAATTATACAATAGCGTTAAGCGAATTGCAACAAGGCATTAACGCTGCCGATTTGTTAGCTGCAAAAACAGCGGTTTTCGCATCAAAAGGTGAAGCTAAAAAGATGATACAAGGCGGTGGTGTTGCTATTAATAAAGTTAAGATAGGTACTGCTGATGATATTTATAATGCTGATGCGTTGATCGGTGGTAAATTCATCGTAGCTCAAAAGGGTAAAAAGAATTATTTTCTAATAATTGCAGAATAACTCTTACCAGACTTACGAAGTTTCCAAAACTTCGTAAGTCTTAAAATCACAGGTCAATGACTTAATGAACAATGACCCAATGATAAAAAGCGATAGGCTAAAACCTATCGCTTTTTTGTTGGGTTATATTTGAAATGCGACAAATGGTAATTATATTTGTATATATGTCGCATAAATCAAAACCGGATACTAAAAATGAGGTTAATGAACCAATGGCAGCTTATGTTGTTCAGGACGCGATACCTTCGTTTTATAGTTTATTAAATGGTTCAAAATCAGCAAAAGCGTCTTCTGATTTTGATATCATTGGTTTGGCGCGTAAAGGATTTGCTAAAAGTGCCTTGCTTTCCTTCGCTAAAAAGATCTCATTAAATATCCAGGAGCTTGCCAATATATTACATATCTCTGAGCGCACTTTACAACGCTACGAGGATGACGCCATCATCAAAACCGAATACGCTGAAAAGGCTATTGAGCTTGCGCGGCTTTATACCCGTGGCGAAGAGGTTTTTGAATCGATGGAAAAATTCAAGATCTGGGTGAAAACTCCCTCTGTAGTTTTCAGGGGAGAGGCCCCTGTAACCATTCTGGATACTTCGGCAGGCTTTGATATGGTTTTCAAAGAGCTTGGCCGTATAGAGCATGGCATTTTTGCCTGATGGTGCTTTACCGTATTACCAAATGTAATTATGCTGCCGACCTGAGCGGCACCGGCGCACGTTTGTATGGCGGCCGCTGGAACAGCGAAGGCAAACCCATGTTATACCTTGCTTCATCACGCTCCTTAGCTGTGCTTGAGGTGCTGGTTCACTTAGATCCGCTAATAATTCCGGGTAATTATTGTCTCGCGGAGGTTGAGGTACCGGATGATAAAATAACCACAGTAAATATTGAACATTTACCTAACGATTGGCGGGATATATCCGGTTCTGTAGTTTTGCGTCAGCTTGGCGATGTTTTTTTGAAGAAACAGGAGCATTTATTGATGAAAGTTCCGTCGTCAATTGTTCCGTCCGAATTTAATTATCTGCTTAATCCTTTACATCCTGATGCCTTTGATGTGAAACTTTTAAAAAGAGAGCCTTTTAGTTTTGACAGGCGACTTCTTTAAGTTAGTCATTAGGGCATTTGATAAATCGTCATTAGGTCATTTTTTGCGAAGCTTTTGACCGTTGATTTAATGACAAAAAAGCTATGGATGTTGATCCGTTCCCAACCCAACTGGCGCGAGTATACAATGTTGGGAAAAGCGTGGCGTACTCGTGACTTTTAATCAAGATATAAGCTAGGCGGTAATAAAAAAATGTCTGAACCTGGATTTATTCGATTCATAGGATTATCGGATTTTAACAAACAAGACAAGAAAACCCAGGTATAAAAAAGCTGTCTATCCGAAAAATTACCCCAAATCAGGTTAAAAACAAAAAAACGCCCTCCGGTTATCCGAAGGGCGTTTTTATATCTAAAATCAGCAATTATAATTTGCCAATTTCCTGAACAAGGTCGATCAGTTTGTTTGAGTAACCCCACTCGTTATCGTACCAAGATACAACCTTAACAAAGTTATCATTCAGACCGATACCGGCTTTAGCGTCAAAAATTGAAGTGCGTGCGTCACCTTTAAAGTCTTCAGATACAACTTCGTCTTCAGTGTAACCAAGGATGCCTTTTAATTCGCCTTCAGAAGCTGCTTTCATAGCTGCTTTGATGGCTTCGTAAGATGCACCTTTTTTCAAACGTACAGTTAAGTCAACTACAGATACGTCGGCAACCGGTACGCGGAAGCTCATGCCTGTTAATTTACCTTTTAACTGAGGTAAAACTAAACCAACCGCTTTAGCAGCACCTGTTGATGAAGGAATGATGTTTTGGTAAGCACCACGACCACCTCTCCAATCTTTTGCAGATGGGCCGTCAACTGTTTTTTGAGTTGCAGTAACAGCGTGTACAGTAGTCATCAAACCTTCTTCGATACCGAAGCTATCGTCCAATACTTTAGCGATAGGAGCTAAACAGTTGGTAGTACATGAAGCGTTTGAAACGATGTTTTGATCGGCTTTTAATGCTTTGTGGTTAACACCCATTACAAATGTAGGGGTATCATCTTTTGCAGGGGCGCTCATTACTACTTTTTTAGCACCGGCGTCGATGTGTTTTTGAGCAGTTTCCTGAGTTAAGAACAAACCGGTTGATTCAATTACAACCTCAGCACCTACTTCATTCCATTTAAGGTTAGCAGGGTCTTTTTCGGCAGTAACGCGGATGGTTTTACCGTTAACAACCAAATGACCGCCTTCAACAGCAATGGTACCTTTGAACTGACCATGGGTTGAATCGTATTTTAACATGTAAGCCATGTAATCTGGCTCAACAAGGTCATTAATACCAACAACTTCAATGTCTGGTCTTTCAATTGCAGCCCTGAATGCCAGGCGGCCAATACGGCCGAAACCGTTAATTCCTATTTTCATGATTTTTTAATTTTTACTTGAATAGTAGGTTAATAAATTATTTATGGGTTCTTTAATTATGTTAGTGATTTGCAGATCAGCTTCGGCGGCAGCTTCATACAAGTGTTCCTGAAAATTAAAAGCAACGGAGCCTGCAAAGTGAACAGACGTACCCGGGTGTTGCTGATATAAAGGTAACAAATATGTAGAAATTAGCTTGCTAAATCCTTTTTTTATGACGTTTTGCAGATGATGATCGTTCTTGTTATCGAGGTAAAAATCGGTAAAAGAGCTTAAAAATAAAGCAGGTTGCTTTTGGCGATAAACCTTTTCGAGCAGGTTTTTACGGTCGGCATCATACTTGTGAATAAACTTTTTGCGGATGGATGGGGGCAGGGTATCGTTCATGAACTCCTTGATGAGCTGCCTGCCCAGCCAGTTGCCCGATCCTTCATCGGCAAGGATATAACCTAAGCCGTAGTTATTGGGCCAAACGCGTTTACCATCATACCAGGCGGCGTTGCTGCCGCTGCCGCAAATGCTTATAATGCCCGGCTCGTTTTTACAACAGGCAATGGCAGCCCCGGCAATATCATGTTCAATGGATATTTTGCCGAATTTGAAAAATGTTGAAAAAGCGTTGTGTACTATCTTCTTCCGTTCGTCTGACGATGCGCCCGCGCCGAAAAAGAAAATACGTTTTATTTCTTCGGCGTGGTGTATGAGATTGATGTTTTTATTGAGCAGTTGAAGGATGTGCTTCTCGTCGTTAAAATAGGGGTTAATGCCATTGGTTTTAAAGGAAGCAACAGTTCTTCCCTTATCAGTGAGCCTCCAATGTGCAAAGTACGATCCGCTATAAACAACTGCAATCATTAATAATCTATATCGATAATATATCCATCATTTGTAAAAGATCTTCCTCAAGCTTAAACTCATGCTGGTTAAGTGCTGCTTCAAGGTCTGTCATCAGGATATGATTTGCCTGCAAACCTACCATTTTTTGTGATTCGCCGGCAATCAAAGCGTTAACTGCTGCAAAACCAAGCCTGCTGCCCAAAATGCGGTCAAAGCTTGATGGTGCACCGCCCCGTTGCAAGTGGCCTAAGATAGTAACTTTTATATCGTAATTCTTAACTTCTTGTTGCACAGCTTTTGCCACGCCATAAACACCGCCGTTTTTATCGCCTTCGGCAACAATTACAATGCTCGATGATTTCTTGTTCATGTGGCCTTCTTTAAGGTTGGCAATCAAATCATCAATGGCAGTAGCACGCTCGGGCAATAAAATAGCCTCGGCACCGCATGAAATGCCGGCACGTAAAGCGATAGCGCCCGAATCGCGGCCCATTACCTCAATAAAGAAAAGGCGGTCGTGCGCATCGGCAGTATCGCGGATTTTGTCGATAGCCTGGATAACGGTATTGGTAGCGGTATCAAAACCAAGGGTATAGGTTGAGCCGCAAAGGTCATTATCAATAGTACCCGGAACGCCCATCACAGCAATGTCGGGATATTTGCGCGAAAAGCGCAGGGCACCGGTAAAAGTACCGTCGCCGCCAATAACAACAAGGGCATCAATGCCACGGGCTTTAGCGTGTTGGTAAGCCTGCTCCATGCCTTCGTCGGTTTTAAAAGGCAGGCAGCGTGCGGTTTTTAAAATGGTGCCGCCAAGGTTAAGGATATTACTTACCGAGCGTCTGTCCATCTCGTACATGTCGTTGTCAATAAGGCCTTTATAACCTTGCCTTATACCTACAACTTCCAGTCCGTTATATAGTGCAGTTCTAACTACGGCACGTATACAAGGGTTCATTCCGGGGGCATCACCACCTGAAGTTAAAACCCCAATTTTTGATATTTTACGCATCTTTCACTCCTTAAGTTTACGGTACGAAGATACTGTGTGTAAATTACACCATTAAATTTTATTTATTTTTTTTTTGGATTAGAGATTAAGGTATATATTTAAACTTATTAACTAAATCTCACCAATAGTTTGGAACTAATGTTACCCAAGTTTGATTCCGTATTCTCGATTGACTGCGTGATATTCGGCTTTGAAGCCGGAGAGCTTAAAATTTTGCTTATAGAAAGGAACGAGGAGCCGTATAAGGATTGGTTGGCGCTGCCCGGCTATATTGTTGAGCAGGACGAAAGCATTGATGATGCAGCCGAGCGTATATTATACGAACTAACAGGCTTGCGCGATTTGCACATGCAACAGTTCCACACCTTTGGCGAGGTAAATCGTCACCCGCAAGGCCGTGTAATTACGGTTGCCTATTATGCGCTGATCCGTATAAACGGCCAAAAAGAGTTACGCCCGGTAACGCAATATGCCAAAAAAGCGTTCTGGCACCCGGTAAGCGAGCTGCCTAAACTGGCTTTTGACCACAGCGAGATTTTCAAAACTGGCTTTAATAAAATAAAACGCCGTTTGCACTACCAGCCAATAGCGTTTGAATTATTACCTGAGAAATTTACCCTTACACAACTACAGTCGCTTTACGAGGCTGTGTTAGATAAAAAGCTGGATAAACGTAACTTCCGCAAAAAAATGCTGAGTTACGGCTTTTTGAAAGAGCTGGATGAAAAACAGAAAGGTGTATCCTACCGTGCTGCCAAGCTGTATAAGTTTGATAAACGTAAGTACGGCAAGATTTTTCAGGGAGAGATGAATTTGGTGTAAGTCTTAAGTCCGGAAGTCGGAGGTCTGAAAGTCAGAAGATAAGTCGGGACGTTTACAATAGAATAAAAAAAAGAGGTCGAAATTTCAACCTCTTTTTTTATTCTATCTTTCGGATTTTCCGACTTTGGACTTGCGACTCTCTTCTATTATAAAGAAGAAGGTGCTAATTCCAAATGGTATTTAACCAGGTTATCTATAGGCGAGCGGATGATGTTGCCAACAACCATGCCGTTTTCGGTAACTACCTCTTCCAGTACGTTGCGGAAGTTATAGCCTACCGAACCAATGCAGTTGAAGGTATATTTTTGATAATCAGGGTAGTGGGTTACCAGGTTACGGAAGAAATCTTCGAACGAGGTACGTACCAGGTTGCGTGAATATTCGATGTGTACGTTGTTATCGTAAACAAATTTGCTGAAGCTTGCGCAAAAACGGTTTGCACGTGGCTGGGTATAAACCTGCTCGTTAATATCATCAGGAGTAAGTTTGTAAGTTTCCCAGAAAAGGGCACGTACAGGCTCCGGCATGTAGCCGCGCAGGTAATCAGTTAGCAGCTTTTTGCCGATGTAGCAACCACTGCCTTCATCCCCCAAAATGTAAGCGCCCGAATCAATATTGTGTACAACTTCTTTACCATCATAAATGCAGGTATTGGTTCCGGTACCTAATATAGCGGCAAACCCTTCGGTGTTGCCAAGCAGGGCACGTGCAGCAGCAAGCAGGTCATGACCAATATTAACCTTTGCGCCAACGAAAACCACTTTCATAGCTTCCTCAACAATCTTACGCATTTCGGGGGTTGAGCAACCGGCACCGTAATAATTTACCTCGGTGATCTGATTTTTTTCAAGATCGGTAGGCAGGCTCTCGTTCAGTGACTGTATAATATACTCTGTACTTGAAAAGTATGGGTTGTAACCCTCGGTATTGAAGTAAACTTTTTTTCCCTCTTCGGTAACCAGGCACCAGTTTGTTTTGGTTGAGCCACCGTCAGCAATTATGATCATAAATTTTTGTTTTTTTAAAAATCGGATAAAAGTAGGATTAACTTATTGTAAAAAAAACACTTTGTATTTCAAAAATTGAAAATTGCGATTTTTACTTAAATTATAGCTACTTTTTAATATAAATTAAACTTTAAATAGCACTTTCATACCATTGTTATCAATAATTAATCAGGTCAACTATACCTTTTTTTAAATGTAAAGTTTACAGATAAGCAGTTTCCCGTTACATTTAAAAACAGAGTAATTTACAATTGTACGTAATGTTACCATATTTAGCAAAATATTGGCTTTAATTAATGCTAAAACGTGTATTTTGTATTGCAAATGTGTTACATAAACGCCAGCGAATTGCAAGGGTGGATGTGTGTAGCTTTAATGCCCGGTACGTTTTGATGTAACCAGCCAATCATAAATTCTGAGCCCGGCTCTTCGCTGGCAATATGACCTAATACAATCAATGAAAGTTTATCGCCTTTGACTTGTGCATCCCGTACATATTCGGCAGTTTCCCATTCCGAAATTTCGCCGCAAATCAGCACATCAGGTTTTTTGGTGCTCATTTCGATGATCTGCCTTTTGCCACCTGCCGCTCCCGGAAGCAACAACACTTTCTGGCAGCTTTGGGTTGGATTACCAATGTAGCGTACCTTTTCAATCTTTAGTTTCTTTTTCAGTGTTTCGATCAAAGAGCTTAACGAAGTAGAAGGGATGCTTAACAGGTTACCTGTTTCCGGTTTGTAGTAGCTTACCCAATCAAGCTGCTTTAATAAGCCTATGCCTACACCATCGGGTTTAAGACTGTGTATGGTATCGTGGTTGCGCCATACGGCTATGTTGTGCTTATCCAGCAGTTGTTTTTTGTACTGATATACATCATCGTTAGTTAACCAGGTGGTTTCATCGGCATGGTTATAAAAAGTTGGCTCGTGCGCTATTATAAAATTAGCCCCTAAGCTTATTGCCTTTTCAATAACGCCAATGGTGGCAAACATGGTAGTAACTATGCCGGTAACCACAATATCACGATTGCCCGATTTTAAGGTATCTACCGTATTAGGAAACGGAGCGCCGGGCACCTGTTTCATAAACAGGTCGATAATTTGCCCTACAGTTATGTTCTCTGCAGGCTTGGCAAGTGTGATAGCATCCGCAGCAAAAGGGGCCGACAGCAATGCTGCAGTACCCGCTAAAGCACCTAACTGGCCTATAAATTTACGACGGTCGGGATTATGGTTAATGGGAGAGGGGTTTGAATTCATGGTAATGATTGGGTTTGGTCAAAGATAGTACAGGCGAGTTAATTTCCGGATTTGTAATAATTGTGTGACATATTTATATCTTCGCATAAAATTTAAAGACCCCTAATCCGTGCAAAAACTTGCTAAGCTTATCACCAACAAACCTTTTGTTTATTCTTTATGGTTTGGCCTAAGTCTATTTTTGGTAATTAAAGGCGTTTTAGCCCACCAGGGCTTTAACAATTACACCATATTTAAATATAACTTTTTAAATACCGTTCATCAGCATAACCTGTATGCTTACCAGCCCGAGCATTATTACGACCTGAACCACTACGGGCCCATATTTTCGATAATCATGGCGCCTTTTTCTTTATTACCGGATAGTATTGGGGTTATTTTATGGGTGCTGTTTAATGCATTCATCCTGTTTAAAGCTATTCAATTGTTGCCGTTAAAAAAAGACCAGTATGTTATTGTGCTTTTGCTGTGTGCGCATGAACTAATGACAGCATCGGCCAATGTGCAAAGTAACCCCATGATCGCAGCGCTGATCATTTTAAGTTTTAATTTTATAAAGCGGGAGCAGGATTTTTGGGCTGCATTGATGATAGCCCTCGGCGCATTTATCAAGCTTTATGGTATTGTTGGATTGGCTTTCTTTTTCTTTTCAAACAACAAACCCAAATTTGTTTTGAGTTTTATATTTTGGTCGGTAGTGTTGTTTGTTTTGCCGATGGCTATTTCATCACCTTCGTTTATTATCCAAACTTATCATGATTGGTATACCGATCTGGTGATCAAAAACTCGGGTAATCAACATTCGGTAATGCAGGAGATTTGTGTTACCGGTTTTATCCGCAGAATTTCTCACTATGAGGACCTCAAAAATATGTATGTAATAGGGCCTGCATTGGTGCTGTTTGGCCTTTCATACCTGCGTATAGGCGCTTATAGGGTTTTGGAATATCAGCGCCTCATCCTTTCGTCGGTGCTGATTTTTGCGGTGATATTTAGTAGTTCGGCCGAATCATCAACCTATATCATTGCTTTTGTTGGGGTAGCCGTTTGGTTTATGAATCTGAACCGTCCGGTAACCGGGTTTGAGATTTTCCTGCTGGTTTTGGCACTTTTGGTAACCAGTCTTTCTCCTTCAGACCTGTTTCCGTCTTTTATCCGCACTCAATATATCGTCCCTTATAAACTAAAATCGATACCCTGCTTTTTGATCTGGCTTAAAATAATTTACGAAACACTTACCAGGGATTTTGCCAAAAAAGAAGAAAGTGCACTGAACCCGGCGAGGGTTTAAAAGTATCAGGATATACAGTAAAGATTAATTGATTGTATTTTTAATGTAAAAACTGGGAATTTGCGGGTTAACAAATAATTATTATTTATGTTTGTAACAGTATAGTTACGTTTGATGGGTTTTGCACTTTTCTGTTAAAATTACTCATGATAGTTACATTTTGTAATGATTTAGCGTAAAGTAATTTTAGCGTGCGTGAAATTGCAATCAAATATAATTTTAATACCGCCTGTTACAATTAAAATTCCATAGTATAACTATGATATACCCTGCTGATAAAAAAATCTCTATTGTTATACCTTCTCACAACGAAGAAAAGAATATTAGTTATTTAATTGAGCAACTCCGCGAAACCCTTTCGCCTACGGGATATGCTTATGAGCTGATATTTGTTGACGACGGTAGCCGGGATAACACCCTGAATGAATTAAAGATCAATGCCGAGTTGCATCCCAATGTTTTTTACGTTGAGCTTTCGCGCAATTTTGGTAAAGATTATGCTCTTAAAGCCGGCATTGCAATGGCCAATGGTAATGCGGTTATAACCATGGATGCAGATTTGCAGCATCCGCCGCAACTGATTCTGAAGATGTTGAAACTTTGGGAAAATGGCTACGATATCGTTTACACCTATCGCGAAGGCGAAAACCCGCACGGCAAAGGGTATCAGAAAGTTACTTCAAAATTGTTTTACAAAGGCCTCAACATGCTTTCGGATATCAAAATGGAAAACGGCACTGCCGATTTCAGGCTGATTGACGAAAAAGTTGTAAAACAGCTTAAGCTCATTGATGAATACGAGATCTTTTTCCGCGGCATAATCAAATGGGCTGGATACAAGCAGGTAGGGATTCCTTATGTGCCATCAAAACGCCATACGGGCGAAGCAAGCTACTCATTTTCAAAATTGGTTAAACTTGCTGTAGGTAGTATTGTTGCTTTTAGTGCAAGGCCGCTTTACATCGTATCATTAATTGGCTTAACGGTTTCATCACTGGCTATTTTGTATATACCATATGTGCTGGTAAGCTACTTTTTGGGGTACGCAGTTTCGGGCTGGGCATCAATTATTGCTACGATAGCCTTTTTTGGCGGTCTTCAATTGCTTGTAATGAGCGTTATAGGGGTATACGTGGGCAAAATTTTTATGCAGTCAAAACATCGACCGCATTATATTATCCGGTCATCAAATGTTGTTATTGTAGATAATGATTTTATTAGGATTTGATGTTGAGGAGTTTGATATGCCGTTTGAGTACGGTAAATCAATAACTTTTGATGAGCAGCTTGATATTTCAACAAAGGGTACCAACAAAATACTCGGTTTATTGAGGCAGAAAAACATAAAAGTTACCTTTTTTTGTACAGCTAATTATGCCATTAACAGACCCGGTATCATCAAGCAAATGGTTGCCGACGGGCATGAGATAGCATCGCACGGGTATTATCATTCAGATTTTAAAATAGAGCATTTAAGGCAGTCAAAACTGGCTTTGGAGGATATTTCCGGAACTGAAGTAACAGGTTTCCGTATGGCCCGGATGATGCCTGTTGACGAGGAGAAAATTGCAAAAGCCGGTTATGAATATAACTCATCTATAAATCCAACCTGGCTTCCGGGGCGGTATAATAATTTTGATAAACCACGCACCTGGTTTTATGATCATGATGTGCTGCAGATCCCGGCTTCGGTTTCGCCACTGATACGCTTTCCACTTTTTTGGTTAAGCTTTCATAATTTGCCGTTGTCTTTATTGAAACGTATGGCTTCGGCAACCTATAAAAAAGATGGTTATCTGAACCTGTATTTCCACCCCTGGGAGTTTACCGATCTGCACGATAAAGAAAAGTTCGGTTTTCCGGGCTATGTTTCAAAAAACTCGGGGGAGGCTTTTGTCCGCAGGATAGGTGATTTTATTGATTGGGCAACAGACAGTGGTTACACCTTCGGACGCACAGACGGCTTTTGTGAAAGCATCAAAAACAAGAATAAACGAGAGCCCGCATTACATTAACAAGCTGTTGAGCAGCTTATAGCAAATCAATTTACTAATTGATTGTTATTTTCAGCATAAATTTGCATATTTGCACCGCAAAAAATTATATAGTATATTATGGGTTCGAAACCATATGTATATTTGTAATCAAAATGCGATGGTCCTATAGCTCAGCTGGATAGAGCAACAGATTTCTAATCTGTAGGTCTTTGGTTCGAATCCAAATGGGATCACAAAAGGGGAAAATCAAAATTTTCCCCTTTTTTATTTTCGCACAATTGTCAATCAGTATGTTAAGCACTTTGGCATCCAATGAAATCTGAAAAGTCTAATTTGCTCATTTTTGATATAATTATATTGCTACTTTTGTGTTAATGAAATGGTTTGCGATCATCTTAAGCTTGTATATGACCATTCTTGCAATGTTACCCTGCAAGGACAAAGATGATTTTTCGACCGTTGTTAATCGTACAGCAGTTAGCACCACTCACAAAAATGATCCTGGTTCTTGCCAGGAAACCTGCCCACCTTTTTGCAATTGTAACTGCTGTTCTACTTCACGTAACCTGGCGCGCACTTATACAGTACTTAACGTTTATGAGCAGCCCATTTCTCAAAACTATTCCGAACTGCGCGTAGAACCTTTGCGTGATCAGGCCCTTCCCATCTGGCAACCGCCCCAATTAAGTTAATACGCTCTTCTTTTTTTTGAATTAAACAGGCTGGCTTCGCTATGGCCTGTATTGTCGTATTATTTTATTGCAAATTCATGTTTAACAGAATTATTTCGTTCTCTGTACGGAATAAGGTGACGGTTGGTATACTGACACTTGTACTGGCGATCGCAGGCATCTGGTCTGCAATCAACCTGCCGGTAGATGCGCAGCCCGACATTACCAATAACCAGGTACAGATCATTACACAGGCGCCGACATTAGGCGCACAGGAAGTGGAGCAATATATTACCGCTCCTGTAGAACTCGCGATGGCTAACATTGCCGGTATCATAGAAAAACGGTCGATCTCTCGTTCGGGTATCTCCGTAATTACATTAGTATTTAAAGATAATGTGGATATTTATTGGGCGCGGGAACAGGTTGGCGCTCAATTAAAAGAAGCCGAAGACAATATCCCGCGGGGAGCAGGTGAACCATCATTGGCCCCCATCACTACCGGTCTCGGTGAGATTTACCAATATAGCATCCACACTCAAAAAGGATACGAAAATAAATATACCGCTACTGACCTGCGTACCATCCAGGATTGGCTGGTGCGGACACAATTGGCTGGTACTGTTGGTGTAGCGGAGGTTAGCGGCTGGGGCGGTTATGTGAAGGAATACGAGGTAGCTCTTGATAATGACAAGCTTAATTCTTTCGGCGTGACTATTCCGGAAGTTTATAACGCTTTACAAAAAAATAATGAAAACACCGGCGGTTCCTATATCGAACAGCAAAGCAATGCTTATTTCATCCGCGGTTTAGGCCAGGTTAAAACGCTCGATGATATCGGCAAGGTCGTCATTAAAAACAGTGGTGGTACGCCTATACTCGTAAGGGATGTAGCCGCCATACAAATGGGCACAGCTACACGTTATGGTGCAGTGACACGCAACGGTGAAGGCGAAGTTGTTGCCGGCGTAACGCTGATGCTCAAAGGCGAGAACTTCAGTCAGGTGATCAAAAATGTGAAAGAACGCATGGTTCAGATACAAAAGTCCCTTCCCGAAGGCGTTGTCATCGAGCCGTTTATTGATCGTACCGAACTCGTAGGCCGTGCTATTGATACCGTTAAGCGCAATTTATTAGAGGGTGCGCTGATTGTGATCTTTGTATTGGTGCTCTTATTAGGTAACCTTCGTGCTGGTTTAGTGGTTGCTTCGGTGATTCCATTGGCGATGCTGTTTGCCTTTTTGTTGATGAGGTTATTCGGTGTATCGGGCAACTTAATGAGCCTGGGCGCGATAGACTTTGGTTTGATCGTAGATGGCGCAGTAATCATTGTGGAAAGCGTAGTACATCATATCACTGCCGGGAACTATACCAGGGAAAATATCAAGGAACTTTCGCGTGATCAGATGAACGGGGAAGTACACGGCAGTGCAGGCAAGCTGATGCAGTCGGCGGCCTTCGGTCAGATCATTATCCTGATCGTTTATCTGCCTTTGTTATCCCTTGTCGGAATCGAGGGCAAGATGTTCCGGCCGATGGCAGAAACCGTGGCTTTTGCCATTTTAGGTGCCTTTATCCTTTCCCTCACTTATGTACCGATGGCCAGCGCTTTGTTCCTGAGCCGTAAAACCGAACATAAACCAAATATCTCCGACCGGATCATCGGCTTTTGTCAGCACGTTTATCAAAAGGCCCTGATAGGTATGCTCCGTTTTAAAGTTTTAACTATAGCCATTGTGTTCGCTATTTTCGGTATTGCCATCTGGGCATTCAGCCGGATGGGCGGCGAGTTTATCCCAACGCTGGAAGAAGGCGATCTCACTGTTGAGATTTCCATGATGCAGGGCACTTCGTTAACCGAAGTAGTTAAATCTTTTAGCAAGGCGGAAAAATTGTTGAAAGACCGTTTCCCGGAGATCAGGCAAGCCGTTACGCGCATTGGGAGCTCGGAAATACCAACCGACCCAATGCCGATGGAACGCGGCGATATGATGCTGGCCATGAAGCCCAAAGCGGAATGGAAAACCGCCAAAACCCGCGAACAGATGATGGCTAAAATGGAAGAAACGCTGGCCGGGTTACCGGGTATTCATGCTTCCATATCACAACCCATGCAGATGCGCTTTAATGAACTGATGACCGGTATCCGTCAGGATGTGGCTATTAAGATATACGGCGATGACCTGGACGAACTGGCGTCACAGGCGAATAAGATTGCAGCGGATATCAAGCCCGTCAAAGGTGTATCAGACATTTTTGTAGAAAAAGTGAGCGGCCTGCCACAGATACAAGTCAACTATAACCGGGATAAAATGGCGCAATATGGACTGAACATCAGCGATGTAAATATGATCCTGAAAACCGCCTTTGCGGGCAGCATTGCCGGTGTTGTCTTCGAGGGCGAAAAGCGATTTAATATGGTGGTGCGTCTGAACCGTGGCCTGCGTGAAAATATCAGCAGCGTGCAGAACCTCCTCATCCCGCTTGCATCGGGTAATAAAGTACCACTTAACCAGGTTGCCGATATTGACTTTCAGGAAGCTCCCTCGCAGATCTCCCGCGAAGATGGCAAGCGCCGCATCTACGTAGGTTTCAATGTGACGGGCCGGGATGTACAATCCACGGTGACAGAGATACAGCAAAAACTTGATAAGAGTTTAAAACTGCCATCAGGTTATTATTTGTCGTATGGCGGGCAGTTCCAAAACTTACAGGCGGCAAGGGCAAGGCTATCCATTGCCGTACCGGTAGCACTGTTATTTATACTGGTATTGCTGTATGTAACTTTCCGCTCGGTCAAAGAAAGCCTGCTCATTTTTACCGCTGTGCCTCTGGCTTCTATCGGCGGTATCGCGGCGCTACTCATTCGCAATATGCCTTTCAGTATCTCCGCCGGCGTGGGCTTTATTGCCTTGTTTGGAGTTGCAGTACTAAATGGTATTGTACTCATCGGTTATTTCAATCAGCTCAAAGACGAAGGTATGGATGATATTTATCAGCGCGTATTGGAAGGTACCAAAACAAGATTGCGCCCGGTATTGATGACTGCGGCGGTAGCCTCGTTAGGTTTCCTGCCGATGGCTTTATCATCCAGTGCGGGCGCCGAAGTGCAAAAACCACTGGCGACTGTGGTGATTGGCGGCTTGATGACAGCCACCTTCCTAACGTTATTCGTGTTACCTTGCCTTTATCTGTTGTTCAACCGCAACACAATAGCTGCGAGTAAAACGGGCAAGGTATTAGGTGTGCTGGTTATTGGTTTTTGTTTGTTTGCCGGTAGCACAAAGGCACAAACCAAGCCTGCTTTAACGCTGGATAGCGCCATCAGCCGGGCTTTACAAAATAACCTGGAGGTACGTTCGGCGAATTTATCAATAGAGCAATCTAAATCGCTGAAAGGCGCGGCATTCGATTTGCCAAAGACCGAACTGATACTTACACAAGACCCGACCAGCGGCGGTAATATCGATAATGGATTAAGTATAAGCCAAAACATTGCCTGGCCGGGATTATATTCCAATCAACGTAAACTTGCGTATCAGCAGATTAAATTGGCCGAACATTCAGGACGGGTAACCCAAGCCGAAATAACCCGGCAAGTGCGAAACGCATGGTATGCTTACCTGCTCAGCCGCGAAACCCTGCGTGTACTTAACTTCCAGGATAGCATTTATAATGGCTTTGTACAGCGGGCGACAGTTCGTGTTAAAGCCGGTGAGGCTTCCAACCTCGAATTGATCTCGGCCAAAAACAGGTATCAGGATGTGCAGGTATCGAAAATCAGCGCACAAGCTGACCTGAGTACTAATGAACTGGCTTTAAAACGCTTGTTGAACACGGTTGAACCATTGGTTGTTGCTGAAAGCGATATAGCTTTAGCCTTGCCCGGTTTATCGGATACGGTGAATACCGCAGCTAACCCGCAAACGATATTAGGTTTACAGCACATAGAGGTTGCAAAAGCTAAGGCGGCTGTAGAACGCTCCAAATTGATGCCTGATATCACATTGGGATATACCCGGCAGTTATTAGTCGGCGCTTTCAATCCCGCTAATATTAATCGCAATTATTCACCTGGTACGCGCATTGGCGGTTTTCAGATAGGTTTGGCTTTGCCGGTGTTCAGTGGTTCTTACCATTCACGTATCAAGTCGGAAAAGATCGGTGCGCAGATCGCTGAAGCAAACTTACAGCAGAAACGATTAGAATTAAGCATACAATACCAGCAGGAGCTACAACAATACCGAAAATATCAGCAGGCAGCAGTTTATTATACCGCCACGGGCCTGAAACAGGCTGACGAGCAATTACGCATTGCACAGGTATCGTTTAAATTAGGCGAGATTGGCTATATAGAATATATCCAAAACATATCAGCGGCTATACAAACCCGCTTGGGCTATCTCGAAACTTTAGGCAGGCTGGACCAGTCGGCTATTCAATTACAATTTTATCAGGGACAATAATCATGAACATCAAAATATATACAGCGGTAATTATCACCGCAATGCTGCTGGCAAGCTGTTCAGGCTCATCCGGCGAAAAAGAAAAAGACAATGGAAAAGCCGTATCGAAAGAGGCGAAGCCATCAAAACCGAATGGATTAGAACTCACTGCGCAGCAAATGAAAAATGTGGGTATTGAGATTGGGCCTATCCCGCAAAAGAACCTCGATGCAGTGATCAAGGCGAGCGGACAATTGGCGGTACCGCCGCAGAACAAAGCCGACGTGAGTTTGCTATCGGGCGGCTTGATCAGCCACATCAGCGTATTGGAAGGCCAGCAGGTTCATAAAGGCCAGGTGTTGGCCGCTGTGAATAACCAGGAACTCATCAAGATCGAACAAGACTACCTGGCAGCAAAAAATAACTTTACTTATGTGGCTGCCGAGTATGATCGCCAGAACCAGTTACAAACAGCCGGCGCAGGTACGGGCAAATCCTATCAATCCGCTATGGCGACTTATAAGGCCGAACGGGCACGATTAAAGGCTTACGAAAGTCAATTGAAGCAATTGAGTATCTCACCCGAAAAGATCAGCAGCGGCAGCATAGTTTCCAGTTTTCCGGTGATTTCGCCGATTAGCGGCACGGTTGGAAAGATCACGGCGAACACGGGCACCTACGTGCAACCCGGCACTTCTATCATGGAGGTGGTGGATAATTCCAAGATACATTGCGACCTGATCGTATTTGAAAAAGACCTGATGGCTGTAAAAATGGGCCAGAAAGTGGATTTTCAGTTAACGAATCAGCAAAACATGGTGATTACCGGTCGCATCAACGGCATTAATAAATCCTTTGAAAATGAAAGCAAGGGGGTGATCGTTCATGCGGAGATTGATAACCGGGAGCATCAGAACCTCATTCCCGGCATGTACGTGACCGCGCTGATCAGTACCGGCAGCAAAATGACACCGGCATTGCCTGCTGAAGCAGTAGTGCGTACTGCCGGAAAGCAATACATCTTCGTAATGACCGGGCAAAATGCCAATCGCTACGCTTTCAAAAAAGTGGAAGTGGCGACGGGTACCAGCGAGTTAGGCTATATCGCAGTCATCCCGATGACCGACCTGCCAGCCAATGTGAAAGCGGTTACCAAAGGGGCTTTCTATCTGGAATCCAGGCAGTCGGGCAGTGACGATGAAGATTAAAACAGACGACCATGTAACAGCCTATGTTGCGCTGGTGGCCGAAAGCAGCCATTTTCCCATCGCTGTTATTCGCAGTGCATGTCGGGTGATCAGGCAAAATCCGTTTATATCAAACTGATTTTTCTGTAAATCTGCAAACAGTGCGGTCGCTATTTTGTCGTGATAATTGGAATAACATGCAATAAATCATCAAAATAGCGACCGTGCTTTTCTATATGACCTGGAATATATACTGGAGCTTGGTGCTTGGTTTTATACTTTCATTACTGGTGAAGGCGTTCATTTCCACCGAAAAATATCCGGTGACTTAGGTAAGGACACTGTCTGTGCGCTCAGCCCGTCAACATTTTAGCGCTATATCTTCGTCCTGTTCTTACCTTGTGGTGTCGATGATGCGAATATCAGCATAAAGGCTGTTCTGATTAGCCGTTTCGTAACATTTCTGCATATTCATTCGGCAATGGGCTATCTTCAACCGCTTTGGCCGCTTTTTCGATATCGTAATCAAATCGGATAAATTCAACCTGTACACTGTCTTTATCTTTGATCGAGCTGTTTTCATTGATATGCAGCAGCACATAACCGCCCCGAGGGTCTTTATCTTTCGGTTTGCCGACCGAGCCGATGTTAATGGCATGACGGTAATGCCTATCTTCTGCGATCACCGAAGGCAATATCCTGTGATATGGCTGATGGGTATGCCCAAAACACATGATATCCGCATCGGCTTGCTCCATAATCCGGATCAGGCTTTTTTCGTCGCGGTCTTCAAACAGGTATTCATTCACCTTGCGCGGGCTGCCGTGAACCAGCAGCACATTGAGCTTGTCATGATTTAACTGAAACTCCAAACGGATATGCGCGGGCAAGGTACGCAAATAAGCCCGCTGCTCGTCTTTTACAACCTCGTTGGTATAAGCAATAGATACATTACCCAAAGCTTTTTCTTCTTCGGTTTTATAGGCGCAACCGCAATCATCGCTGTGACGGCCAATCCCAAAATCATAGTTGCCCGTAATAGTCGGGATATTGCGTTTACGGATTTCGTCGATCACTTCGTTAGGCCAGATATTGTAGCCTACCAAGTCGCCCAGGCAATAAATGGCATCGGTATTACGGGTTGCCACATCGGCAAAAAAGGCTTCTAAGGCCGGAAGATTGGCATGGATATCGGAGAAAAGTGCAATTTTCATTATTCTACGGCAGTTAAATTTTTAGACGTGTAATATTTTTTACGGAAGTAAAAGGCAAGGTTTACCAATGCGATCAGGGCGGGCACTTCTACCAGTGGCCCGATCACCCCGGCAAATGCTTCACCGGAGTTAATGCCGAATACGCCAATGGCTACAGCAATCGCCAGCTCGAAGTTATTGCCGGTAGCAGTAAAGGCAATTGAAGTGCTACGTGAATAATCGGCACCGAACGATTTGCCCAGGAAAAACGCGATCACGAACATGATGGCAAAGTAAATCACCAGCGGGATAGCGATCCTCACAACATCCATCGGTATTTGCACGATCAGGTTACCCTTAAGGCTGAACATTACTACAATGGTAAAGAGCAAGGCGATCAGGGTTATCGGCGAAATGAACGGTACGTATTTGGTTTGAAACCATTCTTCACCTTTGATTTTGATTAACGTGTAACGGCTGATAACGCCTGCTGCAAACGGTATCCCTAAATAAATACCCACACTTTTGGCAATCTCGCCAATGGTGATGTTCACCGCCAATCCTTGCAATCCGAACAATGGCGGTAATACCGTAATGAACAGGTAAGCATAAACGCTGTATAGCAATACCTGGAAGATGCTATTTAAAGCGATTAATCCTGCGGCGTATTCACGGTTGCCCTCGGCCAGTTCATTCCATACCACCACCATCGCAATACAGCGGGCAAGGCCAATCAGGATCAACCCGACCATATAAGCCGGATGATCCCGCAGTAAGGTGATTGCCAATACAAACATCAGTACCGGGCCAACGATCCAATTAAGCACCAGTGAGGCGCTTAATACTTTAGTGTCCTTGAAAACCTGCCCCATGTTCTCGTATTTCACTTTGGCAAGCGGCGGGTACATCATCAGGATCAGGCCAATCGCTAATGGGATATTGGTCGTCCCGCTTGAAAAGGAATTGATAAATCCGGATGACGAGGGAAAGCAATAGCCAATCCCTACGCCAATTGCCATGGCAAGGAAAATCCAGAGGGTTAGGTAACGATCAAGGAAACCTAATTTTTTACGTTCGGCCACGGGGGCGCAGTTGTTTGCTAACATGTGATTTACCGGGTGGTTAATGTTTTAAATTTGTTCCGATCATAATTTATTAAATTACTTATTGCATTAAAGCAATATTGCGATTAATGTTGGCAAAAAAAAGCTTAACAACAACTGTCATCACAATTTACCTCGACAAAAAAGCTTGCAAGCAGCGTTCTGTATTTTGACCAGGTTTGATCGTTGATACAGTAACACATGCTGGTGCCTTCAATTTTTCCTTTGATGATCCCGACGTCTTTAAGTTCTCTCAAATGTTGGGAAATTGTCGGTTGTGCAAGGCCAAGCAGATCGACCAGATCGCTTCCTATACATTCATTGGCTTTGATCAGGTGTTCAATAATTGCAATACGGGCAGGGTGCGCCAATGCTTTTAACATTACCGCCAGTTCATTTTGTGCGTCTGTAAAATTTGCTGTTTTAGTTACTCCCATATTGCAATATTGCGATTAATTGATGAAATAAAAAAGCGTTTGCCGATTCATTTTTTCAACCGTTCCGTTCTCATGCCACATGCTCTTTTACAAAGTCTGCTGAAAAGATTTTAATCGTATCCCTTACGTCGCGGAACTTATCCATGATTTCTTCCGGTGTGCCTGTCGCTTTTGCAGGATCGGGAAAATTTTGATGGAAACGCTGCACATCGCCAGGGAAAAACGGGCAGGCCTCATTGGCGTTATCACATACGGTAATCACCATATCAAACGGAATGGCTGCGTATTCGTCCACATGGTTTGAAGTGTGTTTGGTGATATCAATGTGATCTTCGGCCATCACCTGTATGGCTTTGGGATTAACGCCATGTGTTTCGATTCCGGCACTATAGATATTTGCCTTATCCCCGGCATAAAACCTTAAATAACCTTCAGCCAACTGGCTACGGCAGCTATTACCCGTGCATAGTACTAAAATGTTCTTCATGTTCTCTCCTTTAGTTGATCCCTGTAACTTTACTTCTTCTTTCCAGTAGCAATACGTTGCGCCATATACCGTTCATCTTGCCGACCTTTTCCCGGTAACCGATTTGCCGAAACCCGTGCTTTTCATGTAAAGCAATGCTTGCGGCGTTTTCAGGAAATATCCCGGCTTGTAGCGTCCAGATGTTTTGCGCTTCGGTATCGCCGATCAGTTTTTCGAGTAAAGCCGACCCGACTTTTTTCCCCTGATAGTTTGACCCTACATAAACACTCACTTCGGCGACACCGGCGTAAACGCAGCGGCTTGAAACCGGTGTTAAAGCAACCCATCCGGCTATCTTGCCATCAATCTCGGCAACGAAACGGTGCTTTTCCATGTGCGCTTTATTCCATGCAGGGCCATTAGGGGCGCTCGTTTCAAATGTAGCATTCCCGGTTGCAATCCCTTCCTGGTAGATACGAAGAACGCTTTCCCAGTCTCTTGCGGTCATCGGTCGTATTTGCATCATTGTGGTTTTAAAGTGATAAGTGACAGAAATCGGTTGGTTATTAGCAGCAGCCCGAGCCAGGTGCGCAGCTTCCCGCTGCAACAGCAAGGTTTTTCAGTTCAACTTTTTGTTTTGCAGGTGCAGGCGTGCAGCATTCTTCGCCTTTATCATTTGTGCCGCAGCTTCCGCCTCTTGTGATGGCTTTGCATTGAACGGCATCCGGGCGCAGGTCAACAATCAGATTATTGCCATCAATGATAAACCCGCCGGGGAACATTTGGCGGATATCAAATTCAGAGTTTCCAAACTCGATTTTAACCGTTCCATGCGGATTAAGCGGTAGTGATTTTTCAACAATAGCCACAATAGATAGCGCCTTGCTTACTTTCATTGATCTTTCCTGCTGCTCGTTTTCAGGTTCCCAAAGTTGTACGATGATCTCTGTCCAGCTATTCATCACGCCGCCGCAATCAACAGAAACAATCGGGGCCTGTTTGATCTCGGTAATGTGGTAAGAGGCATCAACCCATTTGTTTTCTGCATACTGGAACTGCAAATTCAGATCGGGGTTCTTTACCAGTTCTTCTTTGAACTGGCTCCAGTTCAGGCTATCTGTTTTGTTCATGCTTAGTTCTCCCTTACTTGTTTTATTGTAATATTGCGATTGATTTGTTCAAATTTTTTTAGCAGCAGGATTTGGCTTTACTGTATGACTGCATAAACTGGCCTAACTGATTTTCCAGTTTTTCCCAGGCTTTCGGTTCGATACAGTAACATACGCTTACACCCTCAATGGTGCCTTGTATCAGCCCGGCGTTTTTCAGTTCTTTTAAATGCTGTGATATTGTCGGCTGTGCCAAACCCAGTTCATCAACAAGATCGCCGCAAATACACGCATTGGTTTTGATCAGATATTGCAGGATGGCAATACGGGCGGGGTGCGCCAATGCTTTCAGCATGGTAGCCAGCGCGTTTTGCTCATCGGTGAATATTTCTGTTTTTGTAAGTCCCATGAATATATATATCGCAATATTACGATTGATTATTGAAAATTGCAATAGCTATATGAATTCAAATAAAAAAATTGAATATAAACAGCACTTTCGAAATTTAAATGCGCTGCTATAAATAAACAGCGAATTAATAACAAAAGGGGCGATGGATGTAAATCTGTCGCCCCTTTTTAATGATTTAATGACCTCTACAGGTCGCTCAGCAGATCCAGTTTCTTGGCGTTATATTCTTCCTGCGAGATAAGGCCGTTATCAAACAAGGTTTTTAGCTTTTTTAATTTTTCGGTAAGCTCATCCGGTTTAGCAGCCGGGGCTGGTGCAGGTGCTTCCTGTACTACCGGCGCTGGTGTAGCAACAGGTGCAGGTGGTGTTACCGGTGCAGCAGGCGCAGTGTAGCCATTTTGTTGAGAAAACGGTTGCGGAGACGCAGGCGGTACAAAAGCGCGTGCGGGCGAGTTCTCTAATTGGATAGCGCCCGATTCGGCACGTTTTTGTTCAAGTTCACGCTGGCGGCGGGCTTCACGTTCCACTTCCTTGCGTTCCTGGGCGTACTGGTACAGTTTACGGCCCTGAACTTTAGGGAGGTAATCAACGGCCATTTCGGCTCCGCCTGTAGTCCTTACGCTGAATACGGCACCAATGATCTCTTCTTTGGTATGTACGTCAACAATATCTTTCCAAACAAAATCAACAAACTTAATGGATAAACCCAGATTGGCCGGGGTAAAAAACAATACACGTTTGTTGGTTATAGCTATACAGTCGGGAAAAAGGTTAACCAGCGGTTTTTTCTGAACGGCTATGTAAATAATCTCCTCACCGGTTGACAGCAGGTCAACAAGACGCGAATAAACCTTTTCAACTGCTTTGGGATCCTGTTCCTCTGTTAAAAATTTCTCAATCATGTTTTTAGCATTTATGATGCGCGCAAAAATAACAATTATACCTGTTAAAGATTCAAGAATCAGGCGTTAAGCCTCAAGAAAAAATCTTATTCAACAATTTTCCTGGCTCTTAATTCTTGACTTCCTGGTTCTCAACAAATATTAGGCTATCAGCAAATTACAGCCGCGAATGTCCGACTGGTCAAAGCGGCCCAATACCTCAAAGGAGCCATCAGCGTAAATCCGGCCCAAATCCTGTGTGGCAATAAAGGCACAGGAGTTTATATTTGCCAGGTCAATAACGCTGATACCGCCTGTCTTATTAGTTTGTAACGTGCTCAGCGGATCGTTAGTATCGCGGATAATGATCTTCATCCAAGGGGGGCAATTAAAAATACCATCACCTTTGGAGTAGGCTTGTGACAGCAGTTCGGTCATTCCATATTCAGAATGGATGTGTTTTACACCAAAGCCTTTACCTAAAATATCATGCAATTCCTCGCGGATCATCTCTTTTCTGCGGCCTTTCATACCGCCGGTTTCCATTACAACAAGCTCAGGAAAGTTAACCTGGTAGTTTTCAATAAAATCGAGCAAACCGAAAGTTACGCCTATTAAAAGCGTAGGCTTCCCGACCGCCTGTTGCTTTTTAAGCTGATGAAACAGCTCGTCGTGATTATACAAAAAGAAGCCACTATCAGGATTATTTGATTGCTTTATAAGGTCATCAACCATATAAATGAGCGATGAGCCTTCGCGTTCCAGGTAGGAGGGGAGCAGGGCTAAAACGGTATAATCCCTGATATCGCCATAAAAGAGCTCGAATGCATTACGAAAACTATCCTCGTACCAGGATGGGTCTGTTACCCTATGGCTGCTGGTGATCATGCCGGTAGTGCCCGAACTGGTGAACGTAACCTCAACCGGTTCATCTGTACTTAATACAGTATGCGATTTAAAAAACTCAATAGGTAGAAATGGGATCTGTTGGTAAGATATAACTGATGCCGGATCAATTTTTAATCCCTCAGTAAACTGCCTGTAAACCGGGTTATGCTTTGCCTGGTAATTGAAAACCTGCAAGGCGGTTGCGTTAAATTGCTCTTCGGTACTGATAGAAAATACCTGCTGTTTACCGGGTTTGTTCATTGGGGGCAAAGATAAGAATTTAGAATATGCAGATGTGCGGATTTCAGATGTGCAGATTATCTGAACCTGGATTAAACTGATTTTTCAGATTAATGGATTTTGTCTGCTTGTTATTACCACGCACCCGGTGAATCCTTTAATCCTAAAAATCCCGGTTCAGATAAACACCGCAAGTTTCGGGTTGAAGTGCTTTATGGCTAACCCGACCTTTGATCTATAAAAACACCATAATCATGAACACATTTAAAATTGTACCCCTTCCCAAATCATTTGCGCAAAAAATAAGGACTACCATGACTGACGACTTTGGAGGCGAAGTGGTTGAACAGTTAGCCACCGGGCTTGGGCCCTGCCGGGTTTCGCTTAAGCCGTTTGAACGTAATGTTGATAAGCGCCTTTTATTGAAACATTCACCTTTTGAAATTGAAAATGCCTATAACCAACCGGGGCCGGTTTTTATCAATGCTGCGGATGTTGAAGAATATAGCGATATCTATCGCTTCCCGCCCGAAATTAAGGCTAACAAAAAAAGTTTTCCGCTGTCGCTGATTGGTTACAGCAAGGCACAACAAATGGTTTTAACCCGGCTTGTTGGTGATGCCGATGTGGATGAACTGATATCTGAAATATTTGCCGAAAATGCTCATGTTGAATATTTGCATGCCAGAAATGCACAGGCATGCTGTTTTATATGCAAAATTGAGCGTGTTTGACTTTGAGATTACATAAAATTAAAAAACAAGTACGTGTTTTGGGGGTTATTTTAGTATAGAAGCAGATAACAATTAATCATATTAACCATCCATCCCCATGAAAACATTAAAATTTTTGAGACTCCCGGTTTTGTTAGGTCTCTTTTTTGTAATGATATCGGCAAAACCTGCCGATGACGACAGCAAGCAAACGGAGCGCATCCATAACGCGTCAAATGTGCTGAAAGAGTTTGCCAAGATGAAGGAAAGTATCCCTCATCAGTTATTAGAAGAATACGAAGGTATTGTGATCATTCCTAAAATGATCAACGCCGGTTTTGGTATTGGCGGTAAACGCGGGAAAGGCGTAGCTATGGTAAAATTAGGTAACGGCAAATGGAGCGACCCTGTATTTGTTACCTTAACAGGCGGTAGCTTTGGTTTACAGATTGGCGTGCAATCGGTGGATCTGGTATTGGTGTTCCGTAACAAAGGCGTGCTAACCAAAGTTAAAAACGGCGATTTTACCATTGGCGGCGATATTTCGGCAGCTGCGGGCCCGGTTGGCCGCAGTTCAACAGCAAGTACCGACTATAAACTGCAGGCCGAGGTTTATTCTTATTCGCGCAGTAAAGGCTTATTTGCGGGTATAAGCATTAACGGTTCAAACCTTGGTATTGATAAGGATTCGAACGCTGCTTATTACGGTGCAAAAGCAACCTCGCAGGATATTTTTGCCCAGGCAACCAGCCCTACCGAAGCAGTTAAAACATTAAAAGAAACATTGGCTTCGTTTTAATTAAAAACGTATCCGTAACAAAAATGCCCGTGCTTTTTAGCCGGGCATTTTTTGTTTTAATGCTTTTGAAATGCCCGCTTGAGCAATAAGCCCGAAAGCGCCGACATCCCGCCAACGAGGCCACCTAAAACACCTGTTACTACCAGTATATAAGCCCAGCCGGGTAAGTGAAATAAATGGGCTATCCTGGTGGCCATGATATGATCATTAGGAACGCTTTTAAAAAGTGCTAATACCATCCAAACAATTAAAACTGCCACAAACGCCTGCCAAAAGGAGCTTTTTGCTGTAGTGCCGATAAAAAGCGCCGTTAAAAAAGAGATGACGGCAACTATCCACCAGGGCAAAAAATATCCGCTGGCAAATGAAAGGATAAGTATGATGAGGAATAACATATTGCTATTATTTACCGGTTAATGTATAAGTTGATTTAATGCGGGGCGATTGCTCACTGGCCGATTGCATAAAAAGCAGTTCTTTCAATTTACCTTCATTCCAGGTTTTGAACATATCGTTGTAAAAGAAACTGCCGGGGTTACCTGATTCACCACCGGGGAAAATACCGTAGCCTTTTACCTTTGGCCCCATTTGTACTACCATACGCCACGATGGGCCATGGTTATCATTTAAAGCGTTAACGGTTGAGCCTGTGCCGTCCGACTCAAAATTTCCTGAGCTAAAAGCCGGCTGGCGCGATAGGCTGGCAATGTCCATTTTTTTATATTTTCCCCATCGCCAGTTTGCCCCTGGTTTTCCGCATCGGCTGGTAATTTCTTTTACTGCAGCTGCAAAAGCTCTATTAACTATATCTGACGCTGTTTCCTTTGCCGGTGTGCGGATGTCATCAAACCATTTGGAACCGGGTTCCTTTAATAGCAATCGTTCGGTACGGTCCATTGATGGGAAGTTGTTTTGCAGGTTCTTATCTGCAAAATCATCGGCCCATATAGCATTATACAGCTGCGACCACCAATCGCCAAATACAGTAGCGCCTATTGAATTGGCCGAAACGTTTTTATCCCACTTGATAACCTTATGATAGGCAAAAAGCTCTGTGGCATCAAGTTTTGCTGTATCGATATATTTGAGCATAGTTGGCAAAATGTCCTGCGACCTAATACTGTACACATCGGTTTGCAGGATGCGCATACTGTCTACAGTAGCTTTGGTCATAACCGACAGCCTATCGTTAATACGTTTGCCGCGTTCGTACGATGCAAAAGACCAATCGATATAATATGGATAAGTAGGATCTGTTGATGATTGATTAGCCGAACTTACAAAACCGCGCGGCGGATTTTTAACTGTGGGGTCATGTTCAAATGGTATCCAACCATGCCAGTCATCGGCAGGATCAGTGCCGTCTAAAATAAATTTACCCTGATCTTTGTATTTAAGCGGATACTTACCGTTGGGAGTAATGGCAATATCATCTTTGCTGGCAAAAACAAAATTTGATGCCGGGGCGCTGAAAAAGGTAAGTGCTTTGCGGTAGTCGTCATAATTTTTGCCTGTGTTGAGCAGGTACATAGCCATGAGTTCGTTTGATGGCTCATGCGCTATCCATCGCAGCGAATGCCCTACAGGAACAAAATCTGCCCCGTCGGATTTTTGGACATCATTTTGATAAACAACCGGACCGTGATGGGTATAAACAACCGTATCATAAACTGGCTTTTGGCCAAGCACATCAATTTTTTCTATGCGGCGTGTGGTTTTATTCCATTGGTTGTTATACCAGTATTCGTCCATTTTTGCGTCTCTGAATTTTTCCTGGTACCAGTCCAATACATCAGCATCAACATTGGTAATGCCCCAACTGATATTATTGTTAAACCCTAAAATAACGCAGGGAGCCCCCGGTAACGATACACCATAAACATTTATGCCCGGAGCAGAAAGCTGTATTTGGTACCAGATAGAAGGCAAAGTAAGGTTAAGGTGCGGATCATTAGCCAAAATAGGATAGCCACTTGCTGTTTTACTGCCGGCTACTGCCCAGTTATTGCTACCTATACCTTCAACACGGGGCCTGGTATTGGCACTGTCGGTCATACTGGCCAAAAAATGTGCGGACGGTTGGGGGATAGGCAGGGGTTTAAAATAATCCCATTTTGTTCCTACCGGGATAATTGGATCCTCGTGCATAGGATAATCCGGGAAGAGATCATTGGTAGTAGCCGGGCCAAATTTCCGTAGAATGTTGGTCATGGCAAATTCATTTGAACCACCGGCCAATGTTTCAGACATCAGCTTGAGTAAAAATGCGCAGTTGACAGGCTTCCAGTCTTCAGGAGCATAGTTAAGCAGCTTAAACTCTATAGGGTAATCTCTTGGGCTTAGCTGGTGAATGTAACTGTTAATACCATCGGTATAAGCCAGTATCATCTCCCTGATTACTGGGTCGGCCATCATTGCTTTTATTGTTTTTTCAGCACCGTAAACCATGCCCATTCGGCGGTGATAGCGGTCAATATCCAGTACTTTGGGGCCAATAACTTCGGCCAGCCTGCCTGCAGCCTGGCGGGTTTGGATATCCATCTGCCATAAACGATCGGTAGCGGTCATGTAGCCCTGGGCAAAATACAGGTCGTGCTTATTCTCAGCAAAAATGTGCGGGATGTGGTTCTCATCAAACTTAATGGTAACCTTACCTTGCAGGCCTTTAAGTTTCAGATCACGGGTTAGCAAAATGTTTTTACTTTCTGCGTTTTGCCAAAAACCATCGGCCGGACTCAAAAATTTCCCCAATGGCGGCACAACGCCTAATTTGGTTTGCAGTGCCCATATGAGCAGTAATGTTAAAAATATGGATATGAATGCCTTTGTAAACTTCATTGTTGGTGATATGCCCCTAAAGTTAACCATTTAGGCTGCATATTCAAGCTTTGGCTTACGCTTATGGTAATGTTTTTTAGGTTTCTGTGTTTGAAGTGAATCTGTTTTGGGTTGTTTCTTTTCCCTGCGGAAATCCCAGGGAGGGGTAGGGTTCGCATCCTGCCATAAGCCAAGTTTATTTGTACGGGCCTGTTGCTCCAGGGTGGACAGTTCGGAGTTTTTGGAGTAGGCTTTGTATTGCCAGGCATAACCGTTTTTTACCAATGCATAATTTACGTTGGTGCCGTCGGTAAGCACAACCTGTGCCACGGTACGGCCATAGCGGTCACGCTCATTGCCGACTAATTTCACTTCTTTGCCAAAGCACAGGTCGGAAGTGAATTTTTTAGCTGCCTGTCCAAAGGCCTGTGATTTTTCGGGGCAATCAATCTCGGCAAGCCTGACGGTAAGCTGCTGATTGTCGCTGGTAAGTAAACCTAACGTATCGCCGTCTTTCACTTTAACAACTTTATAAATATCAGCATCGGGTTGTTTGGTGTTGTTGGGATTACAGCCCCATAAAATCAAAAGAACAAACAGAAGGGCGGAGTACTTTTTTAGCATGCGATTTTAATGTGCAGATTCCAGATGTGCAAATATGCAGATTGATGTGCAAATTTCAGATGTGCAAATGTGCAGATGAATTTATTGAAGTGCGGATTTCAGACATAAATGATTAGTAAATCTATAATTTGAATTTTCCTACATCTGCACATTTGTAATTTGCACATCTGGAATCTGCCATCTGAAGTTAATTACTTTCCATGCAAACTCAGCGAATTGCCGTCCGGATCTTTAACTGTTGCAAACCTGCCCCATGGTGTTTTTTCAGCATCGGCCACTTCAAGGCCTTTTGCTCTTAGCTCTTCTATTTCTTTGTCCAGATCGTCGGTTTTAATTACAAAACCGCGTACACTGCCTGCGGACATTTCCGGGAACCAGTTTACCAGTGTGATGGAAACCGGCGAGCCGGGGAATGACATCTGGATCCAGGTTTGATTTTCAAAATTGGCTTCAACCATAATCTCGAAACCTAATTTCAGGTAAAAGGATTTGGCTGCCTGCTGATCGGTTACAGGAATGGAAATAATTTCGATAGCTTTCATTTGCTAAGCGTTGATGGTTTATATCGGTTAGGTTTAACCTGCGTTGAATGTCGAACTTATCTTTGAAATATCACAGTAATAAGAAATATTTTTTATATCGATACCGTCCCATTTTTTGGAAATTGAACCTGAGCTTTAAAGTATAATTAGCCGGTTTTATCAAAGGGGTAAAAAAAATGCCGCTGTTTTTAAACAGCGGCAAAAAGCTATGGATAGTTTTATGGTATTTAACTATAGTGTTTATAAAGCAGGTACACAATTGCGGCAATTATTGCAACGCCGATAACGATATAAACAGGCTGCGATTTTTTGGTGCCCGAACCGTCAACTTTAACGTTACCGGTACGCTTGAGCACCCCCCAACCGCTTAACTCGCCTTTTAATGCTTTTCTCAGTGATTTAAACAGTACGTAGTACATCAGCTGCCTCCACATAAAACGCTGCGGAATAATGTAGACGAGCTTTTTGTAGTCCTCTTTTTCCATGCGGAAAGCAATGATACCTACAATGAAATCAACCACCACAAAGGCTACATAATAAAGCAGCATCTTCTCCGGTTTTTCGCCAAATAGGGCAAATAGCATCATCAAATCTGCCAGGGGAGAGAATAGCGGTAATATGATCTGGAAAATCAGGATGTTAGGCATCCCCACCATTCCAAAAAACTTGTACTTTTTGTTAAACAGTGCGTCGCGGTTTTTCCAGAAGCTCTGCATTACGCCAAAGCTCCAGCGGAAACGCTGTTTAAGCAACATGTTTATTGTTTCAGGCGCTTCGGTATAAGCAACGGCTTCGGCACAGTTACGTACCACGTAGCCTTGTTTCAGAATACGCATAGTCAAATCGCAATCCTCAGCAAGGGTGTCATAGGTAAAACCGCCCGCACGGAAAATGGCCGATTTACGGAATGCCCCGATAGCTCCTGGTACAACCGTAATGCTGTTGATAAGGTCAAATGCACGGCGGTCCATGTTTTGCGCGGTGATATACTCTATCGACTGCCAGCGGGTAATGATATTGGTTTCGTTACCAACTTTAACTGTTCCGGCTACTGCACCTATTTCCTCATCGGTAAAGTAGGTCATCAGTTGATAAACAGCATCAGTTTTGAGCTGGGTATCGGCGTCAATACAAACCACAAAATCATTTTGTGCATGGGTGATACCAAAGTTTAATGCAGATGCTTTGCCGCCGTTTGGTTTGGTCAGGATCTTGATAAGCGGGTTACCTTTATAGGCAGCTTCTACTACCTCAAAGGTTTTATCTTTTGATCCGTCATCAACAAAAATAATCTCGAACGAAGGATAATCTGTTTTAAGCAGGCTTTGTATTGTTGCCACTGCATTCACCTCCTCGTTATAAGCTGGAACGATGATACTCACCGGTGGCATTACGTCAGTATCACGATTGAGCTTTTTAGATTTTTGATCTACGCTTCGCTGCCTTACAGCTAAAATACCTATAAGCACAATACGGCCAATAGCCAGGAAGATAGCCGAAAGGAATACATAGATCAAAGCCCAGTTAATGTAGTAATAACCGTGGATAAAGACATCATAAGCCGGACCGAAAATACCGGTGCTTGGATCTGGTTTGATTGGCGGCATCAGGTCATCTTTGGTTTTACCAAGCACATCGGCAATGGTGGTGAACTGGTAACCGTGCGATTTAAAGTAATGGATGATCTCTGGCAGGGCCTTAACAGTTTCTTCGCGGGTATCACCGCCGGCATCGTGCAGCAATATCATCGATCCGTTATCTTTTTGCCTGATGGTGCGGGCAATAATACTATCGGCAGTTACGCCGGGCTGCCAGTCCCATGGGTCGATAGATTCGCCGATGGTGATATAGCTTTGACGGCGGCTTTCAGCAACCGGGATAACTTCTGCAAGGGTTTGCGGTTCGGCATCGGCATTAAACGGCGGGCGGAACAAAATCGTGCTTCTACCGGTTACCGATTCAATAAGCTTACGGGTAGAGTTAAGCTCCAATATCACCCTTTTTAAGCTAATGGTCGAAATATCGGGGTGGAAGAAGGTGTGGTTACCGATTTCGTAGCCTTCCTCATATTCACGGCGCAGCAGCTGCATATTCTTTTCGGCCATAGAGCCAACTACAAAGAATGCGGCGGGTACTTTTTCGGCTTTAAGGATATCTAAAATGCGCGGGGTAAAATCAGGATCGGGTCCGTCGTCAAAAGTCAAAACTACTTTTTTAGGGGCATAACCATACCTGCGGATTACATATTTAGTTGGTAATTTTATATAGTGCTGATCGAGAATTGTAAATGTGGAGGTATCCATTTTTACATTGATCTCGCCGGTGGTAGGTGTTGTGATGAGGTCAAGTACCTCGCCATCGCCGTCGTAATCAACATTTACCCGGTTGTTCAAACCCACAGATGTAAGTTTGCGCATGTCGATACCTGTTTTTCTCAAAGAATCTATCGACAGGTTTTTCTGGAAAAATGTCCACAAGCGCGGATCTTCGGCACCTAAACGCCATAAAGCCACACCTCCGGTAGCCCAGTCATCGGCCATGCGGATCACGTTAAAGTTTGTTGCCGCATCGGTAAAGTAAATGGTATGGTCAAGGCTGTCCTTGTCCATATAAGTGAAGTGTAAATTGGCCGAATTAGGGTCAAAAGTTATCTTGCTTTTTTGTTCCTCAGCGGTACTTATCGCCTGCTGATAGCCAATGGTTTTACCTACACTACCCTCCGGCCAGTCATAGGCGCCGCCTGCAAAAGTTAAGATTATTTTCTCTGACGGTACTTTTGAACAAACATCATCCAAAATTTGTTCAACCCAGCGCTGATTTGAAAGATCGCCGGCATTTGTAGCTTCGTAATGCTCATCAATAGCCATGATGAACAGGAAATCATTTACATGCTGAAGTCTTTTAATGTCAAAAGCTTCATCTTCGGGCACTACGTTTTGCGTAACCAGGAAGCCTTTAGTATGAAGGGTATTATAAAGCTCGTTTTGAAAAGCAATGTAATTTTTACTGTTGCGATCGCGCAGTTCATCAAAATCAACATTAATGCCTTTTAATTTATTTTTGGTAAGCGCGTTAACTATGCTATTGATGAAATTACCGCGAAGGGTTTTACTGTTAACAATCCGATCAACATCTTTAGTATCGTATCCGCCGTGGGCGTTGTCATAGTTTACATAGTTTGAAAGCGATACAACAATAGGCTTGTTGTACTTTTTATTGAGGTTCATGAGCCCGGTATCGAGCTTGGTGATCACCGTATCTGTTTTTGGCGCTATAAAAAAGCCTTCGCTCACTACCATATCCAGGTGGGCAATGTTCACTACCAGCGAATTATAGGCCTGCGGTTCCCACGCGCGGTAAAAAGCGGCGTTGATGCGGTCTTTATTATTGGGTTGCTTAAGCTGGTGTAATCTTTTTGCCCGTTCAAGTGCTTCAATTTCAGATTTTTGTATTCTGAATGATTTAAATTTAGTTGATTTTTTTAATTGTTCAAGCTCCTCTTTGGTCATCTTTTTGGGAGCAGGATTAAGATTGGGGAGTTCGGGGTAGTAGGTTGAGCGGATAGTTACAATTACAGCTATAATACCAATAACCAATGCAGCCAGTAGTACGCGGCTTAGCCATTTAAAACGGTTCCACCTACCGGGATTATCAGCCTGAAAAACTTGCTTGCTTGATGACATTAAGAAAAATTACTTTATTAAAAGTATAGGTTACTTATGAAGATTGTATGAAATGGGAATATAGCATTATTTGGCAGTTTTTCCAGGTTCGATACCCGAAAAATCGACACCGCATTTGCAATTGCCGCCACAGCTTTTTTTAGTAGTGAGTGCCCGGTACATCATACGGCCGATGTAAAAAACAGCGCCTGCAAAAAGTATCGCGATAATGATGATTTGCATATTCATAAAGACAAAATTAAACATTATTTAATATATACGTACAGACAGGGTAATTAGTACAAAGTTTAACGGGGCATAAATGCAATTGTGCCGCCAACCCAATCGTAATCCTTGTTATAACGTACGCCTATCATTTTTCCGCGGCTTAAGCGCGCAAGATTAATGGCAAGCGTAGGCTTTTCATCCCCCTCGGGCCAAAGGTAAAGTAACCTGATCTCAGCTTTTACACCACCCTCAGGCGATTGTACAACAGGCTCATAATTTACCTTTTGCTGTAAGATCCAGTTGTCAGGATCGGTAATGGCCGTAATGTCTTCCTTACTAATATCAATAATTACCCCCTGACCTGCAAAAGAGAACAATGGTTTAAGTACATAGTTTTCCAAATCGGCAGGGATTTGCTTTAATTGGTGCAAAAACTGTGTTGGGGGGATGTAATCACCCGTTAAAAAGGGCATGGTAAATTTACTGATCCGGTAAAACCAGTTGGGGTGAGTGATCCATTCAACCTCAAGGGGCTGCCTGATATCGGCTACCTTGGTGAAGATCTCCGGATCGCCGGCTATCTCATCAAATATTAAACGATTATAAATCCGTTTAATTTGTTTCTTTTCATCGCCTGCTATATAATATAGCTTTTTGCCATCCTGGATCAGATCGCTTAAAGATACCACCGGTGTACCAATATATTTTTGAGTAAGATAGAAATCGACCGCCGTTTTTTGCTCCGGGGCACTCACATCCATCAGTACCACTTCATCGGGTTGGTAAGGGCCGAGAATTGTTTTTTTAAGCAGATCGAGATAACTTTCTTTATTCAATCCACTAAAAAAGATGGTTTCATCAGCAGCGATATCATAAACCTCACGGTAAGTATCTCCTAAATGTACCTGGAAACTGTAAAGGGAAGGGAAACCCTGCAATTCTATTAGTTTGGGTACGATATTACCCTGCTCATCTTTACAGATACCAAAATCCAAAGCGATAAAATGAGGGTGATCATTTTCGTTGGCCACCCGCCAAAAATCGGGAATGGCACGTTCGGTAATTTCTTTGAAATCGGGCCTCAGGATGGTATCCACGATGTCATTACCGGCAGCAATGAGCTTATCACGGAAATCAGCAGTCAAAAAAACGGGCGTTTCCGCAACGCGGAAGGGGACAGGTTCCTTTAAGCCGTTATTGAGTTTATCCAGGAATTGTGTGTATTTCTCTTCACTGAATGTTTCGTTAAAAGTTTTTCGGACTGATGGATTCATGATTAGCCCCTCTAAATCTCCCCTGAAGGGGAGACTTTTTTATTATGATTTATAATAAACTATTTATTCTTCTTTAACTTCTAAAAGTCCTCTCTCTTTAGGGGAGGGTTGGGTGGGGCCAACCGCTGCATCCAAAAAATTAGGGATCAGTGTATGCTGGGTATGTGTTATTTTATCCGGATCGTCGAGGCGTTCCAGCATCTCTTTATATTTAACCTCGCCATGCTCGCTGATCACATCCTGCTTTTTTTCTTCGCGAAGCAACATCCCTTTCATGCCCGCTGCATCTGCTTCGGGGTGGAACTGTGTTGCAAAGAAATAATCGTTATACCTGATGGCCATCATAGCCCTCGGCAAATCAACATGAGGGCGTTCTTTTTCAATCGCAACTAATTGCATGCCTAATTCTTTAAAACGTTTTTCATCGGGATTGATCACCTGCCAGCTGCGCGAATCAACAGCATAAAAAGGTTCGGCCAAACCTTCAAATAGTGGCTCGTTTAACCCGAGATCCGTTTTATTAACCGGCAGCACACCAAATGAGGGTGAGCGGCGCATATTAATATCACCCAGTTTATAATGGCGGCACATCAGCTGAAAAGAATGGCACACGAAGAACACATGTTTTTTGTTGGTATTATTTGACAGGTTATGGTCTTCCAGCTTATTAACCAGGTTAAAGTATTTCTTTTCCCACTCGGTACCCTCAGTTTCCAATGGATTGCCAGGCCCTCCGCTTGATATATAAATATCAAAATTGAGATCGGCCATTTCACATTTACGGCGTACATCAAAGATCTGGTAACTTAAATTCAGATCATGTTCGGTTTTATATCGCTTCAAAATATCCTGGAAACCGCGCATACCCTCGTTCGCTATCCCATCATACAAATCAAGTATGGCCACTTTTATTTCCGGTTTCATAAGCCCCCTCTAAATCTCCCCCTAAAGGGGAAGACTTTTAAATTTTTGTTTGTAATTAAATATTGACAGCCCTGCTCATTAAAGCCCTCTCCCTTTAGGGGAGGGTTTGGGTGGGGCCTACAACCCCTTCAAAGTTTGCGAAGTGATATAATCCACTACGTCGGCAAAGTTATTATTTTGCTGGTAAATGGCCAGTTGCCTGTCGGCACCGGTGCCATGCTCCAGGATATTGTGTACATATTGCAGGTCATCGCGAGAGCCAAGCTCATCAACCACATCGTCTACAAAATCAAGTAATTCCAATATCAGCGAGCGGGTATTCACCTCCATTTCCTTGCCAAAATCAATCATTTTACCGTCGATTCCGTAACGGGCAGCACGCCATTTATTTTCATTGATGAGCGCCCGCGAATAATTAATGAACTTCATGTTTTGCGCCCGCAACTTGTACAGTTTAGCACATAAAGCCTGGAATAAAGCGGTAAAAGCAATGGTTTCATCAACCAGCATGGGGCAATCGCAAATGCGGAATTCGATAGTTTCAAAGAAGGGGTGTACACGGATATCCCACCAAATTTTTTTGGCGTTATCAATGCAATTGGTTTTTACCAGCAGCTTAATGTAGCGGTCGTACTCTTCAATACTGCTGAAATAATCGGGGATGCCGGTACGCGGAAATTTGTCAAAAACTTTGGTGCGGAATGATTTAAAACCTGTATTTCGCCCTTCCCAAAACGGCGAATTGGTTGAAAGTGCGTACACATGCGGTAAAAAATAACGCACCTGGTTGGCGATATGAATAGCCATATCCCGCGACTGGATGCCCACATGTACATGCAGACCAAAAATGAGGTTTGAGCGGGCTGCTTCCTGCATCTCATCCACAATTTCGAAATACCTGGGGTTATCAGTAATTAACTGGTGTTGCCAGTGCGAAAAGGGATGTGTGCCCGCAGCACCAATCCGTAAGCCAATGTCTCCGGCCAGTTGCGCCACTGTAGTACGAAGCTTACTTACTTCTTTACGGGCTTCTTCGGTATTGCGGCAAATATGTGTGCCCACCTCAACTACGGCCTGGTGCATTTCGGCCTTTACCTGGTCTTCGTGGATTTTTTGGGCTGCATCCACAATTCTTTGCTCATGCGATTTAAGTTCCCGCGATACGGGATCAATCACCATAAATTCTTCTTCAACACCTAAGGTAAATTCGTTCATAATTGGTTGGGGTTAGTACTCTTCTTCTTCAAAACTCCCCTCTTGAGAGGGGGCGCGTTGGGCGGTGTGATGGAAGGGGTGTGTTTCTACACGCGATAACACACCCCTACACCCCTCTCTCAAGAGGGGAATCGCACATACCCTTATTTCTTAGCAGCCTTTTTAGGTTTAGGCGCTGCTTTTTCTTTTACGGCTGCTGCTTTAGCAACCGGCTCCTTCACAGCTGCGGCTTTCGCAACCGGTTCGTTCACCGCAGCAGCTTTTGCAACAGGTGCTTCAATTGCTTTAGCTTTCTTAGCTTTTCCTTCTGCTTCAATAGCATGGTCAACCACAGCTACTGAGACTTCAGCTTTAACGGCTTTTTTAACAGCTGCAACCAACGGTGTTTTAGCTGCCGAGGTTTTTACAAACTCACCCCAGGTAAGGTTGTCCAGGCCATCTTTTTGTTGTTTGGCGCGTTCAATGGCATAATCGGCAGCGGTTTCAACCACCCAGTCAAAGTTTTCCTGGCCTACACTGGTAACTTCGGCATCGGGGGCAGGGTTGCAGAAATCAATAGCATAAGGAATACCATCGCGAACGGCAAACTCAACAGTGTTAAAATCGTAACCTAAATATTGGTTTAATTTTATAACATAATCTTTAACGGTATCCAGCAGTTTTTTAGCTGCCGGTGCTTTACCATGTTCATAACGCAGGTGGTGCGGATTACGTGGCTCGTACTGCATAATGCGCACGTGTTTGCCGCCAATGCAATAGCAGCGGAAGTAATCGTCAAAAACAACCTCTTCCTGCAGCATCATAACATGTTGTTTGGTTTTATCGTATTTGCTGAAAAAATCTTTTTCATTTTCTACTTTGTAAACCTCTTTCCAGCCGCCGCCATCAAAAGGTTTCATGTAGGCCGGGAAACCAACATAATTAAAAATGCCGTTCCAGTCCAAGGGGTAAGCCAGGTTCCGGAAGGATTTGTTAGTAGTATCGTCGGGCAGCTCCTTTGATGGCAGGATCACTGTTTTAGGTACCGGAACCCCTATCTTTACAGCAAGGGCGTTGTTAAAGAATTTTTCATCAGCGCTCCACCAAAAAGGGTTGTTGATAACTGCCGTACCGCAAATAGCGGCGTTTTTTAAAGCCGCGCGATAGTAAGGCACATCCTGCGAAATGCGGTCAATGATTACAGCATAGTCAAGCGGTTCGGCCTGCATTACCTTATCCAGCCGTACAAATTCGGCGCTGATGTCTTTTTCTGCCTTTTGGTTCACACGATCAACAAATGCCTGTGGAAACGAATCTTCCTGTCCGAATAAGATACCGATTTTTTTCATGATAGTAGGTGTTTATATGTTTTTTTTTCTTTGGGCTTCTTAATTCACTAACTCACTAATTCATTAATTCAATAATTGGTTATTTAATCGTTGATAAATAATGCGGGAACATTTCGCGCCAGATGGGCCAGTCGTGATTGGCAAAAGGGCGGATATCCAGCCAGTGTTTAATGTTTTTTTGTTTTAAAATGTTTGAGAGCTGGATGTTATATCCTTTGCATATGTCATACTCGGATGTACCAAGTACAATGTTCATTTGCCAGAGGTCATGATGATTGCTGCCCGGCAAAAAATCAACCGGGTTGTTGTAAAAAATATTATCATCATAATAGCCATCGGTAAACATCTTAATATCGAAAGCTCCGCCCATAGTAAATAAATGCCGTACTTTTTCGGGGTGCTTGAACGCAAAATTGGCGGCATGATATCCGCCGAAACTACAGCCGGCAACAGCTACTTTACCAACGCCTGTTTCATGCATGGCCCACGGAATAAGTTCATTCATCAGCATACGGTCATACCCGGCATAGGTTTTGGCTCTGTCGGCTGGATGGATGCTTTTGTTATACCAGCTACGGTCATCAATGGTATCGGGGCAGTAAATCTTCACTAAACCATTGTCAACAAACCATTTTACACTTTCGATCAGGCCAAAATCTTTGTTTTGATAGTAGCGGCCTTTGGTGGTAGGAAAAAGTATTACGGGGTAACCACGGTCGCCGAAAACCAGCATTTCGAGGTCGGTGTTGGTGTTTGGAGAGTGCCAGCGGTGAAATTTTTCGGTCAAAGCAGTGTAGTTTTTATAATGATTGTAAGTTAGGAGGTTTGTTTGAAAAAGGCAACAGCCTGATAATATTAATCCTTAGCGGCCAAAAAGTAAAAAGTATAGCTTATTTTTGCGCCCTTAATTTTAATTTAGAAAGAGATGTACCCGGGCTGGCTTGATACTGAAATGACGATAACCGAACAAGATATAAACATAACTTCTGCATTACTTGGGCGGGAAGTGACTTTAACCATTCTGAAACCAGGGGATAACGATATTGCTGAACCGCTAAACCTGTTGTTGCTTAACGACGGGCAGGAACTTGAAAATCTGGGGCTAAAAAACACACTTGAAACATTATACAACACCAATCGCCTTAAACCGGTGCTGATCGTGGCTATTCATGCCGGTAATGACCGTCTGGACGAATATGGCATTGCCGGTAAACCCGATTTTAAAGGCCGTGGCGCTAAAGCTGATATCTATACACAATTTATAAAAGAAGAATTGTTGCCTCAACTGGAGCAATTGACAGGTTTTGATGAATTTGAAACAACAGCTTTCGCGGGTTTTTCGCTTGGCGGTTTATCTGCTTTTGATATTGTTTGGAACAACCCTTTACTGTTTGATAAGGTAGGTGTTTTTTCCGGCTCATTTTGGTGGAGGGGGAGAGATCTTGCCAAAGGTTATACTGATAATGACAGACTGATGCACCAGGTAATCAGGGAAACTAAAACCAAACCGGCGATTAGCGCCTGGCTGCAAACCGGTACCAAAGATGAAACCAGCGACCGCAATAAGAACGGCATTATTGATGCTATTGATGATACCATTGATCTGATCAAAGAAATGGAGATTAAAGGCTTTAAACGCCCGGAAGAAATTCAATATGTTGAAGTAATAGGAGGTACCCATGACACGGCTACCTGGGGCAAAGCAATGGCCAAGTTTTTGGTTTGGGCTTTTGGGAGATAAGGTGAAGCAACTTGTCTTTTGATACTTTGATTACATTAATTATCAACTATAACTTGTAAACACTTTATAATCTCATATATTAAGCGTACCTTTGCGCCAAATTTTAGGGAGCATTTTCATGCAAAAAATAAGAAATATCGCAATCATTGCGCACGTTGACCACGGTAAAACTACTTTGGTTGATAAAATCCTGCACAGCTGTGCCATTTTCAGGGACAATGAGCAAACCGGAGAGCTGATCCTCGACAACAACGACCTTGAACGTGAGCGTGGTATCACCATCGTTTCAAAAAACGTATCTGTAAGGTATAAAGATGTTAAGATCAACATTATTGATACCCCTGGTCACGCCGATTTTGGTGGCGAGGTTGAGCGTGTATTGAAAATGGCCGATGGTGTATTATTACTTTGCGACGCTTTTGAAGGTGCTATGCCTCAAACTCGTTTCGTAACTCAAAAAGCTTTGGCTTTAGGCCTTAAGCCAATTGTGGTTGTAAATAAAGTTGATAAAGAGAACTGTCGCCCTGAAGAAGTTTACGAACAAATTTTCGAATTATTCTTCAACCTTGAAGCTACCGAAGAGCAGCTGGATTTCCCGGTTATCTACGGTTCATCAAAACAAGGCTGGATGAGCACAGATTATAAAAAACCAACGGAAGATATCTTCCCGTTGATGGATGCTATATTAGAAAACATTCCACCGGCTCCTATTGCTGAAGGTACACTGCAAATGCAGATCACTTCGTTAGATTATTCTTCTTTCGTAGGTCGTATCGCTATCGGTCGTGTGGCTCGTGGCACTATCAAAGAAAACATGCCTGTATCTTTGGTAAAACGTGATGGTACCATCCAAAAATCAAGGATCAAAGAACTTTACACATTTGAAGGTTTGGGTAAAGTAAAAGCTACAGAAGTAAAATCTGGTGATATCTGCGCTGTAGTAGGTATTGATGGTTTTGACATTGGTGATACTATTGCCGATTTTGAAAACCCTGAACAATTAGAGGTTATCAAAATTGATGAGCCAACAATGAACATGTTGTTCACCATCAATAACTCACCTTTCTTTGGTAAAGAAGGTAAATTTGTTACTTCACGCCACGTGCGCGACCGTCTGTACAAAGAGATGGAGAAAAATCTGGCCTTGAAGGTTGTTGAAACCGAATCGCCTGACTCATACCTGGTTTATGGCCGTGGTATCCTTCACTTGTCTGTATTGATCGAAACTATGCGTCGTGAAGGTTACGAGCTACAGGTAGGTCAGCCACAGGTTATCGTTAAACACATTGATGGTGTTAAATGCGAGCCGGTTGAAACCCTTATAGTTGACGTACCGGGTGATGTTGCCGGTAAAGTAATTGAACTGGTAACACAACGTAAAGGTGACCTGTTGATCATGGAGCCAAAAGGCGATTTGCAGCACTTAGAGTTTGAAATCCCTTCACGTGGTATCATCGGTTTACGTAACAACGTATTGACCGCTACTGCAGGTGAAGCCATCATGGCACACCGCTTTAAAGCTTATGAGCCATGGAAAGGCCCAATCCCTGGCCGTTCAAATGGTGTATTGATCTCGATGGAAAAAGGTAACACAACTGCTTATGCAATTGACAAACTGCAGGATCGTGGCCGTTTCTTCGTTGATCCGGGTGTTGATATTTACGAAGGTCAGATCCTTGGTGAGCACATCCGCGATAACGATTTGGTGATCAACGTTGTTAAAGGTAAACAGTTAACCAACATGCGTGCATCAGGTAGTGATGATAACGTGCGTATTGCACCAGCTATCAAATTCTCATTAGAAGAATCAATGGAGTATATCCAGGCTGATGAATACATCGAAGTTACACCGCAAAGCATGCGTTTACGTAAAATCTACCTAACCGAAAACGAGCGTAAAGTAAACGCTAAAAGGTTTGTTAATCAATAATTGATTATAATATGTTTTTTGGAAGCCTCTCCGATTATTTGGAGGGGCTTTTTTGTGTTTATATATTCTTATTGCAGAGAGGGGGCGCCTACGGAGCCAAATACAGCTTTTATAATTTTGCTATAAACACGTCACTCCTCCGGAGTGCAAATCAATTGCAAATACCTACCCCGTAGGGGTGGCGTGTTTATAGAAGAAGAGAATTAATTTCAAGGCTCCGTAGGTGCCTCCTATTGCAAAAGCGACACCATGTTTAAATTCATGTTGAAATTATTACCTTTAATTTTATGGAACATTATGATAACCGAATTGACGCCTACATTGAAAAGTCGCCAGATTTTGCAAAGCCAATTTTAAACTACCTGAGGGTTGTAGTGCACGAAGCTTCGCCCATGATAACCGAAACGATGAAATGGAGCATGCCATTTTTTGATTACAAAGGTGTGGTTTGTAATATGGCTGCCTTCAAGCAGCATTGTTCATTTGGGTTTTGGAAAGCATCGTTATTATACGATCCGCAAAAGATACTGAGCCTGGCCGATCAGGCTGCCGGTAGCTTTGGCCGCTTAACTAGTATTGATGATCTGCCGCCGAAAGAAGTGCTGATCCAGTTTATACAACAGGCATTGGCCCTAAATGAAGATAATAAACCCAGGCCTGCCTCGCAGAAAAAGACGCCTGCCCAGCGCGATGAATTAGTTGTGCCGGATTACTTTGTGAAATTTTTAGAAGCCCACCCGCAGGCCTGGCTTAATCTGAACCAGTTTAGCTACTCGCAGAAAAAGGAATATATAGAGTGGATAACTGAAGCAAAGACAGAAGCCACTCGCCTTAAACGTATGGAAACAGCTGCGGAATGGCTTACCGAGGGTAAATCAAGGCATTGGAAGTATAAATAAAAAAGGAAAAGCTTATTTTACTTTATCCAACCTCGTTGGCTTCTCGCCAGGAAAGCTAAAGAGCATATACATTTTGTTCTCTTCTGTGTGGAAGGTTATATCGGCCCGTTCGTTTTCATACATAAAAAATGACGCTTTTGCATATGGTGCAATTACCATAGGTATTGCATCATTTTGGATGAAGTATAGCTTGCCCTCAGCAACGTAAGTCCTGAATTTGTTTTTGTCATCGCCGGTTATCTGGTAATTGCCTGCGTATTGTTCCAGTTGCTTTGCAGGTATATTAATAGCCTTATGTTGTTTGCAATAGGCAAATTTTATTGCGTTTTGCATTACTTGCGCCAAAGCTGCCCCGTGCCCGGCATTTGGGGTGATTGCCGTAGCGATGTCAAGCCCTTTACAATGTTGGCTTTCCATATAGGTTTTAAATTCCTCGATATTTCTGCTGGTTAAGAGCTCAAAAGAACCTACGCCTAAAAATACCCGGCTGTTAAGATCATGATTATTGGCAAAATATTTTTTTGCCGAAGGGATTAGTTCACTGCCACTGTTACCGGGCGCCCCTATAAAGATCATGTTAAACAGGTTGGGGTGCTCAAATAAAACCATGGTTGTGAACATGCCGCCAAAAGAATAGCCATATAAGGCTTTATTATCGTTTACACGATACTTGCTTTGTATAAATGGGATTACCTCCTGTTCAATAAATGAAATGAACTTTGGCCCGCCGGTAGCAGGGTTCAGGTCACGGCTACGCTGGTTGGGGCGGTTGCCATAGCCAATGCCTACTATAAGCGCCTCGGTGGTTTCATAGTCCTGCCTGAGCATGTTAAAGCAGTTCATGGCTACGGTCATGTTCCAGTCGCCATCGGTCATGTATAATACCGGGTATTTGGTTTTAGTAGTATCATATCCCGGCGGGAAATGTACATATAAAGTATAATCCTCACCAATGGTTTTTGAATGGTAATCCCATTGCACCATGTCCTTATCAGTAAAAGGGATAGGGGTATCACTTTTAACTTGTGCGTTTACAATGTTTTTAGCAAATAAAAACACAAATAGGATTATGCTGAGTTTTAGGTTTTGTTTTGACATGGCTATATCGGTTGTGTAATGAAGATAGCCTTAATTTACAAAAGGTTACAGCGATGTTGAAATAAAAAAGCGACGGCTTGTTATAATAACTTGCAGTAAGTTATAAACGATGTCATTTCGATGGAGCAGAGGATGGGCATGAGCGGCGGCGCGAAAGAGAAATCTTCTACATCATGTAAACCGCCTTGTATAGTTTGCAAAGTATGGCGCATAAGATTTCTCCTCGTTCCTCGTCGAAATGACAATTTTTTCTATTGGGTCTAAAAATCCAGCGGCCCTAATCTTTTCATATTCTTCATGATAAGATATTGCCTGTGCTTTAAATACTTGGTAGGGTTGGTGGCCGACCACTTTAGCGGGCTCGGGAAAATAACAGCAATAGCAGCTGCTTCCTGGCGGGTTAAATCCGACGCTGATTTATGGAAATAGGCCTGCGAAGCAGCCTCAACACCATAGATGCCATCGCCCATTTCAATTTCGTTGAGATAAACCTCCATAATGCGTTTTTTACTCCAGAAAGTTTCTATCAACACAGTAAAATAAGCTTCAATGCCTTTGCGAAGTATGGAACGGCCTTCCCATAGGAAAACGTTTTTGGCTACTTGCTGTGATATAGTGCTACCGCCAATCAGTTTTTTGCTGTGCGAGTTTTTTTCAATAGCTTTTTCAATAGCATTAAAATCGAAGCCATGGTGTTCCAGGAAAGTTTGATCTTCGGCGGCAACTGCAGCACGCTTCATGTTATCGGAGATGTCGTCAAAGTCTTTCCATTTTTTATCAATCTTCCATTCCTTGCCGGCAGATTTGCGCTGAAAGCCGCGTTCAATCATCAGCCAGGTAAAAGGCGGGTTAACAAAGCGGTAAAATATCACACCCAATAAACTCAGGCCGAAAAATAGCAGAAAAGCCAGTTTAAAGATCCTGAAGATAAGTTTAGGTATGCCGTAATATTTAGAATCCGATTTTGAATTTCGTGCGTTCGACTTCGATTTCTGGTTGTTTTTACTGAAGAACTTTAACACTGCTATAATATTTCCTTATAAAAAGAGAGGGCGTTTCGCGAAAGCAAAACACCCTCTAAAATTCTAAATTTTTTCCAGAAATCCGAAATAAATATTCTTGATTTCGGATTTCGAATTTTCGATTCCGGAGTTGTTTTATTTAATTCTGATCAAAAAAAAACAGGTGTTTTGAATTAACAAAACACCTGTTTAAATTTTTCAAAATCCGAAATCGAAACTCCGAATTCCGAAATATAATTATTCCGCTACTACTTCAAACGGAACCTGAACTTTAACTTCTTTGTGCAGGTTGATGTTGGCTACGTATTCACCAACAAATTTTGGCTCCTGGTCAAAAGTGATACGACGACGGTCAACTTCAAAACCTTCTTTTTTCAATGCATCAGCAATTTGGATAGTGTTGATTGCACCGAAGATTTTGCCAGTTTCGCCGGCTTTAGCACCAATGTTAAGTTTAACACCTTCTAAACGGGCTGCAATAGCATCGGCATCCTTACGGATTTTTTCTTGCTTAAATTGAGCTTGTTTTAAGTTTTCAGCTAAAACTTTACGTGCACTTTCAGTAGCTAATATGGCGTAGCCTTTTGGTAAAAGGTAGTTACGGCCATAACCTGGTTTCACATTTACGATATCGTCTTTATCACCCAGGTTTTTTACATCTTGTTTTAAAATAACTTCCATTTCTTAAATCTCCTATTATTTTAATGAATCTGTAACGTAAGGTAATAAACCGATGTGACGGGCGCGTTTAACAGCCTGAGCTACTTTGCGCTGGAATTTTAATGAAGTACCGGTTAAACGACGTGGTAATACTTTACCCTGATCGTTAATGAACTTTAATAAAAAGTTTGCGTCTTTGTAATCGATATACTTGATACCGTTCTTTTTGAAACGGCAGTATTTTTTGCGGTTATCCTCCACTTTTGGAGCGGTAACGTATTTAATTTGTTCGTTAGCCATTAGTTTGCTGCCTCCTCTGCTTTAGCTGCTGGTTTTTTGTTGAAAGCACCGCTGCGTTTTTTGTCATTGTAAGCAATGGCATGTTTGTCCAAAGCAATGGTCAGGAAACGCAATACACGCTCATCGCGCCTTAACTCTACCTCCAATTTGTTAATTAATTCACCCGGAGCCTTAAATTCAGTTAAGTGATAGTACCCTGTAGTTTTCTTTTGGATAGGGTACGCTAATTTTCTCAAACCCCAATTATCCTCCTGGACAATTTCGGCTCCGCCATCAGTTAAGATCTTGCTAAATTTGGCATTTGCCTCTTTAGCAACTTCTTCTGAAAGCAACGGGGTTAGAACGATCACGATTTCGTACTGTTGCATTATACTTGATTTTTAATTATTTACCCGCTATTAACGGGGCTGCAAATGTACAAATAGTTTTGTGATTTTCAAATGTTTTTAGTTCGTGATTTTTGATTGAGTTATTGTTTTTGATACTATATTTGGAATAATAAACCTTTAACAATAATAATAAGATGAAAGTATTTATAAGTTGGTCTGGTGATACGTCGAAAAATATTGCCGAAATTATAAGGCAATGGTTGCCAAGTGTGATTCAATCGGTAAAGCCATATTATTCCCCTGATGATATTACTAAAGGGACAAGATGGGGAACGGAGATATCGAAGGAATTAGATGATAGTAAAGTGGGGATAATTTGTCTTACGAAGGATAATCTAAACAGCGCGTGGATAATGTTTGAAGCTGGCGCTTTATCGAAAAATATTGATAGTTCAAAAGTATGTCCTATATTATTTGGAATTGATCCCGCAGATATTCAGGGGCCTTTAATCCAATTTCAAGCTGCAAAATTTAGTAAAGAGGAAATAAAGAAAGTCGCTCGTATGATTAACCAAGAGTTGGGCGACAGCTCATTAACAGTTGAGGTATTTGAAAATGTCTTTGAAATGTGGTGGCCAAAGTTATCTGAGAAAATTGAAGTGGAATTAAAAAAATCTCCTAAAAACGCTAATTCTAATGAAAAGGGACTTAGGGATGAAAGAGATTTATTAGAGGAAATATTGTCTTTGACGAGGAATTTGTCTATAACACGTGGGCGTTCTTTAGAAAGGCCAGAAGTGGCATTAGATCCAAGAGTTTTAGAAGATTTGGTGCTGGGTTTTTGCTCCATTATAAATAGTATATTGGAAAGAGATAATGGCTTACTATCAGACCATGTTGAAAGGCTATATGCTCCAATAAGGCATTTAGTAAACAGAAGTAATTTGAATGAAGAAATGCTGGAAGATTACGTACAAAAATTAAGAGATGCTCGAGATTTAATTAATGCAAATGCTTTTTCTAAAGGCTTTAAAAAGTTCAGCGATAATCGTAAAGAAAAGGTAGATTCGTAATTTTCAGTGAATAAAAATAAACTTGCGTAAAACAACTGTTATAGTTTGGGGTTTCAGAAATATAAAATCTTTAATCTATGCAATTCGTAACTGTTCAAACAGAAAAAGCTAGTCCACTTTCGTTTGATGAGATCCTGATGTACGGGGGAGGAGATGATCCTCTTGAAGGCGACTGGAACGATCAGGAAGATGAGGATTTTGACGATATACTTGATGATAAGGAAGATCTGCATGAAATACAGGTAGATGATGATATGGGGGAACCCGATCCTGAAGATGATGATCATTTGCCCGATGATGATTTGCAATAAAGGCATCAGCTGTTAGCCGCTGCAAATAATTCGTCAAGCTTTAATACAAAACCTGGTAATATCGGTGTGGTAACCTCATCCCCTGTAGTAAGTAAACGGGAGGCCTGATACCGGTTTTCAACAAGGCTGTATCTGAGAAAAGTTTTCTCGGATGGATGAATGATCCAGTATTCAAGCACCCCGTTTTCTTCGTACACTTCGTATTTGTTTTGCAATTCTTTCTTGTTGTTTCCGGGCGATAAAATTTCAACCACAATATCAGGAGCCCCGAGACAACCTTTTTCATCAATTTTTAGGGGGTTACAAACCACACTGATGTCGGGTTGTACAACAGTTTGTATATCCTTATTATTTATAGAGCGTTTATTTAATCTTACGTCAAAAGGCGCATGAAATACTTTACAGGGTTTTCCTTTTAGATAATTATAAAGTTCAGCAAAAATGGCTCCTGAAATTAATTGATGCACCGATCCCGGAGCCGGACTCATTTTAAAGATCTTTCCTTTAATAAGCTCCAGTCGTTCGTCAAATGTCCACTTCAGATAGTCAGCGTAAGTGTAAGTTTTTGATACATCAAGATCGGATAATTGCATAGTTTTTGGCGCTTATTTCAAAATTAAGGTTTTTAACGGATATGAGTGTTCAAAATTTTAGCAAAAGCGCTCTTTCACCAAATCTAATTTCTCACTACCTTAGCACTTGTGGATAATTTCATTGTTTCGGCCCGTAAGTATCGCCCGGCTACTTTTGAAACCGTTGTTGGTCAGCAACATATAACCAATACGCTCAAAAACGCTATAAAAAATAACCAGCTGGCACAGGCATTTTTGTTCTGTGGGCCGCGTGGTGTGGGTAAAACTACCTGTGCCCGGATCCTGGCTAAAACTATTAACTGCACCAATTTGCAGCCTAATGGTGAAGCCTGTGGCGAGTGTGCGTCATGCAAAGCCTTTGAAAATGGAAACTCCTTTAATGTTCACGAACTTGATGCTGCATCCAACAACTCGGTTGATGATATCCGCAGTTTAATTGAGCAGGTGAGGATTCCGCCACAGGCAGCACGCTACAAGGTTTATATTATTGATGAGGTGCACATGTTATCGCAGGCCGCTTTTAACGCGTTCCTGAAAACGCTTGAGGAGCCGCCTCATTATGCCATATTTATATTAGCCACTACCGAAAAGCATAAAATTCTTCCAACTATTCTATCCCGCTGCCAGATCTTTGATTTTAACCGCATCAGGGTTGAGGATATGGCCGGGCACCTGGCATCAATTGCCGGCAAGGAGAATATCAGTTATGAACCGGATGGCTTGCACATTATTGCGCAAAAGGCCGACGGAGGTTTGCGCGACGCGCTTTCCATGTTCGACCAGATTGTAAGCTTTTCCGGTGGAAAAGTCACTTATCGTTCGGTTATCGATAACCTGAACATACTGGATTATGATTACTACTTTAATATAACCGAAAGCCTGCTTAAGGAGGATACCGCAAAAGTATTAGTGTTTTTTGACGAGATCCTTTCGCGCGGGTTTGACGGTGCTCATTTTATAGCGGGCCTTTCCGAACATTTCCGAAACCTGTTAGTTGGAAAGGATCAATCAACAATAAAACTGCTTGAAGTAAGCGAGGGCATCAGGACAAAATATCTGCAGCAATCGCAGCACGCATCGGTTTCGTTTTTGCTCTCGGCCATGAATATCGCCAACCAGTGCGATATCAGTTATAAGCTCAGCAAAAACCAACGGCTGCAGGTTGAGTTAGCGTTACTCAAGATGTGCCATCTGCCATCGGTATTTAACCTGGCAACCACACCGCTAACAGTAACGCCCGCTACCGACGGGGGATTAAAAAAAAAACCTGATACCTCAGCAATAACGCCTGCTAATAGCACCCCGGCAAGCCCTGCTGTATCTATAGCAAGCGAGGCCGCCCCTATATACAACACACCTGTAAAAGAAACAGCAACACCGGTTGCACAAGCAAAAGACACCTCGCCAGCCGAAAAACCCAGGATAGTAATGCCGTTGCGCAGTACGCTTACGCCTTCATTAACCGGCGAGGTAAAAACGCAGGAGCAATTACTTGAAGAGGAAGATCCTTATTTAAAAGGCGATGATAAAGAGGATTTTACCATGGATGCGTTTTTGCAATGCTGGAGTGATTTTGCAGCATACGCAAAAAAAGAAGGGAAGAAAAATCTGGTAACCATTTTTACATCCAATGCACCGCGTATGCTGAAGCCTTACGTTTTTGAGGTAATAGTAGGCAATATGGTGCAGGAAAATATTTTCAGGGATGAAAAGCCGATTATGCTTAATTATCTGCGCAGTAACCTCAAGAATTTTACTATTGAGGTAAATGCCCGGGTTGATGAGCAAAAAGTAGTACGCAAACCTTATACCGCACCCGAAAAGTTTCAGCATATGGCAGCCCGTAACCCGGAGCTGCTGGAATTAAAGAGCAGGTTTAATCTCGACTTTGATTAACTGTTGAGTTGTGTAACTAATTAAAATTTACAACTCAACAGTTAACAAAATTATTTCAGATGTTCCCTGTCGTTTTTGGGGTACCCTTCCTCGTCAAGATCATCCCGGTCATCTTCGGGCGTATGAGATAAGGCGGCATCAACAGGATCAACTTCAACACTTTCTCCATTATCAATGTGCATTCCTAATTCATCTACATCAGTTTCAAGCGAACGGTCTTCATCAAATTCGCCATCAACATCGTATGGGTTTGCTTCATCATAAGTGGAGTTAAAATCCTCGCCGTTTTTTGCTGTGGTATGATATGGATCGGGATGGTCATAATCCGGATCATCACTTTTAACGTCGTATTCGTAGCTGTTATCGTCGGGATTGTAGCTAAGATCTTCTGTATCGATTGTTTCTCCCAATTCGTCCCTCAGCGTTTCGTCGCGATCGGGGAGATCGTCATTGAAACCTGCTTCGTCAATTTGATCGTTGTTCATAGTTCTGTGTTTTTATAATATAAATATACACAGTAAAAACCCTGCCAAAAAGCAAATCAAGTTAAAAAAAAGATTTTTACTTAAAGCTTAATAATGGATTTGTTTTCGGTACGAAGTAACGCCACCGATAGCAAATTTAAAGCCTAATGTAATTTGTGAATATGCGTCATTATGAGCTCCGGCAACATAGCCGTCAAGATTATCGCCCATGATAAAGTTGTATTGATAACCCAGGTCAATTTTAACGGAAGGCTGATTGTAGCTGTTAAAAAACTTAAACTCATAACCTAAGCGTACCGGTATAAATATTTCATTTGTTTTAGGTGTAAAAGGTAATACCTGGTCATGCTCCAATAAAAGGGCATCGTCTGTCCTGTACACAACGTTATTATTGATATATCCCAAACCCGAGGATACATAGAGGTTTTTAAAGGCGTTTGCAACAGCACTTTTCGAGTAGTCAATTAACTCGCCTGCCTGTACCTGCACCCTGAATGAGTAAGCACTGAAATGATTTTCAAACTGCCTTTGTGTAGCAGTATTGGGCGAACCTCCCTTTAACCGGCCTACTTCTAAATTTACTATATAATTTAAAAAGGGGCTTTGGTTGTAGGTAAAGTTAAGATTTATAGAGGGGGTTGTTTTTAGAGATTGTACATCAACCGAGCTGGCCTGATTAATACCTGCAGCAAAGCCAACATCATATTGGGCGTAATCAAAACCTATCTGGGCTTTTGCTAAAAATGATACGGAACACAACAGGATTATAATGGAGGTTTTTAGTATGAGTTTTATCATAATGAACGATAACTCCGGTTAAAAGGAGTTTGTTTTATGGTAAGCGTTTTTATTTTATAAAAATAGCACCAAAGTTTATAAAAACAACAATGCTGGTAGTAATAATTGTCATTATAACGAAATCTATAATTTTTCATTGCATTATTTGATAAAATTGATAAAGTCAATTTTATATATTTGGCCGTTTGTATAACAAAAACCACATCAGGCATGTCAAAAATAAAAGTAGAGAATCCGGTAGTTGAACTGGATGGCGATGAAATGACCCGAATTATCTGGAAATTCATCAAAGACAAATTGATTACCCCGTATCTTGATCTTGATATCAAATACTATGACTTGGGTATCGAGTACCGCGACCAAACCGACGACCAGGTAACTATTGACGCAGCTAACGCTATTAAACAATATGGCGTTGGTATCAAATGCGCTACTATTACTCCCGACGAAGCAAGGGTTGCTGAGTTTGGGTTAAAACAAATGTGGAAATCACCAAACGGAACTATCCGTAACATCCTGGATGGTACAGTTTTTCGTGAGCCGATCGTTATGTCAAATGTACCTCGTTTGGTACCTAACTGGACAGCTCCTATCTGTATCGGTCGTCATGCTTTTGGTGATCAGTACCGTGCTACTGATTTCTTAACCAAAGGTAAAGGTAAACTTACTGTTAAGTTTACTCCTGAAGATGGAGGCCCTGAGCAATCATACGAAGTATTTAACTTCAAAGGTGATGGTGTTGCATTAACCATGTACAATACCGATGAGTCTATCAGAGGTTTTGCTCATGCCTGCTTTAACCAGGCTTTAATGAAAGGCTGGCCTTTATACCTTTCAACCAAAAATACCATCCTTAAAAAATATGATGGCCGCTTCAAAGATATTTTTGAAGAGATCTATCAAAATGATTACAAACAGAAGTTTGACGCTGCTGGCATCACTTACGAGCACCGCTTAATTGATGACATGGTTGCATCGGCCCTGAAATGGAACGGTAACTTTGTTTGGGCTTGTAAAAACTATGACGGCGACGTCCAGTCTGATACTGTAGCACAAGGCTTTGGTTCATTGGGTTTAATGACCTCAACTTTGGTTACCCCGGACGGTACCGTAATGGAAGCCGAAGCTGCCCATGGTACAGTAACCCGTCACTATCGTGACCACCAGGCTGGTAAACCAACCTCAACTAACCCGATTGCATCTATCTTTGCATGGACAAGAGGTTTGGAATTCCGTGGTATCCTGGATAAAAACACAGAATTAATCAACTTCTGCAAAGCTTTGGAAGAAGTTTGTATCGAAACAGTTGAAAGCGGCAAAATGACCAAAGATTTGGCCATCACTATTAAACCAAAAGTGGAGCATGGTACCGATTACCTGTACACTGAAGAGTTTTTAGCTGCAATTGACGAGAACCTGAAAAAACGCTTAGGTAAGTAATTTTCCGATAGCTTTATATTAAGAAGCCCGTGCATGAGCATGGGCTTTTTTGTTATACAACATATTAAGTAAATCAATTTAGCATTTTCAATTAAACATTTAACTCCTAACTTAGCAGGCAAAATACACAACACTATGTCGGCATTATATCCATTAAAATTTAAAACCATTTATAAAGACAAGATATGGGGCGGTCAAAAGATCAAAACCTATTTGCATAAGGATTTTGGCAGCCTGCCAAACTGCGGCGAAACCTGGGAGATATCAGGCGTAAAATCTGATGTTTCGGTTGTGGCTTCCGGCTCGCTTGAAGGTGAATCATTAGCTGATTTACTGGAGCAATACAAAGATGAGTTGGTTGGTAAAAAGGTTTATGATCACTTCGGTAATATCTTTCCTTTATTGGTAAAATTTATTGATGCCAATGATGACCTTTCGGTACAGGTGCACCCTGATGATAAACTGGCTAAAGAGCGCCATAACTCATTTGGTAAAACCGAAATGTGGTATATCATCGAGGCCGATCCGGGTTCGACATTGATTACCGGTTTTAACCAGGACATGACCGAGCAAAAATATGTAGACGCTTTAAACAGCGGCCATATCATGGATATTCTGAACAGGGAAGAAGCAGTTGCTGACGACGTTTTCTTTTTACCGGCAGGCAGGGTACATACAATAGGTAAAGGTTTACTGATTGCCGAAATTCAGCAAACATCTGATATCACTTATCGTATTTACGATTTTGACCGCGTTGATGATAAAGGTAACAAACGCGAGTTGCATACAGAAGAGGCTCTTGCTGCTATAGATTACAGGCATTATCCCGAATACAAAACGTTATACGAGCCTAAAGAAAATGAAACCGTAAAACTGGTTAGCTGCCCGTACTTTACAACCAATGTGCTTGATTTTGATGAAAGTACGTCGAAAGACTATTCGGCACTTGATTCATTTGTGATCCATGTTTGTGTTGAAGGCGGATATACCGTAAAATATAACAATGAAGCGTACGCCGTTAAAATGGGCGAATGTATCCTGTTGCCAAAAAGCATCGATAAAATTGAGCTGGAAACAACAGGCGGCTTTAAAATACTTGAAAGTTATATTGAATAATCCAGTGTTGATACACCTGCCTGTATGAAAAAAAGATTATTATTCTTAAGCCTGATTTTAACAATATTATTTGCCGGTAATAGCTGCAAGAAAGAAAACAGCAATCCTAAAAGCGCATTTGCCGGTAAATATGTTCTTGTTTCTGAAACTAATTTGAACATTGGAACAGGTGTATCTGAAACGTATACAAGTACAGCTTCACCTTGTATGAGCGATAACCAAACCACGCTTAAAGATGATGGAACATGGGCTGCGGCTTATGTGGGAGCTGAGGATTGCTACGTTTCAAGAACTCCGGATAGTTTCACAATTATTGGATCGAAAGGTGAATCCACTACTGGCAATTGGACAATAAGTGGTAGTAGCAGAATAAAGTTTACCTTTTCAGGTAGCAATACTTCGTACGGTCAATTGAGCAATGCAGGAGGGAAGGTTCAACTTACATTTAAAGATACCTCTCAATACTTTATATCCACATCGGTTTTAGTTAAGCAATAAAAGAAATACGGAGCATTTATTATGTTCCGTATTTCATTATGTTTTCATTTGCCTGCCGAATAGTTTGATCAAAAATTTCTGTAAGATGGTTGGTTTTTACCGGCTTGAAAATATAGTCGGTAATTTCAGAAATATTTTTACCCCGGTGAATATCATTCAGATCAACTGATGAGCTCACGATATAAACTGCAATCTTTTTCCCTAATCGGGGTTTTATTTTCGCAAATTCATTCATAAATTCCCAACCATCCATAACCGGCATATTAATATCCAGTAATATTACATCAGGTAGGTTACGATCTTCGTTTGCTTTTTCTAATGCAACAATAGCTTCTTCTCCATTTATAAAATGGCTAAGCCGGGTATTCAGTTCCTTTATACCTATTAATTTTTTTAAGCCGTAAACATAAATACTATCATCATCCACAATCCAGGTGTTAACCGGATTTCGCTCTGCAATCATCTCTCGTTAATTTAATTATGCCAGTCTGATAGTAAATTTTGTGCCAACATTTACTGTGCTGTCAACTTTGATGCTGCCGCCTAATGCTTCAATTTGGTTACGGGTAATAAACAGGCCAATGCCTTTAGCGTCGGTATTTTGATGGAAAGTTTTGTACATACCGAAAATCTTGTCGCCATAACGCTCCAGGTCAATACCGAGGCCATTATCTTCAAAAATCAGATAAATGTGATTTCCTTCTGTTAAAGTGTAGCATTTTATAACAGGCTGCCTGTCGGGGTGGCTGTATTTTAACGAGTTGGTAAGCAGGTTTTGCAAAATACTTTCCATGTAGGCCGGGATATAGCTAATCTCGGGGCATTGCGTAAAGTCACCTTCAATGCGGGCGTTTATAGCTTCAATGTTATTCTTTAACGCCGAGCAGATATTTTTGAACATCGGCTCCAATTCAACTATTTTCCGCTCTTTGGTAATTTCTGTTTGGATCTTAACTATTTCGTTAATGTGTTCAATAGTAAGATCCAGGCTATCACTGATGGTTTTTATGTGCGAAAAGATCTCCTCCCGTTCTTCACTTGTTTCGGTTTGTTCAAACAGGTTTACCATAAACTGAAGATTACCTGTATGCGAGCGAAGGTTGTGAGATACAATGTACGCGAAGTTTTGCAGACGGCGGTTTTGGTCGGTCAGTAAATTTATCGACTGCTCAAGTTTCAGCAGTTTTCTTTTTTCGCTGTCGATATCCTGCACAATGCCTTTAATAGAAGTACATTTGCCGAAATGGTTAATTACGGGTATGCCCTTTACCTTCAACCATAACATATTGTTTTTGGCCGAGCGCAGTAGTAAATTAATGTCAAAGGGCCGGCTATGCTCAAAGGTAAGGTTAATAGCATTTTGCAAAACAGGCCGGTATGGCGGCTCAAAAAAGCTAATAAACTCTTCAACACTAAGGTTTAAGTGATTTTGAAGATCAAATAAGTCATATACCTGTGTTGACAGCTCAATGGTGCCAGTGCTTTGGGCATTAATCTCCCAGCTCCCAAGGCGTGCCGTTTTAAAGGCATCATCATTAATAATCTGGTTGTGTGCCGATAATAGGTCGTTATGTTTGTAACGGTTGATGTTTACAAGCGAACCGTAAGCTATACAGCCATGCTCATTGTCCTGTTTCCTAATGGTGGTTTCAAACCACTGGTATCCATTTTTTTTTGTTAAAAAGCGTAATTGCAGCGGAGGGGCATTTTCGGTAATCCGGTTATTGATGGCGTTAAGGAAAACCGGTTTATCACCATGATAAAGTAAATGCTCAAAAAAAGTATAGGCATTGCATTCAATTTCATTTAATTGAAAATCCAATACCTTATAAAAGCCTGTCGACCACTTTACTTCCTTTGTATTGAAATTATACTTCCAGATACCCGTATCCAGATCATTGATCAAAGGGGTAAGATATATATCATCGCCAGAAAGTTTACCCTTTTCCGAAAAACTCATATCAACAATCCGTTCACTAATTCAATTTGTTTTTTGACACATGCTTATTACTAAAATATGTGCCACGATTTAAAGTTTTTAAGTTTACAACCATCAGTTGTTTGGCTGTGACTTTCCTCCCATTCATTATTCCACATTTGCTCAGCCTCAAATATAATATTTTTGATACTTTATAATGTATTCTTTTACTGGTATTTACGGTTTTTAAAATATCTTGCTATATGTACTCCTAATTGAAGTAATATTTTGTAAAATAACCTGTACTGTACTTAAATACATTAAGAGTTGAAGATATCTTCAATAAAACACTCCGATGTAATTTGATTGTAAAAAATGGTGGGCACTAAGTTAGTGAATATGGGTGAACTATTATTGAGTATTATAATGTCCTATTTTACAGGCAATTTATCTGCATTTAATTTTATGGAAAAATATTATATATTCTATTTGCTTATTAGTTCATTAAGTGCATTATTGGCAATCCATTTTGCTGATTTGGCGGGTTGGTTATAAATATTTCTTGCAGTATTAATAGCTTTAACCTTTAGTGTAATATTTCGTTTGCCTATTTGACGTAAAGCCCAGTTAACGGCCTTTTTAACAAAATTCCGGTTATCCCAGGCTTCCCGCTCCATGATGGGGAACAGGTTTATAAATACTTCATCTGGTGCAGTTTTATTATGGATGGCGTATTCGGCCATCAAAACAAAGCCGGCACGTTTCACAAACTCCTCTTCCTGACTACTATATTCAATAGCCTTATCAATGGCGAACGGGGTACGGTCAAAGAGATTGCCGCAAACCTGGTCGCAAATGTCCCAGGAGTAAAAATCGCTTACCCATTTATCCATCAATTGAGGTGTAACCTGTTGAGGGTCGGCTATCATGGAGGCCAGCATCCTGGCTTCATGTATTTGTGTATCCCAAAGGCCTAACGCCAGGTCATGGTCTTTTTTAATGACTTTTGCCAGTTTACGGATCTCGGGTAGCCTTACACCTAAAGCTTTTGAACTATCAATTCCAAAGCGGGCCATCCCTTTTAAATAGGTAGCGTCAGCTTTTTCTTTAAGCTGTTCAAGTACAAATTGTACGGCATCCATTTAGTTAGTCATGCTTTTCTTTTGAAGGGTGTTATGTATGGGCACAACCTGCATCAGGGCAGCGCTGCAATAAAAAGGGTGCAGCTCCATCACTAAAGCCCCTGCTTTGATAGCCGGGTCGGTTTCGGTAAGTTTTTGGGCTTCCTCTACAGTTTCTACATTAAAAATAAAAATGCCACGTAAGGGCTGGTTGTCCAAAAACGGACCGGCTACTACCAGCTTGCCCTCGGCAGCAAGCCTGCCAATATTTTTAAGGTGCGCCATTTGCAGCTGCATGTTAGCAGCCGAATCTTTCAGTTGCGTTGGGCCTTCTTTCAGGAAGGCCATTACATATTTTTTCATGCCATAATCATCGGCACCAAGCTTTTTTGCAAGGGCGGCATCGTAAACGGGTTTGGCGGATGGTGAACTTTGGGCTAAGCAGTTAACACTTAGTATGGCAGCGGTAAGGATAAGTAAAGCTTTTTTCATAAAATCGTTAATTAGTTATACCAAATATAACCTAATGGCTGCCAAATAAAAAGCCGGGCAAATGCCCGGCTTAAAAGCCTATACAGTACAGTATTTTATGTTAGTTGCTGAACTTTTTATTTGTTCCGCTCTTCTCGTAAAAAGCTTTATAGTCTTTGATGTTCAGCATATTATAAATAGCCTGCTTTTTATCCGGGCTATTATCATAGTAGCCCTTGCAGATCTGGTAGCCAACCCAATAACCCAGATCGGCTGGTTTATCAGCGGTTTCCTGATTGGAGTTGGCTATCCAATTGTAGCCGCGCTTTAAATACATTTCTTTTTCAAAATCGGTCCATATTTGTTTTTCGCGTCCTTTTGCCCACACATGGAGGCGCTCGTTAGCAGTATGGCCAGAAATCAGTTCGCCCAAAAAGTCGGCCATGCCTTCAACCAAAACGGCCCGGAGTAGTGTGGTATCGCCGCCTAACATGCCATCCTGGTTAAAGTGAATAAGTTCGTGAGCTACAAGGTTATGAATGTAATCAAGCTTACCAAAGTTGTTATTTTCCCAAAGGGTAAGTTCATCTACCGGTATATCAGGCGTACGAACTGCCTGGTCAAGGCCAATGAGCAGGCCATTATCTGATGAAGTGCCTCCCGATGAAAATGCACCGATTACAAAATATACATCCGGGAATTTAGCCTGCGGGTAAAGCTCTTTAAGTTTTACAAACGATGCCATCATCTGCGGCTTTTGTTTATCAACCGTATAGGTGTTTTTGCGGATGGCCGCATAAAACTTTTGCTTTTTATCATGACCTTTTACAAAGTTTTTCATGTGTATAACTTTGTATGCAAAATAATCCTGCAAGCCTGCTGATCCAGGGTCAACATAATATTGTTTGTAAATTTTAAGCCGGTTGGCTGTGTCTTTTTGAGCACGGTCATAAGCCGTCCAGAAGTTTTTAATATCGCTGGTTACAAGTTTGGCTTTTAAGGGATCATCGGTGAATCCTTTAGCCTGCTTTTCTAAGGAGTTGAGCAGCGGTCGCCATTCGGGCATTTGATGCAATGAATTGAGGTCTGAGTCTGTGATCAGGTGTATGGCATTTTTATAGCCGCTGTTTACAGCTAATTTCAATATGATCATTGCGCTATCTGTTTTACCCGATAGCGCATAGCAACAGGCCGCATTATAATAATCGCCGGTGGCCGAAGCTTTAAATTCTGCTTGTTGGGCCGATAGCAGGTAACAATGTCCGGCCTGAACAAAGTTTTTCGCCTCGTATAGACTATCGCCTTTGCTGCTCAAACTTTTTTGGCCGAATACTGCAGAGCACAACAGTGTGAGGAAGAAGGTCAGGTATTTATGCATGAGTTAAAAATAATAAATTGCAACAAAAAAGCCGGGCAACGCCCGGCTTAAAACTATTTCTCAAATCTCATATCTAATGTCTCAAATCTATCTATAGATTTCCCCGTGCTTCCTGCTCGCGCTCAATTGCTTCAAACAGGGCTTTAAAATTGCCCGCCCCGAATGATTTTGCGCCCTTGCGCTGGATGATCTCGAAGAATAATGTAGGTCTGTCTTCAACAGGTTTGGTAAAGATCTGCAGCAGGTAGCCCTCGTCATCACGATCAACCAGGATGCCTAAACGTTTCAGGGGCTCGAGGTCTTCATCTATATGACCAACGCGATCAATCAGGTCATCATAATAAGTTGAGGGTACGGTTAAAAACTCAACGCCACGGTTTTGCAGTTCGGTAACGGTTGCTACAATATCATGGGTAGCGAGGGCAAGATGTTGTACACCTTCGTCCTCATAAAATTCAAGATATTCCTCAATTTGTGATTTCTTCTTGCCCTCGGCAGGCTCGTTGATCGGGAATTTTACAAAGCCGTTCCCGTTGCTCATTACCTTGCTCATTAAAGCCGAATACTCTGTCGAGATCATTTTATCATCAAAGGTGAGGATGTTACGGAAGCCTAAAACTTCTTCATAAAAATTAACCCACTCGTTCATTTTATGCCAGCCTACATTGCCTACGCAATGGTCAACATATAACAGTCCGGCATCTGTTGGGTTATAATTACTTTCCAGTTTTTGATAGCCGGGTAAAAACAAACCTTTGTAGTTTTTACGCTCAACAAACATGTGCACGGTTTCGCCATATAATTTAATGCCGCTCGTACGCACTTCGCCATGCTCGTCAGTTAAGGTTTGTGGTTGCTGATAAGGTTCGGCGCCACGTTTAGTGGTTTGCTCAAAAGCATCATAAGCGTCATCAACCCAAAGTGCCAGCACTTTTACACCATCGCCATGTTTTTTAATATGCTCGGCAATGGGATGTTCGGAGTGTAAGGGAGTGGTAAGTACAATTCTGATCTTACCCTGCTGCAAAACGTATGATGCCCTGTCGCGTACACCGGTTTCAGGCCCGGCATAAGCCAGGTTCTGAAAGCCGAAAGCTGTTTTATAATAATGGGCCGCCTGCTTGGCATTGCCTACATAAAACTCAACGTAATCCGTACCGTTAAGGGGTAGGAAATCGGTTGTGGTTGGTTGTTTATCTAAAGTTTGAGTGTGCATTTTAATGAATTTAAATATGTCATTGCGAGGAACGAAGCAATCGCGAACTGTGCAGATTCGCTCTGTATAGCATGCGATTGCCACGCTACGCTCGCAATGATATGGGGTTAGTAGTTAATATTGCCAGCTTTTATAATAATTTTCATCCTCTATTTTAATAGCATCCTCCGTTAACATCAGCGGTCTGAAAGGATCAATCATTACAGCCAGCTCATCGGTTGATTCTTTGCCTATTGATTTTTCGACCGAGCCAGGATGCGGTCCGTGCGGGATACCGCCGGGGTGCAGGGTAATTTGGCCTTTTACCACACTTTTGCGGCTCATGAAATCACCATCTACGTAATACAAAACCTCATCGCTATCCACATTGCTGTGGTTGTAAGGGGCGGGGATTGATAGTGGATGATAGTCAAATTTGCGGGGCACAAATGAGCAAATCACAAAGTTGTTGCCCTCAAATGTTTGATGAACCGGTGGGGGCTGGTGCAACCTGCCCGTTATCGGCTCAAAATCATGGATGGATAAAGCCCAGGGGTAATGAAAGCCATCCCAGCCTATAAAGTCAAACGGATGGGTGCCATAGATGTAAGGATAAATGAGTCCTTGTTTTTTAATCAGGATTTTAAAATCGCCATGCTCATCATAAGTTTTCAGATCGGCCGGTAGTTTGATATCCCGCTCGCAATAGGGCGAATGTTCCATCAGTTGTCCGTACTGGTTACGGTAACGTTTGGGCGGACGGATAGGGCTGAAACTTTCTACAATAAAAAGCCTGTTTGCCGTACCATCAAACTCCATCTGATAAATGGTGCCGCGGGGAATCACCAGGTAATCGCCATACCGAAATTTGATATTGCCGAAACCTGTTTTTAAAGTGCCGGTACCTTCATGGATGAAAACCACCTCGTCGGCCTGACTGTTCTTGTAAAAATAGTCGGTCATGCTTTGGCGTGGTGCAGCCAGCGAAATATGCAGGTCGCTGTTTACCAGTACGGGCTTGCGGCTTTGCAGGTAATCATCTTCTGGTTGTATGTTGAAGCCTATCAAACTGGTATGCTTCAGGTGTTTTTCGCGCGCTATTTTAGGCTCCACGCTGTAGGGCTCACCAAGTGTTTTTACAATGGTGGGCGGGTAGGCATGGTACACCAGCGAATACAGGCTTGAAAAACCTTCGGTCGAAACAAGCTCTTCGGCATATAAACTACCATCGGGCTTACGGAATTGCGTATGCCGCTTAGGCGGAATTGATCCTAAACTATGATATAGAGGCATGAATTGGTTTAATTGGTTAACAATAAAACGTATAAAATGCTGATTTGTGTTCGGAATAATAAGTCCGAAAGCATTGCCCTAACCATTAATAAATAATGGTTAAAAAATGAAGATAGCGGGAATGGAAGATATTAGTATTGCGCCAGTACGATCTTGGCAAGCATAGCATCTCTGAACGATGAGGCATCGCTCATGGAGGTTAACCCCAACGAATACAGAAAATGCATTTGTATGCGTAACATGATACTAAGTTAGCGGGATTATATTTAGGATGCAAATTTAGGTGAGTGGTTGATTGAATAATGGTGAGTAGTTGATTGGGTTGATTAGGTGAGTGGTTGCCTTGTGGTTTTTTATTTATGCCACCGCTCGGCGGCGGAATATATCCGCGCAAGAAACCACTCACCTAATCAACTTAATCAACCATTCACCTAACAAAAAATCATTAGCTTTGATTATACCAATTAAGCTACTCTATGAAATTAGTATCCTATAAAACCGAAGACCGCGAACATCTTGGCGTTTTTGTTAATGGCCACATCTATAATTTAAACTCCTGCGATAAGTTGATCCCCGACAATATGAACGAGTTTTTGTGGGGAGGCCCCGAACTGATGGAACATGCTGCACGGGTTAATGAAGATATCCGGTCGGGAAAAATAGAGGCTAAAGAGGAATTGTTTTTTGAACTGATGGCGCCTGTACCTCACCCAACGTCATGTCGCGACGGTTATGCTTTCAGGCAGCATGTGGCTTCGGCGAGGCGTAACCGTAAGCTGGATATGATACCGGAGTTTGATCAGTACCCTATTTTTTACTTCACCAATCATAATGCCATACAAGGCCCCGGCGAAATTGAGTGCATGCCCGATCATTTTAAGAAACTGGATTTTGAACTGGAAGTGGCTGTAGTTTTGAATAAAAAAGGGCGCAATATAACGGCAGCCGAAGCGGATAGTTTTATTGCAGGATATATGATTATGAATGATATGAGTGCCCGCACCCTGCAAATGGAAGAAATGCTGCTAAACCTTGGCCCGGCAAAGGGCAAGGATTTCTCAACAGTGATTGGTCCGTGGTTGGTAACGCCCGATGAATTGGAGCAATACAAAGTGCCTGCAAAACCTGGTCATACAGGGAATGCTTATAACCTGGAGATGAAATGTGTGGTGAACGGCAAACAGGTATCGGCAGGTAATATGGCCGATATGGACTGGACTTTTGCCGAGATCATTGAGCGTGCTGCCTATGGTTGCGACGTTTTGCCGGGCGATGTGATAGGCTCTGGCACGGTAGGCACCGGCTGCTTCCTTGAACTGAACGGTACCGGTGTACTTAATAATGCTGATTATGAACCGCAATGGCTGCAACCCGGTGATCTGGTTGAAATGGAGGTAACAGGGTTGGGTATGCTGGGTAACATCATTGAGAAAGCAGATAGCGATTTTTCGATATTGAAGTTGAAGAAATAAGAAAATACTATCCATAGAAATACAAACGCGTCATTGCGAGTAATCACCAGAGAGCTCCTGGAAAAAATCGTGATGACGAGCAAAATATATTTTAGGGATGTTGTGCGGAGGCCGCGTTAGGGATTGCAGTGTAAAGCCCGCAGCGTGTGTAGGGAGTGAGGGTAGGAAAGGTGAGGACTTGTAACGGAAAGCCCGGGCCGCAGGCAACGCCCATGTTATAAAATTATTAAAATATCTTAATAATCAACAATTTACGATTGTGTTATTATAAGGTACGAAGTAATCCCCGATAAGCAGAGCCGCTCTGTAAAGTTCGCGATTGCTTTGTACCTCGCAATGACGGTTTAAAAGTACAACCTCCATGCCTACCATCAACATAGCCGATCTTTCGCCGGTTCAACTTCAGAGTTATTTGCACTATGTAATAGCGCCGAGGCCAATATGCCTTGCCTCTACTGTGGATAAAGCGGGTAACGTAAACCTGAGCCCTTTCAGCTTTTTTAATTTCTTTAGTACCAATCCTCCGATATGTGTTTTTTCGCCGTCGCGCAGGGTGAGGGACAATACTACCAAGCACACGCTCGAAAATGTAAAAGAAGTGCCCGAGTGCGTGATCAATATTGTTAACTATGATATGGTACAGCAAACCTCGCTGTCAAGCGTGGAGTATCCGTTGGGGGTTAATGAGTTTATTAAATCGGGGTTAACACCGCTGCCATCGCAACTGGTAAAACCGCCACGTGTGGCCGAGTCATATGTGCAGCTGGAATGCGTAGTTAACGAGGTTATTGAATTAGGGCAAAGCCATGGTGCCGGTAACCTTGTACTCGCCGAAATTAAACTGATCCACGTTAGTGACGCTGTTTTAGGCGAGGACGGAAAGATAGACCAGGTCAAAATGGACCTGGTAGCCCGTCTTGGCGGAGATTGGTATTGCCGTGTTACTAACGACAACCTGTTTAAAGTAGCCAAACCAAACACCAAAATAGGTATAGGAGTTGATGCTCTGCCTTATGCTATCCGTAATTCGAGAATATTGACCGGTAACAACCTCGGACAGTTGGGTAACCTCGAGGCGATACCCACCGATGAGGCCATTGAGGCCTTCGCGCTAACTCCCGAAATAAAAGAAGTACTCGACGCCACCATCGGCGATAGCCAAACGCGTGAACTACAATTGCATTTGAAAGCTAAACGACTGTTGGAAGTGGAAAGGGTAGAGGAAGCTTTGATGGTATTGCTAATGGAGTGATACCTGCGTGGGGAATAGCCGTGAATGTAATAAAAAATGTCATTGCGAGGAGGGACGACGAAGCAATCGCTGCTATACAGGGCCGACCTGCCTCCGTGCGATTGCCACGCTACGCTCGCAATTGACATTTTTTTTGCAATGTGGATCAATCATCAATAAGCATAATCCTTTCCTTTAAGATGATAATCAACCGGTAGCTGCCGTTTTTCAAATAGCTCATACGCTGGCTTCAATGAGCGCCAAAAGGCATCTTGTTTGTAGGCGGAATAGCGCTTTAAATTTGTATCATCCATCCTAAAGGGAAAAATGTCAACTCTGATTTGTTTTTGGCCGGCTACAAATGCTTCGTAAACCAAGGTGTAAATTTCTTCTATGCGGGCATCAGTCATGGCGTAACAACCTATCGAAGCACAATGTCCATGTACCATAATGGCGCTGCCGGTATAGCCTTTGGCTTTATCAACCACGTTGGGGTAGCCAACATTAATAGCTAAATAATAATTACTTACCGGGTTAAGCTGTTTAGGTTCAATGGTATATAAACCTTCCGGACTTTTGCCGTCACCATCGCGGGTTTTTGTACCGAGACCTCCGGAGTAGGTGCACACATCATAAGTTTTAAAAAGCTGGTATTTATTGGCCGATTTTACCCATACTTCAAGTACGCTGACGTCTTTGATAATACGGAGGTAAACAGAACCATAGGAGGCAAAGCCTTTGTCTTTAAGTTCTTTCTGAAGTTTAGGCCATATTTTAAGGCGAACATCGCTGGCCCGTTTACTGTCGGGGATTTCGGTTTTGTGAAGGGCTATTAATAGAATTAATAGCAGCAATGTGATCAGTTTAGGCATTGATTAGGTTGTTAACTATGATTGTAGCTAACGGAGTTGTTGAGAGAAAATTATATTGAATGAAGGATTTTTTATAAACGGAAAAAGCTGGTTATAACCTCCATGTCATTGCGAGTGAAGCGTGGCAATCTCGCAGCTATTCTATCGGACATACAAGGCTGCTATGCATTGGCGACGAGATTGCCGCGTCGCCCCGCGTGCTCTTTGCCCGTGCTGCTTCTCGCAATGACATTTTTTGTGAGCGGTTGATCTTATATCCCCAATACCTGCTTCAACTTTACATATCCTGTTTTGCTTACCGGGATTTTAGCGCCGGATTTCAGGATAGCGAGGTGTGCGTCCTTTTCATAAGGATCTATACGGGTGATCTGTGGTATAGCCACGATGTATGAGCGGTGTACACGTACAAAATGGTTAGGATCAAGTGTTTGCTCAAAAAAGCTCATGGTTTTATTTTTGAGGTACGAGCCCTCTTTGGTAATCACGCTTACATAGTCATCATCGGCCTGCAGGTACTCAACATCGGCAACAGGGATGATCTTTACTTTGGTACCGGTTTTTACCACAATGCGCTCGTGTTGTGCAGGGGATTGAGTGGCTGCGGTTTCCAGCAGTTCTTCCGTTTGTTTAGGGGCAGGTTTTGGAGCTGCCGTAGCCAGGAATTTTTCTACTGCTTTATTAAAGCGCTCTTTACTGAAAGGTTTTAACAGATAATCGACCGCGTGGGCTTCAAAAGCTTTTATGGCGTATTCATCAAATGCGGTGGCAAATATCACGGCAGGGGGCTGCTCAACCAGTTCAAGCATTTCAAAGCCGGTAATTTTAGGCATCTGGATATCTAAAAAAACCAAATCGGGCTGGTGCTGCTGAATAGCTTTAAGACCTTCAAAGCCATCGTTACATTCCTGTATCAGTTCAATGTCTTTAAAATCAAGCAGGTATTCCCTTACAACCATGCGGGCTAAAGGTTCATCATCAATAATTAAAGCTCGCTTCATAGTTGCGGTATTTTTATAATGGTTGTGTACAGATCATCGCTCGCATGGGTTTCCATTAAATCATTGCGGGCATACAGCAAATATAATCGCCGTTGCACTCCCCGCAAACCAAAACCTGTACCTTTTTTTGGTTTGGATGTTTGCGGATCATACGGGTTCTGTACCATTAAATTCAGATAGCCATCCTCAATTTCACCACGAATGCTCACGGTAACTTCGCCTATGGTATCATAAAGGCCAAATTTAATGGCATTTTCAACCAAAGGCTGTAACAACATGGATGGTAATATGGCGGTTCCGCATTTTGGGTCGCAGCTTATTTCGGTTTGTAAACGATGACCAAAGCGTACTTTTTCTATATCGAGGTATAAGTTGAGGTGCGCAAGTTCTTCAGTGAGGCTCACCTGCAGCTGATCGTCTTTCTTAAGCGTTCCGCGTAAAAAGTCGGATAGCTGGTGGATCATCCTGCGGGCCTCATCAGGTTTAAAGCCAATAAGCGCGTTGATAGAGTTAAGACTGTTAAACAGGAAGTGGGGCTGCAATTGCTGCCTCAGGTTATATAATTCGGCTTCGCGAGCCAGTTGCTCGGCTTCGGTTTTACGTTTCAGGGTTTCTTTCTGATCCAGTTGCGAAAACCACAATAAGCTGATCATAGCCATCCAGCCGATGGCCAAAAAGTCGGTGAACAAGCGGATGGTTAATGATTGGGCCAGGAAACCCGTATAAATGGTGTCGCTGTTTATTAACGGTAAAAGGTAACGGCAGCCGGCTGTACAAATGCCTGCAAGCGCAACGCACCATATAAACAGGTTAATGTAACTGCCTTTACCGGGTTGGTAGTAGCGTAAGTTATTATTGATAAGCCAGCAGGCGCATGAAAGCAATATGGCGCTCAACAGGCCATCAGTAGCGGCAGTGAACCATAAAAAACCAAAACTATGGATGATGTAAGTTTGCAGTGCAGCCCAGGCCACACCGCATATTACAAATGCCGCGTATAGTTTTGATGATTGTATTGATGGAACTTCCAAAACGGGTTGCTTTCTGTGGTTTAAGGTTTAATTTCTGATGCCCAATAAGGCCGATTTATGGTGCGCCCAGGCTATGTACAGGTCGGCATCGGGCGTTTCATGTATATTGTAATACAGTTCGGTACCGTCTGCAAGTTCGCCAAGCTGGTTAAGTTCGGCTACATCTATAAATTGCCATTTAACGGTTTGCTTTTCAATATTTTTGAAGCTATCCTGATTGGCGTGACCTATACGGTTTGCTTTTTCATAAGCTACTAATTCACTATCCGCGCTGATCAACCTTAATTGCTCATCAAATTGCGCCTGATGATCGCCATCCCCGCTTATCACCCTGAAAACTAATTTTGCTACGTACCAGTTCATGTTGTTTTATGCTTTTCGTAATTATCTGCCTTAATTAATAACTGCGAATATCTACCCCTGCAAAAATGGATACCCCTTTAAGTACCAGCACTTTTTCGCTGCCTACACTTGCGGTGCTCCTGATGCGTTTATCATCAACACTTGCAAAAACAGCTGCCAGATCTGATACTACCTGCCAGTTTGATGGCACAATGATTTTGGTGCCACCAAAAATTTGAGTAATGTCAATGATAATCCTGCCGTTGATATCTGCCTGTGTAAAATCAAGCTCGGCGCCGCCAAATATGTTTACGATATCGCCTCCGCGAAATTGTTTGGAGAGAATAGTTTTATTAACACCACCAAAAATGGATACAGTATCGATATAATCATCGCCTGAATATTTGGTATTGTACTGCTGCTGTTTTTGAGTGTACGGATCAACAGGGGGGATCGGATCTCCTTCATCTTTTACTGTATAGTCCACAGGCTCGGTTTTTTCGAATTGAAAAGGCTCTTTTTTATCCCAGTTGGTCCATTTTTCTGCTTTGAAATCGTGTTTCCATTGCTGCGGATCAAAATGTTTGTTACGCCTTAATATCAACCACATCCCGAAACCAATTACAGCCAGAGGGCCTACTATACGATCAGAATTGTTAATGTTTTGGGTGATCAGGAATATAGTACCTAAAGCAACCAGCATTACCCATGATGCTTTTTTGTAATTGTGTTTAGCACCTACATATATACCCCAGAAAATAAGCCATAATGGCCACAGGGAGAGATGATCGGGTATGAAAAAAATTCGGAATTGCTGAAGCAGCAATATGCCGCCTACAGCAAGTAAAATGATCCCGGCAACAGACTTGCCTTTGTTGGGATCTTTTGGATGTTCTATATCGTTGTTCATTGTATTATCTGCAAATTGAAATCATATCCAAAACTAAGGTAACATTATAGTTGAGCCAAACAAAAATTGGCGATGTATTTAAAGAAATCGGTGAGTGGGGATGTTTTGGCGGTGAAAAAGTTGCGGTTGATTTTTTAACATTCGGCAAAAATAAAAAATTGTAAGTTGCGACGGTTTTTTATCAGTAAATAACCGTACTAAACTTTATCATTAAAATGAAACAGGACTTTAGCCCAATCCGCGGTATTGTGTTTGAAAAGGAATACACCCTCGGCATCGGGTGGAAAATATTTTTGTACATCTTTATAGCGGCGATGGTCATCGGGGGCGCTTATCTGACCTATACTTCTATCGCCGATAAAAGCTGGTGGCTTGTACTAGTAGGGATTGGACTGATAATGTTAGGACTTTATCTCTATCTCGAATTGAAGGCAAGCAAAATAATTGTCTCCAACAACGGCATAAAACGAGTGGGCTATTTCAGTAGCAGAGAACTTTTAATTAACGATATTAAAGGTTATGACACCGCCCAGGGTAAAAGGATAACAATACGCCCTGTCGATAAATCAAAAAAAGCAATAGTTTTAAGTGACTACAGCTATTTTGCCGATGGCAGCGAAATATTGCAATGGGTAGCCTCGAATTGCAAAGATCTTGATGCCGAACAAGAACAAAAAGGTATAGAGGAGATACAAAATGATGATAGCTATGGTCACAGCAGCGAAGAAAGGTTAGCCGAACTAAAAAAGTTAAAACGCTTTTGCTCATACTTTAATTACGGAGGTATCGCTTTGTGTTTTTGGCTGTTTATACATCCTGCGCCTTACGATTATGCTGTTTTAGCCGGTATAGCATGGCCCTTGATAGTTATGTTTGTGTTTTATTTAAAAAGGGATGTAGTTGTGCTTAACAGTGCTGACAATAAGAAACAGGCCATGTATCCATCGTTAAGTAAAGCGTTGATACTGCCTGCAGTTGGGCTTTTATTGAGGATACTGGTTGATTTTAAACTGATGCATTTAACAGATATGCTCTTGCCCGCGTTTACAGCGATAGTTGTATTAGGGGCTGCTTTTTTTGGGATAATAATGAGCTCGAAAGAAAAAGCACGTTCAAACAAAACAACCTGGCTTAGCGCTGCGGCATTTGTATTGTTATACGGTTTTACTGCCCCTGTTATAATTAATTGCAATTTTGATTATAGCGCCCCAAAAGAGTATAAAGCGCAAGTACTTAGTCAAAGGATATCGACAGGTAAACACACATCATATGATTTAACTTTGAGTAAATGGGGGCCGAGGGAAAGCGAAGAAACCGAAGTATCCAAATCGCTTTATGACCAGGTTAAAGTTGGGGATACTGTATACGTAAATCTAAAATCTGGGCTTTTTAAAATGCCATGGTTTTATATCAGTAAGTAGCATAAATATTCGATGCATTCAGTGACACGAACCAGTGTTCAACTTTTTGAAAAACGGGTGTTCAACTTTTTATTTTTAGAAAAGTTAAGTTGTTGATTATCAGTATTGATGCGTTCATGTTTGATTGATTGAAAATAAACCAAAAATCAAAGTTGTTGATTTTCAATGCTATTTACTTTCGGCAAAAAACGCAAGTGTTTACACCTGAAAAAGTTGAACACCCGGAAATATCAACAAAAAGCCGGGGCTTTTTTAAAATGCCCCGGCTTTGATATATATGATGGATGATTGAGTTTAAGCTTCGGCTTTGGGTTGCTCAAAGTCGAAATGCTGTTTAGCTTTTTCGTTCTTTTCCCAGAAATCTCTGTCGGTTTGTTTGGCCGGCCTGATGGCTATCCAGGCGCCAAGCAGCATCAATGCTATTGGCCAGGTTATACGGTCGGCATCATTAACGTTATCATTTACCAGGAATATTATGCCTAAGAGTATCATAAAGATCCATGATGGTTTCTTGAAGTCGTGTTTGGCACCCATGTAAGCGCCCCAGGCTATGAACCACATTGGCCAGCTAAAAAGCCAATCAGGAATAAGTAAGGCATTAAGCTGATCTATCAGAAATAAACCACCGGCTGCCAGTAATATTATTCCTAACATGATTTTGCCATTTCTTTTGTTTTCGGTGTTTATTATATCGTTGTTCATCGCTTTAAGTTTTAATGTTACCCAAATCTACAGCGATGCAGCAGGCGGGGCAATCAATACTTGGCGATGTTGGGGGAGATGTCGGTAAAGCAGGGGATAAAGGCGGTGAAAGGAGGCGGAGCGGCAAGAGTCAGGAAGTCAAGAGTCAAGAAGAAGGGAAGATAGCACGTTATTCTAATACATTGAATATTGCATATCTCATAGGAGTACCATATAATTCCATCTTTAGCTTCGGAAAGTAATAACCCATGCCTCTATTGGGAACCCATTCAGAATAAACTTTAACAATGTCACGAGAATAGTTTTTTTTATCTGCTAAAATTTCAAGATTTTTATATTCAGCTGCTTCAAACCGGGCTTCGAATAGGCCATTTTTATAAAGATGAGTCATAAATATCGTATTCAGGCACATCATAATATTAATATGGTCTGTATCTGAGATTGCTGAGAGCTTCTCTGTTTTAAGAAGTTTCGTAGCTCTGCCCACACGATGTTTAAATTCTATAAGTGTAATTGTTTTTGATGAATCTCGGTTAAATGTTTCGTTTGGACTCTGAGCTAAAGAATTTTTGCAAAAGCAAGAAACGCAGATTGTTATCAAGATAGGGCCAACATATTTCTTATAGAAATGCATTCGTGATACTGATTAGATGATTGTAACAATTTAATAAGATATTTGGTATCGAGCAGCGTAAATAAATAATCTAAAATCAATGATAGGCTAAAGAATAAGTAACAGGGGGAGATCGATATTTTTGTTCCGTTCTACTATTCTTTTAAAGCCCTCCCCTGAAGGGGAGGGTTGGGTGGGGCTTATTCCGGTTCCTGCTGGCTTAGGCAGTGGAAGCTGCCGAGGCCCCAGATAATATCGGTGCTGTCAATGCCAACAACTTTACGGTCGGGAAAGCATTGGGTTAATATGTCAAGTGCTTTATCGTCATTTTTTGAACGATAAGTAGGTACAATCACGGCCGAGTTGGCTATGTAAAAATTAGCGTAAGATGCCGGTAGGCGGGTATCTTCATATACTACGGCGTCGGGCATTGGCAATTCAACAATGTTAAGCTGTTTGCCGTTAAGCAGGCGCATGGTTTTCAGGGTTTCAAGGTTTTCCTGAAGAATGTGGTAGTTCTCATCGTTCTTATCTTCCTCAACAACGGTAACCACTGTATCCTCGTTTACAAAACGGGTAATATCGTCAATATGGCCGTCTGTATCATCACCTATAATGCCATCACCTAACCAAAGGATCTGCTCTGCTCCGTAATAGTTTTGCAGGTAGCTTTCAATTTGCTGCTGGCTAAGCTCCGGATTACGGTTTTTGTTAAGCAGGCAGGCAGTAGTAGTTAAAATAGTGCCTTTACCATTAAAGTCAACCGAGCCACCTTCCATCACAATCCCCGGGTTAAATACGGGTAAGCCAAAGTGATTGCCTATTTTGGTAGGGATCACATCATCCAGATCAAAAGGAGGGTATTTGCCGCCCCAGGCGTTATAGCCCCAATCGACAATAGCTTTTTGCTTTGTTGTTGGGTTTATCAAAAACGCCGGACCGTGATCACGGCACCAGGCATCATTGGTAGGGAATTCAAAGATCTCTATTTTGCTTAAATCAACTCCTGCATTTTGCAGCTGGAAAATCACTGAGGCTTTCATGTCCTCGTTTGCTACGTTGATACGTACCAGTTCGCCTTGGGCAACTATTTTGATAAACTCAATGTAAGGCGCGTAAATGGTATCGATCTTACCCGGCCATGAAGCCTCTTTGTGAGGCCAGCTCAGCCAGGTAGCGGTATGTTTAGCCCATTCGGCAGGGAAAGAGAAGCCTTGTGCTAAAGGCGAGTCCGAAAGTCCGGAAGTCCGAAAGTCCGAAAGTCCGGATTTAGTTGATATATCTTTTAAAGATGACATTTAATATAATTGGTTATTTAAGGGAGTTACGTAATCCATTCAACATAGCTAAAACTTCTTCACATTGCTGATATAGTTTTGAAAAATCTTCCTCAGATATTAGAGTTCGTTTTTGCGCCAAATAAAGGCATCCTACAACCTCAATATCCGACCGTAAAGCATAACCCACAAATTTATTAAACTCGGCATTTGATTGCCCGGTTGAACCTTCAGCAATATTTAATGAAATAGAATCCGCAGTCCGTTTTATTTGAGACGTTAAAATAAACAACTCATCTTTTGGAAAAGTTTTAGTTAGATAATGAATGTCGACTGATAGGTCAACAGCCTTTTGCCAAACAATTAGTTTTTCAAATTTAAAACTCATACTAAAATTTTTCTTTCGGACTTACGGACTTTGCTGACTTTCGGACTCAAGACGTTAGTCTTCGTCTAATAGCCTTTTTGTTATTGGCTGATAGCTGTCAATCCTTCTGTCGCGTAAAAACGGCCAATGACTTCTATAGTAATCAGATTTATCCAGATCAAGCTCTTGTACTACCACTTCCTCATCATTATGTGATGTTTGATGGATAATTGCACCAAATGGATTAGCAAAGAATGAACCTCCCCAGAATTTTACACCGGCTTCTTCGCCTACACGGTTAACACTTACTACGTGTATGCCGTTAGCTACCGCGTGCGAACGCTGGATAGTTTGCCATGCGTTGTATTGTTCAACATTAGTGGCTTCATCCTGTGTAGTAGCCCAGCCGATAGCGGTTGGGTAAAATAATATATCGGCACCCATTAAGGCAGTGATGCGGGCGGCTTCAGGGTACCATTGGTCCCAGCAAATCAATACGCCTACACGGGCAAATTTGGTGTTGAAAACCTTGTAGCCTAAATCACCAGGGGTGAAGTAAAATTTTTCGTAAAAGCCCGGATCATCAGGGATATGCATTTTGCGATATTTGCCTAAATAACTACCGTCGGCATCAAGTACTGCGGTAGTGTTGTGGTAAACACCCTGAGCACGTTTCTCAAATAATGAAGCAATGATCACCACATTAAGCTCGGCAGCAACTTTTGAAAGTTCATCGGTTGATGGGCCGGGGATAGCTTCGGCCAGCTTAAAATTGTCGTAATTTTCTTCATCGCAAAAATAAAGCGAGGTGAAAAGTTCCTGTAAACAAACTATTTGCGCGCCTTTAGCAGCGGCTTCCCTTACTTTAACAATCGCTTTTTGCAGGTTCTGCTGTTTGTCAGCAGTGCAGCTCATTTGTACTAAACCAACTTTTACTTTACTCATCTCCAAAAAATTTGCGCAAAAATAACACTTTGTAACAAGGATTTCACCCATTTAATATTATGATTACACTCAGTTGAAAGTGGGATTACACTGGCATGAGATCGCCTTTGCCATTTTATGTTGCACCCTCCCTGAAATAATAACCTGATTTACTGGTTTTAATGTTTGTGAAAACAAAATGAAGAAAAATTGTTAATTGACTATCCAGTACATCCAAATAAAAAAATAACATAGCTTTGCAGCCGAATGACACAAACAGAAGATCTCATTGACGAAGGTGCCGAACATAAAACCTGGAAAGGTAAGCTTTGGGGCGTTATAAAAGTAATCCTTATTATAGTAGTAACCGGCGGTTTGCTTTACTATGTATTCAGTAAGGTTCCGTTTGCGAAAATTAAATATCGCTTAGTCCATGCCGACCGCGCCTGGTTAACCGCAGCTATAGCCTGTTATATTGGCTCAATGCTTTTTTCGTCGTGGCGGTTATTAAGCTATTTCAAATCCATTGGTTTACGGTTAGACTGGCGCTTTAACCTGCGCTTATATTTTCTTGGCTTGTGTTATAATGTGCTATTGCCAGGCGGTATCGGCGGCGATGGCTACAAAATTTACCTGCTGCACAAACGCTATCATTTACCCACAAAAAAAGTATTCTGGGCTATCCTGTTTGACAGGCTTAGCGGTTTTTGGGCTATAGGAGCTATAGTAGTGGGACTGATTATTTTAATACCAAGTTTTCCTTATCACCTGGCATGGCCGCTTGGTATAGTATCGGTTGGTTCGGTGATCTATTATTTTGTAGCCCGTAAGTTTTTTAAAGAATATACCCACAACTTTGTACAGGCGCATTTGAAAGCCATAGGTGTACAAAGCATGCAATTACTCACCATTGTTTGTTTACTGCTTGCGCAGGATTTCAACGGTAAATTTGCTCCATATCTGCTGTCATTTCTTTTCTCATCGTTAGCGGCAATTATTCCGTTTAGTTTGGGCGGTGGCGGTATCCGCGATGCACTGTTCCTCACGCTGGCCCGCCAGTTTAACCTGACCGAAGATATGGCGGTTTACCTGAGCTTTGGATTTTATCTCATCTCAATTATTGTGGCTTTATTAGGCGTTTATTACGTACTTGTTCCGAAACGCCTGGACGCAGGACTTAAAAAAGGAGAAGAACCAAAATTGGAAAATCACCCAATAGAAGAATAATATTCTGTTTTAAGTTTAATTTCATAATAATAAACTGAAGTTTGTTTTCATGGCAACCATCTGCTAAACTTGGTGTTGTATTATAAATCGCCAGTTATCAAATGAGCCTTTTTAATGATTTTAATAATCCGCAGGTTGCGGCATTGCCCGGTCATTTAAAACAATTTATAGTCGACCAGCACTACGAGCATTACACACCTGTTGATCATGCGGTTTGGCGCTACGTCATGCGGCAGAATTACAGCTATCTTAAGGATGTTGCCTACTATCCGTATATCCCTGGCCTGCAAAAAGCCGGTTTAACCATTGAGCACATTCCCAATTTGCAGGAAATGAATGATGCCCTCGGCAAAATTGGCTGGGGAGCGGTTACCGTTGACGGCTTTATCCCGCCGGCTGCCTTTATGGAGTACCAGGCTTACCGGGTACTGGTTATAGCAGCTGATATCCGCCAGTTGAAACATATTGAATATACCCCGGCGCCTGATATCATCCATGAATCGGCAGGGCATGCGCCTATAATTGCCGATAAGGATTACCATGAGTACCTGAGCTATTTTGGATCGATAGGGGCCAGGGCCATGTTTTCGGCACAGGATTTTGAACTGTATGAGGCTATCCGTGCCTTATCGATATTAAAAGAAATGCCCGATGCCGATGAAGAGGAAATCATTAAAGCCGAGGAGCTGGTAACTTATTGCCAGGAAAATATGGGCGAGCCTTCAGAAATGGCTTTATTGAGCCGTTTACATTGGTGGACTGTTGAGTATGGGCTAATCGGTACGTTGGAGGAGCCAAAGATTTACGGAGCAGGTTTGCTTTCGTCGATTGGGGAGAGCTCGACCTGTATGCAAAAGCATGTAGAAAAGTTATGGTATACCATTGATGCTGTAAAGTACAGCTATGATATTACCAAACCCCAGCCGCAGCTTTTTGTAACGCCTGATTTTCAAAACCTGATCAATGTGCTGGAAGAGTTTGCCAATAGCATGTCGTTCAGAAAGGGCGGTACTTATGGCTTGCAGAAAGCTGTTGAAAGTAAAAATACCTGCACCGCGGTTTATAGTTCGGGATTGCAGGTTTCGGGCAACATTACCGATTTTAAGACCGGAGACGATGGTAAACCTTATTTTATTAAAACAACCGGCCCAGCTGCTTTGGCGTTTAATAATAAACAACTAAAAGGGCACGGTAAAGATTATCATAAGGATGGTTTCAGTTCGCCGGTTGGTAAATTGAAAGGTAGCAATGTTGCTTTGGAAGATTTTTCGGAAGATGATTTAAAAACAGCCGGCATAGTAAAAGGTAACAAAACTGAATTACTTTTTGAAAGCGGGATTAAGGTAGTTGGCCTTGTCAAAAATATTCTTTATGCGGATGGTAAGATCTACCTAATTACTTTTGATGAAGCCACCGTTACCGATAAAGATGGAATGGTGTTGTTTGATCCGGCCTGGGGCGTTTATGATATGGCTGTTGGCGGAGAGATCGTTTCGGTATTTTGCGGCGCGGCCGACAGGGAAGCTTATGAAACAATTGTTTATAAATCAAAAACAGAAACCCATCATGCCGCGCATGATCATAAAACCAAAGAACTGCACAGGCTTTACCAGCAGGTACGGAATTGCCGTATCAATCATGGCGACTATGGCTTTTTAGGTAACGTATGGTTACAATTGCAAAAAGACCATCACGATGACTGGCTTTGTGCTTTAGAGATACTGGAAATACTTGATCATGAAGGCGTAGAGCCGGCATTAGCTGCCGAGATTAAATATTTTCTTGAACAAAAAGGACATAATGAGCCTGAGTACGGTAAGCTTATCAGTGATGGTTTTTATTTGATCAAGCACCCGGTTGAGCAAAAATTGGTAGTTTAGCAATGATTTATCATCTTAGGGTATAAAATCAAGCGTCATTGCGAGCAATCATCAGGAACCTGAAAAAAACCGAGATGACGTGTAAAATATATTTTAGCGATGGTGCGCGGGGCCGCGTTAGTGATAGTAGCGGATACCGGCCTTGTGGCTAATGCCTGTGCAGTATGAGCGGATAGCACGGGCCGCAGGCAACGCCCATATTTATAGATGAATTTTTAAAAAAAACAAACCAAATAATCAATAGCTTACATTCACGTCATTATAAAGTACGAAGCAATTCCAAACTTTACAGGGCTGCTCCGCTAATTGGGGATTGCTTCGTACCTTACAATGACGTTGGGAAATAAAATTAATAACAAACAATTATTCCCCCTTTAGGGGGGTAGGGGGCATATGAACATTATAATAACCGGCGCCAGTAGTGGCGTGGGCTTTGAAGCCGTAATTGAACTGATACTTTCGGGCAGCCACAAAGTAATTGCTTTGGCCCGCTCACAGGATAAACTGGAACGTTTGCTGGAAATAGCTCATGGTTTAAACCCCGATTGCCAGTTGTTTGCCTTAAAGTTTGATATTGTTCATGACGACTATGAAGGTTTGCAACATTTTATAGCATCGCATTTTGATAACCGGGTTGATATTTTGATCAACAATGCCGGGGTGCTTATCAATAAACCGTTTACAGAATTGCTTGAATCGGATTTTGTGGAGATGCTGCAAAGCAATTTTATTGGTCACGTGCGCGCTATCCAGGCTTTAGTGCCTTTAATGCCTTCCGGATCACATATCCTTAACATCGGTAGTATGGGCGGCTTCCAGGGGAGTGCGAAATTCCCCGGTTTAGCGGCTTATTCTGCAAGTAAATCGGCTTTACATACCCTAACCGAGTGTTTGGCACAGGAGCTAACAGAACAAGGTATTAAAGTAAATTGTTTGGCATTAGGATCGGCACAAACCGAAATGCTTGAACAAGCTTTTCCGGGTTATGAATCGCCGGTAATGGCATTTGAAATGGGTAAATACATCGCCGATTTTGCTTTAACCGGAAGCAAGTTCTTTAACGGGAAAATAATACCTGTAGCCGCAACTACTCCTTAAATATTAGATAATATTGCAAACATTTTTTATAACTTAGTTATTATAAATATGTTATGCCGGCAGCCTATGGATACGAGGTTCACATCCCTTTTCACTCATTCAAAAGACATTTTTTTTGTCATGGATATGGATGGAGTGATCCTGCATACCAACTATGCTTTCCGGAATACATTTAATTATAATGACGAGGACTTAGCCGATTTAAATATAGCGGCCGTTTGTCACCCCGCAGATAAGGAACGACAGGACGAATCTCAAGCCAGCCTGTTAATCCATAAAAAACTGATAGGTTATCAAAGCCGAATAAAGGCAAAAGATGGCTGCTACTTTAGCGTTATCTGGTCGGTGATATTAAATGAGGATGATGGCCTTATTTACTCAAGTGGCAATACCCTTGCGGGTATGATTGGGCAGCCCGAAAACGATATCGTTCAGCACACTATTCAAAGTCTTAATGAGGGTTTTATTGTACTTGACGCCAACTGGGATATAATTTCGTTTAACCCGGCTTTCCAGGCCATGGTAAATGTTAGTTTAAATGAACTTGACGGTGCCAATTTCATTGAAATCAAAAGCCTTGGTTTAACCGAAAAGGTAGAGAGCGAGTTTCAGCTTTCATTAACCTGTAAAAAATCAATACAGGTACAATATCTAAATGAATATTCAAACAGCTGGCTTCGTATCAATATATATCCTTACCATAACCAACTGGCTGTTTTTATACGTGATATAACGGAGATAAAAATGCAGGAATGGATATTGGAACTTGAAAAAAGGGTGCTGGAATTGAACGCTATGGCACAATATACACTTGTGCAATCTGTTGTTGAACTGCTTACCGGTATAGAAAGGATTTTCCCGGATATGATCTGTTCGGTGTTAGAAGTTGATGATGCACAGGAAAGGTTGTATACACTTGCAGGGCCACGGTTACCCCAGGATTACAGCAACCAGCTGGAAGGTTTGTCAATAGGGCCCAATATAGGGTCGTGCGGTACATCTGCATTTCACCGTAAACAAGTCATAGTAAGTGATATTGAGAATGACCCGCTTTGGGCCGACTATGTCTATCTGGTTAAACCCTATGGCCTTAAAGCTTGCTGGTCATCGCCGGTAATGAGTTCAAAAAACTCAAAAGTTTTAGCCGTGTTTGGTATTTACTACCGCACAATACGTGAGCCAAATGATGATGAGTTGAGTATTATCGAACGTACAGTAAATATTCTTCGGGTATTAATAGAAAGCAAAAAGACGGAAGATAACATCCGGGAACAGAACAATAGGCTACAAACTATCGCTAATATCAGTTCGCATGAGTTGCGTAAACCGGTAGCTACTATTTTAGGTTTGGTTAATTTGTTTGATAACGACGACTTGCAAAACCCGCTTAATAAAGAGATCATCGAACATATTGATACAACATCACAGCAACTTGATGGGGTAATTCATTCTATTGTGGAAAGAACGGCGTATATCAAAGCTTTTGGGGCGGACGCGTAAGTCAAGGACGAAAATATGAATACAATTACCAAGACTACTTTGCATAATAATTTGTCCGACGCTACGATTTCTTTACTTGAAATGGCGAGGGAGGCGTCATGGAACACAATAACTGACAACTGTTTGTACGTTACGTCTGAAATAGAAAACAGCACGCAGGATTTTTGTGACCTGCACAAGTCGAGGAAACAAAAGAATGATCAAAAGATACCCCAGTCGCTGGCCGACGTAACGCCGCAATTGCTTTCACTTTTTGATAATCTTCACGACATCAATTTATACGTTTACAGGGCTGAAAGAAATGTTACAATAATTGAAATTGCTTATTATCTGAAAACTTCATTAGATGCAAGGTGTCGGGATACAATAATTATCGATCCGCCTATGCTGCACTGTAAGGTTCCAATACCGAATTACAGGGCGCTGAAAGAGGACAGGGATAAAAAATTTGATATCAATTGGCAATTGAATCCGCTAAATCATCGGCTAAGGGTGTTTTGGACGCGCCTTAAATATAAATTGGGTATGTATCCTTTTTAAGTGGCAAATCAATCATTATAAAATTGCATTACACCTGAAGTTTAAAACGTATTTTAAACTTCAGGTGACGGTTGTTCCTCCCTTGGCGATACCTGCGCCCTTGAATCAACTGGCTTTACCCGCCAATGTCCCGTAGCTTTAAGGATCTCGCCATTTGCTTTTCAGCCTTTAGCGCCCACTTTTAAAAATTCGTTAACCACTATTTCTGATACGTAGCGTTTAATGCCATCCTTATCGGTGTAATTACGATTAGCCAGTTTGCCTTCTACAGCAACTTCATCGCCTTTTTTAAGCAGGTCTTCGGCAAGTTTGGCCTGCGGGCCCCAGAAAACGAGGTTGTGCCATTGCGTATCAGTTATTTTTTCGCCTTTGTCGTTTTTGTAGCTTTCGTTAGTGGCTATGGATAGGCGCACCATCTTTTTATTACTGTCGAATACTTTTACTTCAGGATCCATACCTAAGTTACCTACCAGGCGCACACTGTTTCTTAATGAGTTCATCGTTTTAATATTTACTGTTTAATGTTTGTTTGAATCAACGATACAAAGATGGGACAGAGTGGAAAAATTAACCGGATAATAACCGTTTATAGTCGATAGTATCCGTTTGTAAGCGTTTGCAAACGGATAAATTAATAGCTATCTTTATACTATGAACCAGGAAAGAGTATGCTTAGATTGCGGAACACCACTACAAGGCCGTGCCGATAAAAAGTTTTGTAATGATCTGTGCCGCAACAATTATAATAACCAGCTTAACAGTAACAGCTATAACCTGGTGCGTAATATCAATAATATCCTGCGTCGTAACCGACGTGTGCTTGAAGAGTTAAACCCGACAGGCAAAACAAAAACAACCCGTAAAAAACTTACGGCGAAAGGCTTTGATTTTGATCATATCACCAGCATCTATCAAACAAAAACCGGCTCGACTTATTTTTTTAATTACGAATATGGCTACCTGTTGTTAGATAATGACGAGGTGCTGCTGGTAAAGCGGGAAGGGGAGCAGTAACAGTTGGCAGTGGCAGTTTTACAGTAGGCAGCTTGCTGTGCTCCGCATTAGGAAATCCTTTAATCCTCTAAATCACGGTTCAGTCTCTATCTCTATAGATTTAATAGCCTTTAACAGTTTAATATTTTGATAATTAATACTTAACTGTTGTTTCATTCGGCTCTTTATGTTTTCAATAAATTTAAGTACGTTTGGGGAAAATGTGAATTTTTAATTTTTGACTGATCTTACTAATTTAAAATGAAGTTATTTATCAAGAAACCCATTCAGCAACTGCTTGCTGCTTCAAAGGAGACTGAGAAAACACTGAAGCGCACGCTTGGGTTAAGCTCGCTGATTGCACTGGGTATTGGTGCCATTATTGGTGCCGGTATATTTGTGCGTACTGCTGCTGCTGCCGGCGAACATGCTGGTCCGGCGGTTACCATTTCGTTCATCATTGCAGCTGCAGGTTGCGCCCTCGCAGGTTTATGCTATGCTGAATTTGCCAGTATGATCCCTATCGCTGGTTCCGCCTACACTTATTCATACGCTACCATGGGCGAGTTGATTGCCTGGATCATAGGGTGGGACCTTGTACTTGAGTATGCCCTCGGTGCTGCTACCGTATCAATTGGCTGGTCGCAGTATTTCAACGAGTTCCTGAATACATTCTTCAATGTACACATCCCATTTGAGTGGTGCCATTCACCATGGGAGCATAATATATCTACAACCGGTATGTATGTAGATCAGATGGGGGTTCATGGTATTGTGAACCTGCCTGCCATCCTGATCGTATTCCTGTTGTCGATGCTCCTGATCCGTGGTACTGCCGAATCTGCTGCTGTAAACAACATCATCGTTATTGTTAAAGTTGCTATCGTGTTGCTGATCATCGGTTTGGGCTGGGGCTTTATTAACCCTGCTAACCATACTCCGTACATGATCCCTGCCGATGCCGGCGTTGTACATACCAGTACCGGTGATATTAATTATGGCGATACATTTAACCACGGATGGCTTGGTGTATTGCGTGGCGCGAGTGTGGTGTTCTTTGCCTTTATTGGTTTCGACGCTGTATCAACTGCCGCTCAGGAAGCTAAAAATCCACAAAAAGATATGCCAAAAGGTATCCTGATATCGCTGGTATTCTGTACTATCCTTTATATCCTGTTCTCGCACGTATTAACAGGTTTGGCACCTTACAAAGACTTCCTGATTAACGGTAAAGAGGCTTCTGTTTCATACGCTATCAACAAGTTTATGCCGGGTTATGGCTGGTTGGCCAAATTTGTAACAGTGGCTATTCTTGCAGGTTTCTCTTCAGTTATCCTGGTGATGCTTTTGGGCCAAACACGTGTGTTTTACACGATGAGTACTGACGGTTTGGTGCCTAAAGTATTTTCAAAACTGCACCCTAAATACAGCACCCCATACAAATCACAATGGTTGTTCTTCGGTTTTGTGGCTTTCTTTGCAGGCTTCATTCCTGACCGTATTGTAGGTGACATGGTGAGTATAGGTACCCTGTTTGCATTCGTGTTGGTGTGTATTGGTATCTTTATCCTGCGCCGTACCGATCCAAATATCGAGCGTCCGTTCAAAACGCCAGCTTATTTAATTGTGTGCCCGCTTGGCGCATTAATCTGTTTAGGTATGATTGCCAGCGAAGGCTGGGAAAACTGGGCAAGGCTTATTGTTTGGTTGCTGATTGGTTTTATCATTTATTTTGGCTACAGTATCAAACGCTCGCATGTGCGCCATGGTAAGGTTGAAGGTGCAAATGATCCTATCAATCCTAAATTTGTTGAGTAATTATAACAATGTTATCATAAATAAAAAGGTTCTGAATTTTTCAGAACCTTTTTTGTTACATTCCCTTTTTTATGGTGTCAAACCAATAAAACCGCTTCATGAAGGGCGATAGAAACCTGTGGGTATTAGTATTTGTATGTATCATCAACTCCCTGGGGTTCGGCATCATTGTACCGATACTTTACTCATATGGTAAAACCTTTGGCATTACAGGCGAAACATTAGGTATCCTTACAGCATCCTTCTCGATAGCCCAGTTTTTTGCTACGCCGGTGTTGGGCGCCCTTTCTGATAAATGGGGGAGGAAGCCTTTACTGGTGATTAGCCTTACAGGTACCTGTATCTCCTTTATCCTTTTTGCCGAAGCGCGCAGCATGATCATGCTCTTTGCCGCGCGGATCCTGGATGGCCTTACCGGTGGTAACGTATCTGTAGCGCAAGCTATGGTATCGGATACGGCCAGACCCGATAACCGGGCCAAAAGGTTTGGTATTTTGAGTTCGGCGTTCGGGTTCGGCTTTGTGATTGGGCCAGCCATAGGCGGTTTGCTAAACAGGTATGGCATGCAGGTTCCTTTTTATTTCGCGGCGGGGATATCGCTTATTGGCACGCTCTGTAGCCTATTCTTTTTGAAGGAAACTAATCCGCCAGATAAAACAAAAAAGGATTCGGAGAAAACTAAGTTCTCGTTCACGGCCCTGGCAACAACCCTTAAACGCCCTGTTATTGGTACGGCGGTGTTTACCGGCTTTATGCTTACCATGGCGCAGTTTACCATGATCATAGGCTTTCAAACCTTTAGTGTTGATGTATTGAAGATCAACCCTACTCAGATCGGTATTTTGTATGCCGGTTTCGGTGTAAGTGGCATTATCATGCAACTCTGCTTGCCGCTGTTCACGAAGTGGTTCTCGTCCAAATCAACAATTCTGATGCTCTCTACGCTGCTTTGTTTCGCTGCAATGTTTGTAACAGGGCTCACCCATCATTTTATTCCTTTTGTTATTGGCATTTGTATTTATGGTTTGTTCAATGGGTTACGAAACCCTATGCTCAACGCTATTATTGCCGATCATATTGATCATAAAGAACAAGGCAAAATATTGGGGATCAATCAATCGTATGCTTCTATAGGGCAAACCCTTGGGCCGGTTACCGCGGGCTTTGCAGCTTTGCTATCGGTACATGCTATTTTCTTCTTATCTTCATGCTATATTTTGGCTGCTTTGCTGCTAAGTATCCGGTTAAAGAAAAAAGAATAAATTCAAGACACCATGCCGCACCCGTTTATATTTAAAGAGATCATTTCGGTTACGATGATCCTGTTTGCTATTATTGATATTTTGGGCGCCATACCGGTAATTATTCAGCTCAGGCAACGGGTAGGCCATATCGAATCGGAAAAGGCCAGTATAGCTGTGCTGGTGCTTATGGTGACTTTTCTCTTTATTGGCGATGAGCTGCTTGCTGTAATAGGTCTGGATATTTCTTCATTCGCGATAGCGGGCTCACTTGTTATTTTCATCATCGCCATGGAAATGATCCTGGGTGTTGACTTTTTTAAAGAGGAATTACCGCAGGCCGCATCCATTGTTCCATTGGCTTTCCCGCTTATTGCTGGTGCCGGTACCATGACTACCTTATTGTCGCTTAAATCGCAATATCAAACACAAAATATCCTTGTAGGTATTGTGTTAAACACGCTGGTGGTATATCTTGTACTTAAAAATGTAAAGTGGCTTGAAAGGCTGCTTGGGCCGATAGGGTTGAGTGTACTGCGCAAGGCATTCGGGATAATTTTGCTGGCTATAGCTATTAAGCTGTTCAGGAGTAATACGCATTTGTAGCCCCCCGGCCCCCTAAAGGGGGAACTTGAAAAGCATTTTGCTGATTTCTTACCGTTGTCCCCGCCAAATAAAGAGCGATGATAAAATACACTTATTGACATTGACTGACTGGACAGTGTAGGGGGGATCTCCCCCTTTAGAAGGCCGGGGGGCTCAACCTCGCCACAAACATGGTGTCAGCTTTACGCTCATAGCCTTTTAAAACCGCCTTCTCTTCAAGTTTTAAACCAAGCTCATTTACCAAATAATCAACCACATCTTCATTTTCGCCTTTAAAAGCCGAGCAGGTGATGTAGATAAGCGGCTTACCCGGTTTAAGATATTTCACTACGTTTTGGGCGATGCTTTTTTGGAGTTTTTGAAAAAACTCTATTTTATGCGGATCAAACTGGGCTATCATTTCGGGAGTACGTCCCCAGGTGCCGGAGCCGCTGCAGGGAGCGTCAAGGATAATCCCATCAAAAGCATAATCATGCATTACCGAATCAATGTTTTGGGTGAGATCGAGGGCTTTTTTCTGGTATTTGGTTAACCCGGCCAATTGAAAGCGCTCATCAAGGTTAGCCAGTATAGATTCACGTATATCAGATACTACCAACTTGATATTAGGCTCATCCTCATGTAATAATAAGGATTTACCTCCCGATGCCGCACAGGCATCCCACCAGCTATCCCAACGCTGTGGCTTAAAGTAATTACCCGTTTGCTGCGATGAATAATCCTGCACCTCAAACCAGTGTTGTTTGGGGAATATGGTTTCGAGGCGTGTCCCGTTAGGCAGAGAATAGCAGCCGTTACCCTCATCCTTAAAAACAACCTGTGCTTTGGTTAGCTCAGCCTTTACCAAATGATCATAGCCGTTGCGTACCCGGATAAACAGATCGGGTTGGCAAAAAAATGATTTCAGGAAAGCCTCTCTATCAATTCCGTCCGAAAGTTGGTTGCTCCAGGGAAAAACATCTTCCAGTTTAAAATCCGGGTAAGCAGTTTTTACGAGGGCGAGTTTATCGTCGTCACTAAATCCTACACATACCGCCCACTCAGGTTTGAAGTTTTGGAGGTAGGAGTTAGTTTGGGTATTACATAAAAATTCTGCGACTAACAGGCGTTCGTCTTCAAGTACATCAGGCAGTGCTTTGCCCAGGCGAAAGTAATTATACACCAACCGGTTGGCAACCCGCCTGTCGGTTGAGCCCATTTGTTTGTTTTGCCGGTAAAAGCCGGGTAAAAATTTACTTAGTGGCGTATCGGCAGGGTATTCACCCAAAATTCGCTGAAACGTTTTAAGCTGATTTATAGCCTTCATTCTACCTGTTTTAGCTCAAAGTTAGTGTACATTAATATATTTACATGGGTATTGATCCAGCCCTGTCCCGGCTTTTTAATAAAATGGAAGCCGTTATGCAAGCCGGTAAAATCGGTCCCCTCAATTGAAGCTAAACCTTTATCGGCAAAAAGCTGCCTGCCAAAGTATAACCCCTCGTCAAAACCTTTAATAGCGTATTCGGTCGGTTCAACGTGATATGCCCGCCTATAGTTACGTAAAAATGTTATTGTAGCCCCGGCTTTGTAATTTATTTTTTCGGTTGAAGTGATATGCGTATTCAAACGTTGTAGAAGCTGTGGTTTCAGGAAGCTGAACTTGTCCCAGCTTGGGTGCCCGAACACCATAACAGGATAGTGCTTGTTCAGCGTATCTAACGACCGTAAGGTTACGCCTAAAAATGCCTGATCAATAGCAGGGATCACAAATACGTTTTTCTCGGTTTTTGAAAGTTGCGGCAATAAGCTGCTCAGCTTTCCGCGTACAACATATACATTGATAACCTTTACTTTCTTTTTGCTTAAGCTGTCAATGGCTTTTTTAAAATTAACCGCGTAATCATTCTCCTGGTTAAAGCCGGAGCGCAGGATAAAGATCTTTTTGGGTTTTACCGTTCTGTTGATGTATTCGGCGGCGCCCCAGGCATGATATTCAAGCGGAGGGATAGCGGTGATCAAATTTTTGCTGTTGATAGTAGCCGGGTTAGCCGGTGATAAAGGCGATAGAATAGGCCCCTTTGAATAGGATAGCGCACCGGAAAATGCCTTTACGCCATCCGGAAAAACAGGGCCAACTATCAAATCGCTTGAACGGACAAACGCGTTTAAAGCCAGGTCATGCGCTTGCATGACTTCATCTCTTGAGTCAAAAATCTGCAGCTTATAGTTATTGCCATAAGCGGTAAGCGAATCAAGGGCAAGTTTAAATCCCTGGTAATATTCAACAGCTATGTTAGCCTGGCTTAGTTGTAAAGGACTGTATTTTTGAGCCGGATTTAAGTGCTCAAGATTAAGGGGCAAAAGCATGGCTATATTTGCCACTTTTTGTTCCGAAGCCTTTTCTGCCGGTTTCTCGGTGGTGTTGCCGGGCTTTTTTTCGGTATTATCAGTCGGTTTTTTTACGGTAGTTGCTACCGGCCGCGTTTTTGGTGAACATGCGGCCAGCAGCAAGGTTATGCAAAAAAACGTTAACCACTTATTCCCACTCAATAGTGGCCGGTGGTTTTGAACTGATATCATATACTACCCGGTTAATTCCTTTTACGTTGTTGATGATCTCGTTGCTGATCTTAGCCAGCAAGTCGTACGGTAAATGACACCAGTCGGCGGTCATTCCGTCAACCGATTCAACGGCACGGAGGCAAATCACGTTTTCGTAAGTACGCTCATCGCCCATTACACCTACCGATTGTACCGGTAAAAATATAGCACCGGCTTGCCAAACTTTATCGTAAACCCCGGCAGCACGTAAATTGTTTATATAAATTGCATCAGCTTCCTGTAATATCGCCACTTTTTCGGGTGTGATATCGCCCAGGATCCTGATAGCCAAGCCTGGGCCGGGGAATGGGTGGCGACCTAAAATATTAGGATCGATACCTAAAGCCTTGCCTACTTTCCTTACCTCGTCTTTAAACAAGGTGTTAAGCGGCTCAACAACTTTAAGTTTCATAAAATCAGGCAAACCACCTACGTTGTGGTGCGATTTGATAGTAGCCGAAGGGCCTTTAACTGATACCGATTCGATAACATCCGGGTAGATGGTACCCTGGCCAAGCCATTTTACATCCTGTACTTCGTGAGCGGCATCATCAAATACTTCGATGAATACGCGGCCGATAGCTTTACGTTTCTTTTCAGGATCGGTTAAGCCGGCCAATGCGTCGTAGAAGCGTTGTTTGGCGTCGATGCCTTTTATATTTAAGCCCATGTGTTGGTATGAATCAAGCACCTGCTCAAACTCATCTTTACGCAAAAGGCCGTTATCAACAAATATACAGTGCAGGTTTTTGCCTATAGCATGGTGAAGCAATACTGCCGCAACCGATGAATCAACACCGCCTGATAAGCCAAGCACTACTTTATCATCGCCCAGTTTTTCGCGAAGAGCAGCAACCGTGGTTTCGATGAATGAATCCGGTGTCCAGTCTTGTTTGCATCCGCATATGTCAACCAAAAAGTTTTGCAGCAATTGCTTGCCGTCAATGCTGTGGGTAACTTCAGGGTGGAACTGGATCCCATAAGTTTGGGTTCCGGTTACCTGGTAAGCGGCAACTTTAACGCTATCGGTACTTGCAATTACCTCAAAGTTATCGCCAATGGTAGCAATGGTATCGCCATGCGACATCCATACCTGTGAACCACCGGGAACGTCTTTAAATAAAGGGTTATCCTGTTTAATATATTCCAGGTTGGCACGACCGTATTCGCGGGTGCTTGATGGCAATACTTCGCCGCCGTGGAAATGGGCAACGTATTGAGCACCATAGCAAACGCCTAAAATAGGGCGTGTGGTGTGGAATTTTTCAAAATCGAAATGAGGAGCGTCTTCCTGCCTTACAGAATAGGGGCTGCCTGAAAGGATGATACCTTTTACAGTGCTGTCAATTTCGGGATAATGATTGAAGGGGTGGATCTCACAATAAATATTGAGCTCCCTGACGCGGCGCGCTATAAGTTGGGTAAATTGCGAACCAAAGTCAAGAATGAGGATTTTTTCTTGCATGGGCAAAGATAGGATTTTGATTTGGGAATTGAGAATTGGGATTTCGGATTTTTTTATTTGGAAGATTCCCCCAACTTGCGCTCATCTGTGATGAGTGTTTAATATGGTTTCGCATTTGTAATGCGGGCCGCGATGCAATCGCTAAGCCACATTAAGCGCTCGTTGCAAACGAGCGCAAGGTTAAATCCGTAAGTAAAATCCTATTAATCCCAGAAATCCCCCCAAATCCCGGTTCAGACATTCTGATAATTCAGCATCCAGTTAATGCCATACTTATCTGTAAGCTCTGCGAAGTATGCCCCGAAAAACATATCGCTTAATGGCATAGTCACATTGCCTCCTGCCGAAAGCTCATTGAATAAACGTTCGGTTTCTTCGCGGCTTTCGGGCTCAACGTTAATGTGCATGTTATTGCCGGTTTGCAATTTAAAACCCATACTTTCCGGCGCGTCGGTAGCCATCAGTACGTGGCCGCCCATAATGGTAAGTTCACCATGGATGATCAGTTTTTTATCAGCTTCGTTCATCCGGACCTCCGCAGGCAACTCTATATCGCTAAAACGTGTAAGTTTTTTACCGGTAAACTCCCCTTTAAAAACCTCTTTGTAAAAAGTTAAAGCCTCTTCGGTATTGCCAGGGAAGTTTAAATAAGTGGTAACCCTTGCGGCGTTGTTTGGCTTCAGGTCTTTCCTGATTTTAAAAGCGGTGCTCAGGTAATGATCCAGGTTGCTTAAGCCGGCGGTGAAACCTTCCTGGAATCCCATGCCAACGATGGTTTGCATGTCTTCCACTTTATCAAAATAGATATCGATATTAACGGTGGTTTGCTCGCCTTCGCTGGTAAAGTTCTTTTCCCAGTTCATGACAGGGAAACTGGTATTTGTTACAGCATTCTCATCACAAAAGGAAACCGCATTGGCAATTTTTTGCCGGGCTACAATAGTTTTGTATTCCTCCTTGCACCATGTTGGATGTTCGGTATGCTCGGGGCCAACCATCTCGTACAACCAGTAACCTCCTTCCCTGAAATCCATGGTTTTGGTTTCGGCACGATAAGGTTTTGGAGCCCACCATTGGTCAAGGATTTCGCTTTCGGTCCATGCCTGCCATACTAAGTTAAGCGGCGCATCAAAAGTCCTTACCACATTTAACTTTTTGTTTTGAAGGTCTTTGGTAAATACAGCTTCGTTGTTTGTCATGATTGTTTGTTTTTTAGGTTTTGTAAAACATTGTCTAACTGGCTAAAACGGGTTTCCCACAGGGCGCGGAACTGATCCATCCAAACATCTACCTCTTTCATTTTTTGAGCGTTAAAATGATAATAGATTTCGCGACCGGTTTGTTTTTGGCTCACCAATTGGCATTCGCTCAGGATCTGGATATGTTTAGATACAGCCTGTCTGCTGCTTTGAAAATGTTCGGCAATGGCATTGGGCGTCATGGCCTGTAAGGCCAGCAGACTAATAATGGCCCTGCGGGTAGGATCGGCAATGGCCTGAAATACATCTCTTCTCATAAAATCTCTTTTTGCAACCGTTTGATTGCAAATATAAATGCAATTAATCGGTTGCGGAAATTTATTTGAAAAATATTTTAAAGTGCGTGTTTAAGGCAGATGAAGAGATAGGATGTCATAAGAGGGGATAAGTGGATCTATTCCTCGTCGGTAAAGTGCGCTTTGCGTTTTTCTTTGGCAAACTTATCGGCATTATAGCTTTCAGATTGGCCTCTTGGGATAGACAATGAATGCCAGTTTTCGTTGCACAGCATCTTGCCTAAAAAAACTATCTGGCCAACGTGATAGGGGTAATGGGCCAACTGGCGGTTTATGGCTTCCATAACAGTATGCCCCTGGTTGCGGATATAGATGATCTTGCTGAGGTCATCGGCAGTTAATTTATTAAGCGTACCAAACAAACATTTCCAGCCCTGTTCCCAGGTATCTAAAACTGTTTGACGGGTGGAGGTAGATGGGGCGAATTCAGCTTCACGGTTACGGGTGGGCTTTTCACCATCGGAGGTAAAAATGTCAGTCCACCTGGAAATCATATTGCCCGACATATGGTTCACGATCATGGCAACACTGTTTGATTCAGGGTTATATTGCCAGTATAGCTGTTCGTCGGTAAGCTGCTCAAAAGTTTTTTCGCCAAGAGATTTGTAATAGGCAAATTGCTTTTTTACGCTGGTTAAATAATCGTTTTCCATAAGTTATTTTCATGAATTTTTATTTTTTCAATTATCGTATGATATAAAACATCTACTGCCGCATTATCCTGATATTGAATTTTTGTAGTTTCGAGCACAATCTTGATCTCATTCATCAAGCTGTGGAGTTCATTATTCTTACTTATAGTATCAAAATAACACTGCGAAGCATATTTATATCTTTCCACCCAGTCATCAGCGAATTGATCAATAACCTGTTCAACATAATTGGTTACTTTTATAATGAGATCATGTTTGCCAATAAATTCAATTTCTTTGGGGCTGATTTCGTCTATAGAAAGGGTATCATCCAAGTAAAAGTCTTTCAATAGTTTGAAATTCTCGCTGGCTGTTAGCGGATCATCAAAGTAAAGCATTAGTAAGACATTTTGGTAGTCTTGCAAGTATTTTGCAGAATCTTTGGTTAAGAAAAATAGGAACTCCTGCCTGAAAAATAATGATATTGTGTTGGATTGTTCATTAAGATTCACTGATTTCAAGTAAAACAACTTGTTATCTTCATTTAATATTTTCATTTTTTGAGTTTCATCGGGCTTTAACGCCTTTTGTTATGTGTTAAGTTAAGGTTATTTTTAAATTCAAAGCAAAAAAAGGCATCCCAATGGATGCCTCAAATATTTTAAACGAACAGGAAACCTAATCTCTGACCTCCAACCTCTAATCACTTCTTCTTTAATTCCCTTATTTCGGTTTTTAGCTCCTGCAACTGTTGCTGAGTTTGACGGTTTTCGAGGTAAAAATATATCGCGAAGCCTAAAAAGATTTTTCCTAATACAAATACGGCAGCAAATACCCATCGCCATGATTTATGCAGGCGCATATGGTTCGATTCAGACTCGATTGGGATGAACTGATCGGCAGGAGCTGCTTTTTCATAACCATTATGCCCATGATCTGTCCGGAATTTAACAGGTTGAACGAAGTTCTCCCTGCGGATAAGATCGTTGATTTCATCCTCAATCCTGTCCCAGGTTCCCGGAGGCGGGGTAATAGCCATGTTGGCGGCTAACTTTTCCATATCGGCTTCCAGTTGCCTAAGGGCGTCGTCTACCTCAGGATATTTGGCTTTCATATACATCAGTTCCTTTACTTCCTCATCGGTAGCCACACCCATTACAAAAACTTCAAGTATCCCACTATCAATGTACTCTTTCATTGTTCCTCCCGTTCCGGATAATGGTAAAACATTCTTTTAACGTTTTTCTGATTTCTTCTTCTGTTTTATTCAGTTCTGTAGCAATATTTCCTGCCGATTTGCACTGGTAATGAATACCGCAAAAAACCTGCTGTTGAAAGGGCGTCATTAAAGCTACATACCAGTTATTAATGCGGGGTAAATTTTCCCAGGCTCTTTTGTCGGTATCATTTTCCAACGCCTCAAAAAAGTGGACCAATTTTTTGCGTGCCATTATTTGCAGGCGGCAAAGGGCGCTTGTTCCGTTTTTTGAAAACTCCTCAAGCTCGTTTGGTACATCGTTAAAAACAGCTGCAAGGTACTGCTCAGCTACCAGCTTATTTTGCACAACCTCATAAATATAACCCAGAAGTTTTGCTGAGTAATTATTGTACAGGTTCAGTACGGCCGCCGATTTGCTCTGGACCATGAGTGCAGGTGTTTGTAACCGCGTATTCAAATTAGGGGGTCAATTAAAATAGTATATTTTATTATTCAACGGAATATATAAAAACTATGTTACAAATTAAAGAGAAATTGCACAAAATGTGTGCAACCGGGTACTATATTTCACACTCCTGTATGTTGTATGTAATTGTATAATAGTTTACTAAGGTGTTACCCTGGTGTAACATGCAGAAGTTTGTGGTGTTATTGGTAAAATTCCCTATAGATGACTGGTATGAGCTTTAATATTAATTTATAATTGTTCACACAATTTTTTTAATATGTTAAGTGTTACACTCCAATAAAAATTAACATGCTTATAAATTATTTCATCCGGAAAATTAGTGAGCGTAAGCCTAACCGTGGTGCTATCCTCAGTGGGAGTTAGTACAAAACGGACTTCCGTGTAATTTTCAGGTATATCGGGCAGGTTTGAAAGCGAGCTCCAGTAACTATATTGAAAAACCTTTTCGGGATCGAATTGCCGGATAGTGCCCCTGTTTTCAAAACTCGTCCAGTGCAGATCTCCCCGGAAAATTATTGAGCTTCCAACCTGCCAGTCGGATATCACATTAATTGCTGAATCAGACATCCATAGCTTAATTAATGCCGGATTTGTCAGGGCACTCCACACCTTTAAAACCGGGGCATTAATATTAACCATTTTATTTATTTCCGTTTCATATGATAGACTGTATGTCATGTTTCCCTATTAGTTGATTAGGAGGTAAGGTGAAAATAAAATTAAAAAATGGGAAAGACCAGCCTTAACCAATTATATGACCGTAATTGAACATGATATGTGCAGAATCAAGCAGTTGGAGAGGAATGGGTTATTGTTTAAGGTGTTGGTTTTTAATTGTTTAAAATAATGGCAGGATATAGGTGTGTAATAAAGTACAGGCTGAGATTTAACCTGATTTAGTTGATCGATAGCTTTGAGATGTTATCGGGATTTGCGTTCCGGGGTGAGATACGGGACGCACTTTTTTGTTTAAAGGGGAGGGAAATGAATCTAATGTCATTTCGAAACGAGGTACGAGTGAGAAATCTTATACGTGCGGCAAACCTGACATGATCGCTTAGCAGGGTGTATAAGATTTCTCTTTCGCCCTAACACCCGTTCCCACCTCCGCTCTATCGAAATGACATCTTTTATGGAAAACGGGCTACTGCTTCGCCTTTAAGCTATCAGCCTTTGCTTTTTCACGTTTTTTGAAAAATCCTCTCAGGAAAAAGTTATGTTGCACAGCTTCAAGATCATCATTTAATTTAATTGATGCTGCCTGCAGGTTATTAATAGCTGATTGTGTTTGCACTGCCGCTTTCTGGTCGTTTAATAATACACCCAGCGCATTATCGGTACTATTAAGTTTGTTACTTGCCTTGGTAAGGTTATTGGTAAGCGTTGAAGCGTTTGCTGCAGTTTGCTGTAACTGGGTTACTGCCTGTTTAATTTGAGCAAATGTGGCTGTATCCGTAAGCATTTTATCGGCAAGGCCACCTTTGGTATTCATTTTACGGCTAAACTTATCGAGCTGCACCGCCATTAAAGCCGCGCTTTGGGTGGTAGCCTGCAGGTTGCGCATGGCGCCACGCAGCTGTATAGCCATAGTGCTGTCGGCCAATAAAGCGCCTACAGTACCTTTGCCTTGCAGTATGTTATGACTTAATGATTTGAAATCGTTAGTGATGGCCAGCAGGTTTTGGTTATTGTCTTGCAGGGTTTTTAACATATCATCGGTCGAGAGCATTTTTTCTGATTGCAGAACATCTCCATCTTCTACTACCGGCGCCTGTGCGGTGCCACCCTCTATCACAATAAGCTTATTACCTATTAAGCCGTCCGACCCGATTTTGGCCATAGCATTGCGGCGGATATATTGTTGGGCAGCCTCGTCAACATTCATGTATACCTGAACTTCTGATGGGCCGATAAAATTGATATTGCTGATAGTTCCTACCTTAACGCCCGAAAACCAAATGGCATTGCCTTTCTTTAAACCGGCAACATCGGTAAACACCGCGCTAAGCTTTATATTTTTAACAAAGGCTTTTTGCTGACCGCCCAGGGTAAATACCCCCAATATAAATAATACGAGGCCAAGTGCCAGGAATATGCCTACTATGATTGATTTTCTGTTTTCTGCTGGATCCATGATAATGGTATATCTTATCTAAGTGTTGTTATTCAATAAAGTTGTAATCGTAAAAAGGTTTCACGCGGCTGTCGTTTGTATTAAATACTTCTTCGAAAGTGCCGGTACGCTGAAACTGCCCGTCTAAGAGCATAGCAATCCTGTCGCCGGTTTGTTTGGCGCAGGTAAGGTCGTGTGTTATGATGATGGATGAAGTATTGTAGCGTTGCTGTACTTCGTTAATCAGGTCATTGATCTCAATACAGGTAATAGGGTCGAGACCGGCTGTAGGCTCATCATACAGCATGATCTCGGGGTTCAGGATCAGCGTACGGGCAATCCCGATCCGCTTACGTTGCCCGCCCGAAAGCTCAGAGGGCATCTGGTTAATGGTTTGCGAAAGCCCAACCGCATCAAGCACAGTTTCAACCGCGGTGTTGATCTCTCCGCGGGTGAGGTTCCGTTTATTGCGTACCAGAGGAAACTCCAGATTTTTGCGCACGGTCATACTATCGTACAATGCGCTGTTCTGGAATGAAAAGCCTATCCTGATGCGGAGCTTTTGCAGTTCATCTTCTGTAATATGGGCAATATCCTGATCAAATACTTTCACCATACCCTCATCAGGCTTAAGCAGGCCCGATATAATCTTGATCAGTACGGATTTACCTGTACCCGAACGACCAAGTACAACCAAATTTTCGCCCTGGTAAAGGTCAAGGTCAATGCCCCTAAGCACCGCATAATCCTGGAAAGCTTTTTTAAGCCCCCTGATACTGATAACCGGGTTATTATGATCTGCCTGTACTGCTGCTTTTCTCATATCTCAGTTAATTAGCGGAACCAGCCGGTTATCTGTACAATAATAACTTCTTCAATAAACACCAGGAACATGGCAGTAATTACCGCGCCGTTCGCTGCTTTACCTACGCCCTCGGTGCCCTTGTTTGAGTTGTAACCCTGGTAGCAACCAACAATACCTATGGTAAAACCAAATACAATTGATTTGATGAGCGATGCCACAAAATCGGTAAAGGTTAAGGGTTCAAAAACTTCCTGGATAAAGGTTGTCCATGTGGTGCCTTCGTTTTGGGTAACATTTAAATAACCCCCAAACAAGGCCACAAAACCGGTGTAGGTTGATAAAATTGGAATAGTAAGCGTAGTAGCCAGTACGCGGGTACATACCAGGTATTTAAATGGCTTAGTACCCGATACCTCCATGGCATCTATCTGCTCGGTAACACGCATCGATCCCAGCTCGGCGCCGATACTTGACCCTACTTTTCCCGATGCAATTAATGCGGTAACCAACGGCGCAAGTGCACGCATGATAGCTATTGATACGAGGGAGGGCAGCCATGATTCGGCCCCAAATTGGGATAATGATGGCCTTGATTGTTTGGTGAAAATAACGCCAACAATAAAACCGGTAACAGATATCAGCGTAAATGAACGTACTCCTACTTCATAGCACTGGCGTACAACTTCTTTAAGTTCAAAAGGTGGTACAAAGGCCTCCCTGAAAAAACGGAGGATAAATTGATTTATCTTATAAAGCGTCAAAAAAAAGTCGCTCAGGCTTTGCTTAAGCTTAGAGAACCTTTTTGGATGCCTGGGTATGCTTTGCGTATTATCCATTCAATAGGTACTTGTATTAATATACGGTTATTTCTACAAAACCCGCCGGGCTTTGTTTGCCGTATTTATTTTATTTCATTGAAAACACTTTTTAAATCGTTTTGAAAACCTTTGCCCGGTTGATAAAATGAAATAAAAGTATTATGTATCAATGCTTTATTGTGCTGTTTGTAGTAATGATTTAAACCTTTTTGTTAATTTAAAACCAAATAATGTAAAAAAAGTATTATATCTTACCTGTGTATTAAAAGTACATTTGATAATATACCAATTATAAATGCTTTAGCAAAACACCGGCCAAAATCGGTACCGGTATTTAAGCAGGCAAATTATCAAATACAGTGTTAATGGCAGATTAAATTACGGCTAATTAAATCCTTTTGACCATTTGGGTTAAATGTTTAAACTTATTTGCCTGCAAACCTAAAAGTTAAAATTTATATAGCGTAACACAGCCCCTAAAATATAGTTAATGAAGTGTAAAATTTTGATATGTTGCCTTACTATGCTGTATTTGCCGGCATTTTTAAGTGCGCAATCAAACCCATTTCAGTTTTCAAGGCTTGATATTAACAACGGATTGTCTCATAACCAGGTCAACTGCGTTTACAAGGATAGTAAAGGTTTTATGTGGTTTGGCACCCTGTCGGGGCTTAACAAGTATGATGGTTACAAGATCAAGACCTTTAAACATGTCAGTAATGATACAACTACGTTAGATGACGACTACATAGTTAGTATAACCCCCGGCCCGGAAAATAAGCTCTGGATCGAGACCCGTATGGGGTTTAATATTTATGATCCCGCGACAGAAAAATTTACCCGCAACTATAAAGATTTCCTGTATAAAATAAAACTGTATGACCCTTACATAGCAGCCATTAAAAGCGACAGGTTTGGCGATTTCTGGTTTTTGCACCATAATAAAAATCAGGGTGTATATAAATATGATCCCAAAGCAAAACTACTTACTAACCTGGTGCATAAGGATAATGACGGTAGTTCCATTTCCTCCAATTTGGTTACCGATCTTTCTGTCGATTCAAAGAAAGGTATCTGGCTGGTATCCAGCACAGGGGTTTTGGAAAGGCTTGATCCGGTTACTTACAAAGTTAACTACCGCAGAGCTTTGGGTGAGTTGCCTCCGGGCCTGAGCTCGTCATACAAAATATATATCGACAGGCAGGATGATATCTGGGTATTTGTACCAAGCTATTCATCGGGTGTGTTTTACCTCAATATGCAAAAAGGCATCTTTAAGCATATTGGCAAAGGCCAGGCCGGTGTTGGTTTGAATACGGATGTAGTATCGGACCTGGCCGAGGACGATCAAAACCGGATGTGGATAGCTACAGATCATGGAGGTATAAACCTGCTTGATAAGCAGGATTTTAAATTAAGCTACCTCTTAAACCGCGAGGATGATGACAAAACAGTGGGGCAAAACAGTGTAACCTGTGTTTATCGCGATTACTCAGGCATTGTATGGTGTGGAACTTACAAAAGAGGGCTTAGCTATTACCATCCAAGCATTATCAAATTTGCAGGTTATACACATCACTTAAGCGATGCAAACAGCCTGCCCTTTAGCGACGTAAATAATTTTGCCGAAGATAAGCTGGGCAATATCTGGATTGGTACAAACGGCGGCGGCCTTATTTACTGGAACCGTAAAACCGGAAGCTTTAAACAATACCTGCACAATGCCAATGATAAAAACAGCCTCAGTAATAATGTGGTGGTTTGCTTATTTGTTGATCACGAGCAAAAGCTGTGGATAGGCACCTATTATGGCGGCCTTGATTGTTATGATGGTAAAACATTTAAACATTATCAGCACAGCGATGGGGTACCGAACAGCATTTCTGAAAACAGGATCTGTTCTATTATGGAAGATAGCGAACAAAATCTTTGGGTAGGCACTTTGTCGGCCGGTTTAAATAAGCTCGATAAAAACAGGCAGATAGTAGCGAGTTATAAGTTTGACGGAGATATCAGCAAAAATAACATTCATTCAAACTACATAAGTGCCTTGCTTGAGGATAGGCGTAAAAACATATGGATAGTAACTGCTTATGGTGTTGATGTACTGGTGCAGAAGGATAACAAATTTATGCATTACCTGCATGACGATAAAGATCCTAACAGCCTGGTAAATAACAATACCAATAATATTTTAGAAGATAGCCGGGGATTAATATGGATCAGTACCCGCGAAGGACTTAATATTTTTAACCCGGATACTAAAAAATTTACAGCCCTTACCAAACAGGATGGCCTGCCCGATAATACAACTATCGATATCAGGGAAGATGAAAACCGCAATATATGGGTGAGCACACCAAACGGGCTTTCAAATATTATTGTAAACAGAAGCAAGCCACAACTTAAGTTCAATTTCATAAACTATAATGAGGCCGATGGTTTGCAGGGGCGCGAGTTTGCCGAAAATTCATCGGTAAAAACCCGTGAAGGGGAATTGATTTTTGGCGGAGGTAATGGCTTTAATATTTTTAAGCCATCGGCCCTGCATTTTAACAAAAGCAGTTCGGCATTACTGTTTACCGATTTTCAACTGTTTGATAAAAGCCTTGGCGTAGGCGAAAAGGTTAACGGCAGGGTAATATTACCTGAATCCATTTCTGAGCTTAAGGAAATAGTACTTAACTACGATCAAAACGTATTTTCGATTGAATTTGCGGCGCTTACCTTTTTTAATCCCGATAAGGTAAAGCTGCAATATGCTATGGAAGGTTTTTATGATGGCTGGATCTCTGTTGATAATAAGCTCCGGAAGGCCACCTACAACCTTGAGCCCGGTGATTATACCTTTAAGGTGCGGGCAACTCAAAATGAGTTTTGGAATGGAAAAGAAATAGCCCTGCATATCAGAATCCTGCCGCCGTTTTGGAAAACTACCTGGGCTTATGTGATTTACGGTCTGCTGGGTATTGGAGCTCTGTTTTATTTCAGGCAGAGGGGCATCAAAAAGCTGCGGGAGCAATTCACTATTGAAAAAGAACGGGAAAAAGCCCAGCGTATGCATGAACTTGATTTGATGAAGATCAAATTCTTTACCAACATAAGCCATGAGTTCCGTACGCCATTATCGCTTATTATGGCACCGGTTGATAAGATTCTGAAACAGGTAAGCGAACCCGAAACGCGGCGCCAACTTACGATGATCACCCGCAACGCCAAACGCCTGCTCAACCTGGTTAACCAGCTAATGGATTTCCGGAAAATGGAATACCAGGAACTTAAATTGTATAAACGATCGGGTAACATTATCAACTTTATTAAAGATTTGTCGTGGTCGTTTACCGATATAGCTGATCAAAAGCACATCAAATTTGTTTTTGATACCGATAACGAAGAGTTTGTTACCAGTTTTGATCATGATAAAATTGAGCGTATACTGTTTAACCTGCTTTCAAACGCTTACAAGTTTACACATGAGGGAGGACAGGTAAGCGTGTTGCTTAACCTGAAACGCTGCGATGAAGATACCGGGTACCTATTGGAGATAAGGGTGGTGGATACCGGCATAGGGATCCCGGCTGATAAAAGGGAAAGGATCTTTGACCCTTTCTTTCAACATGATATTCCCGGTTCTATGTTAAATCAGGGCAGCGGGATCGGGCTTGCCATTACTAAGGAGTTTGTGAAGCTGCACCAGGGCGAGATTTTTGTGGAGAGCGAACATAATCAGGGGAGTTGCTTCACAGTAATATTACCATTGCAAAAGGTTGATGAAACACTGTTTACTGATACCGAATATCATTTGCAGCATAGTACGGAATTTATGACGGATGCTGACCAGGTAAAACCTGCCCAGCAAAAGGAAACACGAGATATCAAGAAACCGACGGTACTATTGGTAGAAGATAATGAGGACTTCAGATTTTACATTAAAGATAATCTGAAGGATGCCTTTAATATTATCGAGGCCGAAAACGGTAAAAAAGGTTGGCAAAAGGCGCTGGCCCAGCACCCCAACCTGGTAGTAAGCGATATCAGCATGCCTGAAATGAATGGGATCGACTTATGCCGTAAAATCAGGGGAGACTCACGTACATCACATATCCCGGTAATATTGCTTACAGCTCAAACGGGAGAGGAGCAACAGATCAAAGGCCTGGAAACCGGCGCTACCGATTATATGACCAAGCCCTTCAATTTTGAGATCCTGCATTCTAAAATAAAGAACATCCTCAGCCAGCAGGAAAAAATGCGCAAAACCTACCAAAAGCAGGTAGATGTTACACCCACCGAGTTGCACGTGGATTCGCCAGAGGAAATGTTTATTAAAAAGGTACTAATGCTGATAGATGCCAATATCTCTAACCCTAATTTCTCTGTTGAAGAGTTGAGCAGCGAGATGTTTGTAAGCCGTTACACGCTTTATAAAAAGATACTTCAAATGACCGGTAAAACTCCTAACGAACTTGTGCGTTCCATGCGTTTGAAACGTGCCGCACAGTTGCTGGAAACCGGTCACCTTACCATATCTCAAATTTGCCATAAGGTTGGCTTCAAGAGCCAGAAATACTTTGTGCGTACCTTTAAGGCCGAGTTTAACAGTATCCCGTCAAAATACCTGGATGCTATGGGCCAGGAGTGACCGTTGATTTTTTTCTTGATTACGTTGATTTCGCTGATTTTTTCTGAACCGGGATTAAACGGATTTTTTGGATTAATGGCTTTCACTGTCGCGGGTTTAGTGATAGCGTAACCCGTGGTGTAGCATTAGCATTACTAAAGCTTCCAGCTTTAGTAGAAGTTCATTTGCGCTGACATCACTCCTTTATTATACAAGCATTGGAAATACAAAAGACCCATGTCATTGCAAGGAGGAACGACGAAGCAATCGCATACTATGCAGAGCGGCTATGCTTCCGTGCGATTGCCACGCTGCGCTCGCAATGACATGGTGCTAATGACCTTTCACCTCAAAATTTACTTTCAAATATTTATGGGTTTGATCCGGAGATGGCGGAATCTCTTCATTTTAAAATCACCTTCTTTTATCTCCCAATAAACCGCATCTGGTGATACTATTATCGCACTAAAATATCATTACAAATCATATCAAAGGGTGCACATTTGTAACTGTTACAACCTTTTTATGGCAATATTCTATATTAAATTATTGATTATTAAATAGTTATGCATAGTTGACATTTGTACCCCTATTTATCCACAACCGGGCTGTTTGTTGCATATAATTTTACCATCGTTATAATCAATATTAACCACAATCATTTGCCAGGGCAAGGGTTGATATAAACCTAATAAGTAACAAACCAATTTATTAACAGGATAATCCGTCAATATCAATTGATGAAACGGAGATGTCATTACGGAGGATAGATAATTTATTCCGGCAGATCAGGCATCGGACAAGGGAAGACGCGGTATTATCCAGTCTGTATAATTAAGAGCTTAAAATCTAAATAAATCAATATTAACTAACAATCAATTATGGGAAAAATTCTACGAATAGCCTTCCTGTTCTCCTTAATGTTTATGTGCGTCCGGGGGATGGCACAAAGCCAGGGAACGGTGGTACAGGGAACAGTTTCAGACGAAAAGGGCGTCACCCTGCCAGGCGTTACAGTTGCTGTTAAAGATAGTAAGACGACAGTGATTACCGATGTTGACGGTAAATTTCGTCTCGCTTTACCGGCCAACGCCAAAATACTTGTTTTTACCTTCATCGGTACCGAAAAACAAGAGGTGCCCATAGGTAACAAAACAGCATTTACAATTACCCTTAAATCAACAACTACGGCGCTTACTGATGTTAATGTGGTAGCTATTGGCTACGGATCGCAGAGGAGGCAGGATGTTAACGGTGCTATATCATCAGTAAAAGCAGCTGATATAGCCAATATTCCGCAGCCGAGTGTCGATCAGTTGCTGCAAGGCAAGGCCGCAGGTTTAACCATCACCCAAAACTCGGGTGCTCCGGGTAGCTCAACCTCGGTTAGGGTGCGTGGTGTTACATCGTTAAGCTTATCAAACGAGCCGCTGTATGTTATTGATGGTGTGCCTATTTCGGGTGATGCTACCAATAAATCAACCAGTGGCCGTTCACCGCAATTAACATCTAACAATGATGAGAATGCAGTAAGTCCGCTGGCGTTGATTAACCCGAGCGACATCGAATCTATCGATGTGCTGAAAGATGCATCTGCAACGGCAATTTATGGTAGCCGGGCATCAAACGGTGTGATCATCATCACCACAAAGAGGGGGAAAAACGGTAGTGCACGCGTTAATTACGATGGCTATGTGGGTTACCAGGAGCAGGGCAAATTTTTAAAGATGATGAACCTACAGCAATATGCTGCATTGCAAAATGCCATTGCCGATGTTATCGGTGTTCAAAAACGCGGCGAATTTGCCGACCCAAGCTTGTTGGGTAACGGTACCAACTGGCAGCATGAAATTTTCAGGAATGCGCCCATGCAAAGTCACCAGGTATCTATATCAGGAGGTAAGGAAGGTACAGACTATTATATCTCTGGCGGTTACTTAAGGCAGTTAGGTACAATTTTGGGTAACGACTTTACACGTTACACCATCCGTACCAATATCAATTCGCAGGTGAAGGATTGGTTGAAGGTAGGTACTACCATATCCGGTAGTCGTACTAATCAAAATGTGTCAATCGGTGATAATAACGGTGTTATTTACGGTGCTTTGCTAAGCGCGCCTGATCAGTCGGTACGTAATGCGGACGGATCATTTTCTGGTCCGCTGCCACAGGCTAATCAACAGGGCGGGCAAATTAACCCGGTAGCCCAGGCACTAAGTATCTACAATAACCTGGTGCGCAGTAATTTTAACGGAGGCGTTTATGCCGAAATGAAATTTACCCGCGACCTATCATTAAGAAGCCAGTTAAACGGTGATTTCAATTGGTCAAACGCTAAAGTATTTCAACCATCGTATAGCTACGGGCCTTTATTTGTTAATCCAACTGCAAAGCTTAACGAATACATTGCCAATACTGTATACTGGGGCTGGCAGGAGTATTTAAACTATAATCACACTTTCGGCAAAAAACATAATGTGGTAGGTTTATTGGGTTATGAAGTTAACGAATCAACCTGGGGTGGCGTTGACGCCGGTGTTCAGAACTTTTTAGGTAATGACCTTAAAACCCTGAACCTGGGTGATGCGAAAACGGCCACTAACGGAGAGTATAAAGATGGTCAGGCACTTGAGTCGCAATTTGCACGCGCCATATATACTTACAACAATAAGTATAGTATCACAGCTACTATCCGTCGTGATAAATCATCAAAATTTGCCGAAGGGCATCAGGTGGGTTATTTTCCATCATTCGCAGTATCATGGCGTTTATCTGAAGAACCTTTTCTGGCTGGAATTAAGAAAATTGCTGATAACGTGAAGCTAAGAGTAGGTTATGGTCAGGTTGGTAATCAGGCCGTACCAAATTACCTTTACGGTTCTGCTTTAAATTCGTTAACTACCGGTTTGGGTACAGGCTTTACTATTGATAAAGTGGCGAACCCTAACCTAACCTGGGAAACGGCTATCCAAACCGATATCGGTATTGATTTCTCTTTATTCGGCAGGGTTGATGCAAGTGTTGATTATTTTGATAAAACTTCAAAAAACTTCCTGTTCCAGGCGTCATTACCGGCATTTCTGTTAGGCCAAAGTGCCGAATATTCGGGCACGGGCGTAATTGCTCCGCCTTATGTTAACGGTGGTAAATTGTATAACCGTGGTATTGAGTTCACTATCAATTCAAGAAACATCGCCACAACTAATTTCAGGTGGAACACTACGCTGATCTTCTCAAAGTATAAAAACAAAGTTGTATCACTTGCCAATGGTGTGCCCTTCATCAACAGGAGTGTTGGCGTAAGCTTCCTGTCGTTACCGGTTACCCGTACGGTAGCTGGTGGTCCGGTAGGTGAGTTTTATGGCTATGAAGTTCAGGGTATTTTCAAAACTGCCGATCAGCTGCGCAGCGCACCTGTCCAGTTTGGCCGCCCGGTGGCTAATAACTCGGCAGGTACCTGGTTGGGTGATATTCAATATAAGGATTTAAACCACGATGGTAAAATTGACGAAGCAGATCAAACCAGTTTGGGTAGTGGTAACCCTAAATTTACTTACGGTATCACCAACTCGTTCAGCTATAAATCATTTGATCTTTCGTTCTTCCTTAATGGATCATACGGCGCTAAGATCTTTAACGTGCTCAACTATTCTATCAGTGGCTTATCAGGCCTTTACCAAAATCAACTGGCTTCGGTGGCTAATTTCTGGACGCCCCAAAATCCCAATTCAAACATCCCGGCCCCACGCGGCGGTGATAACCCTAACCTGAAAAATTCAGACAGGTTTATCGAAAGCGGATCGTTCCTGAGGGTGCAAAATGTAAGTCTTGGTTATAACCTGCCACTATCATGGATCAGGCACATCAAACTTAACCGCCTTAAAGTTTATGTAAGCGGCCAAAACCTGTACGTGTTTACACCTTACAAAGGCCTCGATCCGGAAATTGGGTCAATAAACCAGGATGCGTTTTTAAACGGTGTTGATATCGGCAGGTACCCTTCACCTCGTACCATCACATTTGGAGTTAACGCTGAGTTTTAATTTTTGGATGAACTTGATATGAAAAGATATATAAAATATTTATTAGGGCTTACGGTTGTAACAGGTGTTACGGCAAGTAGCTGTAAAAAGGACTTCTTTAATCGTCCGCCGCAAAGTGCCATCACTTTGGATAACTACTATAAAACTAACGACCAGGTGGTTGCCAGTACAAATGATTTGTATAGTGCGGTATGGTTTGGCTGGTGCGGTAAAGCGGGCTGGTCAATAACCGAGCTGATGGGAGGCAATGGCCGTACCTATTCATCGGATGTGGTAAACTTTGAAAATTTTTCGGTAACCGATGCCAACTTTGAGCTGGGAGGCGCATGGAACTCACTATACATTGTAGTGGCCCAGGCCAACGCTTTGATCAATAACCTGCCCGTAAAAGTAGGTGCCGGGGTTGATAAGGCTGTGATAAACAATGCCCTTGGCGAAGCGCACCTGTTCCGTGCCTTAGCTTATTTCCACCTGGTAAGGACATGGGGGCCGGTGCCAATTATTGAGAATAGTTTGGATTATGTATCAAACTACCAGATCAATACCAACCCTATCCCTGATGTGTATAAGTTTATTGTTAACGATTTGAAGTTTGCTGAGGATAACCTCACTAAAATGGGACCGAGGAGCGGTAAATCATCAGGTCGTGTTTCAAGCGGATCGGCATCAGCGTTACTTGCCAAAGTTTACCTATACATGCAGGATTACCAAAACTCACTGGCCGAGGCCAATAAGGTGATCAGCAGCGGCGAGTTTAAATTATATGGTGTTGACGTAGCCGGTAAAACCTTTGCCGATTTGTATCTGACAGCCAACAACAACAATGAAGAGTCTATTATTCAGTTGCAATGGTCGGCTACAGGCGGTTACGGAAAAGGCAACCCGCAACAGGCTTCATTTGCTTACAATTCGGTAATAACCGGTACCGGGGATGGTTATGGTGTATTAGCCCCAACCTTCGACCTGCAGGACATGTATGAATCGGGCGATTTACGCAGGAAAGCAACCATTATGCTTCCGGGCGATCATTATCCTGAAATAAACCAGGCCGCGGGCGGTTATACTTTGCCCGACAATGCCAACTCGCAAGGTACGCATGCCCAGGTTAAAAAATACGTAGTTGGTACCCCTGCTGATAACGGAGGTTTGGGGGCGGCGCAATCTGCTGCCAACAATACCTACATGATGCGTTACGCCGAAGTTTTCTTGATCAAGGCCGAAGCTATTATGGCCGGTGCTAAAACCAGCAGTGATCCGGAAGCTTTGGCGGCCATCAACAAAATCCGGAACAGGGCGGGTTTAGGTAACCTTACCACTATTAAGCGTGGTTATTACCTGCCAAACCCGGCACTTAAACTGGCAGGAGCCCCGGCCAATACACCGAAAGAGCTTTACAGGGACGATATCCTGGACGAAAGAAGGCGCGAGTTTGCTTTTGAAAACGATTTTTGGTTTGATCTGGGCCGCCTGGATGGATATAATGTAACCTCGCACCCGATAGCTATCAGCATCATCAAAAATCAGGACAGGGGAACGTCTGACAACAGTACCCCACCTCAACGTTACGGTAACGAATATAATTCTACCGTTACCGATGCTAATTTCAGGCTGGCATATCCCGCTACCGAAGTAGCATCAAATCCTAAGTTAAAAGACGCACCGGTACCTTATGTATTTAAATAATCAAACCATGAAAAAGATATTTCAACAATCCAAATCATTTTACTGGATGCTGTCGGTTTTGATGGTGTTTGGTATGGCATCGTGCCGTAAATATAACGATAGGGGTACCGGTGGCACCGGGGCGCCTAAAATTACCAGGGTAAGGTATATCAGTAAAACGGATACGATTAAAAATGTATCGCACCCGGTAAACCTCGATTCGTCCAACGTTTATGACGATATTAAACTCGTTAAATTTGACTCGACAGTAACACAGGGGCGTTTAAACACCCAATATGCTATCGTTGGTGAAAATTTGCTGAACACAACTCATGTGTATTTTAACGGTACTGAGGTTTATTTTAATCCCGCCTTGGTAAGTGATAAAATCATTATTGTAACTATTAACGCTAATGTACCTTTTGGCCCAAGTCAGTCAAACAAGCTTACCGTTGTTACTACGCAGGGCCAGGTTGATTATAATTTCAGCATAGCACAGCCTCCTCCGGTAATTACCTCATTTGCGCCGCTTGCCGCAGGTGCCGGTGATATTGTAACCATAACCGGCAGCGTGTTCAATGATGTTGTTAGTGTTAAGTTTGATGACACTCCTGCCGAAATTGTAGGTACACCAACAGCTACCGAAATAAAAGTTAAAGTACCGGCAGGTATTGTTCAGGCTTATGTGTACGTTACTACGGCGGGCGGTACAACCAAGTCGGCAGCTTCGTTCGGTTTCAAATATTTAATTTACGGTGATGATCTTACCCTGTACTGGGGCGGCAACGGTGGTGGCTACGATGGCTACGGCAGTACCCGCGACTATGCCAGTACAGCCCATGTAAAACGTGGTACACATGCCATTGCCGTTAATGTTGACAACGGTTATGGTGCATTGCAGTTGGGCTATGGAGGTGCTACTTTAAACGTGGCTTCAGCGGGTTTAACATCGATAAAGGTATCTATCTACGGTGGCACTAATTTCAAAACCGGCGATAGGATACAGGTGGTTGTAAACGGTGGGTATGACAAGGCCGTGCCGCTTACCATTGTACCGGGCGCTTATACAGATTTCACTATTCCGTTAAGCAGTTTGGGTAACCCGTCAACCATATCCGAAATTACTTTCCAAACATTAGGAGTTGGGGCACCAGCCACCTTCTATGTTGATGACCTTGGGTTTATTTAAATTTTATGAGGTCACTGCCAGGGTAACAGGCAGTGACCTTTGCTTTAAATGTTTAACAGCATGAAAATTTATAGCTTAATAACCGGTGTGGTACTATTGCTGCTGGCAGGCAATGTACAGGCCCAAAAGAACCTGGTAACCAACGGCGGTTTTGAAGATGAAATGTATGGCTGGAATGACGGCGGCGTAAAACTTACGCCATGGGATGTGAAAGCCGGGAAAAGCAGCTGTGCAATTATCTCAACTAATGCTACCAACTGGCTTGGTATCGATCAACAGGTGGTAATTCCCAAAAAGGCAGGTAAGTTGGAATTTAGTGCCTGGCTTAAGACCATCAATGTAGTAAAGGGTAAAGACGAGTGGAATGGCGCAGTTTTTAGTGTTGAATTTTTAGATAAGGCTGATAAAAAGGTTTGCGAAGGAGTAAACATTGTTACCCTAACAGGCGACCATCCCTGGGAGCTGGCTTCAAAAGAGCTTTTAATACCCGCAGGTGCTATACGTTTTAGATTGCTTTTGGCAATGGGTAACGCTACAGGTACGTTTTTAATTGACGATGTTGCTGTGAAGGCGATAATGAGTAATGAGGTAACAAAAAATTAATAATTAATTGTGTAAACGTTATTTTGCTGATATAAAAGTGTTAAATTAGTATCATCAATTAGCAAACTTTTTTAGTGGGATTTTATGATGACAAGTAATGTAATGCGGGAGATAACTCCGCTAACTCCAAGTGATTGTTTTACCATTTTTTCGAGGGTAAAAAAGAAATTTGATTTTCCGCTTCATTATCATGACGAGTATGAGCTTAATTTAATAATTAACGCCAAAGGCGCCAAAAGGGTAGTGGGCGGGCATATTGAAGTTATTGAAGAGGTTGAGCTGGCGCTGATTGGTCCTAATTTGTATCATGCCTGGTTTACGCACCAATGCCAGAGCGAGGATATAACCGAGGTTACTATTCAGTTTCATAAGGATTTGTTTGATGAAAAGTTTCTGAAACGCAATCAGTTAAGTTTTGTGAAAAGTATGCTGGAGCGCTCGCAAAGAGGGATTTCCTTTTCGCCGGAAACGATTTATGCGCTTAAGGACAGGATAATGATGCTGGACAAAAAGAGTGGTTTTGACTCTGTGCTGGAGCTTTTATCTATCCTGCATGATCTGTCGATCTCCCGCAATATGAAAATGCTGTCGGATCCGAGCTTTACCAATGAGAAGTTTTATTACAACAGTCGCCGCATTGAGAAGGTGTTTGAGCATATGAATGTTAACTATAATAAGCAAATTACCCTTGCCGAAGTAGCTAAAATTGCCAATATGCCCGAAGCTTCATTTAGCAGGTTTATCAAAAAGCGCACCGGTAAAACCTTTATTGATAGCTTGAACGAGATCAGGCTTGGTCATGCCTCCAGGATGCTTATCGACTCAACAACCACCGTGGCCGAAATTGCTTACAAATGCGGGTTTAATAATATCTCCAACTTCAACAGGATCTTTAAGCGCAAAAAGATGTGTATCCCCAAAGAATTCAGGGAAACCTATACCGGAAACCGCGTATTTATTTAATTGGTATTTATTTGGCTTTATAGCTGGGGAAAAATGTATCAGCCTGTCTGTAAAGTTAAATAGAATGTTAAAAAAGTATTATAAAATTGTTGATAATAAATTCATTTTTGAATAATGCCAATTAAGGTGTCTGAACTCGAATTTTTGGAATTTATGAATTCATCGAATTTATTGTATTTGGCCATTTTTAAACCAGGATTGTAGTATTCTGACAATTATTTAATTCAAAAAATTCCGGTTCAGACAAAATCAGACAAGATGAAGTTACACTTACTTGATGTTGCCATTATAGTTTTATACCTGTTAAGCACCATTTTTATTGGTTTATGGTACCGTAAAAAGGCCCGTGAAAACAAGGAAAGCTATATGCTGGGTGGCAAATCTTTACCCTGGTATAAGCTGGGCTTAAGCGATGCCTCCGATATGTTCGACATCAGCGGTACCATGTGGATGGTAAGCCTGTGCTTTGTTTATGGTATGAAAAGCATCTGGATCCCCTGGCTTTGGCCGGTATTTAACCAGGTGTTTTTAATGATGTACCTGTCGCGCTGGCTGCGCCGGTCAAACGCGGCTACCGGTGCCGAGTGGCTGGCAACGCGCTTCGGCAAAACCGGCCATGGGGTAACAGGCTCAAATGTGGTGGTTATCGCTTTTGCGCTGTTAAGTTGTTTCGGCTTTTTGGCTTACGGGTTTATTGGTTTGGGCAAGTTCATTGAAATATTTATCCCCTGGGACCTGGTTAAAGCTTATGTGCCTTTCAGCGTAGCGCCTCAGTATGTACCGCATGTATATGGGATCATATTTACGCTGTTCGCCATGTTTTACTCTATCATAGGCGGCATGCACAGTATTGTGCTGGGCGATATGATCAAATATGGTATAATGACGGTGGCATGCGTATGGATCAGCTTTATTGCCGCAGGGAAATTGCATGGAAATCATCTCAATGTACCCGATGGCTGGTATAGCCCCTTCTTCGGTAAAAACCTTGGCTTGAGCTGGACGGGGATCATCAGCGAGGTAAACGATAAGATCAAGTCAGATGGTTATTCGCTGTTCGGCCTGTTTTTTATGATGATGACTTTTAAAGGCTTCTTTTCGGCAGTAGCCGGGCCGGCGCCTAATTATGATATGCAAAAGATCCTCTCCACCCGTTCGCCTGAAGAGGCCAGCAAAATGAGCGGCTTTGTAAATATCATCCTGCTGCCTATCCGCTATGCGCTTATTATAAGTTTAACCATACTCGGCGTTCTTTTTTATCACCAAATGAATTTGAAAGATGCCAAAGGTGTTATCGATTTTGAACGCATCCTGCCGGCTGTTATCAATAACTTTTTACCGGTAGGTTTAGTGGGCTTGCTGCTGGCGGGTTTGCTTGGGGCTTTCATGAGCACATTCAGCGGCACCATGAACGCAGCGCAGGCTTACATCGTGAATGATATCTACCTTAAATACATCAACCCAAAGGCATCAACCAAAAAAATCATTACTGCAAATTACCTGGTAGGCGTTTTTGTGGTAGCGGTAGGCGTGATATTGGGCTTTTTTGTAAAAGATGTGAACAGTGTGCTGCAATGGATTGTATCGGCGCTTTATGGGGGGTATATAGCCAGCAACGTACTCAAATGGCATTGGTGGCGCTTTAACGCCAACGGCTTTTTTTATGGAATGCTTTCGGGAATTTTATCAGCGATGATCTTCTCGCTTATTATCCCTTCGGTTGAGTTGTTGTACTGGTTTCCGGTGTTGTTTGCTATCTCGCTGGCGGGCTCTGTTATCGGTTCGTATGCTACAGCGCCGACAGATCTGGCCGTGTTGAAGTCGTTTTATACAACGGTGAGGCCGTGGGGCGTTTGGGGACCTGTTAAGGCGCTTGTGATGGAGAATGATCCTTCATTTGTGCCCAACAAAAACTTTAAGCTTAACATGTTCAATGTGGTTATCGGCACCATTACGCAATGCAGCCTTACCATACTGCCCATGTACCTGATACTGGCACAAAAAACATCCCTCATAGTTACCATAGCTATACTGGTGGTTACCATTACTATTCTGAAAAAAACCTGGTGGGATAAATTAAAAGACTATTGATAAAAGATATATATGACGCAGGAATTTAACCAAAGGCTCATTCAGTTACAAGCCGAACAAGCGCAATTAATTAACCGGGAAAACGAGGTTGAGGAAACAGGCAACGGTATTTTTAGCCGGTTTAAATACCCTGTGCTTACAGCGGCTCATACACCGCTTGAATGGCGGTACGATCTCGACGCCAAAACCAATCCTCATTTAATGGAACGCTTTGGTATCAACGCTGTTTTTAACGCCGGAGCCATAAAGTTTAACGGTAAATACCTCATGGTAGCGCGCGTTGAAGGGGCCGATCGTAAATCATTTTTTGCGGTGGCCGAGAGCGCTGACGGCATCAATGGTTTTAGATTCTGGGATTACCCGGTTGAGCTGCCTCAAACCGCTGAACCTGATACTAACGTATACGACATGCGCCTTACCCTGCATGAAGATGGCTGGATCTACGGTTTATTCTGCACTGAACGCCGAGATCCGGAAGCGCCGTCGCATGATCAGTCGATGGCGATAGCGGCATGTGGTATTGCCCGCACAAAAAACCTGGTGAAATGGGAGCGCCTGCCCGATTTGAAAACCAATTCGCCTCAGCAGCGTAACGTGGTGTTGCATCCTGAGTTTGTTGGTGGTAAGTATGCACTATATACCCGTCCGCAGGATGGTTTTATCAGCGCAGGTACCGGCGGCGGTATAGGTTTTGGTTTATGTGATACTATGGAGAATGCGGTTGTTGACCAGGAAACCATCATCCATAACAAAAACTATCATACCGTATACGAAGCCAAGAATGGCCAGGGTCCTGCACCGATCAAGACAGAAAAAGGCTGGCTGCACCTTGCACATGGCGTTCGCAATACAGCCGCAGGTTTACGCTATGTACTGTACATGTTCATGACCGATCTGCACGATTTAACAAAGGTAATTTACCAGCCAGCCGGTTATTTTTTAGCCCCGGTAGGAGAGGAACGTGTAGGTGATGTATCAAATGTAGTATTCTGCAATGGTTGGATAGCCGATGATGACGGTACTGTTTATGTTTATTATGCTTCTTCAGATACCCGCATGCATGTAGCCACCACCACCATTGATAAACTGATTGACTACACCATGAACACGCCGGAAGATGGTTTGCGTTCGGCATCATCAGTGCAGGCGGTTTATAATATTATCGATAAAAACAAAGGTTTAGGTCAGTTACAGGAAGCCAGCGCCTGAACACTTAGACTCTGATTATACATATTCTTTATCTTTCAAGTTTGGGGTAGGTGCGATTCCCCTCTCTTGAAAGGCGATACTTTGTACACATTTCTTTAAGTAAAAGAAAGTGTCATTTCGATAGAGCAGAGGAGGACTGAGGGGGAGCGAAAGAGAAATCTTATACGCCTTGTAAATCTGTATGCATGGTTTAAATCTGGATGTATAAGATTTCTCCTCACCGCGCCCGCACATTCCCAAACTGGTTCGTCGAAATGACATTGGGTTTTTATGATTGATATTCATTGACAAGATGTGTACACTTAGGAACTTAAAAAGGGTTTAAGGCTGTGTTCTCTTCAATCGATGAAGCACTCCGCACTAAACCCGAACTAATTACTAAACATCTAAAACCAAACACCACTTAACAGCATGTTAAAAACTGTTATGGAAAAGGTGTGCCTGTAAACTATGACAAATAACATGCTTCAACCATCAAACGCTGTTTTAAAAGATCAACTCACTGCCTTCAGCAACGAGCTAACAGAAGAGTTGAAAAACATACTCAACTATTGGCTCAGCCGCACGGTTGATGAAGTGAACGGTGGTTTTTTGGGGAAGATTGATAACGAAAATCAGGTTACTGCTGATGCCGCGAAAGGTTCGGTGTTAAATGCACGGATCCTGTGGAGCTTCTCAGCTGCATACAATCAAAACCCTGATGAAGCTTATTTGCAGGCGGCAACCCGGGCATATGATTATATCAAAGCACATTTTGTTGATGAAGAGTTTGGCGGCATGTATTGGTCGGTCGATTACGAGGGTAACAAGCTTGACACCAAAAAGCAGGTGTATGCCAATGCTTTTACCATTTATGCGCTTAGCGAATATTATACCGCCTCAAAACTGGAAACAGTAAAAGAGGAAGCTATCGGCCTGTATCGGCTTTTGATCGACAAAAGCTATGATTGGGATAAAACCGGTTATCTCGAAGCTTTTACGCGCGATTGGCAGCCCCTTGGTGATTTGCGGCTGAGTGCCAAAGATGCCAACGAAAAAAAGACCATGAACACCCATCTGCATGTACTGGAAGCTTATACCAACCTCTACCGCATCTGGCCTGATGATGGACTTAAACAGCAGATAGAAACCCTGATCAATAACTTCTTTGATCATTTTATTGATGCTGAAGCCGGACACCTTGTGCTGTTTTTTGACGAGGACTGGAATCGCCGGTCAAACACGGTATCATATGGGCATGATATAGAAGCCACCTGGCTTTTACTTGAAGCGGCCGGGGCTATTAATAACCAGGAAATGATAAAAAGGGTTAACAGGATTTGTATCACGATAGCTGAGGCAACTATGCATGGCTTAGATGCGGATGGCGGTTTATGGTATGAATATGAACCGGCAGAAGATCATCTCATCAAAGAAAAACATTGGTGGGTGCAGGCCGAAGCCATGGTTGGTTTTTATAATGCCTGGCAGTTAAGCGGGAATGATAAATACCTTCAACTTGCCCTTGATAACTGGGCTTTTGTAAAAGATAAAATACTGGATAAACAAAACGGCGAATGGTTTTGGGGCATCAGGGCTGATGGCAGTATTATGCCCGGCGAGGACAAAGCTGGCCTTTGGAAATGCCCCTACCACAACAGCCGTGCGTGTATTGAAATTATTAATCGGATAAAGACATTAAAATGAAATTAATAAAAATGTTCGTAGCGGTTATCCCGCTCGCCCTCCTGATTGTGGGGGCATGCAAAAAGGGCAGTAAGCCAGCGCCCGACCCAACCCCCGTTGTCGTTGACCCGGGTAATGGTGGCGCAACCGGCCCTATCACGGCACCAACTGATCCTGCAGTAGCGGCAAGCCAGGGTTTTTTCCTGGACGACTGGCAGGGGAAAACTTTCACCAAACCTGCTACTGTTGATGCCGCCAAACCTGCTGGGAGCACATCCATCACCATAACGGCCGATTTTAGCCAGGTAGTATCAAAAGTATCCAAATACATGTTTGGTAATAACATTAACCCTTTTACCGGCCAATATACCGATGCCGGTACGGTAACTAATATTACCAACCTGTCGCCAAATATTATCCGTGCGCCGGGAGGCAGCTTATCTGATATTTATTTCTGGGATTTACCTGCGTATGGCAAGCCTGCCGATGCACCCGATCATCCATTGAAGCCGGATGGTACGGTTGATACGAATACCGGTTACTGGAGCGGTAATGTAAATGATAGCTGGTCGTTAAGTTTAAGTAATTATTACAGCCTGCTGCAAAAAACAAATACTACCGGTATCATCACCGTAAATTACGCCTATGCCCGCTACGGTACCAGCAATGACCCTGTGGCTACTGCCGCACACCTGGCCGCGCAATGGGTAAGGTATGATAAGGGCAAAACCAAATATTGGGAAGTTGGTAACGAGTGTTATGGCAATTGGGAAGCCTGTTATCGCATTGATGTAAGCAAAAATAAAGATGGTCAGCCGGCTATAATTACTGGCGATTTGTATGGTAGGCATTTCAAAGTTTTTGCAGATTCGATGCGCAAAGCCGCTGCCGATATTGGCACAACTATAAAAATTGGGGCTGTATTGCATGAAACCACCGACAATTCAAATCCCACCATCGTACCTAATTGGAATCCCGGTGTATTAGGTCAGATAGGTGACAAGGCCGACTTTTTTATCGTACATAACTATTACACCAACTACAACGAAAACTCTACTGGGCTAACCATCCTCAATACCGCTCCGGAATCGTCAAAAACAATGATGGATTATGTTAAAGGGGCCATCCAAACGGCGGGTGTGGCACAAAAGCCCATCGCACTTACCGAATGGAATATTTTTTCATCAGGTTCAAAACAACAGATCTCAAATATTGCCGGTGTACATGCCGTAATGGTTTTGGGCGAAATTATCAAAGATCAATATGGCCAGGCCAGCAGATGGGATCTGGCAAATAGCTGGGATACTAACCACCCGGGCGACGATCATGGTTTGTTTAGCATTGGTCAGCCGGATGCCCCTGATTTTACACCACGGCCGGCATTTTATTACATGTATTACTTTCAGAAATATTTTGGCGACAGGATGATCAGTTCTTCGGTTAGCGGAAGTTCGGATATTGTGAGCTATGCTTCATCGTTCAATTCGGGCGAGGCTGGTGTAGTACTGGTGAACAAAAGTACTACCGACCAGGTGGTAAGCATCAATTTTAAAAACTACTATACCGGCAGCAATTATTATTACTACACGCTTAAAGGTGGTACCGATAACGGCGAGTTCTCGACTAAAGTACTGGTGAACGGTATTGGCCCGACAATAGCCTATGGAGGCCCGTCAAATTATAAATCCATAGCTGCAAGTTTAACCAGTACCAGCGGGGGTATTAAAGTAAGTGTGCCGGCAAGAGGCGTTGTTTTTTTAGTAACCGATAAAAAATAATACGTCTGAATATAGCTTATGTTTAGTTTTGAATGCATTAATAGAACCCAGACTTACGAGGTTTTTAAAACTTCGTAAGTCTTCTCATAGCAAGGATACACCATTTAAAAGAACAGTCATCATGAGCAATGTTTTTAAAGCAATTATCATTTTATGCCTGCTGATCAAGAGCTCAACCGCAATGGCGCAACTGTTTGAAACTGCCGATAAAAAAGCTACCGCCGAAACCCGGCAGCTTTTTTACGGTATGCAGCGCCTGCTGAATGCGGGGGTGATATTTGGCCATCATGATGACCTGGCTTATGGCGTTGGCTGGCGTAATGAACACGGGCGCTCGGACGTGAAAAGTGTTACCGGATCATATCCGGCGTTGTACGGTTGGGATCTGGCCAAAATTGAGCATGATAGCATTCATGATATTAACGGCATAGCTTTTAAGCAGCAAAAGCAGTTTGTTAAGGATGTTTATGCACGTGGTGGTATCAATACCTTTTGCTGGCATATGGATAATCCAGCTAACGGGAAAACAGCCTGGGATACCACTCAACACACTGTAAAAGATCTTATCCCGGGCGGCGCATTTCACGATGTATATGTTGCTTACCTTGACTGGGCAGCTAATTACTTAGTCGATATGAAGGGGCCGGAAGGTGAAGCTATCCCCATATTGTTCCGGCCTTTTCATGAGCTTACCGGTAACTGGTTTTGGTGGTGCAAAAACACCAGCACGCCCGATGAATTTAAGGCGCTGTGGTGTTTTACTATCGATTATCTGCGCGATAAAAAGAAGTTGCACAACCTGCTCATCGTATATTCGGCGGCTGATTTTGAATCGGAAGATGAGTTTCTGGAACGCTACCCTGGTGATGCTTATGCAGATTTTATCGGCTTTGATAACTATTGTACTAATAGCGTGGAGCACTATCAAATTAAGCTGGATAAACGTCTTGCTATTGTTGATGCCATCGCCGCAAAGCATCATAAATTATCATGCCTGCCCGAAACCGGTTATGAAGGTGTCCCCATGGCCAACTGGTGGACGGATGTACTGCTGAAAACCCTTGCCAAACATAAAGTATCCTACGTAATGGCCTGGCGTAACGGAAACGAGCATCATTATTACGTACCATATCCCGGTCAGTCAAGTGCCGATGATTTTATGAAGTTTTATAACAGTCCGCAAACCATTTTCCAAAACCGTATAACGCCTTTAGGTATTTATGGTAAACCGAATTGGAAAACCCGCTAATCAAAAGCTCCCCCTTTAGGGGGCTGGGGGGCTTTTAAAACAACCACTCCCGATATTCCGGCCAGTAAAGAAGCTAATAAGATCCCATACTTTGCCTGATCAATCATAGCTGCGCTGTCAAAGGCTAATGCCGATATAAACAATGACATGGTGAAGCCCACGCCTGCAAGTAGTGCCACACCAGTCATTTGTTTCCATGATGAACCTGCGGGTAATTGTGCACCAAATTTTACCATAAGCCAGGTAAAGAGTAATACCCCCGTGAACTTTCCGGCAAGTAAGCCTATGGCCACCCCCATGCTAACGGGGTTAATGAGTGATGAAAAAAAGTCATGACTTATTACAATCCCCGCATTAGCCAAAGCGAAAAGCGGCATGATGATAAAAGCCACCCAGGGGTGCAGGGCATGTTCTATTTTTTGGAGCGGTGTTTCGGCATCAAGGCTTAGCTTTTTTATTTTATCAATGATGTGATGCTGTTCTGGTGTTACGAGGGTACTGTTGTTGGGTTGCTCGTTTTCAAAATCGGTGAGGTATTGCTTTATTGATTGAGCATACGCGGTCTCGCTGATGCGGGTACGGGCAGGGATGGTAAAAGCCACCAGTACCCCGGCAATAGTTGCGTGCACGCCCGAAAGTAAAAAGGCTATCCAAACAGCAAAGCCTGTTATCAGGTAAAATGCTGTGCTCCTGATCCCCATTTTATTGCCGATAAGTAGTAATACCAATAACCAAACACCAACGGTAAGCGGTATTAGTGCTATGTGGCTGCTATAGAATAAGGCGATGACCAGCACTGCCCCAAGGTCATCCGCTACAGCCAATGCCGAGAGGAAAACTTTTACCGATGACGGAATATGCTTACCTGCCATAGACAATAAAGCCAGCGCGAAGGCTATATCAGTAGCCATTGGGATTCCCCAGCCATGGGCAGAGGGTTTACCTGCGTTGAAAAGGAAAAAGATCAAAGCCGGTACCAGCATCCCGCCTAAAGCGGCAAACATAGGCAGCGAAGCCTTTTTTACGGATGATAATTCGCCGGCCATAAACTCACGCTTTAGTTCCAGGCCAATCACAAAGAAAAATAAAGCCATGAGGCCATCATTGATCCAAAGATGCAGGGGATGGTCTAACACATATTTATCAAAGCCAAGCGATAGTTTAAGGTCCCAAAGTTGGTGGTAACTATGCTGAAATGGCGAGTTTACCCATACAATAGCCACAATTACGCTAATGAGAAGCACTATGCCACCGGTATGCTCCTGCTTTATGAATTTGCTTACCGGCTGCGTGATTTTATCAATAGGGTAGCTTTGTTTCATAGATGATGTAAAATAAGGAATTATTTTGTTTTCGGAAGGTTGACCAGCCGATTACTGTCTCATTAAAACAAAAAGCCGCTATAAAACATTTATCAATGAAACAGGATATTATGAACAACTATCAGCAAAAATGGATAAACACATTGAAAAATGCCCACGTAAATGGTTGGGAGATTAAGCCGCAGGGAGATGATATCTTTGTAGAAATGCCACATGTGACAGACCTTAAGCTGATTAGGGATAACCTGCCTGAAACGCTTGCGTTGATGGCTTTGGATATTAATTTACCGAAAGAAAGGCTGAAATTTATTTTTCACAACGGGTATGAACAGTTTGAATACCTGCTTAATCCTGCTGTTGAGGATTTGGAACAGGGGGGCTAAAATCAACCGTTGCTGTTTCGCCGGGTAATTCTTCTTTGGCATTGTCCGAATCAAGTTTAGCCATGGTTGATCCAACTACCACCGAAATCCCCATGCAGGCTATCAGGATAAAAGATGCCCTGAGGGTGGCAATTCCGGCAATAAAACCAATAACCGGCGGGCCAACCAAAAAACCCATAAAACCAATGGTTGATACTGCAGCCAATGCAACTCCCGGCGACATGGTTTTTGATTTACCGGCAGCACTATATACCATAGGCACTACAGATGATACGCCAGCGCCAACCAGTAAAAAGCCAGCCATTGCTGTATAAACATAGGGAAAAGCTACTGCTATCAATAAGCCTGTTGCGGTTAATGAGCCGCTTACTTGCAAAGTGCGTTTTAAACCAAATTTGTGTGCAAACCAGTCGGCAACAAAGCGGCCTCCGGCCATGGTGAGCATGAAGGTGGTAAATCCTATGCCTTCAAGTTCTACAGGGGCAAGTACAACTTTTTTAAAGTAGATTACGCTCCAATCGAACATGGCGCCTTCGCAGATCATAGAACAAAATGCAATGATCCCCAGTGTTATCAGTGACTTATCGGGCATGACAAATACCGGCCCGGCGTCGGTTACCTTATCATCTTTAAGGTAACGGGCAGCTACAGCAACGCCTATGGCAATCACGACGAGCATTATTGTGAAATGATGGAAAGGAGAAATTCGGTTAGCTATCATGATGAAGGTAGCTATACCTGCACCTACAAAACCGGCCAGGCTCCACAGTCCGTGAAAAAAGGCCATAATTGGTCTTTGGTAAAGCTGCTCTGTAGCGACGGCTTGTGTATTTACAGCAATGTTTACCGAATTGCTCGAAAAGCCAAAGCACAAAAGGCATACGATAAGCTGAAAAGTATTTTGAGCCAGTCCCAAACTTACCAAAGCGGCTGCATAAACTAATAGGGCACCTATTGCCAGCTTTTTACTACCTATTTTGGTAATGATCCAGCCCGAAAAAGGCAAGGAGCACATAAGGCCAACCGGTAGGGCAAATAATACTGCACCCAACCCGGCATCAGACAAACCTAAATTTTGCTGAACCGTAGCAATTCGCGATGCCCAGCTTGAGAAACTTAATCCCGCCATAAAAAACATGGCGCCCACAGCAATGCGAAGCGTTAATTTGTTTATAGTGTCTGTTTTTGGAGGGGTATTATTCATGTTTTAGTGATGCCATAGTGTCTAATTGACACTATGAATTAACGACACAAATATAAGGTAATTAATTGTACTTTTAACAAGCTAAATCGTTTTTTACTTTTTGGTGAATTAACGCTGTTTAAAATGCAAAAGCGATCATTTTCACCAGTTTACAGGTAAATGACCGCTTTCTGAAATATACTGTTCTTTTTAGCCTTTTACATTAAATGAGCCAACAACTGTATATGTTGTGCCTGTGCTTAAATCTTTAAACTCAGCTTTAAATGTGCCCACTGCATTTCCTTTCATGGCACTTGAATGATTTAACGTAGTGAAAGTAACTTTGCCGCCAAAAAAAGTTGCGTTAACGTTTGTACCTAAATCTACACCACAATCAACAATGTCGTAAGTGCCGGTGGTCAGGGTACTTGCAAGTAGCTGAAACGTAAGCGAGGTATTTCCGTTTAAGTTGGATATGATACTTTGACCTTTATCGGAAAAGATATTCGGATCGTTAGACACAAGCGATGGCCCGTTCACTACAACTTTAGCGCCTCCGTTAACCTGATACGAAATAGTCCCCTGTGCGGCAGCCGGGTAATCAGAGCCATCATCGGCTGTACTGGTTCCAGTTCCGGTACCCGTGCCAGTTCCTGTCCCTGTTCCCGTTCCTGTGCCGGTCCCTGTTCCCGTTCCTGTTCCCGTTCCTGTTCCGGTCCCAGTTCCCGTACCGGTCCCAGTCCCAGTTCCCGTATTTGTGGTAGGGGTTACATCAACTGCTTTTTTTTCTTTATCAGGGCCAAGAGGGGGATCAAGCTTGCAACTGCTTACCGAAGCTGTTACCATGAACAGCATAAATACTTTATAGTAGATTTTTTTCATGTACAAAGGGCGTGATAGTTTATGGCTTTAATGATTTAAATATAAGCATTTTAGCCATTTGTACGTGAATGCAGAATTATTTGATACAAATAATGTTAAGAAAAGTTTACATTATTTACAATCTCCGTCCGGACTGCATGATTCGCCTTCAATAATATCAAATGCAGGTTTGGGATTTTCCTGCTGCCATCCTGCAAATGCTTTTGCAAGAGTATCATTAAATACAGCCACTTCCTGTGCTCCTGATACAGCATATTTGCGGTTCATTACAAAAAACGGAACGCCGCGTACGCCTAAATATTGAGCTTCGGCAATATCGTGTTTTACATCGTCGGCATAAGCATCGCTTTCGAGTGTTTGTTTAATTTCTTCGGGATTCAGGCCTATCGCTGTACCGAGTTCTGTTAGCGTTTTAGTATCATCAATATTACCCCCTTCGGTAAAATAGGCCTTGAACAAAGCCTCTTCAGCAGCATCGCCTAAACCGTGCTTTTTAGCGAGGTGGGCTAACCTGTGAGCGTTAAAGCTGTTAGCCACAACCGATTTGTCAAAATTATAAGTCAATCCTGCCTGTGCAGCCATTTGGGTAACATGATTATTCATTTGTTCGGCATGCTCCAACGTCCAGCCTTTAATATCTGCCAGGTATTGATTAATGCTGATATCAGGGTTTGTTTTTAGATCGGGGTTTAACTGGAAGCTTTTCCATTCAATCTCAATTTGCTCTTTTCCTTCAAAGTTTGCCAGTGCTTCCTCAAACCTGCGCTTGCCTATATAACAAAACGGACACATCACATCCGACCATATTTCTACTTTCATTATTTCGTTTTAAATGTTTAAACAAATTTAACGCATATGGATTGCTATCCCCGTAAGGGCAAAGTAAAATTAAAAGGGTTCGGTGCGATAAAATTATTTTGACGCGCATTAATTGCTTTACATAGCTTCAGCTTTAAAAAAAAGTAAGGGAAAATCAAGTGCACGGAGATAATACTAATTATGATTATCAGTTGTTGATAATGCTTATACGCTTAAAGTATGCCTATACTTGTATACCTGAATTATAATCCTTTCATGAAAAAATACTTTACTGTCATTGCTTTATTAGGCAGCTTCACTGTCCTCGCTCAAAAAAACGCCCCGCTAACAAACAAATCCTTTGCTGCAAACGCACAGCATAACGGTGTTTATACTACAATGAACTATAGCACATTCGGGGGCTTAAAATGGAAATTTACCACAAAAGGAAAAATATTTTCATCGCCTTTAATTGCCGGTAGTAAAGCTTATATAGGCAGCGAAGATCATAATCTTTATGCCATTGATTTACAAAGTGGTAAGCAGGTTTGGAAATTTGCCACCAATGGAGCTGTAAGCTCATCGCCGGCTATACACGGTAGTAGCATTTGCTTTGGCAGCTATGATGGTTACTACTATATGCTGAATGCGAACACCGGGAAGTTAAAATGGAAATTTAAAACCGGCGGAGAGAGAAAAGTGGGTGCTAAAGGCCTTTGGACTATGAAACCACTTAATAAATACATGGATGACCTGTATGATTTTTTCCTGTCGTCGCCTGTTTTTAATGATGACATAAATAATCCGACAGTTTATTTTGGTAGCAGCGATGGTAAGTTTTATGCCCTGGATGCAGGTACAGGAAAACTAAGATGGTCTTTTAAAACAAATGGTATTATTCATAGCAGTCCGGCGGTATATCATGGCAAGGTTTATTTTGGCAGTTGGGATACATACCTGTATGCCCTAAATACTGCGGATGGCAAACTGGTATGGAAGTTTAAAACAGCCGGTCAGCCGGTTTATCATTTGCTTGAGGGTATCCAGGCTTCGCCAACCTGCAGCAATGGCATGGTTTATTTTGGATCGAGGGACAGTTATTTTTATGCGCTTAATGCCGAAAAAGGTACGCAGGTATGGAAATACAGCGCCAATAGTTCATGGATACTGACCACGGCGGCCGTGCAAAATAATACGGTTTACTTTGGTACATCAGATACCTACCAGTTTGTAGCAGCCGATGCGCACACCGGTAAACCCAAATTTGTTTATAAAGGTAACGGTTACCTGTATTCGTCGCCGGCACTATCAGCAAATACGGCCTTCTTTGGTGATTTTACCGGTAAACTTTTTGCGGTGAACCTTTTATCGGGCAAAGCAACGGACGTATTTATAGTTCCGGGCCGAAAGTTAAATGCTGCTAATGTTTTAAAGGATGATACACTTAATTTTGCTCATGCAGCAGGAGGAGCCGATAACAGTCTTTATCAAACAGGCATCGATGTCATGAATAAATTATATACACTCGGGTCTGTTGTGTCATCGCCGGTAATTGACAATGGGGTGATTTATTTTGGCAGCGCTGATGGATCGTTATACGCGATAAACCTGATTAAGTGATTTATTTGTTGGCAGATAATTTTTTGTAATTGTAAATTTTTATAAATTAGGAAATTATAAACCGATTATAAAATTATTGAGATTAAGCCCATTGCTCAAGATCTATTGAACAAGCATGAGATGGAACAGTGCTAAAATATTCTGGATAGGCATTATCCTGCTGGTAGTGCCGGGTCTTATTCATGCTTACCTGTTAATGCCCTTTCCCGGCAGCCAGGATCTGAATGCCATAACCGTTTGCTATTATCTCGAAAAGGTGATCATGCCCCTGCGGTTAATAGGGATGCTGTTCATAGTTTGGTACCTGTTTAAATTCTACGCTAAAAATACTTTTAAACAAAAGATTGTTAAGGCCGCAGTTTTTGTGCTTTGTATAGGCAGCTTTTATATAACTGATTATATGTACAAAGCCGAAACTATGTTTAAAGAAACTGCAAACGCTGTTTTTGTCAACGGGTTAAAAAACAGGGTGCCGTTAAACTACCTGGTGGTTGGTGTTGTGAATAACGGTGTGGCCAAGGCTTATCCATTGATATATTTAGGCTATCATCATAAACTGCAGGATGATGTGGGCAACAAACCTGTTTTGGTTACTTATTGCACCATGTGCCGTACCGGCAGGGTTTATAGTCCGGTTATAAATGGTGTAAGGCAAAACTTCAGGCTGGTAGGGGCAAGGCATTATAACGCCATTATTGAGGATGAAAGTACTAAAACCTGGTGGTACCAGGCTACGGGTAATGCCGCCGTTGGCAAACTTAAAGGACAGCAACTAACCGAACTGCCTTATGAGCAATTGACACTTGCAGCCTGGTTACAGAAGCACCCCGAAACATTGATATTACAACCCGACAGATTATATACCGCCGATTATGCCGACCTGAAAAACTATGATCGCGTTCAGGCTATAGATCGCGACAGTACTATAAAGAATAAAGATTCCCTGTTTCGCAAAAGTTGGGTGATAGGTGTGATCATCAACGGAAAAGCCAAAGCTTATGACTGGCGCCATATGTATGCCAAACGCCTGCTTAATGACGAATGGAATAAAAGTTCGCTGCTGATAGCTATTGAGAAGGACAGCCTCAGCTATCACGCCTGGAATACATCAGTAAGCGGCAAAACTCTTCATTTTAAACTGGATGATAAGGGCATGCTTACTGATGAGGAAACAGCTTCGGTTTGGGATTGGGACGGTCTATGCCTAACCGGTACGCAAAAAGGGCAACGCCTTGCTAAAATACAGGCCTACCAGGAATACTGGCATTCATGGAAACATTTTCATCCCGGCACCTCATTCTGGAAAGGTGATGAATCATTGGAGCAAACGGCATCTATTTACCCTCCGTTTTAAGGCAACAGCTTTAATTAAATAGCGGTTGCTATTTTGCTGATGTCATCATCGTTCAGCAGATTATCTTCAGAGATAGACGGATAATACTTATTCAGGATTTTTTGGATAAGTTGGTAGCTTTCAATAGACTGGATAGGAGCTGATGCCAGTTCGGTGATAGTTGAGCCAATGAGTTTAAGTTTTTTGGCCTCGTACTGGTTGATCACAAAGTCGGAAGTTTTTTTCTTACGGCTTTGCTGTATGAGATCATCAAGTTTCTTGATCTCTTCAACCAGGTCAATCATTTTTAATACTTCCACCTTTTTCATCAGCGCCAAAATTAGTGATTTATTTGTAACAAGGGGTATAACGGGATATTTGTTGTATTGTTTGCAAGTATGAGACGGGTACAAGGCGCAATTGTTACGAACAAAAGAGGTTGTATCATAAAGCAAATTTACAACCCGGTGTTGTGTTAATTATAAATTAAACTTTGGTGATAATATTGCGCAAAAGGGGGTTAACACTTTTTTGGCCTAAAAAACACTTAACTATCTTATTGTAAATATTTTAAGTAAAAATTAGCGCTAAATTGTGTTAACCCTGTTAACCCCCATTTTGTTAATAAAGTTAATTAAATGAAAACTATGTATCGCTTAAGTATCTGAAAACAAAAATGAGACTGATCAATGATACAGCCTCTTCTGATAAACTTTAAGAAATATACCATTGCCGCGTCGCCCCGTTACGCAGGCTCGTGCGGCTCCTCGCAATGACACTTTTTCATATAGTTAATTCTTATCCTCCGTTGTATCCCTTTCAACCAAAGCCATACCGCATTTGGGGCAGGTACCGGGCTTATCAAAAGTAAGATCGGGGTGCATGGTGCAGGTATATTTGCCTTTTTTCTTCGCGGTTGCAGTGCTGTCGGCTTTGCCGGTGTTTTTAACAGAACTGTTGCAGGCGCCAAGTGCAAAGCAGGCTAAGGCTAAAATGATAAAGCTTTTTTTCATTGGTTATTTGTTTTTAATGAATGAGGCAAGCCCGAACAATGACACTACCAGCACACCAAGGGCAGCCAGCATGCTCACTATATCGCGGATATCCTTACCCGCCCAGGTCATGCCAAAATACTTGTGTAAAAATATAAAAGACAGCCCTTCAACCCGGTCAATCCCTGCAACTTTTGTAGCCAGTTTTGATGAAGTTGTTTCAATATACCAATTGCTGCCATCCGGATAGCTTACCCGTTGAACCGGGAGGCGTTTGTTAATGAAACCATACTCATTGTCAAACTGCTTTATCCGGCTAACTTTTACCCTGCCATAAAACTTGCCGGGATCCTGGTTAGTATGATAATAGGTACTTAAAAAACGGGCGTATTCTTCATCGGCGTTAAGCTGCTCCTTGCCGGTTGCAGTATTGAAATAGGAGACCTGCTTTTTGTTATCTGTAACCTGGTAATAGCTATTACCGTCAAAGCTAACTATCGCTACTCTTTTGATGAGACTATCGGCAATAGGAAGCTGCAGGTTTGATATGGCTAATTGTTTCCTGTCTATCACCTGTCCGTAATCGGCCTTTGGTGTTTCTGTATTATGCAGCTTTACCGCAAGGTGAAATGCCCCGCTGATCACGAAAGTAAACATCACAAAAGAAACAATGAGCCCTATTTGTCTGTGGAAACGATGGACGAACCGTTTGTCTTCCCCGCCGTTTTCTTTACGTTTTTGGGTGATGGATTTAAACTTTTTCCACATCAAGCCATAAACTGTTAAACCGCTGATGAGCGCAAACAGCATTACGGTCATAATAATGAGTAATACAATGTTGCGGAAAGTATCGCCACCGATATCGGCCAGAAATTGCCAGGTATGAAATTGCTCAAACAGCCATAGGAACGCTTTGCGGGTATTGTTATTAAACGTACCCATGCGGCTCTGGCTGGTTTCTACATAAATATCCATCCCATCAGGGCGGTCAAAGCTGATCTTCCAAACAGGTAGAAGATGATTGATAGGCTGGTATTGCCCATCAAAAGTTGTTTGGTAATCTATTTTTTTGATTTTGGATGTTGAATCCTGTGTAAAATAGCGGGCCAGGTAAGTGGCATATAGCCTGTCACCATCTTTTAGCAATACGCCATCATTGGCCGAATAATAGTTATATACGCTATCCTTACCCAATACCTGATAAAAAGTGCTGTGATTAAAATTAACCAGGCCAAAATTCCGGATGGCAGTAATGCTGTTTTTGTCCAGCACCTGCTGAATACTGAGCAGCGGTTTCATTTGGCTTTGCGGTAATGGCTTAAACACTTCCTCGGCAATTGATGGCCTGAACCAGTTGGACATGAACGGGTGCGAAAGCCCGCTCAATGTCCAGAATATGACCGGGATAAGGGCTGTTAAGCCCAGTACCCGGTGCCATTTGTAAAATTTGCTTTTTACTGCTGCTGATGCCATGATCAATATTTTGAAAATGAATAACTGATACCTAAGGTATAGGTACGCGGTGGCGCGGCGTTATAAGTGTCGCCATACTGGCTGCTGGTAACCGTTGTAGCGTAAAGCTTGTTGGTTAAATTTAGTACATTGAACCAAATGCCTGCACCTTTCAATACGCTGCTTTTTACATCATAACCTAAGCGCAGGTTGTAAATATCATAACCCGAGTAGGTTTTGGTATTAGCAGGATTAGTATAGTATTGGTTGATATGTTGCCACTCTGTTGCTATCCTGAAACCGGGAAGGTATTGCGGTTTGTAAGTAAGTTCGGAGTTGGCAATCCAGGCCGGGGCGTTGTTCATGCGTTTGCCGTCATAGTTGGTTACCGTGTTGGTGCCGGTGGTGTAATTGGTGGTTACTTCGCTGTATTCAACATAGGTATGCCTTGCATTGGTGCCGCTGAACCTGAAGGTAAGCTCTTTAACAGGGGCTACGGTAAGCGAGTATTCAATACCGCGATGGCGTGTTGCGCCGGCGTTTTGATTTTGCGTGGTGTTATCGGGCAGTAATTGGTTAATGATTTCGTTATGGCCTTCCAAATCAAATATGCTCAGCTCAAAATACAGCTTTTTGTTAAAGGCAGAGAACCAGCCGCCTGCTTCGTAGTTATCAAAGGTGGCCTGTTTAAGCTGGGTGAGCTGGCGCGAGCTATACAAATCACCAGTCTCTGGCGGTTGGAAACCTACGCTGTAATTGGCATACAAGCCTTTGTTGTTACCAAAGTTATAGGTAATGCCCAATTTAGGGGCGACAATATTAAAATTGTTGGTTTCCTGCTGTTTGTATTTAGTTTGGCCAGCCGGTATTTCATTATCAAAATTGTAATGAACCCTGTCGTACCGTAAGCCGCCTACTATTCTTAACGCTTCAACCGGTTTGATCTCATACTGAACATAAGCCGCTGTGTTAAATAACTTGATCTTATAATTATCGATGTACCTGCCTGTATTGGTAAAGCCGGTATAGTAGTTATTAGCTACATCCTTGGTGATGTCAAGATATTGGGCGTAGTATGAACTCGGACTATCATCCATATAAACACCGCCTATTAACCTCGAATGCAGGAAATCAAAATCAACCCGATGCTGTGCCAGTAAACCATAGCTGTTAAATTTCTGATCATTCACCTGTCCGTTGCTGCTTTTGTAAACACCGTTGGCATCGCGAACGTCGGATATAAAATAGCTTGGCAATTGCGCGGTTGAATTGCCACGGAAAAAGAGCGTTACAAAGGTGCTGTTTTTATCATCCCACTGATGATCGAGGCGGGTGCTGGCGCGGAATGATTTTACCTTGCGATAAGTGAAACGCTGATTGGCTCCATAGCTTCTGTTATAAAAACGGGTGCTGTCCAAACTGCCGGGAGTTTGGGTGTTTAGATAATTGTAGGCTGCAGAAGTAGTAAGCTTGGTTTTTGCACTGAAATCATAAGTAGTTTTGAAATTGGCCGAGTATTTATCAAAATCAGAATAGTCCTGCCAGCTATCGGCCTGGTGGGCTACATAACCGCCAACATACAAACCAAATTTGCCTTGTGTAAAACCTCCATCAGCATCTACCCGGCGGTAATGGTAATTATCGCCCTGAACAGAAACATTGCCTGCATAGCCTGTAGGTGGCCCCTGGGTAATAAAGTTAACCGCGCCGCCTATTGAGTTACTGCCGTAAAGCGATGATGCCGGCCCTTTAATTACTTCAATGTCCTTAACACCCGACATGTTGATCTCATATAGTGAGTTATGGTTAAAGATGCCGGTAGGGCGAATAGGTACGCCATCTTCCATATACAGGTAAAGCGCATTATAAGTGATAGGCTGACGGATAGCCATGGTATGTTGCTCGTTACCCAGGTTCACCATGTAAACACCTGCTACCTTGTTCAGTAACTGGTAAAGGGCAGTAGCCTTGGTATCCTTAATTTGGGTAGAGTTAATTTTACTGATGGCGATAGGAGCATCCTGCCTGGCCTGGCCTTCGCGACTGGCGGTTACTACAACGGGTTGCAAATCCACCATTGAGGGTTCTAACGCGATATCAAGCTTTTGGCCTTTTATGGCAGATACTTCGATAATACGCGCACTGTAACCTACCATGGCAAATTTAATCCGGGTAATACCCTGAGCATTGATACTGAAATGGCCTTTGGCATTGGTCATGCCCAGTTTTGCGCTGTTTTGAACATCTGCATTGCAGATTGACGCACCGGCGATAGCCTCATGCGTAATGGCATCAGTAACAGTGCCTTGTATAGTAGTTTGGCCGTAAGCCAGTGTTTTAATAAGTATAAAAGTTATAAGTAGGATTAAATATCGTTTCATTATATAGTATTACAGGAGTTACCTCCCGGTGTAAAAAATGGGTAGAAGCATACTACATGTCATTGCGAGGAGGAACGACGAAGCAATCGCGAACTTTGCAAGCAGGCCTGCAGGTTTGCAACTATGACGTCTCCTTTGCAAGGAAATGAGTTGTTGATTTAATGATTGGGAACGAAAGCGGCCTCATGCAAATAGGTTCTGCATACGTGCGATTGCCAGGCTGCGCTCGTAATGACATGGTTGTAGTTATATCGTAAGCATAACTATTCAATATCATCAATCAAAAACCAATAAAAATGAAATGATTATCCTAACTGCGGAGGCTGGAATATCGTAGCCGGGCGATCTGCCGGTACGGTTGGGGTGTAGGGGGTTGAAATAACCTGCAACAGGCTGGAGTGGAATTTTACATCAGTTGAACTGATGACATAAACCTCCTGAAAGAGACTTTTTTGCGACTGCCTTTCGTCGCTGGCCTGCTTGTCCTCTGCCTGTTTGATCTTTTTCGCGAAGTAACATTTACCGTCGCAATGCAGCCAGGGTTTGTTCCTGTTTTCGCAAAGCTTGGTGGCAATGTAATTCCTGTTCAGCTCAAAACCCGCGAAAATGAAAAAGCGCGAGAAGTTGACCGTGATCAGCGAAAAGATGAGTAAATAGGCTGTAATACGTTGCAGCATGGCGCAAAGGTACGCCCTGCGCGTTTAATAAGCAATATTTTGTTTAAAGTCGTAAGTCTTAAGTTTTAAGCCCGAAGTTCTAAGTCGGTAGCCTTAAGCCCCGGTAGTAAGTAGTGACTTAAGACTTAGAACTTAAGACTCCCGACTTCATTTATCTCTTTTCAACGTAGCATGCATATGCTGGCCTTTGTAAACCAGGTTCATGCCGATAGAATCTGCATAAACTTTACCTGTATGGGGCGAGCTGCCCCCTGGTACCGGGATACTGAATGAAAAGTTATCGCCGTTAATCATGCCGTCGGTAATGACTACATCGCCCTGTGGGGCATGGGCTGTACCTGTAAGTTTACCGCTGTCTATCTTAAATGTATAACTTAAGGGAAAATGATCATCGCCCGGAAGTTTTAATGAACCTATCCATTTGCCGTTGATATCGGCCATCGAAATAAAACTAAAAGCGGTAATGATAACAAACGCACTAATCGCCAGGAACTCTTTTTTCATTGTTGATATAGTTTAAGCAGATGCCTACATGCAGTAATTTTAAACTATATACAATTTTGTTGCCTTTAAGTTTAATAAAAAAGAAAAAACCCTACCGAAGGGTAAGGTTTTTCCTTTTTTATATTTTAGAAAGCAGGGTCTCCTCGACAGGTTCAGACGGTCAGTCCCTTCTTCAAAGTTTATAATCTTTTACTTCTTATCAACCGGCCTTTTCAACACCGAGTTGCTTTTTGAGCCGTTGATATCCAGTTCAACACTAATCGAATCGCCCATGAATTTACCTGTATGAGGGATCACGATACCGCTGGTAGCTACTGTAAACGAAAAGTCGGTACCATTGGTTTTGCCTTCTTTAATATCTACATCACCTTCGGGGGTTAAAGCTGTACCGGTTAATTTATCACCGTCAACTTTAAAATTGTAAAGTAAAGGGTATTCCTGCCCGTCACTTGTAACCAGTTTACCTGCCCATTTGCCGTTTAAATCAGCTATAGCGGCAAGGCATATCATAAAGCAACTTACTAATAGTGTAGTAGTAAAAATCTTTTTCATAAAATGTGAGTTTTGGTTTATAAATATAAGAACCTTGATTTATAGGATGAAATGATTACATGATATTTTAAACGATTTAAATATTATGTAATCCTTAAATCAGGAGAATCAAGGTTATTGAGCTCTTTTTAAAGTACTATGTATTTTTGATCCATTTGCTTCAATATCCACCCCAACCGAATCACCGTAGAATTTGCCCGTGTGAGCAATGTGGATGTCTTCGATATTTACGGTAAATTTGAAATCATTGCCGGTTATTTTGCCGTCTTCAATTGGCATATCGCCTTTAGGTGTTTTGGCTGTTCCGGTTAGTTTATCGCCGTCGATCTGGAAATTATAAAGTAACGGATAAACTTCGCCGCTTTCCATTTCAAGTTTACCTTCCCATTTACCGGCAATTCCGGCAATGGCGGCAAAACAGGCCGCAAAGCAAGCGGCTACAAGGGCTAAGGTTAAAAAAGTTTTTTTCATAGCTGTTGTTTTCATCGGTAAATGTATAATCGATATTAAACCAAAACGTAAACTGTACATTAAATTTAGCGTTAGGATTGCTATCTGTTTGTAAACAAAAATTGTACTGCAACAGACTGATGATCAACGCCGGATTGATTTTTTTACTTTTACTTGTATTTAGGGGCTTTTTATGACTATCTCTATATAAATGTTAACAACACATTTCTAATTATTCAAAATGATTGTACCTTTAAATCTGCATACTAACCGGGCGAAATCCTGTTTCGCCATACATTTTAAACAACCTATATGATAAAAAAGATCTTTACTGCATTGCTTTTGCTGAGCGGCAGTTACCTGGGCGCTTCTGCACAGGATGTTCAGCTTAACAAAGGCTGGAAATTTGCCGTTGGCGATTCTGCGCAATGGTCGTCCCCAACTTTTAATGATCAAAACTGGCAAAACATTGATGTTGCCCACTCCTGGGAGGCGCAGGGACACCCTAATTATGATGGTTTCGGCTGGTACCGGATCCATATAGTGATTCCTTCATCACTTAAAGAAAAATCCTATTTAAAGGATAGCCTTCGTTTACACCTGGCCAGTGTTGATGATAATGATGAGGTATATTTAAACGGCAAGTTGATCGCCAAATATGGTGGGCACAGCGGAACTATTAAAGATGGAAATTATGGGCCGCGAACTTATAATATTTCAGCTTCCGATCCGGCCATTTTGTGGGATAAAGAAAATGTTCTTGCTATCCGTATTTACGATACCGGTGGCGATGGTGGCATTTATGGTGATAATTTTAGCCTTGGCATGGCCGATGTAATGGATCATGTTGCGGTAAATACCGATGGTGATTTCATCTTCGGAGAAAATAACAGCCTGGCAAAATCAGTTAAGCTGATCACTACCAATAAATACCAGTACCAGGGTACTTTAGCTTTTAAAGTTACAGATCCTGAAAACGGGGCGGTGATCTATGAAAAAACAAACCCGGCAAACTTTACTGCCGGCAAACCATTCACCTATTCGTTCGTGATAGCCCGGTTAGCAAAAAAATCATATACCATTGCCTATACTTTTACCGACCAAAAATCGGGTAAAGACATTGTTAAAACCGAAACTACACCGTATATCCTTACGCCTTATCCATCGGCCAGACCAAAAATAAATGGCGCCGATGTTTACGGTGCCAGACCAGGGAATCCGTTTCTGTATCTGATCCCGGCTACCGGCAAAAAACCGCTTATTTATAAAGCAGATGGGTTGCCTGCCGGTTTAGCGCTTGATGCTAAAACAGGTATTATCACCGGCTCTATAGGCCAGAAAGGGGAGTATCCGGTAACGCTTACTGTTACCAATAGTTTAGGCAGCAAAACCAAAACGCTTACCATAAGCATTGGTGATAAAATTGGCCTTACGCCAGCCCTTGGTTGGAATAGCTGGAATGCCTGGGGATTGAGCGTAAACGATGAAAAGGTAAAAATTTCGGCCAAAGAAATGTCAGATAAATTGAGCGCTTATGGATGGAACTATATTAACATCGATGACGGCTGGGAAGCAGAAAACCGTGCAGCTGATGGCGCAATTGTAGCAAACAGCAAATTTCCGGATATGAAAGGCTTGACAGATTATGTGCATAGCCTTGGTTTACATACCGGTATATATTCATCGCCCGGCCCGCGTACCTGCGGTGGCTTTTTGGGCAGCTGGCAACACGAGGACCAGGACGCCAAAACTTATGCCGACTGGGGTTTTGACTATCTAAAATACGACTGGTGCTCATATTCAGAAGTTACCCCGCCACATCCCGACCTGCCGGCGCTTAAGAAACCATATGAGCTAATGCGTTCATCTTTAAACAAAGTGAACCGTGATATCATGTTTAGCTTTTGCCAGTACGGCTGGGGCGATGTTTGGAAATGGGGCGCAGAAACCGGCGGTAACAGCTGGCGTACTACAGGCGATATCCAGGATACCTGGAGAAGTATGAGCGATATCGGTTTTAGCCAGGATCCTGCTTCGCCATATGCCGGTCCGGGGCATTTTAATGATCCGGATATGCTGGTTGTTGGTAAAGTAGGCTGGGGGCCAAGCTTGCATAACAGCCGTTTGACCTATGATGAGCAATATACTCACATCAGCTTATGGAGCTTATTGTCTGCACCATTACTAATTGGTTGTGACATGGGGCATTTAGACAGGTTTACGCTTAGTTTGCTAACCAATGACGAAGTACTGGCTATTGACCAGGATGCTTTAGGCAAAGGCGCAAGGCAGGCTTCCAAAACAGATGATCAGCAGATTTGGGTAAAGGAACTTAACAAAGGCGAAAAGGCTATAGGTTTCTTCAATACATCTGATAAATACCAAACCGTTAATCTTGATGCTAATGACAAACTGTTAAAAGGCTTTGCCAAAGCCCGTGATGTTTGGGAACAAAAATACCTGATAGCAGTTAATCATAAATATACTTTCAAAATACCACCGCATGGCGTAAAGCTAATCCGGGCTATGTAAGTTGATTTTGTTTAATATCAAAAGGCCTTTGTTTACTCGACAAAGGCCTTTTTTATATGCAGTAGTTTAATAAAAATCAGTTCGGCACATCATAATGATATATCGGCGAAAAAACACCCTCACTCGTAGTGTAATAACCTTTGCCATCGGGTTGAAAGCCTATGGCTTCTCCCTGCTTCTCAACTTTATAATTAAGCTCCTGTGGTTTACGTATCATGGTTTCCCATATTGGCTCATTGTGCTGGCGGCGCCAGTAATAAACCTTATCATAGCTCTTCAGCAGGATCTGCTGCCCATCTTTTGAAATGTCACCGGCGGTGATCCATTTAAAAGGTTTAAAGCCTTCAAAGTATAGTTTGCAGCGTTTGGTTAATACCGTTGTTGTATTGGCTTTGTATTTTAATGGAGTGGTATAAACAGCAACGGTATCACCTCTTTTGCTAACAATGATCAATTGCTGGGCAATTGGATCGATCATCATTGTTTCAGCATCTTTAGGGCCATCAGGATATTTAAAATCTGCTCTTACTGCTTCGGTGTTTACATTCGCGGCATCGCCGGTGGCCCAGGATTTTTTTTCGGCCATGCGGTAAACTGTAATATAGGGGCGGTTTTGAGCGTTATCGCCTATATCGCCAAGATAGACATAGCTTTTACCTTTTTGTGGACCGGGGCCTACGTCAATATCTTCGCAATCCTGTACGCCCAGTTTATGCGTACTGTCGCCTTTAAAATAGATAGTTGATTTAAGCTTGCCACCGGCAGTTATAGCAAAGAAACGGCTGGTATCGCCGCTGTCGTTATGTACATAGTAAATATCCGGACTAATGGATGATGCCGCAATACCCGACGTTTCATCCATCTCCTTATCACTTAAGGTACCTGTGATATCCTGTCTGTCAAAAAGCCTGTGCTTGGCAAAGGCCCCCATGAAAAGAAGGGATACAATGGGTAGAAGTATATTTAATTTTTTTGACCGGCTCATTCTGTTTCTTGCAAACAATAACGCAAATTACGCGCATTAGTATGAAGTTGATATTAATTATTTGATTTTGTTACGACTATATGAAAAATGTATAACAAACAGCGCAGATAGCACACAATATTCGTACCATGAAACTATTATGCCGATTCAAAGGCATGTAATAAAGCGTTTTGCTGGCATATTTCGGCAGGGCTGCGGTAATCGGCCAGCTCAAGCTCCTGAGCATATTTGCAATTGCAGGGATGTCCGGGTTCAATAAAAACGGGCATATCGTAACCTTGCTGCTGGTAATATGGGGTGATGAATGCTTTTACCGGAAGGTCATTAGCTATAGAAACAATTTCGGCAGTAAGCTTTTTTAAAGGTTTCAAAAGCAGTTTGATTTCACAAAGCCTGAAGTTATCATAAAGCGGAATCCAGCGTATGATATTATCAGTGGTAACGGCAATTGCATTGTGTTTTACCCCCGTAAGGATGCCAATATTGACTTCGCTTTGTTTAAAAGACTGATGATCATAACTTGCTGACCGATATAACGGCTAAAAATCATGAGCTGATCGGCTACACTTAGATATTTTATTTTGCTAATTTTATTAGCAAAATACGAAAATTATTTGCTGTGATGCAAGGGGAAATGAAAGTGATTTTTTATATGTCGTTGCGAGGAGGAACGACGAAGCAATCGCACATTATACAGGGCGGATATGCTTCCGTGCGGTTGCCACGCTATCGCAAGTAATGACAATTAGCAGGTTGCCGCAATAAAAAAGGGCCTTATTTCAGGCCCTTTTTTGTTATTCTTATTTTTCAACATCTGCAAGCTCCTGCTTGGATGCTTCAGCTTTAGTAAGATCGATATCTGGCTTTGAAACGTCTGTTAATGCTACACGACCGCGGTCTTTACGCAGAATGCGGTTAAATAGCGAGATCTCCCTGTCGAACAAAAACTGGAAGAATAGCTTTGTCCATGAAGTATGATAGTGTAAAGTATCGTAGTACTCAGGGGCAGTTTTCCTGATCTCAGGAAGTTTATTCCATGGGATAGAAGGAAAATCATGGTGTTCGTTGTGAAAGCCTACGTTAAAGGCTACGGCATTGAAATTGCCATAATAACTATAAGTTTCCTGTTCTTCAGTAACGGTAAGGTAATGCTCCTGGATCCAGCGTGCACCCAATGGGTGAAGGCCAACCGAAAAAGAGAAGCTTAACAGCAGAAACGCTACTGCATGCCATCCCATAAAGTAAGCGATAGCGGTTGTAAATGCAGCCTGTAATAACCAATTGGTCAGGATCCAGCCGTCAAACGGATGGATTTCCCTTAAACGTGATAAACGGAAAAGCTGAAATACCGGGAAAAACAAAAGCCAGATTGCTTTACCAAAAAACGAATTGCTGATCAGTTTGGCTTCCCAGCGGTTTGGTAAATCGGCATCAAGCTCATGTACACCCTGAAAAGAGTGATGTTTGATGTGATATTTTTCGAACGAAATAGCGCTTGGCAGTATCTGCGGTAAATTGGCAAACATAGATGCCCAGCGGTTAGCGTTGCGATTTTTGAATAACAACTGGTGTGTGCATTCGTGGATCATTACAAACAACGCATGATCGGCAAAAGCTCCAAGCAAATAGGCCGCTCCAAAAACTATCCACCATGATTGATCGCGTACAAACCAGGCCAAAACAACCTGGAAAGCTACTAAACCAACAATAGCCCAAATGGTTGCCGGGTTTTTGCCTATAAGCTTACGCAATTGCGGAAACTGCTTTAAGATTTTTTTTGTGCGGATGCGATGAGGTTCAGACTCCTGGGAATAAACAAAATCAGTCTTTTTAATCATATAGTGTTAAAACGTTAAATATAACGATAACGTGCACAAAAGTTCATTTTTTTGTAAAAATTTATTAGTAATATCAGGAATAAGGAAAATCTTCATGATCATTTCATATAAATTTCATATAAAATTTACTTTAGTTTTGTTTGAAAACAAGTACCTTAAAAGTATTTGGGATTGTTTTACGTGTACCAGGTTCAAATTGTGCTACACTTAAATAAATTTTGTGGGTTTTGGCGTCGAGTGCCATTGTTCTGGCTCTTTCAGCAGTTTTGAGGTTCTGGATTACCTCGTATTCATTGGCCGATTTTTGCTTAATGATGGTAGTAACACCATCGCCGCATGAGCAAAATATCAATTTGGTTTCCGGGTCATAAACAACAGCATCAACGCCGGCACCAATTGGCAGGGTAGTAGTTACTTTACCTGTTTGGATATCAACAACACTTACGCCTTTATTTTCGCGGCAAACAGTAAACAGTTTTTGATTAACAGCATCAAGTGCTAAGCCGGTCGGGCCGCCGCAGGGTGCAAGAGGATAGTTTTTAATTACTTTAAGGCTTTTGCTATCAATAACATTGAGGCTGCTTTTATCTTCAAGGTTATTATAAATTTTGCCTTTCCCATCAGATACCGCAAATTCAGGTCCGCCACCAAGTGCAACAGTACCAACCTGTTTAAGCGTCGCCGGATTGATTACCGACGAGTTATCGCTTTCGCCGTTGAAGGTAAACACGCGATCTGAGTAAGGGTCATACATAATGGCATCCGGGCCATTGGCCCCCGTAAGGGCAATAGTGGTGATGGTTTTAAAAGTTTTTAAATCAAAAACCACTACAGCATTTGCCTTGCCATCACTAATGAAGCCCCTGTTAAGTTTATTTACTATGGCTATACCATGTACCCCTTTCATGTTATCAATAACGCCAACGGGCTTTTCGGTATCCAGGTTAATAACATTTACCGATGTGCCGTGCGATACGTACAGATTGCGGTTTACTTTATCAATAGATAGATAATCGTAACCGCCATCACCCGGAAGCACGATAGTTTTATCGGCCACATAGGTTTGTGCGCTGAGTTTAAAAGGAGCTATACCTGCAATAAGCAAGGCTACGGCCAAAATTTGCTTTTTCATTTTTCGGGATTGTTTATTGCCATGAAATTAAGTCCCGAATCTGTAAAAATGCTGTGTTAACCGTTGTGGCTTTCATTAATTTCATTTAAGTGGGTGCTGAACCCTTTGCGGTACAATATACGGAGCATTGCCGGTAAAACAATAAGTAATAATGGCAATGCCGCTAAAAAACCACCAATAACTGCTATGGCCAATGGCTGGTGCAACTGAGCGCCTGCGCCTATACCTAAAGCAAGCGGCATCAGTGCTATAATTGCGCCTAAAGCGGTCATTAGTTTGGGTCTTAAACGGGTACTAATGGCAAAAGTTATAGCCTCATCAATGTTTTTATTTTCATTTTCGATGGCACTTTCCTTAAACTGCAGGAAGGTGAAAATAGCATTTTCGCCAATGATGCCCACAATCATGATCAACCCGGTGTAGCTGCCTACGTTAAGCGGCGTGCCGGTAATAAATAAAGCCAGGAAGCTGCCGCTGATACCGAGAATACCGATCACCAAAATAAGCAAGGCTATCCTGAATTGCCTGAACAGGAATAATATCACCCCGAAAACAAGCAGGCATGCAGTTACCAGGATGATAAGCAATTCTTTAAACGATTGCTGCTGCTGGGCATATGCCCCGCCATATTCCACATGATAACCCGTTGGCAGGTTTACATTATCGTGAATGGTTTTTTGAATGGCTGCTATTACGGTTCCCAGATCGCTGCCCTCCAGCCTTGCGCTCACTACGTTCATGCTTTGCAGGTTTTCGCGGTTTATCTCGGCATCGCCGGGCCTTAATTCAACCGAAGCAAGTTCTGTTATAGGAATAAGCTTGCCATTTGGTAAAAATATGTGCAGGTTATGAATATCGTTAACATTGAGCGAGCGGTTACCGGGGTAAACCATACGGATAGGGGAAAGCTGCTCCTTTTCCAATAAGCTGCCAATTACATTGCCTTCCAAAGCTGTCTGGATTTGCATTTGCAAATCGGCGGCGGTAATTCCATACTGTGCAATCTTGCTGTAGTGAGGTTGGATACTTACTGTAGGGCCGGCTATAATGATGCCCGGCAGTACATCGGCAGCACCTTTTACCTTTTCAACCAGTCCGGCTATTTGTCTCGACAGGCTTTGGAGGGTTTGCTGATTATCGCCAAAAACTTTAATCTCAATAGGCTCGGCCGATGTGGTTAAGTCACCAAGCATGTCTGATATCACCTGGCCGAATTCTACCTCCAGCGCGGGCTGAGTTTCCTCAACAATTTTGCGCAGGTCGCTTATTACTTCTTCAGTGCTTTTAGTCCTGTCTTTTTTTAGTTGGATGAGGTAATCGCCGCTATTGGGTTCCGTAATGAAAAAGCCCATTTGGGTGCCGGTTCGGCGTGAGTAAGCAGTTACATCGGGATGTTTTACGATCAGCTTTTCTATTTGCTTTAACATGCGGTCGGTTTCTTCCAGTGAAGTTCCGGGAGGCGATTTATAGTCGAGCACAATGGCACCTTCGTCCATATCGGGTAGGAACCCGGTTTCAAGCAAAGGTGGTACAATCACAATTACTGCTGCCAATGCGGCAATGATAATGAGGCTTACATATGGGCGCAGGATAAAAAAGCTTACCCATTTTTGGCGCTTTACTGTATGTACCTCTTCTTTTTTGGTCTTTGCCGCAGCGTTTAATTTAGGCTTAGGGGTTACAAGCAAGTAAATTACCGGCAAGCCTATCCAGGTTACAAAAAACGAGGACAAGAGGGTAATGATCATGGTATCGGTTAATACCTTGAAGTAGGCTCCTGCCACGCCCGTCATCAGCACAAAGGGTATAAAAATTACAATGGTGCTGATAGATGAACCTACCATGGCCGGGAAAAGATAATCGATGGCTTTGCGAACCAGATGGCTGCTCAGCTCATCCGGGTATTCTTCGTGTACACGGTGGATCTGCTCGACAACCACAATGGCATCGTCAATAATTAAACCAATGGAAGCTGCTATGGCACCCAGGGTCATGATATTGAAGGTATAACCAAGCCAGTACAATATGAGCAAGGTAAGCCCGAGTGTAACAGGGATAGTAATCAATATGGTGATGCTTGCCTTAAATGACCTTAAAAAAATTACTGCAACAATAATGGCCAGCAGCAAACCTATCCAAAGGCTGTCGCTTACGCTTTTTACCGAATCATTCACAAAATCGGCTTGTATATAGTACGGCCTGATACTTACCCCTTTGGGAAGCAATTTTTTTAATGCGTCAACCTTATCGGCCATGTCATTACTAACAGATATAAGATTGGCGTTGGGTTGCTTTATTACCGCTATTAATACTCCATCGTGCCCATTAGCATTGATGCGGGTGTATTCGATTCCTTCGTTTACCCGGATGCTTGCAAAATCTTTGAGGCGCACTATCCGTTTACGGTTATTGCTGATGACCAATTGTTCCAGTTGATCTTTGGCGTTGATGGTGGCATCGGTAACGGTAAGATACATGCGCTTATAATCAGACAGATAGCCCTCTGATTTTACGAAATTGGTAGTAGCAAGTGTGGTGCTGATAATATCAGGTGTTAGCCCCAACGAGGTCATTTTTTGCTGATCGAGCGTGAGCCAGTATTCTTTTAGTTTACCGCCAATCACCCTGATCTCTGATACCCCGTCAACCTGCGATAAAAATGGTTTTACTGTATAAGTAGCCAATTGCCTTAATTCGATAGGCGACAGGTTATGGCTCTCTAAAGTATAACCGCTTACCGGCAAAATGGACGGGTTCATTTTGGCTACGCTGATATTTACATCAGCAGGCAAATCGTTTTTGATCTGGTCAATACTTGATTGGATGCGCTGCTGGCTCAGGTCAATATCAGCGTTCCAATTAAACAGGGCCGAAATTTCGCAGCTGCCGCGGCTTGTGGTGCTGCGTACCAGTTGCAGGTCGGGCACTTGTTTAATAGCATTCTCCAACGGTTTGGTAACCGTTACCATCATTTTATTTACCGGCTGCAGGCCCTCATCGGCAATGATCTTTATTTTAGGAAATGTAATTTCAGGGAATAGTGAAGTTTGCAGTTTTGAATAGGCAAACAGCCCGCCCATAATAAACAGGGCCAGCACCAGGCCTAACGGCTTGCGATGGGTTATAAAGTAGTTTTTGCGCTGGTTCATAGTATAAAACCCCACCCAACCCTCCCCAAAGGGGAGGGCTTTTGAAATGTCTCTCTGATTGTGGGATATTCAGTGAGATTTTATTTAAATCCTGATCTCGTTTGTACTATACGTGAAACGACAATAAAGTCTCCTCTTTAGGGGAGATTTAGAGGGGCTTACTCTACAATTTTCACTTTAGCCGTATCTGCCAGCCCATAATTGCCGGTGACCACTATTTTATCATTCGCCGAAAATTTGGGTGTTAAAATTTCTATCCGGTCGCCCGTTTCTATACCTTTTGTTACCGGTGTTTTTACAGCGGTAGTAGCGTTAATGAGTTTCATGACCCAAAACTCGGTTTGGGTTTCGTTGCTCAATATGGCCGATTTTGGTAGTGAAACTGTGTGAGCCCGTACCGATTTAATGATGCGTGCTTTAGCTACTAAATTTTCGGGAATTGGATTAGCGCTGTTTACTTTAAGTACAATGCCCTGGGTTTGGGAAAGTGAATCAACAGCGGGCATTGATGAGCTTACCTGTGCCGTTAGTTTTTCGCCGCCGGGGAGTAAAAGTTGCACATCCTGGTTGTTTTTTACATAGCTGCGCAGCTCATAGGGCAACTGCATCACAAATACAAAGCTTGAGCGATCGCTGATTACGGCAAGCTGCTCCCCATCCTGCACATAATCTCCCTGCTGATGGTTTAGCTGGGTAACATAGCCATTACCGGCAGCTTTTATTTTATTAACCCCTGAAAACTTAAACGTTGTGTCCAATACATTAATGCTATTGCCAATGCTTTGTGCTTCCTTGGTTTTTATGCTGAATAAAAACTCGCCTTTATTTACATAGTGGCCAGGCAGGATGTTTACCTTTTGGATATAACCGTTTGCGTTAGCCTTAACAATATTTTTTTGCTGAAAAACAGATGTTGCACTCAGGTCGATATAATCAACCATGGCGCTGTCGGCAACGGCGGTTACGGTTACAGGCGTTTGAGCGGCCGAACCTGCATCGCCCGCGTCATCTGCGGGCTGGGTATTGCCTTTGCAGCTATACAGTAGTGTTAAAAGGCCGGCAGCCAGGTATATGTGTTTGAATTTCATATTATTTGTTCCAGTAATTGAGCTGATTAATAAGTTGCAGCTTATTAATATTGGTTTGTGTTTTAAGGTTCTTTATAGCAAGGTAATTGTTAATCGCCAGCACCAGGTCGGCTACACGCACATCGCCGGTTTGCAGTAATTGGGTATCAACCTTTACCAAACTCTCGGTGTATTTCATTTGTTCATCTATCTGTGCTAACAGCTTTTCTGAGCCATCTATCTGCTGGTTTAGCTGTGCAAGCTGCTGGCGGTATTGTGTGTCAAAAAATGCTTTATAGCTGCGGCGGGTATCTTCCTCTAACGATAGCTTGCGATACTGGATCTTACGCTGGCCTCCATCGTATAGCGGTAACGTAAAACTAAAACCGATACTGGCACCGAAATTTTTATAGGCAGGCCCGCTCAGGAAATCAGAATTGTAACCACCATCTGCCAACAGATTGATCTTGGGTTTGTAGCTGAAATCAACCAATGTACGGCTGTTCACCAGCTTAAGACTATCGGTTTTATACTGATTAAAAAAAATGCTATTGCTGATATCTGCCCGGATAGTTTTTTGGATGCCCGGGTCCTGCAACTCAATGTAACTGGTATCGGCAATGCCGGTTAAATAGTTAAGTGTAGTATAGTCATTTTTATATTGCAGCCTTGCCTGCGACAAAGTTAATTGCTGTTGCTTAAGGGTAACCAAAAAAGTAAGGTAATCACTTTGGCGATAAACATTGGTACGGGTTAGTTTTTTAAGCAACTCTTCTTCTCGGTTAAGCAGGGTGATCACTTCCTGGTTAAATTTTACCTGCTGCAGGCTGCCAAACGCTGCGATGTATTGTGCAGTAACTGCCTTTTTCAAATCCTGCTCGGATATTTTAGCGGTATTGAGTGCCGATTGGGATTGCAGCTTCACAGCGTCTATCTGCGCGGCAATATTCTTTTTACTGTCGAGCGATTGGTTGATGCCCAGCAAGGCGTTGAGTGTATGCTCATTGGTAATAGCCGGGGCGTAGCCATAACCGCCGGAAACCGGGGCGTAAAGACCGCCGCTGGTAGCATTTACCTGGGGGCGGTAACCTGCCCGGATCCGGAGAATATCCAACTGGCCCGAGGCTACCTGGTTTTGCAGGTCTTTCAACAGCGGACTATTGTTTTTGGCAAGCTCCAAATAATGTTCAAGATTGTAGGTTTGTGCCTGTGTAGCAGCACTAAGCAGGCAAAATAAAAAGCCGCAAACCCATTTTATCCGGATGGTCAAAATAATATATGTTGTGTTAAATAATAGCTAAGCTACAGGATAATTCTGGAAAAATTTGGTACGGGGAGTGTAACAAATTTAAAAGTTAACGGCGAAGCAATGGTATGGCGCTTCATAGCTGTAAACCAGCTGATAACCCAAACTTTCACAGATTTGTTTAGAGATGGTGAGCCCCAGGCCGCTGCCTTCAGATGTGGATGCTTTATGAAAGCGGGTAAAGATATTTTCGGGATTAAGGGCTACTTGCTCACCGGTGTTTTTGATCGTTAAACTTTCGGCAGTGAGGTTGATGATGATCTCTCCACCGGCACGGTTATGGCGAACCGAATTGATAATGAGGTTGTTTAATAATATTTCAATGAGATAATTACTGGCCTCAATTTCCTTTTCGCTAAGCGATGAAATAACAGTTATCTCCTTATCGCCAAAAATATCTTCCAATTGGTATAACAGCTCGTCTATTAGTTCCTGCAAATCCAGGTGCTGACGGTCGTTCAATAATTTATTTTCGATTTTGACCAGCAATAACAGCGACTGATTAAGCCTGCTCAGACGTGATACTGCGCTGTAAAGGTCATTCAGCAATTTGCTTTGATGCTCGCTGAAGTTTTCTGTCTGGATCAGGGTATCCAATTTGGAATTGATGACTGCAATGGGGGTAAGCAACTCATGCGATGCGTTTTCGGTAAAGGTTTTAAGGTCTTTATAGTCCTTTTTTACCCTTTCGGCCATAGCCGTTACTTCGGCCTGGAGCTCGTTAAATTCATCGATGGGGGTATTGGACATTGGCATTTCCCGGTTATCGGTAACATTGAATAGTTTTAACTCGCTTAAAATGCTATAAAAAGGCTGCCAAAGCCTGCCCAATATCAGGCGGTTTGTAATTACCAGTACCAGTAGTAACAATAGTATAACGCCGATAGTGATACCGAAGATGATCTGGATAAGGTCTTCTGTTTCTACTTTTGATTCAACTATCAGGATTTTATAATACCTGCCACCAACTGTTACCGAAGTGATTAACCCCCTGCCAGATTCGGCCTCATCTTTTTCGCGGTAATAGGTAGTATTGAAAAACTCACGTTTAACAGAGTTTGGTTCGGCCGAAAAGAAGGTGATCTGCTGGTCTTTTGATTCAAAAACCTGCGGGAGATGGTGGTTGAGCTTTACGTAATCAAAAATCTCATGCTCCTCAACCTCCAGTGAATTGTCTTTTTGATTGGTAAGGATCAGGCTGATAGCCTGGTAATAAATAGCGCCTGTTATCAGCATGATAACAATAGTAGCAATTAAATTAACCCGGTTATACCTTTCCGAAAGCTTCATTACTGATCGGCAAATTTGTAGCCCATTCCATAGGCCGCATAAATATAGTCCTTACCGCCGGCTTCCATTATTTTTTTGCGGATGTTTTTGATGTGTGAATAAATAAAATCGAAATTATTGGCCATGTCAATACCATCGCCCCATAAATGTTCGGCAATAGCATTTTTTGAAATCACTTTGCCTTTGTTGGAGATGAAATAGATGAGCAGGGCAAACTCCTTACGGGTAAACTTCACTGGCGTGCCGTTTACTGCTACCGTTTTAGCCATCAGATCGATACTGAGCTCATTGAAGTTAAGTACATTGCTGCCGTTAAACATTTTACGCCTGATGATGGCTGAAACCCTTGCCTTAAGCTCAGATAGGTGGAAGGGTTTTACCAAATAATCATCTGCCCCCAGATCAAGGCCCTGCAGGCGGTCATCCAATGAGTTTTTGGCCGAAATGATGAGCACACCATCCGTATAATTATTGTTTTTAAGTACTTTTAATATATCTATACCATTGCCGCCGGGCAGGGTAATATCCAGCAGGATGCAGTCATACCTGTACAGTTCAACCTTGGCAAGGGCAGTAGTATAACTGGCCGCGGTTTCACAGATATTGCCGGCTTCGGCAAAGTATTCTTCAATGCTTTCGCGCAGGCCTTCTTCGTCTTCAATGATCAGTAATTTCAAATCTTTTTTAGGTAAAGTTAGATTGTGAATTTGTACGGATTCTGGATTTTTTGGTTAGCAGGTAGGGCCACGAAAAACTACTCACAGATTTTATACAGAATACGTAAGCAAATTCGTACTTCACTTGTTGCAAGTTAAATACAAAATCTGATCATTATGTGGTGGATATACGCATTACTTTCGGCACTGTTTGCGGCGCTTACCGCTATTTTTGCCAAAATAGGTATAAAAGGAGTTGATACCGATCTGGCTACGGCTATTCGCACCGTGGTCATCCTGATACTGGCCTGGGGCATAGCATTATTTAAAGGAACACATGGCGGTATCAACAGTCTCACTAAAACCAACTGGACTTTCCTCATCTTGTCTGGCTGTGCTACCGGACTTTCATGGATCTGTTATTTTCGCGCCCTGCAATTGGGTAAAGTAAGCCAGGTGGCACCGGTTGATAAACTGAGTGTTGCTTTAGCCATTGCGCTCTCTGTTATTTTCCTGGGCGAACCTCTAACCCTTAAAAACGCCATAGGCGCTTTGCTTATTATCGGAGGCACAATTGTGCTGATTTTTTAGTTTGTTTTGTAACGCGCTCATATACAATGTAACAAGCATGTATACATTGCAAAATCATATTGTAACAAATACACTTCAATACCATTTAATTCAGATTTAATCCAATCTTTCTTATAAAATTTGTGGTTCAAATACCCGCAATATATAATGAAGTCTGTTTTTTTGATATTATTTTCTTTTGTTTTTATAACCGCCTTACACGCCCAAACAACCCCGGGAGCAAAGGGGAAAATTACAGGTAAAGTTACCGATGCCACCACAAAGCAACCGGTTGATTACGCCACAGTATCTGTATTTAAACAAGGTGCTACATCGCCGTTTAATGGTATCAGCACCGACCCTAAAGGAAATTTTTCTATTAACAATATCCCTGCAGGGGAATATAAAATAACCGCCGAATTTTTAGGCTACCAAAAGGCCACTATCGAACATGTGATAGTTAAGGACGGCACAATATCATTGGGCGAAATCAAACTGGCTCCGGTTGCCAATGAACTAAAAGGGGTAACCATAACCGCCAAAGTGCCTACCGTTGAAAACCGGATTGATAAAATGGTTTACAACCCACAGAACGATTTAAGTGCACAGGGCGGGGTCGCTATTGATGTTTTGAAAAAGGTACCACAGATCACCGTTGATATTGACGGCAATGTGGAGCTGCAGGGCAATGCTAATATTCGTTTCCTGATCAATGGCAAACCCTCAAGCATTTTCGGCGCCAGCCTTGCCGATGCTTTGGCCAGTATCCCGGCCAGCCAGATCAAAAGTATTGAAGTGATTACCAGTCCGGGCGCAAAGTATGATGCTGCAGGTACGGGTGGTATTGTGAACATTATTTTAAAAGATAGCAAGGTGCAGGGTGTTAATGGCAGTGTTAACCTATCGGCAGGTACCCGCCGCGAAAACGGTTCATTTAACTTGAATGCCCGTAAAGGCAATTTTGGTGTGAACGCTTTTTTCAGCGGTAACGCCCAGATCAACACTAACGCCCCCAATACCCGTAACCGTGTGTCTACTGATTCGGCCAATAATAAAACTACCTTGTTCCAGCAGGGAAGTAATAATTTTAAACGTAATGGTTACGAATCGGGGATCAATTTTTCGTGGGATATTACTCCTAAAGATCAGCTGACCGCCGGTGTGGGTTTTAACCACTTCGGCAACCATGGCAACGGTATTACCAATCAGGATCAAAACGAGGTTGACGCAGCAGGTAACCCGGTATCTGATATCAGAAGTATCCGCAACTCAAGCAGCAAATTCAATGGTACTTCAACCGATGTGAGCCTGAATTATAAAAAGAATTTCGCTAAGGAAGGGCAGGAGCTTGATGTATTATACTCATCAAGTTTTGGCCGCAACTCGTTCAGCTCATTCCAACATCAGGATTATGACTCGGGCATAACTTCATCAGGCATCTCTAACAATAATCCCGGTAAGGATAGAGAAACTGATATCTCTGTTGATTATACCCAGCCTGTAAGCAAAAACTTTACACTTGAAACCGGTGGCAAGCTTGTATTCAACCATATCAACAATAATGTAGTAACAGATACCCTTTTTGGAGGTAATACCTTTGTGCCCAACCCGGGCCAGACCTATGGTTTTACTTACGACCGTAAAGTGTATGCCTATTACCTGTCTGCATCAACATCGGTATTTAATAAATTTTTGGATGTGAAAGCCGGTTTAAGAGATGAATATACCACCACTACAGCCGACTTTCAGGGGGTAAATATCCCGTCTTATAATATCCTTGCGCCATCATTGGTTTTCTCTCATAAGTTTGGGAACGGCGGCGAATCACTTAAATTAAGCTACACCCGCCGCATCCAGCGCCCTGATTACGGTGACCTGAACCCGTTCCTTAACATCAGCGACCCGCATAACATCAGCACTGGTAACCCCAACCTGAAGCCCGAAAAAGGGGATAATTTTGAGTTAGGTTATAACAAATCATTTGACAAGGGCGCCAATATCAATGTTGCGGCATTCTATCGCCGTAATACCGATGATATTCAGCAGTTCACCACTTTTTATTCTACATACGATGTAAACGGCACTACCTATACCGATGTATCATTGAACCAGCGTTATAATATAGGTTCGGAAGAGCGGATAGGCATCAACATTTATGCATCGGTGCCGGTAACCGACAAGCTGAGCCTGCGTACCAACATGATATTTAGTGATAGAAGGAGTACAAATCCGGGCTTTGCCAATGTAAGCGCTTTTGCTTACCGCCTTAACCTCAACGCGCAATACAATTTTGGCCATGATTTAAGTGCCGAGTTTTTTGGTAACTATAATTCATCACAAAAAGGTATTCAGGGTACCAACCCCAAGTTTGTGTTTTACAACTTTGCCATGCGCAAAATGTTCATGAATAAAAAGGCAAGCATTGGTCTTACGGCTACCAACCCTTTCGCAAAGTATGTTAGCCAAAGTTCATCAACATTTGGCAGCAATTTTTACCAAACTAACGTGAGGCTGGTGCCGGTACAATCGTTCGGTATAAGCCTGAGCTATAAGTTTGGAAAGCTTGAGTTTAAGAAAGACAGGGAAAAGGATAAAAATAACGAGCAGGATAATGGCGGCGATAACGGCCCGCAATCTGAAAAAGGAAAGTAACCTCAGCCCACCCTCTCCAAAGGAGAGGGCTTTATAATAAACGGCATTAACAAAAAAGCGATGAGTTATCATCGCTTTTTTGTTAATAAAAGTCCTCTCCTTTGGAGAGGATTTAGGTGAGGTTACCCGTTCTTGATCAAAATACTTTCAATAATCAGGGTTGTATCTTCACAGCTGTCGGTAGCGGTTTCCATGGCCGCAAAAACATCGGTGTATTTAATTAATTCAATAGGATCTTTTTCGTTATTAAGCAAATCGGCAAAGGCTTTATTGTGAACCGAATCGGCCTGGGCTTCCAGTTTTTTGATGTTGCTGCAAAGCTCAAAAATTTCGGATGATTTGCTAAGATTGTTCATCGCATTAACTGCCTTCTCAAGCTCGGTACTGGTTTTAAGGATCAGTGCCGATAAATCAATCATAGGCTGCGTAATGGCGGGCACGTTGTAAAGGTTTATCCTGCGGGCGGCCATGGTGATTCTGTCGGCTACGTCATCAATTGCCGAAGCCAGGTCGCACATATCCTTACGGTTAAACGGTGATATCAGCATCCTGCCCGATTCTGAAAATACCCTGTGTGTGATCTCGTAGCTTTTAAATTTCAGTTTATCAATATGGGCGAAATTAAACTTTTGCTCATATGAGGTTGGGGCGTTAACGGCTTCGTTCAGCAACCTGGCCATTTCGGTAACATTGGCTACAGCCGAGTTGAACAAATCGTAAAAAACCTGGTTTGAGTTTGGAAATATCGATTTTGAGTTAGTGCTCTTCATTGATCTGTTTTATCAGTCGTGAATTTACAGTAGTTATATTAAGCGGATTTTAAAATATGTCACTATAAATTATTCAGCGGATAAAAGTAACCATTAATATGATGCTAATTGTTAAGTTAATGTTAAGAATGGTTAAGCCAATGTAATAAAACTAAATTGATAAGGGTGTAAGTGGTTGATTTAAAGTGAAAAGAAACCCACTGGTTGAATTAAGAAAATTGTGTAACATTTAAGTTTAATTAAAACAATCCTGCCATCTGCAGTATTGTATTTATATTAGTTAATCCGATTATGAAAGCCGGGGAAAAGCATTATAAATGCATAAACAGTAAAACTGGTTACGCCATTTATTACCATTCGCTGGGCCGTGGGCTCAGCAGTGAAGAAGTGAAGGCCGAATTAGAAAAAATACGTACACGTGTAGCTATTCAAAACGGCATATACCTTGAAACACTTTATTGGGAAGAAATGAAGCAGGATGCGGAGCTGACGCAATAGCTGCCCTGGTTACTGGTGTTTTATATAACTGATTTTAAATGAGTGTTTTATTTGTAAATAAATACTTATAATTAATTGCCTTTATATAACCAGTTTTAACCTGTTATCATTTCCTGTTATGAAAAAAATAGTATTACCGCTGTTGGCGGTATTGTGCTGTTCTGCGCCTGTTTTTTCACAAAATAATCAGCCAGTTATTCCATTAGATACTGTTGTGTCGCGCCTGCAAACGCTATCGGTCGGCAAAGCGATTGAAAAGCTTTCCTGCATTTTGACAGGTCCTATTATAACGCAGGTGATACCCTTTATTTTAATGCATACATTACCCTGGGCGAACAACATGAACTATCAAAACTAAGCGGCATGCTACACGTTGACCTCGTCAGCCCAGCCGATTCTCTCTTGAAATCCATCTCGCTGCAATTGGTTAACGGTTTGGCAACCGGCGATTTTAGTCTTTCAAACATATTACCCGGGGGGACTTATCATATAAGGGCATACACCAGATGGATGTTGAATAACGGAGAGGTTAATTTCTTTGACCATGATGGCAATTTACTTTCAAAAACTTGCTGTATGATGATGGATTGATGAAGCAGGTAATATTGGCCGCGCGGTGTTTACTTACAAAGTGCAGTGATGCCGGCACATAAAAAACCCTGCCATGGTAGGCAGGGTAAAAAAACCACAACAATTGTTTAACCTTTGGGCTATGAATCCCTCCGGTCTATTCCTAACTGCAATATGGTCCTTCAATTAATTAAACAATATAAAATTCAAATGGTTTAATCCTCAGTTGGTTATTTTCAATGTTTTATGTGTTAAAATCACCTGTTGGAGGTATTTAAACGAATAGTTGTTTTTAAATCGAAATTCAATCTATCTTTATATTAAATAAATTATGAGAAATCTTATGAAAAAATCATTTCAGCTTAAGGCAGCGTTCCTGTTTGCTTTTGCGTTATTGGTATCGGTAGCAACTTTTGCGCAAGACAAACCAGCAAGCCCGCGCGATAGCGTTAGCGGCAAAGCTGCAGGTTCAACTATTACTATTAATTATGGCAGCCCATCGGTTAAAGGCCGTAAAATTTGGGGCGGACTTGAAGCTTACGGTAAAGTATGGCGTGCAGGTGCTAATGAAGCCACTACTTTTACAACAACAAAAGATATTAAAGTTGAAGGCAAAGCATTGGCAGCGGGTACTTATGGATTTTTCCTGATCCCAAATGAAAACGGCACCTGGACAGTAATTTTTAACAAAGTAGCTAAGCAGTGGGGTGCGTTTAAATACGACGAGTCAAAAGACGCCCTGCGTGTAGATGTTAAAACCAAAGCAGCGCCAATGCACGAAAGATTAGTTTATACAGTTGATGCAAAAAGCTTTTGCATGTTCTGGGATAAGATCGTAGTGCCTGTTTCTGTAAAGTAAATGATATTCAGCAGCCTTATTTTTCACAATTTTGAAGGCCCCTTGTCCGGGGCCTTTTCTGTTACCCCGGTTTTTATCGCATACCGCAGTTATCTTTTTTACATGCCCCCAAAGCGCTATATTTACCCTGCACAATGGGCTATCAAACCAATAAAAAACCTGTATTAAAAAGGATCATAGCTATAATATTGATGGCATTGGCCATTTTTTTGCTGATGCTATTTGCTAATCATCCCGCCGCTGTTGAACGTTACTATGCCAATGGCTTTTACATTATTGTTTGCCGGGTTTTTCATTCAGTTTTAAACGTATTTCCATTTAGTGTTGGCGATGTTTTGTATGTAGCCGTAGTTGTTTATTTGATTTACGCAGTAATCAGGTTAGTAACCCTGCTGTTTAAAAAGCAATTTCAAAAGGCCGGCCGGTTTTTTTTAGGACTGATTATCGGGGTACAGGCAGGCATATTGGCTTTTTATCTTTTATGGGGGATGAACTATTTCAGGCTGCCGGCCTCCGAGCGGTTTGGACTCAGGGATACAGCTTTTACCACCGCTGATCTTAAAGCCGTAACCTGCATGCTGATTGACAGCGCCAATGCTACCCGTGCACGCCTTACGCCGGGAGATTGGGCGCAGAGTAACACCCATATTTATAATACAGCCCGCCACGCTATTTACACGCTCAGTAAAGATTCTGCCAATTTCAGGGCATATAACCCCGATATTAAACCATCTATACTTACACCCTTATTAAATTACATCGGCACATCGGGTTATTATAATCCTTTTACTTCTGAAGCCCAGGTAAATTACCAGATGCCCGTTTTTAACCGGCCTTTTGTGGTTTGTCATGAAATGTCGCACCAAATGGGGTATGGGGCAGAGGATGAAGCTGACTTTGCCGGTTTTGTCATCGCCGTAAAATCGCACGACAGGTTATTGCGTTATTCGGCCTACCACCTTGCCGTGCAGGAATTCATGTATTCGCTGGGGGCACGAGATACTCTTGCCCATAAAGAGCTTAAAGCAATGATCAGCAAAGAAGTGCGCAGCGATTATATCACCGAGCGAAATTACTGGCTGGCTTACGAAAACAAGCTGGGCGCCGTAAGCAGCATCTTTTACGATAATTTCCTGAAAGCCAATAATCAACCCCAGGGCCTGGAAACTTATAACCGCATGGTGTTACTGGCTATGGCGTGGTACCGAAACCAGTGGGTTCATTAGTAGTTCATAGTTGATGGTTCATAGATCATGGCCGAATTTGAATCTCGTTAGTGATTACCACTAATTGCCATGAACCATTAACTATGAACTATGATCTCCTTCATAAACAAAAAATGCGTTCCGTATCTCACCCCGGAACGCACACAATATCACGTCTCAAATGATATTGAATCAACTAAATCTCAGATATCATATTAAATGCATACCCAAGCTCTTTATATTCGGATACCGGAATGAAATCCGGTACAGAAAAGTCATTAACAATTCGCTATGCCGCTTTGGCAGTATAGAAATAATTACCTCCAAAAAACCGATTGTGAATAGTTGAATAAAAACGGCAGTACGATGTAATTATTATGAATTAATCTCCAAATTTACCTCAAAATCTTTAAAAAGCATCGTTTTCTTCACATTTATATGGATAATTTGTTTAGTAAAATTACTGTTACCATGAAAGTTAATTTAGGCATCGCTTTAATGTTTCTTCCTGCTTTGGTTTTTGCTCAAAAAATTAATCAAAAGGAAATAAAACGGGCGCAAACATTGGCAAAAGCGGTAACTATTATTCGTGACAATTGGGGAGTTCCTCACATTTATGGAAAAACAGATGCTTCGGTTGTTTTTGGGCTGATGTATGCCCAATGCGAGGATAACTTTAAGGGGATCGAACGCAATTATCTTTACCAGTTAGGTAAACAGGCCGAGGTTGATGGCGAAACCAATTTATATACCGATGTGCAGCTGCAGCTGATTGCCGACAGTACCGATGCTATTAAAGATTATCACACAAGTGCACCCTGGTTCAGGAAACTGTTGGATGCCTTTGCCGATGGTGTTAACTACTACCTGTACAAACATCCCGAAGTAAAGCCACAGGTATTTAAACATTTTGAACCCTGGTATGCGTTGATGTTTACCGATGGTAGTGTTGCCGCCACTGAAACCGGAAGCCTCAAATTAAGCGAAACAAAAGACTTTTACAGTGCCGGCCCCGAAAAGCTTGGCGCGGTAACCGGCCAACCTGCAAAAAATATCTATGATATGGTAAATGAGCGCGAAACCGGTTCAAATGGGTTTGCTATATCGCCGTCAAGGTCGGCCTCGGGCCATGCTTTATTATACATTAATCCGCATGTGCCGTTCTATTTTCGCAGTGAGGTTGAGCTGGTAAGCGATGAAGGGCTTAACGCATATGGTGCCGTTACCTGGGGCCAGTTTTTTATTTACCAGGGCTTTAATCAGCATTGTGGCTGGATGCATACCAGTGCCTATGCAGATGTAGCCGATTTGTACGCCGAAAAGGTAAGTAAAAAGGATGGTAAATGGTATTACGAATACGATGGTAAACTACGGCCGGTTACATCCCGCAAACTATCCTTCAAAATAAAGAAGGGCGATGAAACAGAACTGCGTACCATAATAGGTTATTATACGCATCATGGTCCGGTACTTGGTGCAAGGAACGGTAAGTGGCTTGCGCTTAAGGCCAATAATCGCTCGTACAATGCACTAGTTGAGTCATGGCTGATAACCAAGGCCAATAACCTGGCCGAATATAAAAAGGCCATGAGCCTGGTATCAAATGCTACCAACAGCACGGTTTATGCCGATGATAAGGGGAATACCATTTTTTGGTACGGAAACTACATTCCTAAACGTGATCCGAAGTATGACTGGAGCCTGCCTGTCGATGGCAGCACATCAGCTACCGAATGGCAGGGTGTACATAAACTCAGCGAGATCATCACTAATATTAATCCAGCTACGGGTTGGATCCAGAACTGTAATTCAACCCCCTACACCGCTTCGGGCGTATCAAGTCCGGATAGGAACAAGTATCCCGTTTACATGGCGCCCGATGGCGAAAATTACCGGGCAATAACAGCAATCAGGATCCTGAAAGATGCAAGGAACCTTACGCTTGACGGCCTCGTAGCCAAAGGTTATGATCATTATCTCGCTGCTTTCGACGACCTGCTGCCTTCTCTTTTTAAAGCCTATGACGCTGCGCCCGATTCGGTTAAACAAACACTGGACGAACCAATAAAGATGCTGCAGCAATGGGACAGGAATACAGCAATTCATTCAGTAGCGAGTTCGCTTGCTATTGAATGGGGTACATTGATGATGAAAGCCCTGCCGCCACCCCAAACCGACCAGGAGAGCACGTTTATTACCCGTCGCTTTCAAACATTGGTTAAAACCATAAGTGCGGCGCAGCAATTAGCATGGTTAAACGATGTGCTTAAAAATTTGCAGAGCCGTTTTGGCACCTGGAAAGTAGAGTGGGGGGATATGAACCGGTACCAATGCCCCGATGATGGCATTACCTTTGATGACAGTAAACCGAGTATCCCTGTTGGATTAACAGGTTCTGGCTTTGGGCAGTTGCCATCGTTCCAAAGTCGCACGATGAACACTACTAAGCGCTATGGATATTCGGGTAATAGTTTTATCGCTGTTGTGGAATTTGGTACACGGATAAAAGCTAAAAGCATTGTGAATGGTGGCAGTTCTTTTGACCCTGCATCAAAAAATTTTACAGACCAGGAACAGGGTATTATTGATGGTAAATTTAAAGATGTGCTGTTTTATAAAAAAGATGTTTTAAAGCATGCACAGCACACTTATCATCCCGGCGATTATTTTAAACAGTAAAAAAGTATATTTGGTAAGTTAAAAAATGAAGAGAGCCCTATTAATTGCCTTATTGTTGTTTTGCAGTGCAGCCGTGTTTGCCCAAAGCATAACTATTAATGATTTGGCAAATATCTCCAATCTTTCAAACGCCGAAGCTCATAACTATCTTACCCTTGGTAAAAAATTCAAGCGCCAGTATCTCCAGGATATTGACGGCAACAGCATTGAGCACCTAAACAAGGTAGGGCCCGACAATAAGGAAGAAACCATTGTAATAGGCGTTGGCAGTAAGCTGAGCAGCGGGACAATATTGCGTACCGTAACTTACGCCACGTCGACATCGCAGCATATCATTAATTTAATAGGCCAGGCAAAGCACATGGGGCTCATTATGAAGCTTCATGGTTCTGATGCCAAAAATGATATCTATCTTTTCGATAACGACTTTTTTCATATCGTTATATTCCTCAATCATGATAATATCTCCGGCTCAGTTGAGGTGCACCAGAAGGAGTATTTAGGGTTTGATTGAGGAACAAAGATATGCCTATAATTTAATCCCGGTATTAGGGGCGGGACACTACTTTCCTCTCCCCAGCCACAGCAACGAATTGATGATTAGCTTATCCACATCGGCATTTTCAAAGGTTTGGGAAAGCTCCTTATTAGTACCGCCATCATAGTCCATAGCATTATGGCCGATGTTAAAGTATACCATACGGTAGTTTTTGTTTGTCCAGGCTACGGGGTAGTAGCCGCTATGCCAGATCTCGTATTGTTTTGGGCCGGTGCCCAACGGAAAACTTGTTGAATCAACCGCCAGCAGGATATCAATATTGGGATTTTTTCGAAGGTCATGCTCCCAGCGGTACCATTCATTAGGGTTCGTTTTAAAGGTTACCGGCAAGCCTTTAGTTACAGGGTGATTGGGATCTTCCACATGTAAAATAGCAGGCGTTGGATGCCAGGTATTGCTTACATACTGCCCCGAGCCTAAAAACTCATTATGGTACCAGTCCCAGTTTTGCGGAAAATCGGATGGTGTAAGTGCAAAGGCAGAGAAATGGAAACCCATCCATGCGCCGCCCTTTTTCATATATTGCTCAAAAGCCGCACGTTGCTCAGGATTATCGGCTCGGGTATCTAAAAATATAACCACCTGATATTTGGCTAAAAACTCGGGGTTCATGTTTGCCCAGTTATTGGTGCTATCATAAGTAAAGTTGTACTTTTTAGCCATAGCCGGAAACCATCGGTTGGCTTCGTGCATAAAGCTGATATGCGCCAAGTCATTCCGGCCGGTATAAAAAGCTATTACTTTAAAATTCTTTTTGCTTTGGGCATTAACATTTACCGCAGTAAAAACAGCCATAACAATGAGAGCTGCAAACAGCATCATCCTGTTAATCATAGTCCGGTTGATCATAATAATCGTGTGTTTATAATTGTGATTATAAAACTAAAGGATTTGATTTTATGATGTTAACAAAACGATGTAATGAGAGGTGATGTAGGGGTTGTTAGATGCCGGCGGTAAAAACACCAACCACAAGCCAAATAAATTATGTCATTGCGAGGAGCGGAAATGGCAAAAGCGCTGGAGCGACGTGGCAATCTCGTAGCTATACAGGGCGAACATGAATTGGCTACGAGATTGCCACGCTATCGCTCGCAACGACATATTTTTACCACCTTGTTATCTTGCGCTCGTTTGCAACGAGCGCAAGATATGGTTTGGCGATTGCATCGCCCGTTGCGTTACAAACGCAAAGCCAGCCACGCACTCATTACAAAACAAGCGCGAGTTTTTTGCCTTTCCCCCTTGCCCGTGTCCTCACGGGCAATATGCATATCACAACACCATCTGCTCAAACAATCTGTTCAGCGTAGCCTCTGCATCGGCAGTCATACCCGGGTGTACCTTAGATGCCTGTACCACTGTACTGCGCGTAGCCGTAAGCCAGCGAAAACGTGATGGCTGATCAAGCTGCGCGATTGGCCCTGCATCCTTTTCGCCATTACAAATGCGCTCAAGCGAATTGATATTTTCCTTCAGGCAGTCCAGGTCCAGATCACCGCAGAAAGCGGCCAGCCGTTCATCGTCAGGTTTGAACAGTACTTTTAGAAACTTTTGTTTAGGGCAAAACAGGATAACCCCGATGTTGATAAACTCTTCGCGCTCCACCCTTGGTACAACGCGGATAACGGCGTACTCAAATACCTGCATATAGGGCTTGTTTTGCGGCTGTAACAAATACATCTGAGGCGGCTAATCGGGTTATCAAAAACTCGGCATATATATTTCGCACCTCATCAGGCGTTTCTTCAAAATCTCTGTAGGTGATCCACTCATCGGGAATCAACGCTACAATATCACGGATCTTTTCGGGTGTTAGTATCGCCTTAAATTCGGCGTCAACAATATCCAGTTGGTTAGCCCGTGGCAACAGCACATGATCTTTCACTTGTAAAAACGGACGGGCAGCCATTTCCTGCCAGTTGTTCCATGAGTGATGGAAATACAGTGCAGCGCCGTTATCAATCATCCATAGTTCTTTATGCCATATCAGCATATTGGTATTGCGGGCGGTACGGTCGACATTGGTAAGCAAGCAATCGAACCATACTATTTGCGAAGCCAGTTTGGAATCAACAATAGTAACCGCCGGATCGAAAGTAATGGCGCCCGATAAATAGTGCAACGCCAGGTTAAGCCCAACACTGAATTTAAGCAGGTCCTGGATCTCTTCATCAGCTTCTGAGCGGCCAAAAGCTTCATCAAGATTAGCGAAAACTAATTCGGGCACTTTAAACCCAAGCAAACGGGCAATCTCGCCGCCGATAAGCTCGGCAATAAGGGCTTTTACGCCTTGTCCGGCTCCGCGGAATTTCAGTACATATAAAAATTCGTCATCAGCTTCGGCAATGGCCGGTAATGACCCGCCCTCGCGCAACGGCGTTACGTAACGGATCACGTTAACGGTGCGGAGCTGTGGTGGTGTATAATTCATAGTTTTAATTAAACAAAAGCCAGCGTTAGGGATTGCAGCGGATACCGGCCACGATCGTAATGACCCGATAAATATCGGGACAAGCCCCGCAGGCGTATGAGCGGAAAGCCCGCCCGTTAGCTAACGGGAACGCCCAATTAATTGAGCTTAGATTTTAACCAACAATCATTCGCCGCTCAATTGCCGCGGTGGCTGTTACTTTTGTCTTGATACAAAAGTAACCAAAAACTGAAGCGCAGCGAAACTCATGAGCTCCGATAAAAGAAAATAATCAGCGAATAAATCAAGTCAGCAGAGAGGTTTCTTTGCCGCACATGTCCGCCCCGCTGCCTACCGCTGGCCTTTGCCCTGCAAATCGGATAAAACCGCGGGCTGCAAACAGTTGCCCTACTTCGTTCACTCATGCCCCTCCCTTCTGCAAATATTTGCTATGCTCCCTCAGCCGCACCACCCACCATCGTTTTACCCATTTTCACCCGAAACTTTTCTGCTGACGGCAAAGCCCCTGTTTTATAACATCATTCGTCTAAAAAAGGGAATCCGATTAATCCTAAAATCCCAAAAATCACGGTTCAGAAAAAAATCGGTGAAATCGGTGTAATCAAAATCAATCGGTGTAATCCCCAAAAAAATCAGCGAAATCATTTTTTTCCAATCAACGGTCCCTGTTGACATAGGGCTGTCATTACCCCGCCGTTACTTTACATCATAAAACAAACAACAACACTTATGGACACTTTGAAATCATTATTGGAAGAGATGGAGCAGGAGGCTCAAACCACCGAAAAAATGCTGAGCCGCATCCCCGACGATAAATACCAATGGAAACCGCATCCTAAAAGCATGACCATTGAACAGCTATCAACCCACATTGCTGAATTACCTACCTGGGTAAGCCTGACCCTACATACCGATGGACTTGACTTTGCCACCGTACCCTATGAACCCAAAAAAGTAAGCGGCACAGCCGATTTAATGAAACTGTTTGAAGATTCATTAGCCGATGGATATTCGAACCTGCAAAAAGCCGACGTTAGTACGTTTGATAAAATATGGACATTACGCAACGGTGAACAGATCCTTAATCAACGTACGAAAGCAGAAGTAATCAGGATGACTTATTGCCAGATTGTGCACCACAGGGCACAGTTAGGAGTTTATTTACGTTTGCTGGATATTCCTATTCCCGGAAGTTACGGTCCAAGCGCGGATGAGCAGGGCTTCTAAAATTGGGGAGTAATAAGATCAGTTTACAATACAAAAGCAAAGCGGGCAAAGGCACGCTTTGCTTTTGTAATTTCTTTTGCACTCAACTGCGGTGCTTTGACAGCTTGCCTGTATTAATTTCTTCAAGGAAGCCATTTTCGTTAATAGCATATCGGGCCTCAGAGGTATCGGTATCTATTTTGTAATTAACGGTCTTTACTTTTTTGTTCCTGATCCTTTTGCCAAAAATGAACATCGGCAAAATGAAAACCGCAAGCAGGACTACAACTTGTAACAGGGTTGTGTACATAACGTCTAACATAAAAATTTAAGTCTGATTGGTACCTATATAACGTTATCCGAAGTGAAATGGTTCACCTTTTTAACTATATTTTATACCAGCCATGTGTACATATAGCTAAATGTGTGCCACACTTGTATCAGACGTTGGATGTTGCCTTATTATTACATTTATGTTGATATTTAATTGATTTATAATGAAATGAACCAAACGCTATGCTATCATATTGATAATAGAGCCTATCGTTTTGAAATAAATAATATACAGTACCGTTTAGTGATTTTAGTACAGTTGCGAGATGTCGTAAAAGTGCGGGATTTGATGGGATTGTATAAACGCTAAGTAGTAATTTAAAAAAAAGCGGCCGTGAGGACATGGCCGCGGGTAGTTCATTTTTATCCCCCGATCCGTGTCCCCACGGATCGCATCATCAATTTATAAACCATAAAACGCCGTCGTATTCCCGCCAAAAAATAATTCCTGCTCCGTTGCAGACAGTCTTTCGGCGTAAAGGTTCATCACCTCCATAGTTTTTTCATAGCCACCGGCCAGCAAACATACGGGCCAATCAGAACCGAACATTACCCGGTTGATACCGAAAGTGTTGAACACAATATCGATATATGGAATGAAATCAGCAGCCGGAGTGTTATCCCAGTTGGCTTCAGTAAGCAGCGCCGATACTTTGCAATATACATTCGGATAGCTCGCCAGCTTTTCGATATCCTGCTTCCAGCCGTCAATTTTCCCTGCTTTGATGTATGGCTTAGCCATATGATCAAGCACAAACTTTTGATCCGGAAATTCGGCCACCAGTTGCGCGGCATACGGCAGGTGGTTAGGGAAGATCAGGATATCATAGGTATATCCATGTGCACCCAATGCAGCTATCCCTTTTTTAAATTGCGGATCAAGCATATACTGCTCATCCGGCTCCGACTGTAAGATATGCCTGAAACCTTTAAGCTTTTCATACTTTTCAAAATGATGCAACCTGTCTTCCAGGTCACCAGCTTTCAGGTCAATCCAGCCTACCACGCCTTTAATGAATGGGTTAACAGAAGCCAGATCTAACAAAAACTCAGTTTCTTTTTCCGACTGATCGGCCTGAACTGCAACGCAACCATCAACGTGGTGTTTTTGTAATACAGGTAACAGGTCTTCGGGATAAAAATCCCGGCCTATCACCTGCATATCTTCAGTGATCCAGCTGTCCCTTACCGGGTTATACTGCCAGAAATGCTGGTGTGCATCAATTTTTAGCATATGCTACCAGGTTTTGTTTCGATTCGCCCAAACCTTCAATACCTAATTCAACCACGTCTCCTGCTTTTAAATAAATTGGCGGCTTCATGCCCAAGCCAACGCCTGCGGGGGTACCTGTTGAGATAACATCACCCGGCAGCAAAGTCATGAACTGGCTGGTGTAGGAGATCAGGTGAGGCAGGTTAAATATAAAATTTGAGGTGGTACCATCCTGCATAGTTTCGCCGTTAACTTTTAACCAAAGGCGCAGGTTATGGGGATCGGCAATTTCATCAGGTGTAGCTAAAAAGGGGCCAAGCGGTGCAAAAGTATCACAGCCTTTACCCTTATCCCAGGTACCATTACGCTCCAGTTGAAACTCACGTTCGCTTACGTCATTGTGCAATACGTAACCGGCAACGTAATCCATTGCTTCAGCTTCTTCCACATAAGATGCTTTTTTGCCGATAACCACAGCCAATTCCACTTCCCAGTCGGTTTTAACCGAGTTTTTAGGGATCATGATATCATCAAACGGACCAACAATAGCGGTAGTTGATTTCATGAAAATCACCGGCTCGGGCGGGAGGGGGGCATTGGTTTCTTTAGCATGGTCGGCATAGTTTAAACCGATGCAAACCAGTTTTGAAGGGCGTGCGATAGGGCTTCCTAAGCGTACACCTTCGGCAACTTCTGGCAGCAGGTTATCTTTTATAAAATCAGCAAGACGGCTAAGTCCGTCGGTTTCGAAAAACTGTTCGGTGTAATCTTCGCCAAAGGCTGATACATCGTATCTTTTATCGTTCAGTATAACTCCCGGCTTCTCTTTACCTGGCTCGCCAAATCGTATAAGTTTCATATTATCGTTGTATTAATTAGTTGTCAGTTTAATAATAGTATCATTAGGGTCTGTTGCAATGCCGTTAAGATATACAAACACTCCCTCAGTTTGTTGTTTAAATTTTACTGTGCTGCCATCGGCCAGTAAAGCGGCTTTAGTTACTTTACCTTTTAATTGCGGAATGAAGACATACGGCTGTTGCGGCAGTGTCATTACATGCACATAAAGGTTTTTATCTTTTTGGGTGATAACGCCCCACGGTTGTGCCGGGATACCGCTGCCACGGGTACCATAAATAGCCTCGCCGTTTTTTTGTACCCATGCACCAACAATAGCCAGCGTATCGGTAAATTCAGGCTGAATTTTACCGTTTGGCATAGGGCCGATATTTAATAAAAAGTTAGCATTTAAGCCAGCTGCGTTCACCAGGTAATGGATAATGCGTTTGGATGATTTAAAACTCCTGTCGGTAATGTTAAAGCCCCAGCTGTTGTTAATGGTTTCGCAAGTCTCTAAAGGTAATGTGCCGATCTTTGATTTACCGCTGAAACCAGTGGTGTTGGCGCCAGGCAGGTCTTTCTCAAACATCTGGAAATCTTCGCCCTCTTTCGGCTCGAGGTGGTGGTTGTTGCCTACCAGTATGGCAGGGTTCAATTTATGGATCAAACCATAGATCTCGTCATAATGCCAGTTAACATCGCGCTCCCAATGGCCATCAAACCAGATGCCTTTTACACCGGGATATTTGGTGATCAATTCGGTAAGTTGGGCTTTCATGAAATTGATGTAGCTGTCCCAGTCGCCGTTTACAGGTTTACCGTCTACTATCGGGCTGCCAAAAGCATAATCTTTACGTCCCCAATCAAGCAATGAATAATAAAAATGTAGTTCGATGCCTTCTTTAACACATTCCTGTGCCAGTTCCATCAACGGGTCTTTATGGTAAGGCGTAGCATCAACAATATTATATGACGATGCCTTGGTACCGAACATACTGAACCCATCATGATGGCGCGAAGTAATGGTAATGTACTTCATGCCCGCTTTTTTGGCGAACATTACCCATTCATGGGCATTGAAAGCCTGCGGGTTAAAGAAGTCGGCCAAGCGTTTATAGCTATCATAGGGGATATGCTTTTCGTTCATCACCCACTCGCCGGCACCAAGCTCACTGTAAATGCCCCAGTGAATAAACAGCCCAAACTTCATGTCCTGGAAGTTTTGCCTTGCGGCAAGGTTATCGGCCGTTGGCGTGTAGGTTTGAGCGCCCGCGCGTACAGCGCCAAGCAGCATACCCATTAATAATAGCTTTTTGATCATATAAATCAGGTTTTAATTGTTCAGGGTGATAAAGCCGCCATCAATAGGGTAATCGGTACCGGTAATAAAACCAGCTTCGTCCGAACACAGGTAAAGCGCCAGGGCCGCAACCTCTTCCGGTTTACCCATCCTGCCTATCGGCTGACTTTTTGATAGTTTTTCAAAGATCTCATCCTCACGGCCCGCATAGTTTTTAGCAATAAACCCATCCACAAAAGGTGTATGAACCCTTGCCGGCGAGATACAGTTACAACGGATGTTATCATGTAAGAAATCGCGCGCTACAGATAAGGTCATGGCGTGGATAGCGCCCTTGCTCATAGAATAGGCAAACCTGTCGGTAATACCTACGCTTGCAGCAATAGAAGCAGTGTTCAGGATCACACCACCACCATTATTTTTCAATACCGGGAGAGCCGCATAAAGGCAGTTGTAAGCGCCTTTAACATTGACGTTAAATACGCGCTCAAAATCCTCGGTACTGGTATTATCTGCCCTGCCGATGTGCGCAATGCCTGCGTTATTGATCAGGATATCTATCTTACCTATTTTGGTAAAAGTATCAACCACCTGCTGTTGATTGCTCACATCACACGCATACCCGGTTGCTTTTCCGCCGGCTGCAGTTATTTCGGTTACGGTATCGGCTGCTGCCTGGTCGTTTAATTCGATGATATGAACTTCGGCGCCTTGCTGTGCAAATAATACAGCCATAGCCTTGCCTATACCGCTGCCGCCGCCGGTTACAATTACTGATTTATTGGTTAGTTTGAACATAAGTATCTTTTAGTTTTTGTGTTCGTCATTGCGAGGCACGAAGCAATCGTACGAAAGCATAGCCGCTCTGTATAGCATGCGATTGCCGCGTCGCTCCCTCGCTCAGCCTTTCTTGCTCCTCGCAATGACATATTTAAGATCTTCAATTTCTTGCCGTTGTTGGTGTTGTTACCAACAACTTTATACTTCACGCTAATCAAAAGCCCTCTCCCTTTAGGGGAGGGTTTGGGTGGGGTTATAACGACACCCCTCTCTTCCACGGAATAAAATCATCCTGGCCAAGTTTTACCGATTTAGGTTCTGCCTCGCCGCTGGCTACTTTTATTACATAGTCCAGGATCCGCTCGCCGGCCTGTTGGATAGTTTCAGTACCTTCAATGATGGTACCGCAATTAATATCGATAATATCGGGCATACGCTGATACATGGCCGTATTAGTTGATAGCTTAATAACCGGGGTAACAGGGTTACCTGTTGGCGTACCCAAACCTGTGGTGAACAATACGATATTGGCACCTGCACCTACTTCGGCAGTAGTGCTTTCTACATCGCTGCCAGGAGTACATAGTAGGTTTAAACCAGGTTTGGTTACTTTTTCAGGATAATCCAAAACTGCAGTTACCGGTGATGTGCCGCCTTTTTTTGCTGCTCCTGCCGATTTAATGGCATCGGTGATCAAGCCATCACGGATATTTCCCGGCGATGGGTTGGCATAAAAGCCAGAACCATCGGCCTCTGCACGGGCATTGTAGGTGGTCATGAGGTGCATGAAGCGGTTAGCTGTTTCTACGTCAATACAGCGGTCGCTCAGTTCCTGCTCCACACCGCAAAGCTCCGGAAATTCTGAAAGGATCACGGAGCCGCCCATGGTAACCAGCAGATCGGATAAATACCCCAATGCCGGGTTTGCCGAAATGCCCGAAAAACCATCCGAACCTCCACACTCCAAACCAACACACAGTTTTGATAAAGGTGCTGGCTGACGGGTAGTTTCATTGGCCTTCACCAAACCGGCAAAAGTTTGCTTCAAAGCCTGTTTCAACAGTTCGCTTTCGGTACCTACTTTTTGTTGCTCCAATACAACCAGTGGCTTGCTGAAATTAGTATCACGTTTGGCAATTTCATTTTGTAAAATGCTTACCTGTGCATGCTGACAGCCTAAACTTAATATAGTTGCACCAGCCACGTTGGGATGGGTAACGTAACCGGCTATTAATCCGCAAAGCGCGTCAGAGTCTTCACGTGTACCGCCGCAGCCCAGGCTATGGCTCAGAAATTTGATCCCATCGATATTTTTAAATAAGCGCTTGGCGTTTGGCTTATCTTCAGTGGCCTGAATATCCGCATTCAGAATTTCCTCCACCGATTTACCGGCCTGGTAAAGCTCCATCAGCTGCTCAACATCGCCCTCATAGCTCTTGGCTTTTTTATAGCCCAGTTTATCAACCAACGCTTCTTTCAATACGTTAATGTTCCGGTTTTCGCAGAAAACAAGCGGTACCACTATCCAGTAGTTGCCTGTTCCAACCGAACCATCAGCACGGTGATAGCCCATAAAGGTTTTGCCTTCAAAGTTGGCAGTATCGGGCTGATGCCAGTTTAGTTTACGCTCGCCAAGGTGGAAACCTTCGGCAGCGTGGTGTACGTTTTCGGTAGTTAATAACCCCCCCTGCGGTATAGTTGCAGATGCTTTACCTACCAGTACACCGTACATGTAAATCTCTTTATCTACCGGTAGTTCATTGATAGCAAATTTGTGCTTAGCCGCTACTTTATCTACCAGTGTAAAAGTTTGTCCATCAAACGTGATAACGGTACCCTGCGGCAGGTCCTGAAGGGCTACCAGTACGTTATCATGCGGATGGATCCTTAAGTATGTTTCTTTTTGTGTTGACATTATTGTATATGATCGGTCCTTTTTTACAAGGACAATATTTTTTTGCTTATTGCTGAAGCGTAAGTTCAATTACCGGTATTTCATATGGCGGTTTTTGCGCAGGCAGTGTTAATTCCAGGTCGTCACCGCTTCCATCTTTATATAAAAGCTCTGAACTATCGTTCAAAAATTGAGCGTATTTGATCTTCCCTTTATAACCCGGCAGTATCAGTTTGCCTTGCGGATAGCTGAACAAATGTATATACAGTTTACCCGCAGCTTTGTTATAAGTAAGTTTGGTTCCTTCGGGTATTTTATAGCTGTCGGGAGCAAAAGTACAGTTGTATACCGATTTGCTGTTGGCATGCATCCAGTAAGCAAGGCTATCCAAAGCGCGGGTAGCACGATAATCAAACTCACCACGTGCAGTAGGGCCAACGTTCAGGATCAGGTTGCCGCCATTACTCACTGAAGTAATTAACAGGTCGAGCAGTTGACGATGGGTTTTCCAGGTGTTTTCGTCGCGGTAGTATCCCCAAGAACCTGAAAAAGTTTGGCAGGTTTCCCAGGTTTTGCCGCGGTATTTGGCCAGTTCGGCAGTGCTTACCTGTTCAGGGGTTTCAAAATCGGCACCGTCTTTATATTCTTCCAGGTTCAGGCGGTTATCTACAATAATACCCGGCTGTAACTTCCTGATCAATTTAAGCAACTCAACTGAACCCCACTCGTCTTTGCCTTTGCCATGCCCATCTTTGCGAGGGAATGAGAAATCAAGCCAAAGGATATCAATTTTGCCATACTTAGTTAACAACTCAGTGATCTGGTCACGCATGTACTGGCGGTATTTGGCCATATCACGTCCTTTGTTCAGCTTAGCGTATGATGCATCACTTTTATCAGCAGGAGATTGCGGATGGATCTCATCAATAGTATATTGCGGGTGGTGCCAGTCTAACAGCGAATAATAAAACCCTACTTTTAAACCCTGAGCGCGGAAAGCGTTCACGTACTCGCGTACCAGGTCGCGTTTGGCTTTGGTGTTTGGTGCTTTATAGTCGGTAAATTTTGAATCGAACAGGCAAAAACCTTCGTGGTGCTTGGTGGTTAGCACGGCATATTTCATACCGGCTGCTTTGGCTTGCTTAGCCCATTTTTGCGGATCGAAAAGATCGGGGTTAAACTGATCAAAATATTTCTGATAACCGGCATTATCAATTTTTTCATTGTGTTTTACCCATTCATGCCTTGCAGCCTGTGAGTACAACCCCCAGTGAATGAACATCCCAAAACGGTCATCCTTCCACCATTCCATGCGTTTCTCTTTTTGGGCATCGGTTTCGGTGCCTATCATTTTTTGCGCAAATAGAGATGGTGCCATCAGCAATACGAACATTGCCAGTAATTGTAGTTTTTTGAGCATAGCTATTCTGTTTATAATGAGAAAACTTTATCCATTAAAACCCATTTAGCACCTACTGGCGCATTTTTTACCGGCGATTGGTAGCCCCACATCAAATCTTCCCACTCCTGCACCTTGGGATTTGCCGCGTCCATTGCTGCCGATTTTTCAAAGCTGAAAGTATCATCAACCTCCATGATCATAAACATGCGGGTATCAAAACGGTAGATCGCCATATTGGTGATTCCCTTGGCAATAATGCTGTCATGAATTTCGGGCCAGATGGCTTCGTGATGTTTTTCATACTCGGCAATGAGTGCCGCGTCGTCTTTCAGATCGAGGGTTAAACAGTATCGTTGGCTCATAGAATAGCTCTCAAAAAAGTTTATATAGGTAATACAAAGAAATAAGGTTTGAGGCTAAATAATTATCGGGAATTAAACAAAACGTTCAACTATTTTGGCATAGATCTGAACCTTGATTTTTAGGATTAACTGATTACCGTGATATTGTATACTGCTTTGTTTCTTCCTACCCGCGGTCGTGTCCTCACGGCCGCCCGGCAAGAAGGCAAAATTCAATATTTTCTCACTCCGCCGTCGCTCGACCGAGGGCACAAGACAAAATCCCTTCCATCCACCTAATCCCCCCAAATCCCGGTTCAGACATCATCCCAACAATCCTCTAATCCTAAAAATCATGGTTCATTATCCATCATTCCTCAACGAACTCGTCGGGTTAGCCAGCGCAGCCCTGAAGGTTAAATAAAACGTAGTCGCTACTGCAATTGCCACCAGCGCGAAAACCGGCACAACAAACTGCCACCAGGTTAGCTGCACCCTAAAGGCATAGCGGTTAAGCCATTGGTTAATGAACATATACGCCAGCGGAATAGCAACAAGACTTGATATAAAAATGAGCTTTACCACATCCCAGGTAAGCAGGGAGATGATATTTTGTACCGATGCGCCAAGCACTTTGCGTACGCCAATCTCTTTGGTGCGGCGGGCAGCCGAATAAGCTGTTAAACCGAACAGACCAATGCAGGCAATAAATATAGCCAGCGAAGCAAACAACGTAAATACGTGGCCAAACTGGGTATCCTGGGCGTACTGGCGGTTGTAAAAATCGTCAAGAAAAAAGAAATCGAAGGATGATTCGGGAAAGGTATTATTCCAGGTTACTTTGATGTTATCAACCATCTGGCGCATATTGTCTCCATTTACTTTTATCGAAATGTAATCAGCCGGGATCCATGGCAATTTGGGGTCCATGAACAGGATAACCGGGGTATAGTTTTTTTGAAGCGATTGCTGATGGTAATCCTTTACTACGCCGATAACCTCGTTGGGCTCTTTATCCAACGTTTCAATCCATACCTTTTTGCCTATGGCATCCTGCGGCGATTCAAAACCGAGTTGTTTTACGGCAGCTTCGTTCATCACTAAACCAACAGAATCAGTCGGGCGGTTTTTATCAAAGGCCCTGCCTGCTATTACTTGTAAGCCATATGTTTTAATAAAATCATGATCGGCACGCAACATTTCGTAAGTACGTTCTTCTGATTTAGGTGCGCCAAAACGCCTGTCGGCCAAAAATTTGCCCACTTCCTTACCCGGTACAGCACCAGAAAGCGTAACAGCGTTAACTCCGGCAATTGCCTGTAAGGTAGTTTTAAAGCTGGCCGTTTTTTGATTGTAATTTGGCGTATTTACAGGCATTTTTACCACAATGGTTTGGTTGATATTAACCCCGGTGTTTTGGCTGTTCATGTAAACTATTTGCCTGTACACTGCAAAAGTGCCTGCAATGAGCAATACCGAAGCCATAAACTGGAAGGCTACCATTCCGCGGCGTAATAATACACCGTTTTTTGAAAACGAAAACCGCCCCTTTAGCACGGCTATCGGTTTCATACGGGCAAGCACAGTTGCCGGGTAAATGCCCGAAAGCAGGATACTACCAACAAATACAGCCGCCAGCTTCAAATACAAAGCGCCATCAAACAATAAACCGTACGAACCTTCCCCGTATAAATAGTTCATGACGCCATAACGACCTGCCAATACCAATATCAATGCAACTGCCAAAGCCGCCATGTTGATAATTACGGACTCGGTAAGGAACTGCATAATGAGTTGAGGGGCATGCGCTCCACTCACCTTGCGGATTCCTACCTCCCGCGCCCTATCAACAGATTTGGCGGTAGCCAGGTTGATGTAATTAATGCAGGCTATAAGCAAAATGATATAAGCTATAATGCTCAGAAAATCTACAGCGAAACGGTTGCCTTTTACTTCGATTTCATTGGGTTTGGCCGGGTTTAAATGGATTTGTGTAAACGGCACAAGTTTAATTGTCCATTTAAGATCCTTTAAAGAAAGACCGGTTTTATAACGCTCGGCCAGTGCCGGAAATTTGGCTTCAACCGTTGCGGGGCTGGCATGTGGTTTTAGCTTTACGAATGTGTAGCTTTCATGCAGGTACCAAAAATCCTTTTCAAACTTAGGTATGGTAGCCCATGATACCAGGAAATTGAACTGCATGGTTGAGTTAGCCGGCAGATCCTTAAACACACCTGTAACCATGCAGTGGTAACTATCACTCAGCGTAGTAATATCCAGGGACTTGCCCATTGGGTCGGCATTGCCAAAATATTTTTTAGCAGCCGATTGGGAAATTACTATCGAGTTAACTTCATTAAGCGCAGTAAGTTTATCACCCTTAAGCATTGGGTATGCAAAAAAGTTAAAGAAATTGCTGTCGGCAAAGCAAACATGTTCTTCCCTGAATTTGATGTTATTGTATTTAACAACCCGCTCGGCATTATGCCAATCGATACGGGCATATGATTCAATTTCGGGGAAATTGGCTTTCATTGCAGTGGCGTAACCATTGGTGCTGGTAGGCCAGCTGTCGCTGAGGTTATCGCCACGGTAAAACTGGCTCTCCACCCGGTAAATGTTTGCTGCATCCGGGTGCATCCGGTCAAAGCTTTTTTCAAAATTTACGTACGCGAATATCAGTATGAATGCCGCCATGCCCAAGGCAAGTCCCGTAATATTGATAAATGCATAGGTTTTATTTTTAACAAGGTTTCGCCAGGTAACAAGCAGGATGTTGCGTATCATATTGTAAAAGGTTGAGGTTTACAATATAGGGATCAGAATTTTCAGAATTAAAGAATTTTCAGAATATCGTTACACAACAATTTAAAACAGTCAATTCTGTCAATTTCAAAATTCTGCAAATTCTGATTCAGACACCCTTCTTTGTAAACTCCTTCTGGTACATCAGCGGACTTTTACCCGTTACCTGTTTAAAATGCTTATGGAAGGTGGAAAAGTTATTAAAACCGCTGTCGTAGCAAAGCTGCTTAATATTGAGCTTATTTTCGATGAGAAGCTTACAGGCGTAGCCCACTTTTATTTCAATTACAAACTGCGAATAGGTTTTGCGCGTTTTTGATTTAAAGTACCTGCAAAAGGAATTCGCGCTTACACCGGCAATATCGGCAATTTCTTCCAGGTAGATCTTTTTGCGGAAGTTACGTACCGAGTACTCATAAATATTATTGAGCCTGTCGCTTTCCGATTCGTTATGATCGTATTTGAAGCCAATTGAAGTTAGATAATTAAGTGGTGAGCTGCCTGCTATGGTATTCAATGCTTTAAGCAGCATGATGATCCTTTCGGCACCATCGGTATTGAGCATTGCGGCTAAAATAGAGGCTACCTGCTTTTTTGTTTCACCGGTTATTTGCAAGCCACGTTTGGAACGTTCAAGCAGTACCTTTATTAGTTTGTTTTCGGGGAGCTGAAGAAACTGATCGCCCCAAAAGTTTTCGCAAAAATGCACCACAACCGTGTCAACCGGAACCTGGTCGCTGCCATTATTAAAGTACATATCGTCAAAGCGCCAGTAATGAGGCAGGTTTGATCCAACCAGCACCATATCGCCGTCTTCAAACTGTTTAATGCTATCTCCTATAAACTGCGTTCCGCCACCTTTGATAAAATAAATCAGTTCTAATTCGGGGTGGCAATGCCAGCGGTTATTGATATCCGGTGATATATCATGCCTTACGCTAAAGGAATGCGCAGGATCGGCAGAAACTTTAAGTAAAAGCGGCTTCATTCAGTTTTATTTACAAACAATGGGCTAAATGTAGTTAAAAACTGTAAAAAAAGCTTATTTTTCAGAAAAGTGTATAATTTGTTCTTTTTTAACATTATTTTCAACTACCAATTAAACCCGAACCAATTTGCAATGAAACCTAAGTGTCTTTTAATTTCACTATTGATCTTATTTCCATTTTTTTCAAAAGCCCAAACCAATTTCAGGCCCGGCTATGTTATTGCTATTAATGGGCAAATTATTAAGGGTTTTATTAATGAAAAAGAATGGGATGCCAACCCGGCAGATATTAATTTTAAAACCTCATTAAGTGCACATGAAGCACAAAACTATACAGCTAATGATATTAATTATTTCGAGATAACCAACTCAGTAGCTTACCAACGTTACAGTGGTTTTATCAGCACTGATGAAACCAATATCGCAAAGCTGCCCACCGGGCGCGACTCGAGCAAAAAAATGGATATTGTGTTTCTGAAGCTTCAGCAAAAAGGTCCAAATGTCTCTCTTTATTCTTACAACGACGCTATTAAAATGCGATATTTTATAGCAGATAATAAAGCTGGCAAAACTTTTGAGCTAATATTCAGACAATACTTTATCCCAGAAATGGGAACAGCTACGCATAACGAAAACGAGTATGTACCTCAATTGTATGACCTGGCCGCAAAATACAATCCTGGTTCGGCCGAATTGAGACAGCTGATAGAAAACGCACGTTACAATCTATCTGATTTAAAAAAGATCTCGCAAAACATCAATAATCTTGAAGTTGATAATAACAATTATGGAACATCGTCGTCAATAGATTTTTTTGCAGGAACGGGGGCTGACGCTACCACCTATAGTTTTTCGGGTAACGGCCCTTTTTATGATAAAATACCTAATCAAACATCTGTTGGACCTTTTGTAACCGCCGGCTTCAACTTTTACCCGAATGCATCCGTAGGCAGATTTGCATTAAGGGCCGAGGTTCTGTATACATCAAGTTCTTACAAAACCGAGGTTAATCTATACTACGCCCAACCAGATAAGCCTAAAGCCACGTACAGGCTTAAACAACATGAAATAGGTTTTAGTCCACAGGTTTTATATTCTATATACAATACTAAGGCGGTTAAAGTTTATGTCGGGGCCGGTTTTATGGTTAATTTAACCAGCTACAGTGGTAACACTACCACCAATAATGCTGATCCATCGCAGGTATTGGTAAATGTACTTGTATTGGATAAAAGATGGTTGTCGTATCCGGTTAAGGCTGGCTTAATTTTGAATAAAAAGCTGGAAATTGCATTGTCTTATACTTTTCCTTCATCCATAACAGGTATAGCATCAACCTCAACAAGCAATTATTCGTTCAAAATCAGTAGTATTAAAGGTGGTTTAAACTATCATTTTTAACAGGTGAAGCACCGTCAGAATAACATTAATCAATAATTAAAGCATGTTAGTATTTTAAAAATTGTGATTTATTTAAATAAAATAATCGCATTATTTATTTAAGGCTTCTTCATTATTAATATAAAAAATCTAAAATACTACAACCAGAATAACCTACTTAACGTATAATTAATAAAAAAGGGGCGTCCCGTATCTCACCCCGGAACGCCCGCAGTTATCTTAAGATAACATCAACTAAATCTCAGATCATCATGTTTTCGATCTGAACTCTCCATCTTTCTCAGGGATGGGAAGGTTTTTAATATTTTATGAACCTTGCCACTCATTAAAACGGTGGCGGTCCGCCGGGGCCGCCGCCAGGAGGTGGACCACCTGGTCCGCCACGTTCCATAGTTGGCCTTTTACCGGCAAATTTCTGTAGCTTAAGTGTAAAGGTCAACAGATAGTAACGACCCAAACGGTTACTATTGGTTTGAGTGATGTAGCTGCCGTTTTGAGTAGTGGTATACCCGGTATTTTCATTAAATACATCCATTACCGAAAAACGTAACGTACCCGCGTTGCCTTTCAAAAAGCGGCGCTCAACGTAGGTGTTCAAAATATTAGGATTGGTAGCACCGGTATAGCCGTAATAGATCATTTTTGAATAATCATAGCTCAAAGTCCAGTCTTTGAAGTAGCTTTTGCCGTTAAGGCCCAGATTAAGGGTTTGGAAGTTGCTGTTAACGTTTGCCTGCTTGATTGAATTGCTTGAAGTGTTAACGCTATAAGTAGTGCTCGCCTCGGCATCAATAACGTCGGTAATGCTCACCCTAAAGCGTGCGCCTTGAGATAACACCAGATTTTTGGCTATATTCTTCTCGGTTGTCATGTTATAGGTAGCAGAGTCGACATTACTTATATATGAGACGTTGTTATTGTACGAAATGTTACCGATCATGAACAAATTATATTTTCTTTTTTGCCATGGCTTGGCAAATACATAAAATCCCTGTGCCGAATAATAACCATCGGCATTTAAATACTGGGTTAAGATACTTCCCGCCAGCTTGCTGTTAGGTGCATAAGTTTTAGGATAAGTAATGGTATTGGCTACTATTTTATTGTCCGTTTTAATGAACGACAGGTTGCTGAAAAATACATTACCGCTTTCAAAATTGAACTTATTGTACTTTAATGACAGGGTATTGTTGAACTCCGGCTTCAGATCGGGATTACCCTGTACCGGGTATGATGCGTTACTAAAATCGGTAACAGGTTGCAGCTCTGTATAAGTAGGCTGGTTGCTGCTGCCGTTATAATTTAAACTAAGCGATTGACTGCGCGAAAAGTTATAGATGAACCTGGCAGTAGGTGCCCAGTTAAACGTATTGTTATTAGTAGTAAATGGTGTACCATCAACTATCGACGATCCTTTTAACAGCGTAGGCTGTGCTACTACACCTAAAGTATAGTTATATTTTTTGTCGATAAAGCGATAATTAAGCCCGAAACGATTGGTAACAAAGGTTGAATTATAGTTATTGCTCAGCAAATCGTATCGGTTTATGTTTCCGTCGTCAGCCAGGGTATCCGTTGCCCTGTCGGCAGTGGTGTAGGCGTAGTGGTAAGCATAATTAAGCTCCAGGTAGCCTTTTTTGCTGATAGGTTCCATGTATGATATGGTAGTCCCCACGCTATCGGTACGGCTATTGGTATTGATGAACTGGTTTAAAGGTGCGTTACGTGCACCATCAATATAAGTATAAACCGGGTTTTGATATTTATTAATGGTGTAACTGCCTGCACCAACATTTACGCTGAAGTTGCGTCCATGACTATTAAGTTTGTGGTTAAACAAAACGTTAACACCATAGTTAGGTTCGGTTGATTTACTAAGGTTTGCGAGGCTGTAGTTTGATACCGTTTCCGAATTTCGGAGCAGTAAGCTTGTAGCATCGGATGTGGTGTTGGTGCTGGCATAAGCATATGTTGGGGTTATCTTTACATAATTCATCGTATCGGGTTTATACTCAATATTAAAGTTAACCCGGTGGTTCAGCTTTTCGTCCTGCTGGTTATTGGTTTGCGTATTGGTGCTCGGGTTGGTTGACGACAGGTTATTTTGAATAGTGCTGCTGATGGTGTTTACCGAATTATCGGCAAAACTGTAACTACCATAAGCGGTTATCTTTTTGCCCCAGCTATCGCGATAATTGAAACCGAATGAGCGTGCTGTAGTGATCCCGTTTGATGAATTGCTGTTCCCTCCCGGAGGCCCACCCGGACCGCCGCCTCTCGGGCCACCGCCGCCAAAGGTGAACAGGTTGGTATTGGTATTATTCAGGTTACCTAAAAATGCCAGTTGCCTGTCGCCGTTAAAGCTAAATACGTTTGCCGATGCCACATACCTGTTGCTCTCTTTATCACTTGATACACCGGGAATAGCGTCGCGTCCGCCGCCAACACTGGCCTGGCCAAAGTATCCGTAATTTTTATTTTGCTTAATGGTGATGTTCAATACCTTGTCGGGCTCTCCTGTTTTTATGCCTGTAATATTGGCCTGATCGCCATAGTCATCAATGATCTGGATATTCTGCACGATATCGGCAGGCAGGTTTTTAGTGGCTGTTTTAACATCGCCGCCAAAAAAATCCTTGCCGTTAACACGCACTTTGGTAACGCTTTTACCCTGGGCGGTGATGTTACCGTCCTTATCAACGTCCATGCCCGGCAATTTTTTAATTACATCTTCAACAGGAGCATTATCACGTACTTTATAGGCATCGGCATTAAATTCAATGGTATCCTCTTTAAGCTTTACCGGGTTCACATCTGCAATAACTACGGTTTTCAGCATAGTGGTTTCTATCTTCAGGATAACCGGAGGCAAACTGGCCGGCTTGTTATCATTAGCCAGCACAAACCTGCGCCTGAGCGGCTGATAACCTATCGAACTAAAAATCAAACTAAACTGGCTTACCTTTACGTTGTTAAACGTAAAGGTACCATCGGCACCTGTAATAACGGTGGTACTATCGGTACCGGTAAGCATTTTTACGCTGGTACCGGCAACCAGGTAGCCGGTAGAGTCTTTTACGATACCTGTAATCGTACGGCCGGGGTCGGCTTTTGCGTTAAGCGGTATTGTAAACGCTAAGGCAATAATTACTGCTAAGGAGTATAGGATTTTCATTTTTTTGCTGATTAACAGCGACAAAACAATAGCATTAATTTTAGTGTAAAAAACATAATAGACAGGCGCTGTTTATATATAGATGGGGTACCGCTTTTTACCTATAAAGGCGGATAGTTAACCTATGAACCACTAATGAAAGTCTTTAAAGATCAGATCAAAGCGCTCATCGGTAATTTTTGCCTCCCGGGCGATTATGGTTGTCTCAAAGCCTTACTGATTTGTAATATTGCTGAATTATATATGTAGATTTATCTTTCGCGCACTATAGTTAACCCGTTCAATGAGTCTTAAATCAAAAAGTAACACCATCACCGTGCTCATCCATATTTTAATATGGATTGTTTTTGGTTTGCTGTTGTTTTTCTATCAGCCCCTTAGCTGGAATGTGGAAATTCCGTACCAGTTTTGGATCAAGCAGGCTATTACTCTTTTTATTCTTGTTGCTGCATACTACTTTAACAGCAAACTACTTGTTCCGCAATTTTTATTGCACGACCGTATCGGAATGTACTTTATAGCTGTTGTAGGGGTAGTGATTGTTTTTTTGCTGCTCAATAGCTGGGCCGATAAAGCCCTGCATATGCATGAACATATGGATGCTGTTTTTCACCGCCAGCACCGCCCGCCAAAACCAAGAGAACGCGGAGGATGGGATTTTTTTGGTACCATTATAGTAGCCCTGGTTTTAGGTATCAGTACCAGTATTACAGCTATACAAAAATGGCAGATGGATATCCGCCTGCGCCAGGCCCTGGAGCAGGACAAGATCAGCTCCGAACTGTCGTTCCTGAAAGCACAGATCAACCCGCATTTCTTTTTCAATACGCTCAATAACATTTACGCGCTTACTCATGTTAATGCCGAAACATCGCGCAAAGCACTACATCAACTATCACGCATGATGAGGTATGTGTTATATGATACACAGCACGGCACTGCATTATTGAGCCAGGAGATAGCTTTTATCAGGGATTACATCAGCCTTATGGAACTTCGCCTTACCGAAAAAGTAAAAGTTACGTTTTCCCCGCCTGCACATACCAATGATGTAACTGTTGCCCCAATGCTTTTTTTACCATTTGTTGAAAATGCTTTTAAGCATGGTATCAGCGCTACGGAGCCGAGCTCAATCCGGATCATAATCGATCAGCACGAAGATTTGCTGGAATTAAAGGTTGAAAATGGTATCTATAAAGATCATAATCCAAATATTGGCGAAAACAAAGGTATCGGCTTAACCAATACTATTCGCCGGCTCGATTTGCTTTATGCCGGAAAATATAAGCTGGATATCAATGAGGATGCGGCTGCCAATACTTATACTGTTCATTTAACCCTTAACCTGTCATGATAATTAACTGTATAGCTGTTGATGATGAGCCGCTTGCGCTGGGACTGGTTTGTGCTTTTATTGAGCAAACGCCTTTTTTAAAATTGGTTGGGCGTTACAGCAGTGCTGTTGAAGCGTTGGTTGGTTTACAGGATCAAAAGGTTGATCTTATTTTCCTGGATATCCAGATGCCTAACCTTAATGGCATGGAACTGGCCCGGGTACTTGATAGTCGTGGGGCTAATAAACCCCGCATTATTTTTACCACCGCTTACAACCAGTTTGCCGTAGAAGGTTACCGGGTTGATGCACTCGATTACCTGCTCAAGCCTTTTAATTACGAGGAGTTTCTGCATGCATCAAACAAAGCCCTGAGTTATTTTGAATTGGTAAGCCGCTCCAATACCCCTGCAACTGCAGTAGCTGCCGAACCGGCCGAAGAGGAATACCTGTTTTTAAAGATTGAATACCAACTGGTGCGGATAGCCCTCAACGAAATCCTGTATATTGAAGGCCTGAAAGATTATGTGAAGATCTATCTTCAGGATAAAGAGAAACCATTGCTTTCCCTTACCAGTTTAAAAGCTCTGGAAGAAAAACTGCCATCCAAACGTTTTATGCGCGTACATCGTTCATTCATTGTATCGCTTAATAAAATCAACTCCATTACCCGCAATGCTTTACAAATAGGCAAAGTGAACATTACAGTTGGCGATCAGTATAAGGAAGCTTTTGGGGTGTTTCTTAGCAAATGGAATTGAACCAGGATTTATGGGATTTTTCTGATTTTCATTTAATGCCGGCTCCATCCCCGTGATCGTGTCCTCACGATCACCTTTAGCATAATCCTCCCTTCAAATTACAAGGCGACTGGTGAGGGCACGAATCGGAGGGAATAATGATAAATGATAATCCCACAATCAGAAAAATCCATTAAAACCTCAAATCCTTTTAATCCCAATACAAGCAGAATCAACGAAACCAGCACAATCAAAAAAATCAGCGGTCAGGTTCACCCTATTGCAATTTTTTGCCTCATTTTTACGTCATTGAATAATATTACCTATTTTTAAATTATGCAAAAGGTAAGTGAACTACAGGTAAGCGTATCAGACTTGAAAGCTTTTGAAGCTTTGGCCAATATACCCGATGATCAGCTGCAGTGGCTGATTGATAAAAGCGAAATTTTAACATTTGAAGATGGTGAATATTTGATGGAGCCCGGACAGGATCTTTCAGGTCCTCATTTTATATTGGAAGGCAACATGCGTTTCTTTATGATGCAGCAGGGATCCCGCCGTGATTATACCCTGGTTGAAAAAGGCAGCATCACGGGCTATATGCCGTATTCGCGCGGCCTTATAGCCAAAGGTTATGCCCAGGCTGTTGGCGAATTAACGTTGCTGAGTTATCCTACGGCCGAGATCATGGAAATGATCCAGAACCATTTTGAACTTACACAGGCGCTGGTTCATATCATGACTACCCGCGTACGTGATTTTACTGCCATGCAGCAGCAAAATGATAAAATGATGGCTTTGGGTAAGCTGTCTGCCGGTTTAGCGCATGAGCTTAATAACCCTGCATCGGCTATTGTGCGCGATTCGCTGTCGTTAAGAAAACATCTGCGCATGGTACCTGCTCATCTGAAAAATATGTTTGCCATAAGGGCGAGTGACGAACAAGTTGACGGACTAACGGACGAATTGTTCAGGATCCTGAATAAAAAGGAATGCTATACCCGCCTTACGCTTAAGCAACGCACGCAGCTTGAAGACGAAATATCCGAATGGCTGGAAGATAATGGTGTTGAGGATGCCTATGATATAGCCGAAAGTTTTGTTGACTTTAGCTTCACTACCGAAAATCTGGAGGCTCTGAAATCACATATACCAGAGCACGCTGTATCTATCATCATGGGCTGGCTCAGCGCCAAGCTTATGGGGGAAAAGATGATCGAAGATATCCAGGAATCGGCACGCCGCATTGCTGAGCTGGTAAGTTCAGTAAAAACATTTACCCATATGGACCGTGCGCAGGACAAGCAATATGCCGATATCCACGTGGGGATCCGTAATACCATTACCATGTTGGGCTACAAGATCAGGAAAGAAAATATCACTGTTATTGAAGAGTTTGATGATAGCCTGCCTGAAGTAAAGGCGCTTATTGGCGAACTTAACCAGGTATGGACTAACCTTGTTGATAATGCCCTTGATGCCATGGAAATAAACGAGAGAGGCACGCTTACTATCCGCACAAAAAAAGATAATGACTTTGTTGAGGTAAGGATCATTGATGATGGCCCCGGCATACCCGAAGATAACATCAGCCAGATCTACGATCCGTTCTTTACAACTAAAGAAATGGGCAAAGGTACCGGTATGGGGCTTGAAGTAGTGCAGCGTATCGTGAAGCAGCACCGTGGCTCCATCAAAGTAAAATCAAGACCCGGGCATACCGAGTTTATAGTTTGCTTCCCGATAAATGGTTAGCAAAAAACTGATTTTACCAAAAATATTAGTTAATTTGCCTGCATATTTACCCTATGAGCCGTCCGATAATATTTTCTATAGATGATGATCCGCAGGTATTGCGGTCAATAAGCCGCGATTTAAAATCGCAGTATAGTAAGGAATATAAGATCTTAAGCACAACATCGGCAAAGGAGGCATATGAAACCCTTATTGAACTGAAAAACAGTTCGGAAGTGGTTGCCTTGTTTTTGTGCGACCAGCGTATGCCGGAAATGGAAGGTGTTAAATTTTTGGAGAAGGCAAAAAAAGTATTTCCCGAAGCTAAACGGGTACTGCTTACAGCGTACTCTGATACCGATGCCGCCATCAAAGCCATTAACGATGTGCAGCTTGATTATTACCTGATGAAGCCCTGGAACCCACCTGAAGAAAAGCTTTACCCGGTGATAAATGATTTGCTTGATGACTGGCACAGCCACTACATTCCCGAATTTGTGGGCATGAAGCTCGTTGGCTACCAGTTTTCGCCGCAATCTCACGTTATAAAAGATTTTTTAGCGGGTAACCTGATCCCTTACCGCTGGTTTGATATCGAAAAAAATATCGATTCGGCTAATTTGCTAACCCTCAACAACCGCACAACCGACGATTTGCCGATGGTGATTTTTGAGGATGGCAGCTGTTTAACAAAACCAACCATCAGGGATATTGCCGATAAAATGGGCAAGAACACTACCGAGCTTACCGACGTTTATGACGTGGTGATTATTGGCGCCGGTCCTGCAGGATTGGCTGCTGCTGTATATGGTTCATCTGAAGGATTAAAAACTTTATTGATCGAGCGTAAAGCACCGGGCGGACAGGCCGGTACCAGTTCGCGTATTGAAAATTATTTGGGTTTCCCGGCAGGCTTAAGCGGTGCCGACCTTACCCGTCGTGCGATAAGCCAGGCTATGCGTTTGGGCGCCGAGTTTTTGTCGCCGCAATCTGTTAGCGATATCAAGCAAAAAGACGGTTACAAAACCATTATTTTGGATGACGGGCCGGAGATTATCAGCCGCACTGTTGTAATTACTACTGGTGTTGATTACCGCAAACTGGAAGTTAAGGGCGTTGATAATTATACCGGCGCCGGTATTTACTATGGTGCCGCCACTACCGAAGCTTCAGCGTGTACAGGTAAAGAGGTGTTTGTGATTGGCGGGGGCAACTCGGCAGGGCAGGCAGCTATGTACCTATCTAAATTTGCGAAGAATGTGCATATCATTATCCGCAGGGATGATTTGACAGCTACGATGTCGGCTTACCTGATTAATCAGATTGCTGATACGCCTAACATACAGGTTTTGCCAAATACCGAGGTGATTGAGGCCGAAGGTACAAACTGCCTTGAAAAGCTCACCATACAAAATTGCAAAACCAAAGAAACTGAAGTTAAAACAGCCAACGCATTGTATATATTTATTGGTGCTAAGCCTTATACCGACTGGATAAAACTTGATATCATTAAAAACAATAAAGACTTCATTGAAACCGGTCGTGAGTTACGCAGCTATGAAAATTTCAGCAAGGTTTGGAAGCTTAAACGCGACCCCTTCCTGTTAGAAACCAGCTGCCCGGGCATATTTGCAGCGGGCGATGTGCGTGCCGGGGCTATGAACCGCGTGGCATCTGCCGTAGGTGAAGGCTCAATGGCGATAAGTTTTGTACACAAATACCTGGCCGAAGTTTAAATCACTAATCACTACATACACCTATGGAAGAAACATGTGCCCACATCGAAGCTGTTGATAGCATAACCGAACCTAAAGATTACGTTTGCGAAGAATGCGTAAAACATCACGGAACATGGCTACACCTGCGTACCTGCCAGACCTGTGGCGTTACACTTTGCTGCGATAGCTCGCCTAATACGCATATGACCAAACATTTCCATGCTACCGGCCACCCCGTAGTTATATCTGCCGAACCCGGCGAGCGTTGGCTATGGTGCTATGTAGATGAAGCGGTTAAAGGATATTGATTTTTAAGTCGGCAGTCTTAAGTTTTAAGTCAGGAGTCTGTCTCATAACCAGAAGCTCCTGACTTTTTTATTTTTTTTTAATGAGTTACAACCTAATCTCCAACCTCTAATCTCCAATCTCTATTCAGCTACCCCTTAAAAGATAGTACTTTATCTAACGACCATGGGCCGGAACCTATAATGGTAAAGAGTATAAGCAACGCGAGCGCTGTGATAGTTGGCCATAACATAGCATTGATCGGTTCCTGAAAAATACCTATCAGGAATACTGCCCCAACCAGTATCGGGATTTGGATAATACAGCCCAAACGAGTTAAGATGCCCATGGCTATCAGTATGCCACCAACCATGTGGGCAAATGACACATAATACACCAGGATCATCAGCATATCAGGCGATACATCAATGACATTTTGATCGTTAATGATGCCACGCAGGTATGAGGTGTTTTCCATAAAAGTGATGCCCTTTACCAACAAAAATATACCAAGAACAATGCGCACAATATCCAATACTTTAGGATGATGAGTATCGCCCCAGTGTTCAATTTTATGAACCAGATTCATAAAGCCCTCCTTTAGTTTAATAATTGGTTATCAGCAGCCCGAAGGTAAAGTTGAGAGACTGAACGGCCGGGATGCTATTACTAAATATAGTAACAAATTTGTTATAAAACAAGTTTTAGGGGAAGGAAAAATTGGCGGTTAACCTGCCTGTCGCAATAAAAAAAATGTCATTGCGAACGTAGCGCGGTAATCGCAAACTTGCGCTCGTTTGTAACGAGCGCTTAATATGGTTTGGCGATTGTATCACCAGTTGTGTTATAAACGCAAGCCCAAGTTCATCGCTCGTTTTGTAACCTACCGTGTACCCATAAGTTTTAAATAAAAATGTCATTTCGAAAGAGCAGATGGGGGCTGGGCGCCGGGGCGAAAGAGAAATCTTATACGCCCTGTAAAGTCGTTTTGCATAGTTTAGAGCTGGATGTATAAGATTTCTCCTCACCACATCCACACGTTCCCCCAACAGGTTCGTCGAAATGACATCTTCTTTTAATTCATAATCATATAATAATTAAAAGATGTGGGTACACGGTAGGTTGCAAACGAGAGCAAGAATAAAAGGGCTGAAGAGTGAAAAATTAGGATCTACAGATCATACTCCGCCAGCCAGCCTCTCAACTTCGTCAAATCTGTTTTCAAAGCAGCCGAAAACTCCTCCTTACTGATAGTAAGCTTGCGTGTACCATCTTCTGCACCGCCTAAGGGATATTCGCAGTGCAGGCTCATGGGGCTATTGATATGGTATTGTTTTAACAGGCCGAAGTACTTTTTAAAATCAACCATTCCTTCACCTAAGGGTATACTTTTTACCTGCCACTTGTCGCCTTTCTTTTCCCAGTAAAAATCTTTTATGTTAATAGTTTTGGAATAGGCTTTCAGCAGATCGAGTGTAACAGGCCAGGTGTCGGCACCTTCGGTGGTGGCATGCCTTACATCGTACTGGCAACCAATATAATTCGGGTCAAGTCCCTCAAGGCTCATCCATAAATCCCATTGCGATGCACCAAACAAATCGCCCGAATGGTTTTGATAACCACCATGCATACCATGTTTTTTGTTGAGTTTAGCAAGATCGGCCAGTTGTTTATTGATGGCTTTAATGTTCATCGGTACGCTGAGGGCCTTATCGTAATTAAACCAGGCAGTGCGGTAATATTTTATGCCCAATGCCGATGCGGTTTTCAGGATAGGTTCCGTATCTTTTTCATTAGCAGTTTTGATGTTTGTTACTATGGTGTAAACCTTAAGGCCGGCCTTTTCAATGGCTTCAACGGCCTTGGGCAAGTCATCGGCAACACGTTCAGGCAATACGTGTCCGTCTGGCCGTACGGTAAGGTCAATGCCATCAAAACCCAACTGGGCTGTTAATACAGCCATATCAGCATAGTTAAGCCAGTGCATATGTTTGGAAAATATGCTCACTTTTATTTTTTCATTTGCGGATAGGTTGCTGGAAGTATTATCGGGGTATGATGCCGGCTGATTAGCCAAAGCACTTAATCCAAAAGGCAAACCGGCGGCAGCCAGTGCGGCCGAAGCAATAAACTTTTTGCGGCTGATATTTTCCATAAGGTGTTAGAAATTGGTAATGCAATATGCCATTTTTTGCTGTTATTATTTCCTGATTTTTACTCACCTTTATCCAAACCTATTTATCATGATACTATTCTGGTACAGTGTGATACTGTTTGTAACAACCCTGGCACTCAACCTTTACCTGCTTTGGGGTTTTAAGCAAATTAAGCAGGTAAGCCGGCAACCGCTGATGAATGATCCGCCGCCCCTGGCTATTATTATACCAGTCCGCAACGAGGAAGAAGATCTTGAAAAAGCCCTGCAAAGCGTTTGTCATATCGATTATAGCAACCATCGGGTTATTGTTGTGAATGATCGCTCAACCGACCGTACTGCTGATATCCTGAAAGATTTTAGCTTACGCTATCCAAAACTTCAGGTGACTACCATAAATACTTTACCCAACGGCTGGCTGGGTAAAAACAATGCCTTGTACCAGGGGTATCTGAGCACTACCGAAGAATGGGTTCTTTTTGCCGATGCCGATATCGTTTTTCATCCCGATGCTATCAACAAGGCAGTCGGCTACGCAGTTAAACAGCAGTTAGATCATTTAACCATATTACCAGAACTCATATCCCGGTCTGCCATTTTAAACAGCGTGTTTGCAACCCTCAGCATTATGCTTATGGTGGATATGAAGCCATGGGAAGCCAAAAATCCCAAATCAAAAGCATCATCGGGTATAGGGGCTTTCAATTTGGTTAGACGTACCGCGTACGAAAAATTTGGCACTCACCGGCGTATCAAACTCCGTCCGGATGATGACCTGCAACTCGGCCGGATCATGAAGCGGGAAGGTTTCAGGCAGGATGTTTTAGCCGGTAAAGGAGCTGTTTGTCTGGAATGGTATAAAAACCTTGGCGAACTTGGGCGTGGCGTTCAGAAAAACTCATTCTCTATAGCTAATTATAACCTGGCGCAAGCCATTTTCAATGTAATTCATATGCTTTTAACTGTGGCTTTACCAATGCCGCTGATGTTCATTTTTGGCGATACAACAATCCGGATCATGGCCGGGATTATGCTGGTATTCCATATGATTTATATGGTGATAGTACCGCCCAATAAGTGGTGGTATGCATTTATGATCCCATTTTCAGCGTTCTTTTTGGCATGGCATTTTTTAAAAGCATCCGTTATTACTGTTGCACGGGGTGGCATTTACTGGCGGGATAGTTTTTATTCGCTGAAGGTGCTGAAAGGGGAGGAGTAGGCAAGATAAGGGATCACTGGGAATGTTAGCGTAAAAAACTATGTCATTGCGAGGAGGGACGACGAAGCAATCTCGTAGCTATTCAGATCGGAGATGCATTGGTTACGAGATTGCCACACTACGCAATGACATGGTTTTTATTTGTTGTCGATTTTGATCTGCTCATCACCTCTGGAATAGGCCGGGTGACAATAAAAGAGTTTTTTTCGTCCCGGCAATGTAAATAAAATACCTTTCGGTATATTTTTATAGATTATTACTTAACTTGCGAAGCACTCTGCCCTCCTTTATGAAAAAATTTAAAACGGTATTTAACCAGGTAAAATCCCTTGAAGGTGCCGAGGCGCCTGATATGAACAGCTTACTCTGGCAGCTCATTTGTTATTCGCCTAAAATGCCGGTGCGTTTGCAGCAACAGCAATTGCTTGATGAAGCTCACCAATTTACGCTTGAAGTTGATGATCCTCACTTTGCCAAATCGGCTTTAAAATTTAACGGATTTATCTGGGGCGAAGGCAGCCGCAAGATCATGATCACCCATGGCTGGGGCTCAAAAGCTGCTGATTTTGCAGAACTTATCGCCGCTTTAAAAAACATTGATGGTGTGCAGGTAATAGCCTTTGATACGCCTGGCAACGGAAGCTCGGAAGGTGAGCTGTCAAACCTGCTGCTGTTTGCCAAAGCAGCTGAAGCGGTGATCAAAACCTATGGTGCGCCGGATGTAATTATTGGGCATTCGTTGGGTGGTATGGCTAACGCTATGGCAATTAAAGAAACCGGAATTAAACCTGCTTTGTTTATCAGTATTGCCCCGCTAACCAATCTAAAGGAAAATTTTATAGCCAGCCTGAACGCGGCCGATGTAGCCCAGGTTGCGCAGGATAAGTTTTTTGCAGACTTTGAGGAGAAATTTGAGATGAACGCTTCTGGTTTTACCCTCAATAACTTATATCCCGCAGGTTCAATTTCCCGGCACTGGTTAGCCTATGATCCGGAGGATAAAGTTGCGCCCTTCCCCTTCCTTAACGCTGTCCTTACAGCTCATCCCGAGATTGAAACTAAAGTGTATGAAGGTCGCGGTCATGAACGGATCATTAAAGATGAAGCTGTTATTGCAGGCATCGTTAACCTGATAGCGTAATTATTTAGCTGCCATAACTTCGTCCATCGCCTTCATAAAGGTTGTTACTTCAATCTCGTTTCGATGTTGACTTAAGTATTTAAGTAATTGCCGGTGTGCATCGGCAGGAGTGATCAGGTAATCGCCGCCTACGCCGTGAAACATAAAAATGCCGAGGCCTCCGCTTTGCTGCACTTTCTTAACAAAATCTATCAGGGCTTCACCAGTTACCGGGTTGCCTGACACGCCCCATGAAGGCACTTTTAAAGGGTCGAGGTTTTTAAAATTGGTGATCACAGCATCTGGACCGCCGCCTATACGGGCGTATTTTGCAAGGCCGGCTTTACGCAGGGTGTCAACATAATTCACGCCTCCAACCTCAACCTCGGTACATGGGTAGGCATAGGTGCGGCTGCCCGTTTTTCCATCTACAGCAAAAAGCAGGGTGTTCATTTCATTGATCTCGCGCAGCATCATATAGGGTGTATAAATAGCCGAATTATTGGCCGGGTTGGCTTTTACATTGGTGAGCAGGCAAGGATGATACAAAGTATGGTTGGCCAGTTCATAGCCCTTTTTACCAACTTCGCGCCAGCGGGGCAAAGTAGCTTCGGTCATGTTGCCCATCAAAAAGAAAGTTGCTGTTAAGTGTGCCGAATCAAGCTGCGGAATAGCGATGTTCAATTGCGAATTGATACCATCATCATAAGTAAGCACAATGATGGCTTTTTTGCGCTTGGTTTGTTGTGCATCGGCAACGACTACAAAATTGAGCAATAAAAGAAAGATGGATAATCTTTTCATGAAGCGGGTGGTTAATTGGTTGCCCTAAAATAAAAAAATCCGGCTGATAACCGGATTTTTAAATGAGTGGCTTATAAAGAAATGTCATTTCGATGAGCAACGGCGGGCTGAGAGAGGGAGCGAAAGAGAAATCTTCTACACCAGGCTAAGCGTCTACGTATAGTGTAGAAGATTTCTCCTCACCCTAACCTTTAGCCCCTCGCCGTTCGTCGAAATGACATTGGTTTTTACCGAAATACGGCTATACAACCTCGCTCTGCACTCCCGAATAATACTTAAGCTCAATCAGATCATGCGGCAATGTTTTGGTATTCCATGCATGATGAATGGCAAGGGCGGTACCAACAGCAGTGGCTTGCGCCATTGATGCAGCGTACACTTCCAAATGCGGAAACGCAAGCGCAAGTAAATGCATGAAAACACTGTTTTTACTAAAACCGCCGTCAACGAAAATGCGTTTTACCTTGCAGCCATTTAAAACATAATTGGTGGATATGGTTTGCTGGGCAACAATATCAATCATGAGTTGATGATAAGCTTCAACATCATCGGCAAAACTGTTTAAATCGCGTTGTTCAAATGCCGATTTCTGTAACTGTCCGCTATTTTCAGTTGCCTGCAACGCAGGTTGATTATTTAATCGTGCTGCTATAGCAGGATCATAGTTTATGGTACGGTACCTGATCTCGTCTTGCTTAAAATGAGCGGCTATCCTTTTTACCTGCTGCTCATATTCATAGCCGGTAAACAAGCGCGATGCCTTTACCGGGCTGCCTTTATATTGCAGATAATTAAGACAATCTTGCTTGAGCTCATCGGCAGTAAGCGGCGTTTGGTTGAATGGATTTAGGCTGATAGACCATGTACCTGTGGAGATGAGCACAAAGGGCATATTAAAGCTTACAAGATAAGGGATAAGTGCCGCCGAACTATCATGCAGCCCGATACCAACCTTGTAAGTGCTGCCCGGAAACTCGGCAGTAAGCACACTGTCTGCTGGGTGAAGAGGCGCCATTTTAGGCAGGATCCCTTCGTCGCTGAGCCAGTTGTGGTAGGTGTTTTTACCAAAGTCCCAAAGAGCAGTGTGGCAACCAATGCTGGTTAAATCGCTCACCATTTGTCCGCTGATGAGGTAGCTCATGTATTGCGGTAAATGCAGGGCGTACTTTACCCGTTTAAATACTTCGGGCTGCTCGTATTTTAGCCTGTAAAGTTGTAATCCCGAATTAAGATTGCCCAGAACGGGCGAAGCAGTTTCCAGCGCAAACCTGGCTTCATCGCCATAGTTTTCATAAAACTGCCTGCCCAGTTCAGGCGGATATGGTTTCAGATAATTATACAGCGGGGTAAGCGGTTGGCCGTATTCGTCAACATAAACAAAGCTGGCGCCGTATGTTGAAAAATTGACCGCCTTAAGGTCGAACTCCTTATGCTTGAAAATTTCGCGCAGACTGTCAAACACCGATAGCCTGAGGCTGTCGAGGTTTTCACATGCGTCGCCATCCTCATCGTGGGTTTCCAAAAAACGGGCTGTCCGTTCAAAAACTATCTTGTAGTTTTCATCAAACAGGAACAGTTTCTTATTGGTTTTACCCACATCAAAAACGGCTATAACGGGTATCGGCTCCATAGGCTTACAATCCGGTTGATACTGCTTTTGCTCCTCGTTCGCCAATTAGCTGTTCCCTGATGCTTTGTTGCCTGTAAACAGCTAATGGGTTCAATGCTCCGCCTGCCCTTAAACGTGCTTCGGCCAATAACGGGCGAACGTCGGTACGGTAAGCTTGCTGCAAAATTTCTTGTGCAAGCACCACATCATTATCTTGTTGTGCCTGTACCAATGCTGGGGTATCAACTAAAAGTGCTTGTGCGTAGGCTATCTTAATGGCCTCTACAGATTGAATTAAATCCTCAATAGGGTCTTTTATATTATGCGATGCATCGATCATCCAACCGATAGAGGTTGCATGTGTCATGCCGCGGGCATCCATACCTTCAACCAGTTCGTTAAATATCAGGAACAGTTGATATGGATTGATGCTGCCAACGGTAAGGTCGTCGTCGCCGTATTTTGAATCGTTAAAGTGGAAACCGGCCAGCTTGCCTTCCATCAGCAGTAATGAAACTATCTGTTCAATATTGGCACCCTGTAAATGGTGACCAAGGTCAACCAGTGTTTGAGCTTTTTGCCCTAATTTAGATGACAGCAGGTATGATTGGCCCCAATCTCCAATGGTGGTTGAATAAAAGTTTGGCTCGTAAGGTTTATACTCCACCCAAACTTTCCAGTCGTCGGGTAAGGCTTCATAAATTTCCTGTAAGCTTTCCAAAGTACGCTCAAAAGCGCCGCGCATATTCAATTGCCCCGGGAAGTTTGATCCGTCCGACAGCCAAACAGACAAAGCCTTTGAATCAAGCTCAACGCCGTATTTAATAACCTCAATATTGTGGACTACAGCCTGTTTGCGTACTGCTTTATCTACATGGTGTAATGAGCCAAATTTGTAGCTGTATTCCTGATTGGGCTGATCCTGAAAAGTATTAGAGTTTACAGCGTCAAAATGCAAACCCAATTGTGCTGCATGCGCTTTTATAGCCGAAGCGTTGGATGGGATATCCCATGGGATGTGCAGTGATATGGAATTGCTGCTGCGGTTAAGCGCATGGATCAGGCCCACATCTTCAATTTTTTCTTCCAGGCTGCGTGGCTCACCGCCACCCGAAAACCTGCCGAAACGCGTACCGCCGGTGCCCAAAGCCCAGCTTGGTATGGCAATATTAAAATCAATCAGTTTTTGCAGGATAGCATCCAGGTTTTTTACATCACCGGCAACAAAATCAAACCTGCGCTGATGATCTTTCTGCTGCTGATGATTGGCTTCATCAATTTTATATTTTTCTAACTGCATAATTGGTATTGGTTATGATTATATGAGCAAGTTCAGATGCCCACGCTTGAACTGGCTATGTGAATTTTATTCCCTCCCTTGGGAGGGGTGCAGATGGATTGCGCGGTGGCAGGGAGGGGTTTATACGTCTTGCTTAACGATTAAGCTTATCGAAGAAACCCCTCCCTATACCCTCCCAAGGGAGGGAATCGCACTACCCCATGCTTTTTACTTTCTTTTAATATCTAAGACCATGAACCATGATCCATCAACTACAAACTACCTCACAAACGCCATCGCCACACCGCCATCAACATTTAACACGTTACCGGTTGATTTGTTGAGCAGACCGCCTGTAAAAGCGAAACATGCGTTAGCAATATCGGCAGGTAAAATTACCTCGTTCAATAAAGTACGTTTGGCATAGTAAGCCGGCAGTTCTTCAACAGTAACGCCATAAGCTTTAGCGCGACCTTCGGCCCATCCGCCGGCCCAAATGTTGCTGTCGCTGATCACTGCATCCGGGTTAACTACGTTCACGCGGATTTTATCGGTACCAAGTTCGGCAGCGTTTAACCTGCTCAGATGTAACTGGGCCGATTTTGCTGAGCCATAGCCCGCATTGTTTGGTCCGCTAACCAAGGCGTTTTTGCTTACAATGTTAATGATATCGCCGCCGATGTCTTGTTTTTTCATCACAGCTACAGCTGCCTGGGTAATGAAGAACTGGCCTTTAACCAATACATCATACAATAAATCCCAATCTTTCTCGGTATGGTCGGCAATTGATTTAGAGATAGATAAACCGGCATTGTTCACCACGATATCCACACCGCCAAAAGCTAAGGCCGCAACTTCAAGCGCTTCGTTTATCTGTCTGGCATTGGTTACGTCAAGTACGGCCGTTGTGTACGAATCCCTGCCATATTGTTTTTTGAACTCTTCGCCGGCACCTTCCAAACGTTCTGCATTCATATCATTTAAGATAACCACAGCGCCCTCGTCAACAAATTTTTTGGCGATAGCTTTACCTATACCGCCTGCGCTGCCTGTGATCAGGGCGATTTTACCTGACAGTGCTTTTGGCTTAGGCATACGCTGTAATTTAGCTTCTTCCAGCAACCAATACTCAATATCAAAAGCTTCCTGGCGTGGCAACGAAGTATATTCAGAGATAGCCTCGGCACCCTTCATTACATTGATAGCGTTTGTATAAAACTCTGCAGCAACACGGGCGGTTTGTTTATCTTTTGAGAAAGAGAATAAGCCCACGCCCGGATACAGTATAATTACCGGGTTGGTATCCCTGATAGCCGGACTGTTATCGTGTTTACAGGTGTTGTAATAATCGGTATACATTTGGCGGTAGGCCTCAAATGCAGGGGCCAAACGCGCTTTCAATGCAGTAACATCGCTCAAGTCTTCACCCGGTGCAAGGTCAAGCACCAGCGGACTGATCTTAGTACGCAGGAAGTGGTCAGGGCAGCTGGTACCCAATGGTGCCAAACGGTCAAGATCATTGGAGTTGATGAATTCTAATACGCGGGCGTCATCGGTAAAGTGGCCTACCATGTGCCTGTAGCTTGAGCAAAAGCCCCGTAATACCGGTGCAAGTGCAGCAGCTTGTTTTTTACGGTCGGCCTCGTCCAAGCTTTCAACTTTTTGTCCGCCAAAAACAGGTCCTTTTTTGCCATAGTTTTCTTCCAGGTATTCGGCACAACGCTCAATAACTTCAAGCGTGTTCATATAGCTTTCATAAGCAGTATCGCCCCAGGTAAATAAACCATGTGAGCCCAGCATGATGCCGCGGATACCAGGATTTTCATCTAAACATTGTTTCAGCTGAAGACCGAGCTCAAAGCCTGGTTTTTTCCATTCAACCCAACCAATGGTACCATTAAAAAGTTCCTGGGTTATTTTTTTACCGTCTTTTGCTGCCGCGATGGCGATAGCAGCATCAGGGTGCAGGTGATCGATGTGTTTGAATGGCAGAAAACCGTGAAGCGGGGTATCAATAGATGGTGCTTTTGAGTTAAGATCGTAGATGCAATGATTAAACAACTCAACCATTTCATCCTCAAATTCAACACCGCGATAGATGTTTTTAAGGCTGCGCAAACGATCAACGTACAAGGCAGCTAACCCGCTTTTTTTCAGGGTCCCAATATCACCGCCCGATCCTTTGATCCACATTACTTCAACGTCATTGCCGGTTAAAGGATCCTTACTGTTAAGCTTGCACGATGTGTTACCACCTCCATAGTTGGTAAGGCGCAAATCGGCACCCAGAAGGTTGGAGCGGTATATAAGCAGGGCTACTTCATCGCCTTCCAGTTCGGCGGCTTTTGCTTCATCCCACAAATAGCTTACATGTTTAAATTCAGTTGTTTTCGATGACATATTTTTCAATTAGTGAATTAGCGAGTTATTGACTTAGTGAATTTTATTTTTTTTATTATTTAATTGAGTTTCCATATCCCACAACAAGCACCGATAGTATAATGACTGCTATACCGGCTATTACCGTTGCGAATGCTTTTTTACTTACACCTTTCCACTCTTTAAGCACCAGGCCCCATGTATTGGCTATCAGGATAATGAAAGCCATGTGCAGGATCCACGAGCTTGCGCCGTTACCCATTTTGCTTTCGCCCATACCATAAAAAAAGAACTGTAAAAACCACGTTGTACCCGCCAACGCTGCAAACAGGTAGTTTTTAAGTAATGGCGTTTTTTTATCGGTATAATTATCAAACGTTTTGTTACGGGCGTTCAATATCATACACCATATAAAGTTGGTTGTTAGGCCTCCCCAAAGTATAATGATATAGGTTACATTGTTGGCGTACAGAAAATTACCCTGTCCCGGATGGCCTGCCTGCCATGCATGATTGGCCGTATCGGCCATGGTTTTACCGGCCTCGATACCGAAGTTGAAGCATGCGCTCAATATGCCGGATACTATAGCCACCACTATACCCAAACCAAAGCGGTAATCTTTGTTTTCCTGGGCTATAGTTTTATCTGCCGATAGCTCTTTTTCTTTCATTGTGCCGGCTTTACCGCATATGATAATACCTACAACGCAGAGCAAAATGCCTAATAAAACTGCCTGTCCCCATTGGGTATGCAGCATCAGCGTAAAAGTGTCTTTCCCTTCCTTTGGAAAAAAATCATAATACACCGATGGTATTATCGACCCAAAAACCGAACATAGTCCAAGTATAATAGTGCTTCCTAATGATACACCTAAATAGCGTACCCCTAAGCCATAGGTTAAACCACCAATTCCCCATAACAAACCCATAAGGTATGTCCAGCCAAGGGTTGCTGTATCTGTATGGCTTATAATATCGGCAAAGCCCGGTATGGTTAGCCACGCTGCGAGTGGCGGTACTATGAGCCATGAAAAAAAACCACCTACTATCCAGTAGCTTTCCCAGGCCCAGCCTTTTATTTTTTTGTAGGGGATGTAAAAGCTCCCCGAAGCAAAGCCACCGATAAAATGAAAGATGACTCCTAAAATTATTTGCATATTCTCTAATTGGTTTATATTGGTAAGGCTAATGTAGATAATATAAATGCCGGAACTGTCCTTTGCTGTCATGGATGTGACCATTAACTGTCTGAACCAGGATTTGAAGGATTAATGGGATGGACAGGATTTCATCGCGTGGTTTGATATCAAACTGTTAAAGAAATCCCATAATCCGGCAAATCCACCCAAATCCCGGTTCTGTTTATTATTTTGGCGTCAAATACATCACCATGCAGGCATATATTTTAGGGATTGATATTGGTACCGGCAGTACTAAGGCCGTAGCTATAAGTTTAACGGGCGAACCCCTGGGCACAGTATCCAATCATTACCCGATTAACAGTCCCGAACCTGGCTACAGCGAACAGGATCCTTTGTTGATCTGGGATGCTTTTGTAAAATGCCTTGCAGGTATTATCGGAAAATTGGGGGCAGTTCCGCAGGCCGTAAGCCTGAGTAGCGCTATGCACAGCATTATTCCGGTTGATGAAAATGGAGAAGCATTGCTGCCTATGATAACCTGGGCTGATGCCCGGAGCGAGAACATTGCGCAGGCTTTAAGAAAAACAGGGCAGGGCGCATCGTTATATCATAATTGCGGTACCGCTATTCACGCCATGTCGCCTTTAAATAAATTGCTTTGGCTGCGCGCTAACCGGGCTGAAGTTTTTGACGCGGCGCACAAATTTATTTCGATAAAAGAGTTTATCTGGTTCAAACTTTTTGGTGTTTTTGAGGTGGATTATTCTATTGCCTCTGCAACCGGACTGTTTGATATTGTTAAAAAAGAATGGAATGAAGAGGCTATGACCGTAACCGGCATTACAACCTCAAAGTTATCTACCCCGGTTAATACAACTTATTATCGTAATGACATCAAGCCGGAAGTTGTTTCGTTAACCGGTATTAATGCCAAGACACCGTTTGTAATGGGAGCGAGTGACGGCGCTTGCGCTAATTTAGGCAGTCACACTACCGGCCCTGATGTGGCAGCACTTACCATCGGCACCAGCGGCGCAGTACGCATTACCAGTCCGAAGCCGGTTTACAATTTCGATGCGATGGTTTTTAATTACCTGCTCGATGAGCAAACTTATGTTTGCGGCGGAGCAGTAAACAATGGTGGTATAGCGGTAAACTGGTTGCTCAAAAACTTTTTGCAAAAGGACAACCTTACAACCTCAGATTATGATGCTTTATTTGATGAAATAGCATCCGTACCTGCCGGAAGCAACGGGCTGATATTTTTACCATACTTGTACGGCGAACGTGCACCACTTTGGGACACCAAAACCTGCGGCACATTTTTTAATATAAAACCGGTACATACACGTTCACACTTTTTACGTGCGGGGCTTGAAGGAATTTGCTTTGCGCTGAACGATGTGCTTAAAACATTGGAAGATGCTTCGGGAGAGATTGTGCAGGTGAACATCAGTGGAGGTTTTACCAGTTCGGCTGTATGGACTCAAGTGCTGGCCGATATTACCGGGAAAAGGCTTGCCGTGCTCCAGTCTGAAGATTCATCAGCGCTGGGTGCTATTTATCTCGCTGCGCGGGTATTGCATCCCGAAAGTTATGACATGCTCACCAGGGTTGAACAACAGGACTTTATCGAACCTGATACTAAAAATCATGAAGTTTATAGCAAGATGTTCCCGGTATTTAAAAAGCTATATAACGATTTAAAGGATAGCATGCATTTGGTAGATGGGTGGGAATAAGACTATTCCAATCGCAGCCATTTCACCAATCTCCAACACCCATACACAATAACGGGGGCAGCCAATACATCAATGGTATAGTGGATGTGCTGTATCAGCAGCATTATCACCAGCAACAGTGCGGCAATTAAAGCTATTATTTTGTCTGTACGTTTTTGCAAATGCAGATAAACCAACACCATGGTTGCCGTATGCCCCGAAAAAAACAGGTCTTTAGTAATAAATGTATGCCCGTAAAAAACGCTGGTACTTGGGTCAATAAGCGGCACAAGGCCAACCGGTGGATTAAGTTTAACCAGGCTTATGGTAACAAAGCGGGCTATACATACTAAATTCAGTGTCCAGATATAGCTGATACATACCTTTGGATTATACAATCCACGCCACATCATGAGCAGGCCCATACTCCAGATAAGTATAAAGATCGGAACCGAAAGATCGTAAGATGGCAAATGAGCCAATATCCAATCGTTAAGTACAACGCCGTCTGTTCTGTTTTCTATGTGCTTGAAAAATGATGGTAGCAGGTTAATGATGAGTACTATAACAATAGTAGCACTCAGTAGCTTAAGTCGGCTGGCTCTTGTATTGTAGGCGTTTTGCCAGAGTTGTTTTATATGATAGATAGACGATAAATTCAATCTGTATTTTTTTTATGTAAGCCCGCAAAAATACGGTTTGCTGATTAATATTAAGTAATTGTCAGGTGTTTGTTAATTTAATACGCGCAAATATGCATAATAAAAACAAATGCAATATAGTTGCATTAACTTATTTATATTTGCATCATGGATTTTCAAAAGCTTTCGCCCAGGCTGGATAATATAGGTATTACCGCTTCAACGCTTTGTGCCGTTCACTGTGCAGTAGTGCCTTTGTTGTTTACCAGTTTGCCGCTGGTTGGTCTTGGTTTTTTAGCCAATGCCTGGGTAGAGTGGGGGATGATCATTTTTGCACTGGCTATAGGTATTTATTCTATTGGCTTATCCTATAAACGTACCCATCATCGGTTGGTACCGTTAATGATGCTGGTATTGGGTTTTGCTATCATTATGGGCGGGCATGCGTTCGCGACAACAGGAAAAACCGAGGCTATGATAGTCCCTTTTGGTGGGTTGCTGATAGCTGCCGCGCATTATGTAAACTACAAGTATACCGGTGCCTGCAATCATGATCATAAAACATATAAACTTAAAAAGTTGAATAATGGATAAGCGCCACAGGAAATTCTTTTACAAATTTTTGCTGTTTAATTGCTTTTTAAGTCCTGCCTGTAATCATGAAAAGCATAACAGTGGGGTGCCGGACCATCATACTAAGCCAATAAAAAATACCGTTATAAAAGACGGCAACTAACAGCTCATATTATACGTACCATTATTAAATTAGCGGCCTTATAATTATTACCTGATTAATACATGACACAAACCCGGGATATACATCATTTTGAGCACCTGCTTGATAAGCATCACCTAAAAAAAACTGCGCCAAGATTACGGGTTTTATCAATGATGTCATCCAGACATACGGCTACATCACAGCCCGATCTGGAGAGCCTGATGCATGATATCGACAGGGTTACCCTTTATCGTATTCTCAACGCTTTTGAAGAAAAAGGCATTATCCATAAGGTTTTTGATCTGAACGGTACGGCAAATTATGCGCTGTGCTCATCAAACTGTAACGAGCACGACCATCATGACGAGCATTTGCATTTCAATTGCACGCAGTGCAAAAATGTATATTGCCTTAATGATATGAACCTGCCTGCTATAAACCTGCCTGCAGGTTTTGAACCACATGGCTTTACTTTGTATGCTCATGGCTTATGCCCTAAGTGCAGTAAAAAGGCGGTGAAGAAATGAGATACATCGCTTTCTTAGGGATGATTATCCTGGTATTCTGGTTTCAAAATTCATTCGCGCAGCAAAAAGATACTATCCCGGCTGTTACTACCTTTAAGTTTAAAACAGTTATCATTGATGCCGGACACGGAGGTAAAGATGCAGGTGCGCGCGGCTCACATTCGTTTGAGAAAAATGTAACATTGTCTATAGCCCTGAAGCTTAAGGCCGCGCTTGATACGGCTATTACCGATGTTAAATCCATCCTTACCCGTACCGATGATACTTTTATTCCGCTAAACCAGCGCTCGGCTATTGCCAATCAAAATCATGGTAACCTGTTTATATCTATTCACTGCAACTCATCGCCTGAGGGCACTGCCGCCCGTGCACATAAACAAAAAGGGGTGTTGCTGCTGGTATATGGTTTCCACCGCCTTAAGGAACAGGAAGAGGCCGTGCGTGAAAATGCTTCAATTTTTCAGGAGAAGGATTATAAGCAGAACTATGAAAGTTATGATGAAAGTGATCCTTCAAACCTGATCGTACTGAATGCTTATATCCAAAAATATCGCAAGCAAAGTATCCGTTTCGGCGATCTGCTCGATGATGAGTTCACCGGGGTAGATGGCCGTGAGAGTAACGGCGTTAAAGAGCAGGGGGTACTGGTGCTGGCCCACAGCGCTATGCCTGCCGTATTGATCGAAACCGGTTTTATCAATAACCCGGAAGAGGAGGAGTACCTGAACTCAGACGAAGGGCAGCATGAAATTGTAATGTCGATCATCAGGGCACTAAGGAATTACAGGAAGGCGATAGGGTCGTAAAAAAGCTATTGTACCCTCCTTATTGTCATTTCGAAGGAGCAGGGTATAGCCAAGAGCGTGTGGGCGAAAGAGAAATCTTATACGCCTTGCAAATTCGATCTGTATAGTTCATTGGCATGCTGTATAAGATTTCTCCCTGCGATCGAAATGACAAAATAAAAAAGATGTCATTTCGATTGAGCAAAGGGAAGGAAAGTGCGTTGGGGCGAAAGAGAAATCTTATACTCCCTGCAAATTCGACTTGCATAGTTCAATGCATGCTGTATAGATTTCTCCCTACGGTCGAAATGACATCGTGTGTTTATTATCCAATAACACTATCATTTAAAAATTTCCAGCCAGGATTAGTTGTCTCTGTTAGTGCGTTTTTCTTTTCTCTACGCCATTTTTTTATTTCTTTCTCTCTGGCTATGGCACGTTCAATGTTAGTAAAGTGTTCGTAATAAACTAAATGATAACAATAGTATTTACCTGTAAATGATTTGATAGTACCCTTATTTTCGAGATGCTGCATAACACACACGCTTATGTCGTTTGTTACTCTTATGTATAGTACAGTTTTACCGGGATTGGTAGTGATATAAACGTAGTAATTATGATTCCACATGTTTTTAAATGTAGATATTTTTAATCAAAAGAAAATCGTCAATTCGAACGAGGAACGGGGAGAAATCTTATACAACAAGTAAGCGGGCTATGCAGATTGAATTTGGAGGGCGTATAAGATTTCTCTTTCGCTCCGCCGCTCTCTCCTCACCCTGCTCTATCGAAATGACAATACGGTTAACGCTCTGCCACCGTACTATACAAAAACACCGCCGATTCCCCCAATATCACCTGGTCGCCTTCATTTAAAGGGTGACCTATCTGGGTGGAATTAAGTTTGATCATTTTGCCATCTGCAGCTATGTGGATCTTGGTTTTGTTGCGTGGGGGCACTCCTCCTTCATCAGCGAAGATCATAAAACGTTCACTTTCTGCATCCCATTCAATATGGGCATGCTGCCTGCTGATGTATTTATTGCTTTCATCGCTGCTGTCTCCCGGAAAAACCAATTGATTAAGCCTGAATGAGCCATTTTCAGTAACGGCCTTCTTGTCCCGGCCAATGTTGAGCTTGGGATCGGTTGCTTTAATCAGGTATTCTTCCTTTTCAGCCTCACCGCTCAGAATCCGTAAATAGGCCGTAAAAGAGGCTGCGTTATGGGCAACCTGCTTACGGGTGTTCATAACAAAAGCTACATCCAGGTCGTGCATTCTTCTGGCATCCGCCGGGAACTGCTCCGTAAATTCAACATCAAGTGTCCAATCCGAAGGTAAGTTAATGGCAAAATCGTCGGCTATTTTTTGCACCTCGTTTTTGAATAGCTGTTTATCGTGCACATAAACTGCGCCTTCGTAAATAGACTTATCATCAGCGTCGGAGGCTATAAAAAGCTTCAACTCTTTGATGTGGCCGCCTTCGCCACCCTCTATCTTTTGCAACGACTCTTTAATGAAACGTAGTATTGCTTCACGCAAGCTTTTTACATCCCAGGGTTGTTTTTCGCCGCTTCTCTTAAATAAACTAAATGCCATTTGCTCTTTCCTTTCTGCTTAAACACTATTCTTCGGTAGTGGTTTCCGTTTCCATGCTTTTAATATAGCCCTTCTTTAACAGGAACGGGATGACGTGGTTACCTGCCAGGTGCACCGCATCTGACGATCCGCGGGTAGACTCAACCCGGATACATGTCACTATATAACCACTGCCCTTTTCTTTTGGTGCAAAGAAAACATACCAGCCGTCGTTAACGCTCTGGTTCCTGACAATACGTTCAGGCGTACCTGTTTTACCGGCTACCTTTATCCCTAATATAGGTGTTTTAGGCGCACTTTGCTCAATCATGTATTGTTTTAATAAGGCCGCGTAGCGAGGATCATCTGCCAGTTTGATACCGCTTTTGACCGCCACTGTCGAGTCGGCAATTTTTAGTGCATACCTGTTAGGCATCAATACACCACTATTGGCTACGCCGGATACCAGCCTTGCAACAGCCGCTGGGGTGGCGATCAATTCGCCCTGTCCCCAGGCCATGCCCGAAATACCTTTTGCCCTTGTTTTATGGATATTATTAGGATCATACCTTGGTTTGGTATTAAACTCGGTTTTACGCCATAGGGCACGCCACTTATCTTCCTGGGTAACATTCAATACCGGTTTGTTATAATAGTAACCTCCTACGCCGTGTAAAAACATGCCGGTTTTTAGATACAGCGTAGCCATATATTCTTCAAGATGTTCCTGGTTAGCCAGCTTAATAAAATATACGTTGTTTGATTTGGCAATAGCCCGCTCCATGGTGATCATCCCGGTTTCGTCCGGCTCGATGCCTTTGGTACGGATCCGCTCCTCAGTACTTACATGATATTGTACTTCGGCGGCGGCTATTCCTAATTTATTGAATGCCGACATCGCTGTTAGAACCTTAGCTGTTGAGCCCGGCTGACTGGCATAGGTAAAGCCCAGATCGGTAGTGGTTAGCCAGGTTGCCAGTTTATTCTGATCGGCAAGCGGCATGGTAAGCTGGTCCCAGTTATGAACAGGTGGCAACGGATATTGTGCAGAGGTAAGTACGTCGCCGGTATTGGATTCAACTATTACCACCGAAACTCTGTTGTCATACAGTGAAGTATCAGATGCGATAGATTGCTGGATGCTTGTTTGCAGATCGGCATCCATGGTGAGCTTTACATCACGGTTTTTATTTTTGAAGGCATTTACTTCCGGGCCGTTAATGTCGCTGATTAGCAGGTTGGCTAATGCGCTGTAATCCTTTTTGGCTACGGTCATTTCTTTCATGCCGCGGGGCAAAAATCTGTCTTCCTGGTAGCGGGATGCTTTTACATTGTAATTGGTGATAGGCATATGAAACCCGCGGAGTTCGGCGGCATGTTCATACTCGGCAAAATAGCCGTTGGTACTGCCGTTAAAAACGCCTGTGTTCTGATCGCCCGTCCAGAAAAACATTTGTTCTTCAAATGGGTAAAACCTATCCAAACGCTTGTGCATAGCCGAATCCAGGTCATAATGCAACATGCCGGAGGCGCTTAATTTATTCTTTTGTTTTTCGATGAGTTCAGGTTTGCTGGTCGCGAGGATAAGTCCGTTACGATCATAGATAGTACCGGCCTGCAACTTGTTCATCAATATGGCTATACGCGGATTGTAGCTAAACATGCGCAAGCCGCTTTTATCGGCAACCAAAGCCGGTTTTACAACCCATTGTTTATTATCTGTAGTGTAGCGGGATACATTGACCACCAGCAATACCACCCCAGCCAACGCAGCTGCCAAAGCAGGTACCAGGTTTTTATCCTGCTGCTTGGTGATGTAATCCATTTGTACGGCCGTGCCCCTTACAGATGATACCGACAAAAGGAAACCCGCTGCCAACAGGTTAATCACCAATGATGAACCGCCGTAACTTTCAAAAGGCAGGGAAACGCCAGATAACGGCAATGCTCCGATAGAGCCGCCAGCTATCAGTAAAAACTGCACAAAGGTACATACGCCTATACCGGCACTGAGATAAAACAGTAGCGGCATCCCCGTTTGCCTGCCTATAATGATGGATCGGTGCAGGTACAGCAAAAACAGGATGAACACCGCGGCCATACCAGCCCAGCCAAATTCTTCGCCGATGGATGGCAGGATCATATCGGTATGGGCTTCGGGGATGGTTTTGGCAAAGCCTTGCCCTACGCCTTGTCCGCTTAAGCCTCCGCTGGCCATAGCCCAAAGGCCGTTAGCTACCTGGTCGCCGCCGTATACTTCGTTATTCCAGGCGTCCTGCCAGATGGCTTTACGCTCCACCAAACGCTCAACAGGGCCGGGGATAATTTTATCAAGACCGGGAATTTTATCGATAGTTAAAAACGCGGTGATCACCACCAAGGCCATAATGGCCGATTCGCTGAGCCTCCTGCGCCTGAAAAACACCACGCCCCCAAGCGAAAAGAAGGTAATACCCGCGCTAAGCCAGATATTATCAAAGAACCAGGTAGTGAGTACAAACAACACCACAAAGCCCGCCATGTACAGGAAATCGCCCCGCGAAAACGAGAACAGGATGATGAACGTGAAACAGATCACCATGGCCGGGCCTAAATCGCCCAGAACCAAGAATAATAATAAGGTAATTATAGTAGCAATAAGCGCGAATGAAAAAAACGACCAGCGCTTGCTCCAACTGGCATACTGACTGATGAACTTTTCGTTCGTAGCAAAAAATCCGGCCAGGAAAATAACGATGAGGTATTTTACAATTTCGCTTGGCTGAAAACCCAGCAGGTTAACTTTCACACCACTACCCTCCGGGCCGGTACCAAACAAAATGGTTGAGAATAATATGGCCATGGCTGCGATAGCCCAGGGCCAGCCGTTGGCAGCAGTCCTGTTCCACTTAAAAATAAGTAAGCGGTAAAAGCCTGAATCGGGGTTAAGCTTACGCAGGTTAAAGAGCTGAATGATACAAATCCCGGCTATACCGATGCCCAAATAAATGAGTGTATCCTTGGCCAGAAACCTGTCACGCAGCGGATCCTGCAAGCTTAAAAGGGTGAGGAGCGAGATGCCGGTGAGCATCATGATGAGCGGTAAAATGATTTGATCGGCGTTGGGGTACCGGGCGTTGAGCAACAGGTGTACAATGATAAAGCCGGCAAAAAAGCAAACGGCTATGATCCAATACCACATGTTAAACTCGTCCTGGTAGCGTACAATAAAGGCACCTTCCTTTTTCAGGATATTAAAATCGCGGGTGGAGAGCAGTTTGATACTATGCGGAGCCTGGTTAAATTTAAATGTTACGTCTTTATCCAGCTCATCAATACCCTGCGAGCGGCCAAACTCAAAGCCCGGCTGCATCGGCAATACTGAAAATGCTTTACCGGTTGGCAGCTTGGCAAATACAAAGCGCCCTTCGGCATCAGTACGGGCAAAGGCGGTTAATGATTGCAGTACTTTCTTTTTCTGATCGTTAAGTACATAAAGTTTTTTGTAGGCCGATCCATTTTCTGAATAAGATGTTTTTGCCCCGGTTTCCTCATCGCTAGAAATACTATCTCGTGGCAATATCATGGTCAGCTTTACCAATACACCGGGTATGGGCTCGCCTTTATGCTGTATAGTACCTTTAATGCTGTATTCGCCGAGGTTAAGATCTGTTTGAGCGCCTAAAGCGGGCGGGTTTTTCAATTCCTGCTCAAAGCGGGTTGAATCATCGCCGGTATAGCCCAATAGCGTGCGGGAGGTAAGTACCCGTTTCTTAAAAGTTTCGCCGCCTTTTTCAAAAGCCTCATCGGCATTTACGTAGTATTTGCGTTTGTTGAGCTCACCGGTGTTATCAACCAGGTCGCCGGCCGCTTTACGTGATGCAATTACAGATTCAATGTAATCCACATCCCTTGGGTCATCAAAATAGTAGCCCTTTTTAAGTAAGGCCTTTACGTTTTGAGCGGTATTGGGCGAGTTAAGATTTACGATGGTACCATCTTTCAGGCGTTTATCAACATCAGTAAACTTAAGCTGTAGTACACTGTACAGCCTTACAAATAAAACGGCCAGCAATATGCCTGTAAGCAACAGGAACAGCCGTTCCATTCGCCTGCCGGGTATTTTTGGATTTTCCTGGGCCATTTATTAGTGGGTAGCTTTAACGGGAACAGAATCGGTTTTGAACATACTGCCAAACAACCTGCCCGAAATGTATTTTTTATTAGGGAACAGGTATGATGCCTGTACCGGCGTTAAACAGTTATTGAACTGCACATTTTTTAAAACCAAAGCATCGTTGTGCGTAACGATAGCCGTAGGGAAACCATCAAAAGCAACACTATCCAGCACCACATATTTACAGTTAGCAGCCAGCGCAATAGCAGGCCCCGAATAGGTGGAATCTTTTTTAAAAACGATAGCGCCTTTTGTTTTAATGTAGAGGCTGTCCTTATTGATATGCAGCGTATCGCTCAATATAATAGGCTGCTGAAAATCAGCCGCCGAAAGCAATAGTGTATGGCCTTTTAGTTTGTTGATGGTATCCTGAAGCTTAAGCTCTGCTGCATTTTTTATATGTCGGGCAACCAGTGTATCCGTCTTTTTAGGAACAGCGGCCTGATCTGCATTCTTTTTAAACTGCCAGATAAATCCGCCTAAAAAAATAAAGCACAGCAGGGTGAGTATGGCTACTGTACCGCCGTTTCCTTTTGTTTTTACTGCAGGTTCTGGCTCTTCCTGCCTTTTTACCGGGGCAGGGGTAACTTCCGGCTGTTCGGCAGTTTTTACGGCAGCTACCGGTTTGGTGGCGCTATGCTGTTTGCGTTCTTTATCGTTATGAACCAATACTACGGTCACATTATCCTTACCTCCACGGCTATTGGCTGCGTCAATCAACTTTTTTCCCTTTTCGGGGAGATTATCATTGCCGGTAAGAATGTCGTTGATCTTGTTTTTATCAACCAAATCGGTTAAGCCATCGCTGCAAATGAGCAGGATATCGCCCGGCAAAAAGGGCGAACTACCTGTTTCCACAAAATCAGGATCTTTGCTGATCTGTCCTGCAAAACCAAGCGCTTTATTGATCTCGTTCCGCTTCGGGTGATCCATTGCAGCCTCTTCAGTCAACCTGCCGGAGTCTTCCAGGAAGCCCACAAAAGAGTGATCTTTCGAGATCTTGATCAGCGAATAATCGCGAAGCAAGTACAGGCGGGTATCGCCTACGTGGGCATAGTAAAACTTATTGTTGAGTACATCGACAACGGCCAGCGTAAGTACACAGGCCATGTTTTCAAGGTCTTTGTTCTGTACTTTTTCCTCGTAAATACGTTGATTGGCAATAGTGAACGTATTTACCAGCAGTGGTACAATATCGCCTGCAATAAATTGCAATTGCTCCAGGATGGTAGCGCGGGCAATTTCGGCAGCTATTTCACCGCCGGCGTAGCCGCCAACCCCATCAACCACACAGGCTATGATAAAATTACCATCGCCCGATTTTTCGGCAATAAAGGCATCTTCGTTGTTTTGCCTTTGTTTACCGGTATCTGTTATCCCGAAAAAATTATTTGCCATGGTTTTAACTGGATTTTTTTATGTCGATAAAATGAGCTACCAATAACAGCACACATACAGCCAGCAGCCCTATTGATAATATTTGTGACATTATGGTTCGGGTTTAAATATGTTGATGCCTACTATGCCATTAAGCAAGATCCTGGAGTTGAACGGCAGCTCAACCCATTGCGGCGAGTTTACGTCGCTTCCGGCTACTTCCAGTTCGTTGATCAGGGTACGCTCGCCAAACGATGCCAGGTAAAACTTGCCGTCGGCCTTGTTTAGCCTGATGCGCAGGTGAGGGGTATTCACCCACTCCGATGGCACTTTAAACACCGCTTGCTCATCCCTTTCTTCATCATTGCCTGATACTACGATATCATCATCTTTTACCAGGTACTCTACCTTGCGGCCTACAAATTGCTTATCGGGCATGATAGTTTCCAGGCGGGCAAGTACTTTAGTGCCGGGTTTGGCCACGTCCTTTTCGTTATAATGAAGGTCGTTAGCGTAGGGCAGTTCATAATAACCCTCGCTGTAATATGTAAAGCCTTTTAAAACTTCGTTACTGATATCCAGCGTTTGGGCAACGCCCGTTTGGCGCGGAATAAAGGTAACCCGCAGGTTCTCTTCCTTTTTATTACTTGTACCGGGCAGCAGTTTGCCTATAAAGCCCTTGTCGCCACGTTTGTAATCAGGGTGTGATACCAGTCTGAATACCCATTTTGAGCTTGAAGGTTCTACCTTTTTGCCCACTTCCTGGTATTCGCGCAGTAATTCGTAAAACTTCTTTACCGATTCATTAACGATAATGCCGAACAAGCCCGAACGGTTGTTTACAAAATCCTGGTAATCTTCCTCATTAAAGCTGATGATAAACTCATGGTAAAAAACTACCCTGTCGGCAAAGGATAGCTGTTTGATAGATTCCTTGAATTTTTCGATGATGTATAAATAAACATCATCGGGCGTTAGTGCTTTTATTTTTACGGCCTCTTCGTTCACCGGTTTACCGTTGGGTAAAAACCAGTCCTGAAGGCCAATACGTTTCCAAAATGTTGATTTAGGTTCCATACTATATTTACTAAATCATTAAAAGTTTAAGTTAGATGTATCCGCTTTTTTCACACTGTCGCGGTAAAACTGGGTATCCTGCTTTTGTTGTTTTGCACGTTGTATGTTGCGTAATATTGAATCGGCCGTAGAGTCAACCTCCGGTGGGATATTGCTCTCGTCTCTGAAATCATTGGGCTTAGTCTGCTGTACAGTATCTTTTTTTTGAGGCAGGATAACTTTATTATTTGCAGCGGAGTCGGTTGGCTTCTTCGATGGTTTAAATAACCGGTTCACCACGCCATGATAAATGCGCCCGCCAAACTTATCCATCACCACAGCCGAAAACACGGTAAAGCCGCAAAGCAATATCATGAACATGATAAAAATTGGCTTTGACATACGTACAGCTTTACTATCAACAGGTGTACTGCTGGTTACCGGTACCGGTTGCTTATTTTCGTTTTCCTGGTAGTATAAAACAAGGCCCTGCAAGCGTTCATTTTCTTTTAGCAAAACTTCGGTATTCCATGATTCATCAGGATTAGTTTTACTAATGGCTCCGATACTGCCCTGCATCAAAGCTTCCTGTAGTTCGATGCCGTTAGCGTATCTGTTATTAATGTCTTTTTGTAAACATTTAGCTACCACCTTTAGCAACCATGCAGGCACCTGCATCTGCATTTCCTTTTGCTCGTCCGACCAGCTTTCGGGCAGGTTTTTGCGGCGCAGCTCCATAACATCCGGAATTTCCGATTCCATATGCGCCAGCATTACCGCTGTACGGGCAGTCTCGCCATTATCTTTTAGTGGGAATGGAACTTGTCCGCCAATTAATTCATACAGGATGATGCCATAACTGTACACATCGGTTTGAAAGTACATCAACCCTTCATTTTGCTCGGGCGCCATAAATTCGATAGCCCCGGCATGGCGGATACTGGTGCGGCGCTGATCATCAGACATAGCCGAAAGACCGAAATCAAGCAATACGTAGTTACCGGTATGCACGTTAAACTTTACGTTATTGCTTTTGATGTCGCCATGTTTTACCGAAACTTTGTGGCAGTGTGATAAAGCATTAGCCAGCTGATCGGCCAGTTTAATGATCTCTTTAATGCTGAAGATGGCCTCGTGAGGTGGCTTCAGCAGGTCTTCCAGATCAGGACCGTCAATATATTCCATCTCGATAAAGGGGAACGAACCGCTTTCGGTAATGCCCGAATTGAGGATCTTAACCACATTGGGGTTAGGTTCTTCGTTTACCTTTTTTAATTTTTCGACCTCATTCTGGAAGTTGCGGAAATTTTTATCGTCGGTGCTTTCGGTATGAATAGGTGTGGGCAGGAGTTTTACCGCGGTAATAATAGGCCCATAACGCCGGCCTTTATAAACGGAGCCCTGACCGCCCGTTCGTAAAGCCCCCATGTTTTCCAAACCTTCGGTAATAGTAAATACTTTGCTCATTGAGTTATACTTGGGGAATGAGTATTCGTGACAAATATTAAAAACTTTTTACTCAACATAACGCAGGCATTAGTGTTTGGTATAAAAATATAAAAAAAATGTGCAGATATGAGGATGTGCAAATATGCAGATGTGCAGATTTCAAATGTGGATATTATTAAAACATTTGATCATCCTTATTAAATTAAGCAAAAATCATCTGCACATCTGAAATTTGCACATCTGCACATCTGAAATTTGCACATCTAAAGTATCACTATCTCATCCACCATCAGCCACGCTTTTGCGCCCGGAATGTACTCGCCCGGTGGGATAATGCCTTTGTTGGTTGCTTTTACCCTGATATACCTTGCCTGCTGCGTTTTGATGTTTGCCCTTACAGCGTTGATGCCATTATCCGGGAAATCAGTTTGGCGGTAAACTTCGGTATAATTACTTCCATCTGTTGATATTTCAAAAGTTAACAATGTTGGTTCCCACATTTTTTGCCAGTGGTACTTTAGGATATTGATTCCCAATTTGGATACGCTTTGCATCGACCCAAGGTCAACCACCGCTTCCAGGTCATCTCCGGCAAAGCCGTACCATTGCCCATCATTATAAAGTTTGCTGCCGAAGATCCCATTCACCAAACCAAAGGTATTACCGGGATTAAAACCGCCCTGAGGTTGGTTTTTAAGTGTTACCGTTTTGCCTATGGCCTTGTGAAGGGTAAATGATTTTTCATAAATACGGCCCTGCTGTTTACCATTGTTAAAAACAGCAGCTTTAATAATGCCTGATGACGTTACGGTGATTGCACCTGTGTAAATTTTATTATTTAACCCAGGTTCAGTACCATCTGTCGTGTAAAATATTTTAGCATGAGGCAAAGTGGTTTGCAAGCTTAATGCTATCCGATGATCTGCCGTTTCTGTTACCGAATCTGTGATCTCATCAAATACATCAGCTGCGTTTATATTTAGCTTTTTGAGCAATGGCTGCTGGTATCGCAGGCGTTTTAAAAAGTCAGGATAGTTTTTATTTTCCTTAGGGCTCCAGGCAACTTCAGCCAAAGCCAGCATTCGGGGAAATAACTGCCGCTCGGCCTGTGCCGGGTTGGCCATGTATTCGCTCCAGGCATTGGCTTGTACACCTTTTATATATTTGGCTTCATCACCGCTGAGCTCACTGGTTATGGGTTCATAATTATAAACCTTGCTTAGTGGCGTATAACCTCCACCTGCCAATGGCTCGGCAGGATAAAGCGACTGATAGTAATCCAGGTACACATATTTTTCGGGCGTCATGATGGCATCATGATGTTGTTTGGCAGCGGCAATGCCGCCTTCTTCGCCTGTCCAGCTCATTACGGTGGCCCCGGGGGTAAGGCCGCCTTCCAATATCTCGTCCCAGCCTATGATCTGACGGCCTTTGCTGTTCAGGTATTTTTCCATCCTACCGATGAAATAGCTTTGAAGTTCCTTTTCGTCTTTTAGATGCTCGTCCTTAATCCGCTTCTGGCATTTAGGGCATGCTTTCCATTTGGTTTTAGGGCATTCGTCGCCGCCGATATGAATGTATTTTGACGGGAACAGCGGCAGCACTTCGTCCATCACATTTTGCAAAAAGGTAAAAGTTTCGTCGTTACCCGCGCAATACACATCATCAAAAATGCCCCAATAGGTAGCGGTTTTATATGGCCCGCCGGTGCAGCCCAATTGGGGGTATGCAGCCAGCGCAGCCAATGCATGGCCGGGCATTTCAATTTCAGGGATTATGGTGATATGCCTTTGTGTGGCGTATTTTACAATCTCCTTTACCTCATCCTGGGTATAATAACCGCCATACCGTTTACTATCAAACCTATGCGGACTATCCTTTTTATGACCGATGATAGTTTCATCGCGGTAAGCCGAAATGCTTTGCAGTAAAGGATATTTTTTTATTTCGATACGCCAGCCCTGGTCATCGGTAAGATGCCAGTGGAAGGTATTGATCTTATATAGCGCCAGCAGGTCTATCCATTTTTTGATGGCTTTCGGTTTGAAAAAATGACGACTTACATCAAGGTGCATCCCTCGGTAGGCAAAACGGGGATAATCCATAATGACGCAGCTTTGTACAGTTACTTTTTTGCCGGATACTTTTAGTAACTGGGTAAGGGATTGCAAGCCATAAAATACACCGGCTTCATCATGCCCCGTAATTTTTATCAGTTTAGCAGTAACCGATAGCTTATATCCCTCTGGTTGGGTAACATATTTATCATCTATATTCAATTGAACAGGAGCATTCAACTTATGATCTGCCCGGAGGCTGAAACCTGAAACAGATTTGATATAGGCATTGAAAAATGTAAGGTTATCCTTGCCGATGTTGGGCGCGGTACCAATTGTTGTTGATTGATTAAAAGTAAAAACCTTGTTTTCGTTTGTCTTTACCATTATAACCGGCCTCGGAATAATACCTTCTTCCTTTACCTGCGCGTTGGTTACTACTGCAAAAAGAAGGCATAGCGAAATACAACTGAAAAATTTGCGGGATGTAAACGGCTTGATCATCAATGTAAATGTAAAGCCGAATATACTTTTTTTGCGTAAAGGCGAATAATGAAATCGTTTAACAATAAAAAACACCACCCCCGTTTTTCTTATCCTACATCAAGTGCCGCCGGTGATTTTGACCGTAATTTTGAATCATAATAACACAGCAAGTATTAAAAGATTTAAAACAAGGAAAACAATGGAAAACACTATAAACGGCATTCACCACATTACTGCAATTGCTGGCAATGCTAAAAAGAACTATGATTTTTATACCCGTGTATTGGGCTTAAGGCTGGTTAAAAAAACCGTAAATTTTGATGATCCAGGTACCTATCACTTATATTATGGCGATGGTAACGGTACTCCCGGCTCCATCCTTACTTTCTTCCCCTGGGAAGGTATAGCAACCGGCAGGCGCGGCGCACGCCAGGTAACTGAAATTGGTTATTCAGTACCAGAAGGAAGTCTTGATTTTTGGTTGAAAAGGTTTGAAGATAACAACGTGATTTACAACAAACCGGCCGAAAAATTTGGCGAACAGTATCTTACTTTCCTGGATCCTGATGGTTTGAAATTTGAACTTATCGTACCAAAAACTGCCGATAACCGTACCCCATGGGAAACTGCCGAAGTAACCTCTGCCAACGCTACCAAAGGTTTCCACAGCATTACTATTACATCAAACAAAATTGAGGCTACTGCCAAAATATTAACCGATGTATTGGGCTATCGCTTACTGGAACAGCATGTTAACCGTTACAGGTTTATTACCGATGCGGTTGAAAATGCCGCTATAGTCGATTTGGTTGAAGTTCCGGGAGAAGTTGCCGGTCATGTAGCCGGTGGTTCTGTTCACCACGTTGCATTCCGTGTACCTAACGAAAAAGTGTTGATGGAATACCGTGAAAAGATAGCTAAACTCGGTTTGCACATCACGGATAAAATAGACAGGAACTATTTCTACTCATTATACTTCCGCGAACCAGGTGGTGTTTTATTTGAAATAGCAACCGATAACCCAGGCTTCGCGGTTGATGAACCAGCCGAGTTATTGGGCACAGGTTTAAAATTGCCTGCACAGTATGAAAACCTGCGCAGCGAATTGGAAAAAACATTACCATCATTAGTTTAATCAGATAGATGTACAGGCACACAAAACAGGTTGTTTCGGCGGGAGTTCCCGCCGAACAGGCCAAAAAAGCTATCATTATGCTGCATGGCCGCGGAGCATCGGCAAGCAGTATCATATCGCTTAAAGATCATCTTGAGTTGGATGGATATGCCATCTTCGCGCCGCAGGCTAATGAGCATAGCTGGTATCCATACAGTTTTATGGCACCGGTGCAGAACAATCAACCGGCACTGGATTCGGCTCTTGAAGTAATTGGCGAACTGGTTGAGGATATCAAACAAAAAGGAATAACACAGGAAAATATTTATTTCCTCGGGTTCTCGCAGGGGGCATGTTTAACACTTGAATATACCGGTCGTAATGCCGGCAAATACGGGGGCATTATAGCTTTTACCGGCGGGTTGATAGGAGAGCAACTGGTTAAGGAAAACTATAAAGGCGATTTTAATAATACCCCGATACTGATCACCACCGGCGATCCTGACCCACACGTACCCGTGAGCAGGGTTAACGAAAGCGTTGATGTATTAAAAGCATTGAATGCCGATGTTGCCCTCAAAATATATAAAGGCCGCCAGCATACTATCTCGCATGAAGAAATAGTATTGGCAAATGAAATATTGAAGAGTTGATTGTTTTCAAAGTTGAGTGTTTTAAGAGTGAAGGGCTGCCCGGAGGGGTGGCTCTTTTTTATGTTTAAATTACGCAAAATGGGTAATGCCTTTCTTGAACGCAGCCATTCTATCGGTATTCTTTATTAATTGCCAGCTTATTTTATATGATTATTTGATGCCCGAAATTTTAGCTTAAGTGCTTAATAAAGAGCATCTAAGCTTATTTTTACTTTTTAAATATAATAACTTAATATTTAAGTAATTTTAGCCTTTATTTTTCTGATAACTTAATTGGTAGACTATGTCTGATAAAATTGTGCTGAGCGATACCGTGCTCATTAGCCGCTTGAAGGCTGATGATGAAACGGCGCTTACCATGATCTACAGACGATACTGGGCTTCGCTTTTTAAGGCTGCTTATAATATTTTGAAAGACAGGCAAGCCTGCGAAGACATTATCCAGGAACTTTTTATTAAGCTTTGGGATTGCCGTGCCGAAGTGGAGATCAGTGTATCACTTAAAGCTTACTTATATGCATCGGTACGCTACGGCGTTTACAGGCAAATCCGGGTAGGGGTGCCTGTAAGAAGCGAAATTTTTGATGATCTGATAGAACGCCTGCATACGCCGGCTACTCACAACAGTATTGAGCATAAAGAACTTTTATTACAGATAAACCAGGTAATTGATACCCTGCCCCAAAAATGCCGGGAAGTTTACAAGTTGAGCCGTGAAGAGTGCCTTAGCCACAAGGAAATAGCGCTGCAACTCAATATCTCCACCAAAACCGTCGAAAATCATTTAACCAAAGCACTTCGCGAGTTGCGCGGCTCGCTGGGAGCAGCTTTTATCGTAGAAGCATTGATGTTTTTCTTGGATAAATAAGGACATCTAACTTGGTGTGTAAACATGTAATGTATTGATATTCAGTGTAAAAAATACTGAATGGCGCTTGCCTGAAATTATTTTTTAACTTTTTTTCATTTCGGAGTAGGGGATACCCCTGTTTTTTTACTCTCCCTCACAAAACACTGTTGTGCAAAAACAAGAATTTTTACAGTTGATAGATAAATACCTGGCCGGGCAAACAACTGCCGCGGAGAAGGAACAGCTGTTGAATTTTTTTGAAAGCTTTCAGGGCGATACCGACGAGTGGGACGAAAAGATAATTGGTGTGAGGCAGGAGTTGGAAGACCGGATGTTAAACAACATCAGGCAGGCGATAGCCCAACCGGTGCTTAACAAAAGCCCTAAAGTTGTAAGTCTACATTTTTTCAGGAATGTTGCCGCGGCAGCTATTCTGCTGGCTGTATCGGGTACGGCTGTGTATCATTGGTATCACAAACACGAACAGCAACAATTAGCCGCCCAAAACAAAGCCATTGTAAAACATGACGTTGATCCCGGTGATAACCGGGCGGTTTTAACGCTTGCTAATGGCTCAAAGGTGATTTTGGATTCGGCCAAGATTGGTTTGCTAAATCAAACAGGCAATATCAGCATCAAAAAAACCAAAGATGGAGAAGTAGTTTACTCTGCCGATAAAGATCAGCAAAATGGCCCTGTTGCCTATAATACTATCAGTACTCCCCGTGGAGGACAATATCAGGTTGTGCTTCCGGATGGTTCAAAAGTTTGGCTTAATTCTGCATCATCTTTAAAATTCCCTACAGCGTTCACCGGTAATGAACGCGACGTTGATCTCACCGGCGAAGGCTATTTTGAAGTGGTTAAAAATAAAGCGAAACCGTTCAATGTAAAGGTCAAAGATATTAATGTGACAGTACTGGGTACGCATTTTAATATCATGGCCTATAATGATGAGGCTGCAGTTAAAACCACCCTGCTTGAAGGCCTGGTAAGGTTAACCCATGGTAACGTAAGTAATATGCTAAAACCCGGTCAGCAGGGTGTTATAAATGATAAAGGCATTAAAATTATTGATGTGGATACCGACGAAGCAGTAGCCTGGAAAAATGGCTTCTTTGACTTTGAACGGGTAAACATACAAGATATTATGAAACAGCTTTCGAGGTGGTATGGTACCGAAGTAATGTACGAAGGCAAAATACCTGATGATGAGTTTGTAGGTAAGATCAGAAGGGATGTAAAACTATCGCAGGTGTTGCATATCCTTGAATTAAGCCATGTGCGTTTTAGGATCGAGAACAAAAAGATAATTGTTACCCCTTAAAATAACCGGCAACTGATTTTTAACTGCTAAACAAAATCTATGAAGAAAAACTGACTATAACTCCTCAAAATATTCCAACCTAAGTTTCCTTATCCAAATGAAAGAAAAGCCGGAAGCGCTGCAACGCTTCCGGCATAATGAATTGGATCAAGCTTTCCTGAGTTTTCAATAACAGATTTTTTTAACCCAAACATCACGAAGTTATGCATTTAAACTTTACTGGTAAAGTATTTAGTGCCTTTGGTACACATTCAAAACTGTTTTTGACGATGAGATTGACCGTCTTATTACTAACTATCGGCTGCCTGCAGCTAAGTGCTAAAAGTTTTTCACAATCTATAACCTTGAATGAGAGAGGGATAGCGCTTGATAAAGCTTTTAAGGCAATTGAGAAGCAAAGCGGCTACTATTTTTTCTACAGATATAAGGACATTTCAAAAACCAAACCGGTTAATCTTTCGCTAACTAACGCCACATTGCAGGAAGCATTGCTGCAGTGTTTTAAGGATGAGCCACTAACGTATGTTATTGATGATAAAAATATCATCGTAAATAAAAAAGATGCCACTGCAAACACTACGCAGGCACCAATTACCATTACAGGTACTGTTGTTGATGATAAAAACCAGCCGCTTCCGGGTGTTAATGTTAAAGTAAAAGGCACTAATGCAGGTGCTATAACAGGTGTGGATGGTAAGTATACGCTTAGCGCCGAAGATAACGGGGTATTGGTGTTTACTTTCATCGGTTTTCAAACTAAAGAAGAACCGGTTAACAAGCGGACAACTATCAATGTTGTTTTGAGTGAGGATAACAAGGAGTTAAAAGAAGTTGTTGTTGTTGGTTACGGTAACCAGGAACGTAAAGATGTAACGGGTGCGGTAGGCTCAGTAAAAATGGCCAATATCAAAGAGATCAAGACAGCAAGCCTTGATTTGAAGCTGGCCGGTCAGTTGGCCGGTGTTACCGTAAATCAGGTAACAGGAACCCCGGGTGGTGGTGTATCTGTTAACATCCGTGGTGCGGGTTCAATTGGGGCAGGCGATGATCCGCTGTATGTAATAGACGGTTTTCCGATATCTCAGGGTTTCGATCAGTATTCCAATCCTTTAAGCACTATTAATCCTGATGATATTGAAAATATCAGTGTGTTAAAAGATGCGGCTTCTACTGCTATCTACGGCTCGCGCGGTTCAAACGGCGTTATTTTGATCACTACCAAGCGGGCAAAAAAAGGCGAATCATCAGTAACGGTAAATACATCCACCGGCGTGCAGAGCATCCTATCGCAAAGCAAGCTAAAAATGATGACTGCCTCACAATTTGCACAGTGGCGCACAGAGGCTATCCAGGATGCCAACCAGGTAAACGGAACCAATAACCCCATCCCTGATGCCTATAAAAATCCCGCTGCTTTAGGAAAAGGTACAGATTGGTTTGATGCGGTAACAAGGGTAGCGCCAATACAAAACTATGACGTAACGGTATCTAACGGAACCGAAAAAGCCCGCTCCCTGTTTTCAATGGGGTATTTTGACCAACGCGGAACCGTGCTTAACACCGGTTTTCAGCGCTATTCATTAAAGGGAACAATGGATGCTGATGTGGCGAAAAACGTTACCGTTGGTTTGAGCATTGCGCCCACATACAGCTTACGTAATTTGCAGCAAACAGATGGGCATTTCCTTTCAGCTGCCTTGAGCCAGGCTTATCTTGAAAGCCCGCTTATCCCAGTAAAACAACCAGATGGCTCATATACCAATGTTATAGGATCGCCGGGTACATTCCAGAATGTGAACCCGGTAAGCGCATTGGTAAATACGACAAATATGTATAAGCAATTCCGTACGCTGGCCAATGCCTATGCCGAATGGAAGGTTATTGATGGACTTACATTAAGATCAACCTTTGGTGTTGATTATCAAAATAGCAACGGCGACTATTTCCGGCCGTCATTTTTGGGGGGCTTTAATGCGCCAAACCGCGATGGTACACAGGTAAAAGCTGTTGGTTCATTTAACTCATCAAACACCTTTAACTGGCTTAGTGAAAATTCGGCTACCTATAAAAAAACATGGGGTAATCATACATTAACCGTTTTAGGCGATTATTCGGTACAACAGGAAACCAACCGTTACCGTTTAACATATGGTACCGATTTTCCTGATGATGCTATCCATACTTTAGGTTCAGCAACAACCATTACCGCCAGTTCAAGTAATGAAGAATGGCGTCTCCTGTCGTTGGTAGGCAGGGTAAATTACGCTTATAAAGACAAGTACCTTTTAAGTGCCTCAATCAGGCGTGATGGTTCATCAAGATTTGCACCCGGGCACAGGTGGGGGACATTTCCGTCGGTTTCGGGCGGATGGCGTATTTCGGATGAGCCGTTCTTTCCTAAAACGTCTTTTATCGACCAGGTTAAGTTTTCGGGCAGTTACGGCCATGCCGGTAATAATAACGTAGCAAGTTATATGTGGGTATCGCAGGTTGGCGATACCAATTATACGTTTGGCGGGGCGCTTGCTCCGGGTAAATCTTTAACAGATTTGGGCAACCAGGAACTGGGTTGGGAAACTACTAAACAGCTTGATTTGGGTGTTGATATTTCCCTGTTAAAAGGCCGTGTTTATTTAATTGCAGAGTATTATAACCGTTTTACTGAAAGATTACTTCAATATATTCCGGTACCCGTAGTTTCGGGTTACACCGGTGCTTTGACAAACGTTGGTAATGTGCGTAACAGGGGCTGGGAATTTACCTTAACTACAAAAAACATAGTTAGCAGGGATTTTAAATGGAGTACCGATATGAACATTTCGTTCAACCGTAACAAAGTAATTAGCTTGGGCCCTACACCCTACATATATGATGCACCAATTAATGATAACCCTACCAGCATAACGCAGGCGGGGTTACCATTGGGGCAATTTTATGGTTACATATTTGAAGGAATATTCCAAAATCAGGCCGAACTTGATAAATATCCGCATTTTGATGGCGAACAAGTTGGTAATATCAGGTACAAGGATGTTAATAATGATGGCATCATTGACGGGCATGATCAGGTGCCTATCGGTAACCCGTGGCCAAAGTTTACCTTCGGTTTTAACAATCACTTATCTTATAAAGGCTTTGATATGAATATCATTTCGGCAGGCTCAGTTGGCGGGCACGTATTTGATATGTACAAACAGTTTACCACTAACCTTGATGGGGTATTTAATGTTGAACAATCGGTAATACAACGCTGGCGGTCGCCTCAGCAACCGGGGGCGGGCATATTGCCAACAACTGTATCAAACACTAACCTTGCGCGTGATTATTACCCTTCATACTGGGTTGAAAGTAACTCATACCTGATGGTTAAAAACATCGATCTTGGATACAACTTTAAAACAAAGTTCAGCAAAAATTTCAGGGTTTATTTTAGTGCTCAAAACGCTATCCTGATAACAGGATACAGAGGCGGAAGCCCTGAAGTAGGCATTGAAGGGCAGGATGGTAACCGTTCGCTTTCACCAAATGTAAACTTTACGGGATACCCGGTTTCGGCTGTTTATACATTGGGTTGTAACGTAACATTTTAAAGTATCGAGGCTTTTAAAGTATCAATTGATAAGTTCAAACTTTAACAACTGAAAAGCATGAAAAAATATATATACCTTTTAATTTTCCTTTGCGTGACTGTTTTAAGCAGCTGTAAAAAGGATTATCTGAGTCTTCAGCCTACCGATACTCAAAATGGTATCAACTTTTTTAAAACTAAAGCCCAGTTTGTTCAGGCTACTAATGGTGCGTATGCCCCGCTTCAGGGCTTATATAATGGCGCATTTTGGGCTATGGCCGAAATGCGGTCTGATAATACGTCGTACGAGTATGACCCTTATGATCGTTCTCGTACAGATAACGAGGAAATAGATGAGTTCCGGGAGTTGAATAACAACGGTTTGGTAGAGTCTTTTTTTAATTCCAGTTATATAGATATTGGCCGCTGTAATGTTATTCTTGAGCGTTTACCTGCGGCTAAGCTTGATGCCGGTATTTCAGATACTATAGCCGGGCAGGCATCGTTTTTACGCGCCTTTAATTATTTTAATATTGTGCGCATGTTTGGTGATGCTCCTTTAGTACTTACGGAAGCACAATCTGTAGGCGATGCATTTAAAGTTGCCACTAAAAGTCCGGTTGCTAAAATTTATACCCAAATTATTGCCGATGCCCAGGCGGCAATTGCTAAATTACCGGTAAAGTATTCGGCTACTACCGATAAAGGGCGTGTGACTAAGGGTACCGCCGAAACTATGCTGGCCGAAGTGTATATGACCCAAAAGAAATTTGACCTGGCTATACCGCTGCTTCGAGCAATTATTTCGTCAGGTGCTTACAGCCTGAATGCTGATTATGCCGATAACTTTGATATTCATAAAGAAAACGGCCCCGAATCGATATTTGAGATCCAGTATATTGAGGGGCCTAACGGGCTTGGCAGCGATTTTGTTGATACTTTCATCCCCTGGGATTATTATGATACTGATATTACCGGTTACGAAATAGCTAATGGCGCTCAAAACGGTTGGAATATCCCCACACAAGATCTGGTAAATGCTTATGAAGAGGGTGACAAAAGGAGGGACGCCTCATTAACTGATTTTACATCAGACGAATACGGCATCGATTTGCCATTCATTAAAAAGTATCAAAGTATTGGTGCTGTTAAAGGCATCACCGGTAACAATTTCCCGGTTTATCGCTATGCTGATGTTTACCTGATGCTGGCCGAATGTTTAAATGAGCAAGGCTTTGCAGGCGGCGGCGATGCGTTCAAATACCTTAACCTGGTTAGGGAGCGCGCCGGTCTTGAGCCTAAATCAATGGGGAATGCCAATCCTGATTTAAATGTTTCCAGCCAGGATGAGTTTCGGGCTGCTATAGCGCACGAACGCCAGGTTGAACTCGCTTTTGAAAACCATCGCTGGTTTGATTTGCTTCGTACCGGCAAGGCCACTGAGGTAATGAAAGCACATGCTATCAGCGAACGTGCCTATAAAAATGCTTCATGGCAAATTAATTCGGCTGCCTACAGCAATATCCGTTTGCTTTTCCAATATCCGGTTGACGAGGGCAACCTTGAGCATTGATAATGTTATATGTCCCGGTTAAAACTTTTATCGGGGCATATTACGTTTATAGGTATATATTGCAATGAACGCATCATTTTTTGAGATGCCTCAATAAAAATTACAGGTGCATATCAAAACAATATCGCTGTTAAAGTATATTTAATAGCATAAACTATTAAACCCTAAAAAAGGTATGTGTAAAAAGGTATGCACACGCATCATTATATTGCTTTTTTCGTATCTGCCAATAATTGTACACGCTCAAAAAGCGCCACCTGTTCCGCCGCCTTTCAGGGTTGATAATCTGATTTGCGAGTATAAAATAAACCCAATCTCTATAGATGTGGCCAATCCGCGTCTTGGCTGGAAACTAATTACCCGCGACCGAAACGTTCAGCAAGTTGCTTATGAGGTGCGGGTAGGCAGCAATGCTGTGTCACTGTTAAAAGGCAAAGAACTGCTCTGGACATCGGGCAAAGTTGCATCCGGCGAATCGTTGCACGTTTACTATGGCGGCCCTGCACTTGCCTCACGGCAAAAAGTTTACTGGCAGGTACGTATCTGGAATAACAGGCAGCAGGTTACTTCCTGGAGCATGGTTAATTCATGGAAAATGGGTTTGCTTAAACCAACTGACTGGAGCGCTAAATGGATAGAGGATAATTACCTGTCAGATACTACCGGTGGCCCGAGCCCTATGTTCAGGAAAACGTTTAAGCTTGATCATAAAGTGCGCGCTGCACATCTGTACATTACTGCACATGGTTTATACGAAGCACAATTCAATGGTAAACGTATCAGTACAGATTATTTTGGCCCAGGATGGACAAGTTACAATAAACGCCTGCAATACCAGGTATACGATGTTACTGCCGATTTGCTGAAGGGTGATAACGCAGTTGGCGTAACCCTTGGCGATGGCTGGTACCGTGGCTATACCTATAATCGCCGAAAAAATGTTTATGGTACCAAGCTTGGTTTACTGTTCCAATTGGAGGTTGTATATACAAACGGTAAGCGAATACTGATTAATTCCGACAAAACCTGGAAGGTGGCTTACGGCCCAATCCGCTCATCGTCTTTTTTTGACGGCGAGGTTTACGATGCCCGCAAGGAAAAGAAAGGCTGGTCTACCATTGCTTACAAAGACCTAACCTGGGATTCGGTGCGAACCATTGATACCATTAAAGATAATTTAGTGGCCTCGGTTGGCCCTCCTGTGCGCAAGCACGAAATGTTTAAGCCGCTGAAAGTATTTACTACTCCTGCAGGTGAACATGTGGTTGATTTTGGTCAAAACCTGGTTGGCTGGGTACAATTTAAACTGAAAGCCAAAGCAGGCGATACTATAAAGCTTTTTCATGCCGAGGTTTTGGATCAGAAAGGAAATTTCTACACCAAAAACCTGCGTACTGCAAAACAGGAAAATACTTATATTTTCAAGGGGGACAGCGTTGAGACTTTCGAGCCGCATTTTACCTTTCAGGGTTTCAGGTACCTAAAGGTAGAAGGCTACGACGGTCAACTGGATTCGACAAATGTGGTAGCCAATGCTGTTTACTCAGATATGGCGCAAACGGGGATGTTTTCAACCTCCAACCCGCTTATTAACCAGTTACAGCATAATATCCAATGGGGGCAAAAAGGTAATTTTATTGATGTGCCTACCGATTGCCCGCAGCGTGATGAACGTATGGGCTGGACGGGCGATGCACAGGCCTTTTGCCGTACGGCCACCTTTAATATGGACGTAGCCGGTTTTTTTACTAAATGGCTGAAAGATCTTTCGGCCGATCAGCATAAAAACGGGGCTGTACCTTATGTGATTCCTGATATGCTGGACAGTGCTTCGGCTGCGGCTTCGGGTTGGAGCGACGTGGCTACCATTGCTCCCTGGAATATTTACCTGGCCTATGGCGATAAGCAGGTTTTGGAAAATCAATATCCAAGCATGATATCCTGGGTGGGATATATTACCCGCCACACCCGCAACGGCCTTTGGGACACCGGTAACCACTTTGGCGACTGGCTGTTTTACGCAGGTACCGACTATGCCGACGGTGCCGCCCTTACCGATAAAAATCTGATAGCCCAGGCATTTTATGCTTACTCTACCCAACTGGTTATCAATGCTGCTACCATATTGGGTAAGCAGGATGATATTAAAAAATACACCGATTTGCTGGCCGATATCAAAAAGGCTTTCCTGGCAGAATATGTTACGCCTAACGGGCGCATGATCTCCGGCACGCAAACATCTTACGTACTTGCACTGAATTTTGATCTGCTGCCCGAAAACCTGCGCGAATCAGCAGCCAAAAGGCTGGTAAACAATATTGAGGATTATGACGAACACATTACAACAGGCTTTTTAGGCACACCCTACATCTGCCACGTGTTAAGTCGTTTCGGTCACACCGATATCGCCTATGACCTGTTGATGAAGGAGTCATACCCCTCATGGCTTTATCCCGTAAAAAACGGGGCTACTACTATATGGGAGCGCTGGGATGGCATAAAACCCAACGGCACCTTTGAAGACCCGGAGATGAACTCCTTTAACCATTACGCTTATGGAGCTATAGGCGATTGGATGTACCGTGTTATTGCAGGCATCAATACCGATGAGGCTGCTCCGGGTTTTCATAAAATCAATATCTTTCCGCATCCCGGTGGTAAACTCACCAATGCCAATGCCGAGTTGGAAACCCTTTATGGCAAAGTAAAATCGGCCTGGAGCATTGACAATGGTATTTTTACGCTTGATGTTATTGTCCCGCCGAACACCACTGCTACGATCACCCTGCCGGCTGTTGATGGTCCGGTTACTGAAGGTAATATTGATATCAACACCAATAAAGATATTGCCAACATCAAACCAGTTGGCGGCGATATGCAGATGGATGTTGGCTCGGGCACTTACCAGTTTAAATATATCTTAAAAACGCATAAAAAGTAGCTAAGGGCATTATTACACATGGCAACAACGGTAGTCAATCAGCAGGGGACATTTAAAGATATAGGTAACGTAAAGGCCAACTGCCTGAGGCTGCTTTCGCTTGATTTTTTCAGGGGATTTACTGTAGCTGCCATGATCCTGGTAAATGATCCCGGAGATTGGGGGCATATTTACTGGCCGCTTGAACACTCCAAATGGAACGGCTGTACCCCAACCGACCTGGTATTTCCTTTCTTCCTGTTTATGGTAGGTGTATCCATTGTATACGCAATGGAAAGTAAAAAGGCGGATACTGCAAACCATAACAAATTACTGCTATTTATTTTAAGACGCACGCTGATTATCATAGCGCTCGGCGTCTGTCTACCATTGATCAACGATTTTCAATTCGCGCATCTGCGTTTTCCCGGTGTGTTGCAGCGCATCGGGCTCGTATTTGGCATAACTGCCTTGCTGTATGTTAAAACCGGTATACGTACACAGGTAGTTATTGCCGTAAGCTGTCTTGTTGGCTACTATTTATTGATGACGCTGGTACCCGTCCCTGGATTCGGAACGCCTAATCTGGAACCGGCTACCAATTTAGGAGCCTGGATCGACAGATCGGTATTTACCGAAAACCACCTCTGGGGTTCATCCAAAACCTGGGATCCGGAAGGTTTACTCGGCACAATTCCCTCTGTTGCAACTTGTTTATTAGGGGTATTCACCGGCACCTGGCTTAAAACCGGCAAATTTAAAACCAGTACCGATCTGTTTAAAATGATGGGCGTGGGTGTTGTATTGATCGTGCTGGCCTTGATCTGGAATATATTCTTTCCTATCAACAAACAACTGTGGACAAGCTCATTCGTATTGCTTACTGCAGGATTAGCTATTAATATCCTGACGCTTTCCTATTGGTTTATTGATATCAAAGGGAATAAAGCCTTACTGCCGCCATTTTTAGCTTTTGGCCGCAATGCTATTGCCGCTTATGTTTTGGCCGATATTATCCCGGCTGTAATAGCCGCTATTCCTGTGGGTAAAACCAATTTATGGTCGTTTACTTACAATAATGCGTTTGTGCCGTATCTGTCACCCGAGAATGCATCGCTGGTGGGTGCTATCTTAACTGTGCTGATCATTTTTATCCCGGTTTGGATCCTATATAAAAAGAATATCACTATCAAGGTATAGCCTTGTTCATTATCTCCTGAAATGAAGAAAATACTATCGTCAAAATATATTATTCTATCCGTCTCGCTGCTTTTATCAGTAATAACAGTAAAGGCGCAGTTTCATATTATCCCGCAGCCGGTAAGCTTGAAAGGCGGCAAGGGTAGTTTTATCCTGAGTAAGAACGCTGTGATTGGGGTTAATAAAGAGACCGAGCCGATAGGTAAATACCTGCAGGATTATCTTAATCAAAATTATGGGCTGCAAACTACGGTGAAGGTTTTTGATAAGATCCCGGCTAATACGGCTATCAGGTTAAATAATGTTTGGTCGAACGCGGAGAGTGCCTATACCATGCATGTCACCCCGGCATCGGTAAGTATCAGCGGTAACGGAGCAGGTGTGTTTTACGGGGTACAAACATTGATTCAATTGTTGCCTGCCGATAAAAGTCCGGTGTTGAAAATAAGTGCATGTACTGTTGCCGATCAGCCGCGTTTTGGATGGCGTGGGTTAAGTTTGGATGTAAGCCGTCATTTTTTTACTGTTGATGAGGTGAAAAAGTATATTGATGTAATGGCACATTATAAGCTTAATACGTTTCACTGGCATTTAACCGATGATGAAGGCTGGCGTATCCAGATTGATAAATATCCCCGGCTAACTGAAGTGGGTTCAAAGATCAGTTATTACGCCAAGCGGGGTGAGTTCCGTAAGCTGGACAACCTGATTGATGATGGCCGCGATGGTTTTTATACCAAGGATGAGATAAGGGATGTGATCAAATACGCGCAGGACAGGTTTGTAACCATCCTGCCCGAAATTGAGATGCCGGGCCATAGCGAGGCTGCTATTTTTGCATATCCTCAGCTGGGCTGCCAGGACTCGACGGGAGCCAAACATCGGGTACGAATGCTCGACCCAAGTGAGTACACTTTCAAATTTATGGAGGATGTGCTGACTGAAGTGATTGCCTTGTTCCCGAACCAATACATTCATATTGGTGGTGATGAGGCGGAGATGGTAGACTGGCTGAAAAGCCCGACCGCAGTCGCCCTCATGAAACGTGAGCACTTGAAAAGTGAAAAAGAAGTTCAGAGTTATTTTATTAAACGAATAGAAAAATTTCTGCTTTCGAAAAATAAGCGACTGGTAGGCTGGGACGAGATCTTGCAGGGCGGTCTTGCGGAATCGGCCACGGTAATGAGCTGGCAAGGAGAGGCCGGTGGAATAGCAGCCGCCAAAATGCATCACCACGTGGTAATGACACCTTTACCATACATGTATTTCGATGCCCCGCAAGCCAATGAAGACCTGGAACCCATAGGCTGGAACCCGCCGGTTACCTGGCAAATGGTTTACAACTACGAACCGCAATCAAAAGAACTGACCAATGCCGAGGCCGAATATATTTTAGGTGCGCAAGGCAATATCTGGAACGAAAAGGTGCCTAACGCGCAGCACCTGCAATACATGGTTTATCCCCGTGCCCTTGCCGTAGCCGAACTCACCTGGAGCCCCAAAAGTGAAAAGGACATTGAACGCTTCGGCTGGAAAATGAAAAACCAGTATGGTTTATTTAAGCTATGGAATTTCAATGCCCGCCTGCCCGATATTGATGGGGTTGATAACGTTATTACCAATAAAAGCAGGTTTAAACTAACTTTGAATTATCCATTGAAAGGTGCTACAGTTCGTTACTCGCTAAACGGCAAAATGCCGGATAATAATAGCCTGGCTGTGCCTTTTCCGGTAAATATCAATGTACCTTTAAAAGATAGTATCGGCTTAAGAACATTTACCACCTGGACATTGAATGATCAGCACATTCGCCAAACAGCCAATATTAAGCGTGTGAGTATCAAGCCTGCACACGAAAAAGTAGCTAAGCTGAAACCCGGCATGGCCTATGAGGTTTTTAAAACCGGGGAACGTGATATAGCCAAACTGCAAGATGAAAAGCCGGCAGAAATGGGTGAAACAAACCTGATAGTTCCTGTGAAACCTGTTAACGAAGGCTTAATTAATTGGGTGAAAATTAAAGGCTTTATTAAGATAGATAAGGAAGCGGATTATGAACTAACTACAGGTTTTGAGGTTAGTCCGGCTTTGTTTTTGGATGAGGTGCCGGTGATAAAAATGGGGATGAATACATATGTTGAACCGCAAAAAGCATTGTTACACTTGAAAAAGGGCGTATATGCTTTGAGGGGCCATTACATTGCTGATAAAGCCAACGAAAACCAAACCCTGATAGAATTGAAGATTGCGGGAGGGGAAAAGCTTTATCCTAAGTTTTATTTGATGCATTAAGCAAGGAATTTGTAGAGACGCATCACATGCGTCTCCTTTAGGACGAGAAACTGTGTTTGCCCTTGTGATTTGCATGGGGTAGACGCATGTGATGCGTCTCTACATTGAAAAATGAAAATCTTTACACCTATGCAAAAGAAATTATGCTTACTCATCGCGTTTGCTTTTGTAATAAAAACGGCCGGCGCGCAGGTTTATAAAGATCCTAAAGCACCCATAGCTGAGCGGGTAAAAGACCTGCTAAGCCGCATGACGCAGGAAGAAAAGGTAGGCCAGATGAGCATGAACTCCTTAAAGGGCTCCATGCAAAACCCAGTTGCTTATGGCGTGTGTGAAAGCCCTTTTACCAATATCAACGATATTGCAACGCTATCCATCGCCGCAAAAAAGTATGCTAAAGAAAAAACGCGCTTAGGGATCCCACCCATACAAATAGGCGAATGCCTGCACGGGCAACTGGCAGCAGGTGCAACCATTTTTCCGCAGGCGATAGCACAGGGGAGCACCTGGAACCCGGCGCTGATCGAAAAAATGGGATCGGTTATAGCTTATGAAGCATCCTCATCAGGAGTTGACCAGGCGCTTTCACCGCTGTTTGATCTCATCCGCGATCCGCGTTATGGCCGGAATGAAGAGTGTTATGCTGAAGATCCCTTCCTCGTGAGCAAGATGGGTACTTCATTTGTGATCGGTATGCAAGGTGATCCTTCGCAAACAAAAAACGACATAGGTAAAGATAAAGTAATGTGCACCGCCAAACATTTTGCAGCTTACAGTATTCCGGTAGCGGGTATTAACCTGGCCCCGGCATCGGTAGGTGAACGTGAGTTAAGGTCGATGTTTTTGCCGCCTTTTAAGGATGCCGTGCAAAAGGCAAATATTTATGCGGTAATGCCTGCTTACAATGAAATTGACGGCGTGCCCGCACATGCCAATCATTTCCTATTGCAAACCATTTTAAGGCAGGAATGGGGTTTTGATGGCTACGTATTTTCCGATTATGAAGGCCTTAAACATTTATACACTTTTCACCATATTGCCAAGGATGCTGAAGGAGCAGCTCCCATCGGTCTGAGCGCCGGGGTTGACCTCGAAGCGCCAAGTCCGGATGTGTACGATAAACTCATCGGTCTCGTAAAAACAGGTAAAGTAAAGGAAGCTCAAATTGATAGCGCCGTTGCCCGCATCCTTACCATAAAATTTAAAGCAGGTTTGTTTGAAAAAGCACTGCCCGATACTTCGGTGCTAAAAAAACGGGCGCACACCCCGGAGCATATCGCCCTTTCACAACAAATAGCCGAAGAATCCATCATTCTGCTCAAAAACGAGAAACAGCTTTTGCCGCTCAATATGAACAACCTGAAATCCCTCGCTGTAATAGGTCCTAATGCTAACCAGGTTCAATATGGCGATTACAGTTCAACCCGCGATAGTCGTTCGGGTACAACTGTGCTTAACGGCATTAAACAATTGGTTGGCAATAAAGTGAAGATCAATTACGCTAAAGGTTGCGCGCTTTCCGGTTCGGACAAAAGCGGCTTTTCTGAAGCTGTTGCAATAGCAAGGAACAGTGATGCTGTGGTGGTAGTTTTAGGCACAACCAGCGTAGTATTCTCTGGTGTAGGCTGGAATGGCCACGCGCCCGAAAGCGAACCTAAAGATCCATTTACCTGCGGCGAGGGTTATGATGTTACAGACATTAATCCCGATGGCGTACAGCGGGAGTTGTTACAGGCTGTTTATAAAACTGGTAAGCCTGTAATCCTGGTGCTGGTGCATGGCAGACCGCAAAGCATCAGTTGGGAAAAGGAAAATATCCCGGCTATTGTGGAGGCATGGTACCCCGGAGAAAGGGGAGGTAACGCCATTGCCAATATCCTGTTTGGGAAGGTGAATCCATCGGGCAGGCTTACGGTGTCTATCCCGCAGTCGACCGGGCATATCCCGGTTTTTTATAATCATGTAGCATCCAATAAAGGTTTTTACCATAATCCTGGCTCACCCGAAAAACCGGGGCAGGACTATGTTTTTTCTTCGCCCGATGTGCTGTTCCCTTTTGGTTATGGTTTAAGTTATACTACGTTTAAATACAGTAATATGCAGCTTTCGGCAATATCTTTCGGTAAAAACGAGGCGGTAACTGTTTCGGTAGATGTTACCAATAGCGGTAATATGGCGGGTAAGGAAGTGGTACAGATGTATCTCGGTAACAAAGTCAATTCGGTAACCACTCCGGTGATGGCGCTCAAAGGTTTTGACAAAGTCAGTCTTAAACCCGGCGAAATCCAAACGGTAAAATTTATGGTAAAACCTGAAGATCTTGCCATCTGGAACAACCAAATGAAGCTGGTTACCGAACCCGGTACATTTGATGTAATGATAGCGCGTTCAGCCGAAGATGTAGTGCTTAAAAAAACGTTGGAATATAAAGAGTAACAGATCATGAGAAAGCTGATTGCCATTTTATTTGTGTCGATTTTGGGTGTAGAGGCTAATGCTCAATCGTATAATAAATATATAAACACATTCATTGGCACATCTGCAACGGGCCACACTTTTCCGGGGGCTACAGTTCCCTTTGGCATGGTACAGCTCAGCCCCGAAACCGGCAATTTCGGCTGGAATTATTGCTCGGGCTATCGTTATGAAGATACGGTGATCACCGGCTTTGCGCATACCCATCTGAGCGGTACCGGCGGCGTTGACCTGGGCGATGTGTTGTTCTTCCCATTTCAGGGTAAAGAGCCTCAAAAGTTTCAAAGCAAATTTTCTCATCAGCAGGAAAAAGCCTCACCGGGTTATTATGAGGTGTTTTTGAGTGATAATAATATCAAGGCCCAACTCACGGCCTCGGCACATACCGGTTTACACCGATATACTTTTACTAATGCAGGTAAAGCCCACCTGCTTGTTGATATGCAAAGCGGTCTGGTGGAGAGCGCCGAACAACTGGCCGAACATGTATCTGACGGGGAGATCACCATCAACAGCAAAACAACCATCAGCGGCTATGCTTTCACAAGTCAGTGGGTTGATAAAAAGGTATACTTCACCGCTATATTTAACCGACCGTTTACCGGTCACCATTTTATTGATGGGGATAATAAACGCCGCCTGGTGCTGGATTTCGACCTGAAATCCGGTGAAGGTGTTGAAGCAAAAGTCGGCATTTCGGGCGTAAGCATTGCCGGAGCCCGTAAAAACCTGCTGGCCGAAACACAGCATAAAACCTTTGAACAGGTAAAAGCCGAAGCTGCCCGAACCTGGGAAAGCAACCTCGGCAAACTTAAAGCCCAAGGGACAGAAAAGGAGAAGATAGCTTTTTATACCAGCCTGTACCACGCCCTGATCCAACCAAATAATATTGCCGATGTTGACGGCCAATACCGTGGAGCTGATAGCCTGGTGCACCGCTCGGCTGATAAAGTGTTTTACTCCACGTTTTCTTTATGGGATACTTATCGGGCAGCCCATCCGCTATACACTATCATTTGTCCTGAAAGGGACGGACAAATGGTAGAGAGCATGTTACAGCATAACGATGTTGCCGGCATGCTCCCCATCTGGACGCTGTGGGGCAAGGAAAGCTTTGCCATGATCGGTAACCACGCGGTACCCGTAATTGTGGATGCGGCCCTGAAAGGCATCAAAGGATTTGACAAGCAAAAAGCTTTTGCGGCCATTAAGAATACGCTCACACAAAATAAAAACCCTAAGTACGACTGGAGCCTGTACATGCATTACGGCTATCTGCCATCAGACACCGTAGCACGCGAGGCCGTTTCCCGCACTTTGGAAGCGGCTTATGACGATTGGTGTGCCGCTCAATTGGCCAAGGCGCTGAACAAACCAGGTGATTATAAATATTTCATTAAACGATCTCAGTTTTACAATAACTTGTTTGATAAAAGCACCCGGCTCATGCGCGGCCGCAAATCAAACGGCGAATGGGTGAGACCCTTTGCCAACCTGGACAGCGGTCAGCTGGCTGTAGGCGGCGATTATACAGAAGGAAATGCCTGGCAATATACGTGGCAGGTACAGCACGATATTCCGGGTTTAATTAAATTGATGGGTGGCAAGAAGGCGTTTTCAGGCAAGTTGGATTCATTGTTTACTATGGATTCGAAAGTGTTTGGCAAAGGTTCAACACTTGATGTTACCGGGTTGATAGGGCAGTACGCGCATGGCAATGAACCCAACCATCATGTAGTTTATTTGTATACACTTGCCGGTAACCCGGCTAAAACACAGGAACTGGTAAGGCAGATAGCCGATCAGTTTTATGTGAACAAACCCGATGGTCTTTCGGGCAATGATGATTGCGGCCAAATGTCGGCCTGGTATATTTTTACGGCGATGGGCTTTTATCCGGTTAACCCTGCCGATGGGCGGTATGTTTTTGGCGCGCCCCTGCTGGATAAAGTGAGCATTGCTTTGCCGGGCGGCAAAAGCTTTGTGATTGAGGCCAAGAACTTATCCGGAAAAAATAAATATGTGCAAAGTATCAGCCTGAATGGTAAGCCTTATACCAAAGAATATATTACCCACAAGGATATTATGAACGGCGGGAAGCTGGTGTTTTTGATGGGGGATCAGGCGAAAGCGCCGGTGTATTAAAAAAACATTGCAAGTTCAAGCGTCCACACTATGGCCGTTAACTTAAGATGAAAAAAGTGTGGACTTGAGCGATTCCCCTCTTGAGAGGGGCGGAGAGGTGTGTTTCTGCTTTGATAAGGCTTGTAGCAGAAACACACCCCTGCTACCACTCGTTCCTCCGCGCCCTATTGTGTGGACACGTCTTTAAAGAATTGTCATTTCGATAGAGCAGCGGCGGATTAAGTGATGGGGCGAAAGAGAAATCTTCTACATCAGGCTCTAAAACTACACTGTAAAAGCAGGGCGTAGAAGATTTCTCCTCACCTCTGGCGCACAAACCCCACTCTTGGCTCGTCGAAATGACATTTTTTTCTATCAATGATAAGATTAAAAAGATGTGTCCACACGATAGCTCTCGAGAGAGGATTTTAAAAGCTGTATTGTACGTAAGCTTAGATACCTGAACCTGCGTTATTGCAACAAAACCTGGTATTGATAACCCAATATCAGCCCAACATTCACACTCTCTACAATCTTCCATTCCTTCAACTCTTTAATAAACTCCGGTTTTTCAAAACCCGAATCAAGGGCCGCCTGTGTATAAAAATCAGACTTAAGTGGATGCGTAGGTGAACATCCATTAAATAGATAACCGAAGGCTTTTTTAGCCAATATGGCTTTACTGATGCCGATACAGTCATCCAAATGGATCAGGTTCACAGGCGCATCTCCATTGGGGATGGCCTTTTTGCCCGCGAAAAACCTGCCCGGGTTACGATCGGGGCCGATCAATCCCGCAAAGCGGATAATGGTTGTTTTAAAGCTATTTTCGGTACGGAAAAGGTTTTCTGCTTCGAATAATACCCGGACTGCTTCGGTATTGGGTTGAGGATCGGTTTCTTCATTCACATGTTGATTGCTATCGGCATAAACCCCTGTGGAACTGATGAATACCACATTTTGTATAGCAAACTGTTTTATGACATTGATAATGCCTTTAACCTTCTCTATAAAAACAGCCCCTTCACCGCTACGGCTTTTGGGAGGAATAGCTATCCACAAAGCATCGCAATCAAAAAAATCAGCGTTATATATTTCTTCTCCCGGCGAAAAGTTTACAATATAAGGCTCAATACCCATCGTGGCCAGGTCGCTAAGTTTAGCCGCAGAAGTTGTTGATCCCTTTACCTGCATACCATCGGCAACTAATGCTTTACCTAATGCGCTGCCGTACCAGCCGCAGCCTAAAATACTGATCTTCGTTTTACCGGGCATGTTATAAAATAATGCTTTGGCGCAAAGGTAATTAAATATTGATATGGCGTTTGGTTGCCGGTAATGTGCTTTTGTTTTAAACTTTTTGGGTGTAACGGGCGTTATTGGTTTATGAAGAAAGAGATCATTGCAACCTCTGTAGCATTAGGTTTAACAGCTTTGGCCTTACAAGCTGCGCGCTGCAAGCCGCTAGAAACTGTTCCTTATGTAGATTTGAAAAAATATGTCGGCTCCTGGTTTGAGATTGCGGCTTTCCCGCAATGGTTTGAATCGGGATGCACTTTTACCTCTGCGGCCTATGGTTTAGCCAAAGACGGCAGCATCATAGCTAAAAATCGTTGTATCAAAGAAAATAAGATAAAAATTGCCGAAGGGCGCGCTGTGGTTGCCGACAGAACAAGCAATGCAAAATTGGAAGTTCAGTTTCAGTGGCCGTTTAAAGGTAAATATTGGATCATAGCCCTGGCCGATGATTACAGCTATGCTATGGTGGGGCACCCCAACCGCAACTATTTATGGATTTTGAGCCGCCGTTCAACGTTGGATGAACAGATTTATAATCAATTAGTGGTGCAGGCTGCAGGGCAGGGATTTGATGTACGTAAGCTGGTGAAGACGGTGCAGGTGTAGGTAGATATCAAAAAAAGATGTCATACGAGTAGCAGCCAAGGAATCCCTGGGGGAAATCGTGATGACGTATAAAATATATTTTAGGGATGTTGTGCGGGGGCCGCGTTAGTGATAGGAGCGGATACCGGCCTTGTGGCTAATGCCTGTGCAGTATGAGCGGATAGCACGGGCCGCAGGTAACGCCCATATCAATAATGTTGATTAATAAATACACTTATTAATCAGTGACTTACAATTACGTCATTATAACGTGATAGGGTGGCAATCTCGTAGCTATTTTATGAGACATGTAAAGCCATTATGCATTGGCTACGAGATTGCCGCGTCGTTCCAACGCTCATCTTCCCTTGCTGCTCCTCGCAATGACATAAAAAGAGTATTACTTAATCTCCTTTATCTTAATAACCAGTTTCTTCACTTTATCGTAACCATCAACCTTCATGTTAGGGCGGTGACCATCGCTTGGGAAAAACAGGAAAAACTCGTCGGGCGTGGCGGTAAAGTATTTACCATCTCCGCTGTAATTGGCAAAATCTTTTTCCGGATCGTAAGGTTTGGTAATCATCAGGCTTTCAATAGGGGCTACGCCAATCTTTTCTTTGCCTTTAATTACATATTGCAGGTCGATATAGTTTTGATGCGATTCCCATAGGGCATGTTCAGGCTCTTTTGACGGGCCTTCGGTTATCATGGCATAAACATTATCGCCATCTAAGGGATATTTGCCCGGTTCAATCTGTTCAAGGTTGCGTTCGCGAAGAAACTCAAACGCTTTATCCCAGGCAGCTTTATTGGCAGCATATTGTTTAGCAAACTCAACATTATTTGTTGATGAGTTTAACTTTAGTTTTAAACCATTGGCCCAAACACGGTCTTTAACCCAGGCTTTAGCACTTTTAGCAGTGATCTCCTGCTGTTGAGCCGAAGCACCGGCAGCCGTAAGCGAAAAAAGAATTACCAACATGATATTTTTATAAGTTGTTAAATGTTTCATGGTTTTAGTTATTTATCGGGTTATTGAATTGGTAACACAGCCAACTGCTGCGGTTAAGGTATTCAATTATACAAGCTTAAATAAATAAAACAATATACTAACCGTTAAATATTTACTTTAACGTTATAGTTTGATTTTTATTAGTGCTAAGGTACGGCAGATAAACTATAACGTTGAAGTGAAAATAAGGATTAAATGGTTTTTGAAATCGTTTTTAAGGTTGTAGAATTGTAATTATTAACCAGTATATTATAAAATAACATTTGCTTTGAAAACAATACACAGTGTCCACCCTTCGGATTTTAAAAGCTACGATACCACCACCATACGCGAACGATTTTTGATTGATAAACAGGTACAGCCCGATGAGATCAATTGCACCTATACCCATTACGACAGGATGATTGTTGGAATGGCCAACCCGGTAAATAAAATACTCGAATTGCCAAACTATCCAAATCTGCGTGCCGATTATTTTTTAGAACGCCGCGAGATCGGGATCATTAGCGTGGCCGGAGCCGGCGTGGTAAAAGCCGATGAACAAGTTTTTGAAGTGAACAAGCTCGACTGCCTCTATATTGGAAAAGGAACTAAAAGCGTGACTTTTGAAAGTGCTGATCCATCAGTACCTGCCGTGTTTTACCTGCTATCATCACCTGCGCATGCGGTATACCCAACAACCCTGCTTACCCATGCCGATGCGGTTAAAGTTGAGCTGGGTTCGGTGGCTACTGCAAACAAACGCACCATCAATAAATATATCCACCTGGAAGGTGTACGGAGCTGCCAACTGGTGATGGGTTTAACCATACTGCATGAAGGTAGTGTTTGGAATACCATGCCGGCGCACGTGCACGACAGGCGTATGGAAGCTTATTTCTATTTCGATGTGCCGCAGGGGCAAAAGATCTTCCATTATATGGGCGAGGGGCAGGAGACAAGGCATATTACCATGGATAATTATGATGCCGTGGTGTCGCCGCCATGGAGTATCCATTCGGGCAGTGGTACGTCAAACTATAGCTTTATTTGGGGTATGGCTGGTGAAAACCTCGACTATACCGATATGGACGCGATAGCCATAACTGATCTGAAATAATCATACATCAACAGAAAACATAAATAAGTGGATAATCAATTTTCATTAGCCGGTAAAGTAATTGTAGTAACCGGCGGAACAGGCATATTAGGAAAAGCATTTATTGACGGTATTGTTGAAGCCGGCGGTGCGGTAGGCATCCTTGGCCGTAATGCTCAAGTGGCCGAAGAGCGCGCCAATGCAATAAACGCCGCGGGCGGTAAAGCCATAGCGCTGGTTGCCGATGTAATGAACGAGGCCGAACTGGTAGCAGCCAAGGATAAATTACTGGCTGCTTTTGGCAGGATAGATGGCCTGGTGAACGGTGCCGGAGGTAATATGCCCGAAGGCGTTTTGCAGCCCGACGAGGACATTTTTAAAATGAGTATCGACGGGATGAAAAAAGTGATGGACTTGAACCTTTGGGGTACACTGATCCCTACGCAGGTTTTCGGCGAGGCTATTGCCAAAACGGGTAAAGGCAGCATTGTTAATATTTCGTCGATGAACAGCAAACGGGCCATAACCAAAGTGTTAGGTTATAACATGGGCAAAGCTGCTGTTGATTGCTATAACCAATGGTTTGCCGTTGAGCTGGCTAACCGCTACGGCGATAGTATCCGCATGAATGCATTGGCTCCTGGCTTTTTCCTTACGGAGCAAAACCGTTACCTGCTCACCAAGCCTGAAGGTGGTTACACTCAAAGGGGCGAACTGGTGATCAAACAAACGCCATTTAAACGCTTTGGGCATGCTGATGAGCTGAAAGGCGCATTGGTATGGTTGCTGAGCGATGCCTCCGTATTTGTAACCGGTTCGATGATCTGCGTAGATGGCGGGTTCTCGATTTTTGGAGGAGTGTAGGAATAAAATATCGTTAGTTATGTCATTGCGAGGAGCAACGACGAAGCAATCGCACGGAAGCATAGCCGCTCTGTATAGTATGCGATTGCCGCGCTATCGCTCGCAATGACATGATTTTATTAAGCCTGCGGTGATAACACTGAGCACAAGGTGCAAAACTGAACCCAAACACAAGTGTTCAATTTTTCAAAAAACAAGGTGTTCAGTTTTTGAGTTTGCGAAAAGTTAACTTATTGACTATCAATGCATATGTGTAACGTCCCATCAGGGTCTCTCGCAGAGGACCCTGATGTATACGCCAAGCTGATTCGCTGTTCTGAGTATTTTTAGAACGCAGTGAACCTCAGGGTCCTCTGCGAGAGACCCTGAGGGAACATGAACAAGCTGCAAAACTGAACCCAGATAGAAGTGTTCAGTTTTTCAAAAAACAAGGTGTTCAGTTTTTGAGCTTGCGAAAAGTTAACTTATTGATTATTAATGTGTATGCGTTCATTTCTGCTAAGGGAGTGATTTTTGCTAAAGTTAACTTGTTGATTATCAGGGTTTCTTTTTTTGAAAATAAGTGCAAGTGTTTACACCTAAAAAAACTGAACACCGGGAAAATAGATAGAAAAGTTAAGTCTGTGGTGATAACATTGACCAGAAGCTAACCAAATAATAAACCTACTATGAAACTAAGATCATCACTTATCGCCCTGTTCGCCCTTGTTGGCTTTGCTGCAAACGCCCAAACCGTAATCCTCGATTATTATTTCAATCACGAAGTACATAAAGGCGTAAACGGACAACCGGAGCGCTTCCATTACCTTTGGGATGAAACAGATAACAACGGTTTCAAGATCTTTGGCGAGGCTTTTACAAGTCGCGGTGCTAAGTTGGATACGCTTGGGACAGCACCAACTTTGGATAATCTGAAAGGATCATCTGTTTATATCATAGTTGATCCGGATACCAAAAAGGAAAGCCCGAACCCTAATTATATCCAGGAAGAGGATATTGAGCAGATTGCCGCCTGGGTTAAAAAAGGCGGTGTACTGCTGATGATGGCTAATGACAGTGTTAACGTGGAGCTGCCGCATTTCAACAATCTTGCTGCCAAATTCGGGATGCATTTTAATAATGATCTGCAAAACCACGTAATTGATGATGCTCATTTTGAAGATGGTGCCATCTATGTAAAAAATAACCCCGTACTAAAAACAGCGACCAAAGTTTTTATGAAGGATGCCTGTTCAATAGGCTTAACCGGGACTGCTTTACCTGTACTTAAAAACAAAGAAGGTGCAACCATTATTGCATCAGCCAAATATGGTAAGGGAACAGTAATTGCCGTTGGAGATCCGTGGCTTTACAACGAATATGTAAACGGCAGGCTGCCTGCGGGCTATGAGAATGATAAGGCGGTGAATGATGTAGCGCAATGGCTATTAAAGCAGGCGAAGAAGTAACGTAGCGCTTATTAATATAACTCCGACTGGCGCAAGTCTTGTGTTTGGGGCGATGAGCCTCTCTTGTTACAGATTGCACGGCACAAGTGAGCGTCCCTCCAGCCACCCACACAACACTTGCGCCATTGGGGGCTTTTTGGATATAAGGTTAAAAACGAGAAAGCCGGATAATCAAATTATCCGGCTTTCTCGTTTGAAGATATGTCTTACAAAGTTTTCTCCTTCGGTACAAAATCATTCATCACAGCTTCGCGGATCAATGCCGGTGGCAGGATACCTTGCGACAGGATGAAATCGTGGAAATGCAAAGCGTTGAACTTACTGCCTAATGCGGCTTCTGTATCCTTGCGCAGGGCTATCATCTTGGTAAATCCGTAAAAATAGCTGTTAGCCTGGCCTGGGGCATTAATGGTATAACGCTCAACTTCCTGGCGGGCAAAAGCGCGCGATTGTACCACATCATTCATCAGTACATCAAGCGCCTGCTGCTGGGTGATTTTACCGGCCTGTAATTCAGGATCAAGGAAGGCGCGGGCAGCTCGCAGCAAACGGTAATCTAATGATACGAGCTGACCTTCCAAGGGCATGTAAGGGCGGGTAATGTATTCAGAGTATAAACCCCAGCCTTCTACGTTGGTTGAGTTAAAGGCATATGATGCACGGGCTTGGGAAACACCTTCTTCCACCATTTTGTCAAACTGTAGTTCGTGCCCTGGCCTTGCTTCGTGGGCTATGATAGTCCATGATGCGGCGTCGAAAGTGAAGTCGTCATATTTATCGGTAGCTTTTTCGCCAGGTGATGCAGGCATGTTCAACGGTAGCACAAATACACCGCGCTGGCCTGTATTATTTAAAAAAGGCGGCGGAACCATATGTGGGGCAGGACTCTGCGCAGTTTCGGCAGCTGAAGCTAAACGGATAATAGCCGGGCGATTGGGCAGTGTTACCAATTGGTGCTCGCGGATAATGCCTTCAATATCTTTTAAATGCTGCTCATACAATGGTATGATAGAATCACCATGGATCTGCTCTTTTTTGAGCTCGCGGATCACTGCGCGGTAATCGCTTGATGGCAGGTTACGTTTTTTAGCTATCTGCTCAGCAATGGGTTTCATTTCATCTTGGATCTGGTTGAACAGCGCATGTGCCATTTCAGCTACCTTAGCCGGTGGGATATCAATGCCGTAGGCTTCCAGGTTCATAGCATACTCTTCGGGCGGGAGCCTGAAATCTGTACGGGCTTTTACCAGCACGTTTGTTTTTACCCATTGATCATAATCTTCCAGCTGTTTTTTGAGGGCAGCATAAGGTTGCTCCCAGCCGGTCACCTTGTATTTGGTGCAAAGCTCGGCAATGCCGCTTACGATACTTGCATTGCGCGACAAATCGGTCTCCATGCGTTGTTTCGACGGATAAATCATGTTTTTGCCTGCCATCTGGTGCTGTACACGCTCCCTGTAAATGGTTGCCAAAGGTTTATATCCTTTCTCCAATCCTGCATATTTACGAATGCGCATTACGGCCGCCTGGCGGCGGGCTTCAGGAGTTTGGTCATCAAGCAATGTTTCCAGTCCGCTGTAAATAGTTGATGAAGCATTTAAAAATGGCACCTGGCGGCTCAGCTCAAAGTCCTGCTGGCGAAAGCCTAATTTAAGATGGGTTATAATGATATTGATATCCTGCTGGATAAAAGTGTTTTTTTCAGTTTTAAGGGCTTCGGTAAGTTTGGCAACAACAGCTTCTTCATCCTTACGTTCGGCCAATATAGTTTGCAACGTAGGTACTGCGATGTCACTATCATATTCTGCCAGGCCTTGTGATGAGCCATACTCGGGCGAGTATTTTTTGTCCAGATCAATGATGATTTTAGTGTACTCGTTTGATTTGGCTACCCAGGCTTTTGTTTCGGCCGATTGCTGGGCAACTGCGTTAAAGCAGATACCGGTCAGCAGCATAAACATGCCTGTACTTTTTAGTAGGTTTTTGTTCATGGTCAATTTAAATTATGAAGGGCAAGTTAGTTATTTTGACCGTTGATTTGTTTTGATTGATTGCGTTGATTTCGCTGATGATGTTTTGTGAATGATTTAGGATGTGATTTTTTGATAAGAAAACAGCCTCTCTTTCATCTTGAAAGAGAGGCTGAACAGATCAACGCAATCAGCGTAATCAATCAAAGAAATCAACGGTTAAAAGCGGTATCCTAAAGTAAGGAAAGCGTTGTTGTTAGTTTTCTTCAAATCAGCAAATGGACTGGTTGCACCAACATCATAAGGGAAGATGGTTTGGTTGCCGGTTACCCTTGCATAGGTAGCGTCAATAAAATAAGCACCAAAGTGGACGCCTATACCGCCGCTAACAGTTTTGATATCACTACCCAAATCTTTCATTGGGTTGCCCTGCTGACTGTAACCTCCCCGAAGATAAACCAGACTGTTTACATTTACCTCGGCACCTACATGCAGGTTTACTGTTGAGCGGTAAAGTGATTTGATGTCGCTGTTGTCGCCGTCGGCAGTGTAGCTGTCATTGCTGCTTAAATGGGTGGTAGTGTAATCAATATATTCAACATCGCCGCTGATAAAACCGTATTTGCCTATAAAGACTGCTGCGCCACCAGCCAGTTTAAGCGGAGTACGCAGGTTATAGCTCAGCTGATATGGATCGGATACGTTGCTATAGCTTTTTCCGCCGGTATATTGTGTGGCAAGTCCTTCGGAATACGAATCGTCAATGTTATAAAACGTGGGTGAAGTAAATACGAAACCTAAGCGTACAGCTTGTACCGGTTTGTAAATAATACCCAATTTGGCGTTGAAGCCCGAGCCTTTGGTACTTTGATCCTGCGCAAAAGTGGATGCAAAATCTACAGGGTTGCCGCCGTTAGTTATAACAGCATTGCCATTTTCGGTAAAGCGGGCATGTGAATTATACCTGATATCGGTAATAGCCAAGCCCAGACCTACATAAAGCTTATTGCTGTAATTGGCACCAAATGATAGGTTAAACTCCGACTGCCCACCGGTGCGGGTAATACCAGCCAGCTGTCTTACCGGAACATTCACTGTGCTTGAATATGAATCTGGGTTAGATGCAGGTCCAAAGTTATCGATCAGGATATGGTCATAAGCCCAGCCATCAAGTCCGTTAGGGTTAACACTGCCATATTGAGATACCTCGCGTTTTGCGATACCCGCGTAGTAATCAGAAATAGAACTTGTTTGGTTTGTGCCGCCATAAGCAACATTTTCATAAAAATTGTTGGTGCGGCTGTAACCCGCTCCGTAGTTAATACTTAGCCAGCCTTTGCTTTTATCCTTGTGCGTAGTATTTAGCTGCTGATATAACACTACCGCCGCATTACTCATGTTTACATCATTGCGGTTTGCGCTGCCTGGCTGCCCAAAAAAGCTTGAGTTTATTTTTGAACCATTGTACTCGGGTGTAAGGCTAACTTCCGAATGGGTAAAAAATCCCAAACCTGCAGGGTTACCACTTACTGAGCTAAGGTCGCCGCCTATGGCCGTGCCTGCGTTGCCGATAGCTTTGATACGTGATGTTGACCCGGTTTGAAAGGTTGAAAACCTGATGGCATCCTGTGAGTATTGAGCAAAGCTATCTTTAGTAATTGCTACTATAGCAATTACGCTTAGTAAATACTTGATTTTCATAAAATTCAGGTAAATAAAATATAAGATTTAGGTTTATGGTCTTGATGGTCTGCCGCCGCCACCTCCGCTGCTGCTGCCGGTGCTGCGTGAACTGCCGCCGCTGCTTGAGCTTGATGATGGTGTATAAGATGGTTGCTGCGATGTACGTTCGACCTGTGGTTGCCTGTAAACAGGCTGTGCATCGCCCCTTGATGGTGCCGCGTCTGTACGTGCAGGACGGGCATAACGGGTACCGTTGTTATTGTAACTGTTGCTCCCATTATTGCTGCTGCCGGTGCTATAGGTACTGTAAGTATTTGTGCGGCTGCCGATAGGCCTGTTGCGGCCTCCCGGAATATAACCTATACCCGAAACAGCGCTGCTAACCGGACGATTGCTGCCTGCGAACGGATTGCCATTGCCACGATAAGGTCGCGGCGTGCCTGATGAAGCATATCCGCCGGCATAATACCCGCCATATCCGCCTCCATACCCGCCACCATAATATCCACCGTGCCCCCAGCCGCCATATCCGTAGCCTAAGCCCCATCCGCCGTAATAACCACCATAACCATAACCTAAGCCCAGGCCCCAACCGCCGTAGTAGCCGCCATAGCCTGGCCCCCAGCCGTTGTAATAACCGTCATAGTAGCCTAAACCACCGTAGCCCAATCCATAATTATAATAAGGATAGTTGTTATATGCTGAGTAAAAATCATCATAATAGCCAAAAGGAGAGAAATAACTGAAACGGTTTATCCGCGAAGCGTAATCATCATAATAAAAGTAATCATCGTCGTCATCGCTGTAGCCATCCTGGGCAACCGGAGTTTGGTTGTAGGCCGGCTGCTGTGCATAAACAGGTTCGCTACCCGCTCGCGCGTCAGAAAAATAAACATCGTCGTTACTTTGGTTTGATGCAAGCTTGGTTGTAGAGCAGGAACTCAGCGCCATGGCACCGATAATAAACATTCCTATCGCGATGTTCCGTTTCATATACAGGTAAGTAAAAAGTGCAAGGTCAAATAAGTTTTAAATTTATAAATTTGGCAGCAATATACAACAATTACAGAAGTCCAAATTCTATCCAATCAATATGAGCAAAGGTGTTATTAGTAAAGACGAAGATTATTCGCAATGGTTTAACGACTTAGTAATTAAATCTGACATGGCCGAGTATTCGCCGGTTAGGGGCTGTATGATCATTAAACCCTACGGTTATTCGATATGGGAAAAGATCCAGGCTGTACTTGACGAGATGTTTAAGGATACCGGCCACAGTAATGCGTATTTTCCGCTTTTAATACCCAAGTCTTTTTTTAGTAAAGAAGCCAGCCATGTTGACGGTTTTGCAAAAGAATGCGCTGTCGTAACTCACTACCGCCTCAAAAATGATGGTGAAGGCAATATTATTGTGGATGAAGAAGCAAAACTTGAAGAAGAGCTGATCATCCGCCCAACATCAGAAACCATAATCTGGAACACCTATAAAGGCTGGATCCAATCATACCGCGACCTGCCTATCCTCGTTAACCAGTGGGCAAACGTAATGCGCTGGGAAATGCGCACCCGTTTGTTTTTACGTACCAGCGAATTTTTATGGCAGGAAGGCCATACTGCCCACGCTACAGCTGATGAGGCGATTGCCGAAACCGAGCAGATGCTGAACGTATATGCCGACTTTGCCGAAAACTGGATGGCGCTACCAGTAGTAAAAGGCCGTAAAACGGCTAACGAGCGTTTTGCAGGTGCTTTGGACACCTATTGTATTGAGGCGCTGATGCAGGATGGTAAAGCTTTGCAAGCCGGTACATCGCACTTTTTAGGTCAAAATTTTGCCAAGGCTTTCGACGTAAAGTTCACCAATAAGGAAAATAAAATTGAGCACGTTTGGGCCACTTCATGGGGTGTTTCAACCCGTTTGATTGGAGCACTCATTATGGCCCATAGCGATGATGCAGGTTTAGTGTTACCTCCAAAACTTGCGCCAATACAGGTGGTTGTCGTACCAATTTACAAGCACCAGGAAGAGCTCGACAATATCAGCGCGTACGTTGATTCGTTGAAAAAAGAACTTAAGGCTAAAGGTATCTCTGTGAAATTTGATAACCGCGATACCCATCGCCCGGGAGCTAAATTTGCTGAATACGAACTGAAAGGTGTACCGTTGCGCGTAGCCATAGGCAGCCGCGATATGCAGAACGGTACCGTTGAGCTGGCCCGTCGTGATACTAAAACCAAAGAAACTACCACACAGGAAGGTCTTGCCGGTAAAATAGAAAGCCTGCTTGAAGAGATCCAAAATAACATCTACAAAAAAGCGTTCGATTTCCGTGCTGAAAATACCACTGAGGTTGATACCTGGGATGAGTTTAAACGCCTGTTAGATGAGCAACCGGGTTTCCTGAGTGCTCACTGGGATGGCACATCCGAAACAGAACAAAAAATAAAAGAGGAAACTAAGGCGACAATCCGTTGCATACCTTTGAATAACAAACAGGAAGAAGGTAAGTGTATTTTGACAGGGAACCCTTCAACGCAGAGGGTGTTGTTTGCAAGAGCGTATTAGTCGCCCCCCGGCCCCCTAAAGGGGGAGGTTGTCTATGGCGAGCTAACTTTAATATCCGTCCCTAAAGGATATACGATGTAAAACAGGTTTCATGGTAGGGTATGAAACGCATTCCAAACACCCCCTTTAGGGGGCTGGGGGGCTTATGAAATTCGCAACTAAAGCAATACACGCAGGGCAGGAGCCCGATCCAACAACCGGCGCTATCATGACGCCGATATACCAGACTTCAACCTACTGGCAAAAATCGCCGGGGGATAATAAAGGTTATGAGTACTCGCGTGGCACTAATCCAACCCGTAAGGCTTTGGAAGACTGTTTGGCAGCCTTGGAAAATGCTAAGTTCGGTTTGGCTTTTTCGAGCGGTATGGGGGCTACCGACGCGGTGATGAAACTGCTTGCTCCGGGCGATGAAGTGATTACCGGGAATGACCTGTATGGTGGTTCATACCGGATCTTTACCAAGATCTTTGCTAACTATGGCGTTAAGTTTCATTTTCTGGATCTGTCTGATCCGGAACTTGTACGTGCCCATGTGAATGACAAAACCAAACTGGTTTGGATAGAAACGCCTACCAACCCTACCATGCGCATTGTTGATGTGGAAGCCATAGGTAAGATCACCAAAGAAAAGAATTTACTTTTTGTGGTGGATAACACTTTTGCATCGCCTTACCTGCAAAACCCGATTGACCTGGGTGCAGATATCGTGATGCACTCCGTAACCAAATACATCGGTGGCCACAGCGATGTGGTAATGGGAGCCTTAATGCTGAACGATGAGGAACTTTACAAAAAGCTCTGGTTCATTTACAATGCCTGCGGTGCTACACCGGGGCCAATGGATAGCTTTCTGGTGCTGCGTGGTATCAAAACCCTGCACCTGCGTATGAAAGCGCATTGCGAGAACGGCAGGCAGGTAGCGGAGTTTTTGAAAGATCATCCCAAAGTTGAAAAAATCTACTGGCCGGGCTTTACCGACCATCCTAATCATGACATCGCCAAAAAACAAATGCGCGATTTTGGCGGCATGATCAGTATCGTGCTTAAAGGTGCCGATCTGCAGGAAACTTTTCGCATTGCTTCGTCATTCAAAGTATTTTCATTAGCCGAATCATTAGGCGGTGTTGAATCACTGATCAATCACCCGGTAAGCATGACCCATGGTTCAATCCCTAAAGCTGAACGTGAAAAAGCCGGTGTAGTTGACAACCTGTTGCGTTTGAGTGTAGGTGTTGAGGATATTGAGGACTTGCTGGAAGATATTAAACAAGCGCTGAGCTAAAAAGAAGCCTTTAATCAAAATTTTCTTATGGAGGATTGGATAAAGGAAGCTATTGCGTTTTGGGATGAATGTGAGGTAAAAATAAACCCACCAGCAACTGCCGCTGATTTCGAGAAAGCTGAAACTATTCTAAGTTTTAGCTTTCCTGATGATTTTAAAGCGCTTTATGCTGTTGTAAACGGATTTTACGGGTATGAATGGCAGGAGTATATGTTTTCTTTTTGGTCACTCGATAGGATTATAGAAGAATTTGTCGAAAGCAAGAATAAGAATATTATAGGCTTTTGTGATTTTTTAATAATGAGCCACGTTATTGGCTTTAAGAGAAATACGGTGGGAATTTTTAATGATTATTCAATCGACTGCGAACCTATTGCCCTTACTTTTATGGAAGCAATAGGTATGATAAACAACGGTTCACGTGAAATATATTAAATGTGAACTTTTCGGCACATGGATATAGAATCTGATAAGAACAATTCTCCCTTTAGGGGGATAGGGAGCGAAGCTCTCAAAGCTTTCCTCGACGCTAAAGTTGCCCAATACAATCGCCCTGAGTTTATTGAGAATGATCCGGTTACCATCCCGCACATATTTAGCAGGAAGCAGGATATTGAGATCATGGGCTTCTGGGCGGCCACATTAGCCTGGGGACAACGGGTTACCATCATCAGGAAATGTAAGGAACTCATCGCCTTAATGGATGGCGCTCCTTATGATTTCATCATTAACCATGAAGAACCCGATCTTAAAAAGCTGCTGAAGTTTAAACACCGCACCTTTAATGATGTGGATACTTTATATTTCATTGCTTTCTTCAGGCAGCATTATGAAAAGTTCGAATCGTTGGAGGATGCTTTTGTGCCCCCCAGCCCCCTAAAGGGGGAGCAAAAGATGCAGGCAGTTGAAATTGCTTTAAACTATTTTCGGTCTTATTTTTTTTCTTTACCTGATTTTCCTCATCGAACTAAAAAGCATGTTTCATCGCCTTCGCAAAAATCAACTTGTAAGCGCTTGAATATGTTTTTACGCTGGATGGTACGTAAAGACGATAATGGTGTTGACTTCGGCATCTGGAACCGTATTAAACCAGCCGACCTGATCTGTCCGCTTGATTTGCATGTGGACAGGGTATCGCGCAAGCTCAACTTGATCAACCGCAAACAAACCGACTGGCAAACTGCCGTTGAATTAACCGAAAGACTCCGCGACTTTGACCCGAACGATCCTGTTAAATATGATTTTGCCTTATTTGGATTGGGGATTGAAGAACGTTGGGGCGTGCAGTTTTAATTTATTTGCTCAATAACACTATGCCTGGTTTAGGCGTTTCAACAAGTTCTGTGCGTACTAATGTTCCGCTATTAAAATAATAGTAATGGTATGATACTGGTTTCATTTGTGCATCTGCCGCAGCTACTCGTCTGTATACGGCGTGTTGTGATGTTTCTTCAACTAATTCCAGGTTGTACTTTTCTGAATTTTTAAACTCACTTTCACTCATCCCGATGGTGTAGTGTTTTACACTGCATCCAGAGAGGAGCAGTAGAATTGACAAGCATATAATTGAGTTTTTTAAGGCAGACATGTGATCAAGTTTATTTTTCGTTATGCAGGTATGACTGTCACGAAAAACAAAGGTTTATCCACTATCTGTTATTTTTTGCGATTATGCTTCCTCCTTAAAATAAACCTTATAGTAATTCATTGCCCGGCCATCATCAAAGCCTTTCTCAATCAACTCCTTATCGCCGTGGATATAGATGTGGAAGTTTTTATCGAGCTTTAACACGCTTTTATAAACACGGGCCTGTTTTTTTACCGCATTTTCTGAAATGATAAAATTATCGGCAATAGGGCTGTCAAACTCTTCCTCATATTGGTTTTTAAAGTTTTTGAACGACTCGATGGCCTGCTCATTGCCAATTACCTCGTTCGAGAACTCTTCCATATCAAAAGTTTCCTTCTCCTTAAAATATTTCATGGAGCGGTTGAGCAGGTCGATCTTATCGGCTTTGCTCATCTCAAATTCTTCATCGATTTTTTCGGTGATAAAGTTTTTGTAAATGCCAAGCGTGTTATTAGTTTGGTTAAAGCTATCGTTACGAATTTTGAGCTGCAGAAAGTCATCTTTCCAGAACCGGGCTGCTTCCTGTCCTGTGTTGGTTTTATCAACCACAACTACCTTATAGCCGTTCTCTTTCTCAATGTTGAAGATCAGTACTCCTTTATCCAGTTTGTTGATGTTGATGGCGTCCTGCTCATAATCAACCTGGAAACCACCTTTATCCGGATAAACTTTTAAATAAGTTTCCTTATTTTCTGATTTGAATATACCGATTGCATCCAGCGGGTTGCCTTCAATTTGTACTTTATTGAAGTAAACCACGTAAAGCTCGCCGCCTTTGATGTTAGGGTGATTGGTAACCTTATACAAATGCTTCGCTATTTTCTCAGATGCCTCATGAAATTTAGTATTGTCATCAAATACCTGCGTAGCAAAGTGATGCAGCTCGTTCAATTCCAGATCGCCGCTACTGTGTATCAGGTGGTAAACCTCATTCGCTTTTTCAAAAGGTTTCAGAAAATACTGCATAAGCAGGTTAGGAATGATCTCATCTTTCAATTCAAGCGGTTGTTCAGACAGGGCATACATCTCTTCCTGCGACTGATTACCAACATGATGTACTGAAATAGTTTCGAGCGAAGCTTCAAAAAAAGTTACCATAATTGGTTGCGAAGGTAAAGATTTTAGTTAATGGTTCATGGATCATAGTTCATGGTATGCCTGCGTTTTTCATGTTCAAGTCATATGGAGATGGATTAGAAGGAGTCGGTGAGAAAAATCACCACGAAATAACGACCTTTGCACTTTGGTAAATTAGGCGAGCTTCGGGCTATGATCTATGAACCATCAACTATCAACTAAAAATGACAGATAATACCGATACCATAGTTGCCCTTGCCACACCAAACGGGTTGGGCGCCATAGCTGTGATCCGCCTTTCGGGCCCGGATGCCATAACCATTGCCAATAGCGTTTTTAAAGGCAAAGACCTGAGCAAACAGGCATCGCATACTATCCATTTTGGAAGCATTGCCGATGGCGAGTTGATTTTGGACGAGGTGCTGGTATCGCTGTTTGTTGGTCCGCGGTCATACACCCGCGAAAATGTGGTAGAGATTTCGTGTCATGCTTCGGGTTATATTATCGAAAGTATCATCAAACTGTTCATCAAAAAAGGTGCACGCTCCGCCAAACCCGGCGAGTTTACCCTAAGGGCATTCCTGAACGGACAGCTTGATTTGAGCCAGGCCGAAGCCGTTGCCGACCTGATCGCTTCTAATTCTAAAGCATCTCAACAGGTGGCCTTACAACAACTTCGGGGTGGTTTTAGTACACAGCTACAAGCCTTGCGTGAGCAGTTGGTAAACTTTGCATCACTCATTGAGCTTGAGCTTGATTTTGCTGAAGAAGATGTAGAATTTGCCAACCGCGACCAACTGAAACAACTGATTCATGAGATCGCTAAAATAGTGGGCAGGCTGATCCAGTCGTTTGAATTGGGTAATGCCATTAAAAATGGCGTCAATACCGTTATCGCCGGTAGGCCGAATGCTGGTAAATCTACCTTGCTAAACGCGTTACTAAATGAGGAGCGTGCCATAGTGAGCCATATCCCAGGCACTACAAGGGATACTATTGAAGAAGTATTAAATATCCAGGGTATCAATTTCAGACTGATAGATACCGCCGGGATCCGTGAAGCCACTGATGCAATTGAACAGATAGGGGTACAACGTACTATGGAAAAGATCAGCCAGTCGGCCCTGTTGGTTTATGTTTTTGATGCGGCAGAAATTACCATTGAAGAGCTGAATAAAGACATAGAAAGCCTGCAAAAACCTGGAGTTACCATGCTGGTAGTAGCCAATAAAGCGGACCTTCTTAATCCAGAACAATTGTCGGCGCTTCCGCATACCGATAGGGCAATCATTATTTCGGCCAAAGAAAAGCGCCATATTGATGAGCTTAAACATAAAATCTACTCATCGGCAGTAAAAGATCAGCTTAGCGGTGATGAAACGCTGGTAACCAATATTCGTCACCTTGAAGCCCTGCAAAAAACCGAAGACGCACTTGTAAGAGTGCTGGGCGGTATTGATGGCAGCATTACATCCGATTTTCTATCAATGGATATTAAGCAGGGGTTACATTATTTAGGGGAGATTACAGGTGTTGTTACAACCGATGATTTGCTGGATAATATATTTAGTAAGTTTTGTATCGGAAAATAGTTAAGTATCTGATAATGAGTTATTTAATCTTTTATTATCCTTTTATAGGGAGCCAATTATCCTTAGTAACTCATCCTACCTCTTAAGCATTTATAGTTTCTTAGTGTTTTCTGAGTGGCCGATTTTAGTAAAAAAACAGTATTACTAAAAAGCAACATGCATTTATCTGTTTGTATCTTTCTGTGTCCTTTAAAGAAAATAAAGATTTTTATTGACAAAGGTTTTACCTGTGTGATTTAATTATAATTTTTAGGTGTACATAAATTTGTAATCTAATAATTATCAACAAGATGGGAATAAGTTTAAGAACACAGAAATTAACTAAAGGCAGATTAAGATTATCATTGGATATATACAGTAATGGCAAAAGTCATTATGAAAATTTGAAACTTTTTCTTTATGAAAAGCCGGTCACAAGCACCGAAAGAGAGCACAACAAGCGTACAAAGAATTTAGCTGATACTATATTAGCTAAGCGGGTTATCGAAATGCAGGAGGGGAATTATAATGTTGTTACTGGTTTTAAGAGCCAGGCCAGCTTTATCAAATACTTTAAGCAGTTAACAAACGACCGTAAAGGTTCGGGTGGTAATTTCGGAAACTGGGATAGTACTTATAAACATTTAATAGGATTTACTAAAGGGCAAGATGTAACATTTGCCCAAGTGAATGAGGAGTTCCTTAACAGATTCAAAAAGTATTTATTAAGTGGCAAGGTAACAAAAGGGAATCAGGATTTATCCAGTTGTTCAGCCTCTTCATATCTCAATAAAGTAAAGGCAGCCCTAAACCAAGCGTTTGATGAAAAAATTATAACCAATAACCCTGCTAAGGGAGTAAAGGGTATAAAGGTGCCTGAAGGCAGACGGGAGTATCTGCTTGCTGAAGAATTGCGTAAGCTTAATGATACACTTTGTGCAATACCTATACTGAAAGATGCGTTTTTGTTCAGTTGTTTAACTGGTTTGAGATGGAGTGATATAAATAAGCTTGTTTGGCGGGAGGTAATTTATTCGGAAGCTGAGGGACGGCATAAAATACATTTCACTCAAAAGAAAACACAAGGTGTGGAGTACCACCCTATTACGGATGCTGCGTATAAGTTATTAGGCAAAAGGGGTAAAGATGATGACAGGGTATTCAAGGGGCTAAAGTATAGTGCATGGCATAACTTTAGGTTAGCGCAGTGGGTTACAGATGCCGGTATCAACAAGAAGATAACCTTCCACTGTGCCCGGCACACTTATGCGACCTTACTGCTTACTTCAGGCGGTGATATTTATACCGTTTCAAGCTTATTAGGTCACCGGGATTTGAAAACTACACAGATTTATGCTAAAATTATCGACGTAAAGAAAAATAATACTGTAGAATTACTGCCGGATATAGGAATATGACAGCCATAAATAAGTATTTTGAGAATATCGACGATGCATCCCCAATTCAATTGGTGGATGCATCATTTTTAGGAGCCGAATTTTTATTCAAAATTTTCATTAAGCAAGCTTTTCCTAGCTTAAAAAGTTTGAATAATTTTTTAAGCACAGGAAATTTTGAAGACAAAAATTTAAGGACTCAAAATTGGGCTGAACAATACGAAAAACTCCCCACTAACCCTATTGAGAAATTGTATGAAAATGGAAAGATAAGCGTTCAGCTAAAGCTTGAAATACAACAACAGCAAGTTAAGGGCAACGCCATGTACTTCGATTTACTTAATGATATTTTTAAAAAACACTATTCTTTCATAAATACCAGTTTTCCGGCTTTTCTGATAAATGATTTTTTACAAAAAAGAAGCCAAATTAAAAGTATAATAGAAGCGCCTTATAATTGGATGTTTCTTTCTGGCGAAGAGTATTTAAAAGCCCTTATTTACCGCTTCCTGCATGTATTTGAGATTTTGGAGAATGTTGTTGTTGAAAACTATCCCGGCTATAATCGGCTGCTTGTTCCAAAAAAAGAATTACCATTTGATTCAAAAACTGTCAGGACATTTATCGCTAATTATAGTAAAGACAAACTTACTGAGGCTTATGAAGGATTAAAGGGATATTATATTGAATGTACTTTGGAAGCGTTTTTGGGAATATTTGGCTTTCCACCAGGGCCGCCCGCCGAAAAAATAAGATGGTTAAGTAGTGAGGCTAATTTGGTCGTTTTATTTCAAGGCCACAAGCTTTCTGATGAAGAGCGAATAAAAGTCAGCAACAGTGATATATATGCTCTTATGGCAAAATTTTTCGTCAATCAAAAGAACCAAAATTTCAAGCCAACGCAGTTAAGCGTGACCTATCAAAATATAAACCGAACAGAGAAAATTAAGAACAGTGAAAGTCTAATCAAGATCATTACGAGATTAAATCATTAGTACTAATATTAGTACTAATAATCACTAACTAATTTAAAAATTTATGTGAGATACTTTTGTTTGTTGATCAACATTAACAATAAAATTAATTCACATGAATAAGATAAATGCCATAGTAAACTCAACCTTACTATTTGATAAGAAAAACTTTTTCAATCTCAAAGAACTATCTGCATATACCGGAATTTCTGAATCTTGGTTATACAAGTTAGTGCAGCAGCGTGTAATACCTTATAGCCGCCCTAACGGTAAATTGCTTTTTTTTGATAAGGCCAAGATTGATGAATGGTTATTAGGAAATCCTGCATCTCCAACAGATGATATTGAACAACAAGCAATAAGTTACGTAGCTAATAACCCTTTAAAAGGAGGTGTTATATGAGCCTCCTCAATGCACGCTACGTTGTAAAATTGGTAGCAACAAACCAAAAAGATACTTACTCACTTTTTAAGATTGCCAAACAAGGTAATAGCCCAATATTAAATAGGTTATTGGTATGGCAAAAAAATGTTGAGTTCAAAAAGCTTGAACCAATTGGTATGGCAGATGATTACCTGCCCTGTCCTATAATTTATGGCGAAAAGGATGATAAGCAGATACTGCTTTTGGAAACAGCTTCTTTTTTGTACCCATTTGGGGTAGTAAATACTTCGGGTACATCTGATTGCATACTATTCCGCATCTCAGATGATATGACTATCGAATTTTTTGTATCGGAAGGTAATGTAAATCTTACTGCTCAATTATTAACAATGCTCTTGGATGGTTCACTTAGCGAGGATATTAACAATTTAATTTGAACGTCATGATACCTCTTTTAATATCAGCAGCAGCTACATTACGAATAGAATCGGATGAGTTTAGTTCAGCACCGAAAATGTCATTAGAAAGCATAAGTGGAGAAAAGGTACTACTAACTAACTTATTTCCTCAAAAAACATTGGAGTTCTATTACGACATGCAACCATGCCCATTCAGTAGCACAAAAAAATATTTTATGGGCTATAGTAGTGATAAAACGTTAGTCGCTTTCGAATTTAAGATTCATTTTGAATCTCACCCAGAAATTGGCATTGTGCAAACCAGTTTGGATATAGCAGATTGCATACTTTTTAAACTTACTGGTCAGTCGGAATTTGAAATTTATGTTTACGCTGGGTTAAAACACGATGAAGATGTGCTTTATAGCACAATGATTACCGAGCCTTTGGTTACAAACAGAAATGCAACCATAAAATTGAAAGTTAAATAATTAATTAATGGGTGTGGTCACCCACACCCGTTTTAAATTTTAAGATAATTCCTTAAGCTTTTAATATTAATCATATTAATATAAGAATTTTTATAATCATGATAGATACTATTAAATTATTTATGGCTGATACAATGATCCCTAAAGACTGGTTTCAGAATTTTGAGGCCCTTACAAATAAGCAAGAGAAGTACTCAAATACAAGAATAACTAACTATGGTCAATACGATAATTTCAGGGTAACACAAACCATAAGAGGTGTATACTTAGAAGGAAGTTTAGCGAAGTATTATTTGGGTACTAACCAGAAAACTTTACAAGAATCAGATTTGATCAACGCATTTTCAAAACTGGCCGAAGAAACTGATTTGCCAATTTTTAAGGCAAAGGTTTGTAGGCTCGATTTAGCGGAAAATATAGTAACGAATCTTCCAGTGGGGTTATATTATCAGTTTTTAGGTACCGACAAATACTTAAAAAAGCGAATTCCTATGGCGAATGGGTTGTATTATATGAATACAAGAAAATGCCTTTTGATATATGATAAAACTCGAGAAGCGTTGGTTGGAAAATCGAAATTAAATACAGTAATTCCTAAGCATAGCAATTATATGCGAATTGAGTACAGATTTATGAATCACCAAGCTTTGAGTGAAACAATCGGATTAAGTGAGGTTGTTGCCGAAGATATAGTGATTTACTATAAAGACTTAGCTAAGGAGTGGTTTAAACGGATTAATGCTATTGGCAAAGTAAGGCCTAAGAAAACCATAGATATGGCTATTTTTAAAGACAAAGGTGCTTTTGATAAGCAAGTCATGCTTTTAGGGATGGAGGCTTTAGGCGGTTTTAATGCTTTGAGAGAAATGGTTGAAGGCGCAAGAAAAAGCCAATTGTTTAAATACCCTAATCAAGCAACTAATTTATTGAACAAATATCGGGTTTTGGTTGAAACGACAGAATCCAAAGAAGTGTCACCATATATTGATGAGTTGTTGAAAAAATTGCAAATAGCTCTTTTTGTTCATACGAAGCCCTTAATTCCCTTACTTGATTGATAATATATAGTAATCGAGCCTAATAAATTTTTTTGATAACGAAAACGTAGTTAGTTTTGGTTTCCAAATAAATCAAATGCAAAGAGGCGATATTTTTATAGCAGAAGATAAGTACCGAACTCGTGAAACCGCTTACCATCCAATAATCTTTTGGGGTGAACATGATATTGATTCGTTCGTAGGTATGATGATAACACATGGTAGCAATGGTCAGTTCCCAGATAATATACCATTTAACGATAAGGCCTACTATACGTCATCAGATGACGATTTTTCCAATACGTATGTTGTAGGGCAGGCTCTCGTTAAAAAGAATGAATGGGGCGCAAATTATAAGAAAATAATCGGAAGAGTGAGTTTCACAGGACTTGAGTTACTCGAAAAAGAAATTATCAAAAAAACATCACCTAAATGGTGGGCGGAGTATTCAAATAAATTACCAAAGTAAATCTGAATATAACACATAAGAAGCTTCAGTTTAATAGAGTTAAAAGAATAACTGAAGCTCTTGTTATGTGTAAAATAAAGAATGTGTTAAATCGCATTAAAATCGATTGTTATAACTTTAGGAGAGTTTTTGATAACAATTTAGGCTTTACAAGTTTATAACAAAGAAGTTTTGATTTCTAAATCAACATCAAGGATGTAATATTTTTACAGTTGCTATTCAGGCGTTTCGCTACACTGGAAATACTTTTCACGTTTGCCTTGGGTTTTTTATGGTAATCCTGACTGGTTTCTTACTAAAACCGTGTTTTTTAGCAGTTTTGAAGGTAAGGTTACTTAATAAAGTATTAAGTAACCTACTTTTTGATCGATATTTTTGCTATTTCAAATAAATTATATAACCTGTTTTTAGAACCAATTTTACTGCTTCCCGGTTAAATAATTCACTCTATAACTATGGTTTTATTGAAAGCTTCAAACGTGAATCGGGGCAGTAGATTTGGTACCTGACCCATAGTGATTTATTTATGCACTTGGCAGTTTATTTTTAGCTTTATTCTCTTCTGAAAGCCTAATGAAGTTCACTGACGGTAACAAAATTGGGTTTATGCCAGCTTTTAATGTTATCGAAGCAAGATGCTCCCGCAGAAACGGAAACATTATTGCAGGGCCATTCGCTTTTGCAAATTGTTCAACTGGGATAATCGCATCAGCTTCACATATAAACGAACCTATCATCTTTATTTTTGCAGTAACCTCTTTTTTCCCTTTTTTTCCTGCTGTAAAGTCTAATGTAACAGTGATGTTTAAAGTTTCATTTTCAAGAATTTGATGCTCAACAGAGATGTTTGCGTTGTTTTTAAAAGAAGGGTCTTTAAAATCAATATTTATCGCTCTTTTAAAGTTACTTTCCAATAAAAAGATCTCTGTTAATTTGAATAAAGACGCCATTGCTACGCTGCTAAGTAATAAGTGTAATCATCGATAATATCATTATCACAAGTGATGCCAGTTGTTATTGTCGATGATAAATTGTTGGTTATTGTCTCAAATATCCCGTAATCCAAGTTCTCATTGAAGCTGAATTCACAATCTATTGCACTTTGCTTGACTTCTTTAAGTTCTTGATCAAAGATTATAGAATGAGGAACGTCTGCGCTATAGTCAGTCATTAACTGATCCAGATTTTCATGATTCCAAGATAAATTTGGAACAGCATCTTCATATAAACTCCCACACTTAACATAATCCGGGGCATCAACTGTAAAAAGATCATCTTCGGAAATAAATGCTAATCCTTCTTGAGGGAATTTTTTGATAAAATCGAGAACGATATTATTCTGTTCGTTAACAAAAAGCTCATTGTATTGCTCAAAAAAATCTTTAGGTAATACTTCAATGAAGTGTGTTTCACTCAAATCATCTAATTGGTATCTTAATTTCACATGAGGGAAATTTTTAACCAACTCATCGATTTTTGAAACTATATATTTCTTTGAGTTCATATTTGAAAGTTTTTTTGCAAAAGCTTATTTGTTGCCACGGATTTGTCGTAGGCTTTTAAAGCTTCTGTGTCGATTATTATTTGATTCTCATAGTCCGCTTTAACTCGAACAGCGTTAAGGGTACGAATGTTTGAATTAAATTTAGCGGCATCTATACTATTTAAATTTGTAAATTCTGTGAAAATTAAATCTTGGAGCCACTTATGATAACCTCCAAAATTTTTTGATCCTTTTATACCATCATGTCTTATTTGTAACTCTGTTTTTCCAAAATGAGATCTTAAAATATGTAACATCAACTGTACACTTGCATAATAAGCGCAATGAACACTTGACGGGAATAATTTAGATTTAATGAGCTTGTTTGAGGCATCAATGTTCTCATCAGACTTGGTTTTTAAACTCGACATCTCTAAAGGAAATTGGTTTAAGTTGCATGCAATTATAACCAATTTTTTAATATATCAAATATTTGGAAAATATAAAATATAACAAATTTAGGAATTTTGATTTGGGCGATTGACGGTAAGCTGAGAAATGATAAAAGGAAGGGAATAATTATATGAAAAATAACAGAGAGATTACCAATCTCCCTGTTATTTTGCCTGATTAAGCGTAAGCTTCTAATCTCCAGGTTACAGCTTTGCCAGCATAAGGCGGCATAGTGTTTCCTTTAGCGATAGGAGCTGTAGTTGATGGGTTACCAATAACTCTCCATACGCCACTTTCAGGACATGTGTGACCTGTACTTGCAGTAGTACCTATAGGACTTTTCATGATATGTAAGTGTAATCTCTCCTTGTTAGATCAGGGCAGGAACACATTAACCCTCCGAGAAATATATTTTAATACAAGCAGTTTTTCTCATTAACTGCTTGTATTGTTAGGCTCTTATTTTTTGGTTACGCCTTTAAACGGTTTACCGTCTGCTTTTTGGTCGATAAATTTGCCAGTGTTCGTATCGATTTTAGTCCACTTCTCATTATGAGGATTAAATACTTGTACACGATCTTTTACCGCTCCGATTCTATGTCCGTCGCCTGCAGGTGCATTCCTTGCCATGATTATACCTCCTTTCACCTTTCATTATCGTTTATTGATTTGTTTCTATAGTACCAAAGGTGGGAGGTACTTGTGCAGTGTATCTGCATAACAAATTGTATTTTTATCATTGTAAATTTTTAACCTTAATACCTTATGGCAGTAAATAAAAATGCTTTGATACGTTACAAAATTTTGGATCGGTGTTTCAGTAATCCGGGTAAGCGATATTTTATTGAAGACCTGATAGCAGAATGTAATAAACAGTTGCTTGAGATTGACCCAAACTCCAAAGGCATTCAAAAAAGACAATTATTTGAGGATATCAAATATATGGAAAGTGCTGAGGGGTGGTCTGCGGAAATCGAGAAAATAACTTTCGGAAAAAAGAAATTCTATCGTTATGCAGATAAAAACTTTTCCATTAATAATCAGCCGTTAAATGCCGCAGAGGTCGAGCAGTTGCGTTCAGCAATGGATATTATATCTCGCTTTAAAGGTATGCCGCAATTTGGTTGGATTAACGAATTTACTCCAAAGCTTGAGCAGGCTTTTACATTAAATAACCAGGTAACGCCGATAATTAGTTTCGATAGTAATGAATATTTAAAGGGGGTGGAATATATAAGTGAACTTTTTCATGCTGTACTATATAAAAAAGTGTTGAGTATTACCTATAGACCTTATAAAAGTGAAACGCCAAAACATTACGTCATACATCCGTATTATTTAAAGCAATTCAATAACAGGTGGTTCTTATTCGGCCATAATGAAGATATACACAAATTGACAAACTTGGCTTTAGACAGAATAATTTCAATAGAAGAACACAATCTCACTTATCATGAGAATGATGAATATGACTTTAACGAATATTTTGAAGATATAATTGGCGTCACGAAACCTGATGCTGGAATTGCTGAGAAAGTTGTTTTAAAGTTTAACGAGCTTACATTGCCTTATGTATTATCAAAGCCTTTACATGGCTCTCAAAAAAGTATTCGCATGGATAGTGAAATTTTAATTTCAATTGAAGTGATGCAAAATTTTGAATTAGAAAGTTTGTTACTATCATTTGGTGATCGTGTGGAGGTTATGTCGCCACAACATCTAAAAGAAAAAATAAAAGTGAGATTGCAAACAGCTATTGAACAATACTGTGATATTAAAGGCTAAATTTGCGCCCCAATATATTATTAACATGCTAACGTCTTCCTTAAAATCACAAATAGATAAAATCTGGACTACCTTTTGGTCAGGTGGTATATCAAACCCTCTAACAGTAATTGAACAGATTACTTACCTGCTTTTTATTCGTCGATTAGACGAATTGCAGATAGCAAAAGAATATAAAGCAAGATTTTTAGGTGACACAGTAACCGACCCTATCTATCAACCAGAGGAGCAGCAACTGCGGTGGAGTGTATTTAAAGATATGGATGCAGAAACCATGTTTGAGCAGTTCAGGAAAATTGATGGCGTGTTCGACTTTATGAAAAATAAAGGCGCATCAAAAGATTCGGCCTTTAATAAATATATGAAAGGGGCCACGTTTATGATTCCTACCCCCCGTTTGTTGCAGTTGGTAGTTGATCTGCTATCGGCTGTTGATATGAATGACCGTGATACCAAGGGCGATGTTTATGAATACTTGCTAAGCAAAATAGCCAGCGCAGGCACCAATGGTCAATTCCGTACACCGCGCCATATTATCCGCATGATGGTGGAAATGACCAACCCTACGCCCGAAGATATTATCTGCGATCCTTCAGCCGGAACATCGGGCTTTTTAGTAAAGGCGGCTGAATATATTATTGAAAAGAACCCTAACATCCTGAATAATGCCGAAACACGCAGGCATTACGAAAGCGATATGTTTTTAGGGATGGAGTTTGATGCCACGATGATTCGCATCGGTGCTATGAACCTGCTGTTACACGGCATTGAAAGCCCACAACTATTTGATGTTGATGCGTTGAGCGAGGCCAACAGCGGTTTTAAAAATAAGGCAACTTTAATATTGGCAAACCCGCCCTTTAAAGGATCCTTAGACCATGATGCTGTAGATAGTAGCCTGAGCAATGTGGTAAAAACCACCAAAACAGAATTGCTGTTTTTGGCCCTGATACTCCGCGGATTAAAATTAGGTGGACGGGCTGCTGTGATAGTACCCGATGGCGTTTTGTTTGGTTCATCAAACGCACATAAACAAATCCGTAAGGAGATATTGGATAATAACCAGCTTACCGGTGTGGTATCAATGCCGAGCGGGGTGTTTAAACCCTATGCGGGGGTAAGTACCGCTGTTTTGCTTTTCACTAAAACGGGCGCAGGCGGAACAGATAAGGTTTGGTTTTACGACATGAAAGCCGACGGCTTAAGCCTGGACGATAAGCGTACCGAAACAGCCGAAAATGACATCCCCGATATAGTGTCCCGTTGGAACAATCGAGCAGCCGAAGAATCCCGTGCCCACACCGATCAAAGCTTTTTTGTATCGCTGGCCGAGATCCAAGCTACTGGTTATGATTTAAGTATTAACCGGTATAAAGAGGTTGAGCATGAAGAAAAAGTTTATGATAAGCCGGAGGTGATAATTAAGCGAATTGCTGAATTAGATGGTGAGCGTACAGTTTTAATGACTGAATTGCAAGATTTATTGACGAAACTCCATGAAAAAGTATGAGATGGGATATTAAACAACTTTCTGAAATAATACCGAAGGCAATTTCAGGAGAATGGGGTGACGATGTTGGCAACGTTAAAGTGCTAAGGACTACAAATTTTCAAAACGACGGCGCAATCAACTATGCAAATGTTGTTACCAGATCTATTAGTCAAAAAAAAGTCGAGCAAAAAGCGTTGCAAATTGGTGATACCATTATTGAGAAATCCGGCGGGAGTCCAACTCAACCAGTGGGTAGGGTCGTCTATTTCGACAATAAAATGGGTGTTTTTTTATGCAATAACTTTACAAGCATTTTAAGGCCATCATCGACCGCTCATTCTAAATATGTTTTTTGGTTTTTGTTTAATAATCATTTAACAGGTAAGACTTTAAATTACCAAAATAAGACAACTGGTATTATTAATTTAAAGCTTGAACGATATTTGCAAGAGTTAAAAATACCAGTACCTCCTTTACCTACCCAAAAACGCATTGCCGAAATTTTAGACAAGGCCGATACCCTACGCAAAAAAAACAAACAACTGCTGCAATATTACGATGACCTTACCCAAAGCCTGTTTATTGATATGTTTGGTGATCCGGTGATGAATAAAAAAGGGATGCCCCTTGGCGATTTAGTTACTATCAACCCTGCTAAATCCGAAGCAAATCTTCAGGACTCAAATTTTGTAACATTTGTTCCAATGTCTGCAGTGGGTGAAACTGGCGAATTTGATCATAGTTCAATTAAAAAATACGAGGAGGTAAAAAAAGGCTTTACCTATTTCCGCGAGAATGATGTTTTATTTGCAAAAATTACACCTTGTATGGAGAACGGAAAGGGGGCAATAGCAAGAAATTTGGAGAACGGCGTTGGTTTCGGCTCCACTGAGTTTCACGTATTCAGGCCTAATGATAAGATTTTATCTGAATTTTTATATCATCTTTTTGCCCTTCCCACATTCAGGAAACATGCGGAAATTAATATGTCCGGGAGTGCTGGTCAAAAAAGGGTGGGTGCAAACTTTTTTAAAAAAATCAAACTTAATATACCCCCAATCAATTTACAAAACCAATTCGCTGCTCAAATCCAAAACATCGAACAACAAAAAGAAAAGGTAAAAGCGCAAATCCAGGAATCAGAAAATCTGTTCCAGGCATTATTACAAAAGGCATTTAATGGCGGTTTAAATTAATTTTTATAATTTAGTATGAAATAAATATCGGGCCTTATTATCATATATGCTGCAACAGGGTAATTTCTATTTTTTGAGCAATGATTTCGATGCGTTTTACCCTGCTGCCCGTAAAGCCGAGATTTTTTTACAACAGGACGAAGAAGCCTGTGCCATTTTTTGCCGTAAAGCGCTGGAAGAAATGGTGGTCTGGATGTTTGATAATGATCGCAATCTCGAAACTATCCACACCGATGAGGATAGTTCCCTTAATATTTTAATGAACAAGCCTGGCTTTATACGCCTGGTTGGTCAAAGCCTGTATTCTGATGTAAACGCCATTCGGCGTACAGGTAATTTGGCAGTTCACGCAGATCGCAAAAGGAAAGTCACTACCAAAGATGCCTATACATGCCTGCTCAATTTACATGCTTTTGCACAGTGGCTGGCAAGTCATTACGGTGATACGGTCTATCGCCAGCCATTCATAGCTTCAAAGATACAGGAAAGCGTTACTCCCGAAGTAAAATCACTTGCCGAAGCACCAGTGGCTGTTGCCATTACCGAAACGGAACAAGGGATTAAATACCATTCGCCATCAGAGAAACTTACCCGCGAGCTTTATATAGATATTATATTAAAAGAAGCCGGGTGGATTGTAGGTGACGCGAATACAGTAGCCGAATATAATTTAAAACACAGCCAAAGCGGCAGCGATAAAGCCGACTATGTGCTTTTTGGCGCAGACGGCAAGGCACTGGCCGTAGTAGAAGCGAAAAAAACAACTGCCGATGGAAAAGACAAAGGTTTGGGCCAAGCTAAACGCTATGCCGATGCTTTGGAAAAAGAGTTTGGCAAGCGCCCCATTATTTTTGTAAGCAATGGCTTTGAACATTATATATGGGATGATACCCGATACCCATACAGGCAAGTTTATGGCTTTTACAGTAAAGAGGATTTTGAAACACTGATAAACCGCCGTTTGATAGAAAGGCCGTTGAGTGCACAAGCAGTTAATGCGGAAATAGCTGGCCGCTATTATCAAATAGAAGCTATTCAACGTGCAAAAGAAGCATTAGATGCCCACAAGCGGGATATATTGTTTATTATGGCTACCGGCAGCGGTAAAACACGTACCGCCGCTGCCTTGGTTGATGTGTTAACTAAAACCAATAAAGTAAAGCGTATCCTTTTTTTAGCTGATAGGACGCCGCTGGTATCTCAGGCAAAAAACAGTTTTAATGATTATCTGCCGCAGCTAACCTCGGTGAACCTCACTAAAGATAAAACATCCGATCAGGTACGTATGGTGTTTTCCACCTACCAAACCATGATCAATCAAATTGATAACGAATTTGAAGGCGATAAACGATTGTTTACTACCGGGTATTTTGACTTAGTGATATTTGACGAGGTACACCGTTCCATATATCAAAAATACAAGGCTATTTTCAACTACTTTGATGCAATACGTTTGGGCTTAACTGCCACACCAAAGGCCGAAACACAAAAAGATACTTATGAGTTGTTCCATTGCGAAACAGGTGTACCTACTTTTTCTTATGAACTTAATCGTGCGGTGGCCGACGAATATTTGCGCCCACCATCAGCTTTAATAGTCCCGTTAAAATTCCCCCGGCAAGGCATTAAATATGCCGAGCTATCAGACGAAGATAAGCAGCGCTATGAAGATACATTTGCCGAAGGCAGCGAAAACATACCCGAAGAAATCGATTCGGCTGCTTTAAACGAATGGTTGTTTAACGAAAATACTGTTAACAAGGTATTGCAGCTTTTAATGGATAACGGCCTAAAGGTTAACAATGGCGATACCGTTGGTAAAAGTATCATATTTGCCAAAAACCAAAATCATGCAAAGTTTATTGAAGTTTGCTTTAATAATATGTACCCCATGTTAAAAGGGCACTTTTTGCAGGTAGTTACCCACTCGTCAGATAAACCGGAACATACCATTGATTTATTTAAGCAGGCAGATAAACTGCCACAGATAGTAGTGTCGGTTGATATGCTGGATACCGGTATCGATGTTCCCGAAATATTAAATCTGGTGTTTTTCAAGTCCGTAAAATCAAGTGCTAAATATTGGCAAATGGTTGGCCGTGGTACCCGTTTGTGCCCAAATGTTTTTGGTGATGGCAACGACAAAAAAAAGTTTTACATTTTTGACTATTGCGGCAATATCGAATTTTTTGGAGACAATCCTGCAGGTATCGAACCGAGCGCCACAGTATCCCTAACCCAGCGTATTTTTCTGTTAAAAATAAAGCTGGCAGTAACGCTTGAGCCTCTTATTGAAGATGATGAGTTAAGGCAATTTAGAGAAGTACTTTTGAATGAGTTACAGGGAGATATTTTGAGCCTGAATAGGGATAGTTTTGTAAACCGGCCGCATTTAAGGTTGATAGAGCAATTTGCCGATAGAAATTATTGGAATAACTTAACCGACAGTAAAGTTCGTGAGTTGCAACGTTATCTGGCCCCATTGATTATGAGTGCCGATACCGATTTTGATGCACGTAAATTCGACGCTGTTATTTATCGTTTAATGAATGCTTATTTGACAGACGATAAACAGTTGGCAGACATTATAGGAGTAGTAAAAAAGGCAGCGACTGCACTGCTAAAACAAACAAGTATACCCCAAGTTGCAGCGAAGAAAGAACTATTGCAAAGCCTTGTAAATGATACTTATTGGAGTAATTTAACTATTCAAGGTGTCGAAATTCTCCGTGTTGAATTACGGGCAATTATGAAATTTATTGAAACAGAGAGCCAGGCTAAAATATATACTAATTTTGAAGATGAACTTACAGGTGAAATCATAGATGTAGATATCATTACTCCCATTATTGGCCTGGAAACATATAATCAACGGGTTGCTTCTTTTATCCGTAAACACGCCCATTATATAGCCATCAGTAAGATCAAAAACAACGAACCTATATCTTCAGCCGAGTTGGATCAATTAAAAGAACTTCTTTTTACCGAAGATCCTGATACTGCCGGGCATCTGGAAGAGGTTCTAAGCGGAAAGGATTTTACTCAATTTATCCGTTCAATAATTGGCCTTGATGCAAAAGTTGCCAAAGCGTTATTTGCCGAATTTATTAATAGGCCGGGTATTACCGCCGAGCAAATAAATTTTATAGATACGCTTATCAATTACCTAACCCAAAATGGAACAATTGATAAGAATATGCTGTTTGATAGGCCTTTCACCGACATTAACCAAAATGGTGTATTAGGTATTTTTGAAGATGTTGATGCCATCAAGATAATAAAAATCATAGAAGGGTTCAACGGAGCTTCGCATATAGCTTAAAGCCCAATTTTTTATCTTTTTTAACCTCGAACTTAAAACTTATTAGAATTTATACAGAAAAATGAATGTTTGGAAATTAGGTACAATCTGGGGCAAAGGTGCGCCTGATTTTTTCGATTTGATTAAAGAAAAAAACATAGCACTTAGCCATACAAATGATGGTCACCCTAAAAGAGGTGATTTTGTTATCATAGCTAAAGGGTTTACAATAAAAGCTATCACCAAATTACTTGAAGACGTGAAGCCCGTAACTACAGATTCGTCATTGGAAGCAGATTTTGATGAATACCATATCGACTTTGATCCTAACGTTTTATACGCCAAAGCAGATTGGATCATTTTGCGCCAAGAAGATTACTTTCAATACAAAACACAGGATGGAATATGTCAAATTCATAAAGCAGAAATCATCGAATCAGCCAAGGAATTATTTAAAAAGTATAAACAAGAGCAAGCAATGGATCAATATATACAATTGTTAAAATACAAACATCAGGTTATCTTACAAGGCCCACCTGGAACAGGAAAAACTCGGTTAGCTAAAGAGATTGGACAAAGGCTGGTTGCAGAAAATTTCCATTTAAAAATAAGCGAAGAGGACATTAAGACAAACCTTAAAGAGGGAACTATCTTAAAAACAGTAAAGGAGAAGTACGAATTTCAGGTAAAAGAAGTAAATAGTAGTGTTAGGGTAACCCTTTTGAGCACTGGAGCTACCTATCCTTTGAGTTTAGACAGAATAATAGAATGTGTTAATAATAACGAGTATATAAATCCCGATCCAACTAAGTATAATTCTAATGTAGGGCCATACATTTTGGCTTCTGCGATATATATACTTGAAGCAAAATCTAAAGCAAATCTTGAACTTGTACAATTCCATCCTGCCTATAGTTACGAAGATTTTGTAAGAGGAATTGTAGTTGAAGCTAATGAAGGCGAAATAGAATACGTAGCCAAAAACAAAATTTTGGGTGATTTTGCCTCTCGTGCTTACAAGAATTGGATTGATAACCAAAAAGATCATGTAGTTGTTTCAAAAGAGCGATGGACTAATGAGATGATGCAAGCGTATGCCGATAGTTTGCAAATTCAGTTAGAAAGTAATTCTAAAATTCCAATCAACAACACTGCGTTCATATTTGAGGTTGAAGAAGATGCCTTTCGATATACGGGCGATAACTGGCCCCATAAGAAAGGTTTAAGAATGAAATACCAAGATATCATAAAAATGTACCTGCGTGACATAAGCACAAGAAAGGAAGTAAAGCAAGTTGCTGACATATCAGGTCTTGCTATACAACATTCCAGCTATTATATTAAAGTATTAGCTATGTTTAGAGAGTTTTTAAAAACTCAGAAGCCATTTGTAGCAAGTACATTAGTTCCTAAACTGCTAAACTTCGTATTGATAATAGACGAAATTAACCGAGCGAATTTACCCTCTGTTTTGGGAGAGTTAATCTATGCTTTGGAATACAGAGGGGAAAATGTGCAAAGTATATATGATATAGATGGCAAAAGAGATTTAATTCTGCCACCAAACTTATATATTATCGGTACTATGAACACAGCAGATAGAAGTGTGAGTCATATTGATTATGCAATACGTCGAAGATTTGCTTTTATAGATGTATTGCCTTCTAACAAAGTGATTAGCGATGTGATTAAAAACGATGCCTTAAGAGCCAAGGCCATACAGCTTTATTCCGATGTTAGTCAGCTTTTCACCGACAAATATCTTGCTGCAGATTTTGAAGCCGATGCAGTTAAATTGGGACACAGTTATTTTTTAGCTGAAACTGAAGAATTATTAAAGTTGAAATTACAGTATGAAATAAAACCCCTTTTATACGAATATTTGAAAGATGGTATATTGTTGACAGGTACAACAGAAATTTCAACCAAAGATAAAATTGCCTCTTTGAATGTGTAATTTATTAATTTTCAGGGAACATTTTTCCGGAAAGATAGCAAATATTGATATTTCCGGAAAGCCGAGATACGAATATTATTTTTCTAAAAAACAAAAAGATGAGCAATGCCGGTGCGTAGAGATTGTTGAAGATGGACTTGAACATCTCATACAACTTTCATATTTCATAGGTGTCGATTGGATTTCTCCCAATCAAGCAATATATGTTGAGCCTAAATTAAATAAAGTTGTTACAGGTAATGATGGGGCGGCTATCGATCAATATCAGCAAACAGATTATTTGCAGATGTTAATAAATGCGCTAAAGCACCCTGATATCGCTACCCATGTTTCAGATTTGTACGAAATAAAAGTAGATGAACCATTAATACAAATTAATCAGCAACAAGATCTATTAACTCCTTTACTAATTATTCATTTTTTAGGGTTAGTAAAAGAGATAGTGCGTAAAGGTTTAAAAAAGTCCTATTATAAAACTACAGAGAATCTTACCGGTAAAATAAAGGGAAAGGTTTTGGTAGGGCAAACTATTAAACAGAATTTGCTCAAAAATAAAACATCAAATGCTTATTGTGCTTTTGATGAATTCGGTATAAACGGGCTTGAAAACAGATTAATTAAAAGAACCTTAGTATTCATTCAACGATATCTATCGGTCTCTCGCATCCCCAACGCGTCAACTTATATAAACGAATTGTATAGTTACATAATGCCTGCGTTTACAAGTGTATCTGAGGACGTATCGTTAAGCGATGTTAAGCAAGCTAATACTAATGTATTCTATAAAGAATACCAACCTGTACTTCAGCTATCGAAGTTCATACTAAGGCGATTTGGTTATAATATTAATACACTTAGTAACAACGATACCGTTTCAACACCGCCGTTTTGGATTGACATGAGTAAGTTATTTGAATTGTATGTTCTTTCTAAGTTAAAAGATAAATTTTATAGCAATGTAAAATATCATTTTACTGCAAGGTGGAATGAACTTGACTTTCTTTTGAACGACTCAAAAAATAAGATGGTTATTGATGCTAAATATAAACAGATATATCAGCGGCATTACGACATCAATGATATTAGACAAATAAGCGGATATGCAAGACTTGAACAAGTATATAAGGAACTTGAAATATCGCAAGAAAAAAACATAGACTGTTTGGTAATATATCCAGATCAGACAGAGAGTTTATCTTTATCATCTGACTTAAAGTTAACGCCAATCAAAGGGTTTGTAGATTTTTACAAAACCCCCATAGCCTTACCGACTTTGAAATGAAACGTTATATATAATGATTTGGTAAAACTCATGAAGTAAGTCATTAAATGTCTCATGCGAATTATTAACTTGATAAACTTGTAGTTAAATTCATGGATGTTAGTCAAAAGCTAATAGTTTAAAAGCTGACTTTAATTTATATTATAAACAACGGTTAATTTGTTGAAATATTAAAAAATCTTTGTAGGCATATATCTATATGTCCGCCATTTACTGATATATATGTATCCAATAAAAGTTCATCTATTCTTTCTATTATAAAGCCGTTATTGAGTTTATTGATGATGCCTCTATTCGCTTTTAAATAATCCCAATTTTTTCCGGTAGGAGGAATGGAGAATCTATTTGCCGATCTGAATTTGATGTTAAATAAATTTTTAGCTTCAAATTCAGAGTCGAATCTGAGTAATGCCTTTTCTTTCCTTGGATCATTGTTTAGTGAGTTTTTCAGCTCAAGTCTCATTTTCTCATGAAAAACATCATAGTCTTTGCCAACAGATTGAATGTCTTCAGCGGTAATCAAACTACAATGATCCAGGTAGCCAACTATCCTTTTGGTTTGAATCGTGCAAATTTCACATCCATTTTTAAATATCTCAGTGTATAAATATATACGATCTGCTGACTCTGGTGTAATACTTTTTGTATTGTTTAAACCCTCTAAATAGCCTAAATAGTAGCCCGTTTCATTCAAGTAAACCTTTTGTGAGCTATCAAATAGCCATTCTTCAAAACCAAAACCATGAGTAACCTCAAATAATGGAGCCATCGGGTTTATGTCTTTACAATCGGTGCCAGACGGCATTGTCCAGCCAAGAGAATTATTTACAAGACGTGTAATTAATGGCATTCTAAAAACGTTTAAAGGAATGAAGTGTCATTTTCGGTTGTATTCACAACATACAAAATATGTGTATTTTATATGTTAATAAACTCCAGATTTTTCATCAAACAATCGAGTCATAGCACACAGAAATGTTTATAACCCATTCTCAGGAAGGAAATCTCGAGGCGAGCAATTAAATATCTTAGCCAGTTTATTAATATGATTAAGATTGTATTTCGCAGGTTTTTTAGGGCTCTCTATATGTCCTAAAAAACCCACCGATAAGTCAAGTTTAATCGCTAATTCGGCTTGAGATAAGTTTGCTTTTATTCGCATCTCCTTTACCTTATTAATTACAAATAATTCAATTTCTGACTTTGAATTTGCTCTTGACATCTACGTGCAAGAAACACATTGAATATTTTTTAATCACCTATATATATGTAGGTAAATCTTTATATATTGGGATAGTTTTTAAAACCTATTACAATGAAAAAACTCATTTTATTAATTCCATTATCAATTTTTATTTGCTCATGTACCCCTGCATCTAAAGGAAGTATCAGTCAGGACGAAAAAGGATGTACTATTTTAAAAAACACATCGGGCTCAGAGAAAATCACTTTTGTTTTACAGTATGGTTCGGTTGACTATAAATTTGAAACCAGCGTTGGGCCGCAAGAAGAATCGGTTTTAGGTTGTAGCGAGGATTCAAAGACGCTTCACATCGTTGGTGCTTACATTAAATAATTTTATAATCATGGAACAATCCGGACTATCCTTCCCTGTCATAATGATCATTTTAGGAGTTGTAATACTTCTTTTTCGATTAGTAAAAAACACATCGAAAGACGATAAATGACATGCAGTATTTGACAGTTTTTAGCTGATATTCACCTATAATAACCTTTAAAATATCACCCATTCCAACTGCTTTCACAGTATCTCATGTAACCTATTGATAATCACAATAGGTTACATAATGTATCGGCAAGTGATACACCAAAGTCAACTCTTTTTTATTATCCCAGCATTAAAATTTAGACAATAAAGATATTTGAATTTTACCATCCTCATAACACTTCTAAATGCCCTTATTATATATAAATTTACAGAAATGAGGCCCTGAGCAGCTAACAAAGAAAAATACCGGCACCCTTTCTTAATCCCAATATTTTAGTTTAATAACATATTTTATATTTTCATTGCTTGTAACCGGCTTTGACAAATTTAAAGGATTGTTTAAACGACAATTGTAAACCAATAATAAATAAAGCATAATGCAAACAAAGCAAAGAGCTAATTACGGGGCGAAATCCCTGGTACAGCAAATTGTCGGAACTATAAGTAAGAATATTGACAAAGGTATTTACCGGAAAAATGAAAAGCTGCTGTCAATTAACAGCTACAGCAAACAACACGGTGTAGCAAGGGATACCATTGAAAAAGCTTACATGATTCTTAAGAACAATGGCTATATCCAGTCGGTTTCGGGCAAAGGCTATTTTGTACTTGGTAAGCCGGATGTGAGGATAAAAGTGCTTTTGCTGTTCAATAAGTTAAGCTCTTATAAGAAAACCGTTTATGATACCATCGTACGTACTTTAGGCGATAAGGCCAGGGTCGATCTTCATATTCATCATTACAATCCCGCTTTGCTTGAGGAAAGCATAGATGCTAATTTGGGAAATTACCATTACTATGTGGTAATGCCGCATTTTTTTGACTATAGTAACGAGCAGGAATATCTAAACATCTTAAAAAAGATCCCAATTGATCAGTTGATATTGCTGGATAAAGATTTGCCCAAACTACCCAAGCAATCAGCTGTATTCCAGGATTTTCGTAACGATATCTATGGCGCGTTAAATGTGGTTGCCGACCTGATTTCCAAATATGAAAAATTAATCATCATATATCCCTTGGATCGTCATCATCCGCCTGAAATTAAGGATGGGATCATGCAGTTTTGCGACGAAAACAACAAGAAATTCGAGGTAATAGATGCTTTTAAAGCAGAGGATCTTAAAAAAGGAACTGTTTATATTGCACTTACCGAAAATGATCTGGCCGATTTGATCAAAGGTGCCAGGGCAAGCGGTTATGAATTAGGGAAAGATATAGGGATTATATCTTTCAATGAAACCGTGTTTAAAGAATTATTGGATATTACCGTTATTACCAGTGATTTTGAAGAGATGGGCAGGAAAACGGCCGAATTGATGTTGCAAAATAAAGCGGCTGTTATTAAAAACGCCTTCAAAATCATTATCAGAAAATCACTATAATGAAGCCCTGAGCGTTAGGTAAAATGGCACCTCATAACGCCCAGTGGAGCCATTTTTAATGATCTCCGCAGTCATTTTTCCCATCCGTTCAAAATCTGTTGATATGGTGGTTAAGCCATTCAGGATGATTTTTTTCAGCGGGGTTTCATTGTACGAGATCACGCCAACATCTTTACCTATTTTTAGCTCTGTAGCCAGGATCCTTTCAATCAAAACCACAAGGTCGTTTTCCATCAGGTTAATGAATACATCTCCTTCATTTATCGGTTCACCTTGTATATCATGAACTACTTTGTAAGTAAAAGCATATTGAATACAGAAACTGAAAAAGCCTTTCAGTATTTCGCCCGGGAAATAGGTGTATTCAGGAAATATGATCTTTAGGGTATGATAATTTCTCAGCTGCGGTAAGGCTTCTTCCAGGGCCAGATAAATGTCTTTTTCAAAGTTTTCATACACAGCAGCAAAATCGCCTTTTATTCCCGGCACTAATTTATCAAGTATGATCAATTTCTCTTTGGGCAGGGTATTAATGATATCGTGAACGTTTTCGCCGCCGTGCATAAAGTGGGGCAGTATCACATAATGGGTATAATCATTACTGTTGTTTTGAAGTAGCTTCTTGAAAAACTCAAAGTCGTTATTGTATATATAAAAATCGATTGCCGCTTCATGGCCAAGACCATCAACTATAGCATCATAAACCAGTTTCTTATGGGTGCTTAGTTTATTGAATATTAAAAACACTTTGAACTGCTGCCCGGCCTCGGTGTTTTTAATATAATAACCTTTACCGGGCACAGAGCCAAGCAGACCGATTGATTTGAGGTGTTTATAGGCTTTTTCTGCAGTATCACGTGATATTTCAAAGTTGCAGTTTAACTCGTTAATAGATGGCAGCGTTTCGTTAATGACCAACTTTCCTTCGCGTACACTTTTGATGATCGAGTTGGCCAACTGAATGTATTTAGGGGTAGATGAATAATAATCAATATAGATGTATTCTAAAAATCGTGAAGACTTCATAACATTGAATTGGCTGCTGGCAAAAACTTAAAGATAATTAAATTAGGTCCCCTTTTTAATGAAGAAGGCAAGGGAGGCCTAACAACTACCAAAAATACCTGAAAGTGATGAATTTGTTACAAGAAGACAGGCTTCAATCAGGATGGTGCAGGACGCCGTTCGTATCAGCTTGATATAACTTTATCTATTATAAACCTTGGCTCATATAAGCCGACAAAATAACCAGATAAATTATATCCATAATGATTAAGCTGCCTTACAAGATATTGCTGTGCGCTATTTGTGTTTTGTTACGGTTTATCGTACCTGTGCCGCTTTTTGCACAGGCGGTTAAAACCAGCTTTAAATTTGACTTTGGCGGCGGAGAGGCGGCACCCGGTTATCAGAAAGTAAGTCCTGATGATATTTTTAATGATGCTAAAGGTTATGGATTTGATTTTGGCTCGGAAGTAAGGGCCGTAACGCGTCAGGATGGAAAGAAACTTACAGATGCGTATATAACCGGTGATAAGCCTTTTTATTTTTCGGTAAATGTGCCCGAGGGTAATTATAAGGTTACCTTAACGGTTGGCGATATCAAAGGCGACGGCGATATTACTATACGTGCCGAATCGCGGAGGCTGATGCTGGAAAAAGTAAAGACCAATAACTCGGTTAAAAAGTTAAGTTTCATCGTCAATATTCGTAAGCCCGAAATAAGCACCGGCGGTAAAGTAGCGCTCAAACCCCGCGAGTTGGGTAAATACGATTGGGACGACAAGCTTAGTCTTGAATTCAACGGTCCCAAACCCTGTGTTGATGCCCTGGAGATAGAAAAAGTGGATGACCAGATAACCGTTTACCTGGCCGGAAATTCAACTGTGGTTGATCAGGATGATGAACCCTGGTGTTCGTGGGGGCAAATGATCACCCGGTTTTTCAAGCCGGGTGTGGCTATAGCCGATCATGCCGAATCAGGGCTGAGTCTCGGCAGTTTTTTAAATAGTCACCGTTTAGATAAAGTGCTGAGTGTAATTAAGCCGGGTGATTACCTGTTTATTGAGTTTGGCCATAACGATCAGAAAGAAAAAGGCCCGGAGGATGGCGCCTATAAATCATATACCGAACGTTTTAAGCTGTTTGTTAATAAAACACGCGAGAAAAAAGCCATTCCCGTAATTGTAACTTCTACAAGCCGCCGTGCTTTCAATGATAGCAATAAAGTAGTGAATACTCTCGGCGACTATCCCGCCGCTGCAAGAAAAGTTGCTGCAGAACTGAATGTTCCCCTGATAGACCTTAATGTCATGTCCGCCAGGTTTTACGAGGCATTGGGTAATGAGGGATCCAAAAAAGCCTTTGTGTGGTATCCTGCAAACTCGTTCCCAAATCAGCCAAAGGATCTGGCCGACAATACCCATTTCAACAGTTATGGCGCCTATGAGCTTGCAAAATGTGTTATAGAAGGGATCAAAAACAATCATCTGGCCATTGAACAGTATATTATTGATGCGCCGCCTTTTTACCCTGCCCATCCTGATCCGGTAGAAACATTCAGCCTACCGGCCAGCCCTAAAAACAGCACCATAAAACCTGATGGAAATTGACTTTTTATATACGGTATAAAAATCTTAACAAAATGATAATGAACAAAAGATTCGTAGGATTGATGCTTGCTGTTTTACAGCTTGGCTTAACTACTGTAAAAGCCCAGGAAGTAATGGAAACAGGAGGTGCCAAACCGATGCCTGCACAGTGGATCGATAGTGAAACAGGTCATAAAGTGGTCCGTTTGGTGAACCGCGAGAGTGATAACGGCAGCTTTTATTTCAATAATACGCCCTTTGTTCCTCAAATAAAGAACGAAGGTGATGTGATGGTATTTTACGGCAAAACGGATAAGGGGGAACAGCTATTTACGGTTAATTTAAAAACGCAGAAAATAGACCAGCTAACAAACAGAACAAAAGTATCCGGCGAAATGGTTTGCGCCAAAACCCGCGAAGCATTTTATCAAAGCGGCGACAGCATATTCGCTGTAAATGTTAACACCTACAAAATGAGATTTATTTACGCTTTTGCTCCGGATTTTAAGGGAAGGGTTGGTACTGTAAATGCCGATGGAACGTACATGGCCTGTGTTAAGGCTACCGGCGAACAGGAACGTGAAATACTGGCAAAATACCCCGAAAAACATGATTTCTTCAACCGGATCTATGACGCGCATATCCAACATACCTTATATGTGCTTGATGTTCAGCATAAAACACTAAAACAAATACACCAGGAAAACGAGTGGACAAATCACCTGCTTTTTTCGCCCACAGATCCTGATAACCTTTCCTATTGCCATGAAGGCCCCTGGGAAAAAGTCGACCGGATCTGGAATATCAATATAAAAACCGGCGAAAACAAGCTGTTGCATAAGCGTACCATGGTAAATGAAATAGCCGGCCATGAGTTTTTTTCGCCGCTGGGCAATACCGAATGGTTTGATTTGCAGAAACCAAAGGGGCAAACCTTCTTTTTGGCGGGTATCAATATGAAAACAGGAAAAGAAGATCGTGTTTATCAAATGGACAGGAACGAATGGTCGATCCACTTTAATGTAACTAAAGATGAGCAAACATTTGCCGGTGACGGAGGCAATTCCGGGCAGGTAGCTAAAGCTCCTGATGGCATGTGGATCTATTTATTTAAGCCAAACGGCGACCGTTTTAAATCAGAAAAACTGGTAAATATGAAACATCATAATTATCACCTGGAACCCAATGTGCATTTCTCGCCCGATGAAAAATGGATTATCTTCAGGGCTAATTTTGAAGGTCATGAGGGCGTTTACGCTGTAGAAATTGCCAAACATTAATACCCCAAACAGGATGTCATTGATCAAACATAATTTTAAAATAGCTATTGTACTTGTCCTGTTAACAGGTGCCCAAACAGCATCTGCCCAGATTGGCTGGCCTGCGGCAACCGAACAAACCAAACCCTGGGCCCGCTGGTGGTGGGAGGGCAGCGCGGTAAATAAAAAAGACCTTACCTGGAATATGGAAAGCTACCATAACGCTGGTTTAGGTGGGTTGGAAATTACGCCGATTTATGGCGTAAAGGGGGCCGAAAACCAGTTTATACAATACCTGTCGCCGCAATGGGTTGATATGTTGAAGTATACGCTACAGGAGGCTAAACGCTTAAATATGGGGATTGATTTGGCTAATGCTACCGGCTGGCCTTTCGGCGGCCCATGGGTTACCAATGAAGATGCCAGTAAAGAGCTGTTTTGGAAAAATTACGACGTTAAAGGTGGTGAAAAACTGGGCGAACCTGTGGTATTTGTACAGCAGCCGCTGGTGAGGGCCGATGGACAGGCCCCAAAGATCACAGACCTGGTTGAACCTATTAGCAGCAATAAAAACCTGCAGCTGATGGCTCTTGACCAGGTACGGTTTGAGAAACGGATCCCTTTAACTGTTTTAATGGCTTATGACGGCAAGGGGCAGACGCTGAACCTTACAAACAAAGTTGATGCAGCCGGCAACCTTAGCTGGATAGCACCTGCCGGCGAATGGAAGCTATACGGGCTTTTCCAGGGCTGGCATGGTAAAATGGTTGAGCGTGCCGCTCCCGGTGGAGAAGGTTATGTTATTGACCATTTTTCAAAACCGGCCCTGGGGCATTACCTTGCTAAGTTTGATGAAGCATTTAAAGCGCAGGATTTAAGCGGGATCAGGGCATACTTTAATGATTCGTACGAGGTGGATGATGCCCGCGGACAATCAAACTTTACCCCGCTGTTTTTTGATGAATTTATTAAGCGCCGCCATTACGATCTGCGCGATCATCTGCCTGCTTTATTTGGTAATGATAGTAAGGAAAACAATAGCCGCATCCTGTGCGACTACCGCGAAACCATATCCGACCTGTTGCTGGATGATTTTACCAAACCATGGCATGACTGGGCCAAAACAAAAGGTGCATTGATCCGCAATCAATCACATGGTTCGCCATCAAATATATTGGATCTGTATGCCGCTATTGATATTCCCGAAACGGAAGGGGATGATGTGCTGCGATTTAAATTTGCTACCTCGGCGGCGCACGTAATGGGTAAGCCTCTTGCATCATCCGAGTCGGCAACATGGCTTAATGATCATTTTTTATCGTCCCTGGCAGATGTTAAACAGGCTATTGATAAATATTTTGTAGGCGGTGTAAATCATATTTTTTATCACGGTATCAGTTATTCGCCTCAAAATGCGCAATGGCCGGGCTGGTTATTTTATGCGGCGGTTCATTTTAATCAAACCAACCCGTTTTGGAATGATTTTTCGACCTTAAACCAATATATAACTAATTGTCAGTCGTTTTTACAGCAGGGAAAGCCCGATAATGATGTGTTGGTTTATTACCCATTATTTGACAGTTTCTCTGAACCGGGTGACAGGGGCTTGCTCAAACATTATGATGCCATGAAACCTGATTTCAAGGGCACAGGCTTTGAATCATCTGCCGAAGAAATGCTTAAAAAGGGTTATACATTTGATTTTATATCAGATAAGCAGATAATGGGCCTGCAAAGTTCAGGCAACTACGTGCTCACCGGAGGGCTTAATTACAAAACAATCCTTTTGCCCGATAATAAATATATTCCGCTCGAAACCCTTAATAAAATGGTGGATCTGGCAAAGGCGGGGGCAACAATAGTGGTTTATAAAAATCTTCCATCGGGTGTGCCCGGATACACAGGGTTACAGGAGCGTGAAAAAACGTTTAAAAGCCTGGTTGCCGGATTGAATTTTACTGCTGGAAATAATGATGTTAAAGTTGCCACAATTGGCAAAGGCCGTTTTTTGATTGCCGATGATATTTCCTCATTACTGGACGAAGCGGGCATCAACAGAGAGCAAATGACCGATAATGGTTTACAATTTGTACGCCGCACATACAAAAATGGAAACAGCTATTTTATAACAAATAATGGAGGCAACCAGGTTGATGGCTGGGTAGATCTATCCGCTAATGCGGCATCAGTTGTAGTATTTGATCCTATGACAAAAAACTACGGACTGGCAAAAAGCCGTAAGCCGGCCGATGGCAAAACGGGCGTGTATCTGCAATTATCGCCGGGGCAAAGCTGCATTTTACAAACCCTGCCTGTGAAAACTCAAATAGCAGCATATACTTATTATCAGGCTGCAGGTAACAAGGTGCCAATTAACGGTACATGGACACTCCGCTTTACCGAAGGCGGCCCAACATTGCCGCAGCCAATAAAAACCGCAGAGCTTAAATCATGGACAGAATTAGGTGGTGAAGAGCTCAAAGCTTTTTCCGGAACGGGCAGTTATACCATCACCTTCAAAAAGCCGGCTCAAAATGCTGCTGCCTGGAAGCTTGATCTGGGAAAGGTTAACGAAAACGCAGAGGTTTATCTCAATGGTAAAAAGCTGGCTACACTGCTCGGTCCGCAATATGTAGTTACTATACCTTCAGCACAGTTAAGGACGGTTAATCAGTTGCAAGTGAGGGTTGCTAACCTCATGGTTAACCGGATCATTGATATGGATAAGAAGCATATTCCTTACCGGATCTTCTATAACACTAATTTCCAATCGCATAGTCCCGGCTCTAAAGGGCCTGATGGGCTTTTTACCGCTATAAACTGGGATCCGAAGCCTTCCGGCCTGATTGGTCCGGTAACACTTGAGCCGGTTAAGCCGTTGTTTGTTAAGTAATTATATAAGGGTTTTAATTCAGAAAGGTGGTCATGTTGGCCACCTTTTTTTGTGTTTTTAAGGCATTTGAGCAGGATGCTACAGGATGGTGTTGTTGAAATTAACTTATAAGTTCGTATATACAATTATAACCCAAACTGTACCAAACAGTAAACCCCTTAATTTGATTTTATGAAAAGAATTTTTATTCATTCTTGTAAAATGCTATTGCTGTTGCTGCTCTTTAATGTGGCAGGGGCAAGCAGTGTTTTTGCACAGCAGCTTAGCATTACGGGTACCATTACAGATAGCAAGCACCAACCGGTTTCGGCTGCTTCTGTGCAAATAAAAGGCACAAAATCGGGTACCACCTCTAACCTCGACGGAAAATATAGCATTAAAGCAGCCGCAGGGCAGGTGTTAATATTTAAATCGATTGGTTTTGACGCCAAAGAAGTTACCGTAGGCTCCGGTAACACCATCAATGTTACCTTAACTGAAGCCGAATCGCAACTGAACGAAGTAGTGGTTATCGGTTATGGTGCTCAAAAACGCGCTAATGTTACCGGTTCTCAGGCTACTTTCAAAGCCGATAACCTGAACGAACGGGCTGTAACGCGCGTTGATCAGGCGCTTGTTGGGCAGATGGCAGGTGTAACCGTTAAACAAACAACGGGTGTACCGGGTAAAGCATTTAGCGTTAATGTACGGGGAAGCGGCTCTATAAGTGCCGGTAATGAGCCGTTGTATGTAATAGATGGCTTTCCTTTGTCTGTATCAGCAATAGGCAGCGGTGGTAGTTTCAGCACAGGAAACCCGCTTGATAATATCAACCCAAATGACATTGAAGATATTCAGGTTTTAAAGGATGCAGCGGCGGCGGCTATTTACGGTTCAAGAGCTTCAAATGGCGTTGTGTTGATCACCACCAAAAAAGGAAAATCGGGTAAGGCCAAAATTAGCTATAGTGCTTACTACGGTTACAACGCGGCAGCCAAATATCTGCCCATGCTCAATGGCGACCAATGGATTGACAGGGCTACCGAAATGATCAACGCTGCTTATGTACTCAAATTTGGCGCGCAGGGAGCAACTGCCGGCGATGATAATGCAAAACGCCAGGCGCTGAATGGCGGTGCCTTTAGCTCGGCCTATATGCTTGATCCGAGATGGGCTACGCCAGGTCATCCGGGCTTAGAATATGTAGATTGGCAGAAAGCCATTGAGCAAAAAGGAGCTATGCAAAACCAGGCTTTAAGCGCAAGCGGGGGCAATGAATTTGTAAATTATTTTATTTCGGGCAACTATGCCAATCAGGATGGTTTTGTGAAAGGGTTGGGTTATAAAGCCTACTCGGCCAGGGCCAATGTGGAAGCGCGCATCGCCAAAAACCTGAAATTAGGTTTAAACATAGCGCCTACTTATTCAATTTCGCAGGATCCGGGTGTGGAGGGGAAAGATAATATTTTTCACCAGGCGCTAAGCTATAGCCCCATACAGGAAGATACGGTTGGTTTATACCCTAATGCGTTTAAAAACGGGCAATACACCTGGGGTAACTCGGCAAACAGCCCTATAGCTAAATTGGAGAACAAGGTTGGGCAAACCAAAAAATACCGTACACTGGGCAGCATATTTGCCGAATACGAAATTATAAAAGGCTTAACATTAAGAAGTTCACTTAACCTTGATAATGTTGATAATGCATCTAACAGTTACACGCCGTACACAATTGCAGGTACTTTGGCTTCCCGAACGTTTAATGCATCTACAAACGCCAATCTTACCGCTAATACTTCAGGTTCGTACAGTACTTTTAAACGACAAACATTTGTTAATGAAAATACGCTTACCTATAATACCACCATTCACGCAAACCATAGCCTGAGTATATTATTAGGCCAGTCATACAACACAGATCGCTTAGATCAATCTACGCTGTCATCCGTTGGCGGCTATACCAGTAGTGTTATTCAAACCCTAAATGCTGCTGCCAACGTAACCGGCAACACAACCGGAACTAAAAGTGTGTTGGTATCATACTTTAGCCGCGCGCAGTATGCATATAAGAACAAGTATCTTTTATCTGCAAGCTTGCGCGAGGACGGCTCGTCGAGATTTGGCGGCAATACCAAATATGGCGTTTTCCCTTCAGCATCGGTAGGCTGGCGCATCATCCAGGAGGACTTTATGAAAAGGCTGCCTGTAATGAGCGATCTGAAACTGCGCTTTAGTTATGGCGTAAATGGTAACAACAGTATTGCCGATTACGGAAGTATTTCACAAATAGGTTCATACGGATATGTTTTGGGTTCGCCGCAGGCGTTAGCTATAGGGCAGGCCCCAAGCAACTTGCCGAATCCGGATATCAAATGGGAAAAATCACAAACTTATGATGTAGGTCTCGACTTCGGGTTTTTCAGCAACCGTTTAACCGGCTCATTTGATTACTACAATAAATTGAATACCGACTTATTGCTGAATGTACCCATCCTTCAGTCTACTGGCTTTAGCAGCCAGCTGCGTAATGCCGGTTCGGTACGTAACGTGGGTCAGGAACTAGAGTTAACCAGCCGTAATTTAGTTGGTAAGGTTCAATGGAGCACATCAATTAATATCAGTCATTATAAAAACAAAATTGTAAGCCTTTATGGTAACCAGAAACAGATTATTATTCCAAACTCATTTGATGTTTCTGATGCCATTTTGCGGGTAGGACAGCCTTTAAACAGTATTTATGTTGTTAAACAAATTGGTTTCCTAACACAGGCAGACATTGATAACCATGTGGCAACCTATGGCACAGGTGAAACCGTTGGTGATCCGAAATATCAGGACCTGAACGGCGATGGTGTAATAACCGAGGCAGACAAGCAAATAGTTGGTCATCCAAACCCTACTTATACCTGGGGTATCACCAATACAGTACGCTGGAAAGGTTTCGACCTTACTGTTTTAGTTCAGGGCCAGAACGGCGGATCAATTTACTCTTTATTGGGCAGGGCCATCACCCGTACTGGCCAGGGCTTTACGGATAATGCCCCTGCATTCTATGACAACCGCTGGAGATCTCCTGAAAACCAGGGGGCCGGCCGGGTTAGCAAAGCCTACTCTACATTTGGTTTCGTAGCCAATACCGACTGGTTGTATTCTTCAGATTATGTGAGGGTTAGAAATATTACATTGGGTTACGATCTTAAAAATATATTTAAAACCAAAGTTTTAGGAGCAGCACGCCTTTATGTTACTGCCGAAAACTTTTTTGGGCATGATAAATATTATGGAGGCTTAAACCCCGAGGCGCAAAATACAGCCATCAGCTCTGACAGTAACTACCCCGAGGCAGGTGATTACGGAGGCTTGCCATTAGCTAAATCATTGATTTTCGGGCTAAATGTTACTTTTTAATTACTTCAACATTATCAAAATGAAAAAGATATTTTTTCTATCAACCATATCAGCTGTTTTTTTAATGGCCTCCTGTAATAAGGATTTAAACCAGGTGCCTATATCCAGCTCAACAACAGCAACTTTTTACAGGTCGCCGAGTGATTTTTTGCAGGCTACAAACGCTATTTATGCCGATTTGCACAATTACCCGGTACGATTGGCTAATATGTCCGAGATCCGTTCGGATAATATTTATGGCGTTTCGGTTACCGTGCGTGACTGGGACCCGGTGAACGATTTCTCGCCCTCGTTAGCAGCAAATGCATATGTTACCGAAACCTGGGGCACAGACTTTAATGGCATTTTCAGGGCTAATACCCTGCTTGACCAGGTTGCTAAAAATGGCAGTTACATAGGTTCCGCGTCATTAGCAACAAGGTTACAGGCCGAAGCCAAATTTTTGCGGGCATTTTATTATTTCGACCTGGTGAGGTATTACGGTAAGCTTCCTGTTATTGACCACCCGGTTACTGCACCGGAGGCCAATGCAATAGGCCGTAGTTCGGTAGCCGATGTTTACAAACTGATCATAGCCGATCTGCAATCGGCCATAGCTAATTTACCCACCACTTATACCGGGGTAGATGTAGGCCGTGCCACCAAATATGCGGCAGAAGCCTTGCTGGCACAGGTTTATATGGCTAAGTCGGCGCCAAATTATGGCATAGAAGGTCCCGGAACCGGATCAAACGAATGGAATTTGGCTTTGCCATTACTACAGGATATTATCAGCAGCGGCAAATTTGCTTTTGAGCCTACTTACAGCAACATTTTTTCATATACCAACCAAAGTCCTGCTGTTAATAAAGAGGCTGTTTTTGATGTAATGTATACCAGCGGCATCAGCGGTACGAGTGATCTTTACGGAGCTTCATACCCGTGGACGCTTGCACCAAGCGCTTATTTTTTATCTATTAAGGATACCAAATCAAACGGAAGCCTGGAAATTATCCCCGTATCAAACGATTTGGCAAACAGTTATGACGCAGCCGATGTGCGGAAGGCATTTAACGTATATACCGCAGGTTACACCAACGCGGGCAGTACAGAAAATCGCCCGTTCTTTAAAAAGTGGCTCGATATAACTAAAATCCCAACTGCCAGCCGTTTTGACTGGGGAATTAACTTCATCGCCATCAGGTATACCGATGTTTTGATGCTTAAAGCGGAGTGTATCTTGAACGGCGCAACAGGAGGCTCACAGTCCGATGTTGATGCTATTGTTAACCAGGTACGTACAAGGGCTGGGTTGCCATCTGTATCGGGGGTAACGCTTGCCCAATTGTTTGATGAACGCCGCAGGGAGTTTGCAGATGAGGGCTCACGCTGGTTCGACCTGCAAAGGAGCGGTAACCTGCTAACCATTATGAATAGCTGGATTGCCAAGGAAGATGCCCAGAAAGCCATCAAACCGGTTATAGCTAATTACGTTATTTACCCTGTGCCGCAAACACAACTTGATGCTGCACCGGGATTATATACACAAAATCCCGGGTATTGATTCCTGGGGAATGATGAAAGAATTATTCAGGTCATCATAAAAAAGGCTTGCCCCTCTGTGCTTCGGGAGGGGTAGGCCTTTTAAAGAATAAAACACTGTTATGTTAGTCATTAGTCGAAAGCCTTAAGTTCCAAGTCGGAAAAGTATGAACTTAACTTTTTACTTAAGACTTAGTACTATTAACTTAACGCCACCTATGAAATTATTACGTTATTCTGTTTTCCTGATAGTTATTACCGCCAATGCTGTAAACGGGCAAACTAACCTGGATTGGGCCAAAAAGGTCGGTGCCAGGCAATCTCCTCAAAAAACAACGGTGTGGTATGTAAATGATAATGGTGCGGCTAATGATGGCAACACCATAAACACAACCGCCATACAAAAAACTATCGACCAATGCTCGGCAAAAGGTGGTGGCATAGTTACATTTAAACCCGGTAAATATTTAACGGGTTCCATTTTTTTGAAGAAAAACGTTTGCCTGAATATTGATCAGGGCGTGGAGTTATTGGGCAGCCAGGATATAAAAGATTACCCCGAAATTGATACCCGTGTTGCCGGTATTGAAATGAAATGGCCTGCCGCGTTGATCAACATAGCCGGGCAAACCAACGTGGCAATTACCGGAAAAGGATTGGTAAATGCGCAGGGTAAGCCATTTTGGGATATTTACCGGAAAATGCGTTCGGAATATGATCCTAAAGGGTTACGCTGGATAGTTGATTATGACGCCAAACGTCCCCGTACACTGCTGGTTTCCAACTCCCAGGACGTTACCATCAAAAATATTACGCTGCAACAGGCCGGGTTTTGGACAGTGCAACTGCTTTACTCCGGTTATGTTACTGTTGATGGTATTACCATCCGCAACAACGTTGACGGCCATGGGCCCTCAACAGATGGTATAGATATAGATTCGTCCAGCTGGATCCTGGTGCAAAACTGCGATATTGATTGCAATGATGATGATTTTTGCCTTAAAGCCGGTCGCGATTGGGATGGGTTGAGGGTAAACAGGCCAACCGAGTATGTGGTGATCCGGAAATGTATCTCAAGGGCTGGCGCGGGCTTGCTTACTTGCGGCAGTGAAACATCGGGAGGGATCAGGCACGTGCTTGCTACCGACCTCATAGGTAACGGAACCAGTAATGGACTGAACATTAAATCAGCCATAACGAGGGGCGGCACTGTGGAGGATATCCACTTCAGCAATATAACTATGAATGGTGTGGGTACAGCTTTTCAAATCACCATGAACTGGAACCCAACTTATAGCTATTCCAAATTACCCGACGGCTATAATGAGGCTACGCTGCCCGATCATTGGAAAAAGATCCTGCATAAAGTGGAGCCTGCCGAAAAAGGGCTCCCGCATTTTAAAGATGTTTACATTTCAAATATTAAAGTAACTGGCGCAAAAAAAGCCGTCAATGCCATAGGTCTCAAAGAATCAACCATGCAAAATTTTCATTTTGATGGGGTCAATATTGAGTCGGGCACCGCGGGCGATGTGCAGTTTGCACAGGCCTGGGAGTGGAAAAAATCACAGATCGTTACCCAGGATAATACTAAACTTAATTTAACTGATGCCGGTGCTGGTCAATAATAAATACAAGACTTTAAAAAGGTTCCTGCTTAGCATAATTGCGGGTTTGGGAATGCTTTTTTGTGCCTGGTCAGTTCCCCCGGTGCAAAAGAGTAGCAACGTTATTTCACTGGCAGGGCAATGGCAGTTTCAGATGGATCCGGCTGATCAAGGGATAGCAGAAAAATGGTTCTCAAAATCGCTGACGGATACTATTCATTTACCGGGCTCTATGACCCAAAACTTAAAGGGGGATGATATAACCCTTAAAACAAAATGGACAGGCAGTATTTACGATAGCTCGTGGTTTTACAACCCGCGTTTGGCAAAGTACCGGGTGGCCGGCAACCTCAAAATACCTTTCTGGCTTACACCGCCCAAGCACTATACAGGAGCGGCATGGTATAAAAAGGAAGTAATTATTCCGGCGGATTGGAAAAATAAACACCTGGTACTTTTCCTGGAGCGGGCCCATACCGAAACCAGGCTATGGGTTGATGATACTGAAATAGGGATGCAAAACAGCCTGGTGACCCCGCATCAGTTTGATCTGGGAGATAAACTATCACCCGGAAAACATCAAATTACATTGTGTATTGATAACCGCGTTAAAGCCATCAATGTAGGGCCCGATTCTCATAGTATTACCGATCATACACAGGGTAACTGGAATGGCGTGATCGGCAAAATGGAGCTAAGAGCAGGCGGCCAGACCTGGCTTGATGATATCCAGGTTTATCCTGATCTGAAGCAGAAGACAGCTCATATCAAAGTGCGCATAAAAACTGAGCGGGAATCTGTTACCGGCAATATCACGCTTTCGGCCAAAGCATTTAATACCACAATTTCACAGCTTATACCGGCTGTTAGCAAAACTGTTAATATCAAAGATACTGTGGCCGAGTTCAGCATCGATTTGCCGATGGGGGCCAAAATGCAAACATGGGATGAGTTCATGCCGGTTCTATATCAGCTTACTGCTACGCTACGCACTGCCGATGGAACGACAGATACCAGGAAACTGAGCTTCGGTATGCATGAGTTTAAGGCTGATGGAAAGACATTTACCATAAACGGCAAGCCCGTTTTTCTGCGGGGTACGGTGAACAACTGCGAGTTCCCGCTTACAGGTTATCCACCCACTACAGAAGCGGAGTGGGACAGGATCTTTAAAATTTGCAGGGAACACGGGCTTAACCACATGCGGTTTCACTCCTGGTGCCCACCCGAGGCTGCTTTCGATGCAGCTGATAAAGCCGGTTTCTACCTTCATGTAGAAGGGCCTTCATGGGCAAACCATGGAAGCGGTTTGGGCTTGGGGCGACCAATAGACCAATATATTTATGACGAAACCAACCGTATGGTTAAATGGTATGGCAATCATCCTTCATTTTGCATGATGGCTTATGGCAATGAGCCCAGCGGCAAACAAGTTGAATACCTCACCAAATTTGTTGACTATTGGAAAGCTAAAGACCCGCGCAGGCTATACACAGGGGCGGCAGTAGGTGGCAGCTGGCCGGTGATCCCTAATAATGAATATATGGCCCGTGCAGGAGCAAGAGGCCTGGCCTGGAACCAACGGCCTGAGAGCTACTCAGATTACAGCAAACAGATAGCACAGTTTAATGTGCCCTTTGTAGCACACGAAATGGGGCAGTATTGCGCCTTCCCCGATTTTAAGGAAATTGAAAAATATACCGGGATCTATAAGGCCAAAAACTTTGAACTTTTTCAAGAGGACCTTAAAGATCACGGCATGGCCGATGAAGCCGAAAAATTCCTGATGGCTTCCGGGAAATTACAGGCTTTATGTTATAAACATGAAATTGAAAAAGCCATGCGTACGCCCGGATATTCGGGATTCCAGTTGCTTTCACTAAATGATTATCCGGGTCAGGGAACGGCCCTGGTTGGGGTACTGAATGCCTTTTGGGATAGCAAGGGGTACATCACAGCAAAACAATTTACCCGGTTTTGTAATGCTACCGTGCCGCTTATCCGTACCGAAAAGTTTGTATATCAAAATAATGAAACTCTCAAAGCTCAGGTTGAGCTGTTTAACTACAGCAAACCCATAACCGCTGCATTGAGCTGGAAATTAACCGATGCACGGCATAAGGTGATCAGTCAGGGTGTTTTGGACAAAAGAAGCTATGTGATGGGTAACTGCCAGAAGGCAGGTGCTATCAGTGTGCCACTGTCAAAAATAAAATCACCCGAAAAACTGAACCTGGAAATTGCAGTGCCCAATACACAATACATAAACGACTGGGATTTTTGGGTATACCCGGCTACCTTGTCTGCGGTAAAAACCGACGTGTACTATACCACAGTGCTGGATGATAAGGCCAAAGAGGTACTTAATAATGGCGGCAAAGTATTTCTGAATGCGTCGGGTAAAGTAGTTAAGGGAAAGGAAATTATACAGTCGTTCACGCCGGTTTTCTGGAATACTTCCTGGTTTAAAATGCGTCCACCGCATACGCTGGGTTTTGTGTGCGATCCTAAACATCCCGCATTTAATGATTTTCCTACATCATCATACAGTGAGATACAATGGTGGGATATCCTGTCGAACGCGCAGGTAATGCACCTGGAAGATTTTCCGGCAACATTCAGGCCTATTATCCAGCCTATTGATACCTGGTTCATGAACCGCCGTTTAGCATTATTATTTGAAGCGAGGGTAGGTAAGGGGAGCCTGATGGTAAGCAGCGCCGATCTTTCGCCAACAACCGGCGATGACAGGCCGGCGGCGAAGCAATTATATTACAGCATTTTAAAATATATGTCCTCACCGCAGTTTAAACCTGCTGACGTGATAGCGATGGAGGCTATTGAAGATCTTTTTAAAACGGCTTCAAAGGAGGTGTTTGTGTCATATACTAATGGCGCGCCGGATGAACTGAAGCCCAAAAACATCAAAAAATAATATGAAAGCATTAAAACCGGTTTTAGCTTTATTAATAATAGCCTTTGCAGGCCTGGCTTTTATAAATCAGCAAAAGCCAACCATTTATTTGATAGGCGACTCAACTACGCATAACAGCGATATGGAAACATGGGGCTGGGGAAGCATTATCCCCTACTATTTTGACCTCTCAAAGATCAATATTGAAAACCATGCCATGGCCGGTCGCAGCACCCGCACGTTTATAAAGGAAGGCCGGTGGAACAAGGTTGATTCGCTTTTAAAGCCGGGGGATTACGTAATGATGGTATTTGGTCATAATGAAGGCAGTAAACCTGATACCACCAAAGCAGGGTACCGTGGGGTATTAAAGGGTACTAGTAACGAAACTGTGGAGCTTACCTGGCCTAACGGCACTAAAGAAACCGTGCATACCTATGGTTGGTATTTCCGCAAATTTATCAGGGATACCAAAGCTAAAGGGGCGACCCCTATCGTACTTTCCATGATTCCCCGGAATGAATTTCGTGATGCTAAAGTTATCCGTGCCAATGATGATTACGGCAAATGGGCGCAGGAAATAGCATTGCAGGAAGGCGTTACCTTTATCGATATGAACCGCATCACAGCCGATAAATATGATAAATGGGGGGCTGATTCGGTTAAAAAGTTTTTCCCCGGAGATCATACCCATACTAATAAAATGGGGGCTACAGTGAACGCCGAATCGGTAGTTGACGGCATTAAAGCTGATCCTGCAAATCCTCTGAATAAATATCTCAAAAACTAATTTTTAGGTTGCTATGAAAAAAATGATGCGTACACATGCAGGTTTAGGCTTATTGTTGATGCTGGTTATATTGTTATCTTCTTTTATGCTGATGAAACCGGCAGATAAACCAACTTTTTACCTGATAGGCGATTCAACTGTAAAAAATGGCAAAGGCAAGGGCGATGGCGGTTTATGGGGATGGGGAAATTATATCGCCCCTTATTTTGATACCACAAAGATCGCGGTTGAAAATGATGCGCTTGGCGGTACCAGCAGCCGCACCTTCCAAACTATGGGTTTGTGGGATAAAGTGTTGGTGAAAATCAAACCCGGCGATTTTGTGATCATGCAGTTTGGGCATAACGACGCCGGTGCGCTGGATGATACGGCCCGTTCCCGCGGAACTATTAAAGGCATTGGCGATGAGCAACAGGAAATATACAACCCGATACGGAAAATAAAAGAGGTGGTACATACCTACGGTTGGTATATGCGCAAGTTTGTTGCGGATATTAAGGTAAAGGGCGCAACTCCGATCATCTGCTCGCCAATACCCCGTAATACCTGGAAAGATGGCAAATCTGCAGGGCGAAACAATGAAAACAATTACGGGCAGTGGGCCCGCGAGATCAGCGAGCAAACCGGAGCCTTTTTTATCGACTTAAACAAACTGATTGCCGACGACTACGACCAGGAGGGCGAGGCAAAAGTAAAATCAACCTACTTCGGCACGGATGCTACACATACCCTTAAGCCGGGTGCACAGCTAAATGCCAAATTTGTTATCCAGGGCATCCGGTCATTCAATCAGCTGGGGCTCAATAAATATCTAAAGTAATAGTTCAATAAGTACTCAAATGATGAAAAGAAGGGATTTTATTGAACGGTTAAGCATTGCTTCGGCGATAGCGTTATTGCCTGCTTTGGCTTTTGGTAATTCAAAGGACCACGTTTCTGCTTTTGCCAAAAAACTTAAGCCTGTTGGCCGTGCGTTGGAAATGGAAGGTTATTATGTATGGTGTAACAGTCCGATTGAGGGCCCGGATGGCCGGATCCACGTGTTTTTTTCAAGATGGATTGCTTCAAAAAAAATGGGCGGGTGGATCAATGGATCCGAAATATGCCATGCTGTGGCCGATACGCCGGAAAGTGAGTTTAAGTTTTTAGAAACTATCCTTGCTCCGCGCGGTCCTGGTTATTGGGATGCTACTACCTGCCATAATCCATCCATAAAAAAGGTGGATGGTAAATATTGCCTGTTCTTTATGGGCAATTCTAACGGTAAAACCAATACCAAACGGATAGGCTTGGCAACCTCCGATTCTTTGGATGGCCCCTGGACACGCCCGGATGCCCCGTTGCTTTTACCGGGTCCCGAAGGGGCATGGGATGATCATTGCACCACCAACCCCGCATTTATTAAACATCCCAACGGGCAATACTGGCTGTTTTATAAATCATGGAACACCAAAGAGTATGAAACCTCAACCGACCCGCTGGTAAAAGGTAACCGTAAATACGGTTTAGCCATTTCCAACAAACTGGAAGGGCCTTATATCAAATATGACGGCAACCCGGTGATAGATTTTTCTGGGCGGGGAAACAACGCCCAACTGGAAGACGCTTTTGTTTGGTTGGATAAAGGCCGCTTTAAAATGCTGGCCCGGGATATGGGGGTTTTTAATCACCAATATGGTTTGTACATGGAATCAAAGACCGGCAAAAAATGGAGCGAACCGGAGATAGGTTATTTTAACGCCGAATATTATCATATTGATCAACCGCCACCCCCAAAATACCTGAACAAATACGGCCGGTTTGAAAGGCCTCAGCTCTTATTTCAAAATGGAAAGCCAACCTACATGTTCACTACCTCGCAGGGTGGTAAATACGTGACGGCATCGCCATTTATATTTAAAATAGAATCATAACGCCCTCAACATGAAAAAAATACTGCCTGTATATTTTGCATTTTTTACTGTTGTTTGGCCTGTTGTAGTAAGGGCGCAAAATAAGATAGACCGTAAGGCTTTGGTGCAAAGGCACAATGTAATCAATAAAGGTACCGACACGCTGTCTTCCCTGTCTGTTGGCAATGGTCGTTTTGCTTTTACGGTTGATGCTACGGGTTTGCAAACCTTTCCAGAGCATTATGATAAAGGCATTCCGCTGGGCACACAGTCTGAATGGGGCTGGCACAGCTTTAAAGATACCGCAGGCTATAAGTTTGATGAAACATTAAAAACCTATAGGCTCAATGGCCGTGATGTAAGCTATTCGGTGCAATGGAACCAGCCCGGGCGTAACCGGAATGCTGCTAACTGGTTCCGGGAAAATGTACATCGCCTGCAATTGGGCAACCTCGGTTTCCTGTTGTTGCATAAAGATGGGAGCGAAGCGCAAATAACCGATATTCAAAATATCCGGCAGGAGCTTAATTTGTGGACAGGCGCTATCGCCAGCTCGTTCACTTTTGATGGCGAGCCGGTAAAAGTTCAAACTTATGCGCACCAGGGTAAGGATTTGATAGCGGTGAAAGTACAGTCGCCGTTGTTAGCTCAGGGCAGGCTTAAAGTGAGGTTACGTTTCCCTTTCCCCACCAATCAGTTTGCCGATTATGGAGACAATTGGAAAGAGCCGCAGAAGCATTATTCGGCTGTTGTTAGCTCGGGTACCGGCCAGGCTACCATCATCCATCGTTTAGATACCAATCAATATTTTGTACGCCTTGCCTGGAATGGCGCTGCATCGGTTAAGAATACAGGAGCCCATCAGTTTGTGCTATCGCCTCAAGGTAAAACTGATGAACTGACATTTACCTGTTTGTTTGCTTCGCAGAAAACCGCGGCGCCTTTACCTGGTTTTGCTCAAACGCAAGCCAACAGCATACAACAATGGAAAGCCTTTTGGCAAAGCGGAGGTGCGGTTGATTTCAGCGGCTGTACCGACCCGCGGGCAAAGGAACTGGAACGCAGAGTGGTGCTCTCGCAATACCTTACCAAAATACAATGCTCTGGTCACCAGCCTCCACAGGAAACAGGTTTAACTTATAATAGCTGGTATGGTAAGCCGCACCTGGAAATGCACTGGTGGCACGGGATTCATTTTGCGCTTTGGGGCCGGGAGCAGCTGCTCGAAAATAGTTTGGGCTGGTACGGGCATGTAAAAGCCAATGCAAGGGCTATTGCTAAAAGACAAGGATATGATGGCGTCCGCTGGCAAAAAATGACCGACCCTGATGGTAACGAAAGTCCGTCATCGGTAGGGGCATTCCTGATCTGGCAGCAACCGCACTTTATTTATTTTGCCGAACTGGATTATCGCGCCCATCCAAACAAGCAAACCCTGGATAAGTATAAAGACCTTGTACTGGCCGACGCGGATTTTATGGCCTCATTCCCAACTTATGATAAAGAGCATGACCGCTATAATTTAGGCAAGGGTATTATCCTGGCACAGGAACGTTATAAACCCGAAGAAACATACAACCCAACTTACGAGCTGCAATACTGGCGCTGGGCTTTAAATACCGCCCACTTGTGGCGCAAACGCCTGGGCTTGCAGCCGGATAATAAATATGCCATCATCCTGAAAAAGCTTGCTGCCTTACCTCAAAAAGATGGCGTTTATCTGGCTGCGGAAAGCTCGCCCGATGCATATACCAATCCTAAATTAAAAACGGATCATCCGGCGGTATTAGCGGCTTATGGTATGCTGCCCTACAATGCTCAACTGGACACTGCGGTAATGAAGAAAACCTTTAACCTGGTTTGGGATGTATGGGACTGGAAGGATACCTGGGGCTGGGATTTCCCGATGACCGCCATGACCGCGGCCCGTTTAAATATGCCCGAAAAAGCTGTTGATGCTTTATTTATGACCATAAAAACCAATACTTACTTAGCTAACGGACACAACTACCAGGACGGGCGATTGCGGATGTACCTGCCGGGCAATGGTGGCTTACTGGCCGCTGTGGCTATGATGTGTGCCGGCTGGGATGGCTCGACCATTACCAATCCTGGTTTTCCTAAAAATGGAAAATGGAAGGTAAGATGGGAGGGGCTTAAAAAAATGCCATAATAATGAGTATATATTTTGTGAACGCGATCTGATAAAAATCTACAATATGAATCAATTATTTATAAGGATAAAAACGGTATTGTGCGCCGGTGCCATCATAGCAATGGCGGGTAGTGTTAATGCGCAACAACCGGTAAAAAGTAAGGTATTGGCCGATATGGCCCTCGCCAACAATTATTTTATGCAGAAATGGCCTGATCCGGGAGCTTCTGTTACTGTAAAGGGAACAACCCGTACCAGTAATTTATGGACGAGGGCTGTTTATTACGAAGGGCTGATGGCGATGTACAAGATCGACCCGCAGAAAAAGTACTATGACTACGCGGTTGACTGGGGCGAAAAACACCAATGGAGCCCTCGTGGTGCTGTTGATACCCGCAATGCGGATAACCAATGCTGCGGACAAACCTATATCGATCTTTACCTCATAGATAAAAAGCCCGAGCGTATTGAAAAAATTAAGCAGAGTATCGACCTGATGGTGAACAGTGAGAAAAAGGATGACTGGAACTGGATAGATGCGCTGCAAATGGCCATGCCGGTATATGCAAGGCTTGGTGAAATATACAATGACAATAAGTATTATGAAAAGATGTTCGAGATCTACAATTACTCAAAAACCGTACACGGCGGCAAAGGGTTGTATAATACCTCCGACCATCTTTGGTGGCGTGATAAAGATTTTGTTCCTCCTTACAAGGAACCTAACGGCGCAGATTGCTACTGGTCGCGCGGTAATGGTTGGGTAGTGGCCGCTATGCTGCGTGTATTGGAAGTGATGCCTAAAAATGCGCCTCATCGCAATGAGTATTTATCGGTGTATAAAGAAATGATTGAGGCACTGGTGCCTTTGCAGCGTACGGATGGCTATTGGAACGTGAGCCTGAAAGATTCAACCAATTTCGGCGGGAAGGAACTGTCGGGTACGGCCCTGTTTACTTATGGCATTGCCTGGGGTATTAATCATGGCATCCTGAAAAAGAAAACCTATTTGCCCATAGTTATCAAAGCGTGGAACGCCATGTCAAAAGAATGCCTGCACCCGGATGGTATGCTTGGCTTTGTACAGGGAACCGGTAAGGAGCCCAAAGATGGCCAACCTGTTGGTTATAACAATGTACCCGATTTTGAAGATTATGGTTTGGGCTGTTTCCTGTTGGCCGGTAGCGAAGTTTATAAACTGAGTAAGTAATGAAGAAGATATCTCTGTTTCTGGCCTTTATTTTATTAGTTGTGGTGAATGCCTTCGCCCAGACGGGTATCGGCAGCAATAAGTCCGGCTATAAAAAACAAGGCAATACATTGTATTTTAACAATGCCAATGGCGATGTTAAAATTGAATTTTGTTCACCTTCCATGTTCCGCGTAAGGGCCAGCTGGAGCCGTAAATTTGCACCCGATGAGCATTTAATGCAGGAGAATTATAACTGGCCTGCCGTTGATTATAAGGTGAGTGACGGACAGTCGGCATACATTATTCAAACCTCTGCATTGTTCATTACGGTCCTTAAATCACCATTTATTATCAATGTAGCTGATAGTAAGGGCGTGATGTTATCATCAGAATATGTACCGAACAGCAAGCAGAACGGCGGCTTGCATCATATGGGTGATACGGTAATGTGCACTAAAGATCTCTTGCCCGATGAGCATTTCTTTGGCTTTGGTGAGCGCATGGATTTTACCGATCAGCGCAATAAGCTGGTAAAACTCAATGTAGGCAGGGGGAAAAGCAAAAACAATTTGCTTGGCGCCTATAATATCAATGAGGCTAATTATTGCCCGGTGCCATTTTTTATGAGCACTAAGGGGTACGGCATCTACCTGCATAATTCATCGGCTACCGAATGGGATATGGGCAGTAAAACCGATGATGAATACAGTTTTAAAGCAAATGATGGCGAATTGGATTACTACTTTATTTATGGCCCAACATTTCCGGCTATTTTAAACAGTTACTTAACTATTACCGGCAAATCGCCTTTGTTGCCAGGGTTCGCTTTTGGCTTACATATGGGTACTTATAGCGGCGGTACCTGGGGACATGAGGAACTTACCTCGGATAGGTACGTAATTGAACTTGCCCGTAAAATGCGTGAAATGGGGATCCCTGTTGATATTCTCTTCCTTGATTCTACCTGGCGGCTGTTTGGTAAAAACGGGGGCAAAGGAGCAACAACCTTTGAATGGCGCGAAACATTTAAGGACCCCAAAGCGATGTTTGATAGCTTGTATGCCATGAACTTTAAAATGGTTGGGCTGCATATCCGTCCACGGTTTGATAACGCCAAAAACCTGAACCTGCTTGACCAGGCACAGGCCAAAGGTTTTACGTACCCAGAAAACGGCAAACCGGGTGAGTTTGTAAACTTTTTTGATCAGCAGGCTGCAAACTGGTGGTGGGATAATGGCGTTATGAAAGTTGCCTCCATCGGTGCTAAATTCCTGAAAACGGACGAGGGTAGTGCATTTGGCTCATTAGCCAATGAAAGTGAAAAAGTTGGGCCTACAGGTAAGGAAATAACCCAACTGCATAATGTATTCCCTATTGCGTATGCTAAAGCGCCATATTTGAAATTTCAGGAATATAATGGCATTCGCGGCTTAAATCAAACCCGTGAGGGTTATTCCGGTATCCAGCGGTATCCCTTCATTTTTGCGGGTGACTGGCCAAGTGAATGGCAATATTTTGCACCTGTTATAAAAGCCGGGTTAAATATCGGTTTATCAGGTGTTGGCTATTGGGCGCATTGTATGGGTGGTTTTGAACATGCTGCTGATCCTGAATTATATATGCGCTGGGTACAGTTTGGGATGTTCAGCCCGGTTGCCATGGTATTTGGTATGGATCACCCAGGCTATAAAGAACCCTGGAACTATGGGGCCGAGGCTTTAGCCAACTTTAAAAAATATGACGACCTCCGTTACAGATTGATCCCCTACATTTATAGCAACGCATATACGCAATATCAAACAGGCATGCCGCTTATGCGCGCCTTAGTATTGGAATACCAGGATGACCCTAATACTTATAACATCGCCGACCAATACCTGTTTGGCGATAACATGATGGTTTGCCCGGTAGCTGTAAAAGGCGCACAAACACGTACGATATACTTGCCCCGCGGAACCTGGTTTGATTACTGGACCGGTGAAAAATATACCGGGAAGCAGTACATACATATATTAACTCCGGCCGATCATTTGCCCATTTTTGTAAAAGCAGGCAGTATCATCCCGATGCAGCCCGCCATGAAATATATGGATGAAAAACCGGTCGATGTGATCACGCTGGATGTATTTCCGGGTCAGGCATCCGAATTTAAATTGTATGAAGACGATGGTGTCAGCTTAAAATATCAAAAGGGGGATAAGGCGATCACTCAAATTATGATGGCAAATGTTGCCGGTGGATGGGAGTTGCAGATCAAAAAGCCTGCGGGTAACTTTATCCCGGCACCACATACCTATTTGGCAAAAATACACTGGCCTCATGATCAGGAACCATCTTTGATCACCGAAAATAATCAAGCATTGAAAGCAGCTGACAGTGCTGATGCATTAGCTACAACGGCTGGCTGGTATTATGATAAAACAACTCATTTGCTTTGGATAAAAACATCGCATAACAACAGTGAGGATATTACGCTTAGTGTTAAATAGATCACGTTTATAACTTTCCTATGAAAAAGTTACTCAGTATAATTTTTGTTTTTGCTATAGTAAATAGTCCAGTATTTGCTCAGCATAAGGCTACAGCAAAACGGCCAAACATTATTATCATCCTGGCCGACGATATGGGCTATTCAGATATTGGCTGTTTCGGATCCGAAACCCAAACGCCAAATCTCGACGCCATGGCCAAAGGCGGTTTACGGATGACCCAGTTTTATAATGCATCGCGCTGTTGCCCAACCCGGGCGTCATTGCTCACCGGGCTTTATCAGCACCAGGCGGGCGTCGGCGATATGGTAAACCACCGTGATGTGCCCGCTTACCAGGGCTACCTGAACCAAAATTGCGTAACCATAGCCGAGGCGCTTAAACAAGGTGGTTATAATACGTTAATGGCTGGCAAATGGCATGTGGGTACAGATCCCTCGCACTGGCCGGTTAAACGCGGGTTTGATCATTATTTTGGTTTGATAGATGGTGCAAGCAGTTATTTTAATCCAACTATGCCCTATCGCCCTAACCAAAAGCTTACCATTGCTTTAGATGATAAGGAGTATACACCAGGGCCAAACTGGTATTCAACCAACGCTTATGCCGATTATGGCATTAAATTTATTGAGGGTAATAAAAGTACCAATAAGCCATTCTTTTTGTATATGGCCTTTACCAGTCCGCACTGGCCAATCCAGGCCCTGCCCGAAGATATTGCCAAATACAAAGGCAAGTACCTGGCAGGATGGGATAAGCTCAGACAGCAACGGCTGGAACGCCAAAAACAGTTGGGGATCATCAGCAAAGATGAAAAACTTTCGCCCAGGGATAAGAGCGTGCCTGAATGGGATAGCCTTAGCCCGGAAGAAAAGGAACAGTTTGATACCAAAATGGCCGTATACGCCGCGATGGTTGACCGGATGGATCAGAATATAGGCCGGATCAGGAAAAAGCTTCAGGAACTGGGTGAGGATAAAAATACAGTGATCATGTTTCTGTCAGATAATGGTGCCAGTAATGAAACCATTACCGGGCCGGGCTTTACCCCCGAAGTATTGGCTGCAAACGGGAAGCCTGCAAGCGATCCAACATCTTTTACATCATACGGGTCATTAGGGGCTAATGTAAGCGATACCCCTTTTCGCTTATTTAAGCACTGGGAATATGAGGGAGGCACAGCCACACCTTTTATAGCTTATTACCCGGATGTTATTAAGCCGGGTTCTATTGTCAGTAAGCCCGCTCATATTATTGACCTGATGGCCACCTGCCTTGACCTTGCCGGGGCAACTTATCCTAAAGTTTATCATGGCAATAGCATTCCGCCAACGGAAGGTATAAGCCTTGTTCCGGTATTTAAGGGGCAAAGCTGGAAAGGACATAACGGATTGTTTTTTGAGCACGAAGGTAACCGTGCTGTAAGGCAAGGCGACTGGAAACTGGTATCGCAACGCCCAGAAAATAAATGGGAGCTTTACAATATCAGCACCGACCGCTCCGAATTAAATGACCTGAGTGCCCAATACCCTCAAAAAGTAGCCGAGCTTGAAGCAATGTATAATGCCTGGGCAGCCCGTGCAGGCGTTGTTGAGTTTGATAAATTACCAAAATCAAAAGGCGAATAATTTAATAAGGGGGTAAGCAAAAGAAGGTGTCGATGCTAACTATACCAAGTTCAAAGAGAATGCTTTTTCGCAGCAGATCAGCTTCGGGTGAAAGTGGGCAGAACGATGGTGGGCATGTGTGATGGAAGGGGCATAGCAAGTTTTTGCAGAAGGGTAGGAAAAGTGGGTGCGAAGCGGGGCAAAATAATTGCAGCCCGTGGTTCTGCCCGGTTTGCAGGGCAAAGGCCTTGAGCGCAAAGAAGCCTTTCTGCTGCAAGCCTTTTTGGTTACTTTTTTGGCTAAAAAAGTAACTGGCCCCCGCGCGGCCAAGAGCGCGACGATGTAAGTTCATAGAGCAAAGATCGTTACCTGCCAGTATTGGACTGCTTTTGAAGGCAATGATGTGGGGAGGACTTCATTTTGATACTGATTTAAAATAGAACCCGAGTGCGGCTTTTAAGTTGTTTAGAAATTTACGCAAACGTTTCTGGGAACGTTTGCGCGGTTTTAGTTGGGCAAATCCTTTTTTTTATTGCTGTCAGCCTTTAATCTTGTTTAGGATTTAAGGGTCCTTCACCAATTATAAGGCGATAAATAGCTGTTTTAAAATAAAAACATGTCGGTAATAAAAACAAAGTTTGGAGTAGCGGTTTTGCTTTTGGCGGGTTGTTTTACATCGCGGGCGCAGGTTCGGCAGTATTCCTGGCAGCATTTGCCGCAGGTAAGCAAGCCCTCGTTCAAAAAAGATACTATTAACATTTTAAAATACGGTGCCAAAGCCGATGGGCTTACATTAAACACTACAAGCATTAATAAAGCGATAGCTGCTTGCAGTGCTAAAGGTGGAGGGGTAGTACTTATTCCGCAAGGTTTATGGCTGACGGGGCCGCTGGTGATGAAAAGCAATGTAAACCTGCATGTAAGTCGCGCAGCATTGTTGCAGTTTACTGATGATAAAAATCAGTATAAACTGGTTGAAGGTAATTATGAGGGGCACGCCGCGGTACGTAACCAATCGCCAATATCAGGTACCGATCTTACCAATATAGCCATTACCGGCGAAGGGATCATTGATGGCCATGGTGAAGTTTGGCGGGCGATAAGCAAAGAAAGGCTTACCGAAGCCGAATGGAAAAAACTGGTAGCATCGGGCGGTGTAGTGAGCGAAAACGGCAAGTCCTGGTACCCGTCTGAAAGTTATGTCAGCGGACTAAAAACTCCGGGAGCCGGTGTGATAGGCAATGGCAAAACCCTCAAGGATAATGAACCTTTCAAAGATTTTTTCCGGCCGAATATGTTGGTGCTTACCAATTGTAAAAAGGTATTGCTGCAGGGTGTTGCGCTGCAAAATTCGCCTGCCTGGGATATCCATACTTTATTATGCGAAGACCTTACGGTACAGAATGCAAGGGTTAGAAACCCCTGGAATGCGCAGAATGGCGACGGTATCGATGTGGAGTCGTGCAGGAATGTGTTAATAGAGGGCAGTACTTTTGATGCCGGCGATGATGGCATCTGCATTAAATCGGGCAGGGACGAGGAGGGTCGTAAACGTGGCAAGCCAACCGAAAATGTTATCGTGAGGGATAACGTGGTTTACCGTGCCCATGGTGGTTTTGTGATCGGTAGTGAAATGTCGGGCGGGGCGCGTAATATTTTCGTGTCTAACTGTACGTTCATCGGTACGGATATCGGTCTGCGTTTTAAAACCACACGGGGCAGGGGCGGTGTTGTTGAAAATATCTTCATCAAAAACATCAGTATGAGGGATATTGCCCATGAGGCCATTCTTTTTGATATGTACTATGGCGGCAAATCGCCCGGCGAAGATGATAATGTAAATGATCAGGCTGTTGTGCCCGTGACCGAAGCTACGCCTTCATTCCGCAAATTCTATGTTGATAACGTGGTATGTAACGGTGCCGAAAAAGCGCTCATGATCAGAGGACTGCCCGAGATGGGGATTAAAGATATCCATATTGAAAACAGCACTTTCAAAACTGTTAAAGGCGCGGATGTAATAGAGGCGCAGGGTGTTTTCTTAAAGAATATTCACCTCGAAAGTAAAGAAACCAGCCCGCTTATCAATGTTCAAAACAGCAACAACATTACGTTCGATCATATTACCTATGGCGATACGCAGCTGTTGTTTAAGATCAGCGGTAAAAAATCGCAGCAAATAAAATTGCTGAATACAGATCCCTCAAAGGCGAAAAACAAAGTTGAGTTTGGTTCAGGTGCTGCAGAAAATGCATTAACCGGTTTAAAATAATGAAGAAAATCGCGGTGTTGATATGGATCGTTTTTGTACCGGCACTACTGCTGGCGCAGGCGGTTGTATACCCAAAGCGTTTTACCGTGGCTCAGGATGGCAGCGGTGATTTTAAAACTATTCAGCAGGCTGTAAATGCCGTTCGCGATCTGTCTCAACAGAAGGTTAGCATCTACATAAAAGCAGGTGTTTACCAGGAAAAACTGGTGATCCCATCCTGGAAATGTAATATCGAGCTCATTGGAGAGGATCAAAATAAAACCATTATAACCAACAGCGATTTTTCGGGCAAACCCAACCCTCAGGGAAAGGATGCCTTCGGAAAAGGCGAGTTTACAACTTACACTTCCTATACGGTTTTGGTGCAGGGAAATGATTTTACTGCCCGTAACTTAACTATAGCAAACGCAGCAGGCCCGGTAGGGCAGGCAGTAGCTTTACATGCAGAGGGCGACAGGTGCGCCGTGATCAATTGCCGTTTGCTGGGCAACCAGGATACGCTGTATGCCGGTACCGAAAACAGTCGCCAGTTTTATAAGGATTGCTACATTGAAGGAACTACAGATTTTATCTTCGGCGAAGCTACAGCGGTTTTCCAGAACTGTGTCATCAAAAGCCTCAAAAACTCATTTATAACTGCTCCGGCTACCACGCTCCGGCAACAGTTTGGCTTTGTTTTTTTGGATTGTAAACTGATACCCGCAGATACTTCTGTTAACAAAGTTTTCCTGGGCAGGCCATGGCGACCGTATGCCAGATCAGTTTTTATCAATACCACAATGGATAAGCACATTTATGCCATTGGATGGGACAACTGGCGTAACCCCGAAAACGAAAAGACCGCCTTTTTTGCCGAATACAAAAGCCAAGGTGTTGATATAAGTAAACGTGCGCCATGGTCGCACCAGCTGACTGAAGCCGAAGTGAAGAAATATACTTTTAATAACATCCTTGCCGGGAATGATCACTGGGATGTAACGTTGATAAAATGAGCTGTATGAAGAAAATATTATTGTTGAGCGTATTCCTGTTTGCGGGTTGGGGGCTTAAGGCGCAAACGCTGCCCTGGTCGCAGCGAATGGCTAATACTGCTATTCATATCTGGAAGGATTCGCTGCCGGGTACTAACTGGTCGTACGATCAGGGCATTGTTTTACAGGGCTTGCAAAGCGTTTGGCTGCAATCGGCCAAGAGCGAATATTTTAATTATATCCAAAAATCAATGGACAGGTATGTGGGGGCAGATGGAAGCATTCGAACCTACAAAGCCAAAGATTACACGCTGGATAATATCCTTTCAGGGCGAAGTCTGTTATTTCTGAACCAGGTATTAGGTGCCGGAAAATATTATAAAGCGGCTTCCTTACTGCGCAAACAATTGGACGAACAACCCAAAACGCCTGAAGGCGGTTTCTGGCATAAAAAAAGATATGCTAATCAAATGTGGCTGGATGGCCTGTACATGGCCGAGCCTTTTTATGCCGAATATGCTTCCGTTTACCATGAAGATGCAGACTTTGACCAGATAGCAGATCAGTTTATCCGGATGGAGCAACATGCACGCGATAGCAAAACGGGTTTGCTGTACCATGCCTGGGATCAAAGCAAAAAGGAACGCTGGGCTAGCCCTCAAACTGGTCTGTCGGCAAGTTTATGGGCCCGTGCCGATGGCTGGTATGCTATGGCATTGATTGATGTATTGCCATATTTTCCTGCTAACCATCCTAAGCGCGCCGCGCTATTGGCCATTTTAAACCGCCTTGCTGAAGCGATACAAGGCAGCCAGGATTCGGGTTCGGGTTTATGGTACCAGGTACTTGATAAGGGCGGCAAGAAAGGTAATTACCTGGAAGCATCGGCATCGTGTATGTTTGTTTATACGCTGGCCAAGGGAGTAAGGGAAGGCTATCTGCCTCAAAAATATTTGCCGGTAGCGCAAAAAGCTTATGATGGCATTATCAAAAATTTCATCGAAACTGATGCTGATGGACAGGTAAACATTAAAGGCACTGCAGGAGCTGTAGGTGTTGGCGGCGAACCATATCGCGATGGCAGTTACGAGTACTACACCGGTGTGAAAACTGTCGTTAACGAAACCAAAGGTGTTGGTTCATTTATGCTGGCCAGCGTAGAGATGGAGCGTTTAGCCAATCAGAATTTAGGCAAAGGCAAAATTGTACTTTTAGACAGCTATTTTAATAACGAGCATCATGATGATGTTACGGGTAAAAGTATCCCGTTCCATTACAAATGGGAGGAGCAGGATAACAACGGTTTTTCATTTTTAGGGCAGATCTTTAACAATTACGGTTTGCACACCAAAACTTTAAATGAAGCGCCGGATGCAGAGAACCTCAAAAAGGCAGCAGCTTATGTTATTGTTGATCCCGATATCCCGAAGGAAAATCCTGATGCTAAATATATTGAAGAGCCACATATCACGGCCATCAGTAACTGGGTAAAAAATGGTGGTGTACTGGTTGTTTTAAATAACGATACGGGCAACGCCGAGTTTGTGCACCTGAACAAACTGATGGCGAAATTTGGGATCAGCTTTAACCTGAATAGTGTTAACCGGGTGGTTGGGCGCAACTTTGAGCAGGGTACAATTAATATCCCGCAGGATAATGCCATCTTTAAAACGGCTCGCAAAGTTTACATCAAAGAGTTGAGTACCCTACAGCTAACAAATCCGGCGGTTGCGCAATTAGTTAACGGTAAGGACGTCATTGTAGCTACAGCCAAATATGGTAAAGGCACCGTGTTTGCCGTTGGCGATCCCTGGTTTTATAATGAATATACAGATGGCCGCAAACTGCCTCCTGATTATGATAATTTTAAAGCAGCCAACGACCTTGTGAGCTGGCTGGTAAAACAAATTCCTCAAACAAAAAAATAATAACCTATTACAAATAAAAAGAACATGATATTATCAAGATATAACCTCAACAAAACAACTGTACCGGCAAATGAATTGCCTCCTGCTAATGTATTTGACTTGCCTGAGAAGGTGCTGCAATTTGGCACCGGCGTGTTATTGCGCGGCCTGCCCGATTACTTTATTGATAAGGCTAACCGCGCCGGCATTTTCAATGGCAGGGTAGCTGTTGTTAAATCTACCGACAGAGGTTCAACTACTGATTTTGATATGCAGGATGGTTTGTATACCATTTATTCAAAAGGAATTGAAGATGGCATGGAAGTTAACGAACAGGTGATCTGTTCAGCGATCAGTCGCGTGCTTTCCGCATCAAGTGAGTGGGAAGAGATTTTGGAGATAGCCCGGAGCAAGGATTTACAGGTAGTGATCTCCAATACAACCGAAGTCGGCATTCAACTGGTTAAGGAAGATGTGCGTAAACATCCGCCGGCATCATTCCCCGGCAAATTGCTGGCTATTTTATATGAGCGTTACAAGGCCTTTAACGGCAGACCAGATACCGGGCTGGTGATCATCCCAACCGAGCTGATCATCGATAACGGTAAAAAACTGGAATCCATTGTATTGGAACTTGCTCATCTGAATAAACTGGAACCTGCCTTTATGGACTGGCTGGAAAGCAGCAATAGCTTCTGCAATTCGCTGGTGGACAGGATTGTGCCCGGCAGGCCAGATCAACAGTTAAGCGATGCCATGGAAGCCGAACGTGGTTATACCGATAACCTCAGCATCATGTCTGAAACTTATAGTCTCTGGGCTATCCAGGGCGACGAAAAAATAGCCGAAGTATTATCTTTTGCCCAGTCAGATAATGGCGTGGTGATCACGCCGGATATTGAACTATTCAGGGAGCTGAAACTAAGGTTGCTTAATGGTACGCACACGTTGAGCTGCGCGGTAGCCTATCTTTCAGGTTTTAAAACGGTTAAGGAAGCCATGGATGATGTACATTTTACAAAGTTCATTACCCAACTGATGTTTACCGAGATCATGCCATCCATCCCTTATCAAATTGATGAAGATGTAGCCCGCGACTTTGGCAATAAGGTACTCGACAGGTTCCGTAACCCAAACATCAGGCACGAGTGGTTGAGCATTTCGGTACAGTACGCTACTAAAATTAAAATGCGGGTTATTCCGTTATTATTAAACTACTATAAACAAAACAATAAGGCACCGCAGATGATGGCCCTTGGTTTTGCGGCATTTATCCGCTTTATGCAAATCACGGAAACAGCTGAAGGCAAGTATACCGGAACAGCACATTCGGATAGTTATTCGATAACTGATGACCAGGCGCCTGCTTTGGGCAAAGCATGGAACGGAGCTGATGCAGAAGCGGCTATTGTAGCTATCCTTAAAAATAAAAGCCTTTGGGATGTTGATTTAACAACTTTACCCGGCTTTACTGAAGCAGTAACAGAACAGTTTAAGTTTATAAACGAACAGGGAAAACTGGAAATAAGCGCTATTTAAACAGGAAGAAAGATGAAACAGAATATATTAAAAGTACACCCTGCCGATAACGTGCTTGTAGCCCTTACAGATTTGCAGGCCAATGAGCAGGTTACTTATAAAGGTGATACTTATATAGTAAAAGAACTGATCCCGGCCAAACACAAATTTGTTATAGCGGATATCCCCGAGGGCGGCGAGATCATCATGTATGGTGTACTGGTAGGCAAAGCGCAAAGCCCGATACCGGTGGGTGGTTTGATAAGCACAGCCAACGTAAAGCACGCTGCTAACAGTTTTTTAACAGGCCAAAGCCATACAGATTGGCACAAGCCTGATATCAGTAAATGGGAAGATAAAACCTTCAACGGCTATCACCGCGAAGATGGTAGCGTAGGCACTGCTAATTACTGGCTGGTTGTGCCCATGGTGTTTTGTGAAAACCGCAACATTGAGGTATTGCAGGAAGCATTGGTAAAACCTTTGGGTTACGGCCGCAAAAAAACATACGAGATCAAGGCACAGGAACTGATTGGCAAAATAAAAGCAGGTGCCCAAATAGATGAGGTTTTATATACCGAAATAGGCAGCGATACTGCTCAAAATGCCGGCAGCAAACTTTTTCCAAACGTTGATGGCATTAAGTTTTTAACCCATACAGGCGGCTGTGGTGGTACCCGCCAGGATTCAACTGCGCTTTGCGGTTTGCTGGCCGGGTATATTACGCATCCTAACGTTGCGGGGGCAACAGTTTTAAGTTTAGGTTGTCAGAACGCCGAAGTTAAAACTTTACAGGAGGAGATCAACAAACGCTCGCCCCAGTTTAACAAACCTTTGTATATTTTAGATCAGCAAAAAACAGGTAAAGAAGCCGATTTGATGGAGCAGGGCATCAGGCAAACGCTGGCAGGTTTAATGCAAGCTAACCAATACACCCGTAAACCGGCCCCTTTAAGCAAATTGACTATTGGGTTGGAATGTGGCGGCTCTGATGGCTTCTCGGGCATCTCTGCAAATCCGGCTATCGGTTACACTTCAGATCTGCTCGTTGCTATGGGTGGTTCGGTTATTTTGGCCGAGTTCCCGGAGCTTTGCGGTGTGGAGCAAAACCTGATAGACCGTTGTGTAGACAAATCTAAAGCAGATCGCTTTGCCGACCTGGTACGCACTTACAGCCAACGCGCTGAAGAAGCAGGTTCCGGTTTTTACATGAACCCCTCGCCGGGTAATATTAAAGATGGTTTGATCACCGATGCTATCAAATCTGCAGGTGCTGCCAAAAAAGGTGGTACATCGCCGGTGGCCGATGTGTTGGATTATCCTGAAAAGGTAACACAACCAGGTCTCAACCTGTTGTGTACACCTGGTAACGATGTGGAATCAACCACGGCCGAAGTAGGTTCGGGTGCCAATATTGTATTGTTTACCACCGGTTTAGGTACACCTACCGGTAACCCGATAGCCCCCGTTGTAAAAATTGCTACCAATACCGCGTTATACAACCGCATGAACGATATTATCGATATCAATACAGGCACTATTGTGGAAGGCGATGAAACCATTGAACAGGCTGGCGAACGCATCCTGGACTATGTGGTAAAAGTTGCAAGCGGAGAGATTGAAGTCCACGCGGTACGCCACGGACAGGATGATTTTATTCCGTGGAAAAGAGGGGTTTCGCTTTAATCATACATTCCCCGTGTTCGTGTCCCCACGAACACCCGTAGACAGGTAGAATGAAAAGAATGAACATTAATGGGGAATTGTAAAAAGACAACATGTTTCCGTGAGGACACGGAAACGGGGAAAACATGACGAAAAACTAATGAAAATACTAACCTGTACCACACCCGGTCAATTGGAATACGGCACTGCCGATATTCCTCAATTAAAACCGGGTTATTCGCTGCTCAAAATAAAACGCATAGGCATTTGCGGTACCGATCTGCATGCCTTTGAAGGTACCCAGCCCTTTTTTAGCTATCCAAGAATTTTAGGCCATGAGCTTGCAGCCGAACTGGTTGAAGCCGGCGATGCCGAAGGTTTTCAAAAGGGTGAAGCCGTTACCTTTATCCCGTATTTCAATTGCGGGCATTGTATCGCCTGTCGCTCCGGAAAACCAAATTGCTGTGTAAATATCCAGGTTTGCGGCGTGCATACGGATGGCGGCATGGCCGAATACCTGCAGGTTCCGTCACACTTACTGGTTCATGGTGAGGGACTAAGTTTTGATGAGCTGGCATTGGTTGAGCCCCTGGCTATCGGTGCCCATGGCGTGCGGCGAGCCGACGTAAAGCCGGACGAATTTGTGCTGGTCATCGGCGCGGGACCTATCGGTTTAGGCATTATGGAATTTGCCTGCATTGCCGGAGCAAAAGTTATAGCTGCCGACGTAAACGAGCAACGCCTTAATTTTTGCCGCGAAAACCTGAAGGTTGATCACACCATCAACGTAAAAAATGAAGACGTAACTGAACGCTTGAAAGAGATCACCAATAGCGACATGCCAACTGTGATTATCGATGCTACCGGCAATCAAAAAGCCATCAACGGGGCGTTCCTGTATTTGGCGCATGGCGGCAGGTATGTGCTGGTTGGCTTGCAGCGGGATGAGATCATTGTAAGTCACCCCGAATTTCATAAACGCGAATCTACCTTAATGAGCAGTCGCAATGCTACCCGTGAGGATTTTGAGCATGTGATCCGCTCCATGAAAAGCGGACTGGTAAACCCGCAAACGTATATCACCCACCGGGTAACTTTTGACGAAGTAAAAGATCAGTTTGAAAGCTGGCTTAACCCGGCCAATGGAGTTATAAAAGCAATTGTGGAGGTATAGGAGGCTGTTTAATGAGTGTAGAGACGCATAATTGCGTCTCACGCTTGCAATTTACGGTAGCTGAGACGCTTGTGAAATCGGCTTGTCCTCCGGGAGACGCAATTATACGTTTCTACAAAATATTTTGAATGATGATAAAAAGGGCATTTTTGATCAGTTTGTTTTTTTGTGTAGCAGGCAGTGTTTTCGCCCAGCAAAAGCATATATTGGGTTTTGAAAAGCTGAAAACTTATGTTGAAAGCTTTAATAAAGCCGATACCGAAACGGTTAAAAATTACATCACTAATGACCATGCCTATGAATGGCTTGCCAAAAATGTCCCTTTGTTTGAGTGCCCGGATTCGGCCATTCAAAAGATCTATTATTACCGTTGGTGGACCTTCAGGAAACACCTGAAACTAACACCCGATGGCTTCATTTTTACCGAATTTATAACCCCGGTTAGTTTCACCGGTGTATATAACAGTTCAAGCAGTGCCCTCGGTCACCAGGTATATGAGGGGCGCTGGCTGCATGACCCGCAATACATCAACCAGTATATCAATTTTTGGCTTTATGTTGACCCTAAACAGAAGAAGCCGCACCTGCATGCTTTCAGCAGTTGGATTGATGACGCGGTGTATAATTATTACCTCGTAAACCTTAATGAAAAGTTTGTTGAACAGGCGCTGCCCTTGCTCAACACCGACTATCATGTATGGGAATCGGAAAAGCAACTGCCTTCCAAATTATTCTGGCAGTTTGATGTGCGCGATGCGATGGAGGAAAGTATCAGCGGGGGGCGTAAGGTCAAAAACATCCGGCCTACCATTAACAGCTATATGTACAGTAATGCGGTTGCACTATCAAAAATAGCAGCTTTAACCGGCAATGATTCGCTAAAAACAAAATACACGCAAAAAGCTATCGACCTGAAAAAACTGGTGCAGGATAGCCTTTGGAGCGATAGCGCTTGCTTTTTTGAAGTGCGTAAACCCGACGGGCATTTTGCCGGTGCACGCGAGGAGTTAGGATTTATCCCCTGGTATTTCAGCCTGCCCGATGATAAGCCGGCATACGCCAAACAATGGGATCAGCTAACCGACACTAAAGGTTTCAACGCGCCATGGGGCATTACCACAGCCGAGCGCAGGCACCCCTTGTTCCGCACCCATGGTACCGGGCATGGTTGCGAGTGGGACGGCGCGGTATGGCCTTTTGCTACCACCCAAACTTTAAAGGGACTGGCCAACCTGCTTACTGCTTATCAAAATAAAGGCACCATGACATCGGGTGTTTTTTATAATGAACTGCATAAATACGCCCTTTCGCACATCAAAAGGGGGCAACCTTATTTAGGTGAATACCAAGATGAAAAAACTGGCTACTGGCTTAAAGGCGATAACCCAAGGAGTAGCTACTACAATCATTCGGGTTTTTGTGATCTGGTCATTAACGATCTTGTGGGTTTAAAACCTCGTGAAGATAATGTACTGGAAATCTTCCCACTTATCCCTCACAACCAATGGAAATGGTTTGCACTGGATAATGTACTTTATCATGGGCATACTATCAGTGTGGTTTGGGATAAAACCGGCACAAAATATCACAAAGGCAAAGGGTTCATCATTTATGCCGATGGTAAGGTGATTTCCCGAAGCACTCAGCTAAAACATGTACTGGTAAAACTTCCGGCTTAATCCTGACTCATTTTCTCTCTTTTATTGGCTTGGTGGCTTTAATGATGATAATATCGTATAGTAGATAGAGAAAATATCAGATGAAATTGCAGCAGCGTACTGATATTTTTGAATACTATACAACCAATTAAGTTCACAACCAAAGGTATCATTTAAGATGCTGAAGCCTTCATTCAAATCAACGAAACGGGCTTTGGTAAGCCTGTTTAATACGAATGAAAATGAAGATATCTAATCGTTTCCTGTTGCTGTTATTTACGCTCATCTTTTGTTTTTATTCAAACGTACAAGCTCAAAACCAATCAAAAAAAATTACCATTGTTACCTTGCCTCAGCATCACGCGAGGATAAGTTACGGTGTACAAAAGTTAACGCTGGCCCTGCAACACGTCGGATATTCCGTTACCGAACAATCTTATAAAGGCGTAATGCCTTCAGGTAATGCCATAGTTGTTGGTTTGCTCGCGGATGCCCCGGTTAAGAAACTGGTTGGCGCTGCAAATAATCGCCCGGGAAAAGAGGGTTTTATCATCTGTGATAACGGCCTCAAAAATAAACTGCTGATAGCAGGTGCCGATAATTCCGGCGCACTTTATGGCTGTCTTGAATTGGCAGATAGGATCGACATCAATAAAAAACTCCCGGTAAATATTAACCTGCACGACCAGCCCGAAATGGTTTTGCGGGGTACCTGTATCGGTGTGCAAAAGCCTGCCTTACTTCCTGGTCGCGGTACTTATGAGTACCCTTACACACCGCAAAACTTCCCGTGGTTTTATGACAAGGCTTTATGGATCCGTTACCTGGATTCGTTGGCTCATAACCGCATGAACTCTTTGTATTTATGGAATGGGCACCCCTTCGCCTCGCTGGTGCGGGTAAAGGAATATCCTTATGCCGTTGAGGTTGATGATGCCATCTTTAAGAAAAACGAAGAGATTTACAGCTTTTTGGCCGATGAAGCTGATAAACGTGGCATCTGGCTTATCCAGGGATTTTACAACATCATCGTATCCAAACCCTTCGCCGAAAAAAATAACCTGAAAACGCAGGACAGGAACCGGCACATCGTACCCATTATTGCCGATTATACCCGTAAATCTATCGCTGCCTTTGTGCAGAAATACCCTAATGTAGGTCTGCTGGTTACGTTGGGAGAAGCCATGGAGGGTGTTGGGCAGGATGATGTCGACTGGTTTACCCAAACGATAATTCCCGGAGTAAAGGATGGTTTGAAGGCCTTGGGGCGTAAAGATGAACCGCCGATCGTGCTTCGTGCACATGATACCGACGCGCCCAATGTAATGAAATATGCCAAACCGCTTTATTCAAATCTATATACCGAGGCAAAATATAATGGCGAGGCCTTAACCACTTATGAACCGCATGGCCCCTGGGCCGACCTGCACCGCACGCTGAGCAGTATTGGTACCGTACAAATAGAAAATGTGCATATAATGGCCAACCTGGAGCCTTTCCGCTATGGTTCGGCGGATTTTATCCAGAAATGCGTGCAGGCTATGCATACTATTTATGGGGCAAATGCATTGCATTTATACCCGCAGGCATCATATTGGGATTGGCCTTACACCGCTGACAACACAGGCAGAAAGCGCTTGTTACAGTTGGACAGGGATTGGATCTGGTACAAAGCATGGGCCCGTTACGCCTGGGATAACAAACGGGACAGGGCTGGTGAAATAAGCTATTGGGCAAAGCAACTGGCCGATAAATATGGATGTGATCAGGCTAACGGCGAGGCAATTTTAAAAGCTTACGAAGAGTCGGGGAATATTTCGCCCGAACTATTGCGCCGTTTCGGCATCACTGATGGTAACCGCCAAACCATGACCCTGGGGATGTTGATGAGCCAATTGGTTAATCCCGAAAAATACGGTCTGTTCTCTTTGTTGTATAATTCGGAAGGGCCTGTTGGCGAAATGATGAGTGTGTACGCCGAAAAGGAATGGAAGCACCAACCGCACACCGGCGAAACTCCGGTTAAGGTTATTGACAGTGTGATACTTCAAGGCAAAAGAGCTGTTGAAGCTATCGACAAAGCGTCGGCGGGGATAAAAAAAGACAATGCCGAGTTTGCCCGTTTGAAAAATGATATGTATTGCTATAACGCTATGGCCAATAGTTATGCCTATAAGGCAAAGGCCGCTTTATGGGTACTGCGTTATAAATATTCGGATAACGTTGCCGACCTGGAAAAGGCTTTGCCCGAGTTGCAAACCAGTTTGGAGTATTATAAACAACTGGTAAAACTAACCGAAAATACTTACCTGTATGCCAACAGCATGCAGACTAAACAGCGCAAAATCCCGGTTGGTGGTAATGATGCCAAAATGAAAACCTGGGTCGAGCTTTTGCCTGTTTACCAAAAGGAACTGGACAATTTTAAACGGAATATCGATTCGCTGAAATCGCCGCAAACGCAGCAAAAACAAAAAGAGGTGGCAGTTTTGAAGGATGCACCTGTAAAATTTGAAAATAGTAGCAGTTATCAGCTAAATGCGGGCGAAGCGGTTTACGCCGATACAATCGCCCCGATAAAAAATACCGCCAAAGAATTGGCAGGTTTAAAAGGGATCAAGCTATCCAAAGCAGATCAGCAAAAGAACGGAACTACGATCAGTTTTAAAAATGATAAGCCGGTAAAAGTGCTGGTCGGTTTTTTCAATAGCAAGCTGCCGCAATACTTGCCCGAGCCGCAACTGGAAACAGATGCCAGTGCCAACGACTACGGCCAGGCCGATATTAAGATTGCCAATGCTATTCAAATTGATGGCCTGCCGCCTGTAAATATTCATACGTACACCTTTAAAGCCGGGTCAAATACCCTTACCTTAGGTAAAGGAGCCGCCTTGGTTTTGGGTATTGTTGATGCAGATGCCAATGTGCCGGTTTACGATGCGGGCCTGAGTAATGAAGGTAATATCAAAGATTTACGCTGGCTTTTTAATTGAGACTAATGAAAAGCAGGAAGAGTTTATTTATTGCGATATTCGTGTTTGGGGTTCTGCAGGCCTTTGCCCAATCGCAACCACTAAAGCTTTGGTATAAACAACCCGCCCAAAAATGGACTGATGCTTTACCTATTGGTAACGGCCGTATAGGGGGCGTGATCTACGGTGGTGTTGCCGAAGACCATATCCAATACAACGAACAAACCCTATGGACAGGCGGCCCCCGCGACTATAACCGTAAAGGAGCCGTGAAATATCTGGAGCCTATCCGCAAGCTGCTTTCCGAAGGTAAACAAGCCGAAGCGGAAGCAATGGCCCAGCAGCATTTTATGGGGATGAAAAGCAATGAGTTGGGCTATGCTGCTGATTCGGCAAAGTGGGTTAGTATGATGTTTGCTATGTATGGTCCACAGGATGAGATGATGCGTGATGATAGCTGGAAAACCGTCACACTACCTACAGAACAGGGTTGGGAAGCTCAACCCGGATTTGAGGGTATAGATGGTGCAGTTTGGTTCATTAAGCATTTTAATATTCCTGCCGGGTGGAAGGGGAAAAATTTAGTAATTAGCTTAGGCAGGATACGTGACATAGACCGAACCTGGTTTAACGGAGATTACATTGGCACTACTTCGGGTAATGGTTATAGAAAATACGTCATCCCTGCTAATAAATTATTTGTTGGAGATAATAAACTTGCAATGCAGGTAATCAACTTTTACGATAAGGGTGGCTTTACAAGTAACGCCAAAACTTTATCAGTTTATCCTGAAGGACGTGAAAGCGATGCGATTAGTCTTGCCGGTCAATGGAAATATTTTATACAGGATGATAACCCACCTGCATATCCCCGCTACAATGCCGATTACCAGCCTTTTGCCGATTTGTACCTTCAATTTCCTAAGCAGGAAATAACAGATTATAAACGAGACCTTGACCTTACAAATGCTACTGCTCATGTAAGCTATCAGGCAGATGGCGTTAACTACACCCGCGAATATTTCAGCAGTGCTCCCGATCAGGTGATGGCAGTACATCTCACCGCTGATAAGCCGGGCAAAATTACGGTGAAAGCCTTATTGAGCAGTCTGCATAAAAACTATGTCATCCGTGAAGTTGATGATCACACGCTGGCGCTGTCATTAAAAGTAAAGGACGGTGTTTTACGTGGCGTGAGTTATCTGCATGTACAGGCCATAGGTGGTAAGGTTATGGTTACGTCGAAAAATATTTCGGTTGCGGGAGCTAATGAAGCAACTTTTTATCTTACGGCAGCAACCAATTTTAAAAACTATCATGATGTATCGGGCAACCCGGAGGCCATCTGCAAAACTCAAATTGCAGCTATAGCGCATAAGAGTTATGCAGCTGTCAAGGCTGCCCATATCAAAGACTATCAAAAGTATTTCAATACGTTTTCTATCGATTTAGGCAAGGGTGAAAATGCTGATCTGCCTACAGATGAACGGATCCTGAAATTTGGCCACTCGCCCGATCCTTCGTTTATCAGCCTGTATATGCAATACGGCAGGTATTTGCTGATTTCGTCGTCAAGACCGGGCAACGGGCCTGCAAACTTGCAGGGTTTGTGGAATAACCTGCTTACACCGCCATGGGGCAGCAAGTTCACCACCAATATCAATCTCGAAATGAATTACTGGCCTGCCGAGCTGCTTAACTTATCAGCTTGCAGCGAGCCGTTTTTTAGCATAGTCGATGACCTCGCCAAAACCGGGCATGAAACCGCTGTTGAGCATTACGGCGCGCCGGGTTGGGTGCTACACCATAACACAGACCTATGGCGCGGCACTGCGCCTGTTAATGCTTCCAATCACGGCATTTGGGTAAGCGGGGCAGCCTGGCTTTGCCATCAGTTGTGGGAACACTATTTGTATAGCGGCGATAAGGATTTTCTGCAAAAACGGGCATATCCCGAAATGAAGGGTGCTGCCGAATTTTTTGTACATTTTTTAGTAAAAGATCCTAAAACCGGCTATCTGATCAGCACGCCATCCAACTCGCCCGAACATGGCGGTTTGGTTGCAGGGCCAACAATGGATCACCAGATCATCCGCGATCTGTTTAAAAACTGTATTGAAGCCGCCAAAGTACTGAATATTGATCGGGCTTTTGCCGATACGCTGAAACTCAAATACAGCCAGATAGCACCAAATAAAATAGGAAAATACGGTCAGTTACAAGAGTGGCTGGAAGATAAAGACGATACTACGGATACCCACCGCCATGTTTCGCACATGTGGGGCGTTTATCCAGGAACGGATATCACCTTCAAAACTCCTGAACTGCTGAAAGCTGCCGAACAATCCATGAAATACCGGGGCGACGAGGGTACCGGCTGGAGCATTGCCTGGAAGGTAAATATCTGGGCGCGGATGCACCAGGGCGATCATGCTTATCTCATGTTAAGCAAACTGCTTTCACCTGCCGATGTAAGTTCCGGCAAGGAAAAGGGTGGGGTTTACCATAATTTATTTGATGCACATCCGCCGTTCCAGATCGATGGCAACTTTGGTGGTGCGGCCGGTTTGGCCGAAATGCTGCTCCAAAGCCAGGGCGATGATATTGAATTACTGCCAGCCTTACCAACAGCGTTGCCTCGGGGAAGCATAAAAGGCATTTGCGCAAGAGGCGGTTTCGTACTGGATTTTGAATGGCAAGATGGCTGGCTAACAAGCTTACAGGTATTTTCCAAATTGGGCAAAACCTGTCGGTTAAATTATGCAGGAAAAACGATCAATCTCGAAACTCAAAAAGGTAAAAGCTATCGCTTTGACGCTGATCTGAAACAATTGTAAAAGATGGGCGAAACGCAGGAATATCGCAGCGAGATAGTGGGAAAAGAACAAAGTTTTTTGGGACTGTGTGATTCCCTTCTTGAGAGCTGCTGTGTGTACTACACAACTCTTAAATTTTATCATTAAAAAAAAATGTCATTTCGAACGAACCAGGGTGGGATTTATGTGTCGGAGGTGAGGAGAAATCTTCTACGCCCTGCTTTTACAGGTATGGTTGTACAGCGAGATGCAGAAGATTTTTCTTTCGCGCCTCCTCTCAGCCCGCCCCAGCTCTATCGAAATGACATTTTATTTTTCTTGAAAAGATGTGTATGTACAGTAGTTCGTGAGAGGAGTAGAGGGGTGTGTTTCCCTTTTTTTAAACTGATAACTTCACTACTGCTTTTGCTCTTTTTTTCCAGTAGTTACCTTTTTGCACAGCGTAGTGAAATCTCATTAAACACCAATTGGAAAAGTATTGCCGATGATAATAACCCAAAGGCAAATACCGGTTTTGAACAAGCGAGATTTAATGACACTAAATGGCAAACGCTAAACGTACCTCATAATTGGGACACCTACGAAGGCTATCGCCGCCTGAAACATGGAAACAGGCACGGTACGGCTTGGTACCGCAAAATATTCCCGCTTGAAAACAAGCAAAACGATAAACGATATTTCCTTTGGTTCGAAGGAGTTGGTTCTTATGCCACGGTTTGGCTCAATGGCAAACAGGTTGGCTATCATGCCGGTGGACGCACATCTTTTACCATTGATATAACGGATGCTATCAAAGCAGGTAAGAAAAACCTGTTATGTGTCAAAGCAGATCATCCTTCGTTCATCAAAGATCTGCCCTGGGTTTGTGGCGCTTGTTCGGATGATCCGGGTTTTTCGGAGGGTTCGCAACCCATGGGGATCTTCAGGCCGGTTCATTTGATAGTTACCAATGCCATCAGGATTGAACCTTTTGGCGTCCACATCTGGAATGATACTACCGTTCGCGAAAAATCGGCTACCCTTAATCTCGAAACTGAAGTTAAAAACTACAGCGGCAAGCCATCTAAAATAACCATCACCAATAGCTTGATTGATGTTAACGGCAAAACCATCGCCCAAGCAAAAACAAATAAAACACTAAGTGCGGGGGAGACTAACGTAATAAGTCAACAATTTGCCGATGTTAGAAACGTGCAGCTATGGTCGTTAGAAAAACCTTACCTGTATTATGTATTAACAGAAGTTTGGGCCGCTGGAAAACTGATCGACAGAACGCAAACGCCGTATGGTATCCGTTGGATCAGCTGGCCCATTGGCAGGAACAATAACGACAATCGTTTTTATCTCAACGGAAAGCCTGTTTTTATCAATGGCATTGCCGAGTATGAACACCTGATGGGGAAAAGCCATGCTTTTAGCGACCAGGAAATTAAAGCACGGGTGATGCAGGTAAAAGCTGCCGGTTTTAATGCGTTCAGGGATGCACATCAGCCGCATAACCTGGCTTATCAGCAGTATTGGGATAAGCTGGGCATTTTATGGTGGCCGCAATATTCGGCTCATATCTGGTACGATTCGCCGGAGTTCAGGGCCAGTTATAAGGCTTTACTGGTTGATTGGGTAAAGGAGCGGCGCAACAGCCCGTCGGTTATATTATGGGGTTTACAGAATGAAAGCAAACTGCCTGCCGATTTTGCCCGTGAATGCAGCGAGATCATCCGCAAGCTTGACCCTACGGCTTCATCGCAACGCAAAATAACAACCTGTAATGGCGGCGAAGGTGCCGATTGGGATGTGCCCCAAAACTGGACAGGCACCTACGGGGGCAACCCGCTTACTTATGGCGATGACCTGAAAAAACAAATATTGGTGGGCGAGTACGGCGCGTGGCGAAGTCTCGGCTTACATACCGAAGGCCCTTTTAATGCAAACGGTCCGCTAAGTGAAGACCGGATGACGCAGCTTATGGAAACCAAAATCCGCATGGCCGAATCTGTAAAAGACAAGGTTGCGGGGCATTTTCAATGGCTGCTGTACTCGCATGAAAACCCCGGCAGGACACAAGGCGGCGAGGGGCAGCGCGAGCTCGACAGGGTAGGCCCCGTCAATTACAAAGGGTTGTTTACGCCATGGGGCCAACCTACCGATGCTTTTTACATGTACAGGGCCAACTATGCGCCAAAACGTAAAGAGCCGGTGGTTTACATCGTATCGCACACCTGGCCAAATCGCTGGCTTACTCCGGGTAAAAAGGATAGCATCATTGTTTATTCCAATTGTGATGAGGTGGAGTTATTTAATGATATCGACCATGAGTCATTAGGCCGGAGAAAACGACAGGGTATCGGCACGCATTTTCAATGGGATGGCGCGGATATTAAATACAATGTATTATACGCAGTGGGATATGTTAATGGTAAGCAGGTAACTCACGATGAGATCATGCTGAATCACTTGCCATCTGCCCCTCATTTATCAAAAGAAAATTCCACTATACTGCAACCACAAGCTGGTTACAATTATTTATACAGGCTCAATTGCGGCGGCCCGGATTATACCGATACCTACGGCAGCATCTGGATGGCCGACAGGCATCAGGATAATAAACAACAACCCGGCTCCACATCGTGGACGGATGATTGCCCCGGTATGCCATCCTTTTTCGCCAGCCAGCAACGCACTTTTGACAGGATTAGCGGAACTGCTGATGGAGAACTGTTCCAAACATTCAGGTATGGCTTAGATAAATTAAAATTCAATTTCCCGGTACTCGATGGTGATTACCGTATCGAACTATATTTTACCGAACCCTGGTATGGTACCGGCGGTGGAATGGATTGCACTGGCTGGCGTTTGTTTGATATAGCCGTGAATAGTAAAACCATGATCCACGATCTTGATATTTGGAAAGAAGCAGGATATGCAAAAGCGCTTAAAAAAAGTATTACCGCGCATGTTACCGGTGGGATGCTAACGATTTCTTTTTCAAATGCTGCAGCAGGTGAAGCTATCATATCTGCGATAGCAATCAGTACTTTAAACAAAACAATCAAGCCGCAATTGGCGGCTTCGGGAATAATCGGCCAACTGCAGAGCAATGACAAATGGGCAATAAAAAGCTGGTTGGATATCGGCCAAAAACAATACACCGATGCCGGGGTAACTTTTAACGATCTTCCGCCGGTATTTTATGGTGCCGATTGGATAAGTACGAGCAATTCAGCCCAAGTACAAACAGGCTCATTTACTTTAAATGCTGATGCCGATGTTTATGTAGCTACGGATGTATCGGCATCGCAAAGGCCAGCCTGGCTCTCGGGTTATGAAAATACCGGCTTATTTGTAAAAACCGATGCTGATGGCGGGCGTCAATTACCTGTTTACAGAAAGCGCTTCAAGAAAGCGGATGTAGTCGCTGTAGGCGAAAATAAAGGGAAGTTCATGTACACCGTGGTGGTACTGCCCGTTACTTCGCTGCAACCCGCAACTGATCTTCGTAAAACCGTGAGCTATAAAGCCGAGACTGCCGAATTAAAAGGAAGTGGCGCAAGCGGCGATACCTTGAACGGCAAAAAAGTAGTTAAATTTAGCAGCGGTGCGGTCGGTAGTGTGGCATTCGCGTTAACACCGGGTGTTGCCGATCTGTATGCCCTGCGCATCAAATATTATAACCAAAGCAATCAAACTTTTACAGCAAAAATGCAGCTACTGGCTGCCGATGGTACGGTGATGAAGGAGGAAGAATTGAGTTTTAAACCGGTTGCCAAAAATAAATCGGGTACGGTTGCAACCAATACGGGCACGAGTATCAACGCGGGTAATTATAAACTGGTGATCACGGGCATTAAAGCTGATGGTTTGGCTGTTTCGGGCATTGAAATGCAATAAAATATTAAAATGAAAAGAAAAATCTGCCTGTTATTTCTACTGCTGCCTTTCGGCGCTTTTGCTCAAAAGCTGAAGGTGCTTAATCTGCAATGCGAGTACAAAACAAACCCGTTAGGTATTGAATCGGCTAAGCCGAAGCTGAGCTGGCAAATGCAAAGCGATGCCCGTAATACAATGCAAACGGCTTACCGGGTTTTGGTTGCCGATGACGCAGCTAAGCTCACAAATAACAATGCCGATATCTGGGATTCGGGAAAGGTACCCTCAAACAGATCATTACAAATAGCTTGCAATGGCAAGGCGATGCAAGCCGCCGAAACGTATTATTGGAAGGTAATGGTTTGGGACAATCATGGCAAAGCATCTGCATGGAGCAGTATTGCCAGCTGGCAAATGGGCTTGTTAACAAAAAACGACTGGCACGGTGCTGACTGGATAGCCTACGATAAATTGCCCGATTCATCGGCCATTGCGCCGTTTTACCATGGCAAGGGGCCTAAAAAGCTGGGTGCTGCTAATGATGTTTTGCCTTTGATGCGTAAGGCATTTAATGTGGAAGGTAAGCTGAAGAAAGCCACACTTTATTTATGCGGATTAGGTCATTTTGAATTGAGTTTGAATGGTAAAAAAGTAGGCGATCATTTCCTTGATCCGGGATGGACAAAATATGATCAACAGGCCTTATATGTGTCTTTTGATGTGACGAGTCAACTGATCGCCGGTAAAAATACCATTGGCGTAATGCTGGGCAATGGATTCTACTATATCCCACGCGACAGGCGTTACCGCAAGCTTACCGGCGCTTTTGGTTATCCTAAAATGATCTGTCGTTTATTGTTGGAGTATGATAACGGCCGGGTGGACAATGTGGTAAGTGATGGTTCATGGAAAACAGCTTCTTCGCCGGTTACATTCAGTAGCATTTATGGGGGCGAGGATTATAATGCCAACCTTGAGCAACCGGGTTGGAATACCAACAGTTTTGATGATTCAAACTGGCGCAGCGTGATTAAAGTAGATGATGTACCACAGCTTAACGCGCAAATGGCCGAGCCTTTAAAGATCATGCAGGAGCTTGCTCCAAAAAGCAAAAAACAGCTCAATAATGGGGCATGGGTGTATGATCTCGGCCAAAATTTTTCAGGAATCCCGCAAATTAGCGTTCAGGGCAAAAAAGGAGATACCGTGCGGATTATTCCCGCCGAATTGGTGAATGAGGATGGCAGCGCTAATCAGAAAGCATCCGGCAGTCCTCATTATTACAGTTACGTGTTGAAGGGTAACGGTGTTGAAACCTGGCACCCCTTGTTTACTTATTACGGTTTCAGGTATTTGCAGGTACAGGGCGCGGTTTCTGCAAACGAGAGTAATACTCAGAAACTGCCGGTAATTGTTGATATTAAAGGTTTGCACACACGTAACTCAGCAGCAACAGTTGGGAGTTTCGCTTGCTCCAACGAGCTGTTCAATAGAACTTTTAAACTAATAGACTGGGCCATGAAAAGCAATATGGCCAGCGTGTTTACCGATTGCCCTCACCGCGAAAAGCTTGGCTGGCTGGAAGAAGCACACCTGGTTGGCAGTTCTCTGCATTATAATTATGATATCGTGGGCCTGGCGCGTAAATGCATCAATGATATGCGCATCTCCCAAACCGAAGACGGGCTGATCCCAGAGATCTCGCCCGAATATGTAAAGTTTGATGAGCCTTTCCGCGATTCGCCCGAATGGGGAAGCAATGCAGTGATCCTGCCCTGGTATGTATACCAATGGTATGGCGATAAAGAGGTGCTTGCTCAAAACTATGAGATGATCAAACGATATTTGGCCTACCTCGATAAAAAATCTCAAAACCATTTATTGTACCAGGGCCTGGGCGATTGGTATGACCTCGGCCCAAATCCACCGGGTGTTTCGCAATTAACACCGCAGGGTATTACGGCTACTTCGCTTTACTATTATGACCTTGATATAGCAGGAAAAATAGCAACCCTGCTCGGCAAAAGCGATGATGCCGCATCATACAAAAAGCTCGCTGCCAAAGTTAAACAGGCTTACAATCAAAAGTTTTTTAATGCCGAAACCAAACAATACGGTACCGGCAGCCAGGCCGCTAATGCCATGTCTGTTTATGCCGGATTGGTTGAGCCGCAATACAAAGCGGCGCTAGTGAACAATATTGTAAAAGACATCCGCGACCATGGTAATGCCCTTACCGCCGGTGATATTGGTTACCGTTACCTGCTTCGTGTGCTGGATGATGAAGGCCGCTCGGATGTGATCTATGATATGAACAGCCGTGCCGATGTGCCCGGCTATGGTTACCAGCTTGCCCATGGCGCCACGGCCTTAACCGAATCATGGGCGGCACTTACATCGGTATCCAATAACCATTTTATGTTAGGGCATTTGATGGAGTGGTTTTACAGCGGTTTGGCTGGCATCCGCCCTGCAGATGATGCCATTGCCTTTAATAAAATAGAGATCAGGCCCGAAACGGTGGGTGATGTTACCTGGGCAAAAGCTAACTACAAATCGCCGTATGGCAATATTTTAAGCAGTTGGAAAAAGGATAATGGGCACTTTAAATTGGAAGTGGATATCCCTGCTAATACTACGGCAAGTATCTATTTGCCTGTAAATAGTAATGCCACAATTACTGTAGATGGGCAAAATATCAAAACGCGTCGTGATCTTAAGTTCATCGGTTATCACGATGGAAAGGCCGAAATAAAAGTAGGATCGGGTAACTATACATTCATCGCCAAATAATATTAAAACAAAAATGAAAAGCATCTTCAAATCGTCCATAACCCTCTTTTGCGTTTTTTTAATGCTGAAGGTACGCGCCCAAGAGGTACCCGAAAAGGTGATGAAAAACATTTATGAACAGGTAAAAACCCCTCATAAATATGGCTTGGTGATATCGCCCAAAGATAATAGCCAGAAGGCCGATTGTCCTATGGTTTTTCGCCAGGGGGATAGCTGGTGTATGAGCTATATTATTTTTAACGGTCGTGGTTATGAAACCTGGCTGGCCGATAGTAAAGACCTGTTGCACTGGAAAACCCGCGGCCGTATCCTCTCATTTTCTGATGATACCACACGCTGGGATAATAACCAAAAGGCCGGTTATGTTGGCTTGCAGGATTATAAATGGGAAGGCTCGTACAAATTACAGCAATATGATGGCAAGTATTGGCTGTCATATTTCGGTGGACAAAGCAAGGGCTATGAGAAAGGTTTGCTGTCGATAAGCGTAGCTTCTACCGATCAGGATCCGGGTACCGCGCATGAATGGCAGGGATTAGATCATCCTGTACTGTCAAGCATCGACAAAGATGTAAGCTGGTGGGATAACCATACGCAATACAAGCAAACGATTATCTGGGATAAAAAGAAGCTGACCGGTCACCCTTTCATCATGTATTACAACGCCAATGGCGATAGTGTTAACAAAAAGCGCGGTGCCGAGCGGATTGGTATGGCCGTATCTGACGATATGCTGCATTGGAAACGTTTCGGCAAAGACCCTGTATTGAATCATGGCGACGGCATTACAGGCGATCCATACATTCAGCAGATAGGAAACGTGTACGTCATGTTCTATTTCGGGGCCTTTTGGAAAACCGGCGATTCTGGTGTGTTTAACCGTTTTGCCTGTTCTTATGACTTAGTACACTGGACGGATTGGACAGGAGAGAAGCTCATCCAATCATCTGAGCCTTACGATAATATGTTCGCCCACAAATCATGCGTGGTGAAGTATAAAGGCATAGTTTATCACTTTTATTGCGCCGTAAACAAAGCCGATCAGCGTGGCATAGCTGTGGCTACTTCAAAAGATCTGGGTAAAAGCGAGCTTAACTTTGTTGCGCCGCCTGTCAAGAAAAGCAAATCAAAATGAGGTTCCGTTATTTATATACGCTGTGTTTAGTGCTTTTTACGGCTGGATTTGCATCTGCTCAAAACGTGCGCAAAACAGAAAGTTTTAACACCGGCTGGAAGTTTTTTTTAGGCGATGATGCGGCTGCGAGCCAGGTGAAATTTGATGACAATCGTTGGCGAAAACTTGATCTTCCGCATGATTGGAGTATCGAAGGGAAATTCGACAGTAAAAATCTCACCACACAGGCTGAGGGTGGGCTGCCTGCCGGTATCGGCTGGTATCGTAAAAGTTTTATAATCCCTGCATCGTCAAAAACTAAAACTATTTTGATTGATTTTGACGGCGTTTTTCACAACAGCGAAGTTTGGATCAACGGACATTATTTAGGCAAAAGGCCCAACGGCTATATTTCGTTCGGGTATGATTTAACACCTTACCTCAAATTCGGTACACAACAAAATGTTATGGCCGTGAGGGTTGATAACAGCGATCAGCCTAATTCACGTTGGTACACCGGGTCGGGCATTTACCGCAATGTTTGGTTAACCATTGCCAATAAAATCCATCTGCCGCAATGGTCGTCATTTATAACCACGCCGCAGGTTGATCGTCAAAAAGCGGAGCTCAATATTCGTACGGTATTACCGGGTTTGGTTGGCTCAAAACTCAGGCTCAAAGCTTCAGTTTTGGATGACAAGGGTAAGGTTGTGGGTACAATTACATCTTCAGTAATTGATACTGTAATTCAGCAGAACCTTAGGGTTATGAACCCTAAGCTATGGTCAATAAACCATCCTTACCTGTACAAAGTAAAGCTGCAGTTAATCGCTGGTAATAAAGTTATAGATGATTATACCACCAACACAGGTATCCGTTATTTCAATTTTGACGCAGATAAAGGATTCAGTCTGAATGGCAAACCGATGAAAATTCTCGGCGTATGTCTGCACAATGATCAGGGAGCTTTGGGCACGGCTGTTAATACACGTGCTATTGAGCGCCAATTGCAGATCTTAAAAGATATGGGCTGCAATGCCATCCGTACATCACACAATCCGCCGGCACCCGGACTGCTTGATCTGTGCGATAAAATGGGTTTCCTGGTGATGGATGAAGCTTTTGATATGTGGAAGAAGAAAAAAAGCAAACATGATTATCACGAGGACTGGGGCGAATGGCACGTAAAGGACCTGCAAGACCAGGTTTTACGCGACCGGAACCATCCATCCGTTTTTGCCTGGAGCATTGGCAACGAGATCAGGGAACAGTTTGATAGTACAGGTGTAAGCATTGGTCGCGAATTGGTAAGAATTGTAAAGCAACTGGACAACACACGGCCAGTTACATCGGCCCTGAGCGATGCCGACCCTAAAAAGAACTTCATTTACCAATCGGGCGCGCTTGATCTGGTGGGCTTAAATTATCACCAGGAAGTATACGCCGATTTTCAGAAAAACTACCCCGGTCAAAAGTTTATCGGCACCGAAAATATGTCGGCATTGGCAACAAGGGGACATTATGATATGCCGTCAGACAGCATCAGGCGCTGGCCGAAGGATGGTAAAACGCCTTTGAAGGATGGCAATGCCGATTTTACGGTATCGGCCTACGATAACGTATCGGCCTATTGGGGCTCAACGCACGAGGAAACCTGGAAGATCATCAAAAAGCATGATTTCCTCTCCGGACTTTTTGTTTGGACAGGCTTCGATTACATTGGTGAACCTACCCCGTACCTGTGGCCGGCCCGAAGCTCATACTTTGGCATTGTTGATTTGGCCGGGTTCCCCAAGGATGTTTATTACATGTACCAAAGTGAGTGGACAAACAAACCCGTTTTGCACCTTTTACCGCACTGGAACTGGAAACCCGGTCAGATGATTGATGTTTGGGCCTATTACAATAATGCCGATGAGGTAGAAGCTTTTTTAAACGGTAAATCGATAGGGGTTAAGAAAAAGAACGGCGATGATCTGCATGTCATGTGGCGTGTTAAATATGAACCGGGAGTGTTAAAAGCGGTGTCCCGTCGTAATGGCAAAGTGGTTATGACCACACAGGTAGTTACAGCCGGCGAACCTTACAAAATACAGCTCAAGGCCGATCGGCGTAAAATTAAAGCTGATGGTAAAGACCTGTCGTATATCACCGTATCTGTTCTGGATAAAAACAATGTGCCGGTGCCCGATGCTAACCAACTCGTAAAGTTTAAAGTAACCGGGCATGGTGTGCTGAAAGCTGTAGACAATGGTTCGCAAACGGATCTTGATCCTTTTGTATCCGATCAGCACCATTTGTTTAACGGTTTGGGGTTGGCTATTATCCAATCCAAAGCTGTTGCCGGGGAAATTACTGTTAGTGCTACTGCCGATGGGTTACAGGCGGGTAGCTTGATTATAGAAAGCGCGCGTTGATGAGCCATTAACTTACGAAAAAAAGCACGGGATTGCGCGATTCCCCTCTTGAGAGGGGCGGAGGGGTGTGTTTCTGCGTTTTGCTTGTCGATCGCAGAAACACACCCCTGCTACCGCTCGTTCCTCCGCGCCCCTTCTCAAGAGGGGAGTTTTTAAAATCTCTTGTTTAATTAACCCCGCCGCCACTTAGCTCTGTGATAATATCCTACAATAGCCGGCGAAAATATTACAGTAAAGGCTAACCCCGGTACATTACATTTGTTATGCAATTTTAAACCATAATACTAAATTTACTGTACCACCCGATTAAAGCATGAGAGTGTTGCCCGTGTTAGATTTTACCATTATAGGTATTTACCTTATAGCGATGGTGCTGGTTGGTTTTTATTTTTCGCGTAAAAATAAAAATGCCGAGCAGTTCACCGTTGCATCTGGTTTAATACCGGGCTGGGCCATCGGTTTATCCATTTATGCCACTTTTTTAAGCAGTAACACCTTTTTGGGCGTTCCGGGTAAAGCCTACGGCGGCAACTGGAACGCTTTTGTATTTAGCTTATCCATGCCATTTGCAGCCTGGATAGCGGTTAAATATTTTATACCATTTTATCGTAATACCGGCAACATATCCGCTTATACGCACTTTGAAAAACGCTTTGGTCCCTGGGCAAGGGTTTATGCGGTTATTTGTTTTTTGCTTACGCAGATTGCCCGTATGGGTTCCGTGTTTTTCGGCATCGCGTTGAGTCTGCAGGCACTTACCGGTCTCTCTATGAAGATGATCATGATCGTAATGGGCATCTCCATTATCCTGTATACCGTATCCGGCGGAATTAAAGCCGTGATCTGGACAGAGGTGGTACAGGCCATTATCAAAACTTTAGGAGCCTTGCTCATCATTTATTTGGTGGTAAATAACATCCCTGGAGGCTTTGATAAGATCGTAGAAATTGGCAAAGCCGATCATAAATTTAGCCTGGGCAGTTTCTCACTTAACTTAACCGAACCAACATTTTGGGTGATCCTGTTCTACGGGTTCTTCATCAATCTCAACAACTTTGGGATGGATCAGAACTATATTCAGCGTTATCATGCGGCTACATCTACCAAACAGGCTGCCAAATCGGTATGGCTTTGCGTTGGTATTTATGTGCCGGCATCTTTCCTGTTTTTTGTAATAGGCTCATGCTTATATGCTTACTACAGCGAGCACCCCGATCTGATATTAAGCCTTAAACATCAGGTAGCTATTGAACGTTTGCCTGCAACGGCTTCGGCAAATGAGGTTGCAGCATTCATGGGTAAACTTACACCTGCCGATTACGGTGATAAGATCATGCCGCATTTTATGGTTACCAAAATCCCTGCGGGTCTGGTTGGTATTATCGTAGCAGCCATTTTATCGGCAGCCATGAGCACCATTAGTTCGGGCATGAATTCATCGGCTACCGTTTTTACTATCGATATCTACAAAAGATATTTTAAACCAAAACTCAACGAAAAAAACACGCTGAATGCATTGCATATCGGCACTGTGCTTTTCGGGTTCGCAGGTATGGCAGCCGGGATAGCCATGATAGGCGTAAAAAGCATCCTCGATTTATGGTGGCAGCTTTCGGGCATCTTTGCTGCCGGTATGCTCGGCTTATTTTTGCTGGGTATCATCAGCAGGCAAACCCGTAACCACGAGGCTATTATCGCCAGCATCATAGGTGTTTTGGTGATCCTTTGGCTTACTTTTCCGGCCCTCATCCCGGAGCAATATGCAGCTCTTCGCAGTACGTTAAATACCAATATGATCATTGTTGCGGGTACCCTCGCCATATTTTTAACAGGAATCTTTTTAACCAAAACAAGGGAGTTAACAGTTTAATTTAATCATCAATGGAACAATCAAAAAAGGGTTTTATCCCGGTAATGTTAACGCCTTTTAAAGATAACGGTGCAGTTGATTATGTAGCGCTAACCCGTTTAACCGAGATGTACCTGCATGCAGGTGCCGCAGGAGTGTTTGCCAATTGCCTCTCGAGCGAAATGTTTGAACTGAGTGGAGAAGAGCGCCTGGCCATAATTAAACACGTTGTTGAAACTGTTGACGGCGCTGTCCCTGTTGTAGCTACCGGTACCTTTGGCGGGCCGATTGAAAAGCAAGCCGATTTTATAAAAAGGGTGTATGATACAGGCACTTCGGCGGTAATAGCCATTACAAGTTTACTGGCCGATGCCAATGAACCGGACATTGCACTTAATGATCGCGTATTTGACCTTTTTGATCAAACTGAAAATATCCCTTTAGGTTTTTACGAATGCCCGGTGCCTTACAAAAGGCTATTATCGGCCGAACAGCTTCAGCATTTTGTAGCGACCGGCAGGGTAATATATCATAAAGATACATGCCTTAACCTGAATGTGGTAAAACAGAAACTGGAGGCGAGTAAAATTAATCCGGCTTTTGGTTTGTATGATGCTTACATGGTTCACGCGGTTGAATCACTGAAAACGGGTTCGGCAGGATTGTCATGTATTCAGGGTAATTTTTTCCCGGAACTTATTGTTTGGTTATGTGATCATTATGCTGATGCGTCGCGTCAGCATGAGGTGGTAATGGTACAGGAGTTCTTAACCGAAAACATGGATGTGATGCATAATGTTTACCCGGTTATTGCTAAATATTATCTTACCAAACGCGGTTTGAAAATCACTACCACCACCCGCCGGGATGTTGGCTATTTTTCGCCGGCTATTCGTAATAAAATAGAAGATCTGTACACGAACTATACCACACTTCAAAGCGAGATAGGTATTTAATTAGTCTTAAGTCGAAAGTCTAAAGTAAGAAGTCATGCTTTTTTACTTAGAAGCTGTTTGAATTTTGTTTGAGAAGATTTTATGTAGAGACGCATCACATGCGTCTCCAATGGGACAAGCCGCTTTATAAGTAATTAAGTCTAAGATTTGCATGCGGGAGACGCATGTGATGCGTCTCTACATTTAAAAATCGTCAAATCTAAACAACTTCTTATAACTTAAGACTTAACAAAATCAAGCAGAAATTGCCTGTTTTTGCCCTTTGATATAACGGCGTTTATACTCAAGCGGGGTCATGCCGGTTACCCTTTTAAAGTGGCGATAAAAATTTGAAATATTATTGTAACCGCATTCGAAGCACAAAACCTCGGTAGGTAGTTTATCCTCTATCAAAAACCGGCAGGCATGACTGATCCTGATCTCGGTTAAAAAATCAAAATATGTTTTCTTGGTCATCAGCTTAAAATACCTGCAAAAAGAGGTAACACTCAGGTTGCCGATGGCCGCTATCTTTTCCAGGCTGATCTCCTGTTTATAGTTGGCCAATGTATAGGAACATACTTTATTAAGGCGGATGGTATCCGATTCATTTGACTGGTGAAAGTCGCTGTGCGATAAAGTTATCGGCTCAAAGTCCTCATTTTCGGCTAACACTTTCAATATCGAAAGCAGGATAATGATCCTGTCGAGATTGGTAGCTTCAGCTGCTTGCCGCATCAGTTTGGCCAGCTCGGTCTTTGCTTCTCCTTTGATGACCATGCCACTTTTAGCTTTTTCAAAAAGCTTGGGCAACATGAAAGCTTCGGGTAAATTTAACAAGTAACGGCCAAGACAATCAGGTAAAAAGTGGATCACGATCACTTCAACATTCAATCCAGAATCGGGTAAAAAGTATTCGTCCTTGCACCGCCAGCAGTGCGGAAGCGCTTCTCCAAGCAATGTAATTTCGCCCGGCGAAAAATTGCTGATATTATCACCAATAAACCTAACCCCTTCGCCCTTTATTACGTAGTGTAATTCAAGCTCAGGATGGTAATGCCAGATGCCGCGGAAGGTGGGCAAAATATCATGCCGTATACTGAATGAATTTTGCGGTTTTACCGCAACCTTGAGAAAATGGGGCTTCATTTTGTAAAAATCAATAAAGGTTAGCAGGTCGGCCCACAATGAAGTATGCGCCGCGTTGGTTTATATTTTTAAAAGTAGCAATTTTTAATCAAACCCAATTTGCAGCAATGTAATTTTCTTTTGACAAAAATTTAGCTTTGCACGAAAAATGCGTTATGGTAAGATTGTATAATAAATAGATAAATACAAACAGGAAACGCAAAGGCTAACACGTGATATTTGTTAAAGCAACTTGTAAATCAGGCTGTAGGATACCAGGAAATATAAACCAATAAAATTAATTATACTTTTTAGCAGGCTTTTAGAACTGACAAGATTTTAATACTTAATTAATTGTGATATAAACAATTAATTGCTTAAAAAAATGGCAGGATACTATAAACTTTTTGAGGGCTTTTGTATAAGCTGTATAAAGAATTTAACCAATTAAAACACTCATGAAGCACTTTAAATACATAGCCATATTGTTATTATCAGTAGCAGGGAATGCCGCTTTTGCGCAAACCACAGCCGATAACAACTATATAAAGGTGATCACCGAACGCTCGAACAAAATTGTTACTGGAGCAGGCATTACCGACTCTGTAAAATTTAAGAAAGTACGTGATATTGTGGTTGCCCAGTACAACGATCTGAACACTGTTTACGATACGCGTAAAACAAAAGTAAACGATATCAAAACGCAAATGGCCGATGACAAGGCGGGGGCCAATGCCAAAATTGCCCTTGTGGATAGCGACGTGGTAAAGCAGGTTAAAGAATTACACACATTATATATCAAAAAGCTGAACAAAGAATTAAGTGCCGATGAAATTGATAAGATAAAAGACGGCATGACCTACCGCATCTATCCAATCACCTACACCGCCTATCAGGACGAGATCCCCGACCTTACCGACGAACAAAAAGACAAAATAAAAGGCTGGCTGCTGGAGGCAAGGGAGAACGCGATAGACGCCGAATCATCAGAGAAAAAACATGCCTGGTTTGGCAAATTTAAAGGCCGCATTAATAATTATCTGTCTGCGCAAGGCTACGATATGAAAAAGGAGGGAGAAGAATGGCAGAAACGGATCAAGGAGCGGCAGGCCACAAAGCAATAATTTGAACTAACCTAATATTCCCGGTATCATGATATAAGCTTTAGCCGGGCAAACCAATTATACCAATTAATTAACCTGATCATGAAAATTAAATTATCAAGTTTATGAGAAAACTTTTCCTCTTACTTTCGGTGTTGCTGTGTTTGGGCAGTGCGCTAAAAGCCCAGGATCGTAACATAACGGGTTCCGTTGTGGACGAAAAAGGTGCTCCTTTGCCGGGAGTTGCCATACAGGTAAAAGGCAGCAACACAGGTACTATTACCAATGCCGATGGTAAATACTCTATTAAAGCTACTAACCTGCAATCCATTGTAGTTGGTGCTAAATTTCTTGGATACAACTACCAGGAAAAAACATTGAAGATTGGCGAAATGAACGCCGACTTTAAAATGCTACCATCACAAAATGCCCTCGATGAGGTTGTGGTAGTAGGTTATGGTACCCAGAAAAAAGTTCACTTAACAGGTGCGGTTGCCGCGGTGGATATGAAAACCATCCAGGATATCCCTACCACTAACCTTGCCGCTGCACTTCGCGGTACTAATGCTGCAGTAAGTGTTACCGGTGGTATTGCAAGGCCGGGACAAAGCGGAACAATCACCATCCGTAACCCCGTTTTCCTGGCAAAGAATGGCGGTAGTACAACACCGTTATACATTATTGACGGTGTACAACGTACCGAAGCTGACTTCAACCTGCTCGACCAAAGCGAGGTAGAGAATATTTCCATTCTGAAGGATGCTGCCGCTGCCATTTATGGTATTTTGGGTGCAAACGGCGTTATCGTTGTTACAACAAAACGCGGCCAGGCAGGTGGTCCAAAGGTGAGCTTCAGTTCATCCGTTGGTGTTGCCGATGCAATTCAATTGCCTAAAATGATGTCGGGCGTTCAGATGGCTACCTATTTGAATGATATTGAGCAAACACGATATAACCACACTATTACTCCCGAAGGTTACATTAACGGCGATTTAAGCAACAAAGACTTAAAATATTATACGCCTGATGAACTTGAGTACTTTAAAAACAATAATCAAAATTTCCTGGAGCAGGCATTTAAACCGGCAGTAACCAGCAGGAATGCGCTTAGCATAAGTGGCGGTAATGATAAGGTTACTTATTTTGCAGGCGCAAACTACGTAAACCAAAACTCCAACTTTAAAGGGGTAAACACCAACCGCTTCGGGTTTAGGGCCAGTGTTGATGCCAAGGTGGCAAAAGGTTTAAAATTGTCATTGTCATTGAGCGAAGACCTTGCCAAAAGCAAAATTTACTGGTACAAGCTTTCAAGCACCACCGAAAGCCCGGACAACGACTTTCTGTCGCTTAACCAGGCACCACCATGGCAAAAATATTTTATCGATGGGCACCCGGTATATTTAGGCACCAGCAATAACGATAACCTTAACTTCTTTGCTGTTCAAAATTCCAATAACTACACAAGTAACAATAATACTGTATTTAATGGTTTAGCCAATTTGAGTTACGAAATTCCGGGCATTAGTGGGTTAACTGCTAATGTAAGCTATAACCGCAATCTTAATAATGCTTTTAACAAGCAATATGGCTCAACATTTTACTATAACCAATATTCGGGCGAAGGCGACAATAACCATATTCCGGGAGGAACTGTGGTAGGTGTAAAAGCTATAAAAAATGGTGATAGGGTTCGCCTTACCCCTACAATGGCCGATAACTACCAGTTCAACGCCAATCTTACTTACCATAAGCGTTTTGGGGCGCATGAAATTACTGCACTGGCTTTGTATGAGCAATATGAATCATACAGCGAAGGCGTAGCAGCGGAAGCCGATGGTGTAATTGTAGGCGGAAAAGACAACCAAACATTCACCATTGGCGATCAATCATCAAATCAGGCTACGATGGTAAAAGAATACGGTCGTAAAGCTGTAGCCGGCAGGGTAAATTATGCTTATGCTGATAAATACCTGGTTGAATTGGCTATGAGGGCTGATGCCAATACCAACTTTGCACCGGGCCATCAATGGGGATATTTTCCTTCGGCTTCGGCAGGTTGGGTAATTTCAAAAGAGAACTTTTTTAAATCAATAAGCTTTGTTGATTTGTTGAAATTCAGGGGTTCGGTAGGTTTGTTAGGCTCGGATAATACGCCTTCGTTCTTATATGCTGTTAATTACCAGTTTGGTACCGGCAACAAAGGCGGTGCAGTTTTTGGCGGCAATGGCGACAGGGGATTGGGTGCGTTGTTAAACATCGCCATTCCGAATGCTAACCTAACCTGGGACCACGACTTAAAAACAAACTATGGTTTGGATGCTGCTTTCATGGGCAACCGCTTATCAATTTCTGCGGATTACTTCTGGGAGCACCGTTATGACATGCTTGCATCGTTAAATACTTCTGTTCCGGTAACTATCGGCGCAGCACCATCTGCCGAAAACTATGGTATCATCAATACTTTCGGTTACGAGATCTCTGCAAGCTGGAAAGATAAGATAGGATCAAATTTTAGCTATAGTTTCAGCCCGTTCTTTTCATGGAGCGATAATAAATACATCAAATATGATATAGCTGCAGCCCAGGTTGGCACTATTCAGGATTTGACAGGTAAATCAGGCGACCCGGGCACACTGGGTTACAAATCGCTTGGTATTATCCGTACACAGGCCGATGCTGATGCTATTATAGCACAACGGGCTGCCGCTGCCGGTGGCGCACAAAACGTTAAGATCTTTGGATATACACCTGCCCCAGGCATGATCAACTATGTTGATAAAAACGGCGACGGTATCATCAAGCAAAACGATCTCGGCGATCAGTTCTATTTAGGTCATAAAGCTTCAAACCATTACAATCTTGGTTTAAACTTCGGTGGCGCATATAAAACGTTGAGTTTAAACGTGGTTATGGGCATGAGTTGGGGTGGTACGCAATCAATAGAAAGTGCCGCTATTAAACAAGCTACCGCAAACCAAAACCGGCCTGTATTTTGGGCCGACCACTGGACGCCAACCAATACAAATGCTAGATATCCCGATCCGTATTACTCAGATGACGTAAGTGTTACAAGTGATTTCTGGTTTGTCAGCCCGTTTACCTGGAACATCTCAAGTGCTAATTTAAGCTATACCCTGCCTGCCGGTTTAACCAAAAGGCTTGGTATGTCAAGCATAAGGGCATACGTGGTGGCTACAAACCCTATCAACTTTGTAAACCCGTTCCCTGATCATTACCGTGATATTTCATCGCCATTTGGGGTGTATCCCAACTTACGTACAGTATCTTTTGGTTTAAACTTAGGCTTCTAAACTTTGAAAGACATGAAATTATTTAAAACCATATTTGCAGCTTTGATCGTATCAGCCCTGTTTACAAACTGTAAAAAGGTGCTTGATAAAGAGGATCTTACCCATAGTACCCCCGGTCAGGTGTTTAATGACTCAACAGTAGCCATATTAAACATTAATTATCTTTATACAGCTAATCAGCCCGGCTGGTTTGGCGACACCGGCGGCGCCATTGGCGGCGGCGGCGATAAGTGCGACGAATTTTACAGCGATAACGCGTACGTAAAAGGTACAGTTACCACCGAAACCGTCGGTGATATCGGTACCTCAGTAAACATCAGCAATAACTACGGCCGCATCCGTAATATCAACCAAACACTGCAAGACCTTGATGCCAGCACTTTACCGGCATCAACCAAAAACAGGTATAAGGCTCAGGCTTATTTTTGGAGGGCTTTCAGGTATTTTGATCTGGTAAGGTTATATGGCGGCGTTCCGCTGGTATTAAAGCCGTTGGACGCCATTGGACAGGATGCTAAAAACGCAGCTTTACTGCCCCGTAACAAAACTTCAGAGTGCTTTAAACAAATTGTGAGCGATTTGGATAGCTGCATCAAATATCTGCCTGCCAAATGGAGTGGAAGCGATTATGGCCGCATTTCATCGGCCGCTGCAGCAGCGTTTAAAGGTAGGGTATTGTTAACCTATGCAAGTCCCCAGTTTAATCCCAGCAATGATGCCGCCCGCTGGCAAACAGCTGCCGATGCCAATGATAAGGCAATGCAGATCTTGACAGCCAACAACTACGGCTTAAACCCATCTTACGATAATATGTGGTTTACCGAAAGCAGCAGCAACCCGGAGGCTATTTTGGTTACTGGTTATAATACTTCATCAACCGATCAAAACCAAAATAACAACACGTATGATAATGCAACCCGCCCGGCTTATTTGGGTACCAAAGGCGGTTCAAACCAGCCTACCTGGGATATTGTAAAATCATACCCGATGCTTGACGGTAAAGCACCTGGCACATCAACCAAATATACTTATGACGATTCGAAGTTTTTTGACAACCGCGATCCGAGGTTTAACAAAACTATTGCATACAATGGTTGTAACTGGCCCATAAACGGTAATACTTCATATCGCCTGTGGACTTACTTTTATTACAACAAGGCAGATGGTTCAGGTGTTAAAACTACCGAACCTGCATCAGCAACCAATTCCGGGTTTTATCTGCGCAAAGCTATCGATCCTAATATCAGCGTATCTAATGCGCAATATGTAGGTACCGATTGGATGGAGATCCGTTATGCCGAAGTTTTATTAAATCAGGCCGAATGTGCTGCTGCATTGGGTAATGTAACTACAGGCTATACCAATATTGCGGCAATAAGGAAACGTGCCGGCATTGAAGCCGGTGCTGATAACCAGTATGGTTTAAATGCAGGCATGAGCCCTGACCAGATGATCACTGCTATCATGAACGAACGTAAAATTGAGTTTGCTTTTGAAGGTAAACGCTACTGGGACCTTCGCCGCCGTAAATTGTTGGAAAGTACATTAAATGGCTCAAAAAGAACAGGTCTTACAGTTACCCTTAACAATAATGCAAGCGCTAAGGATTATATCACCGGCACACGTGATGCTTCGGCAGCCGCGTCATTGGATGCGTTGTATACTTCATCGTTTACTGTTAAAACCAAAACATTGGATTCATACAACATTGCGGTGCAGGCAGGTGATTACTTTTTCGGCATCCCTTCTGCGGCATTATTGAACAATATTAATTTACAACAAAACAACACTTGGGGTGGGCCGTTTGATCCGCTTCAATAACAAATTAATTGAACGATGGGTGCCTGCTAACCAATCAACAGAAAGAATATTACCAATATAGAATATGAAAAAACACACAGCTTTATTTTTAGTAGCAGCGGCATTGGGTTTAGCTAAACCGGCTTTTGCCCAATACCCTGAAGTGCCGGAGAAGGTTAAAGCAGAGAGTGAAGCTTTGATGAAAGAGGCTACCCGTCGTTCAGATTCAGCATGGGCGGTTGCACTGCCTATTATCCAGGCCGATCAGCGCCGTGGCAAAGTATACGTACCATGGGCTGCCCGCCCAACCGATCTGCCGCAGGCTAAGATCCCGGCATTTCCTGGTGCCGAAGGCGGTGGCAAATTTACCTTTGGCGGTCGTGGCGGTAAGGTATATGTAGTTACCAGTTTGGCTGATAATGGCCCCGGTACCCTGCGTGAGGCCTGTGAAAAAGGCGGTGCCCGTATCGTTGTATTTAACGTTGCCGGTATCATCCGTATCAAAACGCCAATTATTGTTAGGGCTCCATATATCACCATTGAAGGGCAAACTGCTCCGGGCGATGGTGTTTGTATTGCAGGCGAATCATTTTGGGTAAATACACATGACGTTGTGATCCGCTATATGCGTTTCCGCCGTGGCGAAACCAATGTTGGTCGCCGTGATGACGCATTGGGTGGTAACCCTGTTGGTAATATCATTGCCGACCACGTTTCCGCAAGCTGGGGCCTGGACGAAAACTTTTCGATGTACCGCCACATGTTTGATCCGGGAGATGGATCGAAAGAAGAGAAATTGGGTACTGTAAATATCACTATCCAGAATTGTATCTATTCCGAATCATTGGATTACTGGAACCACGCTTTCGGTTCAACTACCGGCGGCGAAAACAGCTCATTGATGCGTAACCTTTGGGCAGATAATACAGGCCGTAACCCATCAGTTGGTTGGAACGGTGTATACAACTTTGTAAATAACGTAGTATTTAACTGGCACCACCGTTCAATGGATGGCGGCGATTATACTACCAATTACAATGTGATCAATAACTATTTTAAACCAGGTCCGGTTACACCAAAAGATGAACCGGTTGGTCACCGCATCCTGAAACCGGAATCGGGCAGGAGCAAGCTTAAAGAAAAAGTATTCGGTCGTGTTTACGCCTCAGGTAACATCATGGAGGGCTATCCTGAGGTAACCAAAGATGCATGGAACGGTGGTATCCAGGTTGAAGGTCCGGGTGGTAAAGAATTACCTGATGCCGGCCAGTACAAGGATTATATGAAATCAGATGTTCCGTTCCCGATGCCTTCGATGACGATCTTATCGGCAAAAGATGCCTTTAAATTTGTTGTGGCAAATGCCGGCGCAACCTTGCCAAAACGCGACCCGGTTGATGTACGCATTACAGAGCAGGTACGTACCGGTAAAATCACGTACAAAGACATGGAAACCGATACTGCTTACCAGTTTAAAGTGCGTAAATTACCTAAAGACTCATACAAACTGGGTATCATCACTGCTCCATGGCAGGTTGGTGGCTATCCTGAATATAAAGGTACGCCTTACAAAGATTCGGATAACGACGGTTTACCTGACTCTTGGGAGCTGGCTCACGGCCTGAACCCTAAAGATGGCAAAGACTCGGCCCTGCCTGCAAAAAATGGCGGCGGTTATACCAATATCGAAGTATATTTAAATACAGTAGCCGCTAAAGGCGAAAAGAAATTGGCTTCGTTAAAATAATAAAGACACTATAATGCGGGGATTGAGGTTTACAAGGATTTATATTTGGGTTGGTTTAATGACTGGGGGGATGCTTTTGCATACCCCCTTATTTGCGCAGGATAAGAAAAAAGCCCCTAAACCACAGCCGCCTGTTGCTGCTGATAAAAACGGCAAATTAAATTATGTGGCCGCCCCAAATGGCGACCGTATTCCTGATTATTCGTATTGCGGATATATGGCTTCTGAAAAGCCGATCCCTTTTGTGCCTGTAAAAGTTGTAGTGCCTGTAAAAGCAGGTGACGCTACACTGAGGATCCAGGCCGCTTTAGATTATGTAGCCGGATTACCCGCTGATAAAGACGGTTTTCGCGGAGCGGTATTGCTGAATAAAGGCACTTACCAGGTTAATGGAAGCCTCAAAATAAACGCATCCGGCGTGGTTTTACGCGGAAGGGGGATGGGCCCTAACGGTACCGTATTATTCGCTGCCGGAACGGATAGGGAAACTTTTATACATGTAACCGGAAAAAATGACAGGCAAACATCCAAAGAAATTAAAATTACCGATGCTTATGTACCGGTAAATGCCAATACGCTGCATATTGCAGATGGCGCAAATATTAAAACCAGCGATCTGGTTTTAATTCACCGCCCAAGCACACAGGCATGGATCGGTACCATCAAAACCGATCATTTTGGCGGCGACCTAACCGCCTTAGCCTGGAAACCAGGCGAACGTGATATTTACTGGGATCGCAAGGTGACATCGGTAGATGGTAATAAGATAACCCTTGATGCGCCGTTAACAACGGCTTTAGATACGACTTATGGAGGTGGTTTAATCGCAGCCTACCAATGGCCCGGCAGAATTGCGCAGGTAGGTATCGAAAACTTAAAACTCCAATCTGCATATAACAACGCTAACGCCAAGGACGAAGCACACCGTTGGATGGCAATCACCATGGAAAATGTGAGTGACGCCTGGGTACGCCAGGTAACTTTTGAGCATTTTGCTGGCTCGGCAGTATTTGTTGGTACTACCGGTAACCGCGTTACAGTGGAGGATTGTAAATCACTTGCGCCGGTTTCGGAAATAGGGGGACAGCGCCGTAATACATTCTTGACTATGGGCGGACAAAATCTTTTTCAGCGTTTATATTCTGAGCAGGGTTTTCATGATTTTGCAACCGGCTATTGCGCACCGGGGCCAAATGCTTTTGTGCAATGTATGTCGGTAGGTTCGCTGGGTTTTAGTGGCGGTATTGATAGCTGGGCCTCAGGTGTTTTATTTGATATCGCCAATATTGATGGTCAGCCACTAAGCTATATGAACCGCGGACAGGACGGACAGGGTGCCGGATGGAGCGCAGCCAACAGCCTGTTCTGGAATTGTACCGCAGCCCGTGTTGATTGCTATCAACCGCCAACCGCTCAAAACTGGGCCTTCGGTACATGGGCGCAATTTGCCGGTGATGGTTATTGGAGTATACCAAACAGTACCATAAGCCCAAGAAGTTTTTACTATGCGCAGCTGGCTAGCCGTTTAAATAAAGATGTAACTAAGCAGGCCGATATCCTTTATCCGGCTACCGAGCCATCGAGCAGCCCAACTGTTGAACAAGCTGCCGAGTTGATGGCCGCTGCACGTAAACCTGCAGTAACTATCAGCAACTGGATAGATCAATCGCCAAAAAGAAATTCGATCAGCGTATCATCTGCAAACGCTAAAACTATTGACGAAATAGGATATAAAAATACTGCAACTGCGGCATTAGCTCCAAAGATGTCCGTTACCAACGGCTGGTTAACCCGTGGCAATGTGGTATTAACAGGCAGGCATTTTGAAACCCCGTGGTGGAGCGGCACCGTACATCCCGATTATACCGAAAAGGAAGCCAAACCGGCCATCTCCCGCTGGGTACCCGGCCAAATAGGTACCGGTTTAACTGACGATTTAAATTCAGTTACCGATTGGATGCGAAAAGATAATATAGTGGTATTTGAGCATAATTACGGTTTATGGTATGATCGCCGCCGCGACGATCACGAGCGCATCCGCAGGATGGATGGCGATGTTTGGGCCCCATTTTATGAGCTGCCATTCGCCCGCAGCGGTAAAGAGCTGGCTTACGATGGTTTAAGCAAATATGATTTGACCAAATACAATACCTGGTACTGGAACCGCCTGAAACAGTTTGCCGATCTGGCCGATCAGAAAGGTTTGGTGCTGGTCCACCAAAACTATTTTCAACATAACATTATTGAAGCAGGTGCGCATTACACCGATTTTCCGTGGCGCACGGCAAACAATATCAACGGCACGGGTTTCCCCGAGCCTGTACCTTATGCAGGCGACAAACGCCAGTTTATGGCCGAGCAGTTTTATGACGAAACCGACCCGGCAAGGCGCAAGCTGCATATTGCCTACATCAATAAATGTATGGACAACTTCGCCGGTAATACCGGGGTGATCCAGCAGATAGGGGCAGAATTTACCGGTCCGCTGCACTTTATGAAGTTTTGGGTTGAAACTATTAAACAGTGGGAAACCACCCATAAAAAGAAACAGATCATAGGTTTGAGTGCCACCAAGGATGTGCAGGATGCTATTCTTGCTGATCCTGTAACGGCTTCGGTTATTAACGTCATCGATATCCGTTATTGGTACTACCAGGCCAACGGAACGGCTTATGAACCCATCGGCGGTCAAAGCCTGGCACCACGTCAGCAAGCCCGAATCTTTAAACCAAAGGCGGCATCGTTTGAACAGGTTTACCGTGCGGTACACGAATATCGCACCAAATACCCGGATAAAGCGGTGTTGTTTTCTGCCGATGATTACGACCATTTTGGCTGGGCGGTATTCATAGCCGGGGGATCATTACCTGTGCTGCCTGCCACAACCAATAAAGCTTTCCTGACTGATGCAAGCGGCATGAAACCGGTTGATTTGCCCGGTTCGCCTAAAGATCAATGGGGTTTGGCTTCATCAAAAGGATACATAGTTTACAGCAACGGCGGTGGGATCCACCTTGATCTATCAACTGGTATCAGCTACAAAGCACAATGGATCGACCCGAAAACCGGTGAGCTTTTACCCGGTGAAGAAACGATAAAGGGGACTGCTAATACGGAAATTAAAGCACAAGGGAACGGCGTTGCCATTTTGTGGTTAAGCCGTAATTGATGCTGCGCACGGTCAAGCGTCCACGCTCCTGTAAAATATGTGGAATGTAAAGCGTGGACGCTTACTTTGGGTATAGTTCAAGCGAAGGACGCTTGAACTTGCGAGATATATAAGAAAATGTCATTTCGATAGAGCAGAGGGGGCAGAGTGCAGGGGGCGAAAGAGAAATCTTATACGCCACGCAAATTTGTAATGGATGGTGTAAGGCAGGACGTATAAGATTTCTCCTCACGCAGCCGCACATTCCTAGTTGTTCGTCGAAATGACAATTGATTTTTAATTGTTACTATTTTATGCTTAAAAAATCTACCATACTAATTGCTATTGCATTATTGCTTTTTTCATTCAAAAGCGAGGATGTAATGCCCCATTTAAGCATATCCACCAACCACCGCTATTTTATGGCCGGCGATAAGCCATTTTTTTGGCTTGGTGATACCGGTTGGCTGCTGTTCTCCAAATTGAAAAGGGAAGAAGCTGAGCAATATCTCGACGTCCGGAGCAAGCAGGGTTTTAATGTGATCCAGGTGATGGTGGTGCATAGCATTAAAGAGACCAACGCTTATGGCGATTCTGCCCTGAGCAACAAAAATATCGCTCAACCAAAAACAACTCCCGGCAATACCTTTGGCAAAGGCAACGAATATGATTATTGGGATCATATCGACTGGATCATTGCCAAAGCTGCTGAAAAAGGTTTGTACGTGGCACTGGTACCTGTTTGGGGATCGGTTGTAAAAGAAAGCCATATCGGTGCTGAAAAAGCGAAAGCATACGCCGAATTTTTAGCGAAAAGATATCGTGACCGTCCAAATGTGATCTGGATGAATGGCGGTGACATTGCAGGTTCAGATTCATTACAAACCTGGAATGCTATTGGTAACACGCTGCACGACGTGGATGGAACACACCTGATTACCTATCATCCACGCGGCCGTACACAATCATCAAAATGGTTTCATAATGAAAGCTGGTTAGATTTTAATTGCTTTCAGTCCGGCCATCGCAATTACGCGCAGGATACCTCAAAGAAAGACCTGAAGTATGGCGAAGACAACTGGCGTTATGTAGAAACGGATTATAACCTATCGCCCGCAAAACCAACGCTTGATGCCGAACCATCGTACGAAAAAATTCCTTACGGATTACATAATATCAAATTACCCCGCTGGACTGCCGCCGACGTAAGGCGATATGGATACTGGTCGGTTTTTGCCGGGGCCTGCGGATATACTTATGGCGATAACGACGTAATGCAGATGCACAAGCCAACAGATAAAGGCAGCGCTTATGGCTCAAAAGGCTACTGGTACAATTCGGTTAATGATCCCGGTGCTAAGCAGATGATTTATTTGAAAAGACTAATGCTGTCGCGCCCGTATCTGGATCGCGTACCCGATCAATCTTTGATAGCAGGTAACAATGGCGAAAAATACAAGAGGTTGATCGCCACCCGAGGCAAAAACTACGCGTTTGTATATACCTATACTGGTGTGCAGATCAATATCAATGCCGATAAACTGGAAGGCACCAAATTAAAAGCATCATGGTATAACCCGCGCAACGGGCAAACTACCGCTATCGGGACCTTCGCAAAAGCTAAAACAATCAAATTTAAACCACCCGGCAAGGTATCAAACGGTAACGACTGGGTGCTCATTATTGATGCGATATAAGTGAACAGGACTATTAAACATATCACCCTATTATTAGCTATTGCGTTGATGTTTTCATGCAGGGCCAGTAAAAGCGTGTACCTTTTTACCTCGTTTCATGAGCCCGCCAATGAAGGGTTGCGCTTCTTGTACAGTTACGATGCTTATCACTGGAATGCTATTGATCATATTTTCATTAAACCGGAAGTCGGCGACGCTAAAATCATGCGCGATCCATCCATAGCCCAGGGACCTGACGGGGTTTATCACCTGGTGTGGACAACCGGTTGGAAAAACGATAAAGGTATCGGTTATGCCAGTTCAAAAGACCTAATTCATTGGTCGGCAGAAGAGCATATTGAGGTAATGGCTAACGAGCCTACCGCAGTGAATGCCTGGGCACCGGAATTGTTTTATGATGAGGATAATAACTATTTCATTATCGTTTGGGCTTCTACTGTACCTTTTCGTTTTCCGAAGGGGCAGGAATATGAGAACAATAATCATCGCCTGTACTACACTACTACTAAAGATTTTAAAACCTTCAGCCCATCAAAGCTTTTCCTTGATCCTGGCTTTAGTGTGATTGATGCAGAGATCGTAAAGCGGGCCAAAAATGATTACGCGCTGGTGATGAAAGACAACACCCGGCCAAACCGCAATATCCTGGTGGCGTTCAGTAATAATCCTTTAGGCCCTTATAGTAACTATACGCCGAGGTTTACCGAACCCTACAGCGAAGGCCCCAGTATGACCAAAGCAGGCGATAACTGGCTCATCTATTATGACTCGTACCGCTTAAAAAGATATGGCGCTGTGCGCACAACCGACTTTAAAACTTTTACAGACCTGGCCGATAGCGTAAGCGTGCCGGTAGGGCATAAGCATGGCACCATATTTAAAGTCACCAAAAAACAGCTTGCGCAGCTTTTGCAGGCAGCCGGGCAAAGCAAAGGAGTTAAACATGAATAAGTTCATCATCATATTGTTTTTTATTTCGATGGCCTGTAGCGCCAATGCACAGGATACCGTGCATTACAGCGGCAATACGGTTGCGAACGTCGATTATCATCACGGGCAGTTAACCCCGGTAATTGGTGTGCACAGCAAGCAGATTTTCCGGGCCAACCGTGAACACCCGGAACTGGCCGATGGCTTTGGTTTTACCTACAACCATGCGCCCATGCTGGCTTATTGGAACAATACATTTTATGTAGAATACCTGAGCGATAAGGTAGGCGAAAGCGTGCCGCCGGGACAAACCCTGCTTATGACCTCGAAAGATGGTGAAGCATGGTCGAAACCAACAGTGGTTTTTCCCCAATATAAAATACCCGATGGTACTACTAAAGAGGGGCACCCCGGTGTCGCAAAAGACCTGTATTCGGTGATGCACCAGCGGATGGGTTTTTATACTTCTAAATCAAAACGTTTGCTGGTGCTTGGTTTTTATGGAATTTGTTTAGATGGTCATGATGATCCGAATGATGGCTTAGGCATTGGTCGCGTGGTACGTGAGGTTTTACCGAACGGCAAATTCGGGCCGGTCTATTTTATTCATTACAACCCAAAATGGAACGAAAAGAATACCTCATATCCTTTTTACAAAACCAGTAAGGACAAAGGTTTTGTACAGGCTTGCGATGAGCTGATGGCTAACCCGCTGATGATGATGCAGTGGGTTGAGGAAACCGACAGGAAAGATCCCTTGATCCCGCTGCATAAGGATTATAAAGCCTTCAACTTTTATCACCTGCCAGATGGCCGCGTGGTTGGCTTGTGGAAATACGCGCTTACCGCAATCAGTACTGATAACGGCAAAACATGGCCTGCAAATGCGGCCCGTGCACCGCGTTTTGTGACTGCCAACGCCAAAATCTGGGGGCAGCGCACATCCGACGGTAAATATGCTACCGTTTACAACCCTTCGGAGTTTCGCTGGCCGCTGGCTTTGTCTGTGAGTAAAGACGGATTGGATTACACCAATTTGTTGCTGGTTAACGGCGAGATCACCACCATGCGTTACGGCGGTGCTTATAAATCATACGGTCCGCAATATACGCGCGGTATCGAAGAAGGGAACGGTATCCCGCCCGATGGAAAACTTTGGGTAACCTACAGCATGAACAAGGAGGATATCTGGGTGTCATCGATCCCGGTACCGGTCACCGAAAAAGCGGATGCGCATGCTAACGAGGTTTTTAATCAGCTACCTGCCGGTAAAGAACTGGAGAAATGGAATACCTACAGCCCGCAATGGGCTCCCGCGGCTATCAACAAGTCGCCTGATGGAGAACGCGCGTTAACCCTAAAAGACAGCGACCCATTTGATTTTGCCAAAGCCGAGCGGGTTGTACCGGTTTCCAAAAAATTGATGACCGATTTTACTATCACGGCCGGACAAAACAACACCGGTATGCTGGATATCGAATTTCAGGACGAAAAAGGTACTGCCGCTATCAGGCTGACGCTTGATTCGGCAGGGCAATTCAGGACCAAGGCCGGGTACCGCAACAAAAACTTTATGAAATATGAGGCCGGTACACAATATCATATAGTGATCAAGCTGAATACCGATACCCGCTTTTACACCGTGATAGTAAACGGCAAGGATGTGCTTACCGGGCTGTTTTTTGCCCCGGTGTTGAGCATAAACCGGGTCGTGTTCCGTACCGGGGATATCAGGAGGTTCCCGGATGCTGATACTCCTACCGATCAGGATTTCGACCGTCCAAACGCCGGGGAAGCTGTAAAGCAAGCCGTCTTTTATATCAAATCATTTAAAACAAGTAACTACTAATAATGCTGCGCCTTATAAAATATTGTTGGTTGACGATCTGCCTGCTGAGTTCCGGGATTGCCGGCGCGCAGGTGGTTTTGCCCAAAGTATTGGGCAACAATATGGTGCTGCAGCGTAATGCACCCGTACCTGTTTGGGGCACAGCCTCGCCGGGCGAAAAGGTGACGGTGAAGTTTGCTAAACAAACCAAAACAACTATAACTGATGCAGCGGGCAAATGGATGGTAAAGCTTGACGCGATGCCGGCCTCCGCTAAACCCGCAACACTGACCATATCAGGTAAAAACACTATTCAACTGCAAAATATACTGGTGGGTGAGATATGGCTCTGTTCGGGTCAATCAAACATGCAATACGAAATGCGCAAAAATAGTAAGGTGAAAAAGCCGGATACCAGCACCGCCAATTCGCCTGTTGATGAACTGGACCGCGCGCACAACCCGCAGATCAGGATTTTTCTGGCTTCTCAGAAAAATCTGTTAAAGCCCGATTCAACGCATTCGGGATGGAGTGTAGCTGAAGATTCGGCTTTGCGGGCATTTTCGGCAGCGGGGTATTTCTTTGCTAAAAATCTGCAGCATGACCTGAAAGTGCCCGTAGGTATTATTTCATCGGCAGTAAGCGGAAGCCGGATTGAGCCCTGGGTATCACAGGAGGGCTTTGATGCAATCCTATACTTTAAGGCGAACAACGTTAAGATAGATGGGGATCCCGGTAAGTTTTATGCCAAAATGATTGAACCGGTGGCTCCGTTTGCGTTGAAAGGTTTTTTATGGTACCAGGGCGAAAGTGCCTGCTTTTTAGGTGAAACCATCACTTACACCTACAAAATGGAAGCGCTGATCAACAACTGGCGTAAGCTTTGGGGCGATAAAACGCTGCCATTTTATTATGTGCAGATAGCACCCTATTACTATACCCAGGGAAAAGGCCCCGTAACCTATACGCCATTTACCGAACCTGAATTGCGCGAGGCGCAAGCTGCCGCCTTGCAAATCCCGCATACGGGCATGATCATCACTACTGATCTGAACGATGATCTTAAAAATATCCATCCGCCATTTAAATGGGAGATAGGCCGGCGTTTAGAACTACAGGCCCTGGCAAATACCTACAAGCAACCGGTAGTTTTTTCGGGCCCGGTGTATAAAAGCATGAAAATAAGCGGCAATAAGATCATCCTTGAGTTTGATCACGTAGGTGCCGGATTGGCAAGCCATGACGGTAAACCGCTTACTGATTTCACCATTGCCGGTACTGATGGAAACTTTGTTACAGCCGATGCCACTATCAAAGGCAATACCGTTGAAGTATCTGCCGCATCGGTCACCAAACCTGTAGCCGCGCGCTTTGCCTGGTCGGAAACCGCACAGCCCAATTTTTATAACAAGGATGGCTTGCCCGCTGCGCCCTTCCGCACGGATAACCCTCTGAAATTTATCTTAACTGCTAACTGAATATACTAATGAGATCTGCCTGTTTTAAAATATGGATTGTTTTGCTGTTTGTTATCAACTGGTCGGTAAGCCGTGCCCAGGAAACACAAAAGCTGTTCCTGTCGGGTACAGGGAGCGACCATACTGTAAACTGGCAATTCTTCTGTACTGCGGGCAATAATTCAGGCAAATGGACAACCATCCCGGTGCCATCAAACTGGGAGTTTCAGGGCTTTGGTAAATACAATTACGGCCTTGCAAAAGATAGCTTAAGAGGCAAGGAACAAGGACTTTATAAATATGAGTTTAAGGTGCCAGCGTCATGGAAGGGCGAGGCTATCAACATTGTTTTTGATGGCTCCATGACCGATACCGAGGTGAAGCTGAACGGCAAATCGGCCGGGCCAATTCACCAGGGTTCATTTTACCGTTTTAAGTATGATGTTAGCGCTTTACTCAACTACGGAAAAGTGAACCTGTTGGAGGTAACAGTATCCAAACACTCTGCCAATGCATCCGTAAACGCAGCCGAACGCAAAGGGGATTTCTGGGTCTTCGGCGGGATTTTCAGACCGGTATTTTTGGAGGCATCGCCTAAATCTCATATCAGTTATTATGCGGTTGATGCCAAGGCCAATGGTAGTTTAAAGGCCCAACTAAAGTTGGCATCTGTAAAAAGCGGCACCATAACAGGGCAGGTTTATACGCTGGCCGGGCAAAAATTTGGCACCGCGTTTTCTGTGAAGATTAATGCCGGGGATAGCGTTGCTAATATCAGTACGCATATTACTTCGCCCAAATTATGGTCGCCGGAGTTCCCTAATCTGTATAATGTGGTGTTTACGCTGAATGAAAATGGCAAACCTGTTCATACCGTAAAACAACGCATCGGATTCCGTACGGTTGAGTTGAGGGAGCATGACGGCATTTATGTAAACAACGCAAAAATCAAATTTAAAGGCGTAAACCGTCATTCGTTTTGGCCAACCACAGGCAGGGCGCTTAGCAAAAAGATCAGTATTGAAGATGTGCAACTGATGAAGGATATGAACATGAACGCGGTGCGTATGTCGCATTACCCGCCCGATGATCATTTCCTGGACGTATGTGATTCCTTAGGCCTTTTTGTATTGGACGAACTCACCGGCTGGCATCATGCTTATGATGATGTGGTAGGTTCAAAATTAACTAAGGAACTCATCGAAAAAGATATCAATCATCCCTCCATTGTGATCTGGGATAATGGTAACGAGGGTGGTTTTAATTTTAACCTCGATCATTGGTTTGATGAGCTCGACATTCAAAAACGCCCGCTCATCCACCCATGGGGCATCTTCCGCGGAACAAATACGCAGCATTATATCAATTATGATTACGGCACCAATACTGGTATCAACGGCCACGATATATTTTTCCCTACCGAGTTTTTGCATGGCTTATATGATGGCGGCGGCGGTGCCGGACTGGATGATTTCTGGAAACAGATGTGGCATACTCCGATCTCGGCGGGTGGTTTTATCTGGGATTTTGCTGATGAAGCAGTAGTTCGTACCGATAAAAACGGAGAACTGGACAGTGATGGCGATCACGGCCCCGACGGCATTGTCGGCCCTTATCACGAAAAAGAAGGCAGCTACTACGCCATCAAAGAAATTTGGAGCCCGGTATATCTTGAACCCCGCGAAATCACGCCGGCGTTTAACGGTACACTGCGTTTAGAGAACAGGTTCTCATACACTAATCTCAAACAGTGCACTTTCAGCTATAAACTGGCTACGCTCAATGGTGCCGGTTCAAAAACTAAAACCGGTACCATTGCTTCGCCGGATGTTGCGCCGGGACAGTATGGAAACCTGCAGTTGCAGCTACCAAAAGACTGGCAAAATTTCGATGTATTGTATGTGTCGGCATTTGATGTGAATAAGCATGAGCTGTTTACCTGGAGCTTCCCGGTAAGCAATCACGATCAAATCACTAACCGGATCATCGCCAAAACAGGAGGAAGCAAAGCTGTAATTACCGAAACCGATTCATTGTACAATGTTAAAACAGGTAACGGCATTGAGCTTGCTTTTAACCGTAATTCAGGCATCTTGGTTAGTGTTAAGAATGCAAAAGGGAATATTCCTTTTAACAACGGGCCAATATTAATAGAAGGGCAGGATCAAACAGGCTTTCAAAAGCTTACTTACCGTTATGAGGGCAATAACCTGGTTGTGGAAGCGGTATTCCCACCCAAAAAATCCGAGCCTTTATTGAAGTGGACGGTCTATCCATCGGGTTGGGTACAGCTTGATGTTAAATACTGGCCTATTGGCGAAGAAGCCACCCTGATGGGGGTTAATTTTTCCTTCCCTGAAAAAGAGATCAAAGGCGTTACTTATATGGGCGATGGTCCTTACCGGGTATGGAAAAACCGGATGAAGGGTACTTCGCTGGGTGTGTGGGACAAAACTTACAACAATACAATAACCGGGCAGGGTAAGGTCGTTTATCCCGAGTTTAAGGGCTATTACTCCAATCTGTATTGGATGAAGCTGCAAACCACCGGGCAGCCGGTAACCATTGTTTGTAATAGCCGGGATGTGTTTATGCGCCTGTTTACCCCGGCTAATCCTAAAAACGTATACAATACCGCTCCGCTCTTTCCTTCGGGCGATATCTCGTTTATGCATGGTATAACCCCGATAGGCACCAAATCGCAAAAGCCTGAAAAACTGGGGCCCGGCGGGCAAAAGAACCAATATTTTAATTACGACAGGAATATAGAAGATGCGCTGTCGCTAAACCTGTATTTCGATTTTTCGGGTAAATAAAGGATGAAGAGGCTGTTCACATATCTCATTTTGTTGGCGTGCTTAATTTTAAGGACTGCCAACTGCTATGCAGATGCCCGCATCGGTTTACAAAACCTGAAATGCGAAATGCTGAGCAATCCTTCAGGCATCGGCACCATAAAGCCCCGGTTAAGCTGGCAAATCACCAGCGATGCCCGGAATACAAACCAGGTAGCCTATCAAATCCTTGTAGCCTCGTCTCCCGAAAAGTTAACAGCAGGGCAGGGTGACCTGTGGGATTCGCACAAAGTAAGTTCTGCTGAATCCATTATGATCAACTACGCGGGTAAGCCACTGGGCAGCCGTGCAGCATGTTACTGGAAAGTTAGGGTGTGGACTAACCACGGTGCAACAACCTGGAGTAAACCCGCAACATGGACTATCGGTCCTTTAAATCCCACAGATTGGAAAGCTAAATGGATAGGTTGCGATCGTGGATTTGCCTGGGATAGCGTTTCTAAATTTTCCCGGCTTTCGGCACGTTACTATCGTCATCAATTTGATTTAAAGCCGGGTATAAAAAAAGCTACGGTCTACATCGTTGGCCTTGGGCACTACGAGTTATATGTAAATGGCCAACCTATTGGCGACCAGGTTTTGGCCGGTCCGCCTACCGATTATACCCAATCAGTTAAATACAACACTTTTGATGTTACCGGTTACCTCAAGCAAGGAGGTAACGCCATCGGAACGGTGCTGGGCAACGGCAGGTATTTTACTATGCGGCCAAAGTACAAACCCAAAAAGATCAAGGAATTTGGTTTCCCCAAAATGCTGCTGCAACTGGAGGTTGAATATACCGATGGGACAAAGCAAACCATCCTAAGTGATAACAACTGGCATTTTACAGCCGATGGCTCTATCCGCACCAATAACGAATATGATGGCGAGGAATATGACGCAACCAAAGAGTTTTCGGGATGGAACAGTCCAGGTTTTAATGACAGCCTATGGTCTAAGGCCGAACTGGTACAAGCCCCCGGAGGCAAGCTCGATGCGCAGATGAATGAACCTATCAGGGTGATGGATACTATCAAACCTGTCAGCATAAAACAACTAAAGCCCAACGTATGGATATTGGATCTGGGGCAAAATATAGCTGGCTGGGTGCAGATGCGGGTGAAAGGTAGCCGGGGTGATAAGGTGACCCTTCGTTATGCCGAAACCTTACAGCCCAATAATGAACTTTATGTGGCCAACCTTCGCGATGCCAAAGTAACCGATGTGTATACGCTTAAAGGCGGGGCGGAAGAAGTATGGCATCCGGTATTTGTGTATCATGGATTCAGATATGTGGAGATCAGTGGTTACCCCGGTAAGCCCGAATTAGCAGATTTTGAGGGACAGGTGGTTTATGATGCTTTGCCAACCATTGGCCATTTTGAAACATCTAACGATATCGTCAACAAGATCTATCATAATGCTTATTGGGGGATTTTGAGCAACTACAAAGGCATGCCGGTCGACTGCCCTCAACGAAACGAGCGGATGCCCTGGCTTGGCGATAGGGCAGTAGGCTCGCTGGGTGAAAGTTTTGTGTTTGCCAACGGTAATTTCTACGCCAAATGGCTGGATGATATCGCGCAATCGCAAAAAGCCGACGGCTCTATCCCCGATGTTGCCCCCGCTTATTGGAATTACTACAGCGATAACATGACCTGGCCCGGCACTTATATCCTGGTGGCCGATATGCTTTACCGTCAGTTTGCAGATAAAGCACCCATCGAAAAGCATTATGCTTCCATGAAAAAATGGATGGATTACATGCGTGTCAAATACATGAAAAACAACATCGTCACCAAAGATAAATATGGCGACTGGTGTGTGCCCCCCGAATCACCGGAACTGATCCACGCTAAAGACTCTTCATTGAATACCGACGGGCAACTGATCGCGACAGCCTATTACTATCATTTATCCGGCTTGATGCAAAAGTTCGCTATCATGTTGCACAAACCTGCTGATGCGCAATTTTTCGCTACGACAAGGCAGAATATTGGTAAAGCATTTAATGATAGGTATTTTGATAAAACCACATCAAGATACAGTAACAATACAGTTACGGCCAATCTGCTGCCATTTTATTTCGGGATCACCCCAACTGCCCACAAACAAACTGTATTTAAAAATATCGTGGCTAAGATCAACGAAGCCCATGACCATATCAGTACTGGCGTAATCGGTACCCAATGGTTGATGCGCGGCCTTACCGAATTTGGCTGCCCCGATCTGGCCTGGAAAATAGCTTCCAATACAACTTACCCAAGCTGGGGTTATATGGCTAACCGGGGCGCTACCACCATCTGGGAATTATGGAACGGCGATACCGCCAACCCTGCCATGAATTCCCGCAACCACATCATGCTATTGGGCGATCTGATTGCCTGGTTTTACCAGGACATAGCCGGGATAAAAACGGTTAATGCAGGCTTTAAGGAAACGGTTATGCAACCTGCGATTATCAAAGGGCTGGATAGTGTCAACGCTTCGTACCAAACAGCCTATGGCATTGTAAAAAGCAGTTACACTAATACTAAGGGCAGTTTTAACTGGCATGTTACTGTACCGCCAAACAGTGCAGCCCTGGTTTATGTGCCCGCAAAGAATATGAATGATGTGACTGAGGGCGGGAAGAAAATATCAGCCATAAAAGATATTAAACCGGTGAAAATGGACAATGGGAAGGCGGTGCTCAGCATTGGTTCGGGTGATTATGATTTTGAAGTAAAATATTAAAGCAACATTGATATGAAAAAAATAAACATGGCGGGTGCAATGCTGATAGCCTTACTATCGCTGTCGGGCACGTTAAAAGCCCAGGAACAACAGGTAACTAAATCGGCTCCATCTCCGGAGGCGCAGGCCAAAGCCGATGCGGAAGTGGATAAAAAAGCTATTGATTGGGTAACCTCATTATCCCTTACTGATACCGCAAAAGCTACCCGCGTAAAAAATGTGATAGCAACCCATCTCAAAGCCATCCGCGATTGGAACAACAACCATTCATACGAATCAGTTCCGGCAGGTATCGATCCTGCTACCGGGAAGGCATTGAGCACCATGGACAGGCAGATCATCATCAACTCATCACTGCCAAAATCGGTACATGAAAACCTGATGACCGGTTTACGTAATGATCTGACTGAAGAACAGGTTGAAACCGTATTGGATAAATATACCATCGGCAAAGTGGCCTTTACACTGGCCGGTTATAAATCTATCATCCCTAATCTTACCCCAGTTGAAGAAGAAGCAATCCTCGCTAACCTGAAACTGGCTCGAGAACAGGCTATCGATTTTAAAAATATCAAGCAGGTATCGGCCATTTTCGAAATCTACAAAACCAGGAACGAGCAATACCTCAACAGCAACGGCCGCAACTGGCACAAGCTCTACGGCGATTATACCAAAGCCATCATCGCAAAAAAGGCTGCTGATAAAGCTGCAAAGGACAAGGTTGCTACTCAAAAATAATACTACGATGTTAAAAAAGATCTTGTTTACCTGTGCTGCGGCTTGCTTATTTACAGCTAATGTATTTGCCCAAAATCCATGGCGTAAAGGCATTGTGAAAGACGAATTTATATATGATAAAGCGCCGTACCCCGAGTGTCATGCAGCAACCATCGCTGAAACACCAACCGGCCTTGTAGCCTCATGGTTTGGCGGTACCAAAGAGCGCAACCCCGATGTATGTATCTGGGTAAGCCGTTTTGTTGGTGGTAAATGGACAGAAGGGGTTAACGTTGCCAACGGCATCCAGAATGATACGTTGCGCTATGCCTGCTGGAACCCGGTACTATACCAGGTGCCTAAAGGAGAATTGCAGCTTTATTATAAAATAGGCCCGAGTCCGGCGAAATGGAAGGGTTTTGTAAAAACATCTAAAGACGGCGGCATTAGCTGGTCGGAGCAAAAGGCCTTGCCTGAGGGGTTTTTAGGACCTATCAAAAACAAGCCGGTGTTATTGAAAAATGGTACGTTGTTGAGTCCGGTGAGTACCGAAGGCAAAGCCTGGCAGGTGCATTTTGAGGCCACCAAGGATTTTGGCAAAAACTGGATAATGATAGGCCCCATCAGCGATGGTAAGGACATGAAAGCGATACAGCCAAGTATTTTAACTTATAAAGATGGCAGGCTGCAGGCGCTTTGCCGCAGCCAGAATAGGGCGATATTAAGCACATGGTCGAAGGATGGAGGGCAAACATGGTCTGCTTTGGAGAAAACTTCATTGCCCAATAATAACTCTGGTACCGATGCGGTGACTTTAAAAGATGGTCGCCAGTTGCTGGTTTATAACCATGTTTTGCCTCCGGGAAATTTAGCCAAGGGCGCGCGTACACCATTGAACGTAGCTGTTTCTAAAGATGGTATTACTTGGTATGCGGCTTTGATTTTGGAGGATTCGCCTATCAGCCAGTATTCTTATCCATCGGTTATTCAATCAGCAGATGGTTTGGTGCATGTGGTGTATACCTGGCGCAGGCAAAAAATAAAGCATGTGGTTATTGATCCTTCAAAGTTAGAGTTAAAAGAAATAAAGGATGGTGTTTGGCCCAAGGTGGAGGGTTATACGCCTCCGGTGGCTACGGGGGAAACTAAGGATTTGTAATTAAACTTATATCCAACCGTCATTGCGAGGTACCTCGCAATGACGCTTTCTTTTTGTTTAAATGTAGAGACGCATCACATGCGTCTCCCTTAGGACAGGCGGCTTTACAATGAACTTGCTCACGGGAGACGCATGTGATGCGTCTCTACAAAAAAATAAAGTGATGAAAAAACTGATCTGTATACTGATAACCTGTCTCACAGCGATGAGTTTTGCCGCCCATGCGCAGCAAACTACGGATGCCATGTACAGGAAAACGCTGAAGGAGGTACTTGATGAGGTGCAGGACAAATACCACGTAAAGATCAAGTACACCGCTGCGCAGGTTGAGGGTAAATGGGTCAACTACGCACAATGGCGGTTCAGGCCAAATGTAGATAGCACACTGGCCAACATCCTTACCCCGCTCGATCTGAAGGTGAACAAAGAAGCCCCCGGCAGGTACAAACTCAAAGAATATGAATACTTCCGCTGGTCGGTAAGCGATGGCTGGAAGGAGCTTGACCGGATAGCCGCCCAATACCACGACCGTGATACCTGGGAGCAACGAAAGGCAATACTGAAACCCGAGCTTTACAAAGCTTTGGAGCTATCGCCGCTGCCTGCCAAACCGGCTTCAAAACCAATCATCACCCCTAAACGGACTTATGACGGTTACACGGTTGAGAATATCGCCATTGAAATTCTGCCTGGTTTGTACATTAACGGTTCACTATATAAGCCGTCCAAAATTAAAGGGAAGATCCCGGTGATCTTAAGTCCCGACGGGCATTGGGAACACCAGCGGTACCGTACCGATTGCCAGATCCGTTGTGCCTCGCTGGCACGGATGGGGGCAATGGCTTATAGCTATGACCTTTTTGCCTGGGGCGAGTCCTTGTTGCAATTTAAGGATGAAGATCATCGCCGTAGCCTGGCACAAACTATCCAGGCGCTTGGTGCTATCCGGATCCTGGATTATGTGCTTTCGCTTAAAGAAACCGACCCTGAACGGGTGGGCATCAGCGGTGGCTCGGGCGGTGGAAGCCATACCGTTTTGATGACTGCCATGGACGACAGGATCAAACTCAGTGCCCCGGTGGTGTCGGTGTCATCTTATTTTTATGGGGGATGCCCTTGCGAAAGCGGGATGCCTATCCATCAATGCGGCAACGGAACAGATAATGTAGAATTAGCTGCTATGGCTGCACCTCGTCCTCAGCTGCTCATTTCCGACGGGCAGGACTGGACAGCCAATATGCCCGAACATGATTTTCCTTATCTCCAAAAAATGTATGGTTATTACGGTGCCACGGATAAGGTAGAGAATGTGCATTTGCCCAATGAAGGTCACGATTTCGGCCCTTCAAAACGGGCGGCATTGTACGCTTTCGTGGCGAAGAATTTTCGGTTAGATCTAAATAAAATTAAAGACAGCAGCGGCAATTTTGATGACCAAAAGGTCACTATCGAAAAAGAACCTGCTATGTATGTGTTTGGTGACAAGGGCGAAAAGCTCCCGGCCAATGCCATAAAAGGTTTTGATCAGTTAGAGAAAGTATTTGCGCAGGCAACAAAAAATAAGTTATGAAATACAGGTTGATCTCGGGGTTATGGATGGGGTTGATGATGTGTGCTTTTGGCGCATCGTCGGTTGCCCAAACCGCATCAAAGCAGCGCTATAAAGTAGCGGTTGTTGATCTGATGATCCTCAAACGGCAAAAGTTAGGTGCATTTCAACTGGCTAAAGAAATCGGTGCAGACGGCGTTGAAGTAGATATGGGCGGCCTTGGCGACCGGGAGACTTTTGATAACCAGCTGGCCAATGATTCGATAAGGAATGTATTCCTGAACAAGGCGAAAGAGCTGAACCTCGAAATTCCATCCATGGGCATGACCGGATTCTTCGCCCAATCTTTTGCCGAACGGCCGACAGCGGTTAAGGCGGTTACCGATTGTATCAACACCATGAAGCAAATGGGTGTTAAAGTTGGCTTTTTGCCGATGGGCGTAAAAGGCGACCTGATAAAATACCCTGAATTGCGGCCCGCTATTGTTTCCCGCTTAAAGGAGGTTGGTAAAATTGCTGAAAAGGCCGGGGTGGTAATAGGCATTGAAACCGCATTGGATGCCAAAGGCGAGTTGCAGTTATTGAAGGATATAGGCTCACCGGCCATTAAAAGCTATTTCAATTTTGAAAACGCCATCAGGAACGGGCGGGATTTGGATGGCGAACTTAAAACCTTGGGCAAAAATTATATCGTGCAGATCCACTGTACCAATGATGACGGTGTTTGGCTGCAAAATGACCCCAAAATAAACATGAAGCAGGTAAAGGCCACTTTGGATAAAATGGGCTGGACGGGTTGGCTGGTCATTGAACGCTCGCGCGATGCCAAAGACCCACGCAATGTAAAGTGGAATTTCAGCGCTAATACCACATACGTAAAATCAATTTTTCAGGCTAACTAATAAAACGTAAATGAACATCCGCCGCATAGTTGTTTTGATATTCCTGTTAAATGTTATTTTGACAGGCGGCGTTTTTGCGGCCGAAATTTGGGTATCGCCAAAGGGCTCTGATAAAAATATCGGCACTCAGCAGCAACCGCTGGCAACTGTAGCCATGGCAATCAGAAAAGCCCGTGAACTGAGGCGGTTAAATGATGCATCGATAAAAGGCGGCATCCATATCAAAGTATTAGCGGGAGTTTACCAGTTAGCAGAGCCATTATTTATCCGCCCCGAAGATTCAGGTACAGCCGAGAGCCCGACCCTTATTGAAGGTGAAGGCATAGGCAAAGCTATTTTAAGCGGCGGTGTTACCGTAACAGGATGGCATAAAGCAACTTCAGTGATTCCCGGTTTGCCTGCGGAGGCTAAAGGCAAAGTTTGGGAAGCAGATGCGCCAATAATTGGCGATGAGCCCTTACAATTCAGGCAGCTGTGGGTGAATAATGAAAAGGCAGTTCGTGCCCGCGATACCGATGCTCCACTCATGAACCGTATCCTGTCCTGGGATCACAAAACCGAAACATGTGTAATCCCATGGTCGGCCTCTATTGATACCTCCCACCTTAAGGGTATGGAAATGTTTATTCACCAATGGTGGGCGATAGCTATTTTACGGGTTAAAGCTGTTAAGGTAATGGGGGATAGCACCCGCTTATCTTTTTATCAGCCCGAAAGTCGCATCCAGTCCGAGCATCCCTGGCCGGCGCCCTGGATCTCCAAAAAAACAGGTAATTCAGCGTTCTATCTCAGCAATGCGATCAGTTTTTTAAATCATCCTGGCGAGTGGTTTCATGAGCGCATCGCTAATAAAATCTATTATATCCCGCACAAAGGAGAGGATCTGCTAACAGCCATTGTTACCGTCCCTCAACTGGAAACACTGGTAAAAATGGAGGGCACTATTGACCTCCCGGTTAGCTACGTCAGTTTTAAAAATATCAGTTTTGAGCATAGCAGCTGGCTTCGTCCGTCAAAAGCGGGTTTGGTTCCGCACCAGGCCGGGATGTACATGCTGGATGCTTACAAGTTGAAAATTCCCGGCACGCCGGATAAAAAAGGACTGGAAAACCAGGCATGGGTGGGCAGACCGAAAGCTGCGGTTGAAGTAGCTTATGCGTCGCACATCGCATTTGATGGCTGTGGTTTTGAACACATGGCCTCAACCGGGCTGGATTTTCAGCGGGGCACGCATGATAATGTGGTTAAAGGTAGCCTATTCAAAGATATCGGCGGTACAGCAATTCTCGACGGTGTATATTCTGACGAAGCACAGGAAGTTCACCTGCCTTATAACCCTACTGATAAACGGGAGATCTGCACCAATGATACCATCGCCAATAATCTGATCACCGATGCCACCAACGAAGATTGGGGATGCGTTGGTATTGGCGCAGGTTACGTTAAAGGCATCAGCATAACGCATAACGAGGTTTGCGACGTGAATTACACCGGCATCAGCATGGGCTGGGGCTGGACAAAGACCACCAACGCCATGGGCGATAACCGCATCACGGCCAACAAAATTCATCACTACGCCCGCAATATGTATGATGTGGCCGGCATCTATACACTGTCGGCACAGCCTGGCTCGGTGATCAGTAATAACTATGTCGATAGTATTTATAAAGCACCCTACGCGCATGATCCGCAGCATTGGTTTTATCTGTATACCGACGAGGGGTCGTCATACATCACCATTAAAAACAACTGGTGCCCGGCCGATAAGTTCCTGAAAAACGCCAACGGGCCCGGCAATGTTTGGGAAAATAACGGTCCGCAGGTTGATAATGGTGTAAAGCTATCAGCAGGTATAGAACGGCCTTATAGCTATCTATTTCAATATCGCAAGGTAACCCCGGATAACCTACCCATCAATCATAAAACAGAATGAAAATATTAAAAACATATATAGTTTGGCTCACGGTGGTTTTATTGTTGCCTGCATTTTATGTAAAAGCAGCTACAAACCCCTATGCTATTGTTGAAGTGACGGGCCTGCAAGGTAATTCGCTCAATTATACCGCGTTATTGAATATCGCCCGTAAGCAGGGGCTACCGGCTTCGGCTGTTTACCGTTGGGATAACCATCTCATTGTTTATGGTAAGCATTTAAACGCAGCATCCATCCAAAAAAGTGCTCGCGCAGCATATCCCTCATGCCAGGTTACGGTTTATAGCAGCCCCTTTTATGATTTTAACCGGGCTCTGCGTTGCGGCGGAAATGGTATTGCTAAGCAATGGGATAACATCATACTAACTGCAAACCTGGTTGCCAACGAGCGCCTGCAGCAGGAATATATCGATTATCACGCCGGCCAGTTTAAAAACTGGCCCGAGGTTTCTAAAGGTTTTTGTAATGCCGGCTTTCAGCAGTTACTGGTGTTCAGGAACGGGCGCCGGCTGATGCTGGTGATCAGTATCCCGAAAGGGAAAAAGCTTGACGACCTCAATCCTAAAACCATCGAAAATAATCCGCGGATAAACGATTGGAACAGGTTGATGAAAAAATACCAGGAAGGGGTGCCCGGCACCCGAAAGGGCGAGGTATGGGTATTTTTTAAACAAGTAACAGACAACAGCGACACTAAACGATCATTATAAAAATGAAAATAGGAATATTAGGATTAGGCGAAGGGCGCAGCACCATGTCGGCGGTATTGAAAAGCGATAAGCTTGAATTGAAAATGGTGTGCGACAGGAATATCGAATTGTGCAAACACCGCGCCGAGGAGTTCAACTTTCATAGTTATACAACCAATTATGAGGACCTGCTCAATGATGCTGAAATAGATATCATAGCCATTTACACCCCCGATCACCTCCATGCCGAACACATTAAACAGGCTTTATTGCACGGCAAACACGTAGTTTGTACCAAGCCTTTTATCGACGATTTGAGCAAAGCTGCCGAGATGCTCGAATTGGTTGAGCAAAGCGGCAAAAAAGTATTTGTAGGCCAAAGCTCCCGCTTCTTTGAGCCGATGAAGAAACAGCGAAAAGACTATGAGGCCGGTTTGATAGGAGATTTGATCACCGTAGAGGCCTATTATCATGCAGACCACCGTTGGTTTTTAGAGAAGCCCTGGTCGTTACAGCAGGCTTTTAAGTGGTTGTACGGGGGCTTAAGCCACCCGGTTGATTTTATCCGCTGGTACCTGCCCGATATTGAAGAGGTGATGGGCTACGGCATGCTAAGTTCTAACGGAGCTAAAGGTGGCTTGAAGAACCCGGATACCATGCATTTTATTTTTAAAGCGAAGGATGGCCGCATTGCACGTGTGAGTGGCTGTTATACAGGCCCGGTGCAGCCCGTTACCCGCGACAGTGAAATGAGCTGCATTTTACGCGGAACCGAAGGCTGCAGCCAGGGTGATTATATGGACCTGCGCTATGCCATCACCGATAATACCGGCGAAGAGCGCATCATTACCTGGGAACATAAGCTTAAACATTACTTCAGGTTTGAGGGCAAAAGCCACCACGCCGGTGAGTATCAAAATTATCTCGAATACTTTACGGATAGCATCACTAAGGGCTATACAGCCTATCCGGAGATCAAAGAAGGTATCGGCACTATCGCCTTGCTGCAAGCTATGGATCGTTCATTACAAAGCGGTAAACCCGTAAAGGTTGACGACATCCTCACCGAATTTAATTTAACCGTAAATGAGTTAAGCGCATGATATTGGGCATGAGCAATATCGTATCACGACTTACACTGCTGGATTATTCGGTAGTGGCCGTGTACCTGGTTGTTTTAATGGTGATCGGTTATCGCGCCAGTTTCGGTAATAAAAACAAAACGGACGAAACGCTTTTCCTCGCCAATAAATCATTGGGCTGGGCAAGCATCGGTTTTAACATGTGGGGAACTAATGTGGGGCCGTCCATGCTGCTGGCTTTTGCAAGCATCGGTTATAGCACAGGCGTCGTGGCTGTTAATTTCGATTGGTATGCCTTTGTGTTCCTGATGCTGCTGGCGTTGGTTTTTGCGCCGAAATACATCGCGGCCAAGGTATCAACCATGCCCGAGTTTATGGGCAACCGCTACGGTGATTCTACCCGTAATATCCTGGCATGGTATGCGCTCATCAAAATGCTCATCTCGTGGCTATCGCTTGGCCTGTTTGCCGGTGGATTTCTGGTAAGGCAGATCCTGGGCATCCCAATGTGGCAATCGGTTATTGTACTGGTATCATTCGCCGGGCTTTTTGCCTTTACAGGCGGTTTAAAAGCTATAGCCAAAGTAAATGTATTCCAAATGCTGCTGCTTATTGGCGTGTCACTAACACTGACTGTTTTAGGCGTAAACAAAGCAGGCGGGTTATCAGCGGTATTTCATCAGACGCCCGCAAATTACTGGAACCTCATTCATCCTGCAAGTGATGTTAAATATCCATGGTATGCCATTTTGTTAGGTTACCCGGTATCGGCTGTGGCTTTTTTCTGTACAGATCAGGCCATGGTACAATCGGTGCTCGGGGCTAAAAACCTGGAGCAGGGGCAGCTTGGCGTTAACTTTATTGGCTGGCTCAAAATATTGTCGCTGCCTTTGTTTATACTCACCGGTATTCTGTGTTTTATCCTCTATCCGCATCTGAGCGATCCTGCATTGGCTTATATGACTATGGTCACCAACCTTTTCCCGCCCGGCATGAACGGGCTGGTTATCGTAGTGCTGATCGCAGTTTTGGTAGGCACCATAGGCTCATCGCTCAACTCGCTGAGCACAGTATTTACCATGGATATCTATGCCGAAAAGATCAACCCCAAGGCCACTAATAAAGACCTCATCAGGGTTGGGCGTTATACCGTAATTGCCGGCTGCCTGTTTGCGATAGGCATGGCGCTGGCTATCGACAGCATTAAAGGCCTTAACCTGTTTGATGTATTTCAATCGGTATTGGGCTTCATCGCGCCGCCGCTGGCTGTGGTTTTCCTGCTTACGGTTTACTGGAAACGCACCACCCGCAAAGCGGTAAATGTCATCTTATCAGCTGGCTCGGCCTTTAGTTTGGGTACGGGCGTGGTGTATTTATGGGTGCTGCCATCCGCTAAGTACAGCTTTTGGCCGCATTACCTGATGCTGTCGTTTTTCATATTTGTTTTCCTGGCAGTTTCGGCTGTTCTGATCTCGCTGTTTGCCAACGCGCCTACGGTTTACCAGGCAACCCTATCGGAAATACATAATACCGCTAAACCTACCCGACGTGTAAAAATAGCCTGGTTGCTGCTCTCGATAGTCATGATCGCTTTATACCTCATTTTCAACGGACATTAAAAATGTATAAAATATCTACCCATATAAAACTCCACAAGCATTACATATTGATTATGCTGCTCGGCCTGATGTTTTTTGCCGATGTCGCCAAAGCGCAAAAGGCCACCTGGATCTGGTATCCCGGCGATTATGAGGTATGGCTTAGCAACCGGATGCAAAATCGGCGCACCGAGCGCGGGGCTTTCTTCCCGCCATTCTGGAAACTGGACAGTCATTATGTACTGGTTGATTTTCATAAGGATTTTACGCTTACCAATCCCGAAACAGTTGAACTGGCCGTTGAGGGCCAATACAATGTAAAGCTTGACGGGAAGGCCTTAGCAGGTTACCCTAAAAATATCCATGTGCCGGCTGGCAGGCACAGGCTTAGTCTCAAAGTCTATAACCAGGCTGCTGCTCCCGCCATATTTGTGAAGGGGCAGCAACTGGTGTCAGATACCTCATGGCTGGTAACTTATGAGGATAAGGAATGGATTGATGAATCGGGTAAAACCTCCGATGTGTCGGCCACCAAATACGTAAACGCAGGCAACTGGAATTTTAATTCGGCAGATAAAATCCCGTCTGCGTTCCGTTTGCTCACGGAAGAGCACAAACCCGCAAAAACCGAACGAAAAGAACATTCCATTTTGGTTGATTTTGGTAAAGAAACCTTTGGCTATGCAAAATTGATCGGCTTAAAAGGTAAAGGCAATGTTAAACTTTGTTATGGCGAATCCAAAGAAGAAGCTTTAGCCACCGCAACCTGCGAACTGCTGGATAGTATCTCCATAGATCAGCCTCAAAAAGCTGATTATACTATGGAAGGTTCGCGTGCTTTCCGCTACATCAATGTATTGTTTGATGATGATGATGTAAGTGCCGATGATGTTTCCATGCTATATGAATATTCGCCGGTTGAGCAGCGGGGGAGTTTCAGATGTTCGGATGAGCAGGTCAATAAAATCTGGGATGTATCCGCCTATACCCTGCACCTCAACACCCGCGAGTTTTTTATCGATGGCATCAAGAGGGACAGGTGGATCTGGTCGGGCGATGCTTACCAGAGTTACCTGATGAATTATTACCTGTATTTTGATTCGCCCACGGTGACCCGCACGCTGTATGCCCTGCGCGGTAAAGATCCGGTAACCAGCCACATCAATACCATTATGGATTATACCTTTTACTGGTTCATGGGCATTTACGATTACTATCAGTATACCAGCGATAAAAGTTTCATCAAACAAATGTACCCGCGCATGCAAAGCCTGATGAGCTACTGCCTGCAGCGCCGGGACAAAAACGGCCTCATGGAAGGCCTGCCCGGCGACTGGGTATTCATCGATTGGGCCGACAAACTCAGCAAAAAAGGCGAAGTAAGCTTTGAGCAATTGCTATTATGCCGCAGCCTGGAAACCATGGCTCTTTGCGCCGGTATTATGCAGGATGACACAGGCAAAACACAGTATGAGCAGCTATCAACCGGATTGAAATCAAAGATATTCGACCTGTATTGGAACAAAGACAAACACGCCTTTGTGCACAGCCTGGTTGATGGGAAGCAAAGCGACAATGTGACCCGCTACACCAATATGTTCTCGATATTTTTCAATTACCTAAATGCAAGCCAACAGCAGGAAGTAAAAAAATATGTGCTGCTGAACGATAAGATCCAAAAGATAACCACCCCCTACATGCGCTTTTACGAGCTGGAAGCCCTTTGCGCTATGGGCGAACAAAGCTATGTGCTCAAAGAAATGAAGGATTACTGGGGCGGGATGCTCAATTTGGGAGCAACTTCATTTTGGGAGGAATATAACCCAACCAAAACAGGTGCCGATCATTACGCCATGTACGGGCGGCCGTTTGGAAAAAGCCTGTGCCATGCCTGGGGAGCCAGTCCGATATACCTGTTGGGTAAATATTATCTCGGCGTAAAACCAACAGCGCCGGGTTATCAGCAATATGTGATCGAGCCCCAATTGGGCGGCTTGCAATGGATGGAAGGCAGCGTACCAACTGCCAATGGCGATATCAAAGTGTCATGCAGTACCAAACAGATCAAAGCAAGCAGCAGTACCGGAACCGGCCTGCTGCGGTTTACCAGTACCTCCAAACCGGTTTGTAAGGAGGGTGAAATAACCGCTAAAGGAAACGGAACCTACGAACTTACCATCCAAAAACAAAAACAGTACACCATAAACTACAGCGTGAAGAAATGATGAAGAAGCTATTATCTATCCTGCTTTTAACGGCATTTTCATCAACCGGGCTTTATGCGCAGCTGGTTGATAAAACACCTGCGCCTATCCCCAATGTACCTACGGTTTATGATGCAGAGCCATGGGAAAACCCTTTGGTTGATGGGATCAACCGCGACCCCGCACGCGCCACCGGGTATTCGTACAGCAACATTAAAGATGCGCTGGCAGGCAACCGGGAAAAATCGGGCAGGATGTTATCCCTGAATGGTTACTGGGATTTTAGTTATGCCGCCAAACCGGCCGATGCACCAAAGGATTTTTATAAAAACAAGGTAAGCGGCTGGAAAAAGATCATCGTGCCCTCAAGCATAGAGATGCAGGGTTATGATAAGCCCATTTATAAAAGTGCCGTTTATCCGTTTCGCCCTGTTAACCCGCCGCACGTCCCACAGGATTATAATGGCGTTGGCAGCTATCAGCGCACATTTACCTTACCTACAAACTGGAAGGACATGAACATTACTCTGCATTTTGGTGGTGTAAGTTCCGGCTTTAAGGTTTGGCTCAATGGTAAGTTTTTAGGTTATGGCGAGGATAGCTTTTTGCCTTCGGAGTTCAACATTACCCCATACCTGCAAGCGGGTGAAAACGTGGTATCGGTACAGGTGATCCGCTGGAGCGATGGCTATTTTCTGGAAGACCAGGATCAATGGCGGATGAGCGGCATCCACCGGGAGGTAATGTTGATGGCTGAGCCTAAACTGCGGATAGCCGATTTTCAATGGCAGGCCAAACTGGATAAACAATATAAAGATGCAGTTTTCAGTATCCGTCCGAGGATAGAAAACCTCACGGGCAAAGCTGTGCCCGGGTATAAAATTGAGGCAAGGCTTTTCGACAGGAACAATAAAGAAGTGCTGCAAAAGCCTATGGAACGAAGTGTTGAAAGCATCATCAACGAGATCTACCCAAGGTTGGATAATGTAAAATTTGGTCTGCTGGAAACCACGCTTAAAAACCCGGATAAATGGAGCGATGAAAAGCCTAACCTGTATACGCTTACTTTATCATTAGTTGACAGCACCGGTCAAACATTGGAGGTGAAAAGCTGCAAGGTTGGCATCAGGAGCATTGAATTTGGCAAGGAAGATAGCAAGCTGCTCATCAACGGAAAAGTGACTTACCTGTACGGTGTAAACCGTCCCGATCACGATCCGGTAAAAGGCAAGGCGTTGTCCCGCGAGGATATCCTGAACGATGTGCGCACCATTAAAAGTTTTAATTTTAACTGCATCCGCACCAGTCATTACCCAATGGATCCATACCTATATGATCTGTGCGATGAGTATGGTATACTGGTGATTGACGAAGCAAATCTCGAAACTCACGGCCTCGGCTCAAAATTAAGCAACGACCCCATGTGGACCGGCGCTTATCTCGACAGGGCTACCCGCATGGTGATGCGTGATAAAAACCATCCAAGTGTGATCATCTGGAGTTTAGGCAACGAGGCCGGTCGCGGGCCAAACCATGCGGCAATGGCCGGTTGGATCCATGATTTTGATATTACCCGGCCGGTTCATTATGAGCCCGCCCAGGGCACACCGCAGGCTGAAGGCTATATCGATCCGACCGATCCGCGTTATCCAAAAACTAATGATCATTCGCACAGGTTGCAAAATCCTATCGATCAGCCTTATGTGGATATCGTGAGCCGGATGTATCCCGGTATTTATACTGCGCCTTTGCTGGCCAATCAGCAAAATGGCGATAGCCGCCCGATATTTTTTGTGGAGTATTCGCATGCGATGGGTAACTCCAACGGCAACCTGAAAGAGTTTTGGGATCAGTGGCGCTCAACCAAACGGATTATCGGCGGGGCTATCTGGGAGTTTAAAGACCAGGGATTATTGAAACATGATTCGACAGGCAAGGCTTACTACGCCTACGGTGGTGATTATGGCGAACGCTATTTTGATAATTTCACCATCAAGGGAATCGTAGCATCCGACGGGCGACCAAAGCCCGCCATTTATGAATGTAAGCACGTTTTTCAGCCCGCGGTTTGTGAGTTGGTTGATGCCGGTAAAGCCAATATTCACATCAAAAACTGGCATAGCGTAGCTTCACTGGCCGATTATGAGGTTACCCTGCAGGTTAGGGAAGACGGCAATGTTATCCTGAAAAAACAAATTCCCCGCATCAATCTTGCAGCCGGGCATGATACCATCATCAGCATCAAGCAATACCTGCACAATTTAAAGCGTAATCATGAATACCTGGCCGATATCCATTTTACCCTTGCCGAAGATAAGCTCTGGGCAGCTAAAGGTTATGAAATAGCAAGCAATCAGTTTCAGCTAACCAAGCCTGAAACATCAGTTGCAAACGCTGGTGATAAGCATTATCCTGAAGCAAAATTATCTGAAGATGATAAGGCATATCATATCAATGGGAAAGATTTTGAGATTGGCATCAGTAAAGATAATGGGGCTTTAAATTCCTATATCAGCAAAGGGCAGCAACAAATATTTGGCCCTTTATTGCCGCATTTTACCCGCCCGGTTACCGATAACGATCACAGAGGATGGAAGATGGAAAAGAAACTGGCAGCATGGATCAAGGCAGTGCCTGTTCTGAAAAAGATCTCAAGTCAAAAAGCCGGAGATGGTTCGGTAGTAATCACAAGCGTTTATTCGATGCTTAATGATAGCGCAACGGTTGACATAGATTACACCATTCGCGGTGATGGGCTGCTGAAGGTTTCTTATTCCCTTGATGTTAAACCCGGTTTGCCAAACCTGCCCAAAATTGGGATGCAGATGGGGATAGCACAGGCCGACAGCAATATCAGCTACTATGGCCGGGGGCCTTACGAAAACTATATCGACAGGCGTACGGGCTCGGAGGCAGGGATCTATTCGCAAACCATCAGCCAGTTTATGGAGCTCTATGTGGTACCGCAGGAAAACGGTAACCGTACCGATGTACGCTGGATGCTGCTGCACCATAAAACCGGCGGCTTGTTGGTAACTGCCGATAGCCTGCTCAGCATGAGCGCCTGGCCTTATACTGAAGATAATATCCAAAAGGCAAAACATACCAATAAGCTGAAGGATGCAGGTTTTATAACCCTGAATATCGACCTGCTACAAATGGGCGTAGGCGGTAATGATAGCTGGTCGGAAGTGGCGGAACCGTTAGAGCAATACCGCATTCCTGCCAAAAAGTATCAATACAGTTTTTACCTGAAACCTTATGAGGGTAAACCTGAGAGTGCAGGCAACGCGGCATATCAGATAAAATTTAACGGAAAGCCATGAGAAAGTACGTTTTTATAATTTGCCTTTGCTGCCTGTTTTTACCGGGATTAGCCCAGCAGCACAAACTCTCGATCCCAAAAAAGGATTTGGAGCAGGCTTTTCTGCATCCGCCCGAATCGGCAAAGCCATGGGTGTTCTGGTATTGGATGCAGGGTGCAGTAAGCCGGGAGGCCATTACGGCCGATCTGCAGGCGATGAAACAGGCCGGGATTGCGGGCGCTTATTTAATGCCTATTAAAGGACCAGCTAATCCGCCTTTTATTACGCCGTCAATTAACCAGTTAAGCCCCGAATGGTGGGCAATGGTGAAATTTACGATGCAGGAAGCGGATAGGATAGGTGTAAAACTGGCTATGCACGACAGCGATGGTCTTGCCCTGGCTGGTGGGCCCTGGATAACGCCTGAACTTTCTATGCAGAAAGTGGTATGGTCAAAACTTGAGGTTGAAGGGGGGAAAGCCTATAACGATACCTTGCCTGTTCCTAAGCATTATAAAAACTATTATAAAGACATCGAAATATTGGCCTATCCGTCGTTGCCCGGCGAGGGGCAGAGCAGTTACGACGAGCATCCGAAGGTAACTACCAGTCTGTCGAATACCGATGTTCAATACCTTGCCGGAAAAGGTAATACTAAAAGCTTTACCAGTAATGAGCCCTGCTGGCTGCAACTGGAATTTAAAAAGCCATTTACCTGCCGCTCGCTTATGATCCATACTTCGGCAAGCAATTACCAGTCGCAGCGCCTGCTGCTTGAAGCGAGCGATGATGGTAAAAACTTTCGCTCGCTGAGCAGGTTGGAGCCACCACGTCACGGCTGGCAAGATGGTGATGCGGAAATTACCAATGCCATTGAATCAACTACGGCCAGATATTTCAGGTTTACTTACGATAAAACGGGATCAGAGCCGGGAGCCGAAGATCTTGATTTTGCCAAATGGAAGCCTACTTTAAAATTATCGGGGATTGAGTTATTGAGCGAGCCGCATATACATCAGTATGAAAGTAAAAACGGAGAGGTATGGCGTTTAAGCAAGCAAACCACAAATGCCCAATTATCTAAAAACCTCTGTATAGATAGAAGTAAGGTCATCAACCTTACTGATAAATTAGGAGCTGATAGTAAATTGAACTGGCAAGTACCCGCTGGCAATTGGACTATCATCCGCATTGGTCATACTTCCACCGGGCATACCAACGCTACAGGCGGTGGTGGCATCGGTTTGGAGTGTGATAAGTTTAACCCCGAGGCTGCCAAAATACAGTTTGAGAACTGGTTTGGCGAAGCTGTAAAACAGGTTGGGCCGGATCTGGCTAAACGGGTTTTAAAGATCTTTCACGTGGATAGCTGGGAGTGTGGGAGCCAAAACTGGTCGCCGGTTTTTGCTGCTGAGTTTAGAAAGCGACGCGGGTACGATCTGTTGCCATATCTTCCGCTGATGGCCGGTGTGCCGATGGACAGCGCCGAAAAATCCGAAAAGGTTTTGGCCGACGTGCGGCAAACCATAGCCGAATTACTGGTAGATAACTTTTACGGTACCATGGCTAAGCTGGCGCACGAAAAAGGCTGCACATTTACTGCCGAAAGCGTCGCCCCAACCATGATGAGCGACGGCATGCTGCATTACCAAAAGGCCGATATCCCGATGGGGGAGTTTTGGTTCAGGAGCCCAACACATGATAAGCCCAATGATATGCTGGATGCCATATCGGGTGGGCACATTTACGGCAAAAATGTTATCCAGGCCGAGGCTTTTACCGAATTAAGGTTATTATGGGATGAACACCCCGGTATGCTCAAAACCACCGCCGACCGCAATTTTGCCCTCGGCATTAATCGTTATGTTTTCCACGTAAATGTACACAACCCCTGGCTCGACCGTAAACCCGGAATGACGCTGGACGGCATCGGCCTGTTTTTCCAGCGCGATCAAACCTGGTGGCAGCCGGGTAAAGCCTGGTTTGATTATATCAGTCGTTGCCAGGCTATGCTGCAACAGGGACATCCCGTTGCCGATATTGCTGTTTTTACCGGCGAGGAAACCCCGCGCCGTGCCATTCTACCTGATAGATTAGTAAGCACCCTGCCGGGGATCTTCGGTGCCGAACGGGTAAAGCAGGAAGCTGAACGTTTGGCCAATAAAGATGTGCCGGTCATTAATTCGGTTGAAGATGCAAGCCACTCGGCCAATATAGCCTTGCCTGAAAACTGGATCGATCCGCTGCGCGGTTATGCCTACGATTCTTTTAATAAAGACGCGTTGCTGCGTTTAGCCACCGTGAAAAATGGCAGGATAGTTTTACCCGGAGGTGCCAGCTATGCTATGCTGGTTGTGCCGGGCGTGAGCCAAATGTCTCCACAGCCATGGCAGTTATCGGCAGAGGTTGTTAAAAAACTTCAGCAATTGGTGAATGAGGGCGCTACAGTTTTATTGGGCGATCAGCGAATGAAGGCTGCTTTGACAGGTAAACTGCTTATCGGCCCTTACCAAAAAGACACCTTTGATGAACTGGGTATTTCCCGCGATTTGATCGCTACGGATTCGGTTAATCAACTCGCAAAAGACCTCGCGTGGACACATCGCAGCGCTGATAATCTTGATCTCTATTTCATCTCCAACCAACAAGCTTTAAACCGGACCGTTAATCTATCACTAAGGATATCCGGTCGTGTTCCCGAGTTGTGGGATCCTTTAACGGGGGAAATAACACGTTTGCGGAGCAGCAGTAAATCGGCACGTACAAACCTGATTATTAATCTTGCTGCCAACGGTTCGGCTTTTATCGTTTTCAGAAACGGTAATCCGGGAGCAAAGCCTGAGTTGGATAAAGCGGCACATTTTAAAACAGTACAGACTTTTACAAACTGGCAGGTGCAGTTTGATCCTAAATCAGGAGGCCCTGTAAAACCGGTTACGTTTGATAAACCTGAGGACTGGTCGCTTAATAATAATGACAGCGTGAAGTACTATTCCGGCGCAGCGGTTTATAACCACACATTTCAGTTTACCGGAAAAACAGGGAGCAAGTTATATCTTGATTTGGGTAAGGTTGCCAACCTGGCCGAAGTGTATCTGAACGGTATTAACTGTGGCACAGCCTGGACATATCCATACCGGGTAGATATCAGCAAAGCCATTAAACCCGGCGAAAACAAACTGATGATTAAAGTAACCAATACCTGGGCTAACCGCCTGATGGGCGATCATGCCCTGCCCGAAACAAAACGAATTACATGGACAAACGCGCCTTACCGTTTGGAGAGCCGCCAGCTTTTGCCGGCCGGTTTACTGAGCCCGGTTAGCCTGCTCACTTATATCCCTTAATAGTATGAAAACAACATATAAATATCTCATTATTCGGATTCCCTCAGGGGCTGTCTGTGAGTTTAGGTCAATCCATAAATTAATAGTTAAATGGTCATTGCTAATTGAGTAATCAGCGTGAGTTGAACCCCTCTGGGGTTCGGATAAGGGGTGGGATATTTCTACAAACCTTTACCCCCTCTGGGGGATTTTTATAAATAAACAGGTATTAATTGAGATATGCTTAAGACAGGTGCACCAGAGGTGCAGAAGGTTTGTAGCATAAAAATTATAGAAAGATCCTTTGCCCCAGAGGGGCAAAACAAGACGCCTTGCTGATTAAACGATAAAACAATTTTGAGGGTTAACTTAAAGTCGCAGAGTGCCCTAAGGTCTTTGCATCTTTCCAAAATGCTAAAATGAAAACATCATATAAATATCTTCGTGTCCCTCAGGGTCTCTCGCAGAGGACCCTGAGGCCTTCACCTCCTCTCAAAAATAGTAAAATGAAAACATCGTATAAATATATTATCATCACAGTACTGGTAATTGTCGGCGGCAGACTTAACGCCCAAAACAGAGCCCTGGTCAACACCAGCAAAAGTAACTACGCCAAACTCAGCAGCCCAGATATGGGCGCGGTACAATGGACAGGTGGCTTTTGGGCCGACAGGTTCAAAGTTTGCCGTGATACTATGATCCCGAACCTGTGGCGTGTTTATACCGACCCAAAGATCAGTCACGCTTACCGCAATTTTGAAATAGCTGCCGGACTGGATACCGGTTCGCACGAAGGGCCACCTTTCCATGATGGCGATTTTTATAAGCTGTTTGAAGCCGTAGCCAGCATGTACGCCGCTACGCACGATCCTAAATTGGATGCTTTGATGGATAAAACCATAGCCGTTATCGCCAAAGCGCAACGGGCTGATGGCTATATCCACACGCCAACCATTATCGAGGAACGTAAAAACAGCGGCAAGGAAAAGGCATTTAACGACCGTCTCAACTTTGAAACTTATAACCTCGGTCACCTCATGACCGCCGCCTGTGTGCATTACCGCGTAACAGGCAAAACAACTTTGCTGAAAGTAGCTATCAAGGCTACCGACTATCTCTATAAGTTTTATAAAACAGCTTCGCCCGAACTGGCGCGCAATGCCATTTGCCCATCGCATTATATGGGCGTGGTAGAGATGTACCGCACCACCCGCGATCCCAAATACCTCGAACTGGCTAAAAACCTGATCGATATTCGTGGCCTCATGAAAGATGGTACCGATGATAACCAGGACAGGGTGCCTTTCCGCCAGCAAACCCAGGCTATGGGTCACGCAGTGAGGGCCAATTACCTTTTCGCCGGTGCTGCCGATGTGTATGCCGAAACGGGTGATACAACCCTGATACACACTTTAAATTTAATGTGGAACGATGTGGTGAATCGAAAAATGTATATCACCGGCGGCTGCGGATCGTTGTATGACGGCGTTTCGCCGGACGGCACTTCTTATAACCCTAACGAAGTACAAAAGGTACACCAGGCATACGGGCGCGATTATCAATTACCGAGCTTTACAGCCCACAATGAAACCTGCGCCAATATTGGCAACGTTTTATGGAACTGGCGTATGCTGCAAATAACCGGCGACGCCAAATATGCCGATGTGATGGAATTGGCGCTTTACAATAGTGTGCTTTCGGGCATCAGTTTGAGTGGTCGCGATTTTTTGTATACCAATCCGCTGGCTTATTCGGATAGTTTGCCTTTTAAACAGCGCTGGTCAAAGGATAGGGTTGGGTACATTAAATTATCCAACTGCTGTCCGCCAAATGTGGTGCGTACCATTGCCGAGGTGAGCGATTATGCGTATAGCGTATCGGATAAAGGATTGTGGTTTAACCTGTATGGCAGCAATACCATAACTGCTAATTTGAAAGATGGAACACCAATAAAACTAACCCAAACTACCAATTACCCATGGGATGGAAAGATCCATATCAGGTTTGATGAAGTGCCGGGTAATAAAGCATTCTCCGTGTTTTTAAGGATCCCGGGCTGGTGCAAGGGAGCGAGTATTAAACTTGCTGGTCAGCCGGTGCCCCAGTTAGATACTACTCCCGGAGCCTACACCCAATTGAATGCCGTTTGGGAAAGGGGAATGACTATTGATCTTGACCTGCCTATGCCGGTTGCCCTGATGGAAGCTAACCCGCTGGTTGAGGAAACACGCAACCAGGTAGCGGTTAAACGTGGTCCGGTGGTGTATTGTCTTGAATCGACCGATTTGGCTAAGGGACAAAAGATCTTCAATATTGCCCTGTCGGCTGGCAGTGAACTCAAACCCGAAATGATCAAAATAGATAACAGTGACATCATGAGCCTTACAGGTAAAGCTGATCTGCGCGATGAAAACAATTGGAGTAACCGACTTTATAAAGAAGTATCGGCACCAAAACCAAATGCTGTTGAGATCAGGCTGATCCCTTATTACGCCTGGGGAAACCGTGGGCATGTGGATATGGAGACCTGGATGCCATTGGATAGGTGATTTTTAAGGTGAAAGGCTAAAGGTCGGAATTAAAAAGCTCCGCCGCCGCTCGGCTCCAGCCGAGTGGCTATTATCATGGCGGCCTCTGGCCGCCGGGGATAGAATCTTAACCCTACGCTGGTCGAAGTTTAGCGATAGCGTAACTTCGTCCTAAAACAATGGAAGCATTCTGCTTCCGTACTCGGAATTATTGGCTAAATAAATTCAACCGATTGTACTATTACTTTTATACACTTAAGCTGAAAGCTTAACACATTTTAGGACGAAGTTACGCTATCGCTAAACTTCGACCAGTAACGGACACGTCACCAATAACAGCGCAGCGTAGTAAGGAGGGCGGCCACCCGGCTGAAGCCGGGTGGCACGGAAGATCGGCATTTACACCCACAATTTTGGTGGCATTATGTTGTCAGTACCATTTATAACCCATGCGATCAATTTCAAAAAAGTCCAAAAAAGCTTAAAAAAGGGCGAAATAAAAAAGGTGTTTAGCTCACCGTTGAAATAGGGGATATTTACCCTGAAAAGGTTTAATTGTTGATAGTCAGGTATTTAATAGTGCTTCGCGTAAAATATTATATATTTGATAATCAACGTGTTTCATTCTTAAGGTGTTCCGCGTTTTCACTCTCAAAAAATAGAACAGTGCTCTTTTTACAAAAAAGAACGCCGGGACTTTTTCTAATTTTTCTTCGGAATCAAAAAATTGGGATACCCGATTTGTTACAATTGAAAGAGTGTTTTATTGCCCCAACATCACCACAATATCTTTCTTCCTCTCCTCCGGAAAAACTTTCATATCAACTACTTTTCCATCTTTCGACGTAGCCTCAACGGTAGTGTTATAAGGTGCATGAAGTTTAAAATGAACATCCCAATCCTTAGGCCAGGCGGGGAACAGCAAGATCTTTTTATCATCAACCTGCATCAGCATTTCCTGCAAACCGATCATGCCCGAGCCGCCCCAGTTATGATCGGGCGTCCAGTCGAAACCGGGTCCCCAGAAAGCAGGGAAGCGCCTGCCGGAGTTTTTGAGTTTGAAGGTGGTTAGTTTGGCCGCTTCACTGGTAAGACCTAAACGGGCGGCAAAAATGTTATCCTGTTTCCAGCCAATGCCGCTCCTAAATTTGGCTACGAGGGTATCCAGTTTCCATGTGTTTAAAGCGGTATCTAAGCCCGGTTTGCCCAAGCCAAATATGCCCCATGGAAATACCGGGTAAAACTGGGTGTTCTCTTCGTTATTCACCCGCTCCCATGATTTGGCAGGAGTAAGGGTTTTGTGACCATCAATTTCTGCAAAAGTTAATGGGGGGATGCGTTTCAGTAAGCCGGTCAATTTCAAGCGCTCGTCGCCCTTTAAATAGCTATCCGGCAAGGCGAGCATTCGTTTGGTGATGGTTTGCAGGGCAGCTATAGTTGAGTTGGAGTTATAAGCCATTTTGAATGTCTCGGCAGATGAGCCGGGATACAAAACAAGGTGCCCGTTACCGTCAAGTGCTTTAGCGCTTCGCTTGCGGGAAAGGTATTGGTAATGCTCGTCAAAAAAAGTAAGACAGCTTTCAATAAAGGGAATGTATTGATGGATGTCATCGCCTTTGTACCGCTCCGTTTCCAGCATCATGAGGCAAAACTCGAAAACGGTATCCCAGGTGTATTCCAGCCAGGCATTATATTCCAGTCCCTTGTCAAAATCAGCAGGGCGTTTCCAGGTATACTCGGCACTATTTGGCAGACCGAAATTCTCCACCTGCTCGGTAAAACAGGCGCCGTTATGTCCCCAGTAAACCTTACTGCGCAGCTCCGCGTTTTTCAGGGAACGGAGATAGAAATCGAACTCCGGTTTCATCATGTCAATATCGCCGCTTTTGAGCATTGGGAAGTAAACCAACCGCTGGTTTTGGGCAGTCATCAAGCCGCCGCCCCAATTACGGAAATCGGGTGTAAAGGCATATTGCTGATTTACGAAAACAGGATCATAGGTGAACAAACCTCCGTTAAATTTAGTGGGTGCTTGCCCGTAGGCATTACAGCCCAGCATATACCTGAAAAGCTGGTAGTTTTTACCGGTTTGCCAGGCCGTTGTGTCATTATTAGGCTTATCGGTGTTAATGTAGATAAAACTCCTGTCCCAATATTGTTTCCACCAGTCAGCTGTTTTTTGCCATGAGGTTTCGGTGTTGCTGTCAGCTTCTTTAACAACTTTGTCAAGACCTTGCTGCCATTCATCAACAGATGGAGTTTGTTGTGTATTGAGGGTGATCTCTATATCCTGCTTGGTAGCCGGTTTGATGCTCTCCAGCCTCCAGCCTTCAAAATCTGTATTAAGATATTGGCCTTTTGTAGTACCTGCTGGTTTCAGGTTTTTACCCTGCATCAGCCCGCCGAAGGTTAGGTTTTTAAGCGGGTTGTACATCTGATCCTTCACCGCATCCATGCCTTGCTGCTTTACGGTAACATCAAATATGGTAGAGTCGAGGTTGTGGTGATAAAACTGGATGGCGTTGCCTTTAAATGCGATATTATCCTTCATCGTTTTTACATCATTGCGCGGGGCAAATTTCCATGAGCCTTCATTTTTTTCGAGGCCTTTTACATCCCTGTCGCGGTAGCGCCAACTTTCAAAAATGGCTTCGGCTTTAATGGCTTTATTACTGTTGATGTTAACGTGGATCACCGGGCGGTAAACATCAACCCAAAGCTTTACTTCGGCTTTCAAATCGCCGTTTTTTCCGCTGATGAGTACCGAGCCGTTTTGAAGTTTTAGTTCCTGTTTAAAATCATTGCCCTCAAAAGGATTAGGGGAGAGTTTAACCCTTACCCGGCCGGGTTTGAGCATGGCATTATTTTCATCAAAAGTGCCGCTCCGGGCTATGTAAAAAAGCAGTTCACCCTTTTCAATCCAAACATTCAACCCAATATCTCCGCCGCCGCAGGGCATGGATTGGCCTGAGTTTTGACTCTGGCCAATCCACACTTCATTGTATTGTTCAATGCCTTTGTTTTGGGCTAACGCGATATTGCAGTACAGGAAGCAGAGCAGCAGGAGTTTTTTCATAATTACCAATCGTCGGTTCTGAATGAGGAAACGGGGAGCCCATTGGTGCCAAACAGATCGCCCACCACAAAATCCTTAAAGGCGTAACGCACGGCCACAGGCTCTTTTACCAAAGATGAAGATACAATAATTACACTGCCCGATATCATGGCCTGCGCCGGGTAAAACAGTTTGTCTTTACCGGCAACCTCAAAGTTTTGGATGGGTTTGTTGAAGGAAGTAAGCCCGTTTTCGGCATGTTCAAACCTGATGGTAGCCCGGTCTCCGTCAATAGTCATTTCTTTATACAGCGGACTTGCATAGTCGAACCCTTTAATGCCATAAGTTTGCGCCAAAGCAAGGTAAGCCAGGCGGGTACCTACAGGTTCTTTCCTTGGAGGGTGGATAAATGCTTGTTCCCCAACATCGAGCAATACAGCCATGCCGCTGTTGGGTATAACCTTTAACGATTTACGCTGAGCATCTCGCAGGTAGGCCGAATTGTATTTGCCGCCTGTATTGTATGGTGGTAACTGGGCATAATCATAAGGGGCAATCTGCGTATAGTAAAACGGAAAATCGCCCTGCTGCCAAAGTCCGCGCCAGCGTTTTACCAGGGCCGGGAAAAGTTTTTCGTATTGATTGGGCCGGTCATAATTTGATTCGCCCTGGTACCAGATACAGCCTTTGATGCCGTAACCAATCACCGGGTTCAGCATGCCATTGAACAGGGTAGTGGGTGTGCGGGATACCGCTTTTATAGAATCGGTTTTAGCCGGAATTTTAATCTCCGGAAAATCTTTGAGGCCATCAGCATCCATCCAGGCCTCGGCGTTTGATCCGGCATAACAATCACTAATGAGGCCGATAGGCACATGCAACATTTCGTTCAACAACCTGCCAAAGTAATAGCCGGTAGCACTAAAGTTGGAAACAAACTCAGGCGAGGCCACATGCCACTCGGATGGTTTGCTGTTTTCCTGAACCTCGGTTACTGATGAGTGTGGCACGGTATAAATATGGATATTGCTATTGGCTGATTTTAGTATTGCATCAACAGAACCTATTATCGGCTGGCTTTTATAGCCCTTCATCGGGATCTCCATGTTTGATTGACCGGTGCAAAGCCACACTTCGCCAATAAGCACATTGTTTAGCTTGATGGTATTGCCATCGCTGATGGTTACGATATAAGGTCCGCCGTAAACCGGGGTGCTTACCTTAACGAGCCACTTGCCGTTTTCATTTACCTTGGCTTTGTAAGCCTTTTTGTTCCATGAAGTGTTGATGGTAACCGTTGAGCCTGCTTTATCCCAACCCCAGATGGGGGCTTCGCTTTGCTGCTGCAGCACCATGTTATCGGTAAAAATGGATGCCAGCTTTACCTGTGCCTGCGAGGATATAAACAGGAACAAACCAAGGCCTGATGCCAGTAACTTTTTCATTGCTGTAGATTATTTGGTAAGCTTTCCTGCGCGTTTGGCCTCAAGCCAACCGCTGAAAAGGAGGTTTTTATTCAATTCAGGTTTGGGGAAAAACAGGCTGGCCGTGAAGCCCACTGTGATCACCACTAAATGGCTGTACACACCTAACATGTATTTATGCTGATTGAAATTGTATTTACCCAGATCAAGCAGAATATGTTTATCAGCACCCAGGCCAATTTTGGCTGAAGTTAAAAAGGCATAACCCGTAAAAAGAATACAGGCTATGATGCCGATATTCAAACCCTGCCGGTTAGCCCTACTGCTGAACAAGCCCAGCAAAAAGATGCCCGCTATACCGCCGGAGAAAATAGCGTACAAAGTAAAAACAATGCCCAATGCACCCTCATCACCAGCCAGCAGGTATAAAGTAGCTATGCCCATCGCCCCAAGTCCCGCCAATACCACTATCCATCTCCCGGCTTTCAAATACTCCTTATCAGACCTGTTTGGCCTGAATTTTTTGTAATAGTCCTCCACGCCAATGGCCGAAAGGCAATTGAGGTCGGCACCCAAGCTGGAGATGGCTGCTGAGATCAGTGCCGCCAGTATCAACCCTACAACTCCTGTGGGCAGTTTGCTCATAATAAAGTACGGAAATACCGCATCTGCTTTAATACCTGCAGGCAATGGGTTTTGCTGGTAGAAAGCAAACAAAGCGGTGCCAATAAACATGAACAATGCCCAAAGCGGTACCGTAAGGGCTACACCCAATATCGATGCCCTGATGGCAGCCTTATCTGTTTTGGCGGTGAGGTAACGCTGTACCATGGTTTGATCGGTACCGTATTTCTGGATGGCATAAAAAACACCGTTAATAGCCATAACAATAAAAGTGAGCTTTTTGAAATTCCAGGAGTAGGGCCCGAAATTGTTTTTATGGTTCACGCTGGCAATATGCCAAAGTTCAGGGAAGCCGCCTTTGATAGAACAGATCAAGATGATGAACGAAGCAATCCCGCCAGCAATCAGCAAAAAGCCCTGTACCACATCGGCCCAGATCACAGCTTCAATACCGCCAATGAGGGTGATGACGATGATCACCACGCCAATTATCCAGATGATCAAAAAAGTATTGGTGTTGGTCATGTTAGAGAGCGCCAGCGCCAGCAGGAAAAACACCGTGCCCATTTTTGAAAAATGGGTTAATACAAAACTGATAGAGCTATAAAACCGGGCAAACAGACCAAAGCGTTTTTCAAAGTATTCGTAGGTGCTTACCCCGATAACTTCGCGATAAAGCGGCACAATAAACCATACCATCAGGAGTAAAACTATCGGTACCATCAACCCCTGCACCAGCAGGATCCAGTTGGAGGCAAAACCTTCGCCGGGATAGGCCAGGAAGGTTACACTGCTGATAAGCGTTGCCATTAATGACATGCCTATAGCCCATGCGGGGATAGAACCGCGTGATACAAAATATTTTTTAGTGGAGTTTTGTCCTTTTGAAAACCTGAGACCAATAGTTAACGAAATGGCCAGTGCCAGTGCTATGATGATATAATCTGCCAGGTGCAGGGTTTCATGTTTCATATGCAGGTATAGTTATTGGTTTCCCAAACTTGGGCTGGCCAGGGGTAGCTGCCGGGTTTTAAAGTTAAACATAATTGGTTATTGCCCGCTATGCGCATATGAATAACTCCGGGAGCTATTAGTTTTGAGGGATATAGTTTTTTGATGTTTAAACGCTCAAGTATGGCCCAGGCGGTTGCCCCGCCCTCAATCAGCAATTCGTGAAGGGAGGTGTGGTCAATAACCTGTTTTACAATATCCGCCATTTTGTGGCTCAGTAATATTGGGTCTACTTTAATGTCCTTAATAAAATCGGGGTTTATGGCGATGATGGCATTGTTTCCCGCTATAATGCTGGATGCGACATGGCTGGCAAAAAGAGCATGCACATTATCGCCGCTGGTTTCGGCGCAGATGGTTGCCGCGGGCACATAATGCACCGGGATGTTGTTGTGCCTTCCATCGTTAAGGTTTAGCTTGCCCTGGTAAAATGTGCTGCCAAATACAAACAACCGCCTGCCCGTAGTTTCCGGGTCGAGGGTTTTAACCTTTTGCGGAGTTGTTAATGATTCAAGCAGCGTGGTAAACAGATTTGCCGAGCCCGCTAAAAGAGTTTCGCTATCTGTTTTGCCGATCCAATATTTAAGATCATCCTCATTTTCGGCCGCTCCTATAATAATTCCTGTCGACGGTAGCCTGTCCGCTTTTTTTATCAATGAGATACTTCCATCAGCCCTCAACAATTCAATAATATTTGAGCTTAAGGCAGGGAAGGTTGGATCATTAACGAAATTACTAAGATGGATAGGGGCGCCATTATAGTGAAACGTATCACCTATAAGCTTTTTAGAGTGATGGGGGTTGCCTGGAACAATAAATGCCCTTTTTAAACCCGAAGCGGTTAACTGGCTTTGCAATTCCTCAATAATGTGTCCGCGTAAAACAGAATCTATCTTTTTGAAAATAAACCGGGGTTTTAGCTGTTGCAACTGAACAGTAAGTTTATACACAGTTTCCTTTGCCTGAATTACGGAAAGGGAACGCGTGTCGGTGGCGATAATGAGCAAATCTGCGTCGCAGTGTTCATCAACAGTAGTACTCACTTCGGTTCTTAACCCATGGTTGAGGCCTATACCCGCCAGTTCAGCAGCTCCTGTTAAATCATCTGCAATTACAGCAATCATAGCTTATGCTTTTATCCTGTTTTTGCTCAACTGCACCGCCGACTCAATAGCCAGTATCATTGCATCGCTGCTGGCAACGCCTTTACCTGCAATTTCAAAAGCTGTTCCATGATCAACCGATGTACGGATGATAGGCAGCCCCATAGTGATGTTAACACCTTTTACACTGTCCATTTGCTGTTTTTCGGCATTCCATTTAAAGCCGCTAAGCTTAAAGGGGATGTGCCCCTGGTCGTGGTACATAGCAACTACGCCGCCATAATACCCGGTTGATGCCTTAGAAAACAAGGTGTCGGCAGGCACAGGGCCCTCAACATCATAGCCTAACTTTAAAGCTTCCTGTACAGCAGGCAGAATCTCCAAATCATCTTCGGTACCAAACAAACCTGAGTCACCGGCATGTGGGTTAAGCCCGGCTACGCCAATCTTTAGGTTTTTCTCGCCCAGAGAGATGAGGCCGTCCTGCAGCAATTCAATTACTTCAATGATGCGGTCTTTTTTAACCAGATCACATGCCCGCCTTAAGGAAACATGGGTGGATACGTGGATCACCTTCATGTTATGCTCAACCAGCAGCATGGCGTATTTTTTTGTTCCGGTATAATGTGCGTAGATTTCGGTGTGCCCGGCAAAGTGGTGCCCGGCTTCATTAATTGATTTTTTGTTGATAGGGCCGGTTACGGTAGCATCAACCTCGCCGTCAATTGCCAGTTCAATAGCTTTTTTAACGGCTTCAAAAGAAGCATTGCCCGCCATTGCCGAGATCTCGCCAAACCTGAGTTGTTCCATATCTACATTTTGCAGATCGTAAACATCTGGTTTGCTAAACTCAAAGTTTGCCTTGCGGATATCTTTTATCGAGTTGATGCGTGCATCTAAGCCCAGTCTTTTTACAATATCAAAAAATACGCCGGTATCGCCAATGATCACCGGACGGCAGATATCATACAATCTTTCAGTAAGCAGAGCTTTAACGGCTATTTCAGGGCCAATACTGGCCGGGTCGCCCATTGTTATTGCTATGATCGGTTTTTCGGCTGTCATTGGTATATCGGCAGGCTAAGGTTTTCAACATTGAGCATACTTTGCAGTTTCTTTTGCAGATCGGCTGCCTCAGTATCGCTAACTTTCAACAGCGGGGGCATCATGTACGAACGACATAATCCGGCGCTTTGCATTAAGGATTTTAATGCTGCCAACGATTCGCCCAGCAGGCGTTTGCCCTGGTAAATATCTCCAGCTAAATTGGAGTGTCTCTGCAATTGCAGGGCAGCAGCTTCGTCGTTGTTATCGGCCGCGACAATCATTTTATAATAAATATCCGGGAACAGGTTTCCGGTGCTTGGCACCAGTCCGTCGCTTCCTGTAAACAGCGCGTGGGCTGATTGTGCTCCCCAGCCCAAAAAATGACTGAAATCGGCCCTGCCAGCCCATAGCCTGAGTGAATCCTTTAAACGGTCATGGTTTCGTTCAGAATCTTTAGTACCCACAATATTATCATGATAACTTAATTCATCGAGAAGGTTCAGGTTTATAGATACATTGGTAGTGGCCGGGATATTGTAAACTATCAGCGGGATAGGTACTTCATTGGCCAGGGTTTCAAAGTATGTTTTAATTTCGTATTCGGTTAAAGTGAAATAGGCAGGCAAATGGGCAACTGCAACATCAATACCTTCATCTGCACAACGTTTGGCCAGCTCAATAGAATCGGCCAGGCAGTTTGATGAAATGCCTGCGTAAAGCAACCTGCCCGGCTGCCTCACTGATGTTGCCAGTTTAACAAAGTCAAGCTTAACATCGTTTGGTAATGAAGCAGATTCGCCGGTGGTGCCCAGGATAAAAGGTACACCGCCGTAATTGAAAATATTATCGAATATTTTTTCAACAGCTTCATGGTCAAGTTTGTAATTGTCGGTAAGTGGTGTAATTGATGGCACCACCAGGCCATTATATTTCTTTTTTTGTTTCATTAGTATGTTTTAATAAGCAGCCTCGTAAATGTTAACAGCGTCATCTATGTTTATTGGTCGCGGATTGTTTTTAAGCAAGCGCGTAATTTTCATGGCATCGGCGGCCATTTGCGGTATGGTATTTTTATCTATGTTTATCTCTTTTAAACTTGCCGGGATTCTGCATTCATTGATCAGCTGCCTGATCTTTTCAACTCCGGCCTGCGCCGTTTCAAAATCATTGATACTGCTATTACAACCCAATGCACGGGCAACGGCGGCATATCGTTCCGGAGCCGCCGGAATGTTATATTCCATTACAAAAGGAAGTAATAACGCATTTGACAAGCCATGTGCAATATGATACAGGCTGCCCAATGGGTAGGAGAGCGCATGCACGCCGGCTGTATTAACCGGACCTAAACAAAATCCACCCATTAAACTGCCAATGGCCAATTGTGTGCGGGCGTCCTCATCAGTACCATCATTTACTGCTTTAACCAAATTTGCGGCGATAAGCCTGATCCCCTCAAGCGCATACATATCGATAAGTGGATGCGCATATAAGTTGGTATAAGCCTCAAGGCAATGGGTTAACGCGTCAAGACCGGTAGCAGCAGTAACTTCCGGCGGGAGACTAATCATCAATGCCGGATCAATGATCACTACATCCGGAACCAGGTATGGGCTTATGATCCCCTTTTTCTGATTATCGGCATCGTCTATCAATATGGCATTGGGCGATGCTTCGCTGCCTGTACCTGCTGTTGTAGGCACGCAGATCAGTTTTTTAGTACGATTTTTAAGCAGGCCAATTCCTGTTATATCTGCCAGGGTTTGGTCGTTGTCTATCTGCGCAGCTATGAGTTTGGCTATATCAAGTACGCTGCCACCGCCAATGCCTACGATCACGTCGGCTTCAGTATGCTTTACAGATGCAAGCAGATCTTCAAAGTCTCCAAACGAAGGCTCCTTTATTATAGAGGTATCAACATAAACTGCAACGCCGGCTTCTTTAAGCTGAGTTAAAAGTAGTTCGAGCTTACTTAACAGTGGACTGATGGTAATGATCAAAGCAGATTTATACCTGCTATTAATAACCTCGTCAGTTAATTTCAAAAGCGAGTTTTTGCCAACAATTACCTGGCCCGGAAACCGGATAGTGATGTCGCGATAAGGATGTTCAATTTGCGGCATATACTTATAAATGATAATAACAGGCCTTTTTAATTGGTTTTGATATAAAACAAAGATGGATAATGCCATCTCCCGTTTTCATCCAACCGTTATCAAGTTATTGTACGATATTATCAAAAGGTATCTGTTGGTGAGTTATTGTGATATGATCTGCCTGTAATTGGCTTTTATGGATAGCAATGATGGTAAATGATCACCAAAATGCGGGGAGACGGGGCATGACAGTTCGGTAACAAAAGGCCGGTAACTTAGCAAAAAAGGTGATTATGAGAGAATAGGGCAAAGTTTTAGCCGCCTGAATAGCTACTAACGCCCTGATCCATGATTGACCAGATCGCTACATTGTAATTATAAACCACCCGGCCAGATACGGGGATTTTTTTAATATTTCTGTTAACCAACAAATACACACGCGCATGAAAGTAGTAAAAACGTTAGGACAATTTATTATAGAGAAACAAGCGGATTTCCCTTTTGCTAAAGGCGAACTGTCAAGGCTTTTGCGGGATATAGGCATTGCCGCGAAAATTGTAAACCGTGAGATCAGCAAAGCAGGGCTTATTGATATTATCGGCGAAACCGACTCTGTGAACTCTCATGGCGAGCGGCAGAAAAAGATGGATGTTTACGCTAATGAGCAATTTATTTCGGCCTTACGCAGTGGAGGTGAGTGCTGTGTTGTGGCTTCTGAAGAGAATGATGAACCCATCCTTATAGAATCAGAAATCTCTAAGCATGCTAAATATATTGTAGCTATTGACCCGCTGGATGGTTCATCAAATATTGATGTGAATGTAAGTGTGGGTACCATATTTTCTATCTATCGCCGTAAATCTGCCGAAGGAAAAGCTACCCTGGAAGATGTGCTACAGAAAGGCACAGAGCAGGTTGCAGCGGGTTATGTAATTTATGGTTCATCGACGATGTTGGTTTATACAACTGGCAAGGGAGTTAACGGTTTTACACTTGATCCATCAATAGGGGAGTTTTGCCTGTCGCTCCCCAATATTAAAATGCCTAAGGAGGGTAATTTATATTCGATCAATGAAGGTTACTATACGCACTTTCCTTTAGGCGTAAAAAAATATATCAAATATTGCCAGGTTGAGGACGAGGCTACTAACCGGCCTTATACCTCGCGTTATACCGGATCGATGATCGCCGATATCCATCGTAACCTGATTAAGGGCGGCATATTCCTGTATCCAACTACTGCGCAGTATCCAAACGGCAAACTAAGATTGGTTTATGAATGTAACCCAATGGCCTTTATTGTTGAACAGGCAGGCGGTTTAGCGTCTACAGGTTATGAGCGGATCCTCGATTTGGAGGTTAATGAACTTCACCAGCGTTCGGCCATTTTTATCGGCTCAGAACATATGGTTAAGCGGGCAGAAGATTTTATGCTGGCTTTTTCTCCTCAGCAGCCATCTATAGCCCAGCATAAAAAGATTGTTTAATTAGCAGATAGTTATCAATTTATAGTTTCGGTGTTATTTGGAATGACATTGATAAGAATTTTATAAACTTTAATATTAAAATTAGGTAAGACTAATTTTTTTTATTTGCTTTGTGTATTATTTATAATGCGTTAAAACGAATAAAATGAAATTATTACCTTTACTATACTTTTTACTGATCTCAATAACTATTTCGGCACAACAAGGTTCCCTTAAGGGGAAGTTGACAGCCGGCAGTGAACCGCTCTCTTTTGCTACCGTTGTCCTTACAGGTACCTCAATTGGAGGCACTACAAATGATAAGGGATACTACCATTTAAAAAATGTGCCGGCAGGTACGTATATTATAGTATTTTCAAATATTGGGTATGTTACCGAGCGTTACAATGTGAGTGTGAAACCCGATGAGGCAACTTTATTGAACGGGAATCTTAAAGAAAGCAGCTCCAAATTGAATGAGGTAACGGTGACCGGGGTATCGCGTAAAACCGAGCTGCGCAGTAATCCAATACCCATTGCGGTGATGACCCGGAAGGAAATGGATCAGAATGTCAACAACAACATTATTGATGCCATTGTAAAGGGAGTACCGGGTGTTAACGCGGTTACTACCGGGCCTAATATCTCTAAACCGTTTATCAGGGGATTAGGCTACAACCGGGTTTTAACGTTATATGATGGCGTGCGCCAGGAAGGGCAGCAATGGGGCGATGAACATGGTATTGAGATAGATCAATACGGCATTGGTCGCGCCGAAGTGGTAAAAGGACCGGCAAGTTTAACCTATGGCTCGGATGCGCTGGCGGGAGTGATCAACATGATCCCATACCTGCCGGTCGGCGAAAACAGTGTTTTACGGGGAGATTATATTATCGATTACCATACCAATAACGGCATGATAGGTACCTCCCTGGGCTTATCATACAAAAAAAACGATTGGCGGTATGCCTTCAGGGCAACGGCGAAAGCTGCACATGACTACCACAACAGCATTGACGGCTATGTATACAACACCGGTTTCCGCGAATACAACCTATCGGGCATGGCCAGGGTTGATAGAAACTGGGGGTACTCGCAAATTGCGGCAACTGTTTATGACAACCGGCAGGAAATTCCTGATGGGAGCAGGGATTCGCTTACAAGGCAGTTTACCAAACAGATAGCGGAAAGTAGCACTGATAATATCAGGCACCGGCCAATTGTAAGTGATGATGAGTTAAGATCGTACGGTATAACCCCGTTGCATCAGCGCATTCAGCATTACCGGATCTATTCGCACAATGAGTTTAAACTGGGCGAAGGCAGTAGCATCAATGCTTCGCTCGGCTTGCAGCAAAGCATCCGCAGGGAATATAACCACCCTACATTGGCGGATCAGCCGGGATTGTATGTGGTGCTTAACACCCTTAATTACGATCTGAAATATAATTTGCCAACCATAGCAGGTATAGAAAGTACCCTCGGCGTAAATGGTATGTATCAGACCAACCGCAGTAAGGCGGCAACAGATTTTCCAATCCCGGATTATAACCTGTTTGACGCCGGGACTTTCCTGTTCGCCAAAAAGACTATTGGAAAAGTTGATATCTCGGGCGGCCTGAGGTATGATAACCGGCACATCCGTTGGAATGATTTTTATGTTGGGCCGAACCCTAAAAACGGGTTTGAGCAGCATGTGAAACTACCGGATACATCAGGTGCGCATTTGCAATTTCCGGCCTTCAGGCATGTTTATCAGGGTGTTTCGGGGAGTTTGGGGATAACCTACAATATCAGCGAACGCTTACTGTTCAAGGCTAACATAGCGCGGGGATACCGTGCCCCCAATATTACCGAAATTGGCTCCAACGGGCTTGACCCCGGTGCGCACATTGTATATTTAGGCAACCGCAGCTTTAACCCCGAGTTTAGCTTGCAGGAGGACCTGGGTTTCATTGCTTACCTGAAGGATGTTGACCTGATTGCCGAGCTGTTCAATAACCATATCAACAATTACATTTACCAGGCTAAACTAACCGACGCCAATGGCAACCCCGTAGTAATTGTGCCGGGTAACAGCACCTATCAGTATCAGCAAAGCAGTGCCCGTTTGTATGGTGCAGAGTTTACAGTGAATGTACATCCGCAAAATGTTAAATGGCTCGCTTTTAATAATAGTCTGGCTTATGTAACAGGGATCAACGGAAACAAACAACTCATTGATGAATCTAACGGTGCAGCTAAATATCTGCCATTTATCCCTCCATTACATATCCGGTCAGAGTTTAAGGCGAACCTGCAGAAAGCCTATGGCGCTTTTTCGAAGATTTACTTTAAGGCTGAAATGGATGCCTACACTACACAAAACCGCTTTTATGCTTTGGATAATACGGAGACAGCAACTCCCGGCTATGCCATGTTTAATATCGGAGCGGGTGCGTCTGTAAAAAATAAATCGGACAAAACCATTTGTGAGCTTTTTTTGCAGGTAGATAATTTGTTTGATAAAGCCTATCAATCCAACCTCAACCGTTTAAAATATTTTGAATACTACCAGTCGTCACCAAACGGGCACCTTGGAATTTATAACATTGGGCGAAACATCAGTTTTAAAGCGATTTTTCCTTTTTGATTATTTGAAGTATTTGCAATGAAATATGCCTTTTTTTGCTTTTATTGCCCTGATATTGTACATCATGTGAGTTCGCGATAAAAAAAATCAAAAATCATCGGTCGATGTTCTAAAAACTCAGTGATCTTATAAAATATTCAAAGTAAATGACAGGTAAATCAAAGGTTTTCATTTGCATGCTGCTGTGCAGTATATTCGGCGGAATAATCAGTACTCAGGCACAGTTGCATGTACCATCTTCTTATGCTTTAATTAAACGGGTGGTGCCCGGTTATGCTCAAAATTTTATTGTTCAGCCGCTCGCTGAAAGTGAAGCCAGAGACGTTTTTGAAGTGGAAGGAAATAAAGGAAAGATCATATTACGGGGCAATAACGGTGTCGCGGTGGCATCAGCCTTATATTATTACCTCACCGAATATGCGCATTGCCAGATCACATGGAATGGTACAAATCTGAACCTTCCTGTGCATTTGCCTGTACCGGCCAAAAAGATCCATAAAACTACCCCTTACCAATACCGGTACTACCTTAACTATTGCACCTATAGCTATAGTATGAGCTGGTGGGACTGGAAACGATGGGAAAAAGAAATTGACTGGATGGCCCTTCACGGAATCAATATGCCACTGGCCATAACCGGGCAGGAGTACATATGGGATAAAGTTTATAAAAGCATGGGCTTTAGTAATAAAGATATGCAGGACTTTTTTACCGGCCCCGCCTATTTTGGCTGGTTTTATATGGGGAACATAGATAAATGGGATGGGCCACTGCCCACAAGCTGGATAACCGGTCATAAGGATTTACAGGTTAAAATATTGCGGCGCGAGCGTGAGCTGGGAATAAAACCGGTGCTTCCTGCATTTACAGGGCACGTGCCGGCGTCGTTTAAAACACATTTCCCGAATGCCAAACTGAAACAAACCAACTGGAATAACGGCTTTGCCGATACTTATATCCTTGATTCGGAAGATCCGTTGTTTGCAGAGATCGGCAAGAAATTTATACAGGAACAAACTAAAGTTTATGGTACCGATCATTTGTATTCTGCCGATACTTTTAATGAGAATGAGCCGCCTTCAAATGATCCGAAATTTTTGTCGGAGCTAAGCGCCAGGGTTTATGACGGTATGAAAGGGGCAGATCCGAAAGCTGTTTGGGTAATGCAGGGCTGGCTGTTTTTCAGCGACCGTAAATTTTGGCAAAACGAACAGATCAAGGCATTACTGAATGCAGTGCCTGATGACCACATGATAGTACTTGACCTCAATACCGACTATGAACCGATATGGAAGCGAACTGAGGCGTTTTACGGTAAGCCCTGGATCTGGAATATGCTGCATAACTACGGAGGTAATAACAGTTTATTTGGCAGGATAGAGGCGGTAGCAGCACAGCCTGCCGGGGCTCTTAACGATCCAAAATCGGGTCGTATGGTGGGCATTGGCTTAACCATGGAGGCTATTGAGCAAACCCCTGTGCTTTATGAGTTAATGACGCAAAATACCTGGCAAAAGAAACCTATTGATCTTGATCAATGGCTTCCGGGATACTTATTTAACCGTTATGGGGTGAAAAGCCAGGACGCGCAGGATGCCTGGCAAACGCTCAGGACCACTGTTTTCAACGGTAAGGATATCCGTGATGGGGCTGAGTCGATCATCACCGGAAGGCCCACGCTTGATTCGGCGGCAATATGGACCCGTACCCGCTTAAACTATAACCGGAAAGACCTGCTGCCTGCCTGGGACAAAATGATTGCTGCCATACCTGCATGTAAACAAAGTAGTGGTTTTAATTATGACCTGGTTGATGTAACCCGACAGGTGCTGGCTAACTATGGCCGGCCGCTCCAGTTAAAATGGATAAAAGCTTACCATGATAAAGATGATAAAGCTTTTGGCAGGTATACTACCGAATACCTTAGCCTGATAGCCGATATGGATAAGCTGCTGGCTACCCGCAAAGATTTTATGCTTGGCCCCTGGATAGCCGATGCCCGTAATTGGGGAACAACATCCGGTGAAAAAGCACTTTACGAAAAAAATGCCCGCAACCTGATAACACTTTGGGGAGATGCGGATAGTCCGCTGCATGAATACTCATGCAGGCAATGGAGTGGTTTGCTCAATGATTTTTACAAGGTACGCTGGCAAAAATTCTTTGAGTTACTGAAAGGATCAATGGAAACAGGTAAGGAGCCTGATTTTAAGCTATTTGATAAATCAATAAGTAACTGGGAATGGCAATGGGTTAATACATCCAAAACGTATCCTGTTGCTCCTGTCGGCAGCAGCACAGCTATTGCACAACAGTTATATAAAAAATACAGAACAAACATGGGTAACGATCTTAAGTAATGGATACATCAACAACTAAAACTGGAAATATTGTAGCGAAGCCTGCGAGGTTGTTATCGTTGGATGCCCTTCGTGGATTTGATATGTTTTGGATTATGAGTGGGGAAGGGGTAGTGCATGCCCTTGCCAAAGCCACCGGCTGGCCGATTATGGTATGGATGTCGGGGCAACTGCACCATACCGAATGGAATGGTATTACTTTTTATGATATGATCTTTCCCTTGTTTTTGTTTATTGCAGGGGTTTCTATGCCTTATTCAATGGGCGGTAAAGCAGCTAAGTACGGGGTGGCTTATCCATATTTGTTACCATCTGCCGCCAAAGGCGAAATCTATCGTTCCATGATCAGGCGTACCATTATCCTGCTGTTTTTAGGGGTGGTTGTTAACGGTTTGTTTAAGTTTAATGGTTTGGAAAATACCCGGTTTGCGAGTGTGCTTGGGCGTATCGGTTTGGCCTGGTTTTTTGCAGGCATTATTTACCTGAATTTTAACACGCGCGGCCAACTTTTATGGTTTGGCGTTTTACTACTGGGCTATTGGGCAGCCATGGAACTGATCCCGGTGCCCGGTTACGGGGCAGGGGTTTTAACCATGAACGGTAGCCTGGAATCCTATATTGATCGTTTATTGCTTCCTGGTCGCCTGCACGATAAAGTACATGACCCGGAAGGCATATTATCCACCATTCCGGCTATCGGTACAGCCATGCTTGGGATTTTTACAGGCCAGTTCCTGAAGCTTGAATCCGCAAAATGGCCAATGTGGAAAAAGGGCGTTTGCTTATTAGCAGCCGGCATTTTATTTATCGGCTTGGGGATGCTTTGGAACCTTACTTTCCCAATAAATAAACGTTTATGGACAAGTTCATTTGTCTTGTTTGTAGGCGGATGGAGTTTGGTTTTCCTTTCGGTATTTTACCTGGTGATAGATGTTGCCGGGTACAAAAAATGGGCTTTTCCCTTTGTGCTTATTGGGGTAAACTCTATCCTGATCTACCTGGCATCTGAAGGGATGGTTGATTTTCAGCATACCGCCAATTTTTTCTTCGGAGGAATTATCAGTCATCTCGCTCAAAGCTGGCAACCTGTGTGGGCGGCTATATCCATCGTATTTGTGCAGCTTGCCTTGTTGTATTTTTTATATCGCAATAAGATATTTCTGAAGATATAAGCTTGAATGCTGTTTAAGTTTGAGGATTTTGAATGTAGAGACGCATAATTGCGTCTCCCGTATGCCGGTTAAGTCAGTTAAATCTCTTGCAAAGCGGCTTGTCCTTTGGGAGACGCAATTATGCGTCTCTACGTAAAAATATTTCTTGTGTCTCCTCAGGCTCTTTCTCTGGTCGAAGTTTAGCGATAGCGTAACTTCGTCCTAAAACACGGCAAGCATCCTGCTTGCGCGATAGAAAAGTAAGTTGAAGTGCAGTTAAGCTGAAAGCTTAACACATTTCAGGACGAAGTTACGCTATCGCTAAACTTCGACCAGTAAAAGAAGTTTTTTGTAGAGACGCATCACATGCGTCTCCCGGTGGACAGGCGATTCAAATCTTCTAATTCCGTCGGAAATTGCACGCAGGAGACGCATGTGATGCGTCTCTACATCTAAAAACAATCGTTTTTAAACAGCCTCTGAGAGAAAAACAAGGAAAATAATTGAGATAAAATCATGAAAAATTAGTTAATTGTTAAAATAACACTTAATATTGAAATGTTTTTATTTTACCAATATGACCAAGCGCCTGTTTCTCCTTTTTATCCTTGTTTTGGCTGGTACGGCTTCGCGTGCGCAAAAGCAAATGATCCCTAATCCAATAACCGGTGGATATTTTGCTGATCCAACTATTGTAAAAGATAAGGGCCATTTTTTCATTTATGCCACAATTGATCCCTGGGGCGATAAGGAACTGGCTGTGCTGGAAACTACCGACTTCATCAAGTTTACCAGGCATCACATCAACTGGCCTACCAAACAAGCCTGTACCAGTCCAACGGCTCTTAACGAAATGGTTTGGGCGCCATCGGTAGTAAAGGGCAAAGACAATAAGTTTTACATGTATGTAGCCGTAGGGGGCGAGGTTTGGGGAGGCGTGAGCAATACACCGCTTGGTCCCTGGAAAAACTTAAAAAGCGACAATACGCCCATGGTTAAATCTACCGATTACCCCAACGTGCATAATATTGATCCGGATTGCTTTATTGATACCGATGGCAGCGTATATCTTTATTGGGGATCCGGCTATAAATGGATCAACGGGCACTGTATGGCTGTAAAGCTAAAGGATGATATGGTTTCGTTTGACGGAACGCCCAAAGATATCACCACGCCTCACTTTTTTGAAGGTACACATATGGTGAAACGTAACCAAACCTATTATCTCATGTTTTCGGAGGGAAAAGCCATTGATGCAACTTACCAGGTAGGTTATGCAAGGGGAAGCAGTCCGCTTGGCCCTTTTCAGGAAGATGAGCACCGGGTTATATTAAATACCTCAGCCGATAGTACCGTGATAGGGCCCGGTCACCATACCACATTTGTTGAAAAGGGACAACGTTATATTTTATATCACCGCATTTTTCCTCAAAAGGAATCATTTGTGTTGAGGCAGCTGTGTTTGGACAGTTTAAATTTTGACGCGGATGGCAATATCAAAAAGGTGAGCACCAAAGGAGTACAGAAATTCAATTAACAACTTGAACCAATAACAAATATATACATGAGAAGAATAGTTTTACTGGGCATTTTGATCGGTTTTTATTCCGTATCCATTGCGCAATCAAGTAATGATAAGGCGGTAAAGAAGCAAAGACAAACGAACAAAAAATCTGTACAAAACAATCAGTTCAGTGCCTACCTCTTTACTTATTTTACAGGCAGTAAAGGTGGTGAAGAAATTCGTTTTGCTTTGAGTAATGATGGGTATCATTTCCGTGCGCTGAACAACAATCGCCCTGTTTTAAACTCGGCGGATATCAGTGCTACCGGTGGCGTACGTGACCCTCATATTATGCGCGCTGCCGATGGTAAAACTTTCTACATGGTAGCAACTGATATGAATACCGAAAAATATGGTTGGGGGCCGGATTATTCGATGGTATTGTTAAAATCAACCGACCTGGTACACTGGACCTCGAAAACAATTGATATTACCAAACTTTATGAAAAATTTGCCGGTGTAAACAGGGTTTGGGCACCACAAACTATTTACGATCCGCAGGAAAAAAAATATATGATCTACTGGTCGATGCGCTTTGGCGAAGAGGCCGACAAGATCTATTATGCTTATGCCAATAAGGATTTTACGGGGCTGGAAACAGAACCTAAACAACTTTTCTTTAAGCCCGATGGGGGAGCTTGTATCGATGGCGATATTGTTTATAAGAACAATAAATATTACCTGTTCTTTAAAACGGAAGGATCGGGTGCGGGGATAAAAATAGCCGTATCGGATAAACTAACTTCCGGATATGTATTACGGGATAAATACGTACAGCAAACCAAAGACCCGGTAGAGGGGGCAGGTACCTTTAAATTAAACGATGGCAGCGGGTATATTTTGATGTACGATATGTATACGCAAGGTAAATACCAGTTTACCAGGACAACCGACCTCGAAAATTTTAAACTGATTGATGACGAGGTGTCCATGAACTTTCATCCGCGCCATGGTACCGTGATGCCAATAACTTCAAAAGAAGCGGCTGCGTTAACAGCCAAATGGGAAACACCGGAAGACGTAGTACTTTCACCGGTTAACAAGCAGATTAAAACTATCAATATTGTTTTGGATACAGCAGGCCATAAAGTTTACCTGCCTGTAAAACCGGGTACGCGTTTAAAATCATTTGATCCGCAGTTTACCTTGTTTCCAGGTGTTACTGTCAGCCCTGTAAAACCTCAGGATTTTACAAAAGGCCCGGTTAAATATTCGGTAACTATAACTGATAAAAAAGCGCAGGTTTTTGAGGTTACTGCCCAGGAAACCCATAACCCGGCTATAGCAGGATATTATGCCGATCCGGAGATCTTGTATGCCGAAAAAACAGGCAAGTTTTATATCTATCCAACCAGTGATGGTTTTGACGGCTGGTCGGGCAAGTATTTTAAGGCTTTTTCTTCTGATGATATGGTTAACTGGAAGGATGAGGGCAAGATCCTTGATTTGCCGCAGGATGTGAGCTGGGCAAAAAAGAATGCCTGGGCGCCTTGCATCATCGAAAAAAAGATTGGCGGAGAGTATAAGTATTTTTACTATTTCGCTGCTGCTCAAAAAATAGGGGTTGCAACCGCAAATGATCCTGCGGGGCCATTTACCGATTCGGGTAAGCCTTTGGTGGCACAATTACCTGAAGGTGTTAAAGGCGGACAGCAGATCGATGCAGATGTTTTTGCCGATCCGCAAACGGGTAAGAACTATCTGTACTGGGGCAATGGCTATATGGCCGTGGCGGAATTAAATGATGACATGGTTTCGTTAAAACCGGGCACCACTAAAATCCTAACCCCGTATGCCCACTATAATGAGGGTACCTACGTGTTTTACCGTAATGGCACCTACTACTTCATGTGGTCGGAAAATGATACCCGTAGCCCTAATTATAGCGTGCATTATGGTACTTCTAAATCTCCTTTGGGGCCAATTGAGATTCCTCAACAAAACACGGTTATTGCTAAAGATGCAGCTAAAGGTATTTACGGCACCGGCCATAATTCGGTGATCCAGATTCCGGGCACGGATGAGTGGTATATTGTTTACCACCGCTTCAATTATCCCAAAGGAATTACTATGGGCGATGCTGCAGGATATAACCGTGAAGTATGTATTGATAAAATGGAATTTGATAGTAATGGGTTGATTAAACAGGTGGAGCCAACACATGAAGGTATAAAACCGGTACACGTAAAAAAATAAACCCTGTTATGGGATAGCGGTAAGTTGCTTTAAACTATCGCACGATCTGCTTAGAGACTATTTTTAAATTAAACTTCTATTCATTGCCGTTGACTTTAGTCAACGGTTAAAGAAACTAACAAACGGCTTTAGCCCCAATGTCCGCGCGGTATTTTGGCTGAAGCCGTTTGTTTTATAATCATTATTCCGTCGACTAAAGTCAACGGCAATGAATTTATCCATAGTCATAAACCATTATCTATTTTAAAACCGTTCCGTAGCAGTTCACAAGCCGATAACTTATTTTTTGTTCCGTTTTTTACAATTCAGGAGCCACGATAGTATCCTATATTTGTAATAATGGTTTTCAAAGAGATGCTTCCGGAACCGAGGCTGCAGCCTTATATCAAGTGCTTCTACATGTACGAATCCGATTCGGACAGGAGCTATGATGATATCGTGTTTCCGAGCGGTACCATGGAAGTGATCTTTAACCTTGGTGCCGGAAACTGGAAATCAAAGAAAGGTGACACATTTTTCACCACTCCTCCTGTGGAGCTTTGGGGACAGATCACCAAACCATTAGCCATACAATCGGTAGGGCGAAATATTATGCTGGGTTTTCGTTTCTACCCGCACTCGGCAGCTTATTTTTTTGATGAAAACGTTTCAGAATTTAATAACGAAATTGTTGATGCCACACAGGTATTCGGCCCTAAATTAAAAACACTTTATTTAAAGCTGCTGGAAACCGCCGATCTGAATGCGAAAGTCGCCCTGATTGAAGATTATTTGTGGAGCCGTTTATCGGCATCTGAAAAAAAACATTCCAAGATCAAATTCATCGGAGATATTGTAAGCAATCTTAAAAAGAACTACAGCGACGATAATATCCTGTCGATTTCAAGCCGTCATAATATCTCCGCCCGGCATTTAAATACCCTTTTTTCGCAGTATACCGGTTTGCCGCCAAAGTTGTTTTATAAAATAAACCGCTTTCAGCATAGCCTTGGCCTGGTTAGCGCTAACGAAGAAAAACTCACCAACGTAGCCTACAGCGCAGGGTATTTTGACCAGGCGCATTTTATAAAGGAATTTAAACTTTTTACAGGTTTTACCCCTAACTCATTTGCTGCTCAGGCATCGCCTATAAACCAGGTATTGGCCGGTAGTTAATGCACTTCCGTTTTATACAATTTTTGCCTGTTCAAGCCGCATAGCTTTGCTGATAATAAAAAAACAATAAAATGAAATCAGCAAAAACACCACAGGAAGTGCACGCAGTACTTGCGGCAGCTTTTAACACCAAAGATGTAAATGTAGTTATGAATGTGTATGATGCCAACGGCATTATTTTCCCAGAACCCGGAAAAGAAGTATCCGGAAGGGCCCAGTTTGAAGAAGCCGTTAAAAGCATCTGCGCGGTTCCGGGGGTAATGGAAATTAAAACCGTATACTGCCTGCAATCGGGCGATGTAGCCGTGGGCCGGTCGGAGTGGAGCGTTACAGACAATGGCAAAACGCAAGTGGCCGCAAAGGGTATCGAGTTGATGAAACAGCAACCTGATGGTAGCTGGAAAATTATCATCGATCATGCTTTCGGAGCCGAAGCTAATCTTGTAGCATGATTTTCTCCATCTTAAACAAAAAGAGGCTGTATCATAATGATCAGCTTCTTTTTGTTTTTAGATACTTAAGCGATATATAATTTCTGTTTAATTAACTTTATTAATAAAATGGGGGTTAACAGGGTTAACATAATTTAGTGTTAATTTTAACTTAAAATATTTATAATCAGATATTTAAGTGTTTTTTAGGCCGAAAATGTGTTAACCCCCCTTTTGTATAAATATTATCGGCTAAATTTCAATTTAAAGGTAACGCAACAGTATGGCATCAATTTGATTTATGATACAATCTTCCTTGTTTCGCCTTAATCTGTTCCGTTTTATACAATTTTTAGAATATCGCCCGGGCTAATTTTGAGCATAAAATAAAACAAGATCATGAAAAATAGATTTAATGAATTTTTAGCCCTGCATCATAAAACCGAACCTTTGCAGATTGGCAATGTATGGAACGCGCAAAGCGCGCAGATTTATGATAAGTTGAATTTTGAGGCAATTGGTACCTCAAGCGCGGCTGTTGCCAGCTCTTTAGGCTTTGCAGATGGCGAGGAGATGAGTTTTGAGGATTATCTTTTTATTATTAAACGGATAATAGCAACATCATCAGCGATGTTAACTGTCGATCTGGAGGGAGGTTATGGTGACACACCGGAGGCAATCTGCAATAACATCATAAAATTATATAATATCGGCGTTGTCGGTATCAATATAGAGGATTCGATAGTAAGGGATGGCCAGCGAAGTATTGTTGACGCAAATGAGTTAGCGATTAAACTTAAACAGATCACCGGGCTGCTGGCTAAGGCAGATGTACAGGTATTTATAAATGTGAGGGCCGATTCCTTCCTGCTCGGTTTACCTAATGCACTGGAAGATGCTTTAAGCCGGACTAAACTTTACCAGGATACAGGTGTGCATGGTTTGTTTTTCCCCTGTATTACTCAAATAACTGATATTGAAAAAATAACAGCCTTATCACGCCTCCCGGTTAGTGTAATGTGTATGCCCGGGCTTCCGGATTTTAAAGCCTTACAAAGTGCAGGTGTTAAAAGGATCAGTGCCGGTCCATTTTTAAACATGAACATCTACCAATCGCTGGAAAATTTAATTGAAAAAATAACCACCGAAAATAGCTTTGCGAGCCTGTTTAAATAAATGCGGGGTGTTTTTTTAACTGTAAGTTGTAAACAATGGAAAACTATACTACCCTGTTTTAAGTTATTGCAATGTAGATGTAATGATCTACAAATAAGTTTAGGTTAAAAGTCCCGGCGGCGAGCGTTAGGGACTTTTTATTTTTACGGAAGTAGTTTAAAAAGGTTTCAGCTGGTTTGATCAGTGAACAAACTTCTGTTGGTAAGCCTGCACAATTTGAAGGCTTAATTCATTTTATTGCAATAATTATATAAAGTCTATGGTTTTAGTAGAATTTATATATATTTGCATCATCAAATCGGTTCTTTGAATATTTTATTATCAAGAAAGACTGAGGGAAAGGCCCTGTGATGTCTTAGCAACCTGTAAGCCCACTGTTATAAAGGTGCTAATTCCTGTCTGCCCAAATAGGGGCGGAAAAGATAATGTAATAAGCTATTGCCTTGCATAGTTCAGGCTATAAGCACAATTCTTTTTCTCCTTTCACTTTTCCTGCTAAAAAATATTATTGAGTTGATATCACAATTTAATGTGTGTAGCAATGAAGATTAAACATTTACTTATTACCTGCCTGCTTTCAATAACAACACTTTTTGCTGCTGCGCAAACAAACGCAGCTGCCGACCCGAATACTGATCGCGGTTACATCGTGAAAACAGGCGATATCGCTCCGGCCGATTTTGAGCTTGTGCTTACCGATGGTACTAAAACCTCATTGAAGCAGCTACGTGGCAAAGTAGTTATCCTACAGTTTACTGCAAGCTGGTGCAGTGTTTGCCGCGAAGAAATGCCTCATCTTGAAAAAGAGATCTGGCAGGCTTATAAAGATAAAGGCCTCGTATTAATAGGCGTTGACCGTGACGAGCCGCTTGAAAAAGTGAAAGGTTTTCATCAGGTTATGAATATCAGCTATCCGCTGGCGCTTGATCCGGGGGCTGACATATTCGGGCGGTTTGCCAACAAAAAAAGCGGCGTTACCCGCAATGTGGTTATCGACCGCGATGGAAAGATCGTTTACCTTACCCGTTTATATGATAAACAGGAGTTTGCATCAATGCTAAAAGCCGTCGACGCATTGGTGAACGAAAAAACAGCATCTGTCAACTGAGAATACTGATAGCAACCTGTTTCTGCTATCAATCAAGAAAAATCTATCTGTACTTATTTAATACCCGTTTTTATGAAAACAAAAACTACTTCCTTACACAAGAAACATTTCTTTTCGGTAAGCCGGTCAACCTGCAAATTCTTCATCTCAAGTATGCAAGGCATGCGTTGTTGCTGTTAATTCTTTACAGCATGCATGGTGTGTTTAAGTGCAGGCTTGCTGCAGTTTGCCTTAGCTTAATAATTACCATCCCCTAATCAATTCTTTACGGTTACAAAAGATTCATAACGCGGGCAAATTATGCCTGCTAAGGCGATAGCCATGCTTTTTGTACCGTAAGGCGTCAAAAATTAATCTCAATTATTAATTATCATGTTAAAAATTTACAAACTATTACTGGCAATTATATTGCCTTTTATTCTCGTCCAAACGGTTGCGGGGCAATCCGTTAAAATAAGCGGAGTGGTAACCGCCAAGTCAGATGGGTTGCCGTTGCCAGGTGTCAGCGTATCTGTTAAGGGTAAAACTACGGGTGCACAAACTAATGTTGATGGTAAGTTTATCATCAATGCCAATGTTAACGATGTGCTCAGGGTTAGTTACATCGGCTTTACAACCCAGGAAATCCCTGTTACGCAAAATACATCTACCTTAAATGTGGTTTTGGTTGAAGCACCAAATTCGCTGAATGAGGTAGTGATAACGGCCCTCAATATCTCAAAGGATAAAAAATCGCTGGGCTACGCGGTGCAGGGTTTAAAATCGAAAGATATTTCTGAAGCTAAAGAAACCAACTTTGTAAATGCGCTGACTGGTAAAATTGCCGGTGTGCAGGTAACCAACAGCCAGGGCGATATGGGCTCATCCCGTATCATCATCCGTGGAGAAACGTCTATCTCACGGGAAAACCAACCTTTATTTGTAGTTGATGGGGTTATTGTTGATAACAGCCAGTTTTTGGGCACCAATGGTTCAAGGGATTTCTCCAATGCCATTTCAGATCTGAATTCTGAAGACATTGAATCGGTAAGCGTATTGAAAGGACCCAACGCGGCAGCGCTTTATGGTTCACGTGCGGCGGCGGGCGTTATCCTCATTCGTACTAAAACCGGCAAAGGCGCAAAAGGATTAGGTGTTACCATAAACTCTAATACCAGTTTTTCAAATGTGCAGGTGTTGCCCGATTATCAAAACCAATACGGTCAGGGCTCAAATGGTAAATTCAGCTATGTAGATGGTAAAGGTGGCGGCGTTAACGATGGTGTTGACGAAAGCTGGGGCCCTGCTTTGGATGGTTCGCTGATCCCGCAGTTTTATTCAAATGGCCAGGCTGTGCCTTTCGTGGCGCATCCCAATAACGTAAGAGACTTTTTTAAAACCGGCGTAACGCTTAATAACGGCATCGCGATAGCAAGCAGCAGCGATAAAAGCGATTTCAGGTTGTCATATAATAACCTGCACCAAACCGGTATTGTACCTAATACTTCACAAGGGCGTAACTCTTTTGCTTTAAACTCAAGCTATCGTATCAATAACAAATTGACAGTAAATACCATTGTTGATTATAGTAAAGATGATGCTGATAACCTGCCCGGTGCATATGGCAAACGCGCAACCAGTACCATGCTGCAATTTACATGGTTTGGCCGCCAGGTTGATATCAACAGGCTTAAAAATTATAAAGATGCTAACGGTAATACCTTTAACTGGAACAACAGTTACTATAGCAACCCATACTGGCTGGCTTATGAAAACACGGTTGGTCAGCATAAAAACCACCTGATAGGTAGCATCGAATTGAATTATAAGATCATCGACGGCTTATCGGCCAACTTCCGTACCGGTACAGATTATTATAATGATCGTCGTAAGATTAAAGTGGCTTACGGCACCAACGGGACGCCGTTTGGCTCATACGAAGAGGATGCTTACAGTGTAAACGAAAACAACACCGAAGCCAGGTTACAATACACCAAAAAGCTGAATAACGATTTTTCGCTTGATGTATTTGGTGGCGGCAACATAGCGGTTAGAACAAATGAGCGTAATGATCAGCTGGCACCTAAACTTGCAGTTGCAGGTTTATATACCTTGAGCAATTCCCGCGATCCGTTGGTTTCAACCAATGAGTATTATAAATCAAAAACCTACAGTTATTTTGGCTCGGCCCAGCTTGGTTTCCGGAATTACGCGTTCGTTAACTTCACAACCCGTAATGATTGGTCATCAACTTTGCCGGCAGATGCGCTGTCATATTTTTACCCTTCAATTAACGGAAGTTTAGTGCTGTCAGAAGCATTGGACATTAAAAGCGATGTACTTACTTATGCGAAGATAAGAGGTGGTTGGTCTAAAGTGGGCAAACCTGCTGATCCTTACCAGTTGATTAATGTTTTCACATCTTCAAACCTTTTTGGCTCAAATCCGCAGCAAAGTTCGGGGTCTACTTATCTGAATTATCGTCTTAAACCTGAAACCACGAGGTCAGCGGAGGCCGGTTTTGAATTGGGCTTTTTCCATGATAGGGTACACTTAGACGTAAGCGGTTATAACACTAATAGTGTTAATCAGATTCTTACGGTACAGGTAAGTTCATCAACGGGTTACGGCTATAAGGTGATAAACGGGGGCCGCATCAACAATAAGGGTGTTGAAGTTCAGTTGGGTATCACACCAATTAAATCGAATAGCTTTACCTGGGATATAACTACCAACTATTCGTTAAACCGGGGTAAGGTGGCATCGCTTGATGCTGACGGCCGTCTGCAAAACGTAGTTCTCGGAACAGATCGTACAGTACAGGTCTTAGCAGCTGTCGGCCAGCCTTATGGTGCGCTTTACGGTACTGCTTATACACGCGATGCTTCAGGTCAGATCATTATTGATGCTAACGGCACACCGGTATTCAACACTACCAAACGTTATTTGGGTAAATTCACTCCAAATTGGCTGGGAAGCATCAACAATAGCTTTACCTACAAAGGCATTAACCTGAGCTTTTTGGTTGATGCGCGTTTCGGCGGGTCAATTTATTCAAACACCAACCGTACCGGTACTTATACCGGCGTATTGGCCTCAACTTTACCGGGCCGTGGTGCAGCTAACGGTGGTTTAAGCTATTACTATCCGGGCAACAACACTTCGGCAGCAGCGGTACAAGTTACCGGCGCGGCTCCTGCAGGAGTAACAGTTTATAATGATGGTATGATATTTAAAGGCGTTAAGGCCGATGGTTCGCCAAACACCACCATCATCCCCGCACAATCATACTATAAAGGCTTCACCAATATCGACGAAGCATTTGTATACGATGCCTCATACATCAAGCTTCGCGAAGTGAAACTGGGTTATTCTTTACCTGCTAAATGGGTGAATAAAATAGGTTTCCAGGGCGCCACATTCTCGGTAGTTGGCCGTAACCTGTGGATCATTCATAAAAACGCGCCGAACATTGATCCGGAAACAGCCTTTAACGCAGGCAATGGCCAGGGCCTGGAAGACCTTACCCTGCCTACTGTACGCAACATCGGTTTTAACGTAAACCTTAAATTCTAAAACATCATGAAAATTAAATATATCAGCATATTATCCGCAGCGGTTTTATTATCGGTAACATCGTGCAAAAAAGATCTGTTAAAGATCAACCAAAACCCTAACGGCTCGCAAACGGCGCAACCCGATTATTTGTTGACTGCAGCTACCAAAGCAACTTCAGATACCTACTGGGGCGTAGCCAATAACATGGATGCCAGTTTGCTGTTCGTGCAATACTGGTCTAAAATTCAATATACCGACCCCGACAGGTATATTTATGCCAGTAGCGCGTTTGAGGAACTCTGGGGTACAGGCTATTCAAAAAGTATTGTAAACCTTAACCAGATCATCAAACTTGCCGATGCCCAGGGTAATGCCAACTATAAAGGGGTTGCCTTAGTACTGCGCTCATGGACATTTAGTTTATTGACCGAAGCTTATGGTAATATCCCTTATAAACAAGCAACCAATATCGATCAATACCTTACCCCGGCTTATGACTCCCAAAAAGATGTTTATTTTGCGCTGTTAGATGATTTGAAAGCCGCTCAAACAGCGCTTGATCCGTCGGGCAAAGCCATAGCGGGCGATGTGATCTATAGCAACAATATTGCGTCATGGAAAAAGTTTGCGAACTCATTAAGGCTTCGCATTGCCTTACGTATTGCGGACAGGGAACCGGCCAAGGCCAAGCAGGTACTGGCTGATATCCAGGCCGAAGGCGGCTCGTATATCAGCTCGAACGCTGAAACCGCGCAGCTGGTTTATTTAGATTCGCCCAATCAAAACCCGGTGAGCAATCTGTTTGATACGCGCGATGACTACCGTATCAGCAAAACTATAGTTGATAAGCTGTTTGCACTTAACGATCCACGTTTATCTATATATGCAGCCAAAACACAGGATGCCACACCTCAAACCTATGTTGGTTTGCCAAACGGTTTGTTGGTGGGCGATGCCAGCAACTACGGTTTTACCAAAACTTCAAAACCGGGCACTTATTTCAGGGCTCCGCATGCCCCGGCTGTGATATTAAGCTATGCCGAAAGCTTGTTTGACAGGGCAGAGGCTGCTGCACGTGGTTTTACTACCGAAGATGCTGCTTCATTATACGGACAGGCCGTTACTGCTGCGTTGGCCCAATACAGCATCGCTTCGGCAGATATTGCAACTTATATAGCACAGCCGGCTGTTAAATACGACGCATCTAACTACAAAAAATCAATTGGCGAGCAAAAATGGTTAGCCCTGTTTGGTCAGGGATTAGAAGGTTGGACAGAATGGCGCAGGCTTGATTATCCGCAACTGCAACCCGCAGTTGCCGGTACCCTGAATGGTAAAATACCTGTAAGGTTTATTTATCCGGGTACAGAGCAATCGTTAAACAAAACTAATTATCAGTCGGCGGTGGCAGCACAGGGAGCCGATGCGCTTACCACAAAGCTTTGGTTTGATGTAAACTAAGCAAAACATTATTTTATTAAATAATTTGAAAAACGGGTTTCCTCAGCAGGAAATCCGTTTTTTTATGGAAAATAAAGTTGAAATTTGCGGCATGATTATCAGGAAGAAAGAGCATTGGTTCAGGATGCTGTTTATCTGGCACGGCTCCGTACTGCCGCGACTATTGCCCCGCCTGGGTTTGTTGTTAGTGTTATCGGTAATTATAGTATACCTTCATGGCTCCCTGTTTTCGTTCAAGGTGCCTTTAAATCCAGCACCATTTACTTTATTTGGTTTAGCGCTTGCCTTGTTTTTAGGCTTCCGGAACAATGCCAGCTATGACCGTTTTTGGGAAGGCCGGAAATTGTGGGGAGCATTGCTGAATGATACCCGTTCACTTGCGCGACAGTCTTTTTTTGCTGCAGGTTATCAACCTGATGATCAGGAACCGAAAGATTTTGTTCAAATGCTCATTACCTTAACTTATAGTCTTAAACACCAGCTACGCGGCACCGATGCCCGTGCCGATCTTGAGCAGAGGTTACCGGCTGAATTAGCATCGCGGATAGGAGCAGCTAAATATAAACCCATCATGCTTTTGAGCGAAATGAGTGGTTGGGTGCATACAGCTAAGCAGCAGGGTAAAATTGATTCCATCATACAAGTTGCATTTGAGGAAAACTTTAATAAACTATCAGACATTGTTGGTGGTTGCGAAAGGATAGCCTCAACGCCTATTCCGTACAGTTACCGGGTATTATTGCACCGAACAGTTTATTTGTATTGTTTTATGCTGCCTTTTGGTTTGGTTGACAGCCTGGGCTGGCTCACACCATTTATTGTGGTATTTATTGCTTATACCTTTGTTGCGTTTGAAGCCATTGCCGATGAAATTGAGGAGCCTTTCGGAACAGAAGATAATGACTTGGCTTTAAACGCCATGTGCCGGATGATAGAAAGAACATTACTTGAAATTGCCGGACGGCCGCTGCCCGATTTTAAAGAATCTGAAACGCGGATCATCGATTAACACTGCCTTATCCCGCATAACAAAAATAAAATAACAAAAAGCCAGAGACGAGCGTTTCTCGTAAGTAAGGTAACATCAATTAATAGCGAGTGAAAATAGAAGAAACTGTGATTTTGGTTGATCGCGATGATCAGGAAACAGGTACTATGGAAAAAATGGAGGCGCATTTGCAGGGTAAACTGCATCGTGCATTTTCCGTTTTTATATTTAACAAAAAAGGCGAGCTGTTATTGCAACAACGTGCCGATGGTAAATACCACTCGGGCGGTAAATGGACAAACACCTGCTGCAGTCACCCAAGGCCCGGCGAAACCAATATCGACGCAGCAAATCGCAGGTTACAGGAAGAAATGGGCATGGCCGCCGAACTTAACTTTGCTTTTTCTTTTATCTACTGTGCGGCAATTCAGGATGATATTATTGAAAATGAGTTTGACCATGTGTTCTTTGGTATTACTGATGAATTACCCGTTCCCGATCCGTATGAAGTATCTGCATTTAAATACATAACCATGCCACAATTGGCCGCCGAATTGAAAAGTAACCCTGGCAATTATACCGCCTGGCTGGCTATCTGTTTTGATGAAGTGATGGCGCATTACCGGCAATTAATTATGCCTGTTTTGCCATAGCTTTAGCTATAATCCGGGTTGCAATTTTCTAATAATCAGGCTGAATGAGTTTTTTCTGTAACGGGTATTTTACATTTTTTGTAATATTGTTGTACTTTCGACAATTAATTAGGTAGCTTTAATCTTCCAATTATTTGTGTAATTCACAGCCTGCAACGTGTTAATGAAAAAGGGATCCTTTGTCTGTTTTGTTCTTTTTTTGATCTTTTCCTCGGCCCGTGCCCAGTCGCCAATCAAAAACAAGATCCTCAACTATTCGTTAAAAAATGGTCTTTCTTTTGGTATTGTTAATAGTATTACCCAGGATGACAAGGGATTTATGTGGTTTGCCACCAACGATGGACTTAATCGTTTTGATGGTACAACCTTTAAAGTTTTTAAATCGCGCGCGGGCGATTCTACCGCATTGGCCAGTAATTATGTACAAAAGGTTTTATGCGATGTGCGTGGTAATATCTGGGTATCATCGCGCAATGGCTTAAGCAAGCTGGATACCCGCACCGAAAAGTTTATACACTATAAACTCAAGCTAAACAAGTCGGTAAAAAGTGACATCGGTAATATCATCCAAAGCCGTGACGGTAACCTGTGGATCACATCTTACAACCTGGGCTTCTCATATTTTGATATTAAAACTGCCAGTTTCAACAACTATACCCAAATCAATCTGCCCCGTTTGGCAAGTAACCGTGTAATTTGTTTGTTTGAAGATTCAAAAGGCCTGTTGTGGTTAGGTACGCAGGAGGGGGGCATTAACATATTCAGGCATAACGGCGGACTGATCAATAAAAGTGAAGGCTGGGCACCGCAAATCCCTAATTTGCCTGCTACCAGGATCAACGATATTTTTGAAGATCATTTCCATAACATTTGGATTGCTACCGGCAGCGGCCTCGTTTATTATAACCGGCAGGCCAATAAATTTACCTTGTTACAAGCCAATCAACCTGGTGTTAAAAGTAAAAGGTATATATCACTGAGTGAAGATAATGACAGGCAATTACTTGTTGGCCTGCAGGATGGAGGGCTTTTTAAGCTCAACATAGGTTCAGATCCAAACTACAACACCGCCAATTACTTTTTACAGCCTGTAACCGGCGATGACGGTTTTTATCTCACCCAGCGTTCGGTACAAACCCTGTTTACTGATAAGGATAAAAACGTTTGGGTAGGTACCTATGGTGATGGCATTTACATGATCAGCAGTATTAAAGAGAAATTTTCGCTGATCACTAAAAAAAAGTATGAAACCAGTGGCGAGAGCCCGGTAAGGTTTTACGGCATGAGCCAGGATAAGGAAGGCTTTTTATGGCTCGGAACCGATGGTGAAGGGCTTTTTAAAACCAGCCGGAATGGTACGCTCATCAAACAATATAAGGCCGATGGCAGGCCGGGTAGTATTACTGATAACGCCATCCTGTACGGGTATACCGATCGTGACGGCAATACCTGGTTTGGTACTTACGCTAAGGGATTGCTGCTTTATAACAAAAAATCAGACTCGTTTACATCATTTGCCCACAATGCAGCAGATAGTAAAAGTCTTGGAGGAAATGATGTACGTGTAATTTACCAGGACAGCCATAAAAACCTTTGGGTTGGCACAAATGGTGGCGGTTTAAGCTTGTTTGATCCGGTAACCAAAACGTTCAGCAATTACACACCTGCAAACAGCGGCATTACAGCTTATGATGTACGTGCAATTACTGAAGATGATAAAGGCAATCTTTGGATTGGTACTTATGGCGGCGGTCTGGATTTTTATGATGCAAAGCAAAAGAAATTCAGCAGGTATTTTAAACCGGCCGACGAAAAGAATAACCTGCCGGGCCAGGTAATATTTTATCTCAATGCCGATAAACACCGGCGGCTTTGGATAGCTACAGAAGGGGATGGCTTGATAGCGTATGATCTTAAAAATGGTACGTTTAAAAAGTTCAATGAAACCAACGGCCTTGCCAACAATACAGTTTCTGCTTTTAAGGAAGTAGCCGATGGCACATTGTGGCTGAGTACCAACAAGGGGCTTTCAAACCTTAATCCGGCAACGGGTAAAATTTTGAACTATGATCAGTCTGACGGGCTGCAGGCGGGACAATTTAATGCGGGCTCTGTTTTGTTTGACGCGGCAAATAGTTTGATGTATTTTGGTGGGACTGAAGGACTGAATTTTTTTGATCCCGGAAAAGTAAACCAAAGCAGTTATAAGCCCAAAGTTATTATAACAGGCCTGCAGATTTTTGGTAAACAGGTTGAAGTTGGCGAGCTTGATAAAAATCATACAGTATTACCCGAGGCCATTAGTGAAGCACGGCAAATTACATTGCAGCCCGATCAGTCGGTATTTTCTATCCAGTATGCTTCGTTGAACTATACTTACCCGGATAAGGGCGGCTTTGCTTATAAACTTGACGGGCTTGATAAAACCTGGAACTATGTTGGTAACCAGCGATTGGCTACCTACCGTTATCTTGAACCCGGCGATTATACTTTCAGGGTAAAAGCATCCAACCAGGACGGTTTATGGTTTGATAATTATACTATATTACAGGTTAAGATCCTGCCGCCCTGGTATAAAACATGGTGGGCTTATTTAATTTACATAGCTGCCGCGGGCCTTGTTACCTATTACTACATGCTATACAGGGCACGCCAAACCAGGCTTAAATATGAAGTTAAGGTGGCGCAGCTTTCGGCCGAAAAAGATAAAGAGCTTAATGAGCGTAAACTTTCGTTTTTTACCAATATCTCGCATGAGTTCCGTACACCGCTAACACTGATCATCAACCCGGTAAAGGATATGCTGTTCGGAAAAAATGAAGATACCGATGATGCCGGCAATTTGCATATTATTTACCGTAACGCACGCCGCCTGCTGAGTTTGGTTGATCAGTTGCTGCTTTTCAGAAAGGCTGAAAGCGATACTGATAAGCTTAAAATAGTAAAGCTTAATATCGTTTCGCTTTGCCATGAGGTGTTTTTGTGTTTTAATCACCAGGCACGCACCAAACATATCCAGTTTGATTTTATTAGCGAAAAAGATACCATAGAGATTTACGCCGACAGGGAGAAAATGGAAATTGCGTTGTTTAACCTCATCTCCAACGCGTTGAAGTTTACGCCGGAATTTGGCATAGTAAGCTGTACGATAACCGATTTTAACGATAAGATCACAATCGAAATAAAAGATAGCGGTTGCGGCATAGCCGAGGGTACCGGCGATCAATTATTCGGCAAGTTTTACCAGTTGCAAAATTCGGTGCCCCTGGCAGGCGGCTTCGGTATTGGGCTTTACCTGGTTAAAGCATTTATCGAAAACCACAAAGGCAGCATCAGTTATACAAGCGAGCAGGGGCAGGGGACGGTATTTCATGTATCGCTGTTAAAAGGGAGGGAGCATTTTGGACAGCAATTTGTTTTTGAAGATGTTGCCGAAACTTCGGTATTCCTGGATGAGCTGATGGAGAATAAGGGCGAATTAGCTGCTGTTGAGGTTGAAAATACTACAGCAGCTAAAAGTTCTGAAGCATTAAGCTCCGATACTAAAACCATGCTGCTGATTGACGATAACCAGCAGATCCGTACTTACCTTAAACAGATCTTTACCGGCGAATTTGAGATTTTTGAGGCCGATAACGGTACAGATGGCCTTGACCTTGTTTATCATCTTGTGCCCGATATTGTGATAAGTGACGTAATGATGCAGGGCTTAAGCGGTATTGAGGTATGCAGCCGTATTAAGGAAGACCCTGTACTGAACCACATACCAGTGATATTGCTTACCGCCAGTTCTTCGCCTGAGATAAAGCTGAAAGGGATTGAGGGAGGGGCTGATGACTATATCAGCAAGCCTTTTGAAAAGGAGATCCTGGTAGCCCGTGTAAACGGTATCCTGAAGAGCAGGAACAACCTGCAAAAGTATTTTTATAACGAGATAACACTTAATAAGTCAAACGACCTGAAGATTTCGCAGGAGTACAAGGAATTCCTGGAAAAATGCCTCCTGATAGTTGAGCAGCACTTAACTGATCCCGATTTCAGCATTAAAACACTTGCTGCCGAAATTGGTATGAGCCATTCTAACTTGTACAAGCGTATCAAATCAATCTCAGGGCAATCGGCAAATAGTTTTATCCGTTTTATCCGCCTGCGTAAGGCTGCCGAGATCTTGTTAACAACCGATAGCACAGTTTATGAAACTGCCTACAAGGTGGGCTTAAATGATCTCAAATATTTCAGGGAACAATTCAATAAGCTGTTTGGGATAAACCCGTCTGATTACATTAAGAAATATCGTAAGCCATTTCACAACAATTACAACGTGAACCGCGATGTGATTAAGGAGAATTGATAGCGTTTACGCTGATTATTTTTATTTACCTGGTCCACGTCTCGTCGGGCCGACTTCTCTTTGTCTGCTAATAGGTAGGAAATTTATAAGTTTTTCGGGTGCCCTCTTTATGAAGCCAGGAGGGTAGGACGAGCGCAGCAATACCCGGAGCAGTAAATACCGCAATTTATTTTTGTCCCCCTGACAGTATTGATTTACCCCCTGTTTAAAAAGTGCTCAAAATGCTGTTTTTAAGCGCTTTTTTATGATTTACCCCCTGTCTTAATCAGAATTTACCCCTCACTCATTTTTGCTTTAAAACGCAATTTAGCCCTACCAATAACCAAGGTTTAAACCAAACTTTTGTACTGTGCATGAAAGTTACCTGGAAAAAGGAGGCGGTAATTAATCAAAAGCCAATCTGTTTTCGGGTTTTATGCACCTCGCTTTGCAAGGTTTTTACCGATTAAAAAACCAATTTTTTAAAACCATATGAAACCAAATTTACTCGAAAAGGATTCTCCCCATCGGAAAAGATCACCCCGCTTTTTCGTAGTTGCGGCCAGCATGGCCGTTGCTTGTTTCGCTACAGTCCAAATGCCTGTAATGGCTTTTGCGGGTACTGTTAATGAGCAACGCCTGCCCGACGCCAGGATTAGCGGTAAAGTAACCGACGAAAAAGGTGAAACGTTACCAGGTGTAAGCGTGTCTTTAAAAGGAACATCAACAGGCGTTGTTACCGATATTAACGGTAAGTTTAGCCTTAACGTTCCAAATGCGTCTTCAGGTACGCTTGTATTTAGCTACATCGGCTACACCTCACAAGAAGTGGCTCTTAACGGACAAACCACCATCAACGTACAATTAACTGCCGATTCAAAATCATTGAACGAGGTAGTAGTTGTAGGTTACGGTACGCAGAAAAAGGCAACCTTAACAGGCTCCATTTCGCAGGTAAAGGGCGCCGAGCTGGTAAAAAGCCCTCAGCCCAACTTATCTAACTCAATCGCCGGTCGTTTTTCGGGCGTTATTGTTAACAACCGCAGTGGCGAGCCTGGTTATGACGGCTCAAACATTACCGTACGTGGTTTGGCTACCACCGGCAGCAACAACGTGCTTATCGTAGTTGATGGTATCCCAGGCCAGATAGGTGGTTTGGAAAGGCTCGACCCTAACGATATCGAAAGCATGTCGGTATTAAAGGATGCATCGGCAGCTATTTACGGTAACCGTGCAGCAAACGGTGTTATCCTGATCACCACCAAACGTGGTAAAACAGGTAAGCCAACTATTAACTACAGCTTTAACCAGGGCTTTGCTTCACCAACCCGCCTGCCAAAAATGGCCGATGCAGCAACTTATGCCCAAATCATGAACGAGATCAACCTGGATTCAAATCCTAACGGTGGCCCGAACCAGGCATACACTGCTGATCAGATCCAGAAATTCAAAGATGGATCGGACCCGTTAAACTACCCAAATACTGATTGGGAAAAACAAACCCTTAAAGGTACTGCCCTGCAAAATCAGCATAGTCTATCAGTTAGCGGTGGTTCTGAAGATGTAAAATACTTTGTTTCGTTGGGTACTCTTTACCAGGATGGTATTTACAAAAGTGGTGTTACTAAATATCATCAGTATAACTTCCGTTCAAACATTGATGCAAATGTTACCAAGCGCTTAAAAGTAGGTTTATCATTGTCTGGCCGTCAGGAAGACAGGCAGTTCCCGGTAACAGGTGCCGGTGATCTTTTCCGTTCTGTGTACAGGGCTAAACCTATTGTTGCAGCATATTACCCTAACGGATTACCAACAACAGGTATCGAAAACAATAACCCTGCTGTACAGGTAACCGATATTGGCGGTACCAACAATAACCCAACACAGGTTTTCAACGGTATTTTAAGAGGTAGTTACTCTATTCCGGGTATCGAAGGCCTTTCATTAGATGGTTTCTTTTCAGTAGATAAGTCTAATGCCTTTGATAAAAACTTCAGCAAACCATATAACCTTTACAGTTACAACTCAACTACAAAAGTATATACTCCGGTAGTTGTTGGTGGTAATAACAGCAAGCCGACATTGTTCGAATCGCAAAACAATCAATCGCTTATCACCTCTAACATTAAGTTGAATTATGTGAGGAAGTTTGGTTTGCACGATATCAATGCCTTTGTAGGTTATGAGCAAAGCAAAAACCACCTTGAGTATTTTGATGCTACGCGTTACAATTATCTTTCATCACAATTGCCTGAGTTATCACAGGGTGGTAGTGCTGCTACCGATTACCTTAACTCGGGTTACAGCTCAAACTATAACCGTCGTAGTGTGATTAGCCGTTTAGCTTATGCTTATGACGAAAAGTATTTATTTGAAGGCCAGTTACGTGCAGACGGTAGCTCGATATTCCCATCAGGAAAACAATGGGGCTACTTCCCGTCAGCTTCAGTGGGCTGGAGAATCTCTAAGGAAGACTTTTTCAAAAGCAGCGTTACCTTTATCGACGATTTGAAACTGAGGGCCTCTTACGGTTCGCTGGGTAATGATAACGTGAACGGTTTCCAGTACTTTGATAACTACGTGCTGGTTAACAATGGCTTTGTAGCCAGTGCACCGGGCAGCGGCTCAAATACAATTCAGCCAAACGTAAACCTGGTAAAACTTGCCAATCCTAACATTACATGGGAAGTTGCAAAAAAACTGGATATCGGTATCAACGCCACATTTTTACATAATTTTACAATTGAGGCTATCTACTTCCAGCAAAAAAGATCTGATATCCTTGCTGCCAGAAACGCGTCATTGCCAGGTACATCAGGTATCGTAAACCCTTACGGTTCGGATCCGCTGGTGCCGTCTGAAAACATCGGTAAAGTAAACAGTAATGGTTTTGAAGCCACATTGGGTTATAACCATACCGGCCATGAATTTACCTGGGGTGTAAGCGGCAATATCACTTATGCTAAAAGTAAGATCATTTTTATTGACGAAGCCAGCGGTACTTTAAGTTATCAGCGCCAAACCGGTCGCCCGTTGGGTACTTCACTACTTTATGATGCCATCGGTATCTTCCGTACCCAGGCCGAGCTTGATGCTTATCCTCACGTAACCGGAGCTAAAGTAGGTGACCTGAAATACCTTGACTATAACAACGATGGTAAGATCACTGCAGATGACCAAACCCGTACCAAATACGGTAACATCCCGCAAATTACTTATGGCTTTACCCTAAACGCTGCATATAAAGGGTTTGATCTATCTGTTCTGCTTGCAGGCCAGGCACAGGTTAGCCAATATGTTTTGCCTGAGGCAGGTAGCGTAGGTAACTTTTACAGCAGCTGGGCCGATAACAGGTTTAGCGCTACAAACACCAACGGAACCTATCCGCGTGTAACCGACCGTGCATCAAACGCCATCAGCGGTGGTTTATATAACAATACCTTCTGGCTTAATGATGCCTCGTTCCTGAGGTTAAAGAATGTGCAGTTAGGCTACAATTTCAACGCACCGTTCCTGTCAAAACTTAAAATTGGCGGTTTAAGGGTTTATGCAAGTGCGTTCAACCTGTTCACCATTACCAAAGTGAAGGATTACGATCCGGAAGGAACCAGTGGCAGCGGACAATTCTATCCGCAGCAGAGAATTTTGAACTTAGGTGTTAACGTGAAATTTTAATCAGAGACGACAATGAAACTACAATATAAAACCCCGCTATATTTAATGATATGCGGTATGATGGGCTTTACGGCTTGTAAAAAGAGCCTTTTAGATGTGCAACCAACAGATAGGATTGCTACATCGGCCATTGAATCAGATACAGCCGTGTTTGAGGCCTATGTAACTAACCGTTACATCGGTGCTAAACTTCAGGACAAGGAAGGCGACGGATCAAACCCAGGTTTTGGCCGTGGCTTTGAATACAGCATGTGGAGCTCTTTAACCGACGAATCGATCTATAATAATGATGATGCTACCTGGCTTATTCAAAGAGGTCAGCTTGCTCCCGAAAACTTAGGTGGTGCAGGTGTACTTTGGGCCCGCAGCTACCGCAGTATCAGGGAATGTAACTATGCTTTGAGCATATTGCCAAAAATAACAATGAGCGCCGGACATAAAACACTTATTGAAGGTGAGTTGAAATTTATCAGAGCTTTCCGTTACCAGGATTTGATCCGTAACTATGGCGGCGTTGTTTTAGTAGGCGATAAGGTTACCCAGCTTACCGATAATTTGCAGGACCCATCACTGTTCAAGCGCGCATCTATAAAAGAAAGCATCGATTATGCAACTGCTCAGCTTGATGACGCCGCTGCAAAACTGCCGCTGAATAATGATGGTAGCTGGCTTTTAGGGCGCGCTACTAAAGGCGCAGCGTTAGCTTTAAAATCAAGGCTAAAATTATATGCTGCAAGCCCGTTATATGCTGCAGGTACCTGGGCCGATGCTGTTACTGCCGCCCAGGCCGTTATCAGTCTTAACAAATATGGTATCTACACAGGCGGTTACAATAACCTGTTTTTAATTAATGAAACCAACGAAACCATTTTTGAGCGTTTATACACCAAAAATGCTAACCACACCCACCTTGAAATAGCTAACGGGCCTAACGGTTACGGTGGATGGGCCGGTAACACTCCGCTGCAAAATTTGGTTGATGATTATGAAATGGATAACGGTAAAGCTATTACCGATCCAACGTCTGGTTATGATCCGACACATCCGTATGATCACCGCGATCCAAGGTTTGCTGCCACTGTGTTATACAATGGCTCTCTTTACCGTGGTCAAACAGTTGATTCTTATATTCCGGGTGGTAAGGATAGCAAGGATGGACCTGATAACTGGAATACTACCAAAACAGGTTACTATCTGAAAAAATACATGAACGACGCGTATCCGTTGCAAAACCCATGGGGCAACGCGGGCTTCCAGCCCTGGATCTATTTCCGCTACGCCGAGATCCTGTTAAATTTTGCTGAGGCGGCTAACGAAGCTTACGGGCCGGATGTGATCCCTTCAGGTTCAACCTTATCTGCTCGTACTGCTATTAATTTGGTAAGGGCCCGTCCAAGTGTTAATATGCCGGCTCTGGCTGTTGGTATGTCGCAATCGCAGATGCGTGATGCCGTACGTTACGAACGCCGTGTAGAACTTGCATTTGAAGAGCACCGTTTTTACGATGTGCGCCGCTGGAAAATTGCCGACGTTACTGAAAACAAACCGGCAGGTGGCGTGATCATCACTAAAAATGCAGATGGCAGCTTTGCTTATACACCAAAAGTGGCCTTGGATGGCCGCAGCTTTGCTACTAAGCACTACTGGTTACCAATACCAAGGGCCGAAATTCAGGCATCTGGTGGCCAGTTACAACAGAACCCTGGTTACTAATAACCAAATATTCCGGGGGAAGAGTTTCTTTCTTCCCCCTTTTTTTCTCCCAATTATAACCTATAGCAAATTATGAAGAACTTAAGTATTGCATTAATAGCGATGTGTTGTTTGGTGGCCGGGTGTAAAAAGGATATCGTATCAGTAAAAAAAACATCAGCTCCGGATGAAGTAAAAACAGGAGATAAAACAGTAACTACAGATTCAACACCGGCAAGTGCGCTGAAAGGCGTTAACTGGGCTGCCGATGGTGATAATTTCAGTGACGGGATACTGGTATTAAGCGGCTTAACATCTGCCGATAGTTATGCCACGGTATCTGCCAAAGCCGATGCCGTATTAACCGGCATCCAAACCAATACAGGTGCCAATACGGTGAGATTACCTATAAACTACTCAACCGTATCACAAACCTGGTGGAACTCATATACAGGTGTTATTGATAAAGCCCTGAGCAAAGGGATGAACGTGATATTAGGTTACTGGGAAGCCAAATCATCTGAAGACGGGAAGATAGATAACACTACCGAGTTTTGGTCGATGTGGCAAACTATTGTTACCAAATACGGCAGTAATGCACATGTGTACTTTGAAATATTTAACGAGCCACACGGCTATTCATTAACCGACTGGACAACCATTTGTGCCCAGTGGTTAAGTAATTATCCTTCTGTTCCGCAAGGGAGGATCCTGATCAGTGGTACATCTTATTCGCAGGATATTACCGGAGTTGGTGCCGACAGCCGTTTTTCGGGCTGTTTATTGTCGATACATGATTACACCTTTTTCAGCAACGGCACATTGACAACAGCGCTGCAATGGGAAAATCGCTTAAAAGGCAATATCGGCGCTTATAGCAGCCGTGCGGTGCTTACCGAGTTTGGTATCCCGATGACCGGCGGGAAAAACTATACCGGTGCCATAGGCGGCGATCAGGAGATAGCCTACCTGCAGGGTTTAACCAATCAGGCGCGTGCCTTTGGTATGGGTGCGGTTTACTGGCCGGGCGTACGTACAGGCGATAGCTATGCTATTCAACAACTAAGCGGTACAGGTACAAGTCTTACAGTATCAACCACAAATGCATCGGGCTTAAGCCGCATTAAGTATGCATGGGGCGTAGGTGCCGGTGGTACCGATACATTTTATACAGGCGCATATTACAGGTTTTTAAATGTTAACAGCGGCCAGGCGCTTGATGTTAACGGTGGCTCAACAACCAATGGTGCGGGCATCATACAATGGCCTCAAAATGGAGGGAATAACCAGCAATGGGTTATTGCTGCCAATGGCGGTGGTTACTACAAGATAACTAACCGTAACAGTACGCAGGCCCTTGATGTTAACATGAGCTCAACAGCCAACGGCGCGGGCATTATACAATGGCCGTGGAACGGAGGCAACAACCAGCAATGGCAGCTTACCGCTACCAGCGATGGTATTTATAAAGTAATTAACCGTAACAGCAGCCTTGCGCTTGATGTTAACGGAGCTTCAACCACAAATGGTGCAGGCATCATTCAGTGGCCTTATAGCGGCGCTACTAACCAGCAATGGCAAATAGTGCAACAATAATATTGCAATAAAACAGCACTATTTAGTGCTGTTTTATTTGTTGATTTAAATACGATGATAATAAAAACTACCATAAAAAAAGTACTGCTGGCAGCTTCGGTTTTAGGGCTTAATATCCCTTTGGCAAGCGGCCAGACCAAAGAGGTTACCATTGATATAAACCTTTCAAAAACGTATCAAACCATCAGCAATTTTGGTGCATCGGATGCGTGGTCATGCCAGTTTGTGGGTAACTGGCCGGATGATAAACGTAATAAAATTGCCGACCTGCTTTTTAGCCGGGATAATAACGCCGATGGCTCGCCAAAGGGGATAGGTTTATCGTTGTGGAGGTTTAATATTGGTGCAGGCAGTACACAGCAAGGGAACGAGAGTGGGATTAAAGACGAATGGCGTCGTGCCGAATCATTTTTAAATAGTGATGGCAGCTATAATTGGCAAAACCAGGCAGGGCAGGTTTGGTTTTTGAAGGCCGCCAAACAACGCGGGGTTAAACAGTTTTTAGGTTTTAATAATAGTCCGCCGGTGCAGTTTACCGTTAATGGTAAAGCTTATGCCAATGGCGGTAAGGTAAATATCGCTCCTGATAAATATGATGCCTATGCAACCTTCTTAGCTAAAGTGGTGAAAGGCGTTGAGCAGGTAAGCAAAGTTAAATTTGATTATATAAGCCCCATAAATGAACCGCAATGGGATTGGAGTGATGGCGGACAGGAGGGAGCGCCATATAATAACACCGAGATAGCGGGTGTGATAAAAGCTATCAATAAAGAATTTACAAATAATAAGATTAGCTCAAAGATTTTGGTTGGTGAAGCTGGAAGCATCAACTATTTATTTACTAAAGGCGATAAAGCGGGTAAGGGTAATCAGATCGCTGATTTTTTTAAACCGGGGTCTGTTAATTATATAGGCGATTTGCCATCGGTAGCTAAAACCATTTCGGCACACAGCTATTTTACTACTTCGCCAATGGCGTCATCAGTAAAAGCCCGTACTGTACTCGCAGATAGTGTGGCAACTGTTAACGGACTTAATTTCTGGCAATCTGAATACTGCATTTTGGGCGATAATGCAGGTGAGATGGACGGCAACAAGCGTGATTTGGGTATCGACGCAGGGCTGTATTTGGCATCAGTGATCCATACCGATCTTACAGTAGCCAATGCATCGGCCTGGCAATGGTGGACGTCCATTTCTGCCTATGATTATAAAGATGGCCTCATCTATATCGATAAAAATAAAACCGATGGTAATTTTTATACCAGCAAAATGCTTTGGGCTATGGGTAACTACAGCAGGTTTGTTACTCCGGGTGCTGTAAGGGTTGATGCCACGGTTGCATCATCTGCCGGAGACAAATCGTTATTGGTTTCGGCCTTTAAAAATGGGAAAAACGTAATTGTAGTTGTGATCAATCCCGGTACTACTGATGTAGCAACAGTGCTTAACGCTAATAGTGCTAAAGTTCAGTTTACAACCTCATATCTGACATCACAGACAAATGAGCTTAAACCGGGTAAAATAACCGGTGATAAAAATGTTATCCCGGCTCGCTCCATCGTCACCTTAACGGGTGTCATTAAGTAGCATTTTATTTCTATCATAAATGAAAAATAACCACTATCTGTTTCTTTTAATCGGCATGTTATTACTGCCCGGCCTGGTAAGAGCGCAGGGTAACGGCAAACCGGTTTTGTTTAATTCGGCCTGGGGTTTCCACAAAGGAGATATTAGCAAGGGAATCAGCGGGATTGCTGCTGAAAAGCAATGGAAAACTGTCGATCTTCCGCATGACTGGAGCATTGAAGGGCCTTTTAGTAATGAGTGGGCAAGCGCTACCGGTTATTTACCCGGTGGAATAGGCTGGTATAAAAAGACATTCAATGGTAATGCCGCCTGGAAAGGGAAGCAGGTATATATTTATTTTGATGGGGTATACAAAAACAGTGAGGTATGGATCAACGGGCATTCGTTAGGCAAGCGCCCGAATGGTTTTATCCCGTTCCAATATGAGCTGAGCAAGTATTTAAACTTAAATGGTAAAAACACTATCGCTGTAAAGGTAGATCACAGCGAATTTGCCGATTCACGCTGGTACACCGGTTCGGGCATCTACCGTAATGTGTACGTGGTTGTTAAAGACCTCGTACATATTGCACCGTGGGATGTAGCATTTACTACGCCTGATGTTTCGGCCGGCAAAGCTACTGTAAAAGTTAAGGTGAGTGTAACTAACAATAACGCTGCGGATGCTAATGTATTGGTTAAGGCAAACCTGCTTGATGCACAAGGTAAGTTAGCTATCGCTCTGCAAAAACAAGTAAAAGTAAAACCAGGTGTTCATGAGGTTGAGTTTGAACAACGGCTTTCATCGCCTCAGTTATGGGATACCGAAAAAGCAAACCTTTATAAACTTCAGGTATCGCTTAACCGCAATGGTAAAGCATTTGACGAGGTAACGCAATCTGTAGGGATCCGCAGTATCCGTTTTGATAAGGATAAAGGCTTCTTTTTAAATGAAAAAAGCACCAAGCTTAAAGGCGTTTGTATCCATGACGATGCCGGGGCGCTGGGCGTAGCCGTGCCTGAGGAAGTTTGGGTACGCAGGTTAAAAATATTGAAAGATGCAGGCGTAAACTCGCTTAGGTTAAGCCATAACCCGCATGCCGATTATTTGTACGACTTATGCGACAAAATGGGCTTCCTGGTAATGGACGAAGCTTTTGATGAGTGGGAGGTAGGCAAAAACAAATGGGTAGCCGGCTGGAATGTAGGTACTCCCTCAAAAAATGGCTACCACGAATATTTTAAGGAATGGGCAGATCGGGATATCGCAGATATGGTATTACGCTCACGAAATCATCCTTCAATCATTATGTGGAGTATCGGTAATGAGATAGATTATCCTAATGACCCTTACACGCATGAGGTGTTAAACACCGGCCGCAACCCGCAGATCTATGGTAAAGGTTATCTGCCCGATCATCCACCGGCAAGCGAATTAACACCAATTGCCAAACAACTGGTTAAAGCTGTAAAAGCTGTTGACACTACCCGTCCGGTAACAGCCGCGTTGGCGGGTGTAGTAATGTCAAATGAGGTTGGTTACCCCGAAGCGCTTGACGTTGTTGGTTATAATTACCAGGAATATCGCTACCCTGAAGATCACAAAAAATATCCTAATCGTATTATTTACGGCAGCGAGAACGGCATGGCACAACAAGCCTGGAATGCTGTTGACAGTAACGAATACATCCCGGCCCAATACTTATGGACGGGTATCGATTACCTGGGCGAGGCCGGCAAATGGCCGCAACGCAGCAACGGTGCCGGTTTGGTTGATTTGGCCGGGTTTAAAAAGCCGGAGTACTTCTACAGGCAAAGCTTATGGTCGGATAAACCAATGGTTTATGTTGGCGCACGTGCTATAACCAGCACTGAAGACAGGGGCATCTGGAGCCATCGCACTGCCGAACCGGTTTGGAACTGGCAGCCGGGCAGCAAAATAAAAGTTGATTGCTTTACCAATTGCCAGGAAGCCGAATTATTGCTGAATGGCAAATCGCTCGGTAAACAATCACGCAACACCGCAAGGGGACAAGTTCCGTCATGGCAGGTTGATTATGAGGCAGGTGAACTTGTTGTTAAAGGTTATAACAACGGCATTGAAGTTTGTTCCAACAGTATCAAAACGGCAGGAGATGCCTGGCAGCTTAAAACCTTAGCTGACAATACCTCATTTAAAGGCAATGTAAAAGGGTTAAGCCAGATTGAGGTTTACATTACCGATAAGGATGGCAATCCTGTGTTTAATGCAACCGACGCGGTAACTGTATCCGTAACTGGTCCGGCTAAATTATTGGGCCTGGAAAGTGGTAGCACCAGCAGTCATGAAGACTATCAGGCTAATCAACATAAGACGTTACACGGCCGCTTATTAGCTTATGTGCAAACTACCGGTAAGCCGGGTAAGGTGCAGGTGCAATTTAGTGCCGGCAGTCTTAAATCATCAACCGTAATATTAACTGTAAAATAGTCACCCCGAAATATTTACAAAATAAATCCTGCATTTTTTCAATTTTATGAAGCTTATAAAACTATTGTTCCTTTTTGTTATCCTGTTTGCATCTGCAAAGCTGCAAGCACAAAGTACCAGTCATACTTTTGCCCTTGGTGATACTGCCTTTCTGCTCGATGGCAAGCCCCTGCAGATCATCTCCGGCGAAATGCACTATACCCGTGTCCCGCGCGAAGCCTGGCGCCAGCGCATGAAAATGGCTAAAGCAATGGGTTTAAACACCATTGGTACCTACGTTTTCTGGAACGTGCATGAGCCCCAAAGAGGGCACTATGATTTTACTGGTAATCATGACATAGCCGAATTTGTGAAGATTGCTAAAGAGGAAGGTCTTTGGGTAATATTACGCCCCAGCCCTTATGTATGTGCCGAGTGGGAGTTTGGCGGCTACCCTTACTGGCTCCAAAATGAGCGGGGCTTAGTTGTGCGCAGCAAGGAGCCTAAATACCTGGAGGCGTATAAAAAATACCTTACCGAAGTAGGTAAACAACTATCTCCACTATTGGTGAACCATGGCGGTAACATTTTGATGGTACAGATTGAGAACGAATATGGCTCATATGGTAATGATAAAGATTACCTGGCCCTTAACCGCAAAATGTTTATTGATGCCGGTTTTGATTGCCAGCTTTATACCTGCGATCCGGAACCTGCCATTAAAGATGGTCATTTACCAGGTTTGCTGCCCGCTATAAACGGTGTTGACGATGTAGCCAAGGTTAAAAGGCTTATTGGTGAAAACCATGACGGCAAAGGCCCTTACTTTATTGCCGAATGGTACCCGGCCTGGTTTGATTGGTGGGGAACTGCACATCATACCATCCCTGCAGATAAATACGTTCCGAAACTTGATTCGGTGCTGGCAGCGGGTATTTCTATCAACATGTATATGTTTCATGGCGGTACAACCCGCGGTTTCATGAACGGCTCAAACTATAACGATCAAAATCCTTACGAACCACAGATCAGCAGTTATGATTACGACGCACCGCTTGATGAGGCCGGTAATGCTACAGATAAATTCATGAAGTTTAGGGCGGTGATCAGCAAGCACCTGCCGGCGGGTGTAACCCTGCCCGAGGTTCCGGCTGCTAAGCCTGCCATGAGCCTTCCTGCAATCAAGTTCACCAAATCAACCAGTTTGTTTGATGTGTTGCCGGCCGCGATGATCAACAGTACACCGCTTGCCTTTGAAGATATGAACCAGGCTTATGGTTTTGCCTTGTACCGTACAACTATTAACGGTGGCAAATCGGGCCTGCTTAAATTGAAAGACCTGCGCGATTACGGTATCGTTTATGTAAACGGCAAACGTGTGGGCATTGTAGACAGGCGCAAATACCAGGATAGTCTGATGATCACTTTACCTAAAGGAAAAGTAACACTGGATATTGTGGTTGAAAACCTTGGCCGTATCAATTTTGGCCCTTACCTGCTTAAAAACAAAAAAGGGATTACAGAGAGCGTGCTGTTTGCCGGCACCGAGATTAAAAACTGGAAAATGTATTCGCTCCCTTTTGATGATATCAACAAGGTAAAAGCGAATCCGGCGGCTAAAAAGGTTGTAGCCAATAATGTGCCTCAACTGAAAAAAGCAATCTTTAAGCTTGATAAGTTAGCTGATACCTATTTGGATATGAGCAAATGGGGTAAAGGCATCGTTTGGATCAACGGGCATAACTTAGGCCGGTACTGGTATTATGGTCCGCAGCAAACCCTGTATGTGCCGGCTGAATGGCTAAAGACAGGTAATAATGAAATTACTGTACTTGAATTGCTGAAGACATCAGAAAATACGTTAAATGCAATTGATCATCCTATTCTGGATGTTTTAGGGAAGTAAGCTTCTTTGCATTTGTATGAGTCGACCCGAAATAGGTTGACAGATTTAACGATTTCCCGGTTACAAAAGTAGCCGGGATTTTTGTTATAAATAAAAAAAGCGGGTGCCCGGAAAACCGGCCCCGCTTTATTAAAAGATTTTAACTGTTACTTAGCAGCGTTTTTCTTTTCAGTAACTTCTTTACGGATATCCGTAGCAATTACTTTTAATTGTTGCATAGCATTACGCAACCTTGTGCCGGCTGCTTTGTTGCCTTTTTCATAAAAGCTTGCCGCATCAGCTTCTGCTGCTGCGATTACTTCTTTAACTTTTTCGAAATTGATCATCTTTTTATTTTTTAAGGCCTCAAATGTAGGGATTATAAGTTTACACGCAAATGATAATACTTCCTCTTCTGTAAATTGACTATTTAGCCTTTAGTCGGAAGTTCTAAGTATTGATTGAAAAAATGAACGCTGACTTCCTGCTTAAGACTTAATACTTCCAACTTATTTAACCGCCCATTCATGAATTCCGGTTGAATTGTCGACAGGCAACTGAATTTCCATGCGTAAAGCTGTTGTAGCAACAGGTTCAAATGTAACCACGTTAAAACTATCTTTACTTACGGTATACGGTGTGGTGTTTTTTACCGGAACCCATTGACCGTCTTTTTTATAAAGGATTTTGTATGATACCGGGATCCGGCAGCCACCCCAGGGGCCATCATCATACCAATAAACTTTTGACTCACTTACAGTGTGTTCGGCATCAAAATCATACTGCACAAATTCGTTGGTGTTTTTAGCCGGCCACCAGTGCAGGTATGGGTAATTGGTATCTTTTGAGTCGGCAGGCTCATACTGATCTTTTATGGCAGCAAACATTCTTACATTTTTTAATGAAGCACTTACTTTGCTGGTGCTGGCGATGGTTGGCGCCGGTTTAGGGCGTACTGCCGAAGCTTCGTATGGGATCCAAACCGTCATTTCGCTTGGCCCGCGGTTGGCCCAGGCATAGTAGGGGATAGCCTTTACCATTTGATCGGTTTGTAAAATACTGTCGGTTTTAAGCTGACGTTTGGCGCTTTTTCCTTCAGTACTGATCACATCAACGCCATTAAGCAGGTCGGCATGGTAATTGGCATCAGCAATAGCGTTTTTATTGATTAGGATGTTTTGAACCAGGCTGTCCTTGTTATCCGGACCTTCCAGGCAATAAACAATAGGGCCGCGCTCAAAGGCAAACCTGCCGCGGTCGTCTTTAACCTGTGGGTTGGCCAATACCTTTTCAGTTTCCATTGGTAATAAAAGTGACACTTTATCGCCTTTTTTCCAGGTGCGTTTTAATACCGCATAACCTTTTTCAGTTTCAAATGATTTTGCCTGCCCGTTAATCATCAATGTAAGCGGAAAGGACTTTTTATCCATAAAGGTATATAGGTCGCCCGGCACAGGTTGTTGTTTTGCCCAACCCGGGATGCGCACCCTTAACGTAAATTCGCCGGTTTTATCAGGATTAACGGTGATATCAACCCTGCCTTTCCAGGGATAATCTGTTTGCTGTACAATGTTTACATTACCCTCGGTAAGTTTGATATTACTCGAGTTACTCATGAACAGGTTAATATACAGGTCGTTTTTGTTTTTGGCATAAACATAGCCCGGTAATGAAGGCAGAAAGCGGGTCATGTTGCTGATACAACAGGCGCAGCTGATCCAGGCGCTGCGCTGATGCTGGAACATAGAAGCCAGCGGGTTGGGGTAAAAGAACCTGTTACCGCTCAGCGATACCCCTGATAACAGACCGTTATACAGCGTACGTTCCAGTACGTCGATATATTTTGAATCGCCATGCAGCAAAAACATCCTGTTGTTCCAGTAAACGTTACCAATGGCCGCACAGGTTTCGGCATAGGCCGACATGTTAGGCAGTTGGTAAGCATCGCCAAAAGCTTCGCCGGCACCTGTTGCGCCGATACCGCCGGTTATGTACAGTTTTTTAGTTACCACATCGCTCCAGATATCATCAATAGCTGCCAGGTATTGGGTATTACCTGTCAGCGCGGCAATATCGGCCATACCGGTGTACATATAAGCAGCCCTTACCGCATGGCCTTCGGCTTCGTGCTGATCAACTACTTTTTTATCCGCCTGGTTGTAGGCATCGCCTTTTGGGCCGCGAACATCTAAAAAGAATTTAGCCAGGTCAAGATATTGCTTGTTGCCGGTAACACGGTACATTTTTGAAAGGCCGATCTCCACTATCTGATGGCCAGGATATTCCTCGATTTTCCCTGGCCCGAAGGTTTTAACCAATAAGTCGGCATTTTTTATGGCGATGTTTAGCAGCGTGCGCTTGCCTGTAGCCTGGTAATGTGCAACGGCAGCCTCATAAAGGTGGCCGGCGTTGTACAACTCATGGCTTAATATTTCCTCATTCACCCAGCGTTTATCGCCAATCCATTCATGTGGTTTTTTAGCATTAACCGTTCTGAAGGTATACAGGTAGCCATCCGGCTCCTGAGCGGCGCCAATAATAGAGATAAGGCTGTCTATTGATTTATCAAGCTCAGGATTTTTCTTATTCTGCATGGAATAAGAGGCGCCCTCAATGGCCTTGTAAACATCGGTATCATCAAACGGAAACTCACTTAACTTGTCACCATCCAGTTTTTTTGCTGCACGTAAAAAGTTGTCTATACGGCCATTGGCTTTGCATTGTGCCAATACATACGGGATGGTTACGGTAGCGTTTACTTCCATTTTTGGCTGCCAGAAGTTGTCATTTACATGCACGCTGGTGAAGGCGACCGGCTGGATAGGATAATCTTTTTGCTGTGCCAACAACGGGCCTGTAAGCGCCGCTAATGACAGGGCAAGCGCGCCGGCAACTTTTTGTTTATTGATCATGATATTCAAGTTCGTTTAATTTCAAATTAGTTTTTTACCATGCGGGTACCATAAATCGGCCCTGCACTGTTCTCTTTTTGCGGCAACAGCTTTACAGTAACCTTTTGCTTGCCTTTTGTTAGTTCGATAGGCAGGGTGTAGCTGATATCGTAAAAACGGCTTTCCTTGTATTGGTTAAGGTCTTCGGTAGCCAGTTTTACACCATCAATCAGGACATCAAATTTTCTGCCGCGATTATCCATGCCCCAGTAGCTATTGATGAGGGTATTTTGCGCATTGGCGTCAACCTTCATTTCATATTGTAGAAAGCCCCCGTTCTCTGTCGACCGCCATTTCTTTTGGTGATCTTCGCCGGTGGTGGCGTTTTCACTTGTGAAGTTGTGATCGCGCTCGGGTTGCATTTCGCCTACACGTAAAATGTCCATGGTGCGGGCTTCCAGTTCCTGTTGTTTTTTCCTTTGCTCGTCATAGGCTTTTTGCTGTACAACCCAAGCTTGAGGTGTAAATACGTCCCAGTAAACCGAATAGTATTGATTTTGAGTTTGATTGAACGGGATCAGCGTAACTTCCTCCGGTTTTGAAACATTCACTGTACGGAAGCTTAGCTGTTTTTTATCAACCATTTGCAGCCATTGGTTAGGATCTGTTTCGCTGGTTACAAAAACCGGTACACCTTTCAGCGGATCGGGCTCTGTATTGCCCAAATCACCGGCAAGTAATACTGGACCGTAAAATACCGCACGCCTGTTGGCATTATCCGGCATGGCTTCGGTATAAAGCTTTTCAGGGGTAGTGAACTCAATTTTATCGTTATTGCTCCATTTACGGTTTAAAACAATATAACCCTGGTCATCAGTAGTAGCGGTTTGCGCTTTACCGTTAATGCTGATGGTTGCATTGCTGGTCCACCTTGGTTTACGGATGTGGATAGCCATCATAAGCGGCTTCTTAGTGTTTACCGTAAACGAGATATGATCATCATTAGGGAAACTGCTTTGCTGTTTTACAGACAGGCCTTTTGCCGACCAGTTAAGCACCGATGGGATAAACAGGTTTACGTATAAACTGCCATCGGCGCCTTTAAAATAAATGCTTTCGTTGTATTTAACATGGTTTTCCATGCCCGAACCAACGCAGCAGGTAAAATCATCAAACGGGGTACTGTAATGCTTGGTGCCGCCCATACGCAATGGTACAAAGTAGCACATCATCCCGTCAGTGTGATTTTGCGAGGCCAGGATGTGGTTATACAAGGCCGTCTCATAATAATCCATCAGCATTGCCGAAGGTGCTACTGTAAACAAATGCCGGGTTAGTTTCAACATGTTGTATGTGTTGCAGGTTTCGGTTGTGTTTTCAGTAAGTTTATCGTTCAGCTTGTCAGCATCGCTCAGGTATTCATAATTGCTGTTGCCTCCTGTAGCGTATGAGTGATGGTTAACAATGGTTTCCCAAAAGAAATCGGCTATGGCTTTGTCTTTTTTATCGCCGGTAAGCTCATACCTGCGTGCGCTGGCTATTATCTTAGGGATCTGGGTGTTTGAATGCTTGCCCGGCAGTATATCCTGTTTTTGAGATAAAGGATCGAGGATCTTTTTATCGTAGAATTTATATGATAGCTCCAGGTATTTTTTATCAGCAGTAATTGAATATAAGTTAGCAAGCGTTTCGGCCATGCCGCCATATTCGCATAGCAGCATTTTTTGAAGCTTTTCGTCATCAAGGTTTTTGATGGTTTCGCCAGTCCAATCGGCCATTCCTTTGCATACTTTCAAGGCTTCAGCATTGTTGCAATATAAATAAGCATCAAGCAAGCCTGCCATGATCTTATGCACGGTATACCATGGCGACCAGCCACCATTTAAATCGAAGCCGCGTGAACGGATCTCGCCTTTGGCAACCTCGGCCCAAATGGTGTCTTCTTTAGGAATAGCGCCCACATACCCGGTTTTACGGGCTACCTGGCATTCATCAAGCTCTTTAACTATATAATTTACGCGCTTTAAAAATTCAGGATCGCGGGTTGATGCGTAGTGCATGGAAATAGCCGACAGGTAATGCCCCAGCGTGTGGCCGGCCAAACCTGATGATTCCCAGCCTTCGTACATTTTGCCTTTAGGTGTAAGGCCCGAGTGCGAGCGGAAGGCCGAAAGCAACCTGTTGGGTTCTATAGATAATAAATAGGTAACATCGGCATCCATTGCTTTTTTAAAAGGGCTCTCCAGTAATTGAACATCCTTTAAATTAAATGAATAAGCTTTAACCGGTACCACCGGCTTTATCTTTACCCGGGTATCGTTCAACTCGGGTACGTAGGATTGTGCCTGGATAGTTTGTGCCCCTGCTAAGCAGGCTGCGAGGCATAAGTTCAATTTAAACCACTTTTTTATTAACATGATATGTTTGTGTAACGGTAATAATAACTTTTAACTAAATTAGTGTGCTTTGCACAATTATTTTGAATGATATTTTGCAGTTGATAGCAGGATTTTATCTGGTTTTTTAATACACAGATTATTTATAGTAAGTTTCTTAGTAAGGCCCGGTATTAATTATCAATATATTAACGTTTTAATGGGTTTTTATATAAATATAATATCAAATTAATGCTATTGTAACAGTAATGTTAAGATACGGGCAGTATTGGCAAATTTCATAAAAAAACAGGGGGCGGCTCGCCGATAGTTTTACGTGTCTGGAATACAGCATGTAATATATAGTTTTTAACCCCAAAATTTAATTTATGAAGTTTAAACAATTACTAAAGAGGTTCATTTTGCCTTTACTGAGTGTGTTTGTGTTTTGTTACAGCACATACGCGCAAACAGTAACATTAAAAGGAAAGGTAACCGACGAGAAAGGCGGGCCTATAATTGGCGCTTCCGTTAAAATAAAAGGTACAAGCGCGGGTTCTGTTACCAATGGCAGCGGTATGTTTAGCCTTAACTATACCGGGCAGGGTACACTTATTGTAACCGCTATTGGTTTTACCACGCAGGAAGTTAAATTAACCGGTCAGGCACAAATTAACGTGGCTCTTGCCGAGGATAACAAAGTGCTGAACGAGGTTGTAGTAACCGCATTGGGCATAAAACGCGACAAAAGGATCTTAACCTATAGTTCTCAGGAGGTAAAAGCCGAATCGATTGCGCAGTCAAAAGAACCCAACCTGGTAAATGCTCTCGCCGGCAAGGTAGCAGGTGTGCAGGTTACAAGCTCATCGGGTACGCCGGGGAGTTCGGCAAGGATAGTAATCAGGGGGGCAACTTCATTTTATGGCGAAAACGGGCCTCTGATGGTTATTGATGGCGTTCCTGTTGATAACGCTGAAACCGGGAACCTTAACTCAGGGCCCGGTACGAACAGGTTAGCCGACATTGATCCATCTATTATTGCCAGTATGAACGTTTTGAAAGGAGCGGCAGCAACAGCTTTATATGGTTCAAAGGGTGCCAATGGTGTAGTTATTATAACCACAAAAAATGGCGCTTTAAATCAAAAGCCGCTGATAACTTTTTCTTCTGATTTTTCTTTTGAAAACCCGTTGTTACCGCAAATCCAAAACAAGTACTCGCAAGGTACAAATGGTATTTATTATGATGGTGTAACTAAAAAAACAAGTACATCATGGGGAGCCGAAATGGACACCCTGAAGATAAACGGCCAACCTGCAAAAGTTTATAACCAGTCTGATCTGTTTTTTAAAACCGGGCATACTTACAATAACACTGTAAACATTGGCGGCGGTAGTAACAGTTCTACTTACTTGGTTTCATATTCTAATTTCAACCAGCAGGGAACCGTACCAACAACTAAATTTTTACGTAATACATTTTTTGCCAAGTATAGCGCTCAGATACTCAAAAACCTGAATACAACGTTTCAACTGAATTATTCCAACTCGCAAAATGACAGGCTGCCTGAAGGCTATGCCCTGGAAAGCCCGGTTTGGACAATTTTTACGGCACCGGTATCATACAATCTGCAGCCCTATTTAAATGCAGATGGTACGCAGCGTTTATATCGTTTCTCGCGCAATAACCCGTATTGGGTGTTGGATAACATCAAAAACCATTCGGGCGTTAACAGGTTTTTACCAACTTTTACTGCCGATTATAAACCCCTGCCATGGTTAACCATTACCGAAAGGTTTGGTGCCGATGTTTATGCGGAAATGGACAGGTACCATGAATCAACCCAGTCGGTGTCGAACCCTAATGGTAGGCTGGTTGACCAAAACCTCACTTATCGCCAGTACAATAATGATTTATTGATCAGCGCTAATAAGCAGTTTGGCGATTTTAATGTAGATGTTGTGTTGGGTAATAACCTCATCTCAACCTATGGCGAATATACATATGCCAATGGCGTTGGGTTAACTGTACCTGGCTTATATAACATGTCATCCGCTTCAACCGTGAGCTATGACGAAGGATCGAAACTGAAAAGAAAAGTTGGCTTTTACTTCCAATCCAACGTTGAATATAAGCGTTTTCTGTTATTATCATTAACCGGAAGATATGATGGCAACTCAGTGCTTTCAACAGCGCACAATTTTTACCCTTATGGTTCTGCTGCAGGCAGCTTTATATTCTCGGAATTTTTTAGCCCCGAATTTTCAAAGGTCATGAACCTGGGTAAGATAAGGGTTTCATACGGTACGGTAGGTAATGACGGGGGGATTGATGCGTATAGCTTGCTAACCCCATATAATAAAGCTACCATTCGGAACCTTGCTTTCCCATATAACCAGCAGGCCGGTTTTTTAATCAGCGATGTGCTTGGGAATCCTAATCTTAAAAATGAGCGTATTAACGAGTTTGAAGCCGGTTTTGAAGCTGGTTTCTTTAATAACAGGATTAGTCTTGAGGCTTCATTCTACAGTAAAAAAACAAATGGTGGTATCATACCCAGCGTAGCACTCCCCCCGTCAACAGGTTATTCTGCAACAAGCGTAAACTCGGCGGTGATGCGTAACAGGGGTATTGAAGTATTGTTAAATGTAAACCCAATAAAAAGCCGCGATTTTAACTGGGACCTTACTTTGAATTTTACACGTAACAGAAATAAGGTGCTGTCTATTTTTGGCGATCAAGAGATTATACCTAATGGTTTTACCAACATTGTTAAAGGGCAGCCATATGGGGTGATATACGGAACCCGTTACGCCCGTAACGCGGCCGGTAAATTATTGATTGATGATTCTGGTTTACCATATGCCGATGATACCCAGGGTATAGTTGGCAATATTAATCCCAACTGGCTTGGCGGTATCAGCAACAACTTCAGATATAAACAATTCAACTTCAGTTTCTTCTTTGATATCAAACGCGGCGGCGACATCCAGAACAATGTTGACGGCTACGGCTATTTCTACGGCACGCCAAAAGTTACCGAAAACCGTGGTTTAAGAGTAGTCGATGGTGTAAATGCCACTACAGGTCAGCCAAATACCATAGCCGTCAATGGCCAGGCTTATTATCAGCGCGCAAACGGCGTGTTGGAATCTGTTATCCAGGATGGCAGCTATGTTAAACTGCGTAATGTTAGTTTGGGCTATACGTTAAAACCATCATGGTTAAGCAAAAGTCCTTTCAAATCGGCAACATTTAGTGTAACCGGCCGCAACCTCTGGATCCATGCACCGCACTTTACCGGCGGCGACCCGGAGGTTAGCTCGTTTGGCTCATCAAACGGTTCGCAGGGTATTTATTCATTCTCAACCCCAACTTCAAAATCAGTTGATTTTAGCCTGAGAGTTACCCTATAATTTTAAATCACTAATAAGAGAAATTGTCATGAAAAATAAATATATCACGTTAATAACATGCGCGTTGGTAAGCTTTACGGGCTGTAAAAAATACATTGATGTAAACCACGATCCCAACAGGCCGACAGATGTTAAAGAATCACTGATCCTGGCCCCTGTAGAAGCTGCCATATCACAAAATATCACCGCTGGCGGTAACCTTCCGATAGTATTACAACAATACCTGCAGGTAATTGCTTTAAACCAGGTACCACCGAATTTTGGTACTTACCTCATGTACCATCAGGATATGGATACCGACTGGTATAACTTTTATACGCAGGTAATGAACAACCTTGTTCTGCTAAATAAAAAAGCAGAGGCAGATGGAAACGCAAATTACGCAGCCATATCGAAGATTTTACTGGCTTATACACTTGGCGCAGCTACTGATGTTTGGGGCGATGTTCCGTTTTCAAAAGGTTTTCAGGGTATAGCCAACGTTACACCAACTTACGACAGCCAGGAATCTGTGTATGCGCAAATCCAAACCCTGCTTGAAAATGCCATTGCCGACATTGCCAAAAACAGCACCACGGTACCATCTGGCGATGATTTTTACTACGCCGGCGATATGAGTAAATGGAAAAAGGCAGCATATACATTGAAAGCGCGCTATTACATGCACCTCACCAAAGCCCCGGGACATACTGCCGCGGCCCAGGCACAACTTGCCCTTACCGCTCTTGAAAACGGCATGGCAAGTAATGATGATGATATGAAGATGCCTTTTGCTGGCGGTGCCGGTGCCGAAAACCCATGGCAGCAAAACTTTCTGCCGGGTTCAACGCTGGTATTAGCTTCAACGTTTGTTGATGGTTTTGCAGCCAGGAAAGATCCACGCGTATCCAAAATGGTGGCGCCTGCAATTGAAACCGGCCTATATACCGGAAGGATAATCGGCTCGGACGATATTGGTAGTTTGGAATCGTACTCATTAGGGGGCTCTTTCTATGCAAGTACAAGCTCAAATAACTATATTGTTACTTATTCGGAAGCGCTATTTTTAAAGGCCGAAGCTACATTTGTAATATCGGGGGCAACGGCGGCGCAGCCGGTTTATTTGCTGGCCGTTAAATCGCACATGTCAAAATTGGGTATTGCTGATGCAGACGTGGCTACGTACCTGGCTTCAAGAGGAACATTGACCAGTGCTAATGCTATGCAACTCATTATTGAAGAAAAAGTTGTGGCCAACTTCCTGTCGATGGAGAACTACACTGATTGGAGGCGTACAGGTTATCCGGCTTTAACCAAAGTAAAAAATGCCTTGTCGGATATTCCGCGCAGGGTACTGTACCCACAGTCAGAAATGACCTCAAACCCTCAGCCGCAGCAAAACGCCAAGCTTACCGACAGGGTTTGGTGGGATGCTCAATAGGCATTATTTAGCAGGCAATAGGCATGTATTTGACGTTATTGGTTAAAATATGGTTAGTGTCTGCTAAATTGTTAAATAAACGATAATAAGTACTATTTTAACTTTGTGAAAAATAATATACAATGATAACTTTTGATTGGAAAGGCGTACTCCCTGCAGTAACTACTAAATTTACAGATAATGACGAACTTGATTTTGACGCTTTTGATATAAACCTGAACGCCCAGCTCGAAGCTGGTGTTGACGGTTTTATATTAGGAGGCTCATTAGGCGAAGCAAGCGTTTTAAGCGACGACGAAAAATTTGCTTTGCTTGCCCACACTGTTGAGTTTGTTAATGGAAAAGTTCCTGTTATACTGAACATTGCTGAGCAAACTACCAAGGCAGCTGTTGCTTATGCTCAAAAAGCATTTGATAAAGGTGCTGATGGTTTGATGTTGTTACCACCTATGCGTTACAACAGCGAAGCCCGTGAAACAGTTGCTTACCTTACAACTATTGCAAAAAGTACCGAACTGCCAATCATGATCTACAACAACCCTGTTGATTATAAGGTTGAAGTTACCTTAGATATGTTCGCTGAACTTGCTGCTTATGATAATATCCAGGCGGTAAAAGAATCAACCCGCGATATATCAAACGTTACACGTATGATCAACCGCTTTGGCGAAAGGTTCAAGATTTTTACCGGTGTTGATCCGCTGGCTATGGAAAGCCTTGTGATGGGTGCTGACGGCTGGGTTGCCGGTTTGGTTGATGCCTTCCCTAAAGAAACCGTTGCCATTTACCGTTTGATAAAAGCTAAAAGGTATGATGAGGCCCTGGCTATTTACCGTTGGTTTTTACCGGTGCTTGAGCTGGATATCCATCCTAAACTGGTACAATACATTAAACTGGCCGAGGTTGCAACCGGTATTGGTACCGAAAATGTACGTGCGCCGCGCTTGCCGTTAATTGGTGCAGAGCGCGAAAAAGTTCAAAAAATCATCAACGACGCACTTGCTGCAAGGCCCGAATTGCCTGTTGGAAGCTGGGGTAAATTGACAGAGGTAGCGTTATAATATCATATGGCAAGTAAAACTTTCTTTTGTGTTGATGCTCATACTTGCGGTAATCCCGTAAGGCTGGTGGCCGGCGGCGGTCCCACACTAAAAGGCGACAACATGAGCCAGAAACGTCAACACTTTTTAAAGGAGTACGACTGGATCAGGACAGGCCTGATGTTTGAGCCCCGCGGACATGATATGATGTCGGGAAGTATCCTGTATCCGCCTCACGACCCGGAAAACGATGTTGCTGTTTTGTTCATTGAAACCAGCGGTTGTTTACCAATGTGCGGTCACGGAACTATCGGCACCATCACTATAGCTATTGAGGAAGGACTGATCCAGCCTAAAACTCCGGGTATTGTGCGGATGGAAGCTCCTGCAGGTCTGGTATTGATCGAGTACAAGCAGGAGGGCAAAAAGGTAACTTCAGTAAAACTCAGGAACGTGGCCGCATATCTTGCCGCGACTGATTTAGAAGTGGAATGTCCTGACCTTGGCACGCTTACTATCGACGTTTCGTATGGTGGTAACTACTATGCCATTGTTGATCCTCAGCCTAATTTTAAAGGTATCGAACATTATACAGCCGGTCAGCTGATAGCCTGGAGCCAGGTGCTGCGTAAGCGCATTAACGAAAAATACCAGTTTGTACATCCGCAGGATCCTACTATCAATACCTGTACGCATATCCTTTGGGCAGGAGCAACCTTATCGGCAGATGCAACTGCCCGTAATGCAGTATTTTATGGCGATAAAGCTATCGACAGATCTCCTTGCGGAACCGGTACCTCAGCCCGTATGGCGCAATGGTTTGCCAAAGGTAAACTGAAAGTAGGTGAGCCTTTTATACATGAAAGTATCATCGGCAGTAAGTTTATTGGCAAGGTTGAGGATGTGGTGAAGATCAATGATATCGACGCCATTATACCAAGTGTAGAAGGCTGGGCTAAAGTTTACGGATACAACACCATCAAGATAGATGATGACGATCCTTATGCTCACGGCTTTCAGGTGATATAACTGGAATAGTCTTAAGTCTTGAGTCGTAAGTCTGAAAAGCAACTTTTAACTTACGACTCAGGACTTTCATGTTCCCTCAGGGTCTCTCGCAGAGGACCCTGAGGGTCACCGCTTTCTAAACATCTAACAAGTATTCAGAACAGCGAATCTGTATGGCGTATACATCAGGGTCCTCTTTGAGAGACCCTGATGGGACGTTTAAAAAAGAATTATTAACAAGCTTTCGGCGTTCAGCCTTAGGCTTTTAGCTTAAAATAAAAAATGGCAAAGCTGCTGATAATAGGAGGTGGGATAGTAGGGCTTAGTTCGGCTTATTATTTACAAAAGGCGGGACATGAGGTTACTGTGCTTGATAAAGGCGATATGACCGATAGCTGCTCATACGGAAACGCCGGTATGATAGTGCCAAGCCATTTTATCCCGCTGGCAACGCCGGGTATGGTTTCGCAGGGTATCAAATGGATGTTCAACAGCAAAAGCCCGTTCTATGTAAAGCCGTCCTTAAATCCCGAACTGATTTCCTGGGGATTGAAGTTTTTAAAGAAAGCCAATGCTGTGCATGTTGAAAAATCGGCGGTTCCGTTAACGGAGCTTTCCCTGCTCAGCAAAAAGCTTTATGAAGATTTGAGCAAGGAACCTGGTTTTGATTTCGACCTGGTTGAAAAAGGCATCCTGATGTTTTATAAAACCGAAAAGGCTGGCGAGGAAGAAGCGCACATGGCCGAAAAGGGCAGGGAATTAGGTTTGGATATGGCCGTGCTTAGTGTTGATGATTGCAAAAAGCTGCAGCCAAAGCTTGAGCTTGATGTGTTGGGTGCGGTACATTACCGCTGTGATGCGCACCTTTCGCCCAATAAACTGATGGCCGCATTGATCAAACATCTGAAAGCCGCTGGTGTAAAGTTGCTTACCAATAAAGAGGTAACTAAAATTGAAACCAAAGATGGTAAAGTGAGTAAGGTATTGGCAGGCAATGAAGAGTTTACAGCCGATGAATATATTATCGCTGGCGGCTCATGGTCGCCGGCTATTGGCAGGCTGTTGGGTTTAAAGATCCTGTTGATGCCGGGTAAAGGCTATTCATTTAATGTAAAGGATAACAGCGAAACCATGCACATTCCGGCTTTATTAGCCGAAGCCCGTGTTGCTATTACCCCAATGAATGGCGGCTTGCGTTACGGCGGTACTATGGAGCTTGACAAGATCAACGACCGTATCAACATGAACCGTGTAAAAGGCATTGTAGAATCAGTGCCGAAATACTTCCCGGGTTTAAAACCTGCTGTTCCTGAACAAAAAGATATCTGGTTCGGTTTCCGGCCTTCATCTGCAGATGGATTGCCTTATATTGGCAGGAGTAAACAATATAGCAACCTTACTGTAGCAACCGGACATGGTATGATGGGCTTGAGCCTTGGCGCGGCAACTGGTTTGCTGGCAAACGAAATTATTTCGGGCAAACCAACCTCTATTGATATTAAAGAATTTGCTCCTGAAAGATCTTAATTTAAACAATTGATTACCCTTCCGGCTTGCCGGAAAACGGAACCGCTCATTCACCCCTGATGAGCGGTTTTTTGCGCTAACAGGAGCACGTTTTATTACCTGTATCATAAAAAACAGGTTAAAAAACGGGTTTTCTGCGTAAAATGCATAGTTAGTGTAAAATGTACAATAGTTGTATTGTATACAATTAAAAATATTTTATTCGGCCAAATATTAGCTGTGGTGACTATAATTTTGATTTTAATTGTTTATATAACATTTAATTTACTTTCTATTTATTGGATAAAGATGGGTTTTTCGGTCAATTTTGGTACCTGTATCAACCATAAATTATCAAATATTGCCCGTATTTTATCCTTTTAACTTCATTTGTTAGCAAATTAAGTTAAGTAATTGTAAATTCAACAAGTGATAATCAAGTAGCAGATGAAAGTTTTACAATTTACTATCCCGGTTCCGCACGATAAAAGTGTGATAGCAGAAAAGGTCTGTTTGCCTTACCATTACCCCTACCTGCACCGTCATAAGGAAATTCAGCTCACCTGGATCCAGCAGGGAGAGGGGACTTTGATTGCAGGAAATAACATGCATGATTACTCTGCAGGCGATTTGTTTTTAATCGGCGCAAACCTGCCGCATGTGTTTAAAAGCAACCCCGAATATTTTGCTCCTAATGCCAACAAACAAATCGAAGCGCTTACCATATTTTTTAATCCTGAGGGCGCACTGGCTCCGTTGTTTAATTTGCCCGAGTTAAAGCCAAGCCTCATATTTATGCAGCAGCACCAGCAAGGCTTTAAATTGCCGCATTCTGTTGTTGATAAAGTATCGCAGATCATGATCGCTTTGCAAAAAGCATCAGGGCCTGATCAGTTGATCCAGTTTTTTCATTTGCTTAAAGGGCTTACCAATATCAAGGGTAAACTTGACCCTTTATCAACTTACGGCAACCTGCCGGGCATTACCGAAAATGAAGGGATCAGGATTGGTAATATTTATAACTATATTATGCAGCACTATAGCGAACCCATTACACTTGAGGATGTGGCTAAAGTTGCTTATATGACTCCCGAGTCGTTTTGCAGATATTTCAAAAAGCATACCGGTCATACTTTTATTTCATTTCTGAACGAGATCAGGATCAATGAGGCCTGTAAAAAGCTTATCGCTCATAAGTTTGAAAGTATTAATACGGTAGCTTACAAGTGCGGTTTTAAAAGCATTACCAACTTTAACCGGGTGTTCAAATGCGTAATTGGTAATTCGCCACGGGGCTATCTCGACTCATATAACAACAATCTTATCAGCCTGAACAGGGCTGCCAGCTAATACAACGGCTTTAATCTTTTTACCTCAAACCCAATATATCGTGCTTATTAATACTAAAACAACCATAAAAGGTTTGGCCCTTTATGCCCTTACTTTTGGTGCCCTTACTGCAAATGCGCAAACTGCTCCGGCCGGCAATTTGTATGAGCAAAGCAGCGAAGTAGCCGGTACCATCATCAGGTACGGGCAGGATATGAATGCCATCCGCGACTTTTATTCGCCCTATAACGTTAACGAGCGCGGCGAAGATCAGTACAAACAGGATGTGCTTAACTCGCCCGAACAGCGTAAAAGGTTAATTGAGGTTGATAATGATTACCTGAAGCAACTGGAGCAAACAGACTTTAATGCCCTGAGCATATACGGCAAGGTTGATTATATCTTGCTGAAAAAGCGTATTAACTTTGATCTGAAAGACCTGAAGAAGGAAGAAGGCCTGTACAGCCAGGCCGCCAAATATATTTCATTTGCCGATGAGATATACGCGCTTGAACAAAAACGTCGTCGCGGAACATTTGTGGATGGTGAAAAGATTGCAGGCGATTTGAACAAGATCCTGAAAGAACTTAAAGCCGATACAACAGCGTATCACAAACTTCCATCGGTGGATATGCCGGTGGCTAAAGTAACCAAAGCTGCTTTATTGGGTTTAAAAGGCCGTTTAAAGGACTTTTTTGGTTTCTATAATAAATACGACCCTTCGTTTACCTGGTGGGTGCCTGAACCTTATAAAGCCGTTGATAATGCGTTGGAAAGGTACAGCGAGCTGGCCATAAGCAAAGGAAAGCTGAATACCAGTCAAAAAAGCGATAGCAGCGGAATCAAAGGTGTGCCTATTGGCAGGGAAGAGTTGATAAGCCAATTACAGGCCGAGATGATCCCTTACACGCCCGAAGAGCTTATCAAGCTTGCCAATAAGGAGTTTGCCTGGTGCGATAAGGAAATGCTGAAAGCATCGCAGGAAATGGGTTTTGGCAGCGATTGGAAAAAGGCCCTCGAAAAAGTAAAAAACAGTTATGTGCCGGTAGGTCATCAACCCGAACTAATTGTTAAACTATACAATGATGCCCTTAGCTTTATCAAAGAGCGCGACCTGATCACGATACCGCCGCTTGCCGAAGAAACCTGGGGAATGGTGATGATGTCGCCGCAAAGGCAGTTGGTTAACCCGTTTTTTACCGGTGGCAAGGAGATCAGTATCTCGTACCCAACCAATACCATGCAGTATGACGACAGGCTGATGAGCATGCGCGGCAACAACCCTTACTTTTCGAGGGGCACTGTGCAGCATGAGCTGATCCCCGGTCATAACCTGCAATATTTTATGAACAGTCGCTACAAAGCTTATCGCCAGGATTTCGGGACACCGTTTGCCATTGAAGGCTGGGCTTTATACTGGGAACTGCTGTTGTACGATAAAGGCTTTGCCAAAACTCCTGAAGAGCGGGTAGGTATGCTGTTTTGGCGCATGCACCGTTGCGCCAGGATCATATTCTCGCTCAATTATCATTTAGGCAACTGGACACCACAGCAATGTATCGACTTTTTGGTTGACCGTGTGGGCCATGAACGAGCCAATGCAGAAGGAGAAGTAAGGCGTTCGTTTGAAGGTGGCTACAGTCCGCTTTACCAGGTAGCTTATCTGCTGGGTGGTTTACAACTAACAGAATTGAGGAAAGAACTGGTTGATAGCGGAAAAATGACCTATAAGCAGTTTCACGATGCTGCCATTAAAGAAAACCTGATCCCGGTTGAGATGCTTCGTGCCACACTGACTAACCAGGCTTTAACTAAAGATTTTACAACAAGCTGGAAGTTCTACGACTTCGGAGACAAATAGTTAATAAAACAGCATTAATGGCAAGCTTTATGCTTTCAGCTTTTAGCTAAAAAAAATTATGGAGAACAGCACTTCTTTTAAGCCTTCGTTGCGATTAATGGATGCCACCATGCTGGTGGCGGGCAGTATGATAGGCTCCGGTATTTTTATTGTGAGCGCCGATATTACCCGCAATGTGGGTAGTGCAGGCTGGCTGCTATTTGTTTGGCTCATCACCGGTTTTATGACCCTTACCGCCGCCCTGAGTTACGGCGAACTGAGTGCCATGTTCCCGAGGGCGGGCGGGCAATATGTATACCTGAAGGAAGCTTATAGTCCTTTGGTTGGCTTTTTGTACGGATGGAGTTTCTTTACAGTGATCCAAACGGCTACCATAGCCGCGGTGGGCGTGGCTTTTGCCAAGTTCACTGCATACCTCATCCCGCAATTAAGTGAAAGCCTTGTTGCTATAGATCTGGGCTTCGTAACGGTATCCCCGGCTCAGCTGCTTTCAATTTTGGTGATCGTTTTTTTAACTTATATCAACACCCGCGGTGTTAACAGCGGCAAAATTGTGCAAACCATTTTTACCATGGCCAAGCTACTGAGCTTGTTGGGTTTAATTGTGTTTGGCTTGTTTGCTTTAAAAGCTTCGGTATGGAATGAAAACTGGAAAAATGCCTGGAGCATGCATAGCCTCAGCGCTAATGGTTCCATTGCTTCATACACCACCATTGCTGCCCTTGGGGCAATAGCATCGGCCATGGTTGGTTCCATATTCAGCAGCGATTCATGGAACAACGTAACCTTTATTGCAGGAGAGATCAAAAATCCGAAAAGAAATATTGGTTTAAGCCTGGCTTTGGGTACGCTGATCGTAACCGTGATTTATATTTTAACCAATGTGATGTATACGGGAGTGCTTTCCCTGCATGATATTGCCAGCGCGGATAAGGACAGGGTAGGTGTGGTGGCTTCGCAACACATCTTTGGCAGTTCGGGTACGGTGATCATTGCATTGCTGATCATGGTATCAACCTTTGGCTGTAACAACGGCCTGATCATGTCGGGCGCGAGGGTTTACTACTCCATGGCTAAGGACGGGCTTTTCTTTAAAAAAGTAGGAATGTTAAATAAAAACTCGGTACCGGGCTTTGGTTTGTGGTTACAATGTGTTTTTGCCTGCCTGTGGAGCCTGAGTGGTAAATACGGAGATCTGCTGGATATGATCTCTTTTGTTGTTGTAGTTTTTTACGTGCTTACCATCATCGGGATTTTTATCCTCCGCAAAAAAATGCCCAACGCCGAGCGGCCTTACAAAGCTTTTGGCTACCCGGTATTGCCAATAGTTTATATCATTATGGGTATCGCTTTTTGCCTGTTGCTCATCAAATACAAACCCGCTTATACATACCCGGGCCTAATCATAACCCTGACAGGCATCCCGGTTTATTACTTGATAGGTGGCAGCAAAAAACATAAAGTTGCCGAACTCCCGATTGAAAGTTTATAGGCCGGGAACGTTCTATTATCTCAATTCATGAAAAAGATCTTATCACTGCTATGGCTTTTAACTATTGCCATAGCAGTTTCCGCTCAAAACGGAAATTTTATCAAGCTGAGCACTGCAAAGTTCTCCACCGGAAATGATACAGCCTGGAAAGAAGTCGGTTTCAACGATACTCAATGGAAAAACATCAAAGTTGGTGATGTTTGGCAGGAGCAGGGCTATCCCGATTATCATGGCTTTGCCTGGTACCGGATTCATGTGACAATCCCATCATCGTTAAAAAAGCAGGCGGTTTGGGCCGATAGTTTGCGGATATTCCTCGCGCATGTTAATGATGTGGATGAAACTTATTTTAATGGCAAACTGATCGGTAAAACCGGGGCGTTCCCCGAAGATAAGGGTGGATATGTAAGCAAGTGGCCTGCTGTGCGTAATTATTGCGTAGCGGCAGATGATCCGGCAATTAAATGGGACGCGGAAAATATCATCGCCATAAAAGTGTATGACGGTGGCGGATCTGGTGGTATTTTTATGGCAAGCCCTTATATTGATATGCTGGAGAAATTTGATGGCATTGTCTTTACTCAAACCGATATCAGCTTTTTGCCCAACGCGCAATCGATACGTAAATTAACGGTTAGCAATAGCTTTAAAACCAATATAACAGGGAAGTTTCACTACCGGATCACAGACGAGGTAACTGAAAAAACAATTGCCGAAAAAACAGTAAGCGCGAACCTGCAGCCCCTGGGCAAGGAAACTTATACGCTTATTTTTCCGCATCGTGAGGGCATTAAACTGTTTTATGAATTTACCGAAGCGGCATCAGGCAAGACCAAAACTTTTGCTGAGATAGCACCTTATTTGCTTACTCCTAAAGCATCGTTAAAACCAATGATTAATGGGGCTTCGGTTTTAGGCGTGCATCCCGGTTCTCCGGTACTTTATAAAATTGCGGCAAGCGGACAAAAGCCCTTAAACTATACAGTTAAAAATCTTCCGCAGGGCTTAGTGCTTGATAATAAAACAGGTATTATAACCGGTGTAGCACCTGAAGCGGGAGATTACAAAGTATCTGTTTCGGTAAGCAATAATTTAGGAAGAAGCGAACGCGTATTGACCATTAAATCGGGCAAACTGTTGGCGCTTACCCCGCCCATGGGCTGGAACAGTTGGAACTGCTGGGGACTAAACGTAAGCGATGAAAAGGTAAGGCTTTCGGCCAGGGCTATGGTAGATAAAGGGCTCACCGAATATGGCTGGAACTACATCAATGTGGATGATGGCTGGCAGGCACCGGCAAGACAACCAAACGGAGAAATAGCGCCTAATGAAAAGTTTCCGGATATGAAAGCGTTGGGAGCTCATCTGCATCAGCAAGGCTTAAAATTTGGTATTTATTCATCGCCGGGAGCTAAAACCTGTGGAGGATACCTGGGTTCGTTAGGGCACGAGGGACAGGATGCCGCCACTTATTTTAACTGGGGTGTTGATTATTTAAAATACGACCTGTGCAGTTATTCGGATCAAACGGCTGGTGATACCACATTGTTCGCACAGCAAAAACCGTACATGGTAATGCGCGATGAACTGGCGAAACAACAGCGTGACATCGTTTACAGCATTTGCCAGTACGGCATAAAAGAAGTTTGGAAATGGGGTGCGCAAATGAACGGCAACCTGTGGCGCACTACTGAGGATATTACCGATACCTGGGAAAGTTTGTATGGGATTGGCTTCAGTCAAACCAATAATGCGGCCTATGCCGGGCCCGGAGGATGGAACGATCCTGATATGCTCATTTTAGGCAGGGTAGGCTGGGGCGAAAACCTGCACCAAACCAATTTGACGCCTTATGAGCAGTATACCCACATGAGCTTATGGAGCCTGTTATCGGCACCGCTGCTTATTGGCTGCGATATGGATAAGCTTGATGATTTTACCCTTAACCTGTTAAAAAACCGTGAGGTTATAGCTATTGATCAGGATGTGGCTGGCAAGCAGGCCTTGCGGGTAATTAATAATAAACAGATCCAGGTTTGGGTTAAGCAACTGGCAGATGGCAGCAAAGCTATAGGTATTTTCAATCTTGGTGAAAAATATTCGAAGTATACGCTTGATTTTAAGAATATCCATATAGGCAAGGTTAAAATAGTGCGGGATCTCTGGCAGCAAAAAGATATCGCCAAAAATATTGCTGCTGTGTCTTGTAACATCCCGCCGCATGGGGTAAGGTTTTATAAATTGATGTAAACAAGACGTTTGCCTATGTGTTGAGTACTTAATCGCTTGACCGTTTTTTAATCTGTTTTGAAGTTGCGCTTTAGAAATAAGATAAAATCCTGCTATAACTGGTTAGGAATCTTCAGTACACATCATAAAAGGTTAAATATATTTGCTCTCGCATATTAATGGCGTAAGCCGTTCATTTTTTAATAAAATATCTGCCATGGCTAACAACTTCAAAGAAGAAAGCACCGAAGAAATAAATATCATCATGCAGCAATCGCAAAGCGCGTTTGAGGCTTATCAAAAAACAAGTGCCGAACAAAAGGCCCTGTTTTTAGAAGCTATTGCTGATGAAATAGAAGCAATAGGCGATGCCCTGCTTCAAAAAGCAGCTGAAGAAACTAACCTTCCATTACCCCGTTTAACCGGCGAGCGCGCCCGTACAACCGGCCAGCTGCGCATGTTTGCAGGCATGCTGCGCGAAGGAAGCTGGGTTGAAGCGAGTATTGATACTGCCTTGCCAAACAGAACACCGTTGCCCCGTCCGGATCTCCGCAAGATGCTTGTTCCGCTGGGACCGGTAGTTGTTTTTGGTGCGAGTAACTTTCCGTTTGCCTATTCAACCGCAGGTGGCGATACGGCAAGTGCGCTGGGTGCAGGTTGTTCGGTAGTGGTAAAAGCTCACCCCGCTCATGCCGAAACTTCTGAAATGGTTTATCAGGCTATCAAAAAAGCAATAGTGAGCAGTAATATGCCTGAACATGTTTTCCAGCATGTACACGGTACTTCGTTTGAAAGTGGTAAAGCACTGGTTCAGGCAGATGATACCGCTGCAGTTGGCTTTACAGGCTCAACTGTTGGTGGTTTAGCGCTGCTGCAATATTCGTCAGAGCGTAAAAAGCCTATCCCTGTATTTTCAGAAATGGGCAGCATCAACCCTGTTATATTTTTACCGGATACTTTAAACAAAAACGCCGCCGACCTGGCTGCGCAATATGCAGGTTCCATTACTTTAGGCGTTGGTCAGTTTTGTACCAATCCCGGCTTAATGCTGGCTGTTGAGGGCGAAGGCCTGGATAATTTCTATAAGCTATTGGGTAATGGTATTGAAGGTGTTAAACCTGCCAAAATGCTGCATGCCGGCATTCATTCGGCTTATGAGAAAAAGAGCCATGCGGCTTTGGAGCAGAGCGGTGTTACCAGCGTTGTGAAATCAGCTACTGAAGCCATCGACATCGAAGCTCAACCAACCATAGCACTGGTAAGCGCCGAAACTTTCCTTGAAAATCACTTATTGCACGAGGAGGTGTTTGGCCCTTATTCATTAATGGTAGCTTGTAAAGACGAACAGGAACTGATCAAAGTATTAAAATCAGTATCAGGCCAGCTTACTACTACAGTAATGGGTACCGATGAGGATTTTGCAGGGCATTCAAACCTGCTTCAATTACTGCCTTCAATTGCAGGTAGGGTACTGTTTAACGGCGTACCAACCGGTGTTGAGGTTTGCGCCAGCATGGTACATGGCGGACCGTTCCCGGCCACTACCGATAGCCGTTTTACCGCGGTAGGTATCAATGCAGCTAAGCGTTGGGTACGCCCGGTTTGCTACCAAAACTGCCCGGACGCGCTGTTGCCATTGGCATTACAACAAGCCAATCCAACAAACATCTGGCGCTTATTTGATGGCGAATGGAAAAAATAGTGAGCCGTTAAACATCATCAGATAATCAAATTTCAATTATACTTGCACATGCCGGTTCCTCAACAGAGCCGGCATGTTTAATTTTGCATTATGAAACTTCAATTTTTTGATCAGCAGGTTTACGTACAGCGCCGCAATGTTTTAAAACAAAGCATGGGCAGTAATGGCATCATCGTTTTGTTAGGGAACGAGGAGAGCAGCATGAACTATAAAGACAATACTTATCTGTTCAGGCAGGATAGCAGCTTTCTATATTACTTTGGGCTTGATGTAGTCGGCCTGGCGGCTATTATTGATACCGATACCGGCGAAGAAGTGATCTTCGGTAACGATCTCACCATTGATGATATTATCTGGACAGGAACACTTCCCTCGGTTGGGGAAATGGCCACGCTGGTTGGCGTTTCACAAACCAGGCCTTATGCCGAAATCAAACATTACATTCATAAAGCAGTTACCGGTGGTCGCCCGGTTCATATCCTGCCGCCTTATCGCCCCGAAAATAAGATCAAGCTGGCCGATTGGTTAAACACCAGTCTGGAAGATGTTGCCGGTCGCGTTTCATTACAGTTGGTAAAAGCTGTGATAGCTCAAAGAGTGATCAAAACCCCGCTGGAGGTTGCCGAAATAGAAAAGGCTGTATCCATCAGCGTTGATATGGAACTTGCCGTAATGAAATATGCCCGCCCCGGTATCAGGGAATACGAGTTGGTTGCCAAAGCACATGAAGTGGCGATTGCTAATGATTCACGTTTGGGATATCCGGCTATCATCACCAAACATGGCCAAACTTTGCATACGCATTATTACGGTAATATCCTGGAAGAAGGTGATATGGTACTAAGCGATATCGGCGCCGAGAATGCTATGCACTATGGCGGCGACCTTACCCGTACATTCCCGGTAGGTAAGCAGTTCAGCACCCGCCAAAGGGAGTTGTATGATGTGGTGTTAAATTCCATGGATCATGCCATCGGTATGCTTAAGCCAGGCGTCCGCTACAAAGATGTACATATCCAGGCCTGCCAGAAACTGGCAGAAGGCCTTAAACAGGTAAACCTGATGAAAGGCGACCCGGTCGAGGCCGTTGCGGCCGGCGCTCACGCCATGTTTTTTCAATGCGGCTTAGGCCACATGCTGGGCATGGATACCCATGATATGGAAGACCTGGGCGAGCAATATGTTGGCTATACAGATACTTTGAAAAAGGAAACCGTCTTTGGCTTAAAATCATTAAGGCTTGGCCGTGAGCTGGAAGCCGGTTATGTACTTACTGTTGAGCCGGGTATCTATATTATCCCTGAGCTGATAGACCGCTGGCAGGCCGAAAAGAAATTCAGCGAGTTTATTAATTACGATGTGCTGAATACCTACCGCGATTTCGGCGGCATCCGTATTGAGGATAACTTTTTAATAACCGATACCGGCAGCCAGTTATTGGGTAAATATCTACCTAAAACAAGGCAGGAAATTGAGGCGTTAAGAGGATAGTTTAGTAGTGCATAGTCTACCCATATCTTTTAAATATTATGACGAATAAAAGAAGATGTCATTTCGAACGAACCAGTTTGGGAATGTGCGGGCGCGGTGAGGAGAAATCCTAATACATCCAGCTCTAAACCATGTACGACGGTTATACAGGGCGTATAAGATTTCTCTTTCGCCCTCAGGCGCTATAGCCACCTCTGCTCTATCGAAATGACATTTTCTTTTAATAAAAAGATTTGGGTACAAGATAGACTTACAGGTGCTTACTGTTTTACGGTGATTACTTGCTCCTTTAATAACGAAACAAATCGGCCCGCATCTGCAAAGATGCGGGCCGATTTTGCTAAATGCCTGCTATGATGTGTTAATTTATGGAAACATCATTTAGCCAATGTTGGGTACTTTTACGCAACACTATAACTTATGGCAAGGTACCACCAATATTTACTGTTAACTGTTTTGTTAGCAGCTGCGGGCAAATCAGCGGATGCACAACAAACAAAAACTACACCTTATTATCCCACCCATGCTGAAGTGCTGCAAAACTATAAAGCAGCCGATGCACTTGACTCTGCATTAAAAAAGGTACCGTATGTTACCAACGTGCGACCTAACTGGCAGACCGGTGGCAATCAATTCTGGTACAGTAAAAGAATTGCCAATAACCAAACAGCTTACATTGTTGTTGAACCCGTAAAAGGGACTAAGAAAACGTTTGTTGAAAGCGGACAGCTAAGCCCGGAGGTAAGCAAAATAACAGGCAAAACCATAAAAGACGGCAGCTTTAAAATTGACGATATGTTTTTAAGTGCCGATAAAAAGCAGGCCACTTTTAAAACAAGCAATACCTGGCTTAAGTGTGATCTGGCCTCGCTTCAATGCAGTAAAACTACCGATACCGTACACCAAAGTTATGATAACGATAAACCTTTGCAGGTACGCCATTACCGCTGGGAAGGTATGACCGCCGATTCCGTATCGCCGGATAAACAATGGTCGGCTTTTGTAAAAGGTGGTAATATCATTGTTAAATCGCTTAAAGGTTCAACCGAGATCAAATTAACTACGGATGGCAATTTAGATAAGCCTTACGGCGAACTTAGCTGGTCGCCGGATAGTAAGCACCTGGTAGGGTATCGCATCGATCCCCAAAAAACAAAAGAGGTTTATTACCTGCTAAGCTCGGTACCGGGGACTACGCGTGCAGTGCTGAAATCGCATGAGTACGATCAGCCGGGCGATGAGTTTACCTCGTACCAGCAATATATATTCAACATCGCCGATAAAAGCGCTATAAAAACCGATGCCGAAAAGATCGATTTTTTTGGTGCACCGCAACTACATTGGCGCGATGGCAACAGCCGCTACTTTACCTATGAAAAGGCCGATCGCGGGCATCAGCGTTTCAGGGTTATTGAGGTAGATATTACCAACGGCAAAACCCGTAACATCATTGACGAAAAAACCAATACTTTCATTTACGAACAACGGATCTTCACTTATTACAGCGCTAAAACACATGAGATAGTCTGGGTTACCGAAAAAGACGGATGGCGTCATATTTACCTTGTTGATGAACTTACCGGTAAAGAAAAACTGGTAACCAAAGGTGATTGGGTGGTGCGCGATGTTGACAGCGTTGATGTTAAGAAAAGGCAGATCTGGTTTAAAGGCAGCGGTAAAAATGAAGGTGAGGACCCTTACTTTATGCACTACTACCGGATAGGTTTTGATGGTAAAAACCTTACCGACCTTACGCCGGAAAAAGGTAACCATAGCGTAACATTCTCACCTGATAGAAAATATTATATCGATACTTATTCGGAAGTAAACATCGCTCCCAAAATAGTGATTAAAAACACTGCCGATCTGAAAATAATTATGGAACTGGAGCACACTGATTTGACAGGTCTTTTAGCTACCGGAGTAAAACTCCCTGAGGTATTTGTTGCGAAAGCGAGGGACGGTAAAACAGATATCTGGGGTGTGGTTTACCGCCCTGCCAATATGGATCCTAACAAAAGATATCCCGTAATTGAAAATATTTATGCTGGTCCGCAGGATTCATTTGTGCCTAAAAGTTTTTCGGCTGTAAACGAGATGCAAAGCATTGCCCAATTAGGTTTTATTGTGGTACAGATGGACGGCATGGGAACAGCCAACCGCTCCAAAGCATTTCATGATGTATGCTGGCATAACCTTGCCGATGCCGGTTTTGCCGACCGTATCTTATGGATGCAGGCGCTTGCGGCCAAATATCCACAAGTTGATATCAGCAGGATAGGCGTTTATGGCACATCGGCCGGTGGGCAAAACTCTGCAGGTGCATTGCTGTTCCACCCTGAATTTTATAAGGCTGCGGTATCTGCCTGTGGCTGTCATGATAACCGGATAGATAAACAGTGGTGGAACGAACAATGGATGGGCTACCCCGTTGGGCCGCATTATGAACAGCAATCAAACATTACCAATGCCGCTAAATTGCAGGGCGACCTGATGCTGATTGTTGGCGAGGCCGATAACAATGTTCCGCCCGAATCGACTTTCCGTTTTGCGGATGCGCTGATCAAAAGCAATAAAATGTTCGATTTGCTGGTGGTACCCGGTATGGGCCATAGTGATGGCGGCCCATACGGCCGTAAAAAGAAACGCGACTTTTTTGTAAAGCACCTGCTTAACGCCGAGCCGCCTGCAAGGAATACAGATGAACTGGCGCATAATTAAATCATATTAGGCAGAGTAGTAAAATGCGTAAATTTCAGCTAACAGTATTTCTTTCATGGTGTTTCTGCATGGCAGCACTAACCGGCTATTCGCAGCAACAGTCGGCCACAGCTCCGGGCAATGGCAATCCCATCATCCCCGGTTACTTTGCCGACCCAACCGTGAGGAAATTTGGCGATACCTATTACATTTACGCAACTACTGATGGTAACGGCGGCGGACATGGCCCTTCGCAAGTGTGGACATCCAAAGATTTTGTGAACTGGACCATGCATGATATGAACTGGCCTACCTCCAATTACTACTGGGCTCCCGATGTCATCAACGGTAACGACGGCAGGTATTACATGTACTACTGCCAGCCGGTTGATATTTATGGGGCGTCATCAACAAGCCCTACAGGGCCGTGGACACCCTTGCTGCCTGATGGCAAATCAATAATCCCCAATTATTTTATTCCCGGAGTGATTACGCTGGATGGGCAAACTTTTAAAGATGACGATGGCAAAATCTATATGTTTTGGGGCACCTGGGGCATCTATCCAGACCACGGTTGCGGTGTAGGTTTGTTAAATCCGGATATGCACACTTTCGCCAAAACGGCAAAGATCCCCAATACCATCGCCAAAGATTTTTTTGAAGCACCTTTCATGTTTAAACGGAAAGGCATCTATTATTTCACCTACTCATCTGGCCTTTGCGAAGACTCCACCTACAGGGTGCAATATGCTATCAGCAAAACCGGGCCGATGGGGCCATTTGAATTTGGTAAAAATAACCCGGTGCTGAGCACTAATAGTGATGGAACTATCCACGGGCCGGGCCATGAGTCGGTAGTACAGGTTGGTGATGATTTTTACATGGTATATCACCGGCACAACAACCCGCACTCCAACGGGGGCTATCACCGGCAGGTTTGTGCGGATAAAATCGTGTTTGATGCGGATGGTAATATCGAGAAAGTTGTTCCAACCCATCTTGGCGTTGGCTTATTAGGAAAAAGTACTATTAATACTCTCGATGAGGCTTATCAGAAAAAGGTAACCGCTTCATCTTACTATAATGAGAATTATAAACCCTCTTTCGCGGTTGATAATAATAATGGTACATTATGGAAACCGGCCGATAACGGCGCTAAACCCGCATGGCTTACCATTGATTTGGGAGCTATGAAAACAGTACAACAAGTATTAACCCAGTTCGAATATGCCACCTGGTATTATCAATACTTAATTGAATCATCAGCAGATGGGAAAAGTTGGCAGGTGTTTTCTGACAGGAGAGAAAATCAACAGCACGGCTCGCCGATGGTAGATTCCGGGAATACTAAAGCCCGATATATTCGGTTAACCATAACAGGAACAGAATACCCCGGTTTGTATAAGGCAGTTTGGAATGTGAAAGTTTATGGTGAACGGGTAGTAACCGGAACTGCCGCTGATGCAAACAAAGAAGAATTATCTAAAACTATCTCCCCCAAAATTGGAAAAACTATAAAGAAAGGTAAAGACGGTTTATTAGTAAACCTCGATGCCGCCAACTTCCAGGCGGGCGAAGCACTAACTCAATGGACTAATAACGGCAAATTGGGCGGCAATTTTACAGCATCGGGCAAACCTCCGGTTGTTGATATCATGGCGGGTAAAAAGGCTTTAGTGTTTGGCGGAACTCAGGCGCTTAAATCATCAGTTGCTGTACCGCTATCGCTTGCAGGTAATAACAGCTATACAGTAGCGTATGAGGTTTACACCGATCAGATCAGGGATGAAAACCCGGTACTAAGCTGGACAAATGCCGAATCGGATCATCGGGGGGCTACTTTCGGCTTCGGAAGTAATAAAACCGCCGGTGCGGTACAGCATTTCGGTGTTTCCGATTTCCAATACAAAACAATGCCTGCTGCCGGGAAATGGCACAAGGTAGTAATTACTTTTGATGGCTCGTTTGAAAAATTATTTGTTGATGGCGAACTGAACAATACAGAAAATAAGATGCTGTTTTTGCAGCCGGCAGATAAGTTTATCATCGGTGCTAAAACAAACCGTTCTGCATATTTTTCGGGTGCAATCTCATCCCTCAAAATTTACGACAGGCCGCTGGCTGATAGTGTAATAAAACAATGGGCTTTACATCCCGAAAAGTCAGATATCGCTGTTTACCTCGATGCCTCAAAACTTAACTATGGCCCGCTTCAAAAATGGGCAAATAACGGCGATGCGGGTGGGGCTTTCCTATCTGCTGACGGACGAGGCGCGGAAGTAACGGATGTTAAAGGGAAGGTAGCTGTTAATTTTACGGGTAAAAGCCCACTTGTATTTAAGAACGATCTTTCGGTCAACAGCAAAGATGGTTACAGCATAGCTTTAAATGTTTATCAAAGCACATCTGCCCAAAATGGTTCAATACTGAAATCAAAATCATCCGCGGAACCTTTAATCAGTGCCGGTAAATATTTAAGCGGAGGTAACTGGCATTATATCATTAAAACCGTTAGCGGGAATAGCAGTAAACTATATGTGGATGGCGCATTGATATCAACTACTTCAAAAGCCAATAGTCTTAAAGATGAGCTATTATTGGGGAATGATTTTAGCGGAGCTATCAATAGTCTTGTGGTTTATAAACACAGTTTGTCATCGACAGAAATCAAGCAGTTAAGTAGTGCCTGGAAGCAGAACTATCACTCACCTGTAGCCGGATCGTTAACTTTTAAAGTTGTTCCCAAAGCCGTAACGCCAGATATGGTTGAGATGCAGGCACCTGAATATGCTTCAGTGCAATCAAATCTTCAGTATGATTTTATCAATGAGGTGGATAGCAGTAAATCAAGCGGCTGGCAGGCTGATTCGCATTATATCAGCTACGGGCTTAAGCCAGATAAAAACTACAGCTATTCTTTTAAAGTAAAGGATAACTACGGTAACGTAAGTCCGAAAACAGCGGCTTTGCCGGTAAGTACATCTTCGGCATTGTTTAATGTCGTTATGGATGGGTTCCCGGTTAAAAAGGATTTTGTAGCTGACGGTACCGCAGACACTATATGGAACGGTTTAATTGGTGGAGGCGATAAGCGGGAGGGCAAGGCTTTTATCAGCGATAACATGCTCACATTAGAGTCAAAAGGCTCAAACTGGGATGGAAACCTGCCTTACGGCCCATTTTTGTACAGCAACGTTTCAGGCGATTTTGTGGCCGAGGTAGAAGTAACTGATGTAAGCGGCCTTAAAGAAAAAAAGGTAGCCGGTAACAGCGATATGGGCTTGATGGTACGGAAAGCCAAACAACCCGGCGCTGAGGGCAGCGAAAACCTGATCCAGAATAGTATTTTCCCGGCCTGGAATTGCGGAAACATGCTTACCAATTATAAAACCGGCGACCGGATGCAAACCAATACACAAACCGGCTGGAATTATAACCGCTACTTACAGATCCAAAAATCAGGCGATGTGTTTTACATCAGGAGCAGCAGCGACGGAGTACATTGGGCTGACCTGCCCGGAAGTCCGGTTTCAAGACCTGATTTAAGTGGCAATCCTTTACAGATCGGCCTTTATCACAGCACCTACGGGCCGCACCGTTCATATGTTAAATTCTCCAATTTTAAACTCATCTCAAAGAAATAAGCGACGCAAAATAAAGGTTCATCGATAACATCGAACACTTTATCGACACATAACACTTCTTAACAGCGCCTTCATTCATATTTGATCATTGTTTAACCACACAATCAATAATCATTATATGAAATCATTCTGACTTAACTAATTCTTAATTAATTGTCGAATGAGATCGTCTGTTCCAATAACAGGATTGCTGCTGCTGATGCTCAGCGCCTGCCAGCCAAGTATTTATAATACACCCAAAACACGCGCTGTTTCAGTAAAACGGCTTATCCCGCCGCTGGGAATGGTTTACATTCCGTCGGGAACGTTCATGTACAAAATGCTGAACGATGACAAGGCCGAACAGCGCAAGGTAAGCGTTAGCGCGTTTTTTATTGATAAAACCGAAGTAACCAATAAACAGTACCAGGCCTTTGTAAACTGGGTTGCCGATTCGGTAGCTGTTACCGACTATCTCCATGACGACTCCTTTTTTATGCCTGCAACAGGCGCAACCGTAGGAAGCACGGGTAAAGAGCAACGCCTGATAGACTGGAGCAAGGTTAACAAGATTTCCCCCCTCTGGAAAAAGGCCCCGCCCGAAGTTAAAGAGAAGCTGGCTCCGATGATGACGATGATTAACGGCGTGCGGGTGCCCAATCCGGATTTGATAGTTTACCGGTTTTACTACATCAGGATGGATGGGGTTAAAAACAACGAGTACATGATGGATACCGTAAGTGTTTATCCTCATGAAGCGGTATGGTCGGCAGATTTTCCTAATGCCCAGATGACGGTGATGGATGCCAATTATTTCACCAATAAGATCTACGAGTACAATCCTGTAGTTGGCGTAACCTGGAAACAGGCCAGGGCCTATGCCGATTGGCGTGGCACCCAGCTCAGGCTCATGATCAAAAACAATCCTAATCTGCGTAATTTCAAGCTCAGCTTTAGTTTGCCTACCGAGGCACAATGGCAATTTGCCGCCGAAGCAAAGCTTAGCCCTAATGACACTACGGATCATACGGTAAAAACCACCATTGATAAGGCCACAGGTAAGGAGCAGCTTTCCCTCAATTTTAAACAGGGTGAAGGCAGTTATGCCAGCGATGGCTCGACATTTACGCTGCCCGTTACTTCATACACACCCAATGCCTTTGGTATTTACAACATGGCCGGCAATGTATCCGAATGGACACTTGACGCTTACAGCCCTTCCTCATCACAACTGGTGAATGACCTGAACCCGGCTTTGCTGTATGACGCAACCAGCAAGGATGCCATGCTGATGCGCCGCAAGGTAGTGCGCGGGGGCTCATGGAAGGATAACGGTGAAATGCTGAACACCGATACCCGCAGCTTTGAGGACCAGGAAGCCGCACATTCCTACATCGGTTTCCGCTGTGTGATGTCTGCCTTTGAGCTCACCGGTGAGCAGGTTAAAACCAGGAAATACACTAAAAAGTAACAATCATGAACATGTTGAAAAAAGTAACTGCAGTAGTCCTACTGCTTATGGGGACCTGCATTCATAAAAATTTCGCGCAGGCTCTGCCGGATAGCGCCGTGACCGATACGCTGCCCTCATTTGATAGCTATTTGCAAAAGGCCGATCTGAGCCAGGCGAGGCCATTTCCTTATCCTAAAACCAATCCGGCAAACATCAGGATGTACGCCAGGATCTGGCGGGTTATTGACCTGGCCGATAGTGCGAACGCCATCCTGACTATACCCGGCCATTCATTGATGGAAGCCATCATGAAAGGATTAATGAAAGGCAAGCTTACACCTTATGAAAAGGATGATTTTAAAACGAAGCTGACCGCCAAACAGGGATCTATGCGCTTTACCGATTCGGTACTGGTGCCCAAGTTTGATAAGGATGGCAACCAGATCTCATCAAAAATGGTGCTAAACGATTTCAACCCCGACAGGATAACCCGCTTCAGGATCGAGGAAGATGTTTATTTCGACAGGCAGCGGGGCAAGGTGGATACCCGCATAGTGGGCCTTGCGCCGATGATGAATATTACCGGCTCTGCCGATTTGCCTGCAAATATGTCGTCGGCACCGGCATTCTGGCTCTACTTCCCGCAGTTACGCTTCGCGTTGGTGCAGGAGGATGTGAGCGAGCCCGATAAAGGAATTTTTGATGTTACGCTCGATGACGTTTTTATGCAGCAAAAGTTTTCGGCCTACCTCATCAGGCAATTTTCGCCCGGCAATGTCGAAAGCGGGCAGCTTGACCCCGGCAGCCCCGAGGCGCTTAAGCTGCAGCAAAAAATTGCCGACCTGAAGAAAAACATCTGGAAAAATCCCCGGGGAATTAATGATAAGAACCTGGTAAATCAAACTCAAAATAATAAGGAGGAAAAGCCATGACAACGCAAGTAAGATTATTGAAAGACTTTATCTGGTGGATGCTGTTTGTAGGTTTTTTGGGCTACTGCGGCAGGGCAAGCGCACAGGTATTGCCCGAGTATAGCGCCTTCCCCAAAAACTCAATAGGCCTGCAATTGGGTACACAGGGCATAGGCATCCAGGGAACATCAGCCTTTGGCAGGATGTTTAACGCCCGCATAGGCTTTAACACTGTGCCCGACATTACCGTGCAATACAATGGCCGCGACCTTAACCTCAACCGCACATCGGTTTATGGCATTGTTGACTGGCAGCCGATGTATGGTAATACCGATTGGCTTTCCCGCAAATGGTATGTTTCGGCCGGGATCAGCTACTATTTTAACAATACGCTGTACCGGGAAGGGATAGGCGCAGTACCCAATTATTATATCTACATGTCAAAGCTGCGGCCTTATATAGGTACAGGCCTCGGCAATATGCGGTTAAGCCACAGCATTGGCCTCCGTACAGATTTTGGGTTTTTTATTCCCACAAGTTCGGCCACATCAACCTATGATGATAAGGCCCAAAAGGTGAGTAGCGGCTTGCGCGGATTATTGCCGGGGATGAATGCCGCAGTTACCCTTTACTACCGATTTTAATTGATTAACCCTTAAATATTTATAAGATGAAAAAGTTCAAATTCAACTGGCTGCACGTAGCCATATCATGGGGCGCCAGTATCGTAATTCTTGGCGCTATGTTTAAAATTAACCACTGGGGAGGCCAGGCAGGTACCTATATGATAGGCCTGGGACTTACGGTAGAAGCAATGCTGTTTTTTACCCTTGGTTTTTTTCCCCCGGCACAGGAACCCGAATGGGAAAGGGTATACCCCGAACTGGCTGTTGATTACGATGGCGGGCCGGTAAATAAGTCGCGGATGATGCCTGCTGCAGGCGGCCAAACCGCTGCACTTGATAAACTTTTAACCGATGCTGATTTGAACGAGCTAAGCATCAGCAGGCTTGGCGAAGGCCTGAAAGTGTTTGCCGAAAAGGTTGACCGCATTAATACCATTGCCGATGTTTCATTAGGTACCGATGAGTTTTCAGTAAAGCTAAAACAGGCGGCATCTAAATTCGATTTGTTTGGGATAGCTTTTGAGCGGGCAACATCGGGCCTGTCGGCTATAGCTGATAGCCGGGCCGATACTAATGCTTACCAATTGCAGGTAGCAAAGCTTACCGGCAACCTGGTACAGCTCAATGCCCTTTACGAGTCGGAACTGAAGGGAGCGGATGAAAACCTGAAACAGGTAAATAATTTTTACCACGGGCTAAGCAAAACGCTGCAAAACCTCAATGAATCGGCCGATGACAGCAGGCAGTTTAAGGACGAGGTTAACAAGCTGGCCAAAAATATATCGGCATTAAATGTTTTTTATGCCAATATGCTTTCGGCTATGAACCAGCCCCGCATGTAATTGCAGGGGCTGGTATTAATGGTTTAGTGTAAATTTTAATCAGATAAAGAAATGGCTATTGCAGGAAAGGAAACCACCAGGCAAAAGATGATCAATATCATGTACCTGGTGCTGTTGGCAATGCTGGCGTTAAATGTGTCTTCCTCTATTTTAGATGCCTTTAAAACCATCAACGATAGCTTAACCGCTTCGGCGGCTAACGTTGGTAATTCGGTGCAGCAATTGTTCACCGCTTTTGAACAAACCCGGCTTAAAGAATCGCCCGAAAGGGCAGCGCCTATCTATCAAAAGGCAAAAGCGGCCCAAAGGGTAAGCGCAGAGTTAAATGATCTCATTACGAAGATCAAAAATGAGCTGATCACTCAAAGTTCGGGCTATGATGAGCTTACCGGCGATTTAAAAGAACGTGATAACCTGGATATAGGTTACAACGTGATGATCAACAAAAAACGGGCTAAGGCGCTCAAAGAGAAGATCAATGATACCCGCGAAAAGCTGAAACTGTTGCTTGGTAAAGAGGACAGCAGTTCAGTATCATTTACCTTGAATGCCACTGATCCGGTTAAACATAACGGAAGCGCTAAAACCTGGGAGGAGCTGAATTTTGGCGAAGGTGTACCCTTAACGGCCGATTTTACCATACTTTCAAAAATACAGGCTGATAACAAAAATGCCGAATCGGAAGTAGTGAAAAAGATCCTGGGTAAAATGGACAGGGCTATCGTGAACCTGGATAAGTTTGAGGCTGTAGCCGTAGCGCCAACTTCATATCTCATCCAGGGGCAGCCTTACAAGGCGCAGGTTTTTTTAACCGCCTATGATTCCCGGTCGACCCCGCAAATGGAAGTTGGCGGCAGTCCGATCAGTGTTACCGATGGCAGGGGCGTATATAATGCTTCTACCAGTAGGGAAGGCGTTTTTAGCTGGAAGGGCACCATCAAAGTAAAACAAACCGACGGCAGCATAAAAACCTATACCACGCCCGAGCAGCAGTATATGGTTGCCCGGCCGTCGGCAGTGATATCGCCGGATAAGATGAATGTTTTTTATATCGGTGTGGATAATCCGGTGTCCGTATCGGTGCCGGGTATTCCGTCAAAAAATATAAGGATCGGTATTTCGGCAGGTTCGTTAAACGGTACATCGGGTAAATATGTTGCCAGGGTAACCAGTCCCGGTATGGTTACTGTAACGGTATCGGCAGAAATCTTCCCCGGCAAAACGGAGGTGTTGAGCCGTACGCAGTTCAGGGCCAAAAGGATCCCTGATCCTATCGCCAAGTTTTCGGGCAGATCAGGCGGAGGTGTGCCAACTGTGGCTTTAAAAGCGCAGGACGCCATTTATGCCACGCTGGATAATTTTGATTTTGATGCCCGCTTTAAAATAACCCGCTTCAGTTTGATCATAGCAAACCCGCGTGAGAGTGCCTCGGTGCAGGTTACATCAGGGAATGCTTTAAGCAACGAAATGCAGGCTTCGTTAAGCAGTATCAAACCTGGCTCGCACGTGATTTTTGATAACATTATTGCGGTTGGGCCTGATGGTGCGCCGCGGCAGCTGGCACCGGTGGCCTTAACAGCTAATTGATTTAGGAGCTTAAAGCGAAAAGTCGAAGGCTTAAAGCTTAATTGTGTTGTGCGAAATTGTATATAATAGGTTAGCTTTTAGCTTTAAGCCTTCCGCTTTAAGCTCTTAAATAAAAACAAGTAAGCCATGTTTAAATAAAAACATGGCTTACCAACAGCGCTATAGTCAAATATGTTAGTGGATAGGCAGGGCTTTAACAAATGTACCCGACGCGTTAAAAATTAAAGCGTATTTGGTATTGTTAGATGTAATGAACACAACGTAGCCTTGTAAAGTACCCCCGGGGCTTTCTGAAAATGCTTTGTCAAACACGTAGCCCGGATAAGTGGCAGTTAGATAAGTGGTAATGGCAGCCGGTAAGTTGGCCTCTGTTACTGCAGCATGTTTTAAATCGTGTTTTTCTATCTGGATACGTTTCACCAGCTTGCCGGTTGCGGTAACAGCAGTTGAGTAAAGCACGCCGTTTTTGCTGATCAATATGTATACATCGTCATGGGCGATAGAAGCGTGCAATAAGGTATCGGTTGGATAAGTTGTTGAAAAATAGCTACCCACAGCAGTAGGAAGGGCCGAAATAGCGATGGTATCGCGGTGTTTACCGTCACGGTCATCAAAGAAACCGCCTAAATGCCATCCTGGTCCTTTAAGGTCAACACCTTCGCGTTGTTCAAGGGCGCTTACAAACGTACCGTCGGCGGTAAATTTGAGGCCAACTAAAGCACTGTTGTACTTGATAACAACAATGTAGTTAACAACGGTACTTGCGCTATCAATAGCATAAGCCTTTTTAAATGTATAGCCGCTATAATTAGCTGTAAGGTAAGTGCCAATTGCGGTGGGCAATGCACTAAAAGCAACGGTGTCTTTTTTGTCATGCTTGCCGTAGCAGCCAACCATATAAACACTGTCGGTACTTCCGGAGGCCAGGCTGATAGCAATGGCGCCCGTTGAACTAATGGTTGATGAAGAAGCGCTGGCCGAAGCTGATTTTGACGCATTCTCCTTTTTACATGATGCCAGGCCAATTACTGTGCCCAGCAACAATAGTGTAGCATAAAGAGATTTCATTTTCTTTAAGTTAGTTTTAATTGATTGTTAGCGCTGCCATTTTGCGGACAGGTTAATTAAAATTAGATTGCAGAATCAGTTCATCGGGTAATGTATCGATGAATGCGGGATTTAAATCGACGTATGAAGGTTGGTTGGAAGATGTTTGATAGCTGTGGAGATGTATAATCACGTGGTAGTTTAAGTTTAATCCATAAATGTTATGCCAATTTAGCAATCTGCGTGAGTTGAACCCCTCTGGGGTTCGGGTAAGGGGGAACGTTATTTCTACAAACCTTTTCCCCCTCTGGGGGATTTTTACCGTTTGATAAACAGGTATTAATTTTAGATGTACGTAACCACAGGTGAGGTGCAAAAGGTTTGTAGCCTATAAATTTATAGAAATACCCTTTGCCCCTCTGGGCAATGTGATTAAGTTAAGAGTTTTAGAGGCTGCACCAGAGGTGCAAAAGGTTTGTAGAAATAGAAATGAATTGGATTTTTAGTGTGCCAGAGGTACACAACTCCGATGTTCCGTACCTCTGGCACGGTTATTTTCGGTATATTATGTGCTACAAACCTGTTCCCGCTCTGGGGGATTTTTTTAACTTAATGACATTGCCCTCTGGGGGGCAAAACAAGACGCCACGCTGATTAAAATTGGCTGTCGGTCAATGATAATTTGCACGCCGGAGACACAATTATGTGTTTCTACATCAAAATGCTTTCGTTTATCAATTACACCTGGCTAAGCCATCAGTACTTGAAGCATCGGCGGGTTTAATGATTAACGCTTTTTCAAAAAAGGGTTTTGCTTCTGCTTTTTTGCCGGCCATAAGCATTGACCAGGCCAGCATGTGGTTGCCATCATAATCAAAAGGGTAAAGCGTTACTACCGCCCTGAAAAGTTTAATAGCTGGCTCATACTGTTTGCGGTTATAATAAATTACGCCTCCCCAATAATTGGCCTGGGTGTTTTGAGGATCTATTTTTAATATAGCAAGATACTGTTCCAGCACCTTATCCCAGCTTTGCAAAAATGAAAGGGGTTTTACATAGCCAAATTTGGCCTCAACCGAGTTAGGTTTCAGCGTTATGGCTTTTTGGTAGTAGCTTTGCGATGCCGTATAGTTTTTATTAAGATAGTTGAGCCAGCCCAGCCTGATGGTTATCTCATAATTATTTTCTGAGTAGTATGGATAAATATCGGCTATGGCAGCAACGTAGTTTTTGTTTAGTTCGTTGGTGTAACTGTTATGAAAAGCTTTTTGCAGCACCGCGTTTGTTTGCGCCTGCAGCTGCACTGCAAATACAAATAAGAATAGGCCTGTAAACGTCTTCTTTAAAATTTCCATGTTATACCTAACGTGACAGAGTTTTGGTTGTACTTAACAGCGCGGTAAATGTCTGTTTTCTTTTCGTAAAAGTAATTTAAATTCAGCAAGGCATGGTTACCCAACTGGTAAAAAACGCTTTCGCCGCATTTAAATTTTGTAGGGTCGATAGAATTGTAAACATAAAGTCCGTCGGCGTCCAGGTAATCGTCCTGGTTACCAAAGGTGGCGGCTGTTTCCAGCCAGGTTTTGTCTACCACCTTAAATCCTACCGACTGGCTATAAATAAAAGTTTTTGTTCCGCTCAAATTCAACAGCGATGCCCTGCTCATAGTGTACAAATTCAGGTTCCCTAATGGATAAAAATCTATTTTGGCATCATACTGTTTTAAGGTTTTATCAATCAGTTTTCCCCAATTAATATCACCCTGCAAATCAATATAGCGTGTATCATATTTTACTCCAAATAAACCGAGGTTACTTTGGTTCACATTACTGCGGTAACTGGTATGCAGGTAATGATAAGCGCTGAGCAGGCTGATGTTTTTAGCTAACGAATACTTCGCCCTGACATAATACTCTGTTTGTTTATCGGTTTTTCCAACCTGGTTTTTATAATCAATAAATCCTGCACGAAAAATATTCTGCTTAAAAAACATAAATGATTGATCAAGCTGTAAACGCCACGATAAACGTAGGCCGATACCGGCACGTTCAAAAAAGCCGTTATCGCGCTCGTCATTAGCGGGGAGTTTTATCCCGCTTTCCAGGGCTACATCGTTTAGTCCAAAAGGTGAGAGTTTAATGCCATTTTGGGTTTCTTTATCTAAATGCGCTGCATTATAAAATGCTGCACTATTGTTATTGATATAAGTATTGCAATAGTATGCATATAAACGCGCTGTGCTATTCTGAGGCTCCCTGAGCAAAACCTGGTTAAACTGGCTTACAGCAGCTTTGTAATTGCCGGTAAGCATATAAGCGTACCCGACCTTAAACCTTAAATCGGGCGAATCGGTACTGTCGGTAACAGATTTTTTCGCAAAGGAGATCAGTTGTTTCCAGTTGCCGGCATTGTACAACTGATCCACGGTGCTGTCTGGCACAACAGGGCTATTCTCTTGCGCCTGGTTTACAAGAGCAGCAAATAGCAGGGCAAAAAGAATGGCTAATTTTCTGTACTCCATTGTGCTTCAATATGCTGTCCGTTTATATTTATAAAAAAAGCCTGCAGGCTGCCATGATCAACAAAAACTGTTGATTCGGCAAGTGGCATTGTTTTACCCGCAAGCTGCTGGTATTGTTTTGATACAATGTTTAATCCTGTTTTTTTTGCCTGGATGCCGCTTTTATATTTTATGCTGATAAACCGGTAAAACGGGGCGGTAAAGTCCTGCAGCCAAAGCAATATCTTATTGTTGGTAAGCGGTACCGGGAACTCATCATTTGCCTGGATATAAGCCGTATCGTTAAAGATAACTTTATAGGCAGCAAGATAGAAGTAGTAAAGTAATGCGGTTTTATCGCCATAATAACTGGTAAAGTAAAACATAGTACCGTTATTGATAAAATAAGCGACAGCACCGGTTGTTTTGCTGTAAATATATGATTGGTTCAAAGTGTCTTTAAAAACTTCCCAGTTTTCGGTTACACCATTTTCGGCAGTTAGTTTAGCTACAAAGCCGGGTTGCAGGTCAAATGCTTTTTTGAGCGATACATTTATCTCCGGATTACTTATTAATTCATTTTCCTGGGGAACAGCGTAGCTTTCAAGACTGCTCTTATTATCCTTTTTGATAAAGTAATAAGCAAATGGATAGGGCAGCGTTTTGGAGCCGATATAAGGTGTTGCCTGTAATTGAAAATGCAAATGCGGCTCGGGTGACCTACCCGAATTACCGCAGAAACCCAGCAGGTCACCTTGTTTTACGGTGTCGCCGGGTTTAACTTTTACTGAGTTTTTTTTGAGGTGTGAGAGTTTGGAATAAAGCCCTTCGGCATGGCGTATCACTACGGTATTTCCCCAGTTTTCCTTTAGGTTTTCTTCGCCAATATCATTGTCATCAACGTGGTTTACTACTTGTTCCACAACACCATCGGCGCAGGCCAGTACCGGTTTGTTGAAACAGTAAAAGTGCTCGGGCAATGTGCCGGGATATTGAAATGTTTTTTGCTCATCGTCGGTGATCACAAAATCAAGCGCCTGTCCCCATTCGCCTTTGTGGGTAATGGTTCCGTTATAGCCCTGTGATACCGTCCAGTAACCCATAAATGGTAAACTGAGCCTGATGTATTTCAAATCGTTCAATCTGTTTTGCAGGTTTAAAACGTGGTAAAGGTTTTTTTCGGGTGAGTAATACTGAACCGAGGTTAGCTGCAATTTAGCCTGAAAGCCTGCCAGTATTAAAAAATAAAGCAGGCTGATATTAAGTACACAAAATGGTAACGAGAAAATAGGCAGCGCATGCAGGGCCATCAGGGTTGTAAGCGCATTGATGAGTACGAAACCAATGGGAATGCAAAAAACTGCCAACAGGTATGAGCGCAAGGAAGGAATAGTAAAAAAGCTCCCGATTGCCATGGCTGTCATCATTAAATTAGCGCCCAAATGGTAATAGCTGATGCCCTCCGGATAAATATGTGTGATGCTGTTGAAGCCGCAGGCAGTTAAAAAGCTAATGATAAGCAGGCTGAACGCAATACGGGAGTGAATTAGTATGCCTGTAGCAATAAGCATCCCCGCTATGATATGATCCTGAAATAGAACTGCACTTAGCGAACGGAAAAACAAGCTTACCAGCCTGGGCAGCAAGGTTGCGAGATACCCCTCGGCACCGGCGAGGTTGCCGGGACCAGTGTAGATTTCCTGGAGCAATGAGCTGCTTTTTTGCAGAAGGCCTGTGTTGAAAATACTGTTAGATGCCAGCAATACAACCCAAAATACCAGTATAAATGGTAGTGAAAGGATGGGCAAGCCGGGTTTGCCCATACGTTTTGACAAAATGATTGTTGTAACAACAACCATAAAGCAGGCAACAAGGAGCCAGCTCACAAACATGAGGTTAGCCTGGAAAAAAGCGCCGAATGCTATCCCCAGTAATAAACTATTAAAACTATAGATTCCTGCATGGTAATCTTCGCTGTTTTGTTTTAATAGTTTTGTTATCAGTAAAGAAAAAATAATACAACCCAACCCTGCAAGACCAGATACCGGGTTGAAGAAAGATACCAGCAGCAAAATAATCCCCAATACCCGGTTCTGCGAAAAAAACAGCACCGAATAGGAATTGAGGACCGGTTTTATAAATGCTGCAATTTGCTTCACTTGGCGTTGTTTAAATGAGCAGGTACTAACTCCGGTTCGGCAGTATATTCCAGTGTTTCGTTTTGGCGGATGAGATGGGTGCGCAGCTTTTCATCTATCAATACAACAGCAGGCCTCAGGGTAATGAATTGCATCCATTGGGTCATGTTATAGGCCCCAACTTTGTGCACTACCACCTGGTCGCCGGGGTTTAGCGCGGGCAGGTTAATATTTTCCCTGATCACATCAATGTTCATGCAAAGCGGGCCATAAATAACCATATTTTCGCTGTGAGCTACAAAATCCTGTGCGGGGCTTACCTGGTGTTCATACCAAAATGATGTAAACAGGATATTAACCCCAAAATCAACAATAGTGGCCCCTTTGCCATTTGCCAAACGTTTGTTGGCAATAACGGTGCCCAGCAGGTAACCGGCATCATCTATCAAAACACGCCCGCTCTCCAATATCAGCAAGGGTAAGTCATCATTAGCGAAGCCAAAATTGAGCAGGGCTGAAGTTATCACTTCCGCAAAATCATCAACCGTTGGTACAGTATCGTTTCCGGGCAGGTAGGCACCCTTTAATGTATTGGTAGAGGGGAAACCGCCTCCAAGATCAAGATATTCTATTTTATGATTTAACTGGGTTTGGCAGCGCACAGCCAGCTCGGCCAGTTTATTGGCAGCAATGCCGTAGGCATCGGTAGAGAGCATGTAGGTACCGATATGGCAATGCAGGCCCACCAATTGCAGACTGCCTGAGCCGGTGATCTTGGTAACCGCCGACCATGCCTCGCCGTTTTCATAATTAAAGCCAAAACGGTCCCAAAGCGGGTACACGCCGGTATCCATATTTACACGGATGGCTACTCGTGGCTTGTTGGCAAGGTTTTTACTTAAGTTGAGCAACAGATTAAGCTCGTCGAAATGATCAATATGGATTAGTGAATCATGATCAATAGCCAACTGCAGATCAGCAGTTGATTTGCCCGGGCCATTGAAAATAATCTTGCTGCCCGGTACGCCATTGCCTAAGGCTTTACGGTATTCAAAGCCCGAAACAACCTCGGCCCAGCTGCCTTCCTGGTGAAAGATCTGGCAAACGGCATTGAGGTAGTTGGTTTTATAACTCCAGGCAAATTGCACTTTTGGGTAGCGCGTACTAAAGGCGCGATACGCCGCCCGGTAATTTTTGCGGATCTGTTTTTCAGAAAGTACAAACACCGGCGAGCCATAATTTTCAATTAAACTTTTAACCGAAACACCATCGATGCTTTTAACAGGCTGCACACCGCTGCGCGTGCCAAATTTATTCATGGCCCCGGCATGGAGTTTTTTTATATATGGTTTTTGATATGGCAGCTTTTCCATCGTTATAAATTATAATTCGCCCATGGCCGAGATCTGTTGAAAATCGGCAATGTCGGCAATATGGTCCCACGAGTAGCGTACAAACAACTTGCCGGCCTGGTAGTCGGTATAGGGCTCAACAACCTCACCCAATGCCATTTTTGTTAATGTCGCGGGTTGATTTTGCCCGGCGGCAGCAGTTAAATAAATCCATGCCGGAAAACGCGGGTTAATTTCCAGTATGTATAAATGTCCCTCGGCAGTACTCATGATTTCCATTTCGTAACCGCCCTTCCAATTGGTAGCAAGTGCAAAGTTGCCGGCCAGTTGGGTTAGTTTATCGTCTTTGATGGTGACACCGGCCCAGGCTTTGCCTTTATCTGTAATATAAAGCTTGCGCATGGCAACTAAACTTGTGTTATCACCTTTACCGTTACCAAGGGCCGCAATATTGATCTCGTTGCCCTTAATATATTGTTGCGCAATTACGGGTACGCCCCACGCTGCATTAAGCTGATGGAAAGCTTTCAGAGCCTGGTCTATCGTATAAACAACATAGGCTTCATAAAATTTCCCTTTTATTACCATCGGGAAACCGAAGTCAGCGGCAGCTTTTTGTAAATCATCAGCAGTGTACAGCTTATGATCGGCAGGCACATAAAAGCCGTGTTTTGTGCCGAAATCTTTTAAATGTACTTTATCTCTCAAAGCCAATTGTTGTTGGGTAGGGAGATAAGTTGCTATGCCCATTTGCTGCAATTGCGGTGCTATTTTTATAAAATTGAACAGTTCCGAATCAAAGTTAGGGATGATGAGATCGAGGCTTTCCCGCTGGTTTATATATGCCAAACGCTCGAGCAGGGCAGCCGTCCCTTCGGTTGGGTAGGGCACCTGGTAAGTTTTATTTACATAATCCCGCAAATAGATCCCCGGCTCCAACGACTCATACGACAGGCCGATTATGCGCAAACTATCGCCAAAATACGCTTTTAAAGAACGGATAACTGCCATGCCCGGGCCTGGATTATCATTGGCGTTGAGCCCGGTAACGGCAATACATAAATTATCGTACTTGTTTGCCATCGTCCTTAAATTTCGAGCAGGTTTGCTTCTTTTAGCTGTAGCATCCAGTTATCCCAATCCCTGTCTAACTGGTTTTCACTTACATCATACCTTTTAAGAATATCCTGCTTAATCTCAGCTTCGGTTTTATTGCTTTTCATGGCTGAAAGCAATTGTGCCGCCATTTCATTGCCGGAAAACGAATCGCCTGTGGCGGGATTAAAGATAAACCCGTTATCGCTGGTGGCAATGTTGTTCTTGAGTTTCATTTATATTGCAGGTTCGTTTTAAATAATAAAAGCTAAACTTAGCAGGTTTATATGAGTTTACAAAACCGGCTTCAGGACGCCATCAGGTATTCTATCCTTGATGCAAGCACCTCCATATCCAGTGGTTTTACAAACAAAGCATCGCATTTATAGGAATCGGCTTGTGATTTTTTTGTTTTAAAGGCTGTGACGATAATGATGGGCACATTGCATAATTGTTCGTCGTCCTTAAAGTCCTGGCATACCAGCTCGCAATCTGTATCCACTAACAAATAATCCAGAATGATCAGGTCGGGGTTTATCACTTTTGCCTTATCATATATAGCATTAGGGTCATAAGTTAAATGCACATTAAAATCGCCATAATACATAATATCATCAATTACTGATAACATCCTGCTGTTTTTATCAAGTACTAAGATGGTTTTTTTGCTGCCTGCTGTTTTCATGACTTTTAAGGATTAGTGTCAATTAATTAATTATAAAGTTGCGGCTATTTGTGCGGCTGTAAAATAATGTGTCGTTCAATGCCCTCAATGTGCCGATGAAACGCATAGATTAGCAATTATTTATGCCATTCCTTAATGAAATCGGTATAGTTTGTGCCTACAGGAAGCTCTATATCAGTTAGTTTTATCTTACGGTTATGGATCGATCTGATCTGGTCACGTGCTACCACAAAGCTGCGGTGAATACGGATAAATTTTGATGCAGGCAGTTTTTCAATTGCGCTTTTCAATGGCATAAGCGTAAGCACGGGCTTGGCCACCCCCAGTATGTGGATCTTGATATAATCCTGCATGCTTTCAATATATTCAATGTCTTTGATATTGATTTTGATGAGCCTGTATTCTGAATGCACATACAAAAAGTCGCCTTCATTTGTGGTATCGGCGTGCTTATACTGGTAATAACCAATTGCTTTTTGAACCGCTGTACCAAAACGCAGGTTATTGATAGGTTTAAGCAGGTAATCTACAGCTTCCAGTTCATAGCCTTCATATGCATAGTTTTTATAAGCCGTGGTGAAAATGATCATCGGTTTATCGGCCAATGATTTTACCAGGTCGATACCAGTGATATCGGGCATGTTAATATCTATGAACAGTACATCTACCTTGTTTAGCTTTAGGTATTCGCCGCCCGATATGGCGTCTTCAAAAGTATTTATCAGTGTTAGCGCAGGATATTCGGCTACATATTTTTCAATGATCTGAAGGGCCAATGGCTCATCATCAATAGCTACACATTTCAATTGCATAATAAATAGTTTTAAGCGTTAATCTCCAGTTCGACAGTGAAATTGCCATCGGCCGAGCTGATGTCGAGCCGGTGTTTGTTAGGATAAATATGTTGCAAGCGCTGGCGGTTATTGGCAATGCCGATGCCTTTCCGCTCGGTGGTCGGTCGTTTTTCGAAAATGGTGTTTTTGCAGATAAACAGCATTTGGTTGCCGTTTACCCGCAAACAAATATTGATAACCGATGGCTGATGTTTACTTACGCCGTATTTAAATACGTTTTCAATAAAAGTCATCAATATCAGCGGCGGAATCTTTTGATTGTTTATCTCGCCCGAAACCTCAAAATCAAGTGTTGTTTTTTTGCCGAGGCGCAGGCGTTGCAGGTCGATATAATCATTGATACAGTCAATTTCGTTTTGCAGTAAAACAAAATCTTCGGTTACCTCATCGGTCACGTAGCGCATAATGTTTGAGAGCTTCATAATACTTTCAGACGTATGCTCGCTATTGGTGACCGACAGCGCATAAATATTATTCAGTGTATTGAACAGAAAATGGGGGTTGATCTGCGCTTTGAGAAATGATAATTCTGCATGGGCTTTTTCGGCTTCGGCACGGGTAACCATCTGCTCGGTAAGCTGCCATTTCTGAACGGTGGCAATAGCAACGCTTAATCCCATCACAATGATAAAAATAAACAAGCCTACCATATCAATATTGCCCGATTGATGAATGAAAATTACGCGGTTAGTTGGTTTAAGGCTTGGGTCCTGCATGCGCAGGTCTTCATGCGGCAGCGGGCCAAAGGGCATGTTTTGTTGATTAGGCGCCGAGCTGTCAATACCGGTAGGCGTAATTTGCGGCCCTATGGGTTGCGGATTGGGCACCGCTGTTGTTGCAGGTTTATTTCCTTTAACAAGGTTGTGAAGAAGCAGGTTATCAAAAGGCTGCAAAAAGTAAACACAACCCGAAAGCAGTAATACGATAAGCCCATACCAAACAAATCTTTTACGAAAAACGAACTTAGGCACCAGGTACCAGGCGTTCAGGTAAAACATAAATATATAGGTGAGGCAAAATAACCAGTAGTAAGGCGAAAACAATACCGTGTATGTGCCGGTGCTGCTTTGCTGCGTGCGGTTCATGAATAATAACGGGAACCCTAAAAATACAAGCCAGCCGGCAGCATGAATGAAAAATGTAGTTGCTTTTGAGCGGATCATTTTGTTTTAAGATTCTTTTTATTCATCTATATCTGAACTACTTGCCGGCACACATTTTTAGTACCTAATTAAAAAAAGCACCTGTACATTGCGCACAGGTGCTTCATCTTTATGAAAAAAACCTATAACTCAGTGTTCCTGCTCCTGAATTATAAATCAAAGGTGAAGATGTGCGGGAGCTTTGACAACCATGTGTCGGTGAACAGGGAAATTGTATAGATGAACGGGGTGGGGGTGGATGCTGTGCTACTGATAAATTGTATAGTCTTTAGCCCAGGGTCATAAGTTCTAAGTAAGAACAGCAAAAAAGATGACTTTTGACCCCTGGCTTTGTACCGCCGATTAAACAGTAGTGGATTTTCTTTGAGAAGGTAAACATGGTACTAAATAAGAAAGCCCCCTTGCACTCGCTGCTTGGGGGCTATAACCTAAACCTTATCACTGATCAAATTATTATTTGATGGTGTAAAGGTAGTTTCCATGCAGCAATATGAAATTTTGTACCGACGAACAGCCGGATTGAATGGATGGAGCGGAAGTTTTGATTGTTTTATGAATTTAATTTCGGCGTTTTGATTAACATTGATCACAATCCAATAAATTATGAAGCTACTTCTTACATCCGCCGGAATCAGCAATATGAGTATTCAAAATGCTTTGGTCGAGCTATTAGATAAGCCGATTACCGAGGCGAACGCCCTTTTTATACCGACAGCAATATATGGCATTCCAAATGGCGGCGACATTGTACGAAGGGTGATTTGCGGATCGTTAGGTGATCCTTTTTGCCAATTGGGTTGGAAGTCGCTGGGGTTGCTGGAGCTTACCGCCTTGCCAAGTATCAAAAAAGAGTTATGGATTGATATGCTCAGGGAAACTGATGCTTTATTGGTAGGTGGTGGCGATTGCCAGTACCTTACCTACTGGATGCAGCAATCCGGATTGGTGGATTTGCTGCCGTCACTTTTGCAAAAACTGGTATATGTTGGCTTGAGCGCCGGTAGTATGATCATGACCGGCTTTGGTACCACTTATGGCAACCATACGTTACCGCCCGATAGCGACAAGTCGTTGAGTTTTGTTGACTTTGCTATTCACCCTCATTTGGATCATGAGTGGTTTCCGGATAATTCCCTGTCCAATATTGAAAAACTGGCTTCAACTATATCGGTACCATCATACGCTATTGATGATCAAACCGCGATTAAAGTGATTGATGGGGCCGTTGAAATTGTTTCTGAAGGACATTGGAAGCTTTTTACCACTAAGTAGCCATAGAAATATATAATTTGCTATGACTTAGTATTCTTTGTAGCTTTAACTTATAATTCTTCTTATTATGGAACCATTGATCTGGGTAGCAATATTAATTTATATTCTATCTTTTTGTTTAATAATCAGGTTTAGCTTTAATCAAGTGAAATTTAACAACTCAAAGAACTTTTCCGCTAAGGCTTCTTTGTATGCTTGGAAAGTTTGGGGTGTGAGAACAAGATATTTTCAATTGGCCGCAATGACAAGCGGACTTATTACAATGGGCATAGTAGCTATTATTAAAGCCATTATATAATAACTAATTGAAAAAACTTTAAATCCCCATCTGCGGTACATATCCGGCTCTGAACATATTAACAAATGACCGCGGAGTTAATACTGGAAGCATATCTACATCAGGTAGCGCTATTCCTCTTTCATAACCTGCAGGGCTCCATAAATATAACCGATTATCTTTGAGCAAATACGGCTGATCATTGTAAACTACAAACGTGCCGTTAGGTAGTGCACTCAGCTTTTCTTCATAAGCAACTTTTGATCTATCAGCAGCAATACGCTCGGTTTGTAAGATCGCATCTATTCTGGATACGGGTGTTTTCATATCGAAACTGTATTGCGGGTTTCCTTTCAACCAAAACTCTTTAAACCTTTGATGATCTTTATACCTGCATTGAAAGCAGGGGCGGTGCCCGGCCGAAAAAGCTGTGGCCTCGTCAAGAAAGAAAAGCTCAGTCCAGCGGTCGGGTTGCATAATCTCCCGGTGGCGGCCTCTAAACTCCAGCATACAGGTTATCCATGCTTTAATTTTAAAGGGACGTACTATTTCCTTGTCCGCATTATGGATCACACCGCGGTTGCCGAGCCAGGCACCTCGCTCAGGTGTTTTAATAAGCTGTCCAAAAGGGGTTACACGGTTTTGCAGCATAATAATAGTTAAAGCTACGTCAATTATTTAAGACAACGCATCATGAAAGATGATGCCGAGGCTATGCCGTTTACCACTATGAACCGAGCTTACGCCGTGCTTCATATTCACCCGGTAATAGCCTTTGGCTCCTTTTACCGGTCTGAAATTAGTGGTAAATAAAATCATATCTCCCATACTCGGAGTAAGTACATTGGCCTTTGATTGCGCACGTGGGACCTGCTCGATGATCACAAATTCGCCGCCTGTATAGTCCCTGTTGTGCTGATCAAGCATGAAAACCATTTGGATAGGGAAATATACTTCACCGTAAAGGTCCTGGTGCAGGGTGTTAAACCCGCCTTCAGTGTATTGTAATATCAGGGCAGTAGGTTTGGTTTGTCCGGCTTCATGGCTTAGCTGCTTCATTTCTTCATGAGTATCCGGGAATTGTTTGTTGATCCCAAGTTCTTGCATCCATTTATTGGCGACGGGAGTTATGTGCGGGTAAACTGTTTCCCTTAAATCGGTTATTACAGATGGGAGCGGGTATTTATAATATTTATATTCGCCGTAACCAAACCTGTGGCGTTCCATGTTAACGGTTTTCCGGTATTCGTCTGCATCATAATTACTGATCAAGGTATCGCAGTCGCGTTCACTCAAAACCTGTTTAACAATTGCAAAGCCTTTATTATGTAATGTTTGGTTGATCTGGTCCCAGTTTAGGTTTTTGATGCGATCTTTAAGTGTTTGTTCTGAAGTCATTTTGTTATTTTGAAGAATGTCAAAGCTACTTTTGGAGCAACCGCCATGCAATCCGATTCTTGCGGAGTTTTAAACCTTAATAAATACATACAATGGATATCAAAATTAAACGCGTTTATGAGCCTTATGCCCAAGGTGACGGCACCCGTATCCTGGTAGATCGCCTTTGGCCCCGCGGCATAAAAAAGGAAGACGCACATATCGACAGATGGTTTAAAGAGATTGCGCCGTCTAACGAATTAAGGAAATGGTATAACCATGATGCTGACAAATTTGACGCCTTTTGCCAAAGATATCGGGACGAGATTGATAGCACTAAGGCATTGCCTGAACTGATCGATTATATCAAACAGCATAAAAAAGTGACGCTGGTGTTTTCTTCAAAGGAGTTAGCATTAAATAATGCTGTAGTATTAAAAACTATAATTGATGATCATATCGCATAGCAACTCCGCAAGAATCGGATTGTTGAAGGCTGTTTGGGGCGGTAATTTTGTGTTATAAAAGAATAAAAACACAATTGAATTTATTTAATAATCAGGCATTATGAAAACCCAGCAAGAAATAGATTATACCCGCATAGCTGATGCGATAGGTTTTTTCAAAGAGAATTTTAAAACCCAACCCAAACTGGAAGAGGTTGCAGACCATGTTAACTTAAGCCCTTTTCATTTTCAGCGGATGTTTAAGGATTGGGCAGGAGTGACGCCCAAACAGTTCCTGCAATATTTAAGTGTGGAGCATGCCAAGGGAATATTAAAGCAGGAAGATGCCAATGTTTTCAATACGGCATTAGAAACAGGCCTTTCAGGAGGCGGCAGGCTACATGACTTGTTTATTAAGGTAGAAGGCATGACTCCCGGCGAATACCGCAATGGCGGCGCCATGCTGCAAATCAATTATTCGTTTGCCGATACTCCTTTCGGTAAAGTTATCGTTGCGTCAACTGGCAAAGGAATCTGCCACATGGCTTTTGTTGATGAAGGCGAAGAAAAAGCTTTGGAACAACTGAAGATAAATTTCCCGAACGCTGTATATAATCAGCTGGTCGACAGGATCCAACAGAACGCCCTGTTTATTTTCACCCAGGACTGGAGCCACCTCGATGAAATTAAACTACATTTAAAAGGCACTGATTTTCAGATCAAGGTATGGGAAACATTATTGAAAGTACCTGCCGGAGGATTGACTACTTACGCTTCACTCGCCAAAAAGGCAGGCAGCGAAAATGCTTACCGCGCCGTTGGAACAGCAGTGGGGAGCAACCCGGTAGCATTCCTGATCCCCTGTCACCGCGTAATCAAATCAACCGGTGAGATAGGCCAGTACCATTGGGGAAGCACCCGCAAAAATGCCATCATAGGCTGGGAGGCTGCTTTGAAGGAAAGGGTTGAATAAGCTTTTTGAGGATGGGAATGTTCGCTGCTTTAAAAAAATGTCATTTCGAATCCTTGAAGAGCCGGGAAATAGCCGGGTAAGGATGAGAAATCTTATGCGATACGCAGGGCGACTCTACTGGGCGTATAAGATTTCTCTTTCGCTCCCATTGCTCATACCCTCCCATGCTCTATCGAAATGACATTTTTTTGTTGAGTTTACCATAACTTAATGCCCCACACTCACCACCCTCTTCACTTTCCACTGCCCATCCTTATACTGCCAAACATGTACAAACTTCATTAAACCGATGATCTGTTGTCCATTTTCGGTGTGGGTAAAACGGTGTGTTCCCATTTCAATAGCGCCAAAGCCGGGCATGGGGTACACTTCAAGTGTTTCTTTCAGCAGGTCGCGGCGCAGGTCGGCGGCTTGTTTGTTTTCAAAGATGCCTTTAAAGCCGGCCATGGTTGCGTCATACCCGCTTACACCCTTGCCATCGTTATAAAATTCAACATCGGGGGTAAACAGCGTTTTCATAACATCAAGGTTGCGGTTATTAAATGCGTTGAACATTACACTGTCCATATGTGCAATAGTGTTAAATAATTGCTGATCTTTTGGTTTAAAGGCCGAGGTTTGGGCATTGGCGTTAGCTGCGAACAGCGATATAACAATCCCGATAGCAAATAGGATATAGGTTACTTTTTTCATGATATTAAATGTATTAAAATATATTGCAATGACGCACCGGCAGGGCTTATGGTGACAGTAATATTGACGGTTTTTATAGCTAAAAAAGGTTTGTAGGCGCGCTTTCAATTCATAATTAAGTCAAAAAGTTCCCGATTAACATATTTTAACGGTTTATACTTAATACCGGTGTAATATTTGGACACCATTTTACGTAACTTTACTTATCAAATTAAGCGCGATGAAAAAGAATATCTTCATTATAGCCTTGATGCTTTTAGGCGGTTTGTTTAGCGGCACCGTAAAAGCCCAGCAAATAGCATCGTTAGTAGCCGATCAGAACCCGCGTTACATGGAAAGCCAGGCAAAATATATCAGGGTTGCCGATACCTTAAACAGTTTACATGGCACCACCATACAAAATACTTATAAAGCGTACGACTGGTATGAAGCCAGGTTAGAGCGTCGCCGCCAAAACCGCGAATGGAGGCATGAAGAGCGGATGAACGGATATTATGACTATTCACCTTCATGGGGTTTATACGGTGGTTACTCTTATTCCCCATTCCTTAACTATGGCTGGGGTAACCGTTGGGGCGGTTATTATGGTGGCCGCTGGGGAGGCCGCACAAGCATTGGTATCGGTTTTGGCTGGTAACAATTGGCATAGCATTCAATCTAACATATCATAATTTATAATATACACTACAGATGAAGTTCAACAGGATTTTAGCAGTTGCTGCGATAGCAGTTTCAGGAATTTTTATAGCCTCATGTTCAAGGCAGGTTACACGCGTGAGCACCGATCAAACAATTGATGTTAGCGGCAACTGGAATAACAGTGACGCACGTATGGCGGCTGACGAGCTTACCGGCAAAATTTTAGGTGCCAACTGGATCGATACCCACCTTAACGAGCATCAGGGCAAACGCCCGGTAGTTATTGTTGGCTTTGTACAAAACAAAAGCCACGAGCATATTGATGCTGAAACATTTCTCACCGATATCGAAAGCGCATTCATTCAATCGCAAAAGGTACGTTTGGTACAGGGCGGCAAAAAACGTGATGAGTTACGTGCCGAAAAAGCCGATCAGCAAACAAATGCATCTGTATCAACCATGAAAAAATTTGGGTTGGAAAACGGTGCCGATTACATACTTCAGGGGACTATCAACTCTATTGTTGACGCGCACAAACGCCAAAAAGTTGTTTACTACCAGGTAAACCTTGAGCTCACCAATATCCAGACAAATGAAGTAGTTTGGATAGGCGAAAAGAAAATTGCCAAATACGTTAAAAACTAAAGCCCGTATACATTATTGCCCTGAACATGGTATACCGTGTTTGGGGCAGTTTGCATTTAATAATGGTCAACTTACGTACGCATATTCTCCGGGTATTTTCTTTTATCGGGCTGATGCTTTTTTTATCGGCGTGTTCAACCTATAATCAAAGTGTTGCGCCTTATTATAAAAATGTTTCGGCTGGTAACTATCCCCAGGCCGAGAAAGAGCTTGATAAAAACAGCCTCATCCAGGCGCCCCGTAATAAACTCCTGTACCTGATGGAGAAGGGGAGGATCTGCCATTTAAAAGGCGAATACGAAAACAGCAACAACTACTTTAACCAGGCCGATCAGTTACTTGACGAAGGGCTGACCAGTGCTTCAGACGCTGCCGTTGGCGTTTTGCTTAACTCGGCATCGCAAAAATACAAGGGCGAGGATTTTGAAAAGTTCATGATCCATTATTACAAGGCGCTTAACTATCTGTATCTCAATAAAACTGAAGATGCCATTGTAGAGGCTCGCCGCATCACCTTGCAGGCCCAGGAGCAGGGCGACAAGTATAATAACAAAGACAACCGCTATTCAAATGATGCCTTTGCCTTAACCTTGCAGGGCATGTTGTATGAAAGCAATAATGACGTAAATAACGCATTTATATCATACCGGAACGCAGCTGAAATTTACCTCAAAAGCCCCGATAAAACTTATTATGGTACCACTATGCCAATTGAGCTGGAAGAGGATGTGATCCGCACAGCAAAATTGAATGGTTTTACAACCGAGGCTGATCAGTTTGAAACAACTTTTGGGATTAAATACGAACCTGTAAAACCCTCGGATGGCGGGGAACTGATCTTCTTTTGGGAAAATGGTCTTGCGCCTGTAAAAACTCAGGTCGACTTGTTTTTTAGCCTGATCCGCAATAGTAACGGCGATTTATTTTTTACTGATGCTGCAGGTGGCATAGTGGTTCCGTTCAATTATGATGGCGACAGGAACAGGGTAAATACCAAATCGGTTGAAAGCCTTCGTGTTGCATTTCCTAAATACGTTGCGCAAACGCCCTATTATTCAAGTGCGAGTATCTCTGTTAATAACCAGGAAGCGCAACTGGTAAAAGCAGAAGATATCAATGAACTGGCATTTAAAACATTACAACAACGTGCTTTGAAAGAAATGAGCGGTATTTTATCGCGCCTTGCGGTGAAAAAAATAGCCGAGTATTCGTTGCGTGCTGCCGCAAAAAGCGATGGCAAAACTAATGGCCTGTTGGAAGGGCTTGGTTATGGTATCCAACTGTACAGCTTACTATCCGAAAAGGCCGATACCCGTAACTGGCAAAGTTTGCCGGCTTATATTTCTTATACCCGCATCCCTTTACAAAAAGGAGACAATCAGGTTCATATTACCCTTAAGAATGCGCAGGGAGCAACCGAAACCAAAACTATCACGGTGCAGGGTACCGGCCGGTTGCAGTTTTATAATTATGCAACTTTAAGATAGCTGGCAACAACTCGAATTTCTATATAAACAAAAAAGCCATTTGCTGTTCAGAGCAGATGGCTGATTTATATAATAGGGTTTAGGTTATTTATTGCCTTTGAAAATTTCTTTATTGTTTTTTTGTAAAAATAGACTTAAAATTTCCACCCGGAAATACCCCTTTCTGGGTATATTCTATCACGTATTTCCAACCATTTCTTATAGCCGGCTAATAAAATGCTAATAATTAAAACAGAATTTTGCACGGCTACATTTGTTTTAGGGCTATCGGGCCTGCGTGGCTTTTATAATGATATCAAATGGTAAATCAGGTAATACTTCGGGACGCCCATGAGGGAGATGTTGAAACTATAGCGGTGCTCATGACCGATTTAAATTATCCGACCACCGTGGCCGAAATGCAGGCCCGCATGGAACCTATCTTTGTTCATCCGGATTATAAAACAATTTAAGGATGAAATAGTGGGCATGGCAGGCCTGGTAAAAGGCAACTATTATGAAAAGAACGGCAAATATCTCAGGGTGCTTGCCTTTGTTGTGAAGGAAACGGCGCGCAATCTCGGTATCGGTAAAATACTGATTAAAGCCTGTGAAGGCTATGCCATTGAAAAAGGCCTGAATACGGTGATCATTAATAGTGGTAACCGTGACGACAGGAAAGTTGCCCATGTCTTTTATCAGAAAATGGGCTATGAGATCAAGTCTTCCGGATTTGTAAAGCAGGTTTAAGCCAGTTGCTTTTCCGTTATTGATATCAGGTTTACCAGTTCGTTCCCGGCAAGTTCAACGGCGCCGTTGTTGGGTATTTCGATACAGTTTTCGAGATTGGTATTGAGTTCGGCAGTGCGGGCTATGCGTTTGGCAATTTCCTCAGCATTTTCCCGCCCACGAACGGCCAAACGGCTGGCAATAATTTCAGGCCTCGCTGTTATTAATACTACTTTCAGATCGGGGTAAAGTCGCTGTGCAATGGGCAGATATTCGCGAGAGCCATTAACTATCACATTAAAACCTTTGTTAAGCCAGTTATTTATTTCCTGACCTATACCATAGTATTTATCATGGCTGCCCCAGCTTAAAGCAAACATGCCGGCTTTGCTCCTTAATGCAAATTCTTCGTTAGTTAAACTAACATGGTTCTCGTTACCCGAAAACGGTGGGCGGGTGATATAACGATGTGCAAATACCACATTTTCCGATCCGTTGATCTGTGTGCGGGCATAGTTCATCAGGGTATCCTTGCCGGCGCCTGATGCGCCAATAACGTAAAATAACTTGCTCATGATTGGGTACAAAAACTTTATCGTGAAAGTATCAGGTTGTGTTAATTGTTTTATTGATAACGTAGGTTAGGGGATTAAAAGTGTGGTGGTTATGCCAAAATGATCACTTGGATATAAGCCACTTGTTTCGTCGGGGGTATTTAACACAACGGCCGAATCAATAAATTGCGGATAGTTATTTATCCCGGGCAATTGTAAAGTGAAAATATGGTCAATACATACCTGTTTGTTAGCCTTATAATAGGCATCAGTTAAGCTATAATGCGGTTCAGTACCGTTACCCAGGGTATAACAATCGGTGGCTTTTGCCAGTTCCATGAAAGCCATAACGGCTTCCGAATCGGGCGTAGCGTTAAAATCGCCACAAATGATATGGTATGGGTTCGGTGTTTCTTCAGTAACAAAACCTGCAAGTGCTTCGGCCTGCGCTTTTCTTAAACCTTTTTGCTGGCCTAAATGTGTGAGGTGGGTAGTGGTTACAGTTAAGGTTTTTCCCGATGGCAGGTCGATATCAACCTTAAAAGCCTTGCGGTCATTGTCTTCGGGCACTATTGGCAAATCAAAGCTTTCGGCTTCGGTAACCGGATAAAAGGATAATATACCCAGTCCGGATGTGCTGTTAACCATCTTGCCTTCAAACGGGCGTTTTTTCGACCGGCCGGGTAAAAAGCTGTAGTTCATATTTAATTCATCGGCCAAAAACTTCAGGGTATCGGCATTGGCTTCTTCGCTATAAAAACATTCCTGGCAAGCTATAACATGGGGTTTTAATTGTTTAAGTTGTTTGGCAAGTATGTCCATGCGCAGCCGGTATTCGCCATCACATTTCCACGTATTTATGGTGATAATCTTAACATTTTCCACATCAGCAATATCAGCAATCTAAATTGTACAATCAACATTCGTTAATTATTAGCTGATGATTAGTTTTTGATTAATAATTGATATGCGTTAAACGAAGTAATGATATTTTGTCCCGAACAGTTAACAATTGAGACGTTTTGCTGCTTTTGTTTAACAATAAGCTTACAATGGTTTTCGGTAAATAGTGTTTAATTTTATCACAACCAAAATAAACATTATGGATACTTCACTTTTTGAATCGGTTGATCAGTATATAGGTAACCTGCTGGGCGATGAAGATGCGGTGCTGAAAGGTACTTTGAAGTCTATGAAGGATGCGGGTATCCCGGGTATCAATGTAACAGCCAACCAGGGCAAGTTTTTACAGGTGCTGGCTAAGTTGTGTAATGCCAAAAAGATCCTGGAAATAGGTACACTGGGCGGCTACAGCACCATTTGGATGGCCCGTGCACTGCCCGCCGATGGTCAGCTGATCACCCTTGAGTTGGAACAGGCGTATGCCGACGTCGCCCATCAAAATATCATCAAAGCCGGTTTGGATCCAATTGTAGATATCAAAGTAGGGAAAGCGATGGACAGCCTTGCTGCTCTTGATGCCGAAGATGAAGGGCCGTTTGATATGATATTTATTGATGCCGATAAACCACCCTATACCGAATATTTTGAATGGGCGCTTAAACTTTCAAGGCCGGGAACCCTTATTGTTGCCGACAATGTGATCCGCGAGGGTAAGGTACTCGACGATAACTGTGACGATGAGCGGGTTAGGGGAGTACAGCGTTTTAATAAAGCCCTTGCCGATAATAAACAGGTAGCAGCTACTATTATCCAAACTGTAGGTACTAAAGAGCATGACGGTATGGCTATAGTGGTTGTGAAATAATTATCATTACCCGCTGGTTTTAATAAGCAAGACAAAAAGTGGGGGATTGTTCGATTCCCCTGGGAGGGTGTAGGGAGGGGTTTCATCAATTGGCCTGTTTGTTTGAAATAACGCATAAACCCCTCCCTGCCGCTACACATTCCAACGCACCCCTCCCCAAGGAGGGAATTGACAAACTTTCAAATGATTGAGCTTGAATGAGCATATATGAACGGCTTTCTGGAATTTAATTTCATGGCTATCAATGCGAGATTACGAGGCATAATACATCTTTATCCCGTGTAGAACTTATTTTTCTTATGTTTACTATCCGATATACAACCGGATTGTTAATTTTGAGATCATAAGCAGGGGACGAAATGAATTTTGGCGGAGTTACTATAAAGGATATTGCTAAAGAGTTGGGAATTTCGCCCTCGGCGGTTTCCAAGGCGCTTAAAGACAGTCACGAAATTGGTGAAAAAACTAAGGCGCTTGTGTTGGAATGTGCTCAAAGGCTTAACTATCAGCCTAATCTAAATGCCCAAAGTCTTAAACGGGGAAACAGCAAATCTCTTGGGATTGTAGTTTCCACTATTGAGAATCAGTTTTTTTCGCAGGTGATCAATGGTATCGAATCGGTAGCGCATAGCAAGGGATACAATGTGTTCATTACACAAACCCATGAATCGTATGAGTTGGAGATGCAGAATGTGCGCCACCTGACTTTTCGTTCCATTGATGGTTTACTGATTTCCCTTTCAACCGAAACTAATAATATCGATCACCTTAAAAACCTACACCAAAAAGGCTTACCGATAGTTTTCTTTGACAGGGTAAGCGATGAAATTGATACCCACAAGGTGGTGGCTGATAACTTTGCCGGTGCGTATGATGCCACAACGCAATTAATTGGCGCAGGGTACCGCAAAATAGCGCACATTACCAGTTCGGTAAACGTATCCATCACCGCCGAACGATTGAGAGGATATAAAAAGGCGCTTGAACAGCATGGCATGCAGCCCGATGAAAGGCTGATCAAATACTGCCCTCATGGCGGTAAAGACCTTGCCGAAATAGAGAACGCGCTAAGCGAGTTGTTTTCTGAGAGTAGGCCAGACGCCATCTTTACCGCATCCGACAGGATCACGACAACTACTTTATCGCTCTTGCATAAATTAGGTTATAAGATCCCGGGGGATATCGCTTTGCTTGGCTTCACTAACACCCAATTGGCCGAAGTTTTAAACCCGCCATTAAGCGCGGTATATCAGCCCGGCTTTGAAATGGGAAAAAAAGCTACCGAAATGCTCATCAGCATCATTGAAAGCAAGCGCCCTGTTACCGAGTTTGAAACTACTGTATTACCAACCCAGGTTTTCATCCGCGCCTCATCCCAGCCGGTAAAGGCGTAGGCAAAACAACGCTGCTTGTTTAATAAATGTATTCTTAACATTTGTTGTTTTTGTAAAATCTTTTACAGACTTTTAGCGCATTATAAACCAAGCTAAAACCTTTCAGCCCTATGAAGAAGTTGTTTAATGTTTGCTTGCTGCTGCTTTTATTTTCTAAAGCTGCTATGGCGCAAAACACCGGTGATAAAACTTTTACTAATCCTTTGCTGCCATCAGGAGCCGATCCCTGGGTAATTTATAAGGATGGGTTTTACTATTATACCAATTCAACAGGTGGCAATATTGTTATCTGGAAAACGAAGGATGTTACCAAACTAAGTACCGCGCCTAAAAAGGCTGTTTGGGCGCCTCCCGGCGGAACTGCTTATTCAAGAGACCTTTGGGCCCCCGAACTGCATTTTATAAAAGGCAAGTGGTACGTATATTTTGCTGCCGATAACGGCGATAACAACAATCACCGTATTTATGTGCTCGAAAATAAGTCGGCCGATCCCACAGAAGGTACCTGGGAATTTAAGGGAAAAATAGCCGACAGTACCGATAAATGGGCCATTGATGCTTCAGTATTTGAAAATAACGGAAGCTGGTATATGATCTGGTCGGGCTGGGAGGGTGACCATAATGGCCAGCAAAATATCTACATTGCCAAAATGAAGGATGCCCAGACCATTGGCAGCGAACGAGTAAAAATATCAAGTCCGGCCTACCAATGGGAAACCAATGGCGATTTAAATGATGCCGGCAATCCGGCACACGTGAGTGTAAACGAAGGACCGGAAATTTTAAAACATAAGGATAAGCTATTCCTGATCTATTCGGCCAGTGGCTGCTGGACTGATTTTTATGCTTTGGGGATGCTTATAGCTTCCAAAAACAGCGACCTGTTGAATTCCGCGTCATGGATAAAAACGGAACAGCCTGTATTTAAGCAATCGCCGGAAAATAGTGTATATGCGCCGGGACATAATTCATTCTTTAAGTCGCCCGATGGCAGGGAGGAATGGATCCTGTATCATGCCAATTCAAATCCTAACGAAGGCTGCGGTAATAAACGTTCGCCTCGCGCTCAGAAATTTACCTGGAATAAGGATGGCTCACCAAATTTTGGCGTGCCGCTGAAAGATGGACAACCATTGGCTGTACCTTCAGGAACGAAGTAAAGAGTTCTGTTCACTTCTTAGTTTAAAGATCGTCACTGCGGGTAAGAATCTGAAAAAGATGTAATGACGTGTAAATGTTTTAGCGGTGTTGTGCGGGGCCGCGTTAGGGATAGAAGCGTAAAGCCCACAGCGTGCGCCGGATTGTGCGCAGGCAAAGCGAGGACTTGCAGCGGATAGCCCGGCCCGTTAGCTAACGGGAACGCCCATGTTATAAAATTGATCAAAAAATATACCTAATAACCAATAACTTACAAACACGTCATTATAAAAAAACAAAGGAATCTCAAACAATGCAGAGCAGACTTGTAAAACCCCTCAACTAATCGGGGATTGCCACGCTGCGCTTACAACAATGAGAATCTTGTATACTCCCCATTTTCTTGACAAATATCAATTTCGTTCTTATCAAATATCAATGTACAGGTTGTAGCGTCGCGATAGATTTGTATCAACAAAAAAACGATACAAAATGTCAAAAACAATTTTTATAACCGGAACAAGTACAGGATTTGGTAAATTAACCACTATAACCCTTGCAAATGCAGGCCATACCGTAATAGCAGGTATGCGTGGAATAAATGGCAAAAACGAAGCTGTGGCCAGAGAGTTATCAGCCCTGCCAAATGTTGAAGTAGTTGAAGTTGATATTACTGATGATGCCTCAGTTAAAGCAGCTTTTGAATATACTTTAACCAAATACGGCCATATTGATGTCCTGGTTAATAATGCGGCGGTTTCAGGTTTTGGGGTACTGGAAGCCTACTCGCTTGACCAGATCAGGCAGATGTTTGAAGTGAATTTTTACGGAGCTCTCCGTACTATCTTTGCAGTTTTGCCGAGCATGCGCGCAGCTAAAAATGGCTTGATCATCAACATTACATCAGGTGCAAGCGGCCATACCCTGCCATTTATGATCCCTTATCTTGCCTCCAAATTTGGGGTAGAAAGTATTACCGAGGGTTTACAGGATGAACTTGCACAGTACAACATCGAAAACGTAAGCATCCAGCCCGGTGTATATCCAACCGAAATGAACAATGGCAGTAAAGCAGGTATCCATGCTGATAAACCAGAAGTTGTTGCCGAATATGGTGAAGCTTCGGCACAGCAATTCAACGCCATGGGCACCGCGCTTTTCAGCAAAATGGCCGAGTTTAATATGGATCCGCAAACCATTGCCGATGGGATACTGAGGCTTGTGGAAATGGAAAAAGGAACAAGACCATTGCGTTACCCGCTTGATGCCGTGGCCCAGGGTACCGACCAGGAATTTATTGATGCACGTGCTGCCATTAAAACCAAATGGTTAAGTAAATACACAGCATAACTGCTGATAAAAATATGACCCGAACAGAAGCAAATATCCCCGGATAAAGGGGATATTTGCTTTTATATGTTTGAGCTATTTAAAGAATACATCAGCCAGAAAACAACCCTTACCGATGCCGACTATGCTAAAATCGAAGCCGTGTGTATTTATAAAAAGCTTCGTAAAAGGCAATATCTGTTGCAGGAAGGTGATGTTTGGAAATATAATGCCTTTATAACCAAGGGCCTGGTGCGTTTTTACAGCGTTGATGAAAGCGGCCGCGAAAACATAGTGAGCTTTGCCAAAGAAAACTGGTGGACCGGCGACCGTGCCAGCCTGCTTACCGGCGAGCCATCCAGAAATAATATTGACGCTATTGAAGATACCGAACTAATACTGATCACCAAAACAAATTTTGATAACCTTTGCCGCGAAATACCGCCCTTTAATGATATGGTGAATGCTATCATCAACAAGAGCTTTATCACCAGTCAAAACCGGATCCATTCGGCCATTTCCTTTACTGCCGAGCAAAAATATCTTGATTTTGTTCAGAAATATCCTGATCTGTCGTTAAGGGTACCGCAGGCGATGATCGCATCTTACTTAGGTATTACGCCCGAAACTTTAAGCCGTGTACGAAAAGAAACTGTAAAGCGGCATTAGGCCGTTTGCTTCATTTGGTCGATGTTTTTTTCTTTTGCTGCCTGCAGTACAGTTTTACCGTAATCAGTAAAGTACTGGTGGTGTTGTAATACCCTTAGGTTTAAACTGTGCCACTCTTCATCGCCGTAGTGCTTATCCAAATGTACTTCCCATTCCTGTTTTAAATTGTTGGCACATTTAAAATAATCGGGCGACGCGAAATGACGCATATCGGCGTCGCAAATAATCTGCTCTATCAGGTTTTGGGGTGACTGCGGAATTTTTGTAGCTTCGATACAATCCCATACCTGTTGTATAAAATCGTTATTGTAATGGTGCTGCATTAAAAAAGTACCTGCAATGATCATGCTGGTATCTTCGTGGCCCTTGTAATGATAAAGGTAGCCGGTATCATGAAACCAGGCGGCCACAGTTAGGACGGTTAGCTCCGGCTTTTTTATTTTGCTATGCCCGGCAATTTCAATTGCTGCGTCTACAACTCTTTGAGTATGTCCCAAATTATGGAAATACATGTTTGCCGGAAGGTTTTCTTCCATTAATGAGGTAACGTAGGCCGCGGCCCTTTTTTTTATACTTATCGCAGGCATGTGAAAGGTGCTATACTACCCTCACATTCTGTAGAAAATCTGGATAAATGTTCAGATTCCTGCCTCTCAACAAAAAGATGACACTTTTATCTTATTTGTGTAAACATGGATTTTACGTTTTTAAGCGGGATTTTAAACCTGTATTTTAGATGCATAAATGTTCACAGATGAAAAACACCCTTCAAATAGCACAACTTTATCTCCGCTTTGCATTAGCTATCGGTTTCTTGTTGCCAGTGGCCGATCGGTTGGGTTTCATGGGACCGGCAGGCCAAAATCAGGTAAGTTGGGGTAGCTGGGACAATTTTGTGGTTTATACCAATACACTGATGCCATATCTGAGCAGGTCGCTGGCTGGAGTCATGGGCTTTTTGGCCACAGTGGGCGAGGTTTCTATAGCCATCATGTTTATTGTGGGTTTTAAGATCCGTACGGCGGCTTATGCAAGTTTTGCCCTTACGCTTACTTTTGCACTTTGCATGACGATATTTTCAGGATTCAAGGCTCCTTTTAATTATTCGGTTTGGGCTGATAGTGCAGGTAGTTTATTGCTGGCAAGCATAGCCACTTATCGCTGGAGCATTGATTTTATATACGATGAAGCTTAATGTCTGTTAAAGCCTTTTGCTGTTCAGTTACCTTTAAATGTATTAAAATAGCCGGTTATTAACCCCGGGCTCATTTCATCACTAAGCAAGCCTATATAATTATCGGGCCTTATTAGCAAATAAAGTCCTGATTTTACCCCTGATTTTTCCCAGCCTTCATTAAGAGGCAGATTAACTACCTTGATGTAAGCTGTTAAGTGATCTGGAATGTGCTTGTCGTATCCACTGCTACCGATACATAATAGGTGAAACTTCGGTTCCGTGAGCAAATGATAGATGCTTTGCAATTTGCCATCAATTTCTGTCAAAATATAGGGACATCTGTCGCCGGCGCAAAACTTTAGCTTTTGCTTGATAAATTGCAGGGAAAGCAGGCTTTTTTTGTACGAATACCAAATTTGGGACAATATCCTGAAAACGCGTTTTGAAATCCATTTTGTTGATAGCACAAGACGTAAAATATGAGGCATCATGTAGGTGCGCATTTGATATATGAACCAGTTACAGCTTGTCATAAATGCAAATATTTTATCGGTAAATTTCATGAGCCATTGGGCAAAGGGATATCGCTCTTCATGGTAAGTATCAATAAGTTTATCATCAGCAACGCCCTGCAATACCAGGGAAAGTTTCCAGGCCAGGTTATGTGCATCCTGCAAACCGGTATTCATCCCTTGCCCGCCTGCGGGGCTATGGATGTGCGCTGCATCACCCAGCAAAAGGCAGCGATTCACCCTAAACCGGTTAACACAGCGGTGATGTAGCTTATAAACCGAAAACCAGTTCAACTTTTCGACGCTAAACGGCAGTTTAACATTCGCGGTGATCACGTCTTTAAGGTCATCAAAGCCAACATCTTCGTTGCCGGAAAAGCTTTCGGGCAGGGTGCCCAAAATGCGGTAACTGTTATTGCCATACATCGGAAAAAAAGCGCAGAAATTAACACGCGACAGTGATGCGATGAGCTTGTTTGCAGGTTGCTGCCAGTTAAGCTGCACATCGGCAACAAAAAACTTATTTTGGTAGGTACCTCCATCAAAGTTTAGTCCTAACTGCTGCCTTACCAGGCTTGATGCCCCGTCACAAGCCAGCAGGTAGGAGGCTTTAATACTTATTTTTCTGAATGGGTTACTTTTATCATAAAGACTGGCCACAACATGGTCTTCATATTGTTCAAAACTAACCAAACTGGTTCGCCATAAAACATCACGCCCCGTTGCTTTTAATTGCTCATAAAGCAGTTCCTCGTTCTTAAACTGCTCAAATGCCTGCAGGTTAGGAAAATCGGTAAGCCCGTTGCCTGCGTTGGCAGTTTCAAGTGCCGCTTTTTCACGGCCGTTCATATAAATGGCAAATTTGTTGATCATCTGTCCCTGCTGCAAAACAGTATCAGCTACACCCATTTGCTGGTAAATTTCCATGCTGCGGGCAGTAACCAACATAGCCCGCGACTCGTGAGTGGGCGCGGGCTTGGTATCGATAATAATAAAATCAACGTTAAAGCGGGCCAGCTGGCAGGCGGCCATTAAGCCGGTTGGCCCGGCACCGATAATAATTACTTGTGTTTGCACGATGTATTACCGGCTTTAAAATATGAAATTAATTGGCAAGGCAAGGGCATTGCCGGGCTATCGCCAGTAATTATTAGCTGCAGCTATTGTAGCAAATTCGGTTGCCACTGTTTGCCCTACAGCAATGAGCATTGCGGCATCTTCGGCGTAAACCCCTCTCAGCTTTCCACGAATTTCGGCATCGGGTTGTGTTACTTTGATGATGAGCCTGGCCATTTTAATAGCAAGTTCACGGCCCTCCTGCGGTGTTGCTGTGATTAACGAGTCGCCCGGGATTAGTTGTACAGATTCTGACATGATGATAAATTTAATTGGTTAAAAGGTTGATGAATGCTTTTATGAAATTGGATTAAAAAATGGGTTGTAATACAGTTCCCCTTTTCTTAAAATCGGAAAAACTGGTCCCTGTGGCATTTTTAAAGAATTTACTGAAATGGGCCATGTCACAAAAACCAAGATCATATGCTATTTTTTTCATGCAGTTATCAGGGTGTATAGCTTGCCGTTTAGCTTCGGCTGCAATCCTTTGCCTGATGTGATGGCCGGCAGATTGCCCTGTCAATTTTTTTACCACTTCGTTAAGGTAATTGGGGGTTACGGAAAGCCTGTCGGCATAATCGGCCACCATTTTATGTTCCCTGAAGTTTTTATCGAGCAAGCTCATGAAGTTTTGTAATATGGCAGTATTGCGCGACTGTTTGGGCGCCTGTTCCATAAATTCCAACTGACGCGAAAGATAGATGAAGAAGATTTTAAAATAGCGTTTTAATATTTCTGCACGGTAAAGGTTGTGCCTGCTATATTCCTTCATCATTATTTCGGTAATATCGTTCATATCATCAGCCAGCTCGCTGTTGATAGCAACGATCTGCGTTTGACTAAACATTTGATGAATGGGGCTATAGATAGGGTCGCGGCCATAATCATCTGCATCCAAAAACGAATCCGTAAACGATATTACATAACCATGCAGGTTGTTGCTAAATTTAAGATCATGCAACTGGCCGGGTTTTATCAGGAGCAGCTGATTGGAGTTAACTGTCTCCTTTTGCAAATTGAGCCTGTAATAGCCGTTACCTGAAACTATCCATATCAGCATGAAATAGTCATTGGGAAGATCGATGCCGTTTTCTTTGATCCATTCAATAGTATGGATTTTGAAAGGAAGGCAATAAGATACTTTCTCAAAATGTAGCGGTGCAAAGTCGTTAAATTGTTTCATGGCTGCGAAGTTTAAAGCTTGTATGGCATATGCCTGCTCTCTAATTTCGTGCCGTTGTTTTTATTTTATTGATAATCAGATGTTTGTGTTATTGTTTAAGTACTTCGACTTAACGAAATATCATCACATTGCTGTTCAAGGAGCGAAATATCGCATCTTTTATGTCACTAAACATATATCCACATGCTATCATCTGTTAGCCGGTGAGTTGTTAAAAAGATATCAGGAAAAGGAAGAAAGTTTGCCGCAGAAAAGCAGGACAGCGTGGTTAAATAAAGAGCTTAAGATTGGTGTTGCGTATCTAATATTTTGATTATTAATTATATAGGTTAATATTGCCTTTATTGTAAGAAGGTAAATGCAATATGTAATTTATACATCAAAATCCGTGTTTAATACATCGGCCGGGTTTAGTAAGTATATTATTTTTATAAGTTGAATTTGATCGCAGGTTTATCAGTGTAGAACCGTGTATGGCGAACTAAATTTGTGGGTCTTAGGCTGATCATTAAAATAATATCAAGTGAATTTCAATATAAACTTGCCCCGGTTTTATTGTAAGCTGATACTTACAGGCTTCTTGCATTTGATACCCGTAAGCGCCCCGGCACAGCATTATAACCGTATAACTTATGATATTTTATGGACAAAAGGTAGCTTACTAATTGTTAAATGGGATTTTATAACAACAAGTGTTGTTGTACTGCTTATCATTTTAGGCATAGTTTATACCGGGTACCGGCAAAAACAACAAATCAATTACCAGTTGTGGTTAAAAGAAAAGGAGGTTATTGGGCAAAACCAGGTAGTGCAGCAACTAACTGTAGACAAAGACCGTTTGATTGATGAAAAAGACTGGCTGTTAAAAGAGGTGCATCACCGGGTTAAAAATAACCTGCAAATAGTAATGAGCCTGCTTAATACCCAGTCGGCTTTTTTAAAAAATAATGCGGCAATTGCGGCTATTCGTGAAAGTCAGAACAGGGTGCAAGCTATTGCACTGATTCATCAAAAGTTATACAGCAATTCAAGTGTAGCTTATATTGATATTGCGGTTTATATCAGTGAGTTGGTTAATTATCTTGCCGATAGCTACGAAACTCATGACCGCGGAATCAGGTTTGAACAACAAATTGAGCCTGTTAAAATGGACGTTGCCCAGGCTATACCTGTTGGCCTTATGCTTAACGAGGCTATCACCAATGCTATTAAATATGCTTTTCCGAACAAACGGGGGTATATAAACATTTCGCTCGGAACACTTGATGATAATAATATCATGCTGACTATAGCCGACGATGGTATCGGGTTGCCCCAGGGTTTTGATATTAAAGAAACTTCATCTTTGGGCATGGAAATGATGAAGGCGCTAAGTAAGCAGCTTGACGGTAGTTTTAAAATGGAAAATAACAATGGTGTAGTAATCACGCTTATTTTCCGGGCCGAAAGAAAGTTCGGGAACATCGAAAACGAAAATTACCCCGCACGGTTTTAAAGGGCTATATGTAATTTATACTACTGAAACCATAATTAGTACATTGATTTAGGGGATCCCCAACCCGAACTTTACATTGTTAAACAGCAGTTAATTATTCAATATTAATTAATTGTACTGATAACACGTAAAGCCTTCACTATGAAAAAGTTTATTTGTTTCGCGGTAGCTTTCTTTACAAGTGTATTGATGTTTGCAACAACAGGGTTGTTTATTAAACTCAATACAAGTTTAATGGAGCCGCTGGTACCAGCCAAATTTTTCGTCATAGTGTTGTATGTTATGTGTGCGTTGAAATTTGCTTTACTGGTTATCATACTCATGCCTGACAAGCCCTTACTTAAACTAACAGGTTTGGGTTTTATATCGGCCGATATTGCTTTTTTAATCCTGAGCAACATTCTCAGTTTAACGCTAAGTATTCCGGTATCACTTGTTGTGGTGCAGGCTTTACTGCTGCTTTTTTACATGGCCTTGCAAGGCCCTTTTTGGCTTTACAAAGGCAATGCAGCTAATAACACTATTGAAAATGAACTTATAGCATCACCTGTTTAATGGATATTGATATGCACCATGATGATGAACAATTGATAAACCTCATTATTGATCTGCAGGATCGGGGCTTTAATCATGATTTTGTTATTGAGAATGAACATATCAGGTGCCTGCAATATAATGAGCTCATCTCACCCGATGATTTTGAGATACTGGAAACGTATCACTGCAAATCATCCGGTAAAAACAATGAGTGCAGTTTGGTGTACGCAATCCGGGTAACCAACTATGAGATGAAAGGCATATTGATGAGCGATTACAAATCGTACATCAGGGGGATGTCACTGAGGTTATGGTCGAAATTTAATAGTGTAATCAGGTTAAATCTATCAATGATAAAATAAAATACAAGAAAACAGATCCAAATGAACAGGGAAATCAGAAATATGGAAAACAGGATGGGTGTGGTACCTGAACCTACCATAGGAGCGGTGTATATAGGTAACTGGAAAATTCAGCTCAAATCAAATAAAGTATCTTTTTGCCCGCGGATGCGCAAGATCCTTGAACTATCAAAAGGGTATGACGAAAAAATTGATCAACTTTTTGGCTTGGTTAAGCCTGCACAATTGAGCGGACTGATCCATGAGTTTAAGGTGGCCTGTTTTAATGGCACCAAATTTGAAAAACAGGTGCAAATTGTAACTCCCTGCGGCAGTGAAAAATGGATCTTGCTTACAGGAGTTTTATACTCAAGAAGGTGGGGTACTGCCGAACAAATGATTGGCACCATTGAAGATGTTACCCAGAAAGTTAACGAGGAATGCCTGAGCATGGCTATTGTAAACCATGAATTGCGTGCTCCTTTAACCATAATTAAACTCAATACGCAGTTCCTGATCAATCATTTGGGGCACAGCATTAATAAACAGCCGGTTAAATTATTAACCATGGTTGACCAGCATATTAACGGGATGACCAAATTGATTGATGAATATTTATCGCCCTCAACCAGTGATGACAGATCTGCACAACTCAATTTTAGTTTATTTGATATTAATGACCTGGTTGAGACCGTGCTTGGAGAAATGAGGATCCTGTACCCCGGGCACCGTTTTTGCAAATACCCTGCTACGGATGGCATTTTAGTTAGGGGCGATAAATACAAGATCACACAGGTATTGATCAATTATATAACCAATGCCGCCAAATTTTCGCCGCCATGCTCGCACATCAATGTCAATATTGACCGCAATGAAAATGATGTTGAAGTATCGGTGCATGATCAGGGTGTAGGCATTAATGAAGAAAACGGCCAGGCGTTGTTCCAAAAATTTTACCAGTGCAACCAAAAATCGGTAAGGCAAAAAAACAGCAAAGGTTTGGGCCTGTATATTGTGAAAAATATTATTCAAAAACATGGTGGCACGGTAAAGGCCGAGAACGGAAAAGATGGCGGGGCCGTATTTTCTTTCAGTCTGCCGCTTAGTCAGCAAAGTAAATTTAATACTACCGGGCAGGAGGCGGTGAAATTGATGGCCTAAACGGTCATGTTTAAGTAAGGAAATAATAAAAGATAAAAACATCTTTTATTATTGATTGAAATAACTACTTTTGCTTTATAAAAGCAATGGGAATATTTTCAAAAACATGTGAGTATGCGGTGAGGGCAGTATTTTTTATAGCCCAGCACACCGCCGATGGCAGTAGGGTAGGTATAAAGGAAATAGCCGTAAACATTGATTCGCCCGAACCTTTCCTGGCCAAGATCCTTCAGGATTTAAGCAAGAGGGGCATCATTCAATCGGTAAAAGGGCCTAATGGCGGTTTTTATCTTGATGCACAAAGCCTGGCCCGCCCACTGTCAGATGTGATAGAAGCGGTTGACGGTGGGGGGATATTCAGGGATTGCGGTTTAGGACTGAAAGAGTGTTCATCAAAAAATCCCTGCCCTTTGCACCATGATTTTTTAGAGGTAAGGAACCGCCTGCAAAACATGCTTGAATCTATCACCATAGGCCAGTTCAACGAAGATCTGAACCTGGGAATAGTAGTACTGAAAAAATAACCCAACCCGCCAAAAAGGTTACAGGCGCGTTCAAAAATCATTTAAAGTTTTAGCAAATAAATTATTGAAGTATCAAGACAGTAAATTTAAAAGATAAAAAGGTATTAATATATTTTATATGAAACTCAAAATCTACTTAACCCTTAGCCTTATTGGCCTGCTGCAGTTTTCCCCCCGAACAGCAGTATATGCTGCCGATGTATTGAAGCCCGATCCAGCCTTTAACACCGGTGTCTGCATCATTATTGCATTTACCATTTTCTTTTTGTTGTTACTGCTGGTTTGGCTTATTCGTTTGGCCCGCGGCCTGAAAGAAGATGAAGCAGCACAGGAAAAACACGGCGATAAATGGATTTTCAGGCAAATAAACAGTCTGGATGCCCGGCAGCTTGATCAGTTAATAAGCCGCAGAAACAGCCGTAAAAAGGCCATCGGCAAAGCAAAGGGCGGCCATAACGGCTTTACAGCTGTTATGGTGTTGCTGCTTTTGCTTTCATCATTGGAGGTAAATGCTCAAACACCTGCGGACGGCAAAAATATATTAACCAGTCCCGGTATGATCATTATGCTTACGCTAATTTTTATCCCGCTGGTGATAACCGTTTTTTTGGTGGCTTTAAAAATCCGCAATCTCGCTATGAAAACGCGCTACAACAGGCTGAACAGCGAAGCGCGTGAACTTGCCAATATAGTTGATAATGATGATGGGGTGTATGATGATCTTATTAAACGCAAGCACGCGCTTAATTACCGGTTAACCAACAATGAGCTTGCCGGTAATATCGGGCCCGAAGACGCAAAAGGAATCTTGTTTAATGTTGATGAGGTTCATGGTCCGCGGTTCTTTGCTGCCAAACGTAAAGCAGCCCATAAACATCAAACCGATCCCAGGCTAATAAAGTTGATCATGTGGTACCTGGGTACCGCCACGCTTTGGCTGGTGCTGGGCACTTCGGTGGGTGAGTATATCGGTATCAAGTTTGTTTCGCCGGATGCCGACCATATTAGCTGGCTGAGCTTTGGCCGTCTGAGACCGGTACATACCAATATGGTTTTCTGGGGATGGTCGTCAATGGCCATGTTAGGACTCGGTTACTATGTGGTATCTACGGTTAGTAATACTGCAGTTTACAGTATTAAGTGGGGATATTACTCGCTCGTGCTCATGAATGCTGCCATTGTTTTAGGTAGTGGCATGCTCATGGCCGGCATCAATAACGGCGGCGGCGAATACCGCGAATATATTTGGCCGGTGATGGCACTTTTTGCGGGCGGCATTGTAGTGAGCCTCGCCAATTATATTCAAACCATAGCACAGCGCAAAACTAAGGAGATCTATATCTCCAACTGGTATATCGTTTCGGCCATGATGTTTTTAACGGTGATCGTAACCGTTGGTTATCTGCCCTTTTACCAGGATGGCCTTGGCGAAACTATTGTGCAGGGTTATTACATGCACCAGGCCGTAGGTATGTGGTTCATGTTCTTTAACCTGGGGCTGGTATATTACTTTTTGCCGCAGCAGTTAAATACGCCTATATACTCCTACAGTTTAGGGATCCTGGCGTTTTGGTCGCAGATTTTGTTTTACACGCTGATAGGTACCCATCACTTTATTTTTAGTTCGATACCATGGTGGCTGCAAACCGTGGCTATCGTAGGCAGTATGGGTATGCTAATCCCGGTATTTTCGGGCACAACCAATTTTATCATGACCTTCAGGGGCAACTTTAATAAGATAGGCCGGAGCTATACGCTGCCGTTTTACATAGTTGGCATCTTGTTTTACTTTACAGGTTCCACACAGGGCACGGCCGAAGCATTCAGGGAAACCAACCTGATCTGGCACTTTACCGATTTTACAACAGCACATTCGCATATTACCATGTATGGTATTATTGCCTTTTTTCTTTGGGCAAGTATTTATACCATAGTGCCAAGGCTTACCGGTAACGAACCGAAGCAAGGTTTGGTTGGTGCGCATTTCTGGATGGCATTGATAGGTGTATTGTTTTACACCATTCCGCTCATGGTAGGTGGTACTTTGAAAGGTATGGCCTGGCGCGATGGGAAACCATTTATTGATAGCGTGGTGCTGATGGCTCCTTACTGGTTATGGCGTGCCATTGGCGGCTCGCTGATGTGGGCCTCACACCTGGTGTTTGCCTGGAACATGTATGTAATGTTTTCGGGCCATAAAAGCGATCCCGATATCAGGAAGGAAGTTTTTGAGAAACTAAATGCTATACCCGTTAACGCCGAAATCTGATAGCCATGGAAATCTATAATAATCATAAAAAACTTTTTACTGCCGCGTTATGCTTCTTTGTGCTGCTCACATTTTTTGTGGTGATAGGGCCGGCATTTACCAGCCAAAATAACAATGCACCATTGCCAGGCAGTAAGCCGCTGAACCGGCTTGAAACCGAAGGCAAGGCGGTATTTATTGCCGAAGGATGTGTGGCCTGCCATACCCAGCAGGTGCGTAATGTAGATATGGACAAAGTTTGGGGAGCCCGCCCCAATATAGCTGCCGATTACGCTAACATCACCCGCACTGATGTTTGGCGTAACACGGCCACACTCATGGGTTCCGAACGTACCGGCCCCGATTTAACCAACGTAGGCATACGCCAGCCAAGTAACGACTGGCATTACCTGCATTTGTTTAACCCAAGGTCGGTAGTGGCGGAGTCTGTTATGCCTTCATATGAATGGCTGTTTGAAATTAAAGATTATGCCTGGCCAAATGATGTGGTAGTTAATGTACCTGATGATTTTAAAAAAGGTATAACCGGCAAAATAATAGCTACGCATAAAGCAGTAGCGCTGGTAGCTTACCTGCGATCGTTAAAGGAAGTTACCCTGCCCGATGGCAAACCGGTACCAATATTCCTGTACGGGAAAAGTGAAGCCGAAAAAGCTGCTGCAAATACACCCGGCAAAGGCGCAGCCGCCAAGCCACAATTTGATGGTGCAGCACTTTACTCCACCAATTGTCAGTCATGCCATCAGGGAAACGGAGAAGGCCTGGTTGGTGCTTTCCCGGCGTTGAAAGGCAGCAAGATAGTGCTTGATGATAATCCCGAGGTGCAGGTGACTATAATCATGAAAGGTTATAATGGCCGTGTAAGTGAGGGTTACGGTATAATGCCAGCCGTGGGGACAAATAACAACCTGAAACCTGAAGAGGTAGCCGCCATTGTAAATCATGAACGCAGCAATTGGGGCAACAACTCCAAGAAGGTAAACGCTGATGATGTGAAAAAGATCATTGCCTCGTTTGGTAAACCCGAAACAATAGCTGCTAAAAAGTAAAGATCAAGATCCCCAAAAGATGAAAAAATATATCATACTGCTGCTCATGCTCATCCTTAAACTGGATGCTATCGCCTGCGAGGCCTGTAAAAAGCAACAACCCGGCGGTTTTGGAGGAATAACCCACGGCGCGGGTCCTGATAGCAACTGGGATTATCTTATTGTATTTGTAATGGTAGCGATTACGCTGTACGTGCTGGTAGCAACCATCAAATGCTTTATAAAACCCGGTGAAAAGAATGAAGAACACATTAAACGGATGATTTTAAACGACCTGAAGCCATGAGAGATCAAAGTTTTGTAACCCTGTTTATTGATGAAGACCCAAAACCGATAGGGGAGTTCCCTGCACCGGTAACCTTTGATCTGGATACCCGAAAACTGACCGACGGCAACCATGTGCTCAAAGTTGTGAGTAAAGACCACCAGGGTAAAGAAGGTATTAAGCTGATCCCTTTTGTGGTGCGTAATGGCCCGGCGATAGCGATTGAGGGTTTGAAGAAGGATGAAATTGTAGAAGGCGTATTGCCCCTGATGATCAATGCCTATGGCAAAGGCGATCAGAAAACCTTTATGCTGGCGGGCAGCGAAACCCCGCAAAGTATCCCCTGGTGGCTGGTGGTAGGGATTATCCTGTTTGTAGCATGGACTGGATATTTCATTATTACATCGCTGGCAGTGAAGTTGTAGGAACCTCACCTAAATCCTCTCCAAAGGAGAGGACTTGGATTAGCAAATTGGAGATGTTTTTAAAGCCCTCTCCTTTGGAGAGGGTTGGGTGAGGTGCCGCGTTAGATAGTAGCGGATACCGGCCCATGTGCGCAATGCCTGCAGGCGTATGAGCGGATAGCCCGGGCCGAAGGTAACGCACTTGTGGAGAGGTTAGTAAAAAGGTGTTATTTCGATAGAGCATGGGTGGGAAAGAGCGTAGGAGCGAAAGAGAAATCTTATACGATGTGCAAAGTAAACCTGCACGGCTGCCAAACAGAATGTATAAGATTTCTCACTATCGTTCGAAATGACAATCTTTTTTAAGTATTAGAATAACATATAATAATGAACGATATACAAGATATAACATCAATCAAGCTACTGGTTGATGAATTTTATACCAGGGTGCGGCTTGATGGGTTATTGGGGCCTGTTTTTGCCGAAGTAATAAAAGACGACTGGCAGCCGCACCTTGATAAAATGTACGCTTTCTGGAACGCCGCTTTGTTTGGCGTTCCCGGATTTAAAGGTAATCCCTTTGCCCGACATGCGCCGCTACCTATCGGTAACGCTCATTTTGACCGCTGGCTGGAACTATTTAAGGATACCGTTGACGCACACTTCACCGGCCCCATGGCCGATGACGCTAAAAACAGGGCTGGTTTAATGGCCGTAATGTTTATGAGTAAGCTGGCCAACATGAAAGGCGGGCCAGGGAGAGTGATTATATAGCGAGCGCATTAATATTATATCTGTGTTTGGAAGACGATTGTTGCGCGATGGAACGTGCGATTCTCTCCCCTGGGAGGGTGTAGGGAGGGTTTCATCAATATGCTTACTCACTTGAAAGGAGCATAACCCCTCCCTTCCACTGCACTTACCGACCGCACCCCTCCCGAAGAAGGGAACGAAAGAAAAGCTATCAAATACTTAAAATCAAATGCAATGAAACAGCTTCAAACAAACGAGCACTTCCAGGTGGTTAAAATTGAGTTCGCAGCAGGCGCAAATATGAAAAGGCATATAGCCACTTCCGATGCTTACCTGATTGTGGAAGACGGGAATGCCCTGCTCATATACGCGGGCGAAACGTATGAGCTTAGCAAAGGCGAAACATTCCTGATACCGGCCAATGAGCAGCACATGCTTAAAATAATAGATGATTTCAAAGCCTGGATTGTATTAGCGAGTACTGCGCAGATCAAATACCCCGAAGCCGATAACATTTACATTAATTAATATGATCATAGAACAAGTGCGCGGGCAAATGCCATTAGCCACAGGGCCGGTGGTTAAAATATTAAAACAAAACGATAGCTATAAAATGATGGTCATCGGCCTGAAAAAGGGTGCGGTTTTAAAAGAACATAAAACCGCCATACCTGCCAGGCTGATAGTTACCGAAGGCCATGTAACCTATAATGAGCATGAACGCGCGGTTGATTTGAAACGCGATGCTGATTTTGAAATACCCTTAAACGTGCCGCACAGCCTGCTTGCCCTTGAGGATAGTATTTGCCTTTTAATACAAGGCTAACGGGCGCGGCAATTAATGATAAATATATACTGTTAAAACGATGATTACTAAAGAACAAAAAGAGTTGGTAAAGGCTACAGTGCCTGTATTGAAGGAGCATGGAGTATTGTTAACTACGCATTTTTACAATCGGATGTTTACCCACAATCCCGAGCTTAAAAATGTATTTAACCTGGGTAACCAACAAAACAACAAACAACAAACAGCCCTTGCTATGGCCGTGCTTGCTTATGCCGAGCATATCGAAAACCCTGGAGTATTAATGCCCGTGCTTGACGGTATTGGGCAAAAACATACCAGTCTTGATATCAGGCCCGAGCATTACGCTATTGTTGGCGGGCATCTGATTGCCTCAATCAGCGAGGTATTGGGCGATGCAGCTACTTCAGAGCTGTTGGAAGCATGGACTGTTGCTTATAACCAGCTGGCAACTATCATGGCCGGCCATGAGCAAAATTTATACAGCAAACAGGTAGCAAAAAAAGGCGGCTGGACCGGCTGGAGGCCGTTTGTAGTAAAACAGAAGGTAAGAGAATCGGCGGAGATCACTTCTTTTTACCTGTATCCTACTCACGGTGGTGCTGTGCCTGATTTTACTCCCGGCCAGTTTTTGAGCGTGCGTTTGTTTTTGCCCGAACTTAATTTATTGCAACCCCGGCAATACAGCATCTCAAGCGCGCCTAACAGCGAGTATTACCGTATTTCGGTTAAACGCGAAACAGGTACCGAGTTGCTTGCTGATGGTATGATCAGTAACCGTTTGCATAATTTTGTTAATGAGGGCGATATCATTGAGGTATCGGCACCGGCAGGCGGCTTTGTGCTAAATGGTGATGGCGACCATCCAATAGTTTTTATCAGCGGTGGTGTTGGTCAAACCCCACTGATGAGCATGTTGGAAAGCCTGATCAAAAGCGGCAGTAAGCGGCCTAAAACCTGGGTTCATGGTTGCCGTGATAAAAATGTGCATGCCTTTAAAGAAGTTATTGAACATTGGGAAGGCGAAAACGAGGAAGTTAAAAAGCACATTTTCTACAACGAAGTTGAGGAAGGCGTATCTGACAATTTATATGAGGGTTGGGTTGACCTGAACCAATTAGGCGATGAGATTTTTGAACCCAATACCGAGTACTACATTTGCGGTCCGGCTGGGTTTATCGAGCTGCATTACCGCGAACTGGTTAAAAAAGGTATCGATAAACAACTGATCCATTTTGAAGAGTTTGGTCCGCAAACTTTGCAGTTGAATTAAAACAGGATTGCTATTTCATGCTGAAGCCATTTATCTCTTAGATAAGCTGCCTCAGCATGAAATGGTTATTCTCTATATCATTATCCTTTCTTCAGCGTTACTATCGCCTGGTTGGGTTGAGCCTGATACAGTACATAAGTACCTTTTTCATCTTTAGTTGTACTAATCTTTTTGCTTTTTGAACCCTGGATTACCATTGTGCTTGTCCAGCTTGGTGATACATAAGTTTTGAGCGTTAATGGCAGATAATACATTTTGGCATCAAGGTTATGACTTACTTTAACCTGTATGGTGTTTCCTACCGTTGAAGCTACAGCTTTGCCGTGCTCACGTTCGCGCATATAACGGGTTACATCGCCAAAGGTTGCTACCCAAAGCTTATCGTTTTTGCTTTTGATGTATTGAAAATATTCGTCAAGCAGGGTGCTGGGCAGGGCTTCGTAACCCATGCCATCAATACCATGGAAAACCAGTACCAGCCAGGTATTGCTATGGTTAAGCGTGGTATCAACCCAAAGCTTCATCATAGGTAGTGGTGTTTTGGTAGTTGCGCCGCGCTGCCATTGAATGTAATCTTTATCTGTTGAACCAGGTGATTGTTTACTGGCGCGATCAATCTCTTTTAACCATGGCTCGGGCATGCGGTTACGCAAGGCGGGGTAAATTTTTAACGCATAGCTCATCACCCTGTCGTTTTCAAAACCGTAAGGGCACTCTGCCGAAAAGGTATGTTTAGGGCCAAGCTGTGCAAGGATATCAGCTTTGCTTTTTTCCAGTTCCCAAAGCAGGTTGGGCTCGTCAAGACCGGGCATGCTGGGGTGGGTAATAGAGTGACTGGCAAACTCATAACCCTCGGCGGCGTCTTTCCTGAAATCGTCCCAGGTTGAGCCTATAGATTGTTTAAACTCATCATTGGGTTCGTAGCCTGGTTTCAATTCGCCGTTGCGGGCTTTGGCATAGATATCATCCAATACCTTGAATGCTTTTTCCTTTTTACCGCTATCATACAAACTTCCTGCCTGTGTATGTGAGGCGATGGTGCCCATGTAACCCAGGTATCCGGCCGCCGAGCATCGTTCAAAAAAGTTTTGATCATTGGTAGGAACCGTTGCCGATTCTTTGATAATCTCCTTTACGGGTCGACCTATAAATTTTCCATGGTATTTGGATCCGGGAATAGAGCCGGTAATAATGAAAAATGTGGCCGGCATTTTAAGGTGCTCCATCACGGGCAGGGCTTTTCTGAACTGGTTCATGGAGCCGTCATCATAAGTAAGGGAAACGGCCCCGGTTTTGCCATATTGCCATTTGGTTATTTCGGTTGTGCCCGGTTTGGTTTGTGCATTGCTTTGTAAGCCTTGCGAGACAATGAGTGCTGTGAGCAGCAGGGTTTTAACTGGTTTGTAATTGGTGGTAAGCATAACTAAAATTAACTTTTTAAATTAATTTACAAAGTAATATTGCTGTTTCAATTGGCTGGGTATGAGGTGCCATAAAGGAGGCTGTATTATAAACCAATTGACTAGTCTTGGTGTTATGTCACCAATAAATTGAAATTTGGCCGATATATTTATACAAAAAAGGGGGTTAACACTTTTTTCGCAAAAAAAACAATCAACTGATTGACTATGAGGTAATTATTAAAAAAAATAGCACTAAATTGTGTTAATCCTGTTAACCCCCTTTTGTCAGTAGAGTTAATCCCAAATTATCGCTTAAATATCCGGATAAGTTAGCAAAAAAGCCCGGAGCTTTTAACCCCGGGCCATTGATGTGATAAAAACTTAGGTATTAAACTTTCTTAAAAATGCTTGATATATAGCCAACTTCGGCACGTTCAGGCGCGCGGTCGATGTAAATTTGCCTGTCTTGCGGTGCCCATGTTCCCAGGCCGTCAACGTATCGGTTAAACATGCAGAAAGCAGCTGCTATCAATACAGTATCGTGGATCTCTTTATCATCGGCACCTTGTGCGCGGGCCGCTTCAATTTGTTCAGTCGTTACATGTTTGCCGCCTTTTTGTACGCTGCCGGCAATGGCTAAGAGCGCTTTCATTTTGGGTGAAAGGTCGGTCGCCGAAAAGTTAACTTTGATAGCGTCTATCTCATCAATGTTGCAGCCGAGGTAATACCCGGCTACAGCGCCATGTACGTTCTGGCAAAAGAAACAATCGTTAAGGTAGGATACATAAGTGGCTATCAGTTCACGTTCGCCGCGGGATAAGGAATTGTTATCATCGCGAAGCAATTGCTCGGCAAGGGCGTTTAACGGTGCCTCTGTTTCCGGGCTGTAAAACATCAGGCCACGGATGCCGGGCAAATCGTTATTTAATTCAATATGTGCCATAATATCAGGTTTTAAATTAATGCTGTGGTTGGGGTAATACATAACCTTTTGCCATACGTTTTCCCATTTCGGCATAAGCTTCCGGATCGGTAGGAGTAAGGCTTGCAAGTCCATCTACATAGCGGTTAAACATGCTGAAGGCGGCGGCTATTAATACTGCATCGTGAATTTCGCGGTCGGTGGCTCCCTCTGCACGTGCTGCATCAACATCCTCTTGTTTTACCTCTTTGCCCAGGATCTGCACCTTGCCTGCAATATTTAACAATGCTTTTAGTTTGGCGCTGATCGGGGCGTCGGTCATGTCGCGCAATACTTCGTCCACAATCAGGGCGTCATCCTCATACAAACAACGGGCGGCGGCAGCGTGACTGCTATAGCAGAATGTGCAGTTATTACGGTATGATACATAAGTGGCTATCAGCTCACGGTCGGCCGGACTTAAGGTTGATTCTCCGCGTAATAGTACTTCGGCCAGTTCATATAAATATTGACCGGTTTCGGGCCTGAACATTACCAGCGAACGGATGCCCGGAACGCCTTCGGGTACATTGATGTGTGCCATATTTTTATTTAGTGAGTTATTGAATTAGTGATTTAGTGAATTAATTTTTATGTGTTTTTGCTTTTGGCTTTAAGCCTTCAGCTTTTAGATCCTTCGACTTTCTCCCGTACAAATAATACTACCACCAGACCTATGATAAATACCAGCGAGAAGATGAACAGCGCATTGCCGTAACCGCCAAGTGAAGACACCAGTACACCTACGAATAATACTGCCGTGGCTGTGAATATGCGGCCTATGTTGAAGCAAAAACCTGTAGCTGTTGCTTTAATACCGGTTGAAAACAATTGCGGTATGTACGCTGATAATACACCCTGGCTTGCGCCGAAGAACAAGGCCAGTATGGCTATCTCGATATAAATGGCGGGACTGAATGTGTTATTGGTTTTAAATAGGACGAATGACATGCCTGCGCAAACAGCAAAACAAATGATCATAGAACGCCTGATGGATAACAAGTTCACCAGCCAGCCCGAAAAGAAACCGCCTGTCAAGCCGCCCATACCTAAGCACATCATGCTCAGTCCGCGTTCTTTAGCGGCATCATGATCGGTAATTAGGCTTTGCACCCAGGTAGGCAGCCATGAAAATATGGCCCATAAACCTATTAGCATGGTACCAAAAGTTAAGGAGCCTACGATGAGCTCGCGGCGATGGCTTTTGGAGAGCAGCTTATTTAAAGGGTTTTCGCGGTTGGCGATAGCATTGCGATAATTGAGCCAGTTTTCAGATTCATTCAGTATCAGCGCGCCTATAATGGCCAAAGTAAGCGGGATTACCCCGACCAAAAAGCCAGATCGCCACGATGAAACGATGAGGTTAATTACCCCGGCAGAGAAAATGCCTACAGGAAACGCAATGGAAAGGATCCCGATAACCACGGCCTTGCTCTTGCTGGGCCAAACCTCGCTTACCAAAGTTATGGAAGTTACTAAAACCCCACCAACACCAAAACCGCTGAAAAAGCGGCAAAGCAATACACCCCACCAGGTTGGCATCAACCCGGTTAAAATGGTAAATACACCATAGCTGCCAATAGCCAGCAGCAAGGCTTTTTTGCGCCCCATTTTATCGCTGATAACGCCCCAGGTAAAGCCGCCAAAGGCCCATCCAAAAATGAAGATGGCGTTGATATACCCGCTAATAGCGTTGATCTCATCCGCAGGAACCGTTCCCTGCAAGTCTTTTACCACAACGGGCAGGTAAACCGACATCAGCGTTGACACGGAACCTCCCAACGCAGTACTAAAAAAGCAGATCGCGAACAGCACTACCCTGTAGGCGGCGCTGAGGCTTGTTTGAGGTTTTGCAACCTGACCATCAATTGTTAAAGTGCTCATGTTGTTTATTTTAAAAGGTCATCAAATACTATTGATACATAATAAATGGCGCCGATTGCCGGCGAGCCGTACGATTGGTATACTTTATTGTTGAATATATTGCTGCCGCCCAGTTTGATGGTCGACTGGAGCTTTGGTAGTTTTTTGCTAAACTGAAGATCAACTAAAGAGTAAGCATCTACACGGCCCGGACGGGTGCCGTTAAAGGTTCCATACCAGTCGTAAGCAGTTTGCCAGTGCCATGCCGCGTTGAAGCCGAAATCATTGATCACATTACTGTTGCCAAATGTTGCGTTTGTGCTCCATTTAGGTGTGTTAAAGGCTGCAATGTTATTAGGATTAGCATTGCGGAGGTTAAACACCGATAAGGTTGCATTACCACCCACAGCGTAACCGCCATTGAGCAGGTAAGTTAAACCCGCGCTTGCTCCCTGGGCAGATACCTTATCAGGCGCGTTGGTGTACAACTGGAATGCGTGCACCTTGCCGTTAGGGATATCAGTTGCAGAGGCTGTGGTCACCTGTCCATCAGAACCAAGAATTGGGTTGCTTGGTTGGATCACAACTGTGTTCAGGATAAAATTGTTGTAGCTGCTATGATAGTAGTTCAGGTCGATCAGTAATTTATCCATGATCAGGCCTTTGTAACCTAACTCAAATGCTTTTTGCTGTTCGGGTTTGATATAGGCTACACTGGCTTTTTGAAGCAGGCCTTTATTTTGTTCAACTGCCTGAGGGAAAGGTGTACCGCTTTGTACGGCCTTGCCAAACGCTGCGCCAAAGGCACTCACCGATGATGAGGTGAACGAGTTTTCATAAACATTCAGGCCTTTGCTGTTATTAGGCGCACCTCCCAAAATGGTGATAGGCCCTACGTTAAGATGAATGAACTGATCAACAGGGGTTGGGTTCCTGAAACCGGTTTGGTACGATGCCCTGAAGTTTGATGTTTTATCAACGGTATACACTGCCGAAAAGCGAGGGGTGAAGCTTCCTTTAAAGTTCTCGTTTTTATCATAACGAATAGAGGCTGTTAGTTTCAGGTTATCGTCAAACAGTTTTTTTGCTGCCTGTACAAAGGAACCGTATTCTTTGATAGTTACGCGTTTATCTTTATCATCAAACAAACTGCCGTTAGTAAACATCCTGTAATCGCGGAAACTGCCGCCAGCTAAAAGCTCAAATACTTTTATGGCGCTGGTGAAATCATACTGGCCTTCTGCATGGTAAAACTTACTGTTACTGAAAACGCCTGCACCGCTTAAACCATAGTTGTGGATAGATGCATTCTTGGCATTGTTAAATTCAGCTGTGCCCGGTAAAAAACGACCCTGGTCGGCAAAGGCCCTTGCAGCGGAATTACTATTGGGAGTAACGCCGCTAACTGTTCCGTTAAATGCCGCGGCATAACGTGTAAACCAGGTATCATCGGCTTTATCAGGCGTTACTGTATTGCCGTTCAGGTCTTTTACCCAGTCGCGGTTAATGAATTGGGCCAGTGAGCGGGTGTTGTATGAATCGTGTGAGTTTTCTTCAACCGAATAGCCACGGATAAAGAAGTTGCTGCCTTTTAACTCAATCCTGTGCGTTTGCAAAACGAAGTTATTCAGGTCGAAACGGCTGCTGCCGGTATAGCTTGCAGTACCGCGGCCATAGTTGTACTGGTAGATAGCTTCCAGGTTATTGCCGAAGCGGTATTGTAAAGCACCGTTCAGTTTCAGGCTGTAAACGTTATAGTTCATCAGGTCTTTTTCTTCATAACCTGTCCTTGAAACCAAACCAATACCGGGTAGAGTTTTGGAAACCTCATCGCCATAAATATTAAGCGCGTCACGGCCTGGATTATTGGGGCCACGTTGGGCGGCAGGGGTTGAGGCGCTTACATCAGTATAATTATCTGCATACCAATCGCGACCGGTGAGGTATGATGCATTGATTTTAAATGCGAATTTATCATTGAACGCCTTAGCATAGCGGGCCGCAAAATCATACAAACCCTGTGGTTTTACAACCGATTCGCCAAAGTGGTTCAGTCCGCTTTTAACCTGCAGGGTTAAGCCCTGGTATTTGAATGGATCCTTGGTTTTAAGTGAAAGCAGACCATTAAATGCAACAGGGCCATATAATGCCGAAGCTGCTCCCGGGATAACTTCCACACTTTCAATATCAATATCCGAAGCGCCGAAAAGGTTACCTACTGAAAAATTTAAGCCGGGCGTCTGATTGTCGACGCCATCAACCAGTTGTAAAAAACGACTGTTTCCTGTACTGTTAAAACCACGGGTATTGATCTGTTTGTAAGTTAAACTGCTGGTAACCGATTCAATACCTTTTACACTTTGTAATCCATCGTAAAAAGTAAACGATGGGTTGTCCTTAATGGCCTTAAGACTCATTTTTTCGATACTCACCGGCGATTGCAAAATGCTTTGGTTGATACGGGTAGCAGAGGATACTACCTCGTTAAGTACAATAGCCTGTTGGGTTAGCTTTATACTGATGTTATTGCTGGCAGATGTTACCTGGCTTTCCTGTACTTCAAAGCCTACAGCTGATATAACAATAGTAAAGGGAAGCTTTAGTTTATTGGCATTCAAAGCATAATTACCCTTTGAATCGGTAATGGTACCGGTAAGCTTTCCTTTAACGGTGATACTCGCGCCGGACACAGGCTTGCCGGTGGCTGCATCGGTAATGTTGCCCGTTACCTTTACTTCCTGGGCAAACAGGTTTATGGATGTGAGCAGTAATACAAATAATAAAAGTTTTTTCATTGTGATTGGGTTTTACTTTAAATAGGGATTAGGATTGTTTTTTTAAATGATCATAGCCTTGCGGCAGGCGGGTGTAGCCATGGTTAACCAGGCGTTCGGCCAGCACATTATAGTAACCGGCATCGGCGGGGAGGGCGGTGGCCAGTCCATCAACATAGCGGTTATAATAGCAAAACAGGGCCGCAATCAATACGGTGTCATGAATTTCAACATCGGTAGCTCCTGCAGCTTTGGCGCGGTCAATAGCTTCGGTTGTTACATTTCGGCCGTTTTGAGCGGTTAGTTTGGCAATGGTAAGCAAGGCCTTCATTTTTTCGGTAACCGGAGCGGTTTCAATGTTTTCCTTTACTTTTTGCGCTGTTTCTGCTTCGCCGGCCAGCAGATCGGCGGCGGCGGTGTGTGCGGTAGTGCAAAAGGTGCACTGGTTGTTGTGCGATACTACGGTGGCTATCAGTTCGCGATCAGCTTCGGATAAGGTTGACGGGCCGCGCAACAAAAATTGCGTAAGGTTACGGATAGGTTGTGCCGGTTCTTTGGCATACTCCAATAGCCCGGTAATGCCCGGCAAATGGCTTTCAAGGGTAATGTAAGGCATAAATAATGAATTGAATGTTTGTAGGTTGGGGGAAAGGATGTACCTGTCCGGAGATTATTAACGCTATCGATATATAGTTGTTCTCATAGCCCTTGAGCTACTAATAAACTATCGGCAGAAATAAATAATAACACAGCAGCAGAGTGGTACAACCACTACCCAAAAAATGAATTAAAACAGGGAAAAAGATCAGCAAACGGCCTTGGGCGGTTGCTCCGGGATATCCTGGTGAGCAGGAATTAACTGTTGAACGGGGTGAACAACAATTTGTTGAGTATATTTTATTGGACAACTAAACTCAAAGTACGCAAAAGTGAAATTGAGGTTGTCCTGCATTGTTATTTTACCAAAGGGCACATGCTCTTTTTGCGGTACCGGGTTCTCTTTTACATCCTTAGCGTTAATGATGTTTTTATCGGCCAGGCGGGTGGTTGCATAATTAGGTATGCACATTAGATAAATGGCATGCCTTGTTACGCGCATTTTTTGATAATTGTAACTGTTGTTGCCAAACTGGATCTGTCCGTGAATGTTCTCGTAGCTTTTCCAGTCGGTTATGCCGGGCATATTGGCAGGGATAACTATCTCGGTAAGGTCATTTACATTGTAAAAGCCTTTGGCGGTTTGCTCGGTAAAGTATCTGTTGCTTTTGTAAACCAGGAATTGATGTAACGCTACATGCCCGCCTATATTAAGCAGGTGAATGCTAAGCAACATCAGAGCGACAAGTTTTTTCAATTGGTTTACGAACAAAGGTTACCTAAAAATGCTGTTTATAAACGTAGTATCCAAATTTATTTAGAATTATTATGCGTAAGCATAGCCTGTTTTCTTTATCCGTTATCGATTGTAATTAAAAGTTTCAATAACCCTTTTTGTTGATTGGATTTTCGGCTTAAAGAATGTCCGGTTCGCGGTATGCGATGTCCGGCTCGGATAGTTAGTGATAGGACTCCAGTCGATATCAGGGTATCTTTGAGTATACAAAAAACAAAAACTGTTTAAATAAACAACACAATGGAAACTATTAAAAATTCAGCTACCGATAAGATCAAGGTAATCGAAGGTATCTCAGCTAATAAAATCGAAAAAGTATTATATACCGCTAAAGTTCGTACAGTTGGCGGCCGTGATGGCGGTTCGTCTGTAAGCAGCGATGGTCAATTGGATATCAAACATTCAACTCCCGGCACTCCTAAACCAGGTACTAACCCCGAACAATTATTTGCTGCCGGCTGGTCAGCTTGTTTTGAAGGTGCTATCGGAATAGCTGCTGCTAAAAAAAGGATTGTACTCCCTGCCGAACTGGCTATTGACGCCGAAGTGGATTTGGGTATTACTACCGGTGCTTACTTTTTACAAGCCCGTTTAAATGTAAGTCTGCCAGGTCTGGATGTGGATGTAGCCAAAGCTTTGCTTGAAGAAGCTCACCAAACATGTCCGTATTCTAAATTAACTCACGGTAACATCAATGTTGAGATCAACCTGGTGTAAAGCCCCCTCCGCCCCCTAAAGGGGGTACTTTAAAGAAAGCAAAAAAGGCCTGCTCCAGTAGTTTGGAGCAGGCCTTTTTTGCTTTCTTTAAACCCGGACTTCCGAAGTTTTTAAAACTTCGGAAGTCTTCTCCGCCTTTGTTATTTCACTTTCTGATGATAATAAGACGTTTAGGCCGCTCAAATATCAATGCTCTCGCCTATGGTTGGTAAAAACAGCTTTAAGCCTGCATGTTCAAATTGTTTTATCGCTTCATTTTTATCTATTTTAATAAAGCCAAAAGTATCATAATGAACGCCTAAAACCTTATTGGCCTTAACAAGCTTAGCTGCTTCAATGGCATCATCAACGCCCATGGTCAGCATATCTCCAATGGGAAACACAGCGAAATCAAGATCAACCCACTTAGCCACCAGTTCCATATCCAGTGTAAGCCCGGTATCGCCGCTGTAATAAAGATTACCATCATCGGTTTTTAAAGCGTAGCCGCAGGCTACACCGGCATAGCTGCCATCAGGAAAGCTGGCCGAGTGCTGAGCGATGAATGATTTCGCAGTACCAAAATCAAAGGTTACCTTACCACCCGGGTTTAAAGGATGAACATTTTTAACGCCTTTCTTGTTGAAGTAATCGTAAACCTCATAAATACCCACAACCATAGCTCCTGTGCGGTTTGCTATAGTTTCCACATCCAAAATATGATCATAATGACCATGGGATACAAAAATGTAATCGGCTTTAATTTCATCAATGTTGATGTCTTTAGCCATTTCGTTGCCTGTAATAAAGGGATCGAACAGGATGTGTTTACCTCCGGAAACCACCGAGAAGCATGAGTGACCGTAATAGTTGATTTTCATTGGTTTGGTTTTTATGTTAATGATGATTAGTTTAAAAGCGGAGTTAAGGCATTTAGGACTGGCATTGACAATAGCTTAAAATGATCATAGGCTGTACGGCTAAATTTACCTGTTACATTGTTTATTTTAGGATATAGAAATGTCATATTTTTAAACATGATCGTATCGGCCGAAGAATAAGATGTGTACTGAGCGGATTTTTCGTTAAGACCAAATAGAAGGGTAGTTTTCGCTTGATTTTGCTTATCCGCAGAAGCCCCCGGCAGCCTGAAATCTGATGGTAATTGCGAAGAATTAGAGCAGCCAATTTTAGATGAATAGTTATGCCCACCCGAAGGCAGGTTTATTTTAAAAGTAAATGCCCGTTCGGTACAGTTTAATTCATTTGCCTGGGCATAAGCACCTATACTTAAAAGTGTTGTTATGCAAATTAACAGGAGTTTTTTCATGATGGTATTTGTTTAAAACAGCATCGGCCCTGCAAAAGGGCCGATGCTGTTTATATTAGATGTATTTATTTTCTGCTGGTTTTTTCTTCTTTCCTGGTACGCAGATCATTTCACAATCCTGCGGGTTACGCTCAAACGGCGCCCTTGTAAGAAATGATAATGAGAACAGCGAGATGAAGCCCATTAATAACCGGCCTTGTTTCAACTTGCTCATAGTTTTTGAATTTATGATTATCAATATCCTCTTGATAAATGTGATAAAGAATCGTTTTAAAACAGGAGGCACCTACGGAGCCAAATCTTTATTTGGAAGGCTCCGGCGGAGCCCCTGCGAGTTTTTTGTTAAAACGATTTTTGTGATCAGAAGGGTAATTGCTGAACTTTTATATTTTTGTTACTACTTCACCAGCTAAAACAGCTTTTGTTGCGGTTAAAACTTCGCCTTTGGCTTTGTCCTGAATAAACCCAATAACTTCCCAGCCTTGCGGAGTAAACTCTTTAGGTAAGTTGATGACGGTTTCACCTTTCTTTGCTTGGTTTAAGGCGACTGTTTTTAGATCGCGAACTATCTGGGCGTGGGATAAAGTTCTGCCTTCGTTTTCACCTTTGGCAACTTTGCTAATGGTCGATTTTTGAACGATAGCTATCAGCAGATTTCGGTTATCAGTATTACCGGATAACTCATAGTTTACAGTTAGCTTATCACCATTTTGTTGCGCCTGAAGAGAAACTTGTGCGGTTTGGGCAGTTGTTAAAACGCTGGAAATAGCCTCGCGAAGTACAGGCTCATCCGAACCTACCAATGCGGTTTTGCCGTTAACAACAACCTGCGGGGTATAAACCTGGGCATTTAAATAAGCGCTGTATTCCCGCTGGCGTTTTGAAAACATAGCATTGCTGAATACATCTTTCCAGCCAAGGCTATTCCAGTAATCAACATGATAAGCTAATATGTAAACAGGTTTATCCTGCGACTCTTTTTGGATCCGGGCCAACAATTCATCGGCCGGCGGGCAGCTTGAACACCCCTCTGAGGTAAACAATTCAACCAGGGCAAAACCTTTACCAGGAGTATCGGCGCTTACAGTTTTAACTGAATCTATTTTACGGGCGGCATATGCGGCAGTAGCAAGCGCCAGTGCTACCGCACCAACGCAAAAGCTTAAAATTTTTAACGTTTTCATATCTTTCGATTTTTAATGTATATCAAAATTAGCCTTGAAATAGGCACTAAAACAGCATAAAAAAGCCCAACCGGACATATTGATAGTTCAGTTGGGCGTTTATTAAGTCGAAAGTCTTAAGTACTAAGTATTGAGTCAGTCGGGAGTCTTTAATCTCAAGTTAGAAGTCATTTTTACTTTCTACTTAGAACTTATGACTTCAGACTTAGAACTTAAGACCTAGCACTACCTGTTCTCGAGCCAGCTTAAAAATACCGGCGCTTTTTCTTTATTGATGAGTAATTTTTCGGGAGTAGGAATTGTCAGTTTCACAAACAGTTTGCGCATAAAATAATGTTCAACTTCTTTTATCGCACTGAAGTTCACAATGTATTGTCTGTTCAGCCTAAAAAACTGTTCCTGTGAAAGCTGACCGCTGATCTGATCAAGCGATTGGTTAACAACATACTCCTGCTGGTCAAAAGTCATAATGGTTGACAGTTCGTTACGAATGTAGAAGAACGCTATGTTGTTGGAAGCTATGGTGATATACTTATTGTTTTTAAATACCAGGAAGCTTTTTTTACCGGCAGGAGGTGTAACCTGCGATAACAGGCTGCTGATATCAGGCGCTGAACCCTGCTGAAAGAAATTCCGAAGCTCATCTACCTTTTTAAAAGCATCGGCAATATCTGCTTTGGAGAAGGGTTTGAGCACATAATCGACGCTGTTGGCTTTAAAGGCCTCCAACGAGTATTCATCAAAAGCGGTACAAAAAATAATAGGGCATGATACTTTTACCGATTTAAAGATCTCAAAACACAAACCGTCCGAAAGCTGGATATCCATAAAAATAAGATCGGGCTGCCTGTTTTCAGAAAGATAGGCAACCGAACTTTCAATACTCTGCAGTTTGGCAACAATTTTTGAGTGCGGCCTTAACTCTAATATGATACTTTCAAGCGAACGGGCCGCCTTTAGTTCGTCTTCAATGATGATAATGTTCATGAATAATAGGTAGTTTAACTTTGAATATTTTATCCTCAGCAATGATCTCTATTTGTTTATCAAGCAGGTGATCATAACGCAAATTGATATTCCTGAGGCCAACACCTGTTGATGGTTCTTCAAAGCGTTTGGGTTTTATCTCATTTTCCATAACAATGTTGTCGCCCTCAGCATATAGCTTAATGTGCAGAGGATGGTCCAACGATACTACGTTATGTTTAATACAGTTCTCTATCAGCAGTTGCAATGTAAACGGTGGGATCAGTGTACCGCGATATTGATCATCAATAGTATTGGTGAAAATGAAACCATCCTCAAACCGGGCTTTAAGTAAAAAGTTATAAGCATCCACTATATCCAGCTCGTCCGATAAATGAACAAGGTCTAATTTTCGGCTCTCCAGGGTAAAACGATAAAAATTAGAAAGCTTAAGTATAAAATCTACCGAGTTTTGGTCGCCGGTTTCAACCATGGCTTTCAGGGTATTAAAGCTGTTGAACAGGAAGTGCGGGTTAATCTGTTGTTTAAGCAGTTCGTATTGTGCGCCAAGGTTATCGGCTTTTATGCGTTCCAACTCAACGCTAACCTGCTGGTTTTGATAGTTTTGGTAAAGCAGGTTTATCAGCATATAAAATACCAGGTTGATCAGGATGCCCCTTACCTCAATCATCAGCATCACGGGGCCGAAATTTAAATGCGTTAAAATAAGTTGCTGTATGTAGGCTAAAGCCAGCATCACGCCCATACCTATCACCAATGTGGTAAGCAGCCTGGAATAAGAAATGCTTTTGTTTATTTGTTTATTGTTAGACGGCTGCGGCAGCGTATAAATATTATAATACCATACAAACAGTGAAAACGCAGCGGTAACCCCTGAGTTAACTGCTGCTTCGGCGGGTTTAAAATGCCGTTCGGCTATTTGAGGAACGGAGGCCAGCAGACCAAGGAAAATTGAACTGCTCCATATTATTCCGGAAGAGATTTTAAATGTTGTGTCTTTCATTTATTGCAAAGATTTGCGGAAATAAAATGGTTGCCGGGCAAATATAAAGTTAATTATGGCCTGTGGCTTAAATCTGTTGTTGCGTTACTAAAAGCCACACGAAACTTTAGTTTGTTTTGACTAAACGCCCCAATTATTTCCGTTTGCTGCCAATATATAACAGGTTTTAATATAAAAATAGAGGTTTACGGGACAAATGGACATTTTATCGCCTGAATCAGACATTTTAAGCCGCGAATATTTCTGATATGCAAACAGCAGAAGAATTACAGACAATGGTTTTAACCGATGAATAAATCCATCAACCTAAAATACTTCTGATCAAGATTTTTTACTTAAAATTGTACATTATTTCAGTTAACTGTTCCCGTTAAAAGCAAGCCGCTCAACATTGGAGATTAAAGAACTTATAGATTCTATCCATTACAACAATGATGAATCTGCCTTTAATGAACTATACAAGCTGCTGATCAAAAACCTTAATCAGTTCGCCTGGTCCTTTTTGGGCGATAAGGAAGCTTGCGAGGAGATCATCAACGACCTTTTTGTAAATATCTGGACTGGCCGCCATAAGTTGGATAAGATCTCAAACCCTAAGGTATACTTTTATGTGGCGATAAAAAATGCCTGCCTCAATCACATCCGAAGTAACACTTCGAAACGAAACCGGGATGCCCGGCTTGCCGAAAGCTATTATTTTCATTTATCGGTTGATCCATCGCAGCTGCTTATTAGTAAAGAGTTGCAAGCCGGAGTTTTAAACGCCGTAAACAGTTTGCCTCCGCGTTGTAAACTCATTTTTAAAATGGTTAAAGAAGACGACCTTTCCTGCAATGAAGTGGCAGATATTCTTGGACTTTCTAATAAAACGGTATTCGCCCAATTGGCTATCGCGCTGAAGAAACTGGATGAGGCGCTTGGGAATAAGTAAAAGCTAAAAGGTAATTGTCTACCTCGCGCCCGTTTTGCTACCTACCGTGTACCCATAAGTTTTAAATGAAAAATTGTCATTTAGATAGAGCGGAGTAGGCCTAAGCATGGGAGCGAAAGAGAAATCTTATACGCCCTGTAGAGTAGCTTTACATAGTTTAGAGCCGGATGTACAAGTTTTCTTAAACTCGCGCTCGTTTGCAACGAGTGCGTACCCGGGTTTGCGTTTATAACGCAAAGGCGATACAATCGCCAAACCATATTAAGCGCTTGTTGCAAACGAGCGCAAGGTAAATGACATGATGTAATCTCCCCCTTAAAAAATATTTTAATTTCTTTTAGGAAAAACCTGGAGTAGCTGTGTCCTTAATGCAGAATACCGTATTACTATGAGCAAATCCAGGTTTATTGAGTTGATGGCCAAAAGCATGGGCAAAACAGCCAGTGCTGAAGAGTTGGCCGAACTCGACATGTTTCTTGAACAATTTCCTAATTATAAAAAAACATACCAGGTTACCAATGCCTTAAAAGGAAATGATCCCGAACAGGCGGAAGTAAAGCCTGAAGATGTTAACGGAAGCCTGGAAGAGATCTGGAACAGGATTAAAAGTTCAGGCGAAAATTCGGCGGATGACACCAGGATAAAACCAATGTTCAGGTGGCAATGGGTTGCAGCAGCCATATTGGTGTTTATTGCTGCCGGGGCCTTGTTTTATAAAAAAATGGAGCAACAGGATGGCCTGATTGCCGAAAATATATTACATGAAATTCATGTGCCTTACGGCAAAACCGAAAAGCTCAAATTGCCCGACGGAACACAGGTTACCCTTAATGCAGGCAGTACTTTTTCATACCCCGAGGCTTTTGAAAAAAACAGCCGGGATGTAAGCCTTACCGGCGAAGGCTTTTTTGAGGTAACTAAAAATGCCAAGAAACCTTTTCTGGTACATACTGCCAGGCTTGTTGTAAAGGTATTGGGAACTGTTTTTAATGTAAAAGCCTACAATAACGATAAAACCGTTGAAACTACTTTGTTAAGAGGCAAAGTACAGGTTGAACTAAAAAATAATCCCGAGAAAAGGATCATTCTGTTGCCTAACGAAAAGCTGATTGTTATTAATAACCGGGAGCCAAAAAGTGTAAAGCCTAAAGAGGGAAAGATTGAATACCAGGTAACCGAATTGCCGGATGTTAAACCTGATGAAGTAAAAGAAACAGCCTGGGTTGATAACCGGATTCTGTTCACCAACGAGATGTTTGAAGATGTGGCCGCGCAAATTGAACGCAAATATAACGTGCAGGTTGTATTTGAAGATCAGGCGCTCCGCACCGAGCAAATTAGCGGTTTGCTTGATAAGGAAACATTGAAGGAGGCTTTGGGCATTATAGAATTGACTACACCATTCAAATTCAGAGTGGATGGGCAAACGGTTTACCTGTCAAAAAAAGAAAAATAGAAATCAAAATAAACTAACTAACCCATTAACCAACAGCTTATGATATTGAAAACTTACCTATCAGATTCCTGAACATCCGCAAGTAAACAAGGGAAGAGCTGCCACTCCTCCCCGCAAACAAATAGGATTTTATTAACGGAGTAAGCAATTGTAAAACAGCACTTGCTCCATCCATTTATTTTCAAAACAAATGTAATGAAAAAAACAAGAAGGGTGTTCCCGCTTCGTGGCGCCCCCGTATGTCTCAAAGTTATTTTGCTGATGAAAGCAGTATTTTTATTTGTCCTGGCTACCTGCGTACAAGTTTCTGCAAAAGTGTACTCACAGCAGAAATTTACGCTTAGCTTAAAGCAGGCCGAAGTAAGCAGTATCCTTACAAAAATTCAGAAACAAAGCGATTACCGCTTCTTCTATAACTATGCTTCCATCAAAAAGCTGGGCAAGGTTGACCTTGACGTAAAAGATGCAACCATTGATGAATTGCTTGCAGCCATCATTGATGATAAGCTTTCTTATAAGATGAATGATGACCATGTAGTGATCATTGCTAACCAGGAAGAAACCAAAAGTATAGCCCTTGTAAAGGGTAAGGTTGTTGATGCCAAAGGCGAGCCACTTATTGGAGTTAACATTCGCCTGCAGGGTACCAACCAGGGTACTACCACCGATGCGAATGGAAATTTCAGTATTGATGCCCCTATAAACGGAGTGTTGGAAATCTCTTATATCGGGTTTGAAAAAAAGGTGGTTACCATAACCGGAAGCCAAACTTTAAATATAACCTTGACGGCCCTGCCATCTGCCTTGACCGAAGTTGTGGTTGTTGGTTATGGTACCACTAAAAAGATCGATGTTACCGGCTCTGTAGCAAGTGTAAAAGGTGCTGATCTTCAAAATCTTCCTGTAGCTTCAGCAACCCAGGCCCTGGATGGCCGCGCAGCTGGTGTAAACATTGTGCGCAACGATGGCTCGCCGGGTGCTGCTTCAAGTATCCGTATCCGCGGTACCGGTACGTTAAACGATGCCAACCCACTTGTTGTTGTTGATGGTGTACCTACCAGTAATCCGGATGCCTTGAGTGATATTAATCCGAACGATATTGCTTCGGTTGATATCTTGAAAGATGCATCGGCAGCTGCTATTTACGGTACACGTGCTGCCAATGGCGTTGTGTTGGTTACCACTAAAAAAGGCACATACAATCAAAAATTGGTTACCACTGTTAATTTTTACAACGGTTTCTCTAATACCACTAAATACCTCAAACTGTTAACTGCCCCCGATTTGTATACATTGAAAAGGGAGCGCTATACCAACGATGGTGTTGCTATTGATGCGCCCTGGAACGACAGCTATTACGCTACTCAACGCACCGATTGGCAGCGTGCCATTATGAAAACAGGTCATGTAACCAGTGGGGATGTGAGTTTAAATGGTGGTAACGAGGTATCTGCATACAGTTGGTCTACCTCGGTTTATAATGAAGATGGTATCATAGCCAAAACTAATTTTGAACGCTTTAGCACCCGCTTTAACTCAGAGCATAAGGTAACCGAATGGTTAAAATTGGGCGAAAATCTCCAGTTAAATTATGCCAATAATGTTGGGTTCGATAATAATAACTCCCAAACAGGGTTAATTTTTTCGGCCTTGCGCTTTAACCCTGCCATTCCGTTGGTTAATCCGGATGGAACATACGGTACTTCAAAGGCGTTTGCTAACCAGTTAGGTGATATAAACAGTCCTTATGCTACCATTCAGGAGGCAGACAGGTTTAATAAAAAATACCGTGCCCTGGCAAATGCCTTTGCTGAGATAACGTTTTTAAAAGAGCTAAAACTCCGTGTAAACTATGCGTATGATGGTACTTTAAACCGTGCGTATAACTTCAATATTGCTGATGTTAACCAGGCCAGGCAAAACACCACCTCGCAGTTAACCCAAAACGAGGGCGAGTTGTCATCGCAATTATTAGAATCGTTCCTGACTTATGATAAGGTATTTGGGAAAAGCCACGTGACCTTTACCGGTGGTTACTCATACCAAAACTTTAAAACTTATGGGTTTAACGCATGGCGGGTGGGATACGATGATACCTCACAGGATCAGCGTGTACTTAGCTTGGGCAACAGTCAGTTTAACTCAAGTGTGGTGCCTGATGAATCGTCATTACAATCGGGCTTTGGCAGGTTGTTTTATGACTACGATGGCCGCTTCCTGGCTACTGTTACTTTCCGTGCAGACGGATCATCTAAATTTGCGCCATCAAAAAGATGGGGTTACTTCCCGGCATTCTCTTTGGGCTGGAGGTTATCTAACGAGCAGTTTATCAAAAACATAAGTTGGATAAGCAACCTGAAACTAACAGGCGGTTATGGCGAGCTTGGTAACCAAAACATCGGTACATTCCAATACACCAGCTTAATAAGGTTAGGCAGCACCTATGAAAATAATGGTTATACCTTTGGTGGCACAGGTTATACCGGTGCGGCAGTTTACAGTCTTGCCAACCCGGATATTACCTGGGAGCGTACAGCCATGACTAACATTAGCCTGGATGCAGGTTTTTTAAACAATCAGTTAACCACCACGTTAACCTGGTTCAATAAAAACACCAAGGATATGCTTTTATCGCCGCCTGTTGTAGGTGCGGCCGGTTCGGTAAATATCCCTAACCAAAACATCGGCACCATGAACAACAAGGGTGTTGAGTTTGAAGTTAATTACCATGGCGGTAACGATAAAGTAAAATATACTATTGGCGCTAACGCCTCGTATATCAAAAACAAGGTAACCAAATTAAACGGCGAAGGTACCTTTGTTGGCTCAACAGTATATGGCCGCTCGAGCCAGGAAATTTCCCGCACTTATGAAGGTCAGCCGATAGCTTCATTTTACGGCTGGAAAACCAACGGTTTATACCAAACACAAGCCGACATTGATAATGATCCGGCGCTCAAAAACGACCCTCGTAAAGCGAGTATCAGACCGGGAGATGTGCGTTTCCTTGACCTGAATGGTGATGGTTTAATTGATGGTAACGACCGTACCAATCTGGGCAATCCTAATCCTAAGGTTACTGCCGGTTTACAAGGTAATATATCATACAAGGGCTTTGATCTATCGGCAAACTTTACCGGGGTATTTGGCGTGAGTCTTTATAATGCCGACAGGATGCAGGGTATCGACCCAACTTATCCGTTTAACCTTTATGCCGAAACTTTAGGCCGTTGGACGGGACCGGGTACCAGTAACACTATCCCTCGTTTATCGCTTGACCGTGCTAATGATAACTACCGCACATCTGATATGTTTGTTGAAAACGGAAGCTATGTAAGCCTTAAAAATGTCACTTTAGGTTATACGCTTCCTGTGAGCTGGGCTAAAAAAGCCACATTAAAAAGTATAAAGTTATATGCATCCGGTCAAAATGTGTTTTTCATAACCGGCTACAAAGGTTACACGCCTGAGCTGGGTTATACTAACGGCAATTTGCAAAGAGGGGTTGACGTAGCTCAATATCCGTCGACAAGGACAATAACATTTGGTGTAACAGTTAAATTATAACATCATCATGAAATCAAACAAACTAATATATACGCTTGTGTCATTGGCCCTGATGGGCAGCGGCTGTAAAAAAGCACTTGATTTAAAGCAGCAGGGTGTTTACAGCTCAACCAACTATTTCCGCAACGAGGTTGATGCTGTTAACGCGATAACCGGTATTTACAGTATTTTACCGGAGGAGGATTATATAGGGCATGCCGAGTCAACATTTGATACCCCATCTGATGATTACTGGCGCTCGGGCGACCATGGTGAGGACGAGGCTATCGAAAACTTAACCTACGACGCATCAAACGCAGCTATCCGTTACCCATGGAAATGGCGCTATGAGGAAATTAACCGCGCTACTAACTGCATCATCAATATCCCGAAAATAACTGCTATATCTGCCGATGTTAAAAACCGCAGCATGGGTGAGGCTTATTTTTTAAGGGCTTTTGGCTACTGGCGTTTGATGATCATCCACGGTGATGTGCCTATCATTACTGAAGCTGATTATACCTCCTTGAATTTCAATGTTCCAAAATCGCCCATAGAAGAAGTTCGTAAACAAATAGAATCCGATTTGTTAAAGGCAGTTGATTTGCTGCCTGAAAGCTACGGCGCTGCGGATCGTGGCCGCGTGAGCAAAGGAACAGCATTGGGCTTATTAACCAAGCTTTATATGTACTGGGAAAAATTGCCTGAAGCCATAGCAACCGGCCAAAAGGTGATCTCCAATCCGGCTTATGCACTTGCGCCTAATTATACTGATAATTTTACCCGCGCAAATGAAAACAGTACTGAAATGCTTTTCTCAATCCAGGCCGTACAAAATGTGGTTCAAAACGACTTTACCGTTTATTACATTCCGCGTCCATGGGGAGGTTATGGTTTTAGCCAGCCATTACAGGGCCTTGCCAATGAGTTTGAAGCGGGTGATCCGCGTAAAGCTGCAACATTGTTAAGCGTTGGCGATAAAGTTGATCTGGGCGATGGTAACGGTTTAACAACCTTTACTGCCGATCTTTCGGCTACCGGTTTTGCCTTTAAAAAGTACGCTGTGTTTAATACCCAGGCAGATGGTGGTGGTGTTGACCATAGTTATGCAGTGCCTTTAATGCGTTCGGCTGATATTTACCTGTTAGTTGCCGAAGCATTGATCCGTACACAGGGGGCAGGTGCCGGAGATGCACTGATCAACCAGATCAGGCACCGGGCCTCAACTTCATTAAAACCGGTTTCGGGAGCTGGCATGAAAGAGCTGATCCACGAGCGCCGTGTTGAGCTGGCTGGTGAAGACCAACGTCACCAGGATTTGATGCGCTGGGACAAAAAGAACATAGTTGATATAGCAGCTATTTATAACCTTGCTGTTTCCAAAGCCCCGCTTGATCAAAATAAAACAGTAACCTTTGTACGCCCTAAAAACTATTATTTCCCAATTCCTCAGGTTGAGATTGATAAAAGTAAAGGCGTATTAGTACAAAACCCTAATTTTAAATAATAACCATATACCGGCGGCAGGGGAGCACCTCCTGTTGCCGGTATTTATTTCCGGTAATTGCCGGCGTTTAACTATCTATTGATGAGAAAGTGTTTACTTGTTGTAGCAGCTATTATCGCATTTGGCTTTAAAGCCGGTGCCCAGGTTGATCAGAAAACTTCCTATGATTTTATTGAAAGGGTAATTCCCGGCAAGAGTAATTTATTTACTATTGAGTCTATCCCCCAGCAGAACGGTAAAGATGTATTTGAGCTGGAAAGCCGTAATGGTAAAATTGTGCTCAGGGGTAATAACGGTCTGTCAATAGCATCGGCATTAAACTACTATCTTAAAAATTATTGTTTTTGTGATATCGGCTGGAATGGCACCAATCTTAACTTGCCGGCAACCCTGCCTGCTGTTAAAGGGCTTATCCATAAAACTACACCTTATCAATATCGCTACTATTTAAATTACTGCACGTTTAACTACACCATGGCCTGGTGGGATTGGGACCGCTGGCAAAAAGAAATTGACTGGATGGCCCTGAATGGCATCAACATGCCGCTGGCTATAACCGGCGAAGAAGCTGTTTGGCAAACCGTTTACAAAGACATGGGCTTTACCGATAAACAACTGGATGAGTTTTTTAGCGGCCCTGCTTATTTTTCATGGTTTTGGATGGGGAATATTGATGCATGGGGTGGCCCGCTGCCGCAGCATTGGATGGACTCGCACAAAGCATTGCAAAAAAAGATTTTAGAGCGTGAGCGCTCTTTTGGGATGACGCCTGTTCTGTCGTCATTCACCGGCCATGTGCCGCCATCGTTTAAAGATAAATTCCCCGGTGCTAAGGTTAAAAGAACCAACTGGGATGCCGGGTTTCCCGATGTTTTTATACTTGATCCCGACGATCCGATGTTTGAAACCATCGGCAAAAAATATATAGAAGCACAAACCAAAGAGTTTGGTACCGACCACCTGTACTCGGCCGATACTTTTAACGAAAATGTGCCGCCAACCAACGATTCCACCTATTTGGATGGCATGAGCAAAAAGGTGTTTAACTCTATGGCTGCCGCCGATCCAAAAGCAATCTGGGTAATGCAGGGCTGGATGTTTCACTACAATAACAAATTCTGGCAGCCGCAACAGATCAAAGCTTTGCTTAACGCGGTACCTAACGAGCAAATGATTGTGCTTGATCTGTATAGCGATGCCCACCCGGTTTGGAACCGTACCGAAGCATACTATGGCAAGCCCTGGATCTGGAGCATGCTGCAAAACTTTGGCGGTAACATCAGTCTTTTTGGCCGTATGCGCCATGTAGCTGCCGACCCGGCCATTGCCCTGCATGATCCCGAATCAAAAAATATGCGTGGCATTGGTGTTACCCCCGAAGGTATTGAACAAAACCCCGCACTATTTGCACTGATGCTTGAAAACGTTTGGCGCGATACCCCGATTGATGCCGATGCCTGGGTTGCGAACTATGCTCAACGCCGTTACGGTCAGGTTAACGGCCAGGCAAATGAGGCATGGCATATCCTGTTAAATTCGGTTTATTCGGGAGGCTTAACTGAAGGGGGCCCGGAGTCAATTATTGTGGCAAGACCAACAATGAAAAAATATATTGATAGGGTATTAACCAAATTGGATTACGATCCGATGCAATTGGTTAAAGCCTGGGGCTTGCTTATAAATGCTGCCGATAGCCTGAAACAAAGTGATGGTTTTCAGTATGATCTGGTTGATGTAACCCGTCAGGTATTGGCCAATTATGCGAGTCCGCTGCAGCAAAAAATGGCGCAGGCTTATCAAAATAAAGATCAGCAGCAGTTTAAATTATATAGCAGCCAGTTCCTGGAACTCATGGATGATATGGACGCCCTGCTAAGCACCCGTGAAGATTTCCTGTTAGGCAAATGGATTAACGAAGCAAGGGCCAATGGTGTAACCGATAAAGAGAAAAACCTCTACGAGTTTAATGCCCGCGACCTGGTTACCCTTTGGGGCGATAAGGAAAGCGGTTTAAGAGAGTATTCAAACCGTCAATGGGCAGGTTTAATCAAAGGTTATTACAAACCACGCTGGGCACTGTACTTTGGTCTGCTGGATAAGTCATTATCGGCTAAAACCGACTTCAATGCCGATGCTTTTGACAAGCAGGTGAAAGACTGGGAATGGCAGTGGGTGAACAAGCATGACAATGCCTACACTGATGCTGCTAAAGGTGACGCCGTTGAAAAATCGAAGCAATTGTATGTGAAATATAATGCGGTGATTTTAGAAACCCGCCAAGCTCAATAAAAACGATGTCATTTCGAACCCTTGATGGGGGGCAGCGAAAGGCAAGGGTGAGAAATCTTATACGATATGAAAAGCCGCTAAGCTTGGCGTATAAGATTTCTCCTCACGCCACGCTCAGGCCACCACATGTTCGTCGAAATGACAGGAGAATATAAGAACATAAGACTTACGAAGTTTTAAAAACTTCGTAAGTCTGGATTGTAAAAAATCATGAGATTACGCTACACCATATTAACATCCATCTTATTAAGCGCCTTTACTAAAGCACACAGTCAAAGTGCTAACGACCATATTTTCCCTGCCACGGCTGTTGCCAGGCCCTATATCGATTTTGACAACAAAGGTTTTATGGTGAATGGTAAACGTACGTTCATTGTATCAGCCGGACTTGAGTATGCCCGTATACCGCATGAGCTTTGGTACGATAGGCTCCTGAGGATAAAACGGGCGGGCTTTAATTGTATTGAGATCTATACCATCTGGAATTTTCATGAAGAACAGGAAGGCAAATTCAACTTTACCGGCGACCATGATTTGGGTAAATTCCTGGATATAGTAAAACAACTTGGCTTATACGCCATTGTACGCGTTGGCCCATACTATTGCGCTGAGTGGGATAACGGCGGTTACCCCATATGGCTTAAATTTAAAAAAGGTCTGCGGGTTCGGGAAGACAATAAACCATTTGAACAATATGTTGACCGCTTTTTTGACCATTTATTGCCCGTAGTATTTCAAAGGCAAATTAATAAAGGTGGTGCGGTAATATTGGTGCAGCTTGAAAACGAACATCCCAATGGCTGGGGAACCGTAATGCCCGATGGGTATTTTAAACACCTGCAGGCAAAAGCCTTGGATATGGGTATGCAGGTGCCATATTTTTTCAGCGGGTTACACCACGCCAGCGATCCGGCAGGTGATGGTAAGCTTGATGACGATAAACGGCCAAACCCATGGTTTTCTACCGAATTCTGGGCCGTTTGGTATTCGCAATACGGCGCGAAGCCAGGCGACGCTGAACTTTATGACAGGCGCACCTGGAAAATTATCGCTCATGGCGGTAACGGTTATAACTACTACATGGCTCATGGTGGTTCAAACTTTGGCTATACCAATAATGATGAGGATGCAGCTTCGTACGATTATGGTACGGGTATAGGTCAGGCGGGCGATTTACGGCCAATTTATTATGCCTTTAAACGCGCTGCTTGGTTTTCGCGCAGTTTTCAGGATGTGCTGGAGAACAGTACGAATGCGTCAACTGCTTACAGCGCCATAACTAAGGATACCGCTTTGAAAGTATCCGCCCGCACAAGTCCAGCAGGTGCTCTGATATTTTTAGATAATCCGGGTACTTCTAAAATAAGCGCATCATTAAATATCAATGGTGCCGAAAGTCTGCTTGCGGGCAAAAGGATCAACTTGAAGTCTAAAGAGATTTATCCTTTGGTGCATAATTATAAATTGAATGAGGAAGTTGCGCTTGATTGGGCGCTTACCCGCGTATTTGCCATTGTAAAGCAAGCTAACACCACAACTATAATTGTTGATGCAGAAGCAGGTAATCCGTTATTACTTCGCTTTAATACAAAAGCCAAAGCTACGTCAGCATCAACTTCAGTGAAAGTTGAAAACAATGATGTACTGATTGATGAGCAAATGCCTGCTACAGCCGAAAAGCCGGTTGAATATACTTTTAAATCAGGCTCGGAAACTATAAGGGTGTTGGCCATGAACCGTGCTCTAACCGATAAAACATGGATCACCGAAATTGAGGGCAAAGACTACATTATAACGGGGCTGAACTATGTTGGTGAGACATCGGTTAAAAATGGACACTTTAAGATAACCTTAGAAACACCTTTAACGCAAAGCGCGATTCAGAAAGCAATTTTATACACCGATAGTAAAGGGATCGCTTTTAATATCGATGCTAAAAAGGGCAATCAGCCGCAAACTCACAATTTATCAAACTGGCAATATAAAAACGCCGCCATTAGCGCGGCATCCAACGTAAATACAAGCACCTGGCTTAAATCAAAAGATCCGCAACCTATGGGTGCAGATGCCGATATTACCGCCGATGCCTGGTACCGGACTACATTAAACATACCCTCAAACGGAAAATATACCCTGCAGGTAAAAGGCGGCGGCCGGGGACAAGCCTTTATTGATGGTAAACCTGCTGCCAAATGGAAGCTGAACGATAATGAGTTATCGCTCGATCTTAAAAAAGGAAAGCATACCCTGGCTGTTTTTGCCGCACATGATGGCCGCGATAAACTGGCTGCCTACCTTGGCCCGATAGATGAGGTGGATAGCAAAGGACTTTTTGGCAATGCGCTTATCAAAAAAGGCGGGCCGTTTATTTCTGAACTTGGCGACTGGTATTTTACCAAGTCCAGCAAAAAAGACGATGTAAAGCAAGGTCCGCCGGCATTTGATACATCGGTATACAAAAAGTATAAAATAGGTAATGATGTTTTTAACCTGAAAGAGGGTTATGCCTGGTTCCACACAACCATTCCGCAGCAGCCTGCGGGTACTTCAAAATTAGCGATACTGTTTAAAAGCGTTGACGAAAACGCCACCGTATTTATTAACGGCAAACAGGTTGCACATCATGATGGCTGGAACCAGCCGTTTGAAGTAAACATTACCGATGCAGAAGCTTTAAAGCACCCAATTGATCTTTCAGTTTTTATCGAAAATTACTCAAATGAGGGAGGGATCGATCAACCTATAAATATCAATGCCATTGGCAATGCTACTGCTGTAACCGGATGGCAACTGAAGGGCGGTCCGGGTGATGCGCAGGCCGCTCAGGGTTGGGCGAAGCTTGATGTGGCTAAGCAAATGAAAAATACCCCGGTTTTTTATCGTACAACTTTCAGCTTACCACCATCAACAGGGAATACATTCATCTGGCGTTTTGATCCCGTTGGTTTGGGGCATGGCTCTGTTTGGGTTAACGGACACAATTTAGGAAGATACCCTGAAAAACTGGATATGAAAAGCCTTTACATCCCCGAGTGCTGGCTTAAAACAGGCTTAAACCAGCTGGTGGTTTATGATGAAGATGGCAATAGTATCAACCAAACCCGAATTGTAGCCGAAGAGGCAGCAGGCAGAACAATCAACGAAATTTCAATACCCCTTAATTAATAACAGCGCATGGCTACAACAACCGAAAGATTTACCGCACTTGATGTTTTCCGTGGTATGACCATTTGCTTCATGATCATCGTTAATGCCCCCGGTTCGGGGGCAAACGTATGGTCGCCGCTTGATCATGCCCCCTGGATCGGTTTTACACCTACCGATCTGGTTTTTCCGTCATTCCTTTTTGCAGTGGGCAACGCGCTTAGTTTCTCTAAAAAGAAATTTGAGACTGATGCCGCTTTTATAGGTAAGATCTTTAAACGCACAGTGATTATTTTCCTGCTGGGCTACCTGATGTATTGGTTCCCGTTCTTCCATCGTGAGGCAGGTAGCTGGGTGTTTAACCCTTTAAACCATACCCGTATCATGGGCGTGTTACAGCGGATAGCGTTGTGTTATTTCTTTGGTGCTTTGATAGTTCACTATTGTTCACAAAAAACGGCCGTCATTATCTCAGCTGTGCTTTTATTGGGCTACTGGGCTTTCCTGATATTTTGCGGCGAGCCAGGTAAGGAGTATACCATGCTTGGCAATGCAGGCACGCGATTGGATATCGTGTTGATGGGTAACGATCATTTATATCATGATAAAGGCGGCCCCATAGCTTTTGACCCCGAGGGCTTGCTCAGTACCATGACGGCCATTGTGAATGTCATTGGCGGTTTCCTGGCCGGAGCGTTCATTCAGCGTAAAGGAAAAAATTACGAATCGGTTGCAAGGTTGTTCATGTGCGGGGTTCTATTGATCGCTGTTTCCTTATTCTGGGCGCAGTTTTTTCCTGTGGCCAAAAAACTGTGGACAAGCTCATTCACGTTGCTTACGATAGGTATCGATCTTTTGTTGTTGGGGTTTATGGTATTTGCTATCGAAATAAAAAAGATAAAGAGCGGTACAAATTTCTTCCTCATTTTCGGACGTAATTCGTTGGCTATTTACCTGTTGTCAGAATTGCTGCTCACCGTTTTGCAAACCATTTGGGTTAAACCCCAGTTAAGTTTTTACGACTGGATAAACCAGGTGTTTTACCAAAAGATATTCCCCGGCGCGTTTGGTACCTTGGTATTTGCACTTTGCTACATGATGCTTTGCTGGCTGGTGGCATATGTGCTTGATAAAAAGAAAATCTATATAAAGATATAATGATAACTGTAGAGACGCATAATAGCGTCTCTAACTGTACAGAGCGGATAGTGAATTTCCAATGCCTTGCAAGCGGGAGACGCAATTATGCGTCTTTACATTTAATATTAAAATCATTGATTACGCAATTGAAGAAGATATTCTGTTTTATTTCGGTTCTGATGCTGTTACTGGGTACAAGTCTTTTCGCCCAACAAACAAACCACCTGCATTATGTTGACCCATTTATTGGCACAACTGTAAGCAATGTGTTAACCAAGTGGGGCAATAATGGCGGCTGTTATCCTGGTGCAGTTGCACCATCGGGGAGTGTTCAATTAAGTCCGGAAACAAGGGTTACCGGGGCCAAAGGGTATAATTATACTGATAGTTCAATTTACTACTTCAGTTGCCTGGGGCATATGAGCGGCTTCCCCGAAGGATCATCCGGTCGTCTTTTTATCATGCCATGGAATAGCGGTGCTAATTTTGAGCCAGGCAAATCAAGCATTCACTTTTCGCACAAAAAGGAAAGCGCTGCACCAGGTTATTATAAAGTGCGCTTTGATGATCAGCACATCACTACGGAAGCCACCGCAACCACCAGAGCAGGAATGTTTCGTTTTACTTTTGATGGGAATGCTAATCCGCAAGTTTTTATCGGTGGCGGAGGTGAGATTCAATTCATATCCAATAAAATAATCCATATTTCAGCCGCCAATACCGCAATAAATTTTAGCGAAGGATATACGGGAAAAAAGGAAATAGATGGCGGCTGGCTCTTCACTTTTCCGAAAGCTAAAGTGATTACAGTGTTGCTTAGTAAATCATCCATTGATTATTCCGGTGCGCAACATAATATTGATCAGGAAATAGGTAGTCTTAATTTTGACGAAGTACGCGCGAAGACCAGTAAGGAATGGGCTAAGTTATTATCGGTTGTTGATATAGCTGACGATAATGAACAGCATAAAAAGGTATTTTATACGGCACTTTATCATTCGCTGTTATTGCCATGGGTAATTGATGATGCAGATGGCAGCTATCGTGGCGATGATGGCAAAATTTATCAAAGAGGAGGGCTAAGTCAATATGGCGGGTTTTCTCCCTGGGATACTTTCCGGTCACTGCATCCTTTGCTTACATTGCTATACCCGCAAAAACAGCAGGACATCATCCTATCTATGTTGGATGTTTACAAGCAAAGCGGGCACCTGCCAACCGAAAGTATGACGGGTAACCATGCTATCCCCATCATTGTTGATTCCTATTTAAAAGGGATAGCCGGTTTCGATAAAGAGCTTGCTTACAAGGCAATGAAAAAAGATCTGGTTGATGGGCCGTTTGTACAGTCGGACATGGAAGTTTACCATCAAAAAGGCTACGTTCCCTTTACCCGGCAGGAGTCTGTTACCCGTACGGTGGAATATGCTTATGATGATTGGGCTTTGTCGCAATTTGCGGACAAAGTGATGGGCGACAAACAAACCGCTCAATTATTATCAAACAGAGGATTTAACTACCGTAATCTTTTGAATAAAGATGAATTGTTCATGCTTCCGCGAAATGGTAATGAGTTTAAACTTCAGCCAGGTACATCAGGATATAAAGAAGGCGATAAGTGGGTATATTCCTATTTTGTACCTCAAAATGGCAAAGAACTCATCAATATGACCGGCGGGAATGAGCAGTTTGCCGGCCGACTGGATTCGGCTCTTCGTAATAATGTTATTCTGTTTGATAACGAAACCGTATTTCACCTGCCTTACCTGTTTAACCAGGCCGGTAAGCCACACTTAACACAAAAATGGGTAAGGAATATCATGTTAAACAGGTTCAGTGCTACGCCCGGCGGTTTGCCCGGTAATGATGACCTTGGTTCAACATCCAGCTGGTATGTTTTCAGTTCGCTGGGGATTTATCCTGTTTGTCCCGGCAAGCCGCTTTATGCCATTGGTACGCCATTGTTTAAAGCATTAACCCTTCATCTGCCAAAGGGCAGGAAGTTTGTCATCAGCAGCAATAATTCAGCATTAAAAAATAACTATATACAATCGTTGCAGGTAAATGGTAAGGGCTGGCGGCAGTTAGTGTTACCGCATTCCGTTTTAGTAGAGGGCGGTGCAATGACTTTTGATATGGGCAAAGAGCCTGCCAATTGGTCTGTGGATAAAGATCCGGTTGAGTTATCATCTACACAAAAAAACACCGCTTTTAAGATCATTGATTATTCGGTTGATAAAAAAAGCGTAGTGCCACACGAGCCGCTTGTCGTAAAGTTCAGGCTTAAAAATACAGGTAGCAAAGGTGTTAAAACGGTGAAGTTGTTGGTTAACGGCAAGCCATATGGCTATAGGAATTGTTTGATTGAACAAGGCCAAACTATTCAGGATTCTATAATGTTCAGGCTTTATCCGGTTGGGAGGACTACATTGACACTTGATAATACACTCCCGTTTACTGTTGATGTGAAGCTGCCGGCAAAACCACAGGAGCATGCTTTTGAAATATCCCAACTGGAAGTAAAGCCGATGATCAGGTTAAATGAAAACCAGGAGATAAAATACCGGATAAAAAATACAGGTGGCTTAAAGCAAACTTTTATAATACCGGTAATCCAGAATGATTCGGTTGTATTTACAGATAATATCAAACTGAATGCAGGTGAGGTTAAAACTATCGGTCATAATATAACTGCTTCCAAAAAAGGATTTAAACAAGTAAAGGTTGATACTGCGAAAACCTTATATAAAGTTTATGAAGATGCCGCCGAATCATTGATGCTTGATTTCGGATCGATAGCTCCCGGCAAGTCGGTAGCTGATAGCTCAGGATTTCATAACAACGGGAACATTATCTCAACTCCGGCAACAACCAATAAAGATCAACTGCAGTTTGGAGATAGCACTTACGTGGAAGTTCCAAACGCGCCGGTTTTAGATAACATGGGCGAATTCATTAGTATGATGGGCTGGGTGTACCCAACGGGTAACGAGAAAGGTTTAACCGACATCATTACCAAAGGCGATAACCACGTGTTGCAAATGACCGATAACAAAACGCTTACTTTTTTTGCCGGCGGATGGGGCAGGGGCGATTGTACTGTAAACCTCCCTGCCGACTGGCATCAACACTGGCACCACATAGCGGGGGTTTGCAGCGGCAAAAAGCTTTATCTTTATATAGATGGCATTTTAGTGGGTACTTCCGAATTAGATGTAACTACTAATCTGTCGGTAAATAACAAATGGACGTTGGGCCGCAATGAGGAATTTCCTTCAGAAAGGGTGTTTCATGGTTATATAAACAAAGTGAAAGTATTCAAGGCTGCTTTATCTGCCGATGATATCAAAGGCATCGTATCCTCAGAAAAGGTATCAATTCTTCAGCAATAAATATTCGCGAAAAAAATATCAGGCTTATCACAAATATGATCTGAAAAATCAGAGATTTGCCAGGCCTGTTTAAACAAGCCTAAAAATCTATCTGAAATGATCTTAAACATTTGCCCGAAATTAAAACGGAACATCTATCCGTTGGTACTGCTTTCGTTGGTTACCAATGCAACAAACGCGCAGCAAAAAGCGAATAAAGTTAAGAAGGACGAGGTTGACTATGTAAACCCGCTCATCGGTACAGCATCAACCGGCTTTGCCAAAGGACTCGACGGCGGTGGTACCATGCCATGTGTAAATGTGCCGTTTGCCATGACCAATTTTGTTGCCCAAACCGGCGAAAACAAGATGAGCAAAATGAGTTATACTTATGAGGATAACTCGGTAATAGGCCTAATGGCCTCGCACCAGCCAACCGTTTGGATGGGCGATTATGGTTATGTATCTGTAATGCCTCAGATCGGTAACCTCCGGGTACTGCCCGAAGAGCGTAAGCTGATGTTTGACCATAAGGATGAAGTGGCTAAACCATATTACTACTCCGTAAAACTAAAGGCTGCCAATAATGCAAATATTAAAGCCGAAATAGCCGGTGCCAATACTTGCGGTATGTTCCGCTTTACTTTCCCTAAGGCAGATCAGGCGCATCTCATCATTCAGGGTATCAATCTTAATCCTGCACTTACCGATTGGGCCAATGATTTTAAGGTAAGGATGAAAGAGTTGCGCGGATATGTGCATATCGACACGGTAAATAACGAGATAACCGGCTACAATCCCGACAGGCAGTCGGCACAGCTTGGTCCGCCGCTTAAAAACTTTAAAGGCTACTTTATTATTAAGTTCGATAAGCCCATCCGCAGCTACGGCACCTGGGATAATCAAACCATTAAGAAGAAAAGTAAAGAACAGTTTGGTACCCGTATGGGCGCTTATGTTTCATTCAAAACAACAGGTAGTACCGTAGTAAAGGTTACCGTAGCTACGTCATTTATCAGCATCGATCAGGCACGTCACAACCTTAAGCGTGAAATCCCTGATTGGGACTTTGAGAAAGTGGTTAAAAACACCCGCGATAACTGGCAGCAACAATTGAAAAAAGTACAGGTAGCTGATATCACCGATGGACAAAAGACGATTTTTTATACAGCCATGTTCCACACCCTGCTTTTCCCAAGGGAATTTTCGGAGTATGGCAGGTATTACAGTGCTTTTGATGATAAAATTCACAATGGCGTTTCTTACAACGATTATTCATTGTGGGATACCTTCAGGGCCTTGCATCCGCTGCTGATCCTTACCCAGCCTGAGCGTGTAAATGATATGGTAAAATCGCTGCTGCAAATGTACCAGGAAGGCGGTTGGATGCCAATGTGGCCAAACCCAACTTATACCAATATCATGATAGGTACCCACGCTGATGCTGTAATTGCCGATGCTTACATCAAAGGTTTCAGGGGCTACAACGCGGCCTTAGCTTACGAAGCACTACACAAAGACGCGTTTACAGCACCCGATGGCGACATTCAGAAAAAATGGGGTGACCGTGACTTGTGGACAAGCTTTGAGGCAAGGGGAGGCTTAACCAATTACCACAAATTAGGTTATGTTCCGGTTGATAAAACCAAAGAATCGGTATCACGCACTATTGAGTATGGTATTGATGATTATTGCGTTGCCCAGCTTGCAAAGGCTTTAGGTAAAACCAGCGATTATAACCAGTTGATGGGCTGGAGTAAAAATTATAAAAATGTGTACAACACTTCAACCGGCTTTATGGCTCCACGTAATGCAGATGGGAGCTGGTCGGCACAGCCGGATAGTGGCTTTACCGAAGGAACAAAGTGGACTTACACTTTTGGCGCTATGCAGGATGTACCCGGAATGATAGCCCTCATGGGTGGCGAAAAAGCATTTGCCGACAAGCTAACCCATAACTTTAATGATGGCCATTACAGGGCCGATAACGAGCCTGGGCACCATTACATTTACCTGTTTAACTATTGCGGTATGCCTTGGAAAGCGCAGGAACTGGTTAGGCAGCACACTTCATGGCAAAACTTCAGAAATGCTCCGATAGGCATAAACGGTAATGATGATTGCGGGCAAACATCTGCCTGGTATATTTTTAGTACCCTGGGTTTTTATCCTGTAACACCGGCATCGGGCATGTACAGTATTGGCGCACCACAGTTTCCGTACATAGCCCTGAACCTGCAAAACGGTAATAAATTGGTTATCAGGGCAACCGGTTTATCAGCTCAGAACAAATATGTAAAGTTGGTTACATTTAACGGAGTACCTTTAAAAGATCATATGATATCGCACGAGCAGATCAGCCATGGTGGTACTTTAGCTTTCACTATGACCAATATCCCTCAAAAAGATTAAGTATTACGAGGCTGTAGACGCCCTCGCAACCAGTTGTGATGGCATTACCAGCTCTTGCTCAGATTCAATAAGTCTTCCGGACAGGCGGCCGAAAAGTATTTCGGCCGCCTGTTTGCCCATATCATATGCCGGTTGTAAAACAGTAGTAAGCGGCGGGTTAAGTATGGCTGCAGTAATTTGGTTGGTAAAGCAAACAACTTTTACATCACGGGGGATCTGTAGTTTCAATTCATCGCAGGCCAGGTAGGTGGCTGTTGCCAGTTGCTCAACTGTGGCTATTATACCATCGGGTTTAACGGTAGTTAAATGTGCTTTGATCTCGTTTACATTTTCGTTCGTATACTTATTGGAGCAGGTTACTATCCTTGTATCGTCAGTTATAAATCCGTTGTTATTTAAAGCATCGCGATACCCTTGTTCGCGAGCCGATAAAATAGAAGGATAACCGCTGATAGTGACCAGCGAGATATTTTTACACCCTGCCAGCAGCAAATGGACGGCAGCGTTGTAGGCGCTGTTATAATCATCGGTTATAATTTTATCCGCAGTAACATCTTCACACACCCTGTCAAAAAAAACTATAGGAGTGCCCGTTTCCTGCAATTTTTTAATGTGACCGGTATCCTGCGTACTACTGGCTACAGACATGATGACGCCGTCAACACGTCCGCTGGCCAGATCGTTAAACATAGATGCCTCCCGTTCATAACTGTCATGGGTAAGATAGATCAGCGCATGATATTTTTGGGGGGCAATAATGCTTTCAATGCCATTAATGGCCTGGCTGAAAAAGCTGTCGGCAATTTCGGGGATAATAATGGCTATAGTATTGCTGCTTTGTTTGCGGAGACTGCTGGCATAAGCGTTAGGCACATAATTTAAGCGCCTGGCGGCCTCCATTACCCTAAGTTTGGTTTCATGGCTTATGTCATAGCTATCGCGCATCGCTTTTGATATGGTTGCGGTTGAAAGGTTGAGTTCTTTCGCAAGCGTTTTCATATTCACCTTATCGTTCTTGTTACCGCCGGTCATTTTTAGCAAAGTTTAAATTGGTTGTGCCTTATTGTACGGCCAATATAACGAAAAAAGGCGTTCTGTAGTCTGTGTTCAGATTGTTGGCTAAATAGTGCTATTATTCCGTTCCTGAATATGACAAGCCCCTCAGCACCCGGGCATCATCGGTGTTTTTGAATTATGAAAAGTAAAACCGAAGAAAATTGTGTTTGGTAAAATAATTATTAGATTTGAACGCCAGTTATAATCTGTTGATAAAGAGCTTCCGGGGAGTACTCCTGTTAAATAGGCAGGCATCCGTTACCTAATTTATATTCAAATTATTTTTATATAGATAACCAATATAGAAATGTTAATACAATTAGATGAGAGTGAATTATTAGGTCGGCTCTCAAAAGGAGACCGAAAGGCTTTTACTGTATTGTATAACAGGAACATCAATAATCTATACCGTTACATCTACATGATCTGCCGGTCGGCCGAATTAACAGAAGAAATTGTTCAATGTGTTTTTATCAAGATCTGGGAACGCAGGGAATCATTAACAAACATTGTTTCTTTCCAGTCGTATGTTTATCGTGCTGCCAAAAATCTTTTATTAGATCATATCAAGAAGAGTAAAACTGAGGCGCAGGTGTTGGTTATGGTGCAACCAATTTCCGAAGAGAGTTCCGAGCGATCTGATGCAAAAATAAATTATAAAGATTTTTACCTGATGGCACAGGATGCTATCAATTTGCTTCCCGAAAAAAGAAGGCAGATCGTGGAGCTTCGTACTAAAGATGAACTTTCTTTAGATGAAATCGCCGAAAAACTGTCTATTTCTAAAGCCACCGTGAAAAAGCAATTATACAGCGGGATGGACTTTGTAAGGAAACATATGCTTGCCCACGGCGAGCTTACCATCGGTGTTTTTCTTGTTGGGGCCTGGAAGCATTTGTTTTAAGCTTATCAGGGTATCTTTTTCTTTTTTTGATGATTATTTAAAAAATATTTTTTTGAGTAGTCCTTTATTTCTTCCCGGTCGTCTTACACATATATGGACGAAAAAGCACGGAACAATTTCCTTGAAAAATTTTCTGAAAACCGGCATACGGAGCAGGAGCACAAGCTTTTTATTAAATGGCTTGAATCGCTTCCAGATGAAGAAGTAGCTGCCTTACTGGAGCAGTATGGCGATTTTTTTAAAAATCTTCCTGATCATGAATCCGTTAACCATCCCGAATTGCTTGCTAAAATTGAGGCCCGGCTTGATGAGATGGAAAATGAAGATGCCCAGTACCATAGCATCCAACCTAAAACGACATTTAAAAAGCTCATCGCTATTGCAGCTTCAATCTTGTTGCTCATTACCGCGGGGATTGTCTTTAGGAATAGCCTGATAAAAGAACAAACGGTTGCAAGTAATGCTAAAGTCAATAAGATAATTCCGGGTGGCAATAAAGCGATACTTACACTGGCCAATGGTTCTCAGATTGTACTTGAAAGTGCTAAAAATGGGGTATTGGCAAACCAGCAAAATAGCATAGTTAACAAAACTGCCGATGGAAAGCTGGTATATGATGCTTCACAAAAACAGCAGAGAGGTACAGAAGTATCTGGCTACAATACCATCTCAACCCCCAATGGCGGCCAGTACCAGGTTGTTTTGCCTGATGGTACCATGGTTTGGCTAAATGCTGCATCCTCACTCAAGTTTCCGGTTGCCTTTACCGGTAAGGAACGAAATGTTGAGTTAACGGGAGAGGGGTATTTTGAAGTTGCCAAAAATAAGGCGATGCCTTTCAGGGTAACAGTAAATCATTCTACAGTTGAAGTATTGGGTACCCATTTTAATATTATGGGTTATGCAGATGAAAAATCTACCAACACAACCCTGCTGGAAGGTTCGGTGAAAATAATTTCAGGAAACAATCAAAAGCTTATTGTGCCGGGCGAGCAGGCCCGTGTGAACGGGGCAATAGAGGTGGCCAAAGTAAATGCAGCACAGGCTGTAGAATGGAAGAACGGCAATTTCAACTTCTCGCACGAAAACATAGAAACCATTATGCGTAAAGTGGCCCGTTGGTACAATGTAAGCGTGCAATACCAGGGCGCTATAACAAACGAGGGTTTTGTAGGAACGGTACCGCGTTCTGAAAATATAACTGAGGTTTTAAATGCACTTGAATTAACAGGATTAGTACACTTTAAAATTATTGAGAGGAGGGTTATAGTTATGCCATAAATCTACTCATGGTATAAACTTAAAAAGGAAACCGGAAGTGCAGCGAACACTCCCGGCTGATGTTTGAGTTTATAACCGATATATTATTGATCCACAACGATAAACCAATTAAACCCAAACATTTCAAAGATATGAAATTTTATGCTCTTACCGGGTGTAGGCACTCTGCCTATATCCATAAATTTCTGTTGGTGATGAAACTTACCATCGTTTTATTGATCACAGCATTTGTCCAGGTATCCTTTGCAGGTCACGCGCAAAACATCACATTTTCTGGCAAAAATACCCCTATTGCGCAGGTATTTAATGAGATCCAAAATCAAACCGGTTATACTTTTCTTTATACCGATGAAATGCTTAACGGCTCCAATCCGGTAAGCGTTGATTTTAAACATACCCCGCTAACCGAAGTGCTGAAAGCCTGTTTCCGGAATCAGCCACTAACATATACCGTAAAAAATAGAGTAATCATAGTTCAGCGTAAATTACCCGAGCCGGAACCGCTGATAGTGGCCCAGGCAATAGTTGTGAAAGGTAAGGTTACCGATGATAAGGGGAACCCTCTTCCGGGCGTTACGGTAACCCTTAAGGGAAAGTCCATCAATACGGTAACCGATAATTCAGGGGCTTATGCCATTACTATTCCTTCAGGCGAAACCAATGCAATACTTGTATTTAGTTTCGTTGGTTTTGATTCAAAAGAAGTGGTTGTAGGCAGCCAAACGATCATTAACGTCAAACTCAATGTTACAGACAATAAGCTGAATGAGATTGTAGTAGTAGGTTACGGTACTCAAAAAAGGGCTACATTAACAGGCTCGGTTGCAACAGTTAATGCCAAGGCATTTGAAGATAAAGGCAGTTTGGCCAATCCCTTCCAGGCCTTACAGGGACAGGTGCCGGGTGTGCTGATAACAAGAGGCTCGGCAGCGCCGGGTAACGAAGGCTGGAATATCAATATCAGGGGAGCATCCTCGATAAACCCTACAGATGCATTAGTGGTGATTGACGGTGTTGCAGCCGTTGGTGTTCGGTCGTTGGATGCTATCAATCCAAATGATATTGAAAGTATGTCGTTCCTCAAAGATGCATCGGCAGCTATTTATGGGGCGAGGGCCGCTGGCGGCGTGGTGCTGATCACTACTAAAAAAGCCAAAAGCGGTAAAACGGTAGTACAATATGATGGTTCGTTTTCGAGCAAAATTGTTGGGCTTCAGCCTCATTTAATGAATGTTGAGCAATGGGCCAACGGCGTCATTACAGCCAGAAGAAATGATGGATTTGACGACAGTGATGTTTGGATCAAGTATGGTAAGCTGGCTTTAGCTAATTTGAATAATTATATAGATATCAAAACCTATGGAAGTAACCCCTTACCAAACTTTAGCGATGTAAACGACTATGTGTTTTTTAACAACAGCTGGACAAATGTTTTATGGGGAACAGCAAACTCTACCCAAAATAACTTAAGTGTTGCCGGCCGTACCGAAAAGGCAGGTTATCGTATTTCTTTAGGATACATGGACGATGGTAGTATCCTGCGATGGGGAAATAACTCTAACAAACGATATAATGTACGTTTGGCTAATGATTTCCTGATAGGCAGCAAAGTGAAAATCGAATCAAATATAGCCTATGACCGTAATGACGTTTTAACACCTACGCTGATCAATAATGTACTTGGGCAATACGCTCAGCCTGGGATGCCCATATCAACCATTAACGGCGGGCCATATGCATGGGGCGGACAGCTTAACCCCAACTGGCAGGCCAAACTGGGCGGCGATAACCGTTTGACCAAAGCAAACGTTTATATCAATGAAAAAATTAATTATGACATTTTAAAAAGTCTGAAGTTTGTTGCCACCCTGGGTTATAACACAAATAATGCAAACCGGTATACGCAGCAAAATTCAATTCAGTGGTACAATTATTTAGGCACCGTGCCGGGTATTACTAATCCTACACAGGATGCATCCTATTTTAAACGTGCAAATCTTGGCGAAGACTATTATAATGCCAATGCTTATTTCGAATACAAAAATACCTTTAGCACCGACCATTCGGTAAGTGTTACAGCAGGCAGCCAGTACGAGCGCGATGAATATGATTATTTTGATGCTACCGTCCTTAACCCGGTTTCGCAGGATATTAAAACGTTAACTGGTATTGGTAACCAAACCAATAGTGAAACCAAAAACCACTACGCCATAGGCTCGGCATTTAGCAGGGTAAATTATGCCTATAAACAAAAATACCTGCTCGAGGCCAATTTCAGGTATGATGGATCTTCCAAATTTGCCGAAGAAGACAGGTGGAAGGCCTTTTACGGTTTTTCTGCAGGCTGGAGGATCAGCCAGGAAAATTTCATGAAAGGTGCTACTTTTTTTAATGATTTAAAGTTGAGAGCGTCCTACGGAGTTGTAGGTAATCAAAGCGGGATTGGTTTATATGATTATATCCAGCAATTGGTATTAGCTAAAACAGGTACTGTAACCAGCAATAACCCCATCCTGGGCTCGGGACAGGCCGTAACCGTTGGCCCAACTAATGGCCTGGTGAGTTTGAACAGAACATGGGAGCGTATCAAAAACAGCAACATTGCGCTCGATTTCTCGATATTGAAGAGCCGTTTAACCGGTACTGCCGAATATTTTATAAAAGATAACAGCAATATGCTTTTACCGCAAACCTATCCCTCAATTTTGGGGGCACAGGCCCCTGCGGCAAATATTGGCCACCTGAAAACCAATGGATGGGAAGTTAGCTTATCCTGGGCTGATAAAATTGGCCAGGTTGGTTACAATGTAGGCGGCAATATCAGTTATAATAAAAACAAACTGATCAACATCAATGGCGCTACAACTATATATGGCGGTTATAATGCAGCAACACAAGGTTACCCTATAGGTTCGGTATTTGGTCTGGAATATGCCGGCCGCATCCAAACACAGGAACAGGCGGACGCCGCTACTAAGCTGATTGCAGGCTCTGATATCCCGGGTGGTTCTTATACTGCCCAAATAGGCGATAACTCTTATAAAGATTTAAATGGTGATGGAAAAATTACCAGCGCCGATTATAAGTATCTCGGTACCGACGATCCTCGGTATTCCTATTCCTTCAATACCGGGGTACAATGGAAGGGTTTTGATATCTCTGTAATTTTTCAGGGAGTAGGCAGCAGAACCATTTTCAGAAATGGTGATGTATGGCGGGTGCCTTTTAGCGCCGTTTACCTGAATACCACCAATCAATCGGTAAATAATAACTGGACACCGGAAAATACCGGTGCTTATTATCCTAAATATTCAACTAACGGCACTGTCAATTCCTATAACTATCAACCCTCTTCATGGTCGGTTGAAAATGGCGCTTACCTGCGCTTGAAAAACGCGGTAATAGGCTATACAATACCTCAAAAACTGATTTCTGCAACCAATTTTATATCAAAACTACGTGTTTATATCTCAGGAAACGACCTGTGGGAAATAACTAAAATAAAAGATGGATGGGACCCGGAAGCGCAAAGAAATGTGATCACGACAGACGGAAGCCCTTATTACGGCCGCTATCCATTTTACAGATATTTAACCGCCGGTGTTAACGTTACCTTCTAATTTTTAAAAACATGAAAAGATTTAATTATAAATATATCGTAGCGTTTGCATTGATTGCTGCTGTATTCGGCTGCAAAAAAGCGTTGAATTTAAACCCGCAGGATACCTTGTCTGACGCTGCTTATTGGAAAAAAGCCAACGATTTTAAGCTGGCTGCAAATGCATTTTACCTGTATGAAAGAACATTTGCGGGTACAGTTACGGATGGCGTACACAGTGATCTGAGATCAGATCTGATAACCAACAGCACTAAAAACGTTTACAGCCAGGGAACTAACAGCGTTGTACAAACAGACGGAACATATAATACAGATTACCAGCGCATCCGGAATATCAATTTTCTTTTAGATAAGGCTTCAACCTATGCTGCACCGGCCGAAATAGCCCAATATGTAGCCGAAGCCAAATTTTTCAGGGCATATGTGTATTTCGACCTTCTGCAAATCTTCGGTGGGGTAACTATTGTTTCGAAACCGTTGGATACCAATGATCCATTATTGATGGCAGCCAGAAATTCAAGGGATGAAGTTACCGATTTTATTATAGCCGACCTGAATGCCGCAATTGCCAACCTGCCATTGGAAAGTGTGCTTCGGTCTGCAGATGAGGGGCGTGTAAGTAAGGGGGCTGCCGGGGCGTTGCTATCAAGGGTGGCCCTTTATGAAGGAACCTGGCAAAAATCAAGGGGAAACGCTACGCGCGCCAATACATTACTGGATATAGCCATTAGTTCAAGCAAAGCTGTAATGACCAGCGGGCAATATGCCTTGTTTGGGACAACCGGCTCAAGCATTGCCTTAGGCGATTCGGCGCAGAAGTATATGTTCATACTTGAAAATACCAAATCAAATCCGGCAGGTATTACCAAATCGGCAAATACCGAGTATATCCTTTCAAACCGTTATGATGAAAGTATCCGTATCTCTAATCTTAACATAACCAAAACCACATTTGGCAACGGCCTTGTAGATTGGGCAACCCGCAAACTCGCTAATCTTTATTTATGCAGTGATGGCTTACCTATTGAAAAATCGCCATTGTTTAAAGGTTATGGTACGGCCAGGTCTGAATTTGCCAACAGGGACAAACGGATGCAATATACCTTAATGGTAAACGGCAATTACTACTGGAACAATACCAACTATCGTGTTACCTGGAAAAATGATGCAGCGGATATCGCGAACGCCGCTTTAAAACCGCTGGTTTCTAATTATGGCACCGGTTACCAGAACCAGAAATGGGCATCGGAAAGAAAGGTGGCCGACACTTATGAGTCATATGATTACCCTGTGATCAGGTATGCCGAAGTATTACTGAACTACGCTGAAGCTACTTATGAACGCAATGGAACTATCTCTGATGCCGATTTGAATATTTCGTTAAACCAGGTAAGGCACCGGGTAAACACCGCTATGCCGTTATTGACCAATGATTTTGTAACCGCCAACGGCTTAAATATGCAAACAGAGATCAGGCGGGAGCGAACCATCGAATTGTATAATGAAGGTTTCCGGATAGATGACCTTAAACGCTGGAAAACCGCCGAAACGGAAATGCCGATGCCAGTGCAGGGCATTAAATGGGCCGGTACCGAATTCGCCACCATTTGGCCGGGCGCAAGTACCATACCCCGGGATGCAAACGGCATTTTGATTATCGATAACGCCAGGACCTGGCAGGATAAAAACTACCTGTTACCACTTCCTCAGGACCAGATCAAGTTAAATAGTAAGCTTACGCAAAATTCGGGTTGGTAATGAATTAACTCGACCAGATCAGCCTAAATACAAAATATTAAAAAGACCAAATTATGAAACCTACTTTATGGTTAATGGCGTTGTGTGCCATATTGGTAACAACGTCCTGCAAAAAATCACCGTCATTATATGGTGTAGAAAAAAACAGTAAAGGCGTAGCAAACCCGACAGGGGCCGCGACCTTTAAACACCCTGGAATGTTGTTGACCGCATCGTCGTTAGATTATATCAAAACGCAGATCGCATCATCTTCCGAGCCCTGGAATACAACTTTTATTGCCCTTAAAGCCTCAACATGGGCTTCTTTAAACTATCAAATGCAAGGGCCAACTGCTCTCGTTACCCGTGACCCTACAATTATAGCCCGCGATGGTATAAACTATAAGTCAATTATTGAAAATGACTCTTACGCTATCTTTGCTCAGGCCCTGATGTGGAAACTTACCGGCAACAACGCCTATGCGGATAATGCGGTGAAAATGCTTAATGCATGGTCTACCACATTGAAGAGCATTACCAGTACCGGGCCAGATGTTTATCTATGTGCAAGTTTCAATGGTTTCATCATGGCCAATGGTGCCGAACTGGTACGTGATTATTCCGGATGGCAAACCGCAGACCTGCAAAGATGTAAAGACATGTTCCGGAACATCTGGTACCCTGTAATTAAGGGTATCGAAATTCCGGGTGGGGCCAATGGAACCTGGGACAGTGCCAATGCTAAGGCGATAATGGCCTTTGGGATATTTCTGGATGACCAGTCAATGTTTGATGCTGCTTACAACTATTTCTATCATGGAAACGGGGATGGTACTATCGAGCATTATTTTCTGCCAAGCGGGCAAAACCAGGAATCCGGGAGGACACAAAGCTATAGTCAGTTAGGGCTTTGTAATTTCGAAGAACTATGCGAAATGGGTTATAATCAGGGCAAACCGGATATGTGGGTAGCTAAGGATACTGTCATTATGAAAGCTTTTGAATATAACGCCAAATATAACCTGGGCCAGGATGTACCTTACAATACAGCTTTTCCCGAGGTATATGGAAAATGGGTGTACCCGGCCATATCTACTGATAGCAGGGGGAGCTACCGTCCTATATTTTATATGGCCTACAATCAATTTCATAACCGTCTTGGTGCAGCTATGCCAAATACCCAGCGCGTACTGGAGCAATATACTGCCATTGAAAAACAAACTATCGGCACAGTTACAGACGGTACCGGCTGGGGGAGCTTATTGTTTTACCATCCTTCGGCAGGCGGTTTAACCCCTGTAGCGGTTGGTGCATTAAGATGGGAATTTGATGCGCTGGAAGGCTGGGGAGGCATACCATGGGCCGAAAACTCAAAGGTTGCCGTGGCTAATGGTCAGTTAGAAGTCTCTGCTTCAATCGGCACTTATATTCGTGCATGGCAGGGTTCTGCTTTGTTAGATCCCGTGACCTATCCTTATCTCGCTGTTAAAGTTACCCAGATCCCTAAGCTTAAAAAGAGTACCGACGATTGGGCTGTCCAGGCTTATTGGAGCATTAACGGCACAAATCACGATTTCAGGTACGTGAGCAAAACAGATATGACGCTTTTGGGCACGCAGGTTTACGTCATTAAATGGACGCCAAAATCTGGCCTGAATGATGGAGTGCCATTCCCAACAGCTTCAACAACAGGCGGGCTTTACCTTGATTTTGGTGATTGCGCAAGCGGCGAAAAAGCCAAGGTCGACTGGGTGCGTTCGTATAAAAACCTGGCGGATATTCCGAATAATTAAGACTCGTTATCAAAAGATATCTCGGTAGTGAATCCGGAGCCGGTTTCAAGCGGGCTTCGGATTTATAAAGGTTTATCAAATAGAATGAAAAATTGTCCCTTATGATTGAGCTGTTACCCCCCTTTGTAATTTTTTAAGGTAATTACTTTTGAGATGATTATAAATCGTGAAATTATTTGTCCTATAGATATTAAACCGTTTTAGTTAAAAGACCCAATGAGAATCGGGATGAAAAAACTTGAAGATGATACTGTTTTGATATGAAAAAAAACGCAATAATATTGATGACCGGTTTGTGGATAAGCTGCTTTATCAGCATGGTCCACGGACAGGGAATAAAAGATTCTGTACTTAGCATTCGGTCGCCGGATAAAAATATAACATTCAGGTTTAGTCAAAAGGCTGATGCAGGGAAGCGCACAATGTACTATAGTGTAGCTTATAAAAACAAACAGGTAATCCTTCAGTCAACCCTTGATCTTCAGCTGGATAATAGTCTCTCAGAAAAAGCAATGGCGCTTAAAGTTGATCAGCATAAAAACTGGTGCGAAAACCTGCTGATCACCGGAATTGATTCCTCTCTACATGATACTACCTGGGTTCCTGTTACAGGCGAGCAAGCTATCATCAGGGATCATTATAATGCCATGAATATTACGCTGGTAAAAGATGATAACCCAATTTATGTAATGCAGGTGCAGGTTAGGGTTTACAACGAGGGGGTAGCGTTCAGGTATTATTTCCCCGAAAATCCTAAAGGTACCTATTACAATGTAACTTCAGAAAATACCGAATTCAGTGTGCCTGAAGGTACGCAGGGCTGGTTTGCCAATTGGGCACAAGCTCCGTATTATAAACTGCCATTAAAAGACTGGCCCGGTGAAAGCGAACGGCCATTAACCATTGAACTGCCTAACGGCCTGTTTGCCGCACTCGGAGAGGCTCAACTGGTTGACTATGCCCGCACTAAATTTAAACTGAGCACTGATAAACCATCTACTTTAGTAACATCGATGTTTGGTGGGGCGCAGTTAATTTCGCCGGTAGGCACCCCATGGCGGGCAATCATGATAGCCGAAAAGCCAGGTGATTTGATCGAACATAACTATATGATGCTTAACCTCAACGAGCCATCAAGAATAACTAATGCCGATTGGATCAAGCCCGGTAAAATTATGCGGGTAATGGCACAAACCACTGCCGATGCAAAAGCAAATATAGATTTCGCAGTAAAACATAACCTGCAGTATATCCTGTTTGACTGGAAATGGTATGGGCCGGCGTTCAGTTTCAGTTCCGATGCCACTAAGGTTGCGATACCTGATTTTGACCTGCCTGGTATAATTAAATATGGAAATGATAAAGGCGTAGGCGTTTGGCTCTATGTTAATCAGCAGGGGCTGTATGCTCAAAGCGATAGTCTGTTTGCCGTCTATCATAAATGGGGAGTTAAAGGTGTAAAGTTCGGGTTTGTACAGCAGGGCTCGCATCGTTGGACAACCTGGGTGGAAAAGGCAATTCAGCAGGCGGCAGATGCACACATCATGGTAAATATTCATGACGACTGGCGGCCGACCGGCGAGCAGCGTACCTGGCCAAACCTGATGTCGGCCGAGGGGATCCGTGGTAACGAGGAGATGCCTGATGCCTCGCACAATACAGTACTGCCTTTTACGCGGTACATTGCCGGAGCAGCCGATTATACTATCTGTTATTTTGACAAGCGGATAAAAAACACCCATGCTCATCAATTGGCGCTGGCTGCTATTTATTACAGTCCGCTGCAGACACTGTATTGGTATGATAAACCCTCGGCTGAACACAATGAGCCCGAACTGGAATTTTGGGACAAGATCCCAACCACATGGGACGAAACAAAAGTAATACAGGGAGCTCCGGGGCAATACATCACAACAGCCCGCAGAAGCGGAAAAGATTGGTTTGTAGCCACTATTACCAACAATGATGCACGCGAAGTTAAACTTGATTTGAGTTTTTTAGAACCCGGTAAAAAATATAAAGCTACAATTTACAGCGATGACCCGTCGGTAAATACCGCTACTCATGTTAAGGTGAGCAGCAAAAGTGTAAACAACAATACAGCATTGAAGTTTGCCCTGCTTCCGTCTGGCGGAGAAGCAGTTTATCTTACCCCGGAAAAATAACCCCATAATCAGCTTAGAATAATTTAATCTAATAATACATCATACATGAGCCTAAAGCATAAAAATAATTACGTAATCAGTGCAGATATCGGCGGCACCCATATTACCGCGGCTGTTATCGACCTGGAAAAGAAGATGATCATTGAGGGTACCCGCACCCGGGTAAACGTAGATTCACAGGGAACAGCAACTGAAATACTTGAAAGTTGGTCAGCCGCATTGGTACAGGCTTATGAAAAATTTGGTTCTCCGGTTAAGCAGATTGGCCTGGCAATGCCCGGTCCGTTTGACTATGAAAATGGGATCTCACTAATTAAAGATCTGCATAAATATGAGGCTATTTATGGTTTAAACATTAAGTTATACTTATCTGAAGTGCTTGGGGTAGAAGCTGCAGATATCCTGTTCAGAAATGATGCTGAAGCATTTTTACAGGGAGAAGTAGTAGCAGGAGCAGGTACCGGCTTCCGGAAGGTTATTGGAATTACACTGGGTACCGGGTTTGGGTCAGCCCTGAGTGTTGACGGTATTGTAAATGATTTAAACTTGGGTAGCGAGGTTTATCGAGATAGTATTGCTGATGATTATTTCTCTACAAGGTGGTTTTTGCGGCGATATCATGAAATAACCGGCCTCTCGGCTATAGGAGTGAGCGGGCTAATATTAACGTCCAAACATAGCGCGGTGGTCAGGGGCATATTTGATGAGTTTACGGTTAATCTGTCGTTGTTCCTTAAAGATATTGTTCTGGATGAAAAGCCGGATACGCTTGTTATTGGCGGCAATATTGCAAAGGCATCCGGCATGTTCCTGGATGAACTCACTAACCTGCTAACATCATATGCTGAAAGTTTGAGAATTAAATTAGCAGTGTTAGGAGAAGACGCAGCCCTGATGGGAGCCGCTGCAAGCTTTGATAACAGGTTAGGGCTTGATATTTTATTTAACGCCAATCAACAGGACAATCAATTTCAATAAATAATATGACCAATAAACCAGCTTTTACCGAGAAAAGATTTATCGTAACCTTCGTATTTGTTACCTTGCTGTTCCTTATGTGGGGCTTGCTGCATGCTATGAGCGATGTGCTGAATAAGCATTTTCAAAACGTGCTCAACCTCTCCATATCCCAATCCGGCCTAATACAATTTTCAGTTTTTGGCGCTTATTTTATTATGAGTATCCCGGCAGGTTTGTTCATGAAAAAATACGGCTACAAGTCTGGTGTGATATTAGGTTTACTTTTATTTGCCGGAGGTTTATTTTTATTTGTGCCGGCAGCCAATGCCGCCTCCTTCGCCTTTTTCAGGATGGCACTTTTTATCGTAGGCTGTGGCATGGCAACACTCGAAACGGTGGCACATCCGTTTGCCGCAGCGCTTGGTGACCAGCGTAAAAGCGACCTGCGGTTAAACTTTGCGCAAACGTTTAACGCAGTGGGTACCATCATAGGGCCTACCATTGGCGGCTTTTTCCTGTTGAGCGGAGACACTGTGAAATCAACAGATCTTACCTCAGTTAAAACTTTATATGTAGCTATTGGCATTGTAGTGATATTAATAGCTGTTGTATTTGCGTTTTTGAAGATACCGGCTTTAACAGACCCTCACGCAACCATTGTAGCTGATGATCCGGAAGCCATTAATGTAGATGTAGCCCCTTCAAAAAAGCTATTCCAGCATAGTCACTTTGTATGGGCTTGTGTTGCTCAATTCTTTAATGTAGCTGCACAAGCAGGTACCTGGGCTTATTTTATAAATTATGGCGCAAGTGTAATGCATTTCAGTGATGAAAAAGCCGCTTATTTTATGAGTTTATTTATGGGTATGATGTTGCTTGGCCGTATTGTGGGCACCTCACTCATGACCGTTATTGCCCCCAATAAATTGCTGGCCGTATTTGCCTGCGGGAGCATCTTAATGTGCCTTATAGTTGCACAAAGTTTAGGCTGGACATCATACATCGCCCTGCTGATGATCAACTTCTTTTTCAGCATTATGTTCCCTACTATTTTCAGTTTGGGGATCAAAAACCTGGGCAGTCATACACAGCAGGCTTCATCTTTTATAGCGATGGGGGTTGTAGGCGGCGCGGTATTTCCAATGATCATGGGGCAGATAGCCAACCAAAGCGTAGCCCACGCTTACTACTTGCCGATTATATGCTATGCGGTGATCTTTTTATTCGGCGCCAAATTTTATAAAGTTAAACACTAATGAAATACGCCCGGATAATCATTTTAACCTGCATACTGGCCGCTATAGCCGGAGTTGCATCTGCGCAAGTGAAAACAAAAATGCCTGTTAGGTATGATTTTTCTTACCTCGATAGGAAGATCGGCGGCTGGGTTGATAGTGGTTACTATAAAGGTGCATCTATAATTATTGTTAAGGATGACAAGGTTATCCATCAAAAATATTTTGGAAACTATACCCCTGAAACAGTAGCCTATATAGCATCGGCAGGCAAATGGCTTGCTGCTGCTACTATAGCTGCTGTTGTTGACGATGGCAAATTATCATGGGATGACAAGGTTAAAAAATGGCTGCCCGAATTTAAAGGTCAAAAAGGAGAAGCTACTTTAAGACAACTGTTTTCGCACACAGCCGGCTATCCTGATTATCAGCCGGCCGGCCGACATCCTGATAACTATCAAACCCTAAAAGAGTCGGTAGCTCACATTGTTGATTTACCCGCCGGTACTGCTCCCGCTACTAAATTCAAATACGGCGGCCTTGCCATGCAGGTAGCCGGTCGTATGGCCGAATTAGCTACAGGTAAGGATTGGGAATCGATCTTCCAGGAAAAAATAGCGAAGCCATTGGGGATGCAATTAACCCATTTTACGCCCGTAAGTGATGTTGATGGTCAAAGTCCTATGCTTGGTGGTGGGGCAAGATCGGCACTGGAAGATTATGCCCGTTTCCTGAATATGATCATCCATAACGGGGTATATAAAGGCAAGCGCATCCTGTCTGCAAAAGCCATAAGCGAGATGCAGGCCGACCAGGTTGGGAACGCTAAAATGACCGATCCTTATGTTGAAAACACCCGGGCCTGCGAGCGAAAGGATGTTTACGGTCTTGGCGAATGGCGGGAAGAGGTTGATGCCAAAGGTAATGCCATACTGATCAGCAGCCCGAGCTGGGCGGGGGCTTATCCCTGGATTGATAAAAAGAACCATGTTTATGGCTTTATGCTTGCCCGTGTAGCCGAAATGAAAAACGGTTTCAATTCATTTTTAGGAAGCCCGGTACTGCCGCTGTTGGTAAGAGATGTGCTTGTCCAGGTGAGCATGAGCTGTGTAAAACACGGTTATATCACCACACCGGATGGCGCTAAGCTGTATTATGAAGAAACGGGAAAAGGCGAGCCGCTCATTCTTCTCCACGGGCATTCATTTGACCGTACGGAATGGGACCCGCAGTTTTTTGCGCTCACTAAAAAATACAGGGTGATCCGTTATGACCTTAGAGGATACGGTTGGTCATCGATGCCTTCAGAAAATCAGAAAGCCCTGCATGCCGATGATCTGAAAGCCTTAATGGATCAGTTGCATATAGCAAAAGCGCACGTAGTTGGGTTGTCATTGGGCGGGTTTATTGTTACTGATTTTTTGGCGCTTTACCCCGGTCGCCTGCTTTCGGCCACTGCGGCCAGCGGCGATTTTTTTGATGTTCCCGGCCCCGGTCAACCATGGACAGCCGAAGAGGCCGAAACTCAGCATGAAAAGATCAAAACATGGCAGGTAAAAGGTATCCAGGCCAGTAAGCGAGAGTGGTTTAATAAATTAACCGTACGCAATGGTAAAAACATTAAAAGCTTAAGACAGCCCGTCTGGAACATGATCTATAAATGGGATGCCTGGCAGCCCCAGCATCTTGAGCCCCGATTTTTATTAGGCAATGAGGCGGAAACCCGGTTAAAGGCGCAAAAAATAACCGTTCCGGTAATGGTGCTCACAGGCGATGCTGATGCGGATATTCCCGACAGGTTATTAAAAGTGGTGCCATCGGCTAAACAAATGATCATTCCTCATGCCGGCCATGTCAGCAACCTGGAAAACCCCGATGGTTTCAACGAAAAGCTATTGGCTTTTTTAAATGCAATAGATATAAAAAGATGAAAAGAATTAACAGGTTCGTGGTGATTGGATTGATGTTGTTACCCTTTGGAGCGTTAGCTCAATATGTGGGCCAGCACCAATCTCAAATAAAAGCAGAACCAAAGATTGCCGTTAAAGCATACAGTTTTGATTTACAGGATGTGAAACTGCTTGATAGCCGTTTTAAGGATAATATGGACCGCGAAGGCGAATGGATGCTATCCTTACCAGTAGAGCGGCTGTTGCACAGCTTTAGGGTTAACGCCGGCATGCTCACGGATAAAAAGAGCAGCAAAACCAAAATGCCTACCCCGCTTGGCGGTTGGGAAGCCTTGGATATGGAATTACGTGGTCATAGCATAGGACATTTACTATCTGGCTTATCCTTCCAATATGCTGCTACAGGTAATGCAGCTTTTAAGCAAAAGATCGATAGCCTGGTTGCAGGACTTGCCGAGGTACAGGCTACCCTGAATGAAGACGGCTATTTAAGTGCTTTCCCACAAAATTACATTGACAGGAATATTAAAGGCAAAAGCGTTTGGGCCCCATGGTACACCCTGCATAAAATAGTGGCCGGTTTAATTGATGCTTACTGGTACTCGGGCAATACCCAGGCGCTTGATGTGGTAAATAAAATGGCTTCATGGGCTTACAAAAAAATAACGCCACTGAGTGGAGATCAGCTGGCCCTGATGCTCAGGAATGAGTTTGGCGGCATGAACGAAGCCTGGTATAACCTATATTCCATCACCGGTAACCCGGAACATAAAAAACTTGGCGATTTGTTTTATCACCACGCCGTGCTTGATCCTTTGGCAGCAGGCGAGGACAAACTCAACAAGATGCACGCCAATACCGTTATTCCCAAAATCACGGGTGAGGCCCGTGCTTATGAGTTAACAGGAGATGTCAGGGATAAAGCGATCGTAAGCAATTTCTGGGATAATGTGATCCGTAATCAAACCTATGTCATCGGCAGTAACAGCGATAAGGAACACTTTATCGAACCTGGCAAGATCTCAAAATTCATAACCGGCTACACCGGCGAAACCTGTAATACCTACAATATGCTCAAGGTAACACGCCACCTTTTTACATGGGATGCCGACGTAAAATATGCCGATTATTATGAGCGGGCTTTATACAATCATATTTTGGGGCAGCAGGATCCCAAAACTGGTATGGTATGTTACTTTACGCCATTAAAAGCCGGGGCCTTCCGGCTGTACAGTACCCGCGATAGTTCGTTTTGGTGCTGTGTAGGCTCGGGGTTTGAGAGCCAATCGAAGTATGGCGAAGCTATTTATTACCATAACGATCAGGGTGTTTATGTCAACCTGTTAATTCCATCGGTATTAACCTGGAAAGCTAAAGGTTTGAAATTAAGACAGGAAACCGCTTATCCCGAAGAGGCGACTACCCGGCTTATTATCGATTCCGCAAATGCAGAAGGCTTATCGCTTTATATTCGTTACCCGGGTTGGGCCCGTAGTGGCGCGATAGTGAAAATAAATGGTAAAAGCGTCAAAGTTAACCAGGTGTCGGAAAGCTATATCACCCTGAACCGCAAATGGAGAACCGGCGACAAGGTTGAAGTAACCTATCCAATGACGTTGCGCCTGGAACCAACGCCGGATAATCCTAAAGTTGCCGCTGTAATGTATGGGCCGGTAGTACTGGCAGGTGAAATGGGTACCGAAGCAATGCCAGCCCATGCACCATATCATGACGCAACCGATCCTTACCAGTATTACGATTATGATTATAACATCCCGGATAATATGGTTCGTTCTTTAAAAATTAATGAGGAGAACGTTGCTGAGGCTTTAAAACCAGTTAAAGGGGAGCCTCTGACTTTTAAAACTACCAATACTATAAATGGAACGCCGGTTACATTGGAACCCTACTATAACCTGCACCGCCAGCGCTATGTAGTTTACTGGGATTTAAATTGATATGAATAGCTTAACAATGTATAAAAGAAGTTTTATAAAAAGCTTAATAACGGGATTCATCCTGGTTATGGGTACTGGTCGGGGCTTCACGCAAATATCGAAAGTTTGGGTGGCCGATAAAGGCAATGGCACTTATCAAAACCCCATTATCCATGCCGATTATTCTGACCCTGATGCTATCCGCGTAGGTAATGATTATTACATGGTGGCATCCAGCTTTAATTGTATGCCGGGGTTGCCAATTCTGCATTCTAAGGACCTGGTAAACTGGCAGCTGATCAATTATGCCTTAAAAAAGCAGGAGCCTGCAGCGGTTTACGATTTGCCTCAACACGGAAAAGGGGTTTGGGCCCCTTGCATCCGTTATCATAATAATGAGTTTTATATCTATTATCCTGATCCCGATTACGGTATTTACATGGTTAAAACCAGGAATCCTGCAGGGGATTGGGAAAAACCGGTGTTGGTATTGCCGGGTAAAGGGATTATTGATCCGGCTCCTTTTTGGGGCGATGACGGCAAAGCTTATTTAGCTGTTGCCTGGGCTGGCAGCCGTGCCGGTGTTAACAGTCTCATCACCATTTTTAAGATGGATGCAAGTGGAACAGCAGTTACCGATGAAGGAACACATGTTTATGACGGACACGGAAAAAATCATACCATAGAAGGTCCCAAGTTTTATAAACGAAATGGCTATTACTACATTTTTGCCCCGGCAGGGGGAGTAGCTACCGGCTGGCAATTAATACTACGTTCTAAAAATATTTATGGACCTTACGAAGAAAAGGTAGTAATGGACCAGGGCAAAACCAATGTGAACGGCCCGCACCAGGGTGCGCTGGTGGAAACCCAAACAGGTGAGCCCTGGTTTATTCATTTCCAGGACAAAGGTGTTTACGGCCGGGTAGTTCATTTACAACCGATGAAATGGGTGAACGACTGGCCGGTGATTGGTAATGACCCGGATCAGGATGGTAAGGGAGAACCTGTACTTACCTATAAAAAGCCAAATATAGGTGCGGTGTATCCTATCCAGACACCTGCCGAAAGCGATGAATTTAACAGTGATAAAACCGGTTTGCAGTGGCAATGGCATGCTAATTCTAAAATTCAATGGAGTGCCCAGATCAAAGGATCAGGCTATTTACGGTTGTTTGCTTATCCGCAGGATAAAAATGCGATTAACCTTTGGAATACTCCTAACCTGTTACTGCAAAAACTGCCTGCCCCCGAATTTACAGTAACGACAAAGGTAAGATACCAGGTTGAGTGGGAGACAGGACAGGGAAAAAAAGCAGGTTTACTAATGATGGGCAATGATTATGCCTACCTCTCCATATCAAAAGATGATCAGGGATATAAGTTAAACACAGTGGTTTGTAAAAACGCCATGGACGGTACAACGGAGGAAGTGACTGATGAGAAACGTATCAAAAGTGCTGAGGCATATCTGTGCATCAAAGTAAGCGCTCCCGATGCCCGGTGTGTTTTCAGTTACAGCGAGGATGGGATAAATTTTACCACTATAGGAAAAGAGTTTGCTGCCAAACCTGATAAATGGATAGGTGCTAAAGTAGGCTTGTTTTGTATCAGCGCCGCTGATGTACGTATGGGTGGTTATGCGGATTTCGATTGGTTCAGGGTAGATAAATAGCATATTATTTTATAAAGAAAGAAGAGTAAATGATGATCATCATGATTAAAAGATATTTACGGAGACAAAACACGGCGACCAAACTTGCCTTGTCTGGTTTGTCGTTATGGTTACTTGCAATTACACCTGTGAATGCGCAACAGATAGATATTTCCGGTGTGAATATAAAAGGCCATCCCCGCTTGCTTGCAGATGAAAATACCGGCAGGGATAAACTTAATACACTTATAAAAAAGGAAGATTGGGCAGCGCAAACTTTCGACAGGATCAGGACTGATGTGGATGCATATGTTTCCCGCTGTCAGGTAGATAGCTCCTGGATGGTATCGCGGTTACAAATGTACTGGAAGCAGCATTATACTGATGTGTTTATTAAAAACGGCATCTATGCCTACGCAACCGGTCGTGCGCCTGTGCCCACTGTCAGGTTTACCGGAACGCGGGATGTTGCTACCCAATATATGCGTCCAAAACTTGAAGATATCAAGCCTTACATGGATGAAGATGGAAAATTGTACCTGCAAAACGGAACGGTACCGGGCAAGCCATGGGAGTGGGTAGAGCAGTCAAAAACAGGGAGGATCGTCGAATCTATCAATATCGAGATCATTGAAAAGGCCCGGAACGCCGCAATGCTTTACTGGTTTACCGGCGATGAAAAATATGCCGCTTTTTCTTATTCCATCCTGGATCCATATATCACAGGCATGGGGTACCGGAACGAACCGGTTGACCTTAACCATGGTCATGATCAAACGCTGGTTGGTTTATCCGCTTTTGAAGTGATCCACGAAGATGTGCTGGAACCTTTAACCGCCGGCTACGATTTCCTTTTCCCATATATCAAAAAACATCACCCCGAAAAATTACAGACGTATGCCGTTACCTTTAAGAAATGGGCCGATCTCATCATCAAAAATGGTGTGCCTTTTAATAACTGGGATTTAATAGAAGCCAAGTTTGTAGCAGATATCGCCATCATTCTTGAAAATGACAGCTATTATGCCGATAAAAAAGGATGCCAATACTACCTTGACCAGATCCTGAATAAGACCTATACACGCCAGTGGAGTTTGACCACATTACTTAAAGGTTATGACCCGGTAACTGCCATCTGGGGTGAGTGCCCCGGCTATTCTCAGAATGTGATAGCTGATTTTACGGGTTTTGTGAACCTGTTTGACCGTACGCTGCATACCGACCTCCTTAAACAAATACCGATATTACCCAAAGCGGTGCTGGCTTATGCGCAATACCTTTACCCTAATGGTTATATTGTAGGATTTGGTGATACTCATTACGGCAGGCTCCGAACGGATGCCATATCCGATCTGGTCCGTAACGCCCGCGTAAACAACAAGCAGGCCCAGGAGGCTATTTACAGCCGGATGCTAAAAACGATCAACACTCTGGGACAGCAGGACGGCCCTGAAACAGCTATACGCCAAACAGGTTTCAATGCGCTTTTTGGTACCCCGCCTATTACCGTTCCTGATACAGTTAAGGTAGGATCACCAGGCGATTACATGACTGCAACATTCTGGTCGCCCAACGTAAGCTGGATGGTACAACGGAATGGGTTGGACATAAACACAGGGCTGATGATTTCTCAAGTCGGTTCCAGCGGTAACCATATGCATGCAAACGGCATTGCCATGGAGCTTTACGGCAGGGGAATAGTGCTTGCGCCGGAAGGTGGCATTGGCGGGAGTTATTTTCAGACCGACTATGCCGAATACTACTCACAGTTTCCGGCGCATAATACTGTGGTGGTTGATGGCATTTCATCGTACCCGGTTATGAAAAGTAATCATCCCTTAAAACTCAACGCCCTTTACCCACAATCTGCCCAAAAGGCTGGGTATTTTAAAGGCATTACCTTTTCAGATGTTTCATTTTTGGAACCTGAAACTAACGCAGATCAGAACAGGCTGATGAGTATTATTCGTACCGGTGATTCGACGGGGTATTATGTAGATATCTTCAGGTCGAGGCGTAAAGATGGTAAGGACAAGTCGCATGATTATATCTACCATAACCTCGGGCAGCAGGTAATTTTATCTGATAACGACAACAAACCGCTGGAAATCCGGCCAACAGAGAAACTTACGTTCGCTAATACGGAACTGGTGGGCTATGACTATTTCTACGATAAAAAATCAACCCATACTGACCATGATTTTAAAGCCCGTTTCAGTTTAAGCATCCCCGGCAGGGAAGCCATATTGATGAATATGTGGATGAAAGGCTATGCCGGCAGGGAAGTATTCAGTGTAAAAGCACCGCCATCAAAAGCATGGCGTAAAAATGAAATGATACCGGATAGTATTGCCAACATGCCATTACCTACGGTTGTTGTACGCCAAACTGGCGAGGCATGGAGCAAGCCATTTGCCGCCATCTACGAGCCATCAGGAGCTGCAAATAACGGAACATCTATTAAAAGCATTGGTTCGTTTGGTAATGAGCCCGGATTTACCGGTTTAATTGTCAATAATAAATCAGGGCGAAACGATTACATATTTGCACATGCCGAAGCCCGGCAGGTTGGTTTTGAAGATGTGCAGTTTAAGGGTTTATATGGAGTGATTAGCGTTAACGGTAATAAGCTGGTTCGTCTTTTTTTAGGTAGAGGCATAAGTATAGCTAAAAACGGTTATGGTTTAACATCTTCACAACCGGCATCAGCCGCATTGTGGTTAGAGCAAGGCAAATTGCATTTTACCGCCGATCACCCGGTGAAGCTTTATCTGCCTGCTAATCTATTGTCTGTGCAACATAGCATTATTCTGAGGAACATAACGATAAAAGGCGAATTGGTAAATCAAAACGGCAACAAACAGTGGTGTTTTAATATGCCTGTAAGTACTGATGCTGAAATTGTATTGAATTAAGATTATGAAAAAAAGGAATGACCGTTGTGCTGCTCTTTTGACTGCTTTCATGTTTTTGGCAAGGCCATTTGCTCATGCCGCGGTATGGCAATGGTCGGTGCCTGTTAAACAGGTAGGGGTTAATAAAGATCCTTCAAGGGCTTTTTTATGGATAGCGCCAAACTGTAAACAAGTGAAGACCGTCATATTCGCTCAAAACAATATGGAAGAGCAATCCATACTGGAAGACCCCGAATTCAGGACGAAAATGGGGGAATTGGGTGTTGCAGAGATCTGGGTTAGCCCGGCTTTCAATCTTAAATTTTTATTTAATGAAGGTGCCGGCGATCAGTTTAATACATTGATTAATGACCTGGCTGATATTTCGGGTTACAACGAACTAAAAACGGCGGCGGTGATCCCTATGGGGCATTCAGCAGCGGCAAGTGCACCTTATTATTTCGGCGCCTGGAACCCCTCGCGTACGCTGGCTTGTATCTCGGTAAGTGGGCAATGGCCCTACGTAAGAAATGTTTTTGCCCCGGATATTTGGAGTAAGGATCAGACCCTGGATTATATCCCTTGCCTGGAAACGATGGGTGAATACGAAGCTGCCAATACCTGGAGCGATGAAGGGTTGAAAGAGCGGCAGAAACATCCGCTGCTGCCGCTGAGTATGCTGTCAAGCCCGGCCCAGGGGCATTTCGCTGCTACCCGGGAAAAGATAGGTTACCTTGCCTTTTATATTAAAAAGGCCATGCAATACCGCTTACCCCAAAATGTACCAACGGGCATTGCGCCGAAATTGATCGACATCGATCCGACAAAAACGGGTTGGCTGGTTGATAAATGGCGCTATAATGAACCGCCGGCTGCCAATGCCGCGCCCATAGGTAGTTATAAAGATGATGTTTCGAAGGCATTTTGGTATTTTGATGAGGAAACGGCCAAGGTAACTATAGCATACCAGGCAAAACATCGCAATCAAAAACCACAGTTGATAGGATATGTGCAACATGGGCAAATGGTTGAACAGCACAATACGCATCAGCAGGTAAACCTGAAGTTTGAGCCTGCGGAAGATGGAATTACGTTTACACTTCATGCTGCTTTTTATGATACAGTGCCGGGGGGAAGCCCTCGCCTACCTGTTTGGTCTGATAGGCCAGTTGGTTCTTCTATAGGGCACGCCGTTGAAAGTACTCCTATTACTATCAATCGGATCATCGGCCCGGTCATCAAGTTAAATGATTCAACGTTCAGGCTAAATCCGCAAGCTGGTTATTGGGACAATCCGCATAGTTATGAATTATGGTTTGCTGCTACTCATCCAGGCAATGCTGAATATAAACCTGCGGTGCAGCAATCGCTGATGATTGTACCTCCTCGCAACGCAGTAGGAAAGGAGCAGCATATTACATTTTTGCCAATCTCTAACCAAAAGCAATATGCGAAAGGAATAAAATTGGATGCCCGATCAGATGCGCATGTACCGGTAGGTTTTTATGTATTGGAAGGGCCCGCAGAGTTATCGGGCGGTATGTTAAATATTACGGACATTCCGCCACGAAGCCGTTTCCCCGTAAAAGTTACGGTAGTGGCATGGCAATATGGTAATAGCCATGAGCCAAAACTGCAAACTGCTATGCCCATAGAACAATCCTTTTTTATCGAAAAATAGTTGAAGCAATTAAAATATTAATCATGATTATGCTTTTTATAACAAATTCAATATGTATCACTTAAACCCAAAGCTAATGAAATAAATTAAAATCACTTCAACCTCAATAATTGATTCGGGGAAGGATCAATTATGCTTCTGTGCGGTATAAAACCTCTTGTTATACCCTGAAAACTGATTGCCAATTATCAGTTAAAATCAATGCTTAATAAAAATGTTTGACAGGCTGAATCGGCGTGACAGGTGATCTATTGCCTTGAGCGAAGGAAAATGCCGCTGAATAATTGCTCAGGACTTAAATCTTACTAATTACATTTTACCAACTTAAAATTAAAAAATTATGAGAAAAGCTTTGTTTTATGCATGTATCGTTATGCTTGCCGCGTTTACCGGTTGCTCTAAAGAAAAAAAAGCTCTTATATCAACTAATACAGCTGATGAGTCTAAAAATAGTAACGTAAAAACATCGACGATTGATTTCATACATCCCGGAACGGTGCTCACTAAACCACAAATGCAATATGCTTATGCCCAGGCCATGGCTAATGTGGAGCCTTACAAAACAACCTTCGCTAACTTTCAAAGCAATTATGCCACATTTTTATCCAGCAGCTATGCACCGCACGCACACGCTCAGGTAGGCCGTAATTTATATAAAAGTGACTACGAAAATGATGCGATGGCTATGTTTGTAAACGGCGTTATGTGGAATATGACCGGACAAACCCAGTATGCAGACAAGGTTATTCAATTACTTGACGCATGGGCCTCAACCTGTACATCTATTCAATATCCCGATAACGACTGGCAATTATGTAATGGCTACGGATTGCATTTTATGATTTATGGAGCAGACATGGTTTACAATTATTCCGGTCTTACTTCAACTAAAAAGACCAACTATAAAAACCTGTTCAAGATATTTTATAACTATTATGCAGCTTACGCTGCTACCTATAGCAAAACAGCGCCCTTTGTAGTAGCCGGCTGGCCATCATGGGGATCAAGTGCAGGTAAATTTATTATGGCATACGGTATCTTCTGCGAAAGCCAGACGGCATATAACCTTTCACTTGAATACTTTAACAGAACCGCTGCTAATGGCGCCGATAATGGCACCAACGTAACGGCATTTTTGTCAACAGGGCAGCCTGTTGAGGGAGGGCGTGACCAATACTATACCCAATTGTGTTTGGCCAGTTTCCTGGAATGGGCCCAGATGGCCTATAATCAGGGTGACAAATCACTTTATGACGCCCGTAGCGGGGTGATTGGCAAGGCCATGGAATATACAGCCAAGTATAACCTTGGAAACAGCGTAACCTGGGATCCTGTAACCCCGGCCACGCCGATATGGCAGGTTACGCCTCCAATTGCTGCTATTTCATCATCTAACCGTGGTAATTACCGGCCTATCTGGTATATGGCCTATAACTATTATCACCGATACAGAGGGTTGAGCATGCCTTATACCGAGCAGGTAATGGCAAGCCATGTAAATGAAGGCGCTACAGCTACAATTACCGACGAAGTTGGGTGGGGTAGTTTGTTTTATTGTAATACTTCGCAAACTGTTGTTACTCCGTCATACACCTGGTAAATTTTTTATAAAAAGGAAGCTGTCTCCAAAAGACAGCCTCCTTTTTGCTATATAGTGTGTCCATCAGGACAAAACCCGAGCCATTTAACAGAAGATTAAAGTTGTATGATCAGGGATGCCGTTGGTCTTTTGCCTTTTTGTAAGTGGCCAGGGAACTATCCAAAGGTTGACCTTTTTTGTAAATGCAATCGCAGAAAACCTGGCAGGCTTTCGGGTTTTTACTGGAAGGGCATTGATTGCGACATTCGGCTTCCTCATTGCCCGGCGTGATCTCGTATAAGTAAAAAGTACCGCCAATAATGAAGGCGAGAATGGTAAAGACTCCGCCGAAAAAATATAGGCGGAATCGTCCGGTACTAGCCGTTCGTTCAAAAGAGGGAGCGGGAGACTGCTTAATTGGCAATAAGCTTTTTAGCCTGTCATAATCCCAGATCAATAGGTAGATAAAGCCCAATAGCATCATGGTGATGAGTCGGGTACCGTCAAAACGTGTGGCATAGGTCAGTACGGTGATATTAATGATCAGTGGAAAATACATAATGGCACCGAGCAGTGCGGTACGCGGGATTAATAATAAGACAGCTATAACGATTTGCGTAATGCCAATGAAGGTATAATAATAGCCGGTCTGGAGTAAGGCATCAAAGTAATGCCCCAAAGGGTTGTTGTGCGGCAGACCTTCAGCGAAACGCTGACCCATGATTTTGACAAAGCCGGTTGGCAAGAAACTCGCGGCGAGGGTTACGCGGCAGAAAATAGCGAAGCGCCGGAACCATGGGTCGGCTTTGGCTTGGTCGTAGAGCATTCTCATATTAGTAAAATTTCTTTGAGATATTTTCAAACATAAAGCTAATTAATAACTTTTAAATTCAAAGTACTTTTAAAGTATTAACCAAAAACTTTTTTGTTTTAACTGGCGAACTATTGTCTTTATACGAAACGGATAATTGTATTAATTGAGTGCTTTTTGCAATTGAGAGTTCGTAATGGATTGGAAACATGGGGCTGTGTAATAAAAAAGACGACCAAATTTGATCGTCTTTTTTAAGTGATCCCGCTGGGACTCGAACCCAGGACCCCAACATTAAAAGTGTTATGCTCTACCGGCTGAGCTACGGAATCATTCTTTAAATTTTTCGCTTTATTAAGGCGAAGCCGTTTAAAGGCAGCTTTGTTTTTAAATAAAAAAGCCTCTTTTCAAAGGCTTTGTGATCCCGCTGGGACTCGAACCCAGGACCCCAACATTAAAAGTGTTATGCTCTACCGGCTGAGCTACGGAATCATACTTTTCAACTTCTTTGGTTCGGTTAACCGTTTCCGTTTAAAGTGGTGCAAATATAGGGTTCTTAATTATTCCCTGCAAGCTATTTTTTAAATTAATGTAAAGCTTTTTTTAAGATATTAAAAACCAGTAAACTATAAATTCAAGATAGCTATTTTACCGCCGTTCCCCGCCAATAATACGAGTTTTCCGTGCTTGGCTTTGCGGCAAACGTTGAAACTTGTACTGTCAATTTGCTTCCACGTCTTGCCTCCATCGGTAGTAAGATTGCTTCCAGGGGTACCGGTTGAAAGGAATATTCCAGATTTTATATGTTCAACACTGGATTGAAAACCTGCAGGGGCTGTCTGCGGCGGCGTAAAAGTGGGAGTGGGGTGAACTATATGGATAGTGGCTACGGAATCGTTTTTTTTGTCGTTAGCATAGTCGCCTCCAACAATAATTGCCTGGTTTTGTACTATTGATAAGGAAAAAGCCCCTTCGCTACTTCGCCCGTGCGTCAGTGGCAGGTTTAAATACTGCCATTGATCATTATTTGGCTGTAAGGAAATAAGCCTTGTACTTTTACCTCCCGAGGCGATATAGATTGAGCCTTTATTTGTTACCCTAAGGCAGGTGCCGCTTGCTGCAAAAGCAGCCTCACCGGCTAAAGCTTCTGGCGCATTTTGCAACTCGTTCCATGTTTCGCCACCATCTTTAGTTTCCAATAGTAAGAATTTACTATTAATAGGATCACCTAAAATATAACCGTGAGGTTTATCGGCGAAATCCATGGCATCTAAAAAATAAGTAGTATCTGTTTTTCGATATTTTTCCTGCCAGGTTTGTCCCCCGTCTGATGTTTTTAAGACAAAGGAGGGCGAGCCCGAACTCATGATCACCGCCTCTTTATCATTGAAAGCTTCAATATCCCGGAAGTCGGATTTTTCGTAGCCTTTTATTTGCTGCCAGTTCCAGGTTTTGCCGCCATCGGTTGTTTTAGCAATATATCCTTTACTGCCACTTATCCATGCTATTTTATCGTCAACTACCGATAAGCCACGGATACTTGTTGGCTTGTCTTGTTGTAAAATGGTAATGGTTTGTGCTTTTAAAACGTAAATAGGTAGTAAAAAATATAGTACTGTACTTAAAATAAAAATGTGGTTTGGCTTCATTTAATTTGATATGAATTATTTTATGAAACCTAAGTTAGAGGTTCACAGGACTTTAAGCAACATAATACTCATTTTTTAATTTATTGAGTTGCAATTTGCCGGAAACGATTATATTTGCACGCTTGTTAATAAAACGATAAGCCCGGATGGCGAAATTGGTAAACGTTGCGGTCTCAGAAGCCGTTGAGAATTGTCTCTTGAGAGTTCGAGTCTCTCTTCGGGCACGCCTTTTTTAAGATATGAGAATTGAGATGTGAGAATTGAGAAATTTTCGCATCTCATGTCTCCAATCTCATATCTCAATTCTTCTTAAAAGGCCCAGGTGGCGAAATTGGTAGACGCACCATCTTGAGGGGGTGGCATTCGTAAGGATGTACGAGTTCGAATCTCGTTCTGGGCACAACTCTTAAACAATTGCATTTAAGATTTCTTTTCCTCTTTTAATTCCTGAACCTCCTGTTGCAGCACATTGACTGTCCCTTCAAGGACTTTTAACCTGATTTCGTTGATCCTGCTTTGTGTTTCCTGTGAGGAGCGGATATCTTTAATATCACCTTTCAATTGGAAATAGCCTGTCATTACAGAAACAACAATACTTATGGTGCTGGCTATAGTAACTATCATATTCTTGATGGTGATGCCTCTGATCTCTCTGTGTTCGAATGTTGTCATGATGTAGAAATTAATGATTGATTATAAGAAGCATAATGTTGTTTGAAGGCAGTGCGCTGTTAGATGATCTTGTATTGACATTGGACCTATCGATCCAATGAGGCTACATCTTCTGATACCCTCAGTAACCTGATCTTCTTATATTATATTTGGAAAAAATTAGAGAATGAAAAAAGCAATAGTAACCTTATGCATCGGTGAAAAATATAAAAACTTATTTGATGAATATTGCCGAAGCAACTGGACTGCCTATTGCGATATGTTCAATTTTGATCTCATTGTTATAGATCAGAATTTAGATACATCGGAACGTGCATCGAAGCGATCTCCTTCATGGCAAAAGCTTCTGATTTTATCCCAACCCTGGTCTGATAAATATGATCAAATCGTTTGGGTTGATACTGACGTAATTATAAATACAAACAACGCATTCGATATTACGAGCAGCGTTCCCTTGGAAAAAGTAGGCGGTGTTGATCAATATGCTATTCCGACAAAAGAGATATTTGATATATCATTAAAGCGGTTATATGATGTATGGACAAGGGATAAGGTACCTTTTATTGATAACAGAACTCCTGCAAGTTATTATGCAAATCGCGGACTGCCAGTTAACCAACTGCAAAAAGTAATGCAAGCAGGTATATTTGTTTGCTCTCCGAGCCATCACCGCGAAAGATTTGAATATATTTATCATAATTACGAAGATACACATGGTGGAGAATGGAATTTCGAGAACCCGGCGATGTCTTATGAGCTTGTAAAAGATGACCTTGTGAAATGGATTGCGCCGCAATTTAACTTTTGTGTGATAAATATTATATCGGCGTTTTATCCTTACCTACTTAATATTAAGCCATCAGCTTTAAAGAGCTTCTATTACAAAATTGTTAGGAGATTAACCGAGAAGGAACCGCTACAAACAAGTGAAGCCGAACTACAGGCATTAAAAAATATTTATGAGCTTTCGGTATTTATGCATTTTGCAGGATGCCCTCATTTGATGCCTAAGATGAAATCTATATTGTAGTAATGTCTTTATATAAGCGATTTTAACCGGTATCATTGAAATAATTATACCGGTTAAAATCGCAAAATCCACTTGTAAAAAAAATAAAACGACTTGTAATATTTTTCAGCGCAGCTTAGCCATTTAAATGTTAACAAAAAAGTCAATTAACATATTTGTCGATTAGCCGCCGCCAGTTGAAGTAGCCAGTAGTTGAAAGATGTGTGCCGTCAATTGTTAAATCCGAGTCTATCTTATTCCCTTTTAGAAAATCAGGGTAAAGGTTTATAAAAGTTGCCTCTTTGGTTAAACAGATACTTTCAGCTTCTTTGTTATAGTTAACAATCTTATTATTCAAACTGTCGATGTTGGTGGGAAAAACAGACTGGACATAAATTTTTGTATTGGGTGACTTAGCTTTAATAATGTCAATCATTGTGATTAGGTTGGATTTTACTGTATCCGCACTTATATGATATTTAAAATCATTTACACCAAATTCTAAAAAAACCTTTTGAGGTCTGCGGTAAATTAGTCTTTTAATTACCTGTATGCCATTTTCAGATATACTTCCGGCAAATCCCATGTTTTTAACTTTAGGATTGTTGAACTCCTTTTTTACAGGAAATCCCTCGGTAATGCTTGTTCCTAAAAATATGATCTCACCGGTATCCGGCTTTGATTTTAAATATTCACTCCAGCGATCTAATTTAACGTGATGAAAAAGCGACCAATGACTATAATAAAATCGCTTTCCAATAAAAAATAAAATGAATAAGACGTTGAGTGATAAAGAAGCAATTAACAACCCTTTTTTGAACTTATTATCAACCATCAAAAATATATTATGTTGCAGCTAAGATATAACTTATTACGTCAAAGTTACTTCTTTGAATGTTCCGGTACCAAGATAAGCGACACGAACAAATTGCCTTACTGGAGAGCTGGTACTCGTCAATGTTTGTTGAAAAACTCCATTATTCTTGAATGTAACCAAAGAGCCATTAACTGGCCATCCATCAGTTGCATTAACATAATCCAGTGTCATACCCTCAGGCCATACTGAATAGGCTTGAGAAAAGGGTATTGAGCCAAAACCACCACCTGCTCCAATAAACGCCACCTGAGTTGGTAATGGTTGTAAAATGTAAAACGGTTGCCAACCGGATGCAGACCAGCCTACTCTGATATATAATTTATTGTCCGTGGCACTAAAAGAGGATAATTCCTGCCTGTACATATCATTGCTAAGATGATGTGTAATTAAAAAACCATTTATAGGCCATCCATTTGCAATCTCCACATACTCATAAGACATTCCCTTAGCATAGGCTGATGGCAGAGCGGTAAATAAACGTCCTGATTGGCTTAAATCTACTATATCATTACGTCTATAATAAAGAGGGAACAGAACTTCGTATGTTTTACAGGCGATAAGTACCTTAAGCGATTTTCCGGGATGAATTAACTCGTTAGGTCTGGTTACATCGTAAGGGTTGAAATAGTCTTGCCCGTTTCTCGCATCCTGCCACAAAGCATATAAATCCATGTAGCAGCAGCAATACTTTCGTGCAAGTAAACGTAAGCCTTTGTTGTATTCTTCATTGAAAATTTCTCCCTGATGGTTTTGATTATCATCTGTAGTAGTATTCATAGAACAAAGAATGATAGCAAGCTTATCCTTTGTAAAACTTGAATTGCTACGGATTGTACTTAATCCTGTATCCATCCTATCAAGTAGTTGTTGGGGAGTTGAGCCGTTGGTGTCATTGATACCCCACCTTAAAACGTATACATGCGGGTTTAGAGCTAAGTCATTCGCCAAATAAGTCGAAAGCCACTGGATTGTGCTTTGCCCTCCATAGCCATGATTGACAAATGTAAGATTTGGTATATAGTCCCGAGCAGCTAAGCTAATAAACACCTGATCAATTGCGGTATCACTACCCTCATCACCACCCCCAGTTGTGCTATCACCTGAAAATATGATCTTTAATGCCGTTGGCGAAGATGTCGTCTGATTAGCATACAATTTTTTATGGAATGAGCTCAAATATTCAGTTCCAAATATGTGTTGATAATCATCTGCATAGCTGTTTAGTTGCTGTTTAACTGCATTGCCGTTTGGACTATTCCTTAGAATCCTTACGTTACCCTGGATTTTTGTGCCATATTTATTTATAGGTATAGATGTAACAAAAAAATCACCACTATCTTCTATCACCTTTTCAGCCGCCAGCGCTGCGTTCACTGCCGCCGTATCATCTGTCACGCCATCACCCACAGCGCCGTAATCAACTCTGAAAGATTTAATTTGCCCGGAAGGCTCAGATGAGCCACCTCCACTACCGGAAGGTGCGTTAATCCAATGCAGGTCACCATCGGCACTGCTATTTTTTGCTAATATTTGCCCGCTTGTTCCTCCACCGGGAATTTTAAATAAACCCGTAATTTGTGCCTGAAGTTTACCTAATGCTTGTAAAATACTATCTGTAGCTGATATTGCCGAGGCATTTCCGAAGCCTATGCCGGTAAGTACTGCGTTTAACACCCGCGATAACGTAAAATATTTATTTGTTGTACCCTCAGGTACTGCATCGGTTGTGCCGGGTGATGCTACAATTTGTATGTACGCTGATCCGCTCCATCGGTATTCGTTGTTCGTATCTGTGGTTATATAGATTTTCCCGGTCTCTCCGCTTGTTGGCAATGAGGCATAATTGGTAACTTCTATTACATCATCAACATAGCTCGGGAGCTGTGCTGATGCAATTTTCCCGCTGCTATCTAAACCGGCGTAACCGTCCGGAGCGTTTTTATTGGCTGTTTCTTCAAATTGTACGCCCGAAACTATCAGGGAAATTCCCGTTCCCCACACTCCGGCGCTTTTGGGACCAAAAAAGTAATAGGATGATGTATTGATGTAAAAATCTCCATCGGTACCAAGGCTATTTGCCGGATTTGTTGTGCCATTTAATATGGTTTTACCATTAGTTCCATTGGTGCCATTTGTTCCGCTTGGGCCTTGTGGTCCCTGCGGACCTGTTTGCATGGAGAATACCTGGTTCCATGCGCCGCCGCTTTTCTTGTAAAATATGCCGCTTACGGTATTGATAAAAGTATCACCATTGTTGCCGGTTCCTGTACCCGGATTGGTAGTACCATACAGTACCGTGGTATCAGTACTACTGCCTGTAGCTATGGTATAAACAATTGTCCAAACGCCTGCTATTTTTTGCGCAAAGGCACCTGCAGAAGTATTAATAAATACGTCGCCATTTTTACCGGCTGTGTTTTGCGGGAGCACCGGGCCGAAAGTTAGGTTAGCTCCGGCATTAAGCCCCGAGTTGATGAATTGAAGCAGTGTGGCAAAATCAAATTGGTAGTCGGCATTATTGCTGATCAGGATTGATCTGTCGGACGCACTTATAGTTTCGGCTATTGGAAGCTCGCTTATTTTTTTATCGTTTGCCATTAGTTTAAAAAATCGGTTATTGGTAAATTATAATCATTTATAGTGACCGGATAGTTGAAATCAGTTTTGTCGATACCACGGATTCGCGGACCGGATTGCCTGCTGCTTTTATTCTTTTCGTTATAGTGCCAAAGCGGAAAGCCTTCCTGGTTATCTCTTAAAAACTTTTCGACATCATTGACATAAGCATTGGCTATGCTGCGTTGTTGCTGCACGAGTTTTACTATTTCGGGTGATGAAAGCGCGTTGCCATTATCGTGGCGTTTGATAACCGGGCCAGTTGCTGTATAATGAACCGAGTCGTTTTCAATAAAACGGGCAAAGGTGAAATAAACCAGTGAAGGGGCCAGACCCTCATACAATACTATACGGCCGTAATCATCGAGATACTCGCTGCCGTTTAAAAGATCTTTATAAGCCTGCGGCGCGTTTTCTTTTATGGTGCCGTCATCATTGCAATAGGTTATCAGCTGGTTGTATAAAGCATACCCTAAAAACGGTTTTAGGTCGAGTTCCTGAGCTTTTTTAATGAACACCTTGAGGCGTTCGGGCTTAATATTTACGTTGATATCCTCGTATTGTTGAAATATGGTTTGATTGATTAAATAGATCATAGCATGGCCTCCTGACCCCCAATGGGGGAGTTGAAAATGTTTTATCATAATGATGTTTATTGAGATTCCCGCTGGAATAATAGTTTTAAGTAGGAAGTCTTAAGTCAGATTTTCTTCTTTTAATATTTAGAACTTATGACTTATAACTAAAAACTTATGACTTAATCAGGGGCATATGGCTTCAGCTTCGGCTTGTTTAAAACCGTATGCATATACCAAAGCAGCTATTTTGCTTTTTTGAGGAATGGCTGATTGCAGCAGCTCGTTGATGGCTTTTCCGGCTTTGAAGCCCGGGGTATCGTCGGCTGCTATTGCTGTTACGGGTACGATGTTCCAGTTATTGCCGGGATTAATATCTCTGTAAAAACGAATAAAGATTTCGGCAAAGGTTTCTGACAAATCGAACCTGTCGGCAGCGGTGTTATCATTAAATTCAAGAATAGCCTGTTTCTTTTCGCTGCCGTTGCTTAAGCCGGATGATTTTTCGACATTGATCAATTCTTTTGGCACCGAAAAGCCTTTGATAATCCTTGCTTCGACAGATCGTTCGGTAGTTTCAAACAGTTTGTCGTTATTTTGAATTGGATAAGCCTTGAACTCCGGTTTTGAGTTTTCATCTTCATATTCAATTACAATGATCTTTTGCGCGCTTTTTGCTCCCTGAAATGCGCCGAGATCTTTTTCAAGCTGAGATGGAACATTGATCCCTGCATATTCATTGGCATCAGGCCGGGTGTTTTCCGCCTCTTCGCGGCGCGATTGCATAAAAAGCATGGTTGAGGGCAGGAATCCGGTAGTCACTTCCCGGTTATTGAAAATTTTGATCCCGGCTTCGGTTTCAAAGTCTTCCCATACAGAATCTGCTTCAATCAGGGGGTAATCATCAACTTCCGGGTTAAAATAAAATAATTGCCCTTTGTAGTTTTCCCAGCCGCCAGCCCGGCATACCTGTTCAATGATCACCTCCGGATCAGGATTGTACCTGTCTAAAAATGCGATTTTGCTGCGCATGATATTTTTCCAGGTTTTGCGGCCCCAATCGGAGTATAATGCGTATTTATCAACTGTTTCCGGGGCGTCGGTATCACCTATGCGAATGTCTTCGAACTTTACATAGCTTACCGATACGATCTTAAAATCGGCATTGTAATTTACGTGGATTCCAAAACCCGTAAAAAGCGCTTTATCAGTTGCCAAGGCTTTTAACAGTTTAGCTACAGTTAAACCTTTAGAGTTAACTGCTTGTTTCCCAAGTTCCTTTTCTTCAAACCCGTTACCGGCTATGAATTTTGTTCGTTTGTTCCAGCAATCTTTTGCAGTTGGCGATCCGGCTACCAACTCAAGCATGCGCTGAGGATAAGCGTTATCCAGGTCATAGTTAAGAATACCGTAGGTTTGGTTCGGCCTCACCAGTATTCGTCTTTCAATTTGCGGAAGGTAGGTTTTCATACTAAACCTCCTTTGCCTAACATTTCATCTTCTGTTGATTGGCGCTGCTCTTTGGTCTGCTCTGCAACTCCCCGTTCAGGGGGCCGGGGGGCAAACAGTGCTTCAATATGCGGGTATCGTTGCAAATACCATTCTGCTTCTTTATCGCTCAGGTTTTCATTACAATGAACAGCTGCCGAACCGGGGGCGAACTGATGGAGACCAGGTTTAAGAATGTATTTCTTTGTCATTGTGTCATTAGTCATTTGGTCATTAGTTTTAGGTTATATCAAAAAGATGTTTTAATGGTCATTAGCCATTATTAAAAATGACTAATGACCTCATGACACAATGATTATGCTACAACCAGTGCCTCAAGCGCTGCTATGGTACTGGCGTACGTAGCGGTGCCCGATGTTGGAGCAATAGATACCGCACGGGGAGGGTAGGGCTCTTTCATTTTATCCGGATTGGTAAGTTTTAGTTTGTAACCACCGTCAAGTGATTCATCGGCCGCATTACGTTCAGCATCGGTGAGGATCAATCCGTTTACGGCGCCAAAAAGTTCAATCGCCGAATCGCTTGATTTATAATTATTAACGGCTATCGCTCGCACACGGCCGTATCCCATAGCCATAAGCAGCCCTTTGATATCAACAGATAAACCTGCAATGTTGAAATCTATCTCTTCGGTATAACGTGGGCCCACCTGTGTTTTGGCGAGTTTGGACATGGTATTGAAGCTGTTATTTGTGCCCTCAAATTTGTAAACCTTAGCGTTGCTTACTGCAGTAAGGCCTTTAACAATAAGCGGGTTGGTAGTATCATAAGTGAGTACAATATCATCTGCATTAAAAATGTAGATCACATCCTCAATACCGGAGGTGATAGGTTCATCTGTACCCAGGCTAAAACCGGCGTTTATTTTATTATAAATTGACATGGAGTTTAATTAGTGAATTAATGATTTATTGAATTAATGAATCAAGGAGTTATTGTTGAATTAATGATTTATTGAATTATACATGTGATATGAAAGCAAATTCACTAAATCACTAATTCAATAACTCAATAATTGCCTATGCAGACAGGTAAAATAGTTCGTTGGCAAATTTGAAGTTTACAGCAGCTTTCATACGGGCTTTCATGCGTACCACGTTATCATTGGTGTAAGGCTTCAGGTAAACGGTTGATAATTCTGATGCGTCACCTAAAAGGTCAACACCAAGGAATAGGTTTGAAGATCTTGCACCTAAAATAGTATTTGCCTGCCAGTGGTTCATGATCTGAAGCGGAATGCCCAGGTAGTCCATCTTTTTCATATCGGTAAAGGCGTTAATTACATTGAGTGCTTTGTTGGCCTGTGCCTGGGCATAAGCGTAACCTACATGTAACGGGATTTGTAAGTTAAAATCTTCCTGGATCCTGTCGGCTGGGTCAAGCTGGGCGTAAACGCTGCCCAATACCTGTAAAACATTGCTCACGTTGATGTAGTTTACAGTAGCCGCGGTAGTTGTGCCGCTAAAAGTTGCTGGTTTTCGGCTGTTAACATCGTTGTAATTGCGTACCAGTTTAAATGAAGTTGCACTGGCAATTTGGATAAAGTATGATTGCCCCTGGATGGCTATACCCGGTGCTCCGTTAGTGATATCCTTGCTGGTGCCGGTTACTGAAGTGATTGTAACAACGTCGCCATCGGCAAGGGTTGATGTATCGGCTACTGTTACAATGCCGTTTGCGTCAATTGCTGTAGCAACCAGGGAGGTAGCCGGTTTGCTTAAACCTACTTTATAAACACCGGAAGCGGCAGCTATAGAAGGGAGCAGGCCAGGAAAATCAGCAGTGAATGCTGCCTCCTTGGTAGCAGTCTTACCAAGCCAGTACAAACGCTCGTTAGCAATCTGGATTTTGGTTAAATAACGTTGTACCATAAAGTCCGAAAGGTCAACCACACCTTCGTAATCCATAAAGGCACCGGGTTTTAGGGCCTGGGCTTCCCAGCTCTGCGCAAGCTTATCCCACTGCTCCTGTTTCATAAATTCGTAAACTACCGGGTCAAGATAACTTTCGGTTTGATGAGCGGTTGTACCCTGGTCGGTAAAGATGCCCGAAGGGTTTTGCAATACAACGTCATCGTCAACATCAAGAATTACCTTGCGGGCTTTTACGTCGTTAATTACTGTGAGCAGGCCTCGTTTCACCGAATCGGCTTCTAATAATGTGCTTGCCATAAATCCTGCCAGCGCTTCGCCGGCGTAGGTGTTGTTAGTAAATGTAAATTGAGCCATAAAGTTTAGCCCCCCAGCCCCCTAAAGGGGGAGCTTTGATTGTTTTAAACGTATAGGGATAGTAAAAATGGGTTAATTAGATATGATAAGGTTTAGGTAATGTGTTGATCGGTTTAGGAGGCGATAGCCTTTTTAACCGCATTTTTTGCGATTTCGGTTTGTGGGGCAAAGAACGGAGCAGGCTCTGAATGGGCTTTATTGCTGCGCTTTGAACTTTCGGGTATAAAGGTTGACTTGATTTCGTTTTTTACCTCAGTACGTGTTTTTTGCAGGCGGTTATTAGCTTCCTCAAGCGCCGTACGGGCTTCTGTTAGCAATGCGTTTTGTGCGTGCAAGCGGGCTTTTAACTGCTGCATGCGATTTTGCACATCGTTGGTTTTTTTAGCTGATTTAAATTTACTTTCCGGCAAATCCTCGTCCTCATCTTCCGCTTCGGGGGCTTTTTCAGGATCGACAGGTGTTACACTCTGGATCTTTCCTTGTTTAATATCCAGTTGTTTACCATCGGCACAGGTGTAAGTATCACTTATGGCAGGTGTAGTCATGTCTTCATCCTGATAAACTTCGGCACCCTCTTCAATTTGCCCTGCGTGATGGAGCGTTCCCTTATCAGTGATGGTTTGCTTGTTGACAACCTTTTTAAAAAAGTTCATGATCTTGTCTAATACTGATGTCGTTTTCTCAATGAGTTCTTTGTTTTCGATGTTCATGCTGTTGTTATTTATGTTTAAGATTTTGTTAATGCATCGCTGGTAAACTGCCGGAGCTGTGCTGGTATAGTTTTTAATAAGTGCGCTGTTGGTAATCTTTGTACTGTAATCTTCGATTTGGTCGATAAAACCGAGATCAAGTGCCTGATCTGCGGTCATCCAGGTTACTGAGTTGATCAAGCTGTTTACGGTAACTCCGTCCAGGCCGGATTTGTCTATGTAGATCTGCGCCAGGCGTTCCTGAACTACATTTAGCATTTGTACATCTTTTAAAAGTTCATCGGCATTGCCGCCAGTGCCAACCATAGGTTTGTGGATCATGAGGAGCGCGTATTTGCTCATCACTACCTGCCGGCCGCCCATTGCAACAACTGACGCCGCTGAGGCGGCCAGCGCATCGATATAGGTAGTAACTTTGCCTGGATATTTTTTAAGGAGATCATAAATGGCAATGGCATCAAATGCGCTGCCGCCTACCGAACTGATGTGTACTTCAACATCATCGCCCGCTGCTACCGCAAGCTGGGTTTGCATGTATACTGATGATAAGTTGCCTGAACCTATGCAGTCGGTTTCGGTGTCGTATAAATAAATTTTGTAGCTCATATTAAGTTGTTTTTGTCCGAAAGTCGGTAAGTGAGAAAGTCCGGCAGTGGGACTGGGCTTGTTATTTTGCCTGGAATAGCAGACTGTTTTTTTGATGTTTTATAATGCCGGTTGGCATATATCAAAGGTCGTGATTATTGCTTGTTTTGATGGTGACAGTAGTTTGTCAGTGGCTGTCTGAACCGGAATTTGTTGAATTATTTGAATGAATTGAAGTTGCCTTGGCTTGTTCTCATCATCAAGGATTTTTTTAGTTTCGGTGGATTGACATAACAAATGTCGGCATAAAATCCTTTTAATTTGGTGACAGTGTTTTGTCACTGGACGAATTTTTAAGCCACTTTTTCAGAAAAGCAATTGAGCGCGCGCCAGATAGTGCGTTCATCTTTATTGAATTTGATTTCGGCTTCAAGTACAGCTTGATTTTTAGAAATGCTGCGTGTTTGTTGTTGGGCATTTACCCATAAATAGATTTCACGATACACAAATACTTTAGTAGTGATGAACCCTGCTTTGTACATAGCAGAGAAGATCCCTTCATCAAAAAGTGTATTAGCAATTTGAATATCCATGGAGGTTAGAGGTTAGAGGTTAGAGGTTAGAGGTTAGAGGTTAGAGGTTAGAGGTTAGAGGTTAGAGGTTAGAGGTTAGAGGTATGTTTATTGTGATGATTGGCATAATTTATTTAAAGGTTTACACGATTAATTGTTTGGGCAAGTATATTTTGTTGATTATTAATATCCTTAACATCAACATAAACAGGAGGGAAGTTATTGATCATTTGATAGGCCAGCGTATTGGCCAGATCTTTTACATCATTAACCGGTTGATTGTAATATCGGTTAGCATTGCCACCATCAGTAAATATGCCGCCTACGGCATAACCACGGCCGGGATTGGGTATTGAAAAGTCGCGGCCGCCATGCGCCACATTTATAGCACTTACCAGGTTGCGGGCCCATGGATTGCGCATGGCTTCGGATACTACAATGGCTTCGCCCGAGCGGAGGTAGGCGTTTGTATTATCCGTACGGCTATAGCCCGGCAACAACGCACCGCGGCCGTCCGACTGATAATGCAGACCACCTTTAGCATATTGCGGTGGTTTTTGAGCCACGATAGTGGCAACCTGAATAGCGGTAGAAGCAATTATTCCTGGTATTACAAAAGGAGCTAATATACCAGTTTGTGAGGTAGCCTTGGTTACCGCCAACGCCCCGTTTATAACAGCTTGAAGTATAGATGCTTTCTGTTCTGCTTTAAAAGCTTTAACTTTTTCGGCGGCTTCCTTTTTTTGATATTTATCCTCAATCCCTTTTTTCTGAGTTTTTGTCAGGTTTTTATTACTCAATTCGGCTGCTTTGTCTTTTTCTAATCCCCTTATCCTGGCATCGCTTTCAGTTTTAATGTTATTTTGAATGATAGAAAAAGCTTTGTCGGCCACTTGTTGCGCGCTTTGCAAGGCGAACTCTCTGCGTTGTTGCTCGTATTGCTGAGTTAAGGCTGTAATATCCTTTTGCTTTTGATCTTCCAGCGCTTTGATTTTTTCGGCGTTACCAGCGGCGAGGCCTATCTCATAAGTATACTTATCATTAATAAGCTGTTTCTCGGCATCTAATTTTTGGCCAGGTAATAGTGTTTTATCAACCTTTTTCTGATCCTTTGCCATCATATCCTCGTGCTGATGGGCATCTATCATCGCCTGCATTTGTTTTTGCGCTTCAGCAAAATCATTTTTATTGAAAAACTGGATCTTATCGCCAATGCCGAGGTGAAATTTTTTCTGGAGCTCTTCACTTTTTTTGTTGTATTCGTCCTGGCCAATCAGCTTTTTGTTATACTGATCATTTAATAACGAAAGTTCAGTGTCATAATTTTGCTTATCAAGTTCAATTTGTTTCGCAAAATCAATTGCTTTGACTTGAAGAATTTCGGAAGAACGGGTTTGATCAATTTTAGGTTTTTCTACCTTCTTATGAGGGATAATAGGGCCGCTGTTATTTGGTTTATCCGAACCGCTTTCATCTAACTTCTTGTTGGGTAAAATTAATTTTTGCCTCGCTTCAATTTCATCATATAATTTTTCATTTTGATCGTTTAATAATTTCGAATCTGTTGATAAATTATAGATTATTTTGTCGCTGGCGTCAAGATCTTTAGCAAGAAGTCCTGAACTACGGGCCAATCCCTTGATAGTTTCGCCTTCGTCGTGAACAGGGTGTTTTAAAGTATATTCATAGCTCCTATCTACTGCCGCTTTCTCTTTGATAATGTCAAGATTGTTCTTACGTTCCTTTGCAATTTTTAAATCATTTTCCAGCGCCCTGCTTGCATTTGCAGAAATTTTACTTTTTGCCGCTTCAGCGTAGGCTGTTGCAAGAATTTGTTCTCTTAGATCCCCATAAGCGTTTGCTGCATCTCCTGCTATAATGGCTTCATCTTTCATATTTTTAAATGTTCCGGGCCATTGATCTTGTAACGCAGCTGCAGCTTTCTTTTTTTCCGCCATTGATAGCGTGTGGCTTTGGGTGGCCCGGTACAGAGCAGTTAAGTTAGTGATTTCATTTTGTGCTGCCTGGTCTCCTTTTAGTTTAGTTTGTATGAGCGATTCGGTAATAATTGCATTGTCCTTCATAGCCTTACCAAGGGCCGATAGCGTGGTTTGTCCCTTGAGCATGTCGGCTACCCAATCGATAATTACATCGCTATAGCTGGCAAGTAAGGTTATGCCCACCGAGATAAGGGAATTCCATGATAAAAATGATGAAGCCAATTCCTTTAAAATATTTTTAGGCTTTTGCCCTGATGCGGCAAGTTCCTTATTTTGTTCATTTAGCTTTTGCATAGCATCTACCACTTCCGGTAGTTTTTCGCCAATGGCTTTAATACCTTCTTTTAATCCATCCGAAAATTCAGGAAACTTGCTATTTACACCAACAACTGCTTTTTTTAATTCATTTAAAGCATCAGTGTATTTTTTTGTTTTCTCAATATCATCATTGCTGAGATCGAGCCTGTAGTTATAATTAGTCATGTTTTTTATGTTTTAAATGTCTTTTGGCATAGTTTAATAATCAAAGTCACAGTTATAAAATATGAATGATGTCAATTTTTACGACTTGAATGCATCAAAATTTTTTTAATAATTATTTGTGCGATATGAAGTTTATTTAAATGTAATTGCCCGATTTAATGAGAGTTAAATTGTTGTGCAATTGGCCTATTTTATTTTGCGGTGGTGTGTGACTTGTTATATTACCAGCTAACTTCTATTTCATTTTAGTTATGTCTTCTATTTTAAAATCAAATTTAGGATTTGAAAAAGTAGACTCTTCGCTATCTAAGCTGTTCCTGACTTCAACAATATTATCTTTTAATGTTTTTTGGAATTTGCCGGTTACTAATACCTTATCATCTCTTAATAATTCTTTTAATTTATCTTTAAGCGGGTCTTGCGGTTTAATTATTGCCGATAATATTATGTTTCTAACATCGGGATACTTTTGGCTCGGATCTAAATCGGCATCTTTAGTTATCAATAATGTAATCTCAATATAATCAGTAGGGGCGCTATAAATCTCGATCTGACTAACAATAGCTTGCCATTGATTGAATTTTGCGTGTAACGTATCTGTTATAAATTTACTTAGTTGAGCTCGTTGTTTTTCAAGTATTTCCGCTTTTTTAATATTGTTTTTTTCGCCGGAATAAATAGAATCGGCTGCACGAAATTTTCTTACAAAAGCCAATTCATCAGTGGGCCTATTATCAATTGATTTTATAGGCTCACAGCCAACAATAATGAATAATGGCAGCAATAAAGTTCTTGATAGTTTCATGTAAGTGATAATTTAGATTTTGCTAATTTTATTGGTAAATATACAATATATCTATTGAGGTACAAATGATATTTTAAAATGAATATTTATCATCCCATTTTTACTAATTCTACTTTTGTGGGTTGCCCTTTACGCCAACTATCAATCTTGTTGATGTAATAATAGCAACTATCCTGCTCAAGATAAACGGGAATGAGTAAATCAAGTTCAAGGATATCGCGCGGCGTAAGCAAAAAATAACGTACTACTTTTTTTGTTTGGGTAAGTATTTTTTCAAGCTGGGGGTAATAGTTTGTTTTTAAGCCTGGTAATATATTGCCATTAGTCCCGGGTTTGTCGGAAAAACAAAGGTTAAACTCGCCATCGGGCTTGTAAAAATAGGGCACCGATACAAAGTCATTTACTGTTACAGTTTTCTCGCCATCCGTAAATTTTACCGTGGGGGCATCTTTAAGATTAAGCAGGTTTAGTTTCTGATCGACCAGTATTCTAGGTGATGTGCTGATACTGAAGCCGTTAGTGTTGTTGTCAGGATCGAGTTTTTTGATTTGTGCTATGGTGCCGCCTATAAATGCCCGGTTAAGAGTGGGAGCAAACTGGCTTTCAAACAGATCTGCGCTGGCTGGCAAGGTTTTGTCATTAACTTTAATTTCCGAGTCGGCGAACTTTTTAGGCAGCACATTATCATCATCTTTGTATTGCATGTAATTAACCTGGGCATAGCCGCCGAGCTGAAAATTTATGGTTTTACCCTGATCGATACACTGGCTTGTCCAGTTTTTTGCGATTGGAATGTTGGCAACAATATCTGCAAATGAATTAAAGGACACAGTTCGGGTACTATTATCGGTTTGGCATACAATGCCGAAACGCTGTAATGTATCTTTCAGCAGATCTTTCTGGCTTATATCCGGAAAAATGCGTTCACACTGTATCTGTTGCCCATATAAAACCGGCTTTTGGTCAACATCGAACCTAAATACAGCACCTTTGTGGATGAAAACGGTGGTATTATAACGATGCAGGTGATAAGTGATGAATACAGAATCGCCTTTATTAAGTTCAAAATCGTATGTGAGTTTTAAATTCTTAACCGGTTCTGTACGCTCACGGGTATTAGGGGGATAAGCCTTATCAGTAAAGTTGATAGTTTGCTTTGCCACTTCACTTTCATGACCATTCGCTTCTCGGTAGTTTATGATGAGTTCGAAATATCCGTTATCGCCGGTATTCGCGATGCCATGCATATCCAAATCAAGAATTAAGCTTGCAGTGCCATTGACACGATTTGTTGCATGATATTCCTGGAAGCCAATTGGTAACGTTTTGTCTGTAACATGCTTAGCATTCATGCCTAATCGACCACCGTCAATTACAAGCTCATTTTTTGTTACGTATAATAATGATTCTGATTTACTTAAGCCATCAATAGAATTCTGAAAATCTGAACCGTGCTCAAATTCATCATTTGCAAACTGGCAAATGAGCTTAGGGTACAACTCGTTTTTAAGCAAAGATCCGGTCGCCTTATATCCTATGTTGCTTATCATTAGTTCGATAGCTGTTTTAATGAAAAAGCCGGGGCGCATGGTGTACGCATCCAAAGGTTTATCAAAATCAACCTCGTTTATTGATCCATAATCAACAACGGGCCATATCCAGCCGTCTGTCTTTTTTTGTGACGCAACAATGGTATCCAAATTCCAGGGGTGGTCATAAACCTGCCATGGCAGCCTTTTACCCAAATTGGATGTCGAGCTGCTGCTATCGCCCATATCATAAATCTTTCCTTCCAATGCATCAAAAAAATCTACGTTGCCGCTTAGTATAGTAATGTTGGCTATATCCTGCTCAATGCTGTTAAGTACAGCCAGCCCATAAGGAATAATCTCAAGGCCATCCTGGATAATTTTTGCCTGGTAATTATCATAAGGGAGGGTTGTGGTAAAAGCTATATCATCCGGGAAACCCAGAATTTGCCGGTTACGCTGTGTCAATGGTATCTTAAACTGGTTGCTGGTGTTTCCCTGCTGGTTTTTTACCTCGGCCAGGTTGTTAATCTGGAAGGTGAGGGCTATAGGACTGTCATCGGCCAGGTCGACCAATTGGTCATTAATATAAAGTTGTATCTGATTCATGAAATTAATAAATGATGATTTTGAGTACGGTAAAAAGTGGAGATACTAAAACAATTGGTTTATTATCAATAAATTATTAAGTTTAACTGTTGCTTTCGTCTCCCGGGTTGTAAACCTAAAACAGCACACTATGCATATGAGATATTTTTTTGTAGTTGCTGTGTTGGCATGCTGCGTGGCATCATGTAAAAAAGATAACAATGCCGCTAATCCTGAAATTACAATAGTGGGTAAGTGGTATCTTAAAAAATATCATACCCGTAGTTATAAGAATGATATACTGGTGCGGGATACTTCCAAATCAAATTATACATCTACAGATTTCGAGTTATTTAATGCTGATGGCTCAGGCTATACCTCCAACCTCACGCCTGCGGGTGAAACTGAGCTAATTAAATACAACTATACATTAAACGGAAAAACTTTGATGATAACCCAAAATACGCCTGCTCTTTATGAAGGTACTTATACCATAATTCAGCTTACTGAGAATACGCTTGAAGTTACTTATGAAAGTGCAGTTGTGTATAATGGCGATCATTACCGGGGAATTGATAACATACTTTTTAAAAAACAGCCGTAGCCTTTATTGGGTTTGAATGTTTATTGACGGTATATTGAATGTAACGCTAAAAGGAGCCCGACCATTTCGGGTTTCATATTCGCTATATGTTGCTGTATTTATTACCACAGTTTGCCATTTAACAGGATTTTTATTTATCAGCATTTGAACCTTTGGCGAATATTTTATGGACTGCAGTCCACGGATGTCATTTACAGAAAGATCTTCGGCTATTACTTTCATTTTTTGCCCTGCGCTTTTACTGATCACTTCCTCAATTCCTTCCTGGGTTTGCCAGTTTTGTACGTAGTTTTTGATGATAACGGCATTTTGAACATCGAGACTTATTTCCTGGTTAAATACAAAACGGTAGTAGTTCCACGTACCACTTAACCCGATCCATCTTAAATATACTGAGTTGTCGTCAATAGCATCATCTATTCTAACGGTTTGTACTTTAGTTAATGAATGCGAACCATTTTCATCGTCATACCTGATCTGCATATTAAGGTAATAAGCTTCAGGTGGGAAATTGGCACTAACCATCAACCGGTGAAGGCCGGCAGGGCCTGCTAATGGCATCACAAAAGATGTTTGGTTCCCAATACTAAATTTACTGCCATCTTCATTCAGGATCCATGAATCATCTTCATTTTGCAGGTGGTCGGGTTCATAACTACCAGTTAATGAATTCCGGTTAATATCAAGTAAGGTGAGCTGGCAATAAGGCTGAAGGTTTGTCATTTCATCAGTAAAGAGATACCCTATATCAAAAGGATATCCTGCGGAGTATGCAGGTTCTTTGAAATCTGTTATCCACTGTGCAGGTGAGTTAACATTTGGTACATAAGCAGCAAGATTACCACCATATTCATCTCCAAGCTGTTTGGCTGCATAAACTACGTAGTATGGATGTTGGATTTGATTGAAGTTACTTGTAAATCCCCCGGTTGATCCATCGTCATAATGCCAGGCATACTCAACCATAAAGCTGGTACATAGATTGGTATCCGCATAATCAACCTGGTTGTAGTTGTTATTATCTGCAGGGTGTAATAAACTTTGCAAAAAGTTTGACAGATCGGCTTTTATCAGCCCTGTATTATCCGGCCGGTTTACTGATTTGATAGTGGATAGGGTATTGGTAAACGGATCGGTATAAGTAATACGTGTATGCAGTTCATAATAGGGGTACATACTGTTTATATTGATAAAACCAGTTGTATCGCTACTTGCAAAAAGCGTGTTGATCACAATAGTATTAATGCCGCTAACTTTTTCAATGGTATAAACTCCTTTATAAGCAGGGGTATTTATATAGATTTTATCTCCTGCCTTCACTTTTGGTAAACCTGTATTGGGATCAATGAAGTTGGCATTGACGCTGATGATAGTGTGTCCTTGCCCGCTATCAGCTGTTATACTTTTAATAGTGAAATCTTTTCGTTGATAGGTAAACACAACGGGGTTAAATGCCGCATTCCATCGTGAAACATACCCATCGGGCAGCGTAACTGAAGGATCGCCGGTTAACAGGTTTGTAGATGTTAAAATGCTGATGTCTGCTGAGTCGGTGCACCCTAACGGATTGCTGTCTTTTACCAATATGTGTTTTAATCCGCCGCTCAGGTTTGAAAAAACAGGAGAGGTTTGCCAGGTTATGCCCAGATCTATACTGTATAATATAGATGCAAAACTTGAGCTTGCATTAACTGTAATTTGGGCATCGGAGGCCCCTGGAGCCGATTCAATCTTGTTAATATCTATATAGTTTATCTTTAGGTCACATACAGAGGGATTAGTGGAGGGACTATCTCCGGCTTTTACAGAAATTAGGGTGAACGACACATAATCGCTCCGGATCATATCTCCCTGGGGGCTGTACTCGTAATCTCTGATTACACCCGAATAGAGAGGGAATGACTGCCCGGCTACAGTAACGGTGTAATTACTTGTTATACCGTTTTGGTTGCGCTGATAAGTAACCTCGCAGTTATTTCCATTAGTAGGTTGTTTGGTATCTGCATCAATAATGCTGATGAATATATCGCCCTGGTCAATCTGTCCTCCATTTTGATCGGGATAGGTTGTTGAGCTGATGAATTCATTAATTATAGCTGTTATTTTCATTGTTTGTCAATTGGATTTAACCAGGTTAAAAAATATCAAAATACATAGTTGACAACGTTATGGTTAAGCCTACGCCTGTGGTGTTAACATCAAACTTGTTATAAACCGGCACACATTTAGCTTTTTGCCCGGCTTTTACTCTAAAGTACCTGCCTTCGCCTTCACGGTATTGTGAGGCTTTCACCACAAATTGATTAGCCATTTGCAATGCCTGAGATACATATATTTCATTTTCGGACGTGAACTGCCCAAAGTCTGTTTTGAACAGAAATTCCATGTAAATAGCAAACGTATTATCTACTGAGCCATTAACCTGCGCACTTACTTCGATAGATTGAAGCGGATAAAGGAACACGCAGGGAAAGGTGATGCCGTCTGCCAGGGTGTTTAGTTCAGTCTGGGTGCCATAGGCAAATGTTGGGTTATCATTAAGTGTTTGTACTATAGCTTCTATTTGGTTACGCATAAAAATTAAAACCCCGATCCCTGATTGGGGCTGGTTAAGTGTTCAGTGCCTTGCAGGGAGTAGGCGTTTAAGTTGAGGATTGAGATAGCTCGCTATATCGCTTTTGATATTCGGCTTCAGTTTTATTGAGGAGTAGCTTGGTGAGGATACGCTCATATGGCATACTCATGATCTGGTGCCACTTGGTAATATCACCGCCTGCCAAGGAGTTTATAGTGTTGATATACTTAAATTTTTCGAACGATTGGATGCCCGCCCTTTTTTCAAGCGCGGTAGGAGCCGATGCCAAAAGTTTGTTTTCGGTATCGATAAGTTGGGATAACAGGTAAAAAAATGTTTCGAGATGGGCAGCGCCTCCGTTACCCGTAGTTTTTTAACTTCATCAATAAAGCTTTCAACCTCGTATTCGCTATATTTTTTACCTGTTGCCCGGCAATAAAAATATTGTGCCAGTACCTGGCAGCAGGCGTTTAACGAAGGGTTAAAATGCTCCTGCCAATCGTTTTCTCCATGGGTTTTTATGTGGGTGTTTATTTCTTCGGTTATGATGTCGCGTGCAGCCATAAAAGCGCCTGCGGGTTCAATCGATAGGTTTTGCATTACTTTTACTTTTACTTTTGTTTTTTGGGGCGATATTTCGTTGGCGCCCAACATTGTAAAAATTATTTCTTTGGGGATCTCATTACTGTTATACAGGTATTTGATTTGGTACGATAGTGAAAGTACTGCCTCTCCAAACTGATGCAGGTCATCATAGTTTTTGATGTTTTGAAGCTCGTTTACCGGGATGCCGGAAAGTATACTGATGGCTTCAATATCCGTTATATCGGGTCGGGCTTGTAAATCCATCATTTGGCCAAGGGTAATCTCATTTAATTGGGTTGGCATCTGAATGCGCAGCTTGCCATCGGTGGTTTTTAATATTCGTTCTGTCATAATTATAAAGCCTGTATTGTTTTAATAACGTATGTCAAATCAGCCCGTGTAATGCGTTGGTTTGCCGACTGCCTGGCAAGTGCGGCAGACGGGACTGAAGTTTGCCTGCGCTGCTTATTTTTAATTTATTAAGGGCGATATATCTTAGCGGATCTATCAGGTGGTTCCATGAATCAACCGGCTCGTTAATTGCTTTGCCTGTTGCATCTATGCGCCATTTGTAACGGTTAAGCTCGTTACGGAGGTTTACACTGTTGCGGGTTACATTTATTTTGTATCGTTTAAGGATATCAATAGAATTTTTAACACTGTCGGGCCCTTTTTTTGCCGGGGTAACACGCCATCCAAGCCGTTTTAACTCTTCTATTGATTTGGGCTCTGCGCTATCGGCAATAATCTCATTATTAATACCTACTCCCGCATCTTTCAATTTTGCAGATATATCGGTGTTGGTTAATCCTGTTGCATAAAGTAGCTCATTTGCCCACAGTTCACCATTTTGCTGATATACCTCAACGCATCCTGTTTCATCATTGGTAAAGCCAAAATCCAGGCCAAGGGCTATCAAGCGGGCATCGGCAGGGATTGCCTCACAGATGTACCAGTTGTCAAATATAAGTCCGTTTATTTTTCCTGTTAAGCCGCGGGCGTATACCTTCCAAAGTTCAAAATCGACGCTTTTTAGCGCTTCGATTTTATCATGGACTTCCGCCCCTAAAAATGGATTATGCCTGTGATCGGATACAATGAGTTGTACTCCTGGTTTGCCAATTAAATGCTCATGTACCCAAAAGCCTGTATTGGGGTTGTAATCAATAAAAATGCGCTTTTTAGTACGTAATGCCAGTTCTGTATATACATCCCACGTGAGGCCATTTGCTTCATTGATGAACAGATAATCGCGCTTGCCCGATTTTGCATCCTGGCTGTTATCATAACTCTTAAACTCGATCAAACTGCCATTAACAAACTCAAAAATACGGTCGCTTTTATTATAGCTTTTTATTTTGGCCTGTAATATTGCCGAAGAACTATATATGTTAATCGCATCGCGCAGGGCACCTGCTTTAAGGTTAGGGATGTCCTGTCCAACAATGGTGATTACCTGTTTGGGCTTTTCGCAGGCAAGGCAAAACAGCGCCTGTTCAATGGCGAACGTTTTACCGCTACTGGTACCTCCCTGGTTAACTACCACATGTGCCGTTGAGAGGTAATTTTGTTTGAACAGCACGGAGCAGTGGAAATCTTCCGGTTCTTTAAATTCAATTTCGTCATTTATTTCTTCATCGGTCATGGTTTTAATTGTTAATCTGGTTGATAATTTATCAACCAGAGATGTTGGTATTATAGCTTTACATCTTTTTCACTGCCGGCCGGAGCAGGACCGGAGTCAACTATATGTACTTTTAAATTATTATCTGCGTTGGTATTAGCAGATGGTGAGTCAGGTTTTTCAGTCCATCCCATACTTTTTAATGCGAACATTGCGCCCGTTGTATTTTGATGTAAATGAGCTTCATAACATGCCTCTACGCGTAAAATTCCCTGTTTAACAGCTTTCGAAAAACGGCCATGATGTACATAATCATGAAACTCCTGGCGGCTGCTAAAGCCAAGGGCAAGGGCTAAAGCTGATAAGGTTGCAGGTTCGGGATCCCTATCCCAAACTTTGTGTTCAATAGTTTCTACATTGTCTTTATTGTTTTTTGCGGGTTTGTGTTCAAGGTGATATTCACCTTTTATATTGTCGAAATAATGATCAATAAGCTGCTTAACCTGGGCGGCGTTATTGCAGGAAGATATGTTGAGTTTCATTATGTTTATAATGCCGAATGGCATAAAAGAATAACCAAATATCGGAAATGTTTTCTGTAATTGCTAATTTTATTGGTAATTTTTTACTGAGTATAATTAATAGAATAATTAGCATGTAAGTGAATGTAAATATTTTCTTTTTTAATAGAAAATATTTACATTTGTGTATGAGCAAAGCAATCAAAAATCGTAATACAGGTATTGAAGCCAGGCAGGGGCAGGCTGCATCGCACCCATATGTATTTACAGATGCGCCTATGCAGGCCTTTAATGATCTGCTGGTACCTTATGAAACTTATTTTAAATCGCCCTTAGCTAAGCTTGGTGCTATAAAACAAGGGTTACACTCAAATGCCATCACTGATTTATTAAAAGTAACCGGTGCTACTCAGGGTGATATTGCCAAATGGTTACATATCACCGAGCCTACTTTGCGTAAACATTTGCAAAGTGCACATGAGTTAAACCAGGGGCTTAGCGAGCATATTATCCAACTTTTTGAACTTTTTGATAAAGGCCTTGATACCTTTGGCTCTCTTGATGAATTTAAAGGCTGGTTAAAGCATTATAACCCGGGCATTGATGCCATTCCTTATGATTTACTTGATACAATAACAGGCATCAGTATTGTAATAAGTCAGCTTATACGTATTGATTACGGTGTGCTTGCATAATATCAATTATTGAATTATAGATTACCTTTTAACGTAAATCTATGTTTACCAAATAATTTATTAATCTATCTACACCACCTTTTGAACGTTTACAGGATAAGCCAAACCAAATATGCACGCGACCGTAAGGGCTCGGGCATCGACGGTCGTTGGAACTCATTGGGACAATATATGATCTATACGGGTGGTTCGTTAGCGCTTTCATGTCTTGAAAAATTAGCGCATTCACCCGGAACTGCGTTATATGCGGGTGATTTTTCGGTTATTATATTTCAAATACCTGATGACCTGCCCGTTTTTGAAATCACTGTAAACAAACTGCAAAAACTTAATGCTAACTGGCATAAAGTAATTAATTATCCTGTTACGCAGTTGCTTGGCGATACCTGGCTGCGTAAAATGGAAACGGCTGTTTTAAAAGTTCCGTCGGCAATTATCGATCTGGAATATAATTACCTGTTTAATCCGGCCCATCCCGACTATGATAAAATAACTATCAGTAGCGTGAGTAAGTTTACTTTTGATCCGCGGCTGAAGGCGCAATAAGACTTTGCACAAACAAATAACTTAAATAATTATTTTATAATTGCACGGATATAACCTTTACACATCCCTGCATCGAATAATTATAATGGGTATTAATAAAACAGGCATTTTAATATTTGCAGGCTTGCTCATAGGCGTCAGTGTGCATGCCCAGGATCAAAAATACATCCCTATAGGGCATACTAAATATAAAGATACAGTACTGGTTACCCACCCCGACACTACCTTCGAAAAAGATATTTTTGATGTTATCGGATCCATTTTTCATGAAAGCAATAAACCCGGCAAGGTTGATTCCGTAACCTCAAAACCGGTAATATCAATTATCCCGGCTATAGGATATACTTTGCAAACAGGTTTGGCTGGTACTATATCCGGCAATGTGATTTTCAGGTTAGCTCCTAATACCCGGATCTCTACTATAACCGTAAATCCCGCTTATACTCAGAATAAGCAGGTGATCATCCCCATACAATCAAACATCTGGTCAAAAAATAATAAGTATGACTTTATAGGTGATTTTAGGTTTTACAAATATCCGCAAAGTAGTTTTGGCTTAGGCAGTAATTCTGACAGGGATAATGAAAATCCGTTGGTTTACAGTTTTTTCCGGTTTCATGAAACCGTTTTACGCAATATAACCGGAAATTTTTATGCCGGCTTGGGTTATATTTTTGATGACCGATGGAATATGTACGAGAAAGGGCAGTTGAACGGAAAAACCTCTGATTATGAAAGGTACGGCTCTGTTAGCCGTGCTATATCAACCGGGATAACATTCAGCGGATTGTATGATAGTCGCGATAACCCGATCAATGCATCGCGCGGGTTTTACACCTCGTTACAGTACCGGGATAATTATACTTTTTTAGGCAGCACAACGGCCTGGCGTTCTTTAATTGTTGACATACGTAAATATTTCAGATTTCCTGAAAGTTCTGATAACGTATTGGCCTTTTGGTCATATAACTGGTTGGTAATTAATGGCCGGCCTGCATATCTTGATCTGCCAGCCACAGGACATGATCCCAGCTTTACTACCGGACGCGGCTATATACAAGGCAGATTTCGTGGAGCGCAAATGGTTTATCTTGAAAGCGAATACCGGTTTAAGGTCACCCGCAATGGTTTGCTTGGAGGTGTAGCTTTTGCAAACGGCGAATCATTTTCGGCGGCACCGGGCACGGCTTTGCAATCTATACAGCCCGGTTTTGGAGCTGGTTTAAGGGTTAAGCTAAATAAGGTATCCAAAACCAACATAGCCATTGACTACGGTTTTGGGCGTGAAGGGTCACGAGGCTTGTTTATAAATGTAGGCGAAGTGTTTTAATGTGTATGTATTGAGCTGATTGGCAGTGGATTGTCAGTAGTCTTGATTTTGTCTTTTATAATTTTAGGCATCGAAAATCCCTGAAAGCAGCCGGTTGCATACTTGTTTTTGCATTTTTATTAAAAGTGCTTTGTCGTGCCGAAAAGGGCAACTTTAGCATGAATATTGACGTATATCATACAAAGGTTAAAAAAAGTTAAAAAATTAATTTGTTTAACCATATTTAATGAGATTTGTAATTATTTATTGCTATGTTTATTCGCCAATGAGCCTATGATACGTACCAGTTTTACTAAATTGTTTGTTTTACTAAGTTTATCCATTTCGGTGGCCTTAACTTCCTGTCAAAAAGATGAGGAAGTGAAGGATATAAACGCGGTTAAAACAACAAGTAGTAAAGACAGCGTATCATCAGTAAACATCATCAATACTCCCGGTAATTTTCTTGCAGGTAAAGGAACTTTAAAGGTTACCATCGAAGATTCAACTTACACATTTGATGCCAGCCAGGATTCGATAGCGTTCATAAACGTGCATAATGGTGATAATAAATATTTTGGCATCACTGCAATTAATAAAGCGCATAACATGAGTTTTGGTATCAGCTCGTTAGGATTGGCTTCGGTAAAAACAAGCAGTGATGTAGCAGGAAGCCAGTTTTTATTTAAGGTTGATGAAAAAAAACCTTTACTTCAATACACACTTACCAGGTATGCCGGGCAACAGGATTTTGGTAAAATTGATATGGACCAGTATAACCACGAAAACATGATTGCCAAAGGTACTTTCTTTACCTTTTTAGCCAAGGATGATAAATCCGACTCGCCATTTTACCGCGTTGAGGGCAGTTTTGAGCTGCAGCTTAAATAAAATCCGGCTCTGTTTTTAACATTTGGTTTGGAAATTTTTATTCAGTAATATGAAGGTAAAAAAGCCATTACCTAATGATCATTAATGCCCGGAGAGGCGGGAATATGGCTCTTTTTTCGTACCTTTACGCAAATTTTAAAAACATTGATGAAAGTATTTATTGCAGGTCTTCCTTTAGAAGTAGATGAGGCCGAATTAACAGCTGTTTTTGGTGATTTTGGGCCTGTTAAATCGCTCAGGATCATTAAGGATCGCGAAACAAAAGAGAGTAAGGGTTTTGGTTTTGTGGAGATGGTTAACGAGGATGAAGCGAAAGAAGCGATACGTTGCATGAATGGAGCAAGTTATTATGGCCGCAGGATCACGGTTAACGTAGCCGAAGATAAAGGTCCTGGCTTTAACGGTGGTGGTCAAAAAGGCGGCTTCAGACGTAATTAATACCAATTAAAACATTTATTCTTCTTTTTCAAAATATTAGCCGGCCATGCCGGCTTTTTTGTTTTATCTGTAATGTGAAACTATATAATTAAAATCATATTAAATGAATTAACTGACCAGTAGTTGCCGGAAAAGACTTATTTTAGTATGTCTATAAGTAATTGATAGACTGATGATATAAAACAGATTACTATAACCTTACCTGCAATTTAATGGCCAATTATATCTGCTCTTATTATCTTTCATATTCCGGGATCCACAAACTTGCTTACAATTTAAAATAACAGCAGTGTGTATACTTTCCTGAAACCGGCAACAGCAGCAATAGCGCTTTGGCTTATGGCCTTTTCGGCTTTTGGCCAGGCGCCCGATATTACTTATACTACCCTCAACGTTTATATTAATGGTGCTGCAATAACGCCCTTAAGCCCTTCTAATACAGGTGGCGCTGTACCCGCCACTATATATGGTGAAACTAAGATTATAGCAGGTACGGGGCAGTTTGGCAATGTAAATGGTGGCGCAGCTACCGCGCAATTTAAATTGCCATATGGTATAAGCATGGATGCCGACGGCAATACTTACATAGCAGAAAGTGGTGGTGGGATTCGTATGATAAGTGCTTCCGGGCAGGTTTCGTCAATAGCTACTGATGCATTACCCGGCCCTCCTTTTAATGTGCCGAAGCTTAATAACCCCCGCGGTGTTGTTAAGGATAAAAGTGGCAATTTGTTTGTAGCCAATTACAGTAATCACAACATTCTAAAAATCACCCCTTCCGGGATAATTACAATTTTTGCCGGTATTAGCCAAGCTGGAACTGCCGATGGTCCGGGTAATGTAGCAAATATCATTAATCCTAATGGTATTGCAATTGACAAGGATGATAATCTGTATGTATCAGATGGTAATAACGCAATCCGAAAGATTTCTCCCTCCGGATATGTATATACACTTGCCGGGCAGCCGGTGGCGGGTACGTTAGATGGTATTGGGTCTGCTGCAAAGTTTAACAAGCCGGCCGGACTTACAGTTGATAAAGATGAGAATATTTACGTTGCAGATCAGGCCGGATTTGTAATCCGTAAAATTACCCCTAACGGGCAGGTTACAACAATAGCGGGTAGTGGTTCCTTCGGTACACATGATGGAAACGGAACAACTGCTAACTTCCAATATCCTGTAGGTATAACGATTGATCCATCCGGCAATTTATATGTTACTGACGGTGGCGCGGGCACTGTGCGACGAATTTCGCCGGATGGTGAGGTTAAAACTATAGCTGGCGGCGGGCCCATAGGAGCCGAAAGTGGGGTTGGTACTAATGTTCATTTCAGTAGCCCGAGCGGTATAACAATGGGGCCGGATGGTAACTTATATGTGGCAGAGTATGGTAAAAATGCTATAAAACAGGTTATAGCAACCGGTTATACCATTGATAAAGCTTTGCCTGCCGGTCTTGTTTTTAACCCGAAAACAGGCATTATTACCGGTACACCTACAGTTTTATGGCCCGCTACTAATTATACAGTTACCGCATATAACGCAGCGGGTAGCAGTAAATTTATATTGAGTATAGAAGTTGATGATGTGACAAAGCCCATTATCAATAATAGTAGCGCCAGTGGTACTATTACGGCCTGCGTTGGGACGGCATCTGCAAATTATCAAACGTTCATGGTTGCGGGAATAAACCTTACCAGTGATGCAGTTGTTATAGCTCCTCCCAGCTTTGAAGTGTCGTTGACGCCGGTTGGCGGTTATAGCAATACTGTTACTATACCTCTTGCTGATTTGGAGTTCCCACCCGATGGTGACGGAATTGCCGTGTATGTTCGTTCTGCAGCTACAGCACCCGTCGGAAATATAACCGGGAATGTGTTATTAAAATCAACTGGGGTAGCGGATGTTCAAGTGCCTGTAAGCGGGGTAGTAAACGAGATCATGACACTTGAAGTAAGCATTAATCAACAAATTTTAGGTTGCCCCGGCGAGCAAGTGATACTTGTGGCGTTGACACCCAATCCGGCCAATAATTTAAATTACCAGTGGTATGTAAACGGAATCCCCACTGGGCCTAATAGTGTAAATTTTATAAGCTCTGATGTTAGCAGTACTGATATAATAACGGTAACGATGACCAATACAGTTGATTGTACCACTTCGCCATCCGTTACTTCTGCCCCGGCATCACCCATGTATATACCATTGGTAAACCCGGTTGTAACAGCAGAACAACCAGATTTAGCTTGCCCGGGGCAGTCGGTTACATTTGTGGCAAACACCCATGGCACCGAGAATGCTAATTCTGTTTACCGCTGGGAGATCAACAATATCGATCAGCATTATAACAATAAAACATTCCAGGCACCGGTTACAATTACTACAGCCGATAAAGTGACTGTTACGCTGACCAATACAAGTGATTGCGGGCCTCTGAGTGCAACTTCAGTCCCGGTATCGCCCCAATTTATGCCATTAACACCGCCAACGGTAACAGTAGAACAACCGAATCTGGCTTGCCCGGGACGGCAGGTAACATTTGTGGCAAATACTCATGATACTGAGAATGCTAATTCTGTTTACCGCTGGGAGATCAATAATGTTGATCAGCATTATAACAGTAAAACATTTCAAGCACCGGCTACTATAACGGCTGCTGACAAGATAACTGTTATGCTGACCAATACAAGTGATTGTGGCCCTTTGCGTGCAATTTCCGACCCGATATCGCCCCAATTTGTGCCATTAATACCTCCGGTGGTAACAATAGAGCAACCGAATCTGGCTTGCCCGGGACAGCAAGTAATATTTGTGGCAAACACTCGTGATACTGAGAATGCTAATTCTGTTTATCGTTGGGAGATCAATGGTATCGATCAGCATTATAATAATAAAACATTTCAAGCACCGGCTACTATAACGGCTGCTGACAAGATAACTGTTACGCTGACCAATACAAGTGATTGTGGCCCTTTGCGTGCAATTTCCGACCCGATATCGCCCCAATTTGTGCCATTAATACCTCCGGTGGTAACAATAGAGCAACCGAATCTGGCTTGCCCGGGACAGCAGGTAATATTTGTGGCAAACACTCATGATACTGAGAATGCTAATTCTGTTTATCGTTGGGAGATCAATGGTATCGATCAGCATTATAATAATAAAACATTCCAGGCACCAGCTACTATAACAGCTGCTGATAAGGTAACCGTTACGCTGACCAATACAAGTGATTGTGGCCCTTTGCGTGCAATCTCGGACCCGCTATCGCCCCAATTTGTGCCATTAACACCTCCGATGGTAACAATAGAGCAACCAGATCTGGCTTGCCCGGGACAGCAGGTAACATTTGTGGCAAACACCCATGGCACTGAAACCACCAATTCTGTTTATCGTTGGGAGATCAATGGTATCGATCAGCATTATAACAATAAAATATTCCCGGTACCAGCTACTATAACAGCTGCTGATAAGGTAACCGTTACGCTGACCAATACAAGTGATTGTGGTCCTTTGCGTGCAATTTCGGACCCGGCAGCGCCCATTCAAACTAAAGCGCTGCCTACCGTTGCGTTTAACGGCGATGTTACTATTAAAAAAGGTGAAAGTGTTACCTTATCGCCAACACTATCCAATGGAATTGTTTATTATAGTTGGTCGCCTTCGGTTGGGTTAAGTAACCCGTCAGTCTCAGCCCCAAATGCATCGCCAGTAGTAACTACCACATATACATTAATGGTAACATCTGCAGGAGGGTGCCAGGCATCGGCCAGTATTAAGGTTAATGTGCTTGAACAAATGCTTATCCCCAATACTTTTACTCCAAATGGTGATGGTGTTAATGATACCTGGAGCATAACCGGACTTGCGGCTTACCCAAACTGCACGGTGAATGTGTTTAACAGGTATGGTACCGGAATATTTCGTTCGGTAGGTTATAGTAAAGATTGGAATGGATCTTTTAATGGTTATGTACTACCTTCAGGTACATATTACTATGTAGTTGACCTTAAAGATGGCAGCAAACCATTATCAGGATATGTAGTACTCCTGAAATAGCATTTTATTTAATTGATCAATAAAAGTTAAGAAGCCTGGGCCAGCGAAAAATTGGCCGGGTCAAGATTGTTGAGTAAAGTATCTAACTTTAAATTGAACTCTTTTAACTGGATGTCTCCTTTTTCGAAAGCTTTGGTTAGCTGTGTTAGTTCTTCTTCAAGATGTTGAATATTAGTGTCGCTTGAGCCTGTGCTGTGCTTTTGATGGTCTTCTATTACTTCTATCTTATATTCAGCAGCTTTAAGTAAATAAGCTTGTTGAACGTCAAAAGTGATAGGTGTATTATCGCTCACTTTTGCTTTTTGTTGTTTGTTAAACTCTACTAAAACTATAGCAGCAATAATAGCAACAATTACCAGCGTCATTATAGGGTCCATCTTCTTCTCTTTTGTTACAGCTTTATGATTCCGGGCGGAGGGCCTTCGGTTTATAATTACGATAAATATAGCTGAATAAAAAATAAACTAACAGGTAATTGTTGATAAAATGCCCAATTGTGAATAACTATTGAGAAATGATTGTAGACTTAGTGTGAATGTGTGAAATTTTGATGGATGCTGATGGAGCATTATGCCCGGACAAAGTGCCATTATTTGTTATTGAGCCGCTTTTCATAGCACAGAAATCTTAAGCCGGGCCTTATGTCTAAGCTAATTTCCCCTGCCAAAACGTAACCCAGTTTTGGAAACAGCTTTTGTGTTGCCTGATTGGCAATGTTGGTGTCAATTCGCAATATGCTTATTGCGCGTTGAATAGCTTCATATTCGGCTTGCTTTAAAAGTGCTGCCGCCACACCGCGCCCCTGGTAGTCGATATTTACAGCAAGCCGATGCGTTACTATGGCAGTTTCGGTGATATCAAGACCAGCCTGAGCGTATTCTGCATCCTGATCGGTAGTTATGGCGGCCACGCCTGCTATGGATCCGGCGATTTCTGCTACCCAAAGTTGGTTAAGCCCAACGTCTTCAGTAAATACCTGTTTGTTGGGGTAGTCGTTATCCCATTGAAAGTTACCTGCTGCTTTCATGACAGGTACTACATCGGTAATAAGGGTTAATATCTGCGGTATATCGCTAAGCGTGGCCAGTCGGATTGTCATTTTATCTATAAAAAGAAAATTACGGCTAAATTATAGAAGTTTTAATGCCTGATGGTTTGTCTTCTGTAAATAATTGAGTTACTTCAAGGCGCGTCTGCTTTTCAATTTAATTTTTGACGTTGATTTTGTTTGTATGATTACTGTTCGGAGTAAGAAAGCCAGAAATATATAAAACGCAAAATTTTGTATCCAGTTGCCAACGTTGAATTCATTAATGATAAGTTTTAATATCTCACTTTGCATGATTAAAAAATAGCCTTGCTTAAGGCTCTTTGAATTTGATTGCCCGAATCTTGAAAGGTTTAACAAATGAGCCGAATATAAGGCAGATGTTAACAAATGACCTTTATTTATAATAACTGCAGAGTTGTAAGAATGTTGCAGGCGTCAGATGTTTTGTAGCAGTGGGCAGAATGGTAATGGCGGCTGCAAGGGAAATATCAAAATTGCAGCCGCCATGTAGTTTAGTGATTGTGTTTTTTGTGGATGTCTTTAACCAGGCAAAGTTTTTTAATATCGGCCACCTTTATAATAAATGGAGCGTATTTGAGCCGGTTACCAACCATTTCGGTAGTATTATCTGAATGAGCAATTACCTCATCAGGAATATCTCCGGCAAGCAGACGTTTGTACATGCGATAGTCGCCCCATTCAATGTAATAAACCTCACCTGGCAGGATCTTTTTATCATGAATTATTTTTAAGGCAACCCAGCAGCCGTTTTCAAGATACGGGTACATGCTGTGTCCCCAAACAGGAAGTGCGAAATCACAATCTTCAATGCCTGGAAAATTCATATGGCCAACCGGCTGCGAATCATTAATGTCATTATATACTTCAACCCCCGAAGCAGTTGCAGAAATTTCATACATAGGGATGCCCTCACTGTGTTTGGATACAGTTTTTGATTCAGAAAAGTTCTGTTTTTTTTCTCCAGTTATGTATTCTTTATATTTTTCTTTAAAAATACGGAGTTTTTCTGGGTCTATGTTTTGCCGGCTCTTTATTATCTCAGTGATTGAGCTTGGGGAGTTAAAGCCTAATGCTTCTGCTAATTGAGCATTACCATTAAAGGCTTTTCCTTTAAGTTGATTGTAGAGTATGATAAACTCTAAGGTCTCGGGGCGTACAGTCTTTATTTTGCCTGGTTTTACTTCGTCTTCCATGATGAAAATAAATTAAAGATTTTTCTTGATTATAATAAAGATTATTCTGTATATTTGTTTTGTTGATAATTGCTAATGTAAGTTAAATTATTCGGAAAATAAAATTTAAAGACTATTTTATCAAGAGTATTCTTTTGTGAGAATACAGTGTTCTGTAATTTAAAATCAAGAAATAATACCAATAAATAAATTCAATATAATACTACTATGTATATAGCTTTTTCGGCGCTTCAGCAATCGGCAGGGGATAGTAACTATCCCAATACCTCGGATAATGTAAATGAACATGAGGTTTTACAACGCTTTGAGGGATACAGGGCCGCATGCGAAAAGTATCGGGATGAAATTGCAGCTATTCAAAAATATTTGCCGGGATGGGTGCCTGCTTTTAACCGGCAATAATTCAGCTTGCAGCTTTTATAATATAATGACCAATTAAAATAATACGCAATCAATACAATAATTATCATGATAAAAATTTCTCAAAAACTTAAAAGCCAGCTTTGGTGGCTTATTATATCGGTTGATTATGATTACAGCCGGATCACCATTGCCGAGCACGATCTTACAGATGAAGTACTTACTTTGTGGCTGGAAGATAAACAGGATTTTAAAAATTCAATTGATGAATGCCTACAGGTAGATATCAGGATACGTGACATGGCCCGGATCATTAAGGCCGAAAACCTGAATAGCTACGAAGGAACTAAATTACACCCAACCAAGAACTTTGCTTACAAGGCCCGTATTGAAATTAATTCCCCCGTACATTGGTATAAGGATGATGCTTCTTTACCTGAACAGCAATGGACCCGGGAAGCTATATTGAAGAATTTGCTTACGCAGCTTGTGGAAGAGGGGATTGCAAGTGACTACAGTTATTAAAGTTAGTATTTAATTATGCTGATTGGCATTTATTGCATAATGTACAAAGTCATTTAATACACCTATATGTAGCTTTGCAGCAACTAAATTTGATTAACAGCCTGCTGCAAAAGCTTGTTAAATTCTGCAGGCTTTTCAACCATGGGAAAATGCCCGGTGGCATGTATCTGCAATAGCTGATAGGGGATGCCTGCTTTGATAAAGCCAATTGTATCATTAGGAGTGTAATCGCTGTTAATAAGATGAAGTTTTGTTTTGGTGGCTTTGAGTTTGGATACAGTGTTAAAATTATTGTCTTCCATGCTTGCTATGGCAATAGTGCTATCAGCATTTGTTACATCGTTTAATACGCGTTTCCTGATGGCTGTGCTGGTTGTTTTGTAAAAAAGATCCTGGTTAAAGTAAGCAGTGGCTACCGCTTTAAAATGCTTTTTTAGCATAGCGATAGCTTCCGCGTAATCAGCTTTTGATTTTGGAGTTTCGGGCTTACCATCAAATCCTTTAAAATTGTCGATACCTACAAGGCCTATCACCTGTTGTGGCGCATTGAGTTTGGCTTGTACAATTATTTCACCAGCCATGGAGTGGCCAATGAGTATTACGTTTTTTAGCTTAAGGGTGGTTATTACTGAGGTTACATCACCGGCAAAATCATTTACTGTCCATGAATTTCGATTTTTGCCCGATTGGCCGTAACCTGGCAAATCCATAGTTATAACCCGGTATCTATTGCCGAAGTACTTTACCTGTTCGTTAAAATAGCTTTTGTTAATGCACCAGCCATGTACAAATAATAATGTAGTATCACTTTTGCCTGTATCAGTATAGGCAATATTAACGCCACGATTATTGATTTTTACAGTGGACTTATCACTGGTATTTTTGTTTTGCGGGTGTTGGGTGCAGGCATACCACAAGCCAATTGATGTGATCAATGAAAATAACGCGGGTAGCTTCTTCATAAACGGATAATTATAGATAGCGTTTTGCTATATAAATATCCGTTTATGAATGGGTTACGGCAAAATGTTTAACTTATTTTAACAAGTCGGCATTTTTAAAGCTAAGATAAGCGGGCTATGATCATCGGGCTATTTTACCTTTACCTGTTGTTGTTCTTTTTCGTTTTGCTCAACAAGTACCAATTCTTCGTCAATAGCTTCTGCCTGCGGACTTGCATAATTTAGTTTGCGAAAACGCCACTGGGCAAATGCCGGTTCCTGAAAACGGTTTATCAGCTTGAAAAATTTCGGAAAATTGTGTACTTCTTCCAACAATAAGCCGGTTACTATGCCATTATTGTCCAGTATTTCGCGTATGGTGTATTCCTTATCTTTGGTGATCCATATCTCAAAATCCTGCTGTATTTCAGCCATCTTTTCGGGATCTATTTTGTCGTTTATACAAATTACCTTATCGCCCGGTTTCATAATGATCGCAATTTTATGTGTCCCTTTTGTTAAGGGATTATAAATGTAAAGTTCGGCTTTTTAAGCGTATTTTAAAATCTGTAACAGATGTAATTTTAACGTTAAAAGAAATAATCAAAAAAGTTTTTAATATTATGCAACCTTATTTTATAGGCTTCGTATTAAAATGTATAACGAACGTTTAATATCAGGGGGATATGGATTATTTTTATTTGTTTTTGATAGCAGGCCTGGGGTTAGTATTTGTTATTTTACAGTTTGATAAACAACAAAGGCGCAGGGTTGATTTGCTGTTAAAAAATGCAAATGATGTACAGCCATTACTTATGCAGCGTAGTATGGATCAGAAATTAAGCAGGATTAATACAGAGCTTAGCGTTAATGCCTTTCATGCGAATACCGGCAAAGAATTAGAGGCAAGCCTGAAACAAATAACCGTTGATTATAATGCAGGAAAGATCAGCTTGTCTGTTTACAATAATAAACTTGGCGAGCTTGTTGAAAAGTTAGGAAATAAATAATTTTTGCTATTAACCTAAGCTTATTTTTATTGTCATATATAGTTTTTGTTGGTTAGTTTTACTTTAAGGTCATTTGCTGTTGGGGCATTTGACCTTTTTTGTTTCAAGGCTTGTTCAATAAAGTAATTATATATTGCACGGATAAACAAAATGATTATTATTGCAGTCACTTATGTCTGACGAAGCTATTATAAAACGGTTAAAGGTTGTTGTGAAAGAGCATGGCGGCCAGTTAGGGCTTGCCGGAGCTATTGGCGTTGACCAGGGTTTTATTAGTAAGGTGATTAACAAAAAGCAGGATATTAGCTATTATCTTATCCGGAAGCTTTGTTTTCAGCTTAAATACTCGCCCGAATGGCTTATTCTTGGTACCGGCGAAAAAATGATCAACAAACCCGAATCGGCTAAGCTTATTACTGAAATACAGATGATGCGTACCGAGGTTGATATTTTACAAGCCCGTATGCGAGCCTACGAAATAGAGATGAAGGAACTGCGCGAACAATTACATCTAGGAGATAAAAAGGCTGTTTAGCCGGATTAAAAACCGGCTAAATGTAAAAGCCCCTTTCGGGGCTTCGTTTTTATAGATCAGTTAATAGTTACATATTATTATACGGGTATTGTAAATAAGAAGTTATAGTTATTTACAATATTTTGATATTTGGTCGGGTGCTTCCTTTGACCCCATGCTTAAAGCTTTATTCATATCTGCGCATCCTCCTGTTTTATCGTCAACGGCTATTTTAGCAAGTCCTCTTTGTAAGTAAGCCCGATTGTTTTTAGCATCGAGGTTTATAGCAGTATTACAATCCAAAATGGCACCGTTGGGGTCTTTCAAATTTATTTTGGCAATAGCTCTGTCAATATATAGATCCGGGTTGTTAGGTGAAATTTTAAACACTGCAGCAAAGTCATCCTTTACGCCCTGGGCATCGCCAAGGTAACTTTTAGCGATACCGCTATGCGAATAAGCCTTTATATTGGCATCATTCATATAAATGGCGTTATGATAATCATCGGCAGCGCCTGCATAATCCTTCATAGCCACTTTTGTATCGCCCCTGATTAAAAATGTTTCGTCGTTTGAGTAAATTGATACTGCACGGTCAAGGTCGTTAAGGGCGCCTTTATAATTTTTAAGTTTGCCCTTTACAAAACCTCTTGCCTGCCACACCAGTGCTGTTGAGTCTGATAGTGAATCTGTTTTGAGGGCGTTATTGAAATCGGCAATCGCACCGGCATTGTCTTCGGCATCTGCTTTGGTTAAGCCCCGTTTCAACAACAATGTGATGTTTTTTGGAGTTTTAAGTACTCCCGTGTTATAATCGGCCATGGCACCTTTGGCATCTCCGGAGGCAGCCTTAGCTTCACCTCGGTAAAGGTAAAAATCGGCAATTGTCGGGTTTAATGCTATTGCTTTAGTGAAAAGCTGCACGCCGTTATTGGTGTATTTATAAAAGTTATTGATTTTACCCAGTCGCAAATAGCCATTTTGCTGTTGGGGAGCGATACTTATCAGTTTTTCGAGATCTTTTACAGCGGCGGCATAATCACCCAGTTTAGTTTTTTCAATGGCGCGATTTAAAAAAGCATAGGTATAAATTGGATTTATAGCAATAGCTTTGGTGTAGTCGTCAATGGCGGCGAGCGGAATCCCCAGGTCGCGATAAGCATCGCCACGTGACAGATAAGCTTCATCGCTTTTATTATTCATGCTAATTGCTTTTGTTAAATCGGCGATAACTCCAGCGGTATCTTTTAAAGCCATTTTAGCTTTACTTAGGCTCACATAAGCACTTATACTGTTTGGATTTATTTTAATTGCCGAATCGGCATCAAGTTTGGCGCCTTCATAATTGCCTAATGCAAGTTTTGAAAATGAACGGCTTTGGTATGCATCGCCATTTTTAGGGTCAAGTGCAAGGGCTTTATTAAAATCCTCCAGGGCGCCATGATGATCTTTTTTATCGCTTTTGATAATACCGCGGTACATGTACAGGTTTGCATTTTTGGGGGATTGAGCTATCGCCTTGTTAAAATAATCAAGAGCTCCATTGGTATCACCAAGACTGCTTTGGGCGTTGGCCATGTAAAGCAAAAGGTTTTTTTGATTAGGATTTATAGCCGCCGCTTTTTTATAATCATCAACAGCGCCTTTAAAGTCATTTAGTTTCGCCCTGGTATTGGCGCGGTAAAAATAAGCTTCGGCGTTATTGGGATTAAGAGATAGTGTTTTGGTATAATCGGCAATGGCCCCATTATAGTCATTTATACTGGCCTTGCTGCCGGCCATATATTGATAAATCTCGGCACTGTTGGGACTTAGTTTAATTGCTGCGTTATAATCAGCAATGGCCCCTGTAAAATCGTTATTGTTGTTTTTAGCTAAACCACGGTATTTATATAGTTCGGCGTTATTAGGCGTAAATTGAAGCGCTGTTGTAAAATCGGCAATAGCACCTGGATAGTCCCCCTGGTTGCTTTTGGCATTGCCCCTGTAATGGAACATATCTGCTGTTTTTGGCCCAAGTGCTATAGCCCTGTCGAAATCTGTGATAGCAGTTTGGTAATCCTGTATTGCGGCTTCGGCATTAGCCTTATACAAATAAGCATTGGTTAAGTTGGGTTTTAGGGTAATAGCCTGAGCATAGTCATTAATGGCGGCTTTGTATTCCTTGATATTGCCATATGCATTTGCCCTGTAATAAAAAACATCGGCGTTTTGGGCATTTAATTCTATGGCGTGCGTAAAGTCTTGTATGGCGCCTTTATAATCCCTGGTATTGGCTTTTGAGTTTCCCTGCTGAATATATGTCCCTGCTGTTTGAGCAAATGAGTATAGGGGTAAAAAAAGCAGAAATAGAATTCTTTTCATGAAGGTGTCAGCGGTTTTATCAAATATCAATAAAAAAACTATTATTGATTAAGGCAAAACTTATACCATTATGAAATATGTTGCAAACTAATAAGAATGAATAGAAAGCCGGAAAGTACAGGGTAGATATGGGGCATAAAGACCCCAACTTTAGCCGGTTAATTAATCCCAAACAGTGTACTTCCCGTTTCTACACAATAGCTTAAGAAAAAGAAGCTTCGTTAGTTTGATCCTGATTTTTTCTTTTGCTGTATGCAATGGCCGCGGTGCAAAGTGAAATGCAAAGTAATAACGCAGCTTCAATTACCACATGAATTACCGGAACCGGGCCGGGATAATTCGACAATAAGATACCTGCATCGGGCAATAACAAACCAACCAGTGGGAAGCAGAAGAACATTCGTAAAATTGTTAAATTTTCCATGATTGTTGATGTTTAATATGATAATGCTAAGTTAAGCATTAATTATTTATGAGTTAAATAAATTTATTAATCTTTTGATTGAAATTTGTAAAATTCGATTCAATCGTCATTAAAACTCCTTGTTAAACGTATCATGCGCTATTACTTGAGCCCATGATTAACATATAGCCCGATTTATTGTTTTAATGAAAAGAAATTAAACGTTTTATTAGGTTTTTCTTAAACTTAGTGATCTGTAAGTATTGGTGCGTTCAGTCTTTTGAAGAAATTATGATGATAATCTGACCTAGAAGGAAGAAATAAAATCTTAAATAAACGAACGCTCACTTATATTTGTATTGAAATGAGACCACGAGACGAACATAAGGAACAGCAAATACGTCAGAAAGCTATTGAAATGATAGTTACCGAAGGGCTTGACGGGTTTGGGATTAATAAGCTTGCAAAGATTGTAGGCGTATCGCCTGCAACCATCTACATCTATCACAAAGATAAAGAGGAGCTTATAAGCAGCCTTTGTGTTAGTGTTGCCGAAAAAATGATGGCTTTTAGTCTTCAAAACTTTTCGCCTGATATGGATTTTGCGGACGGGTTAAGGGTACAATGGCACAACAGGCTTAGATATTTCATTCAATGTCCGTTAGATATGGAATTTATTGAGATCATGCGCTATACGCATTTTTATGAAAAAGTAACGGCGATGCTTACTGTTAATTTTGGGGAGATTTTAGGGGCATTTATGCGCAATGCCGAAGAAAAGAAACAGCTTATCCCATTACCTTTTGAAGTTTATTGGTCCGTGGCTTACGCGCCTCTTTATCAGCTTATCAAGTTTCATAATCAGGGTAACAGCTATGTGAATAACAGTTTTGCACTGAATGACAAACTGATGGAACAAACGCTTGGTCTTGTATTAAAAGCATTAAAACCCTAATCATTATGTCTGTAACCAATATTAAGCTTAATCATGTTAACCTGTCTGTTACCGACGTGGTTGCCAGTTCTGAATTTTTTGAGCGACATTTTAACTTTAAATGCACGGATATAAAAGGGAATAATATGCTGGCTGTAATGGAAGGTAAAGACGGTTTTATCCTGGTGCTTATGGCCGATACCTTTAATCGTAATGGCAATAACAATTATCCCGATGCTTTTCATATCGGTTTTTTGGTTGATAGCTATGAACAAGTGGCCGAAGTTTATGATCGCCTTAAAGAAGCTGGTGTCAATGTATCACAGTCACCGGGGCCGTTACGTGGTGGTTACGGATTTTATTTTAATGCTCCGGGTAATATTCTTACTGAGGTTACCTGTTTAGCTTAACAAATTGAATAATTAAGTATCTGAATAAAAATAAGTAATTTATGGTACATGCATCAGCCTATAAAGATCCGCATCATGTGATGCTCTTTTTTGAAGAAGTTAGTAATCCGGCAGATAATCAACAATGCTTAGCCGATAGGAGAGGTTATTACGATAACCTTAAAAGCAATGGTAAAGTTGTTATAAGCGGTGATTTCTGGAACCAGGATAAGAATTTTGTAATTGTTTCTGTTTCAGATGATAATGAACTTGTTCAAATCATCGAAAATGACCCTGCAATAAAGCAAAATGTACTCGAGTTGATAAAAGCAATGCCTTTTTAACCCTTTTTTTGGGTAAAAATACGTAGTGCAATATGGGTTAAAATACGGGGTGCATTGAGCTTGCATATCTGTATGCTACACAATATTTTTGTGTAAACTGACGCCCATGGAACCTTTTGAACTAAAAGTTAATAGACGAACTTATAAAATTATTCCTTCGGTTACTAATCAGGCTACGTTTAGTGTATTAAACTATTCTGCTTTTTATACCATAACCAGGTTAACAAAAGGCTATTGGGAAATCATTGAACATCGTTTTGGCGACCATTTGATTCCGCTACAGGAAATAGGTCGTTCAATTGAGGATTATTATAAACTCTAAGCCTCAAATTATAATTAATCTTTCTTAATCATTAAGAAAATATTAATTGCTTTTTAGTAAAATATTATTGTTTGTTATTCTTTAAAGTTGTAAATTAGTCGTATCAAACTTTTACCCCTGAAATAAAATATTATGGAAAAATTAGCAATTTTAAGAATGTTTGCAGGCTTTCCATTGTTTGGTTTATTGCTGCCTGATGTTTCTACTTTCATAGTTGGTCGTTTTAAGGATATTTCGCCTTTTCATATTTACATTGAGTGTTTTTTATTGCTTTTTATAATAGCGTGTACATTAGGGATAGCCTATAAACGGAAATTTGACAATACGCCCGATTCGCAGCTGCAATAGCGGTTACCGGCTTCTGTTCAACAGCATTGATCATTATAAACCTATATAAAGTTTAGTATCCTGAATGCTTAATTGCCCGGATTGATTAAGTCCGGGTTTTTTTGTGCCTTTTACCTTGTTATCAAATTAATTTAGTGTTCCCGGTTATCTTTTTTTTGCTTATTTTTACGGTAATGACTCCTAAACACAATTATCTAAGTGCTCCCTGCAGGGCGCACCTCCTCCCCATGAAAAAATCAAATACCTGTTTTAAGCTATTTTTAATAATTGTACTGTTTTATTGTTCTAACGCTGCTATAGCGCAACATCATTCAAGCCGGGCTTTAACCTATGGTGGCGGCGGTAGTGGAGCCGTTAATTTTAGCGATGGCTGGGGTGTAGCCGCAGGTACCGGTGTTGAGATACCGCAAGGGGATTTTAATTATACTTTTAAGTCGTCTATTAATTTTAATGCCAGCGTTTACAGATTTTTAGGCCCTTTTACCGCAAGTTTAAGCTTAGGGTACACTAATTTTAAACCACATGAATATTTTATTTCAGAAACGGTTGAGGGCAGCGACTCAAATGTAAACACATACTATGCAGATATGCCTGTAATTTCAGCTTATGCCGGTGCTGCTTATAATATTGACGTAGCTGATAATTTCAGGGTGTATGGCGGTGTAAATTTAGGGCTGTATTTTACTGACTTTGCAGTAGCCTATGAAATTGATGGTGCAAATACCTTTGTTTACGACAAATGGTCGCAGTCATTGTATTATGCTCCTAAAGTAGGTGTAATATTTCCGGTGACGCCAAAATTGGGTGTCAGTATCGAATCAAAATATAATTTCTTTTCTCAGAAACTTACCTTGGGTGATGTTTCGGGAAAGCAAAATTGGAACTCCCTTTCGCTTGGTGCCGAACTGGTTTTTAAATTTTAAATTGTTGTAGTTAATGCTGTAACAATTTACAATTGCCGGTGTTATCAATCTCAATTTATTGATATTTGCGAAAAAAAATTGTATTGATGAAAGGCTTACGTACTGTTACATTCCTGTTTATATCCAACACCTTCATGACATTTGCCTGGTATGGGCACCTGAAGTTTAAAGAATATGAATGGGGTAAAAATCTGAGTTTAATAGCCATTATTCTTATAAGCTGGGGCCTTGCATTTTTTGAATACCTGTTCCAGGTGCCGGCCAACGAAGGCGGCTTCAAGGAAAACGGAGGCCCTTTTACCCTGGTTGAATTAAAAACTATTCAGGAGGCCATTACGCTTACCGTGTTTATGATATTTACAACCCTGCTTTTCAAAAACGAAAAACTGGGCTGGAACCACCTGGTGGGTTTCGGGCTTATTGTGCTGGCAGTATTCGTTATTTTTAAAAAATGGTAACATGCTGAACGGGATATTGCAGAAACTTTAAACAGCTTTTCTTTTTAATTCGCTGGACTACCTGCTTTCTTGTTTCTGGCTTATTGAGATAGTGCAGTCACCGCTTACATTTGGGTATAGATATGTAAAATACTCAATAGCACTATGGAAATAACTTATAAAACAGGTACCATACCATCGGCCCGGCAGGTGATAGAACTTTATGATACAGCCGGATTGAAACGCCCAACGCATGACGCCGAACGAATTGCCAGAATGTACCAAAACTCAAACCTGGTAGTGAGTGCCTGGGATGGCGATAAACTGGTAGGTATATCACGTGCGCTTACCGATTTTTGCTACAGCTGCTATCTTTCGGATCTGGCGGTTACTAAAGATTATCAAAAAGAGGGGATAGGTAAAAAGTTGGTCGAACTAACTAAAGAAGCCATTGGAGATGAAACCATGCTTCTACTGCTTTCGGCCACAACAGCTATGGAATATTACCCTAAAATAGGTATGGAAACTGTTCACAATGGGTTTATCATCCACCGGGCGAAATAAAAATAAAGCAGGACGATATTGCATCTTATCGTCCTGCCTTGAAATTTAGCGCTTATTTACCGCCGAATACATAAAATACAGAGAGTAATAATCCGTTGTTGATCAAATTGAAATTAACATTATTGGTGCTCTCAATCTGGCTGTTATCAGCTTTAACCTTGCTGTGACTATATGAAAAGTTAGCCAGTGTGGCGGCTAAACCAAGTTTTTTTGCAGGATAATAAACAAGGCCCATAGTTGCTCCTGCCGTATAGTTATCAGTTTTAGTTGGAGTGCTTGTATCTACCGATCTAAAATCGTAGCGGCTGTATCCAAGATACGGTCCTGCGCGGAGCCCTAATTTATCTCCAAACATAAAATACTTCCTTAAAAAGAGTGTAGCCCCATATTGGTGCGAGGTTACGTTGTTGGGGTAAGTACTGTTTTTACTGTTCTGGGAGGTATGAGCGTAATTAACATTTACTCCAATATCAAGTTTATCTGCTATAAAATAACTATAGTTAGGACCGATACTGAAATTTGTATTTTTAACCTCAGATTCATAAGGGTTCGGGGACGACTGAAAGATGTTTTGCGTCGATTTCTGATGCATAAATTGCAGATCGATACCCAGTGTTTGTGAACCTTTTTCGGTTTGGGCTTTTGAGATTTGAAAAGCCAGTAAAAATGCAGGAATTAGGACAAGGATTTTTTTCATTTGTGTTAGTGTTTGGGTTTTATTGAGTCACTGAAACGGAGAAACACAAAAGATATTTTGCCCCAAAAGAGGTTTTTAATAATATTTATAAAATAAATTTAATTTGGACTAAAATCGATAATATAAGCTATAAAAGCTCGTTAAAATAGGTTTTTCATAATTGCGCTGAAATAAATATTTAAATGACAATAATAAATATCAGGGAGAAGCGTAATTCTTAATTAAGTTGATCACGTAAGAGCGGTAGCTATTAATTCCCTTCTAAATTATTACGGTACTGCTTTAGGGCTGTGAGTATCGACCGCACAATTTCGTTTTGCCCGCCGGCCGAGTTCAAATATTCTTCGTCGGCCGGGTTATTAATGAAGCCGGTTTCAACCAGCACTGCAGGCATACCGCTTTGCGCCAATACCAAAACGCCCTGTTCCTTTACTCCTAAACTATGCCTGCCATTGGTTTTGCGAAATTGGTAGTCAATCAAATCGCCAAACTGAATACTTTGCTTACGGTATTTTTGCTGAAATGCATTAAGTACAATGGTATTCACTGCTGCATCATCACCATAGCCATTATATTTTTCCTTATAGTCCTTTTCAATAAATATGGAAGCATTTTCACGCAGTGCCTCGCGTTGTTCCTGGCTGCGGTGAAAACCGTAAACAAGCAGCAATGTTCCCCGCGATGATCCTTTGCGTTGCGGGGATGAGTTACAGTGGATTGAAATGAATAAATTGCCATGATTATCGTTTGCGATATCCGTGCGTTTATGCAATTCAATAAAAACGTCGGTACTGCGGGTCATTACTACTTTAATGCCGCTCATTTCGTCATTTATGGCATCCCTCAGTTTTTTGGCGATACTCAATGAAACGTTTTTTTCCTTAGAATAAGCCCCGTGCGATCCCGGATCTTTACCTCCGTGTCCGGCATCGATGATAACCGTTTTAAATTTAAACCGATTGGGTACTGCAGTTGTACTCTGCTGCCCATAACACATAGTGGTGAAAAGGATGCATAGCAAAGGAATGAGTGGGGTAAGAATGTTAACTTTTTTTGGAAAGGTGGCGGGCATGAACAATATATGTATACAGGTTTATAAACGTTTCATTCTATAATAGTTATAGGTATGATATTGTTTTAACCGTATGGTTTAAAAAACGCTTCTGTTAAAGCGTGCAAATATAATACTTGTTTGATTTACAGCGCTATCTAAAAATTAATTGTAGCGCTTGTGCAATGGCTGTTTAAACTGCGCATTATGTATGTATATTTAATGAACTTAAACAGGTACAATCATGATGTTAAAAAAACTGTTGTTAATTGTATTGGTATGCCAGGCATTTATAGCGTGTAGCCAACAAAAAAGTATTGTTTATGGCGATAATGCAGCTGCCGGTAAATATTATGATGTTAGGGGGATAAAGCTGTACACCGAAGTTTATGGTAAAGGCAAGCCGCTGTTAATGATACACGGCAACGGTGGCAGCATCAATGCTTTTGAGAAAAACATACCTTATTTTGCTAAAAAGTATAAAGTTATTGCTGTTGACAGCAGGGCCCATGGCAAATCGACCGATCCGCGCGATTCACTTACTTTTGAAATGATGGCCGATGATTTTGCTGCTTTACTTGATGTAATGCATATTGATTCGGCTTATGTGATAGGCTGGAGTGATGGTGGTATCAATGCTCTCGAAATGGCTATGAGGCATCCCGAAAAGGTAATAAAATTAGCCTCGACCGGCGCCAATCTCTGGCCCGATTCTACAGCACTGATCCCCTCGTTATGGAAGGACATGGAAAAAGAATACGCTGATAAAAAGGATTATCATTTTGCTACTTCCAAAGAAAAAAACGATCGTAAGATATTTATGCTTGACTACAAAGAGCCTAATATTAAGCTATCGGCACTAAAAGCTATAAAATGCCCTTCGCTTATTATTGCCGGCGATCATGACCTCATTGTAACAACGCATACGGTTCAGATAGCAGAGAATATTTCAAATTCTTATTTATGGATCCTGCCCAACTCAGGCCATGGTACATTGGTTGAACATGCCGATGAATTCAATAAGAAGGTGGATGAATTTTTTGAGCAGCCATTTCATAAGCATTAAGTGAAGCGCTAAAAAAGATAACCCGGTGGTTATGCCGGGCTATCTCACATAATTACTTTGATTTAGTAAATCTCAATTAAAGTCAAATAACACTCTTGTTTGCTTTAGGTTTTATAAAATTTAAGTTACATCCATATTTTAGGTAAATACACTATAATAATAATGTCGCACCTCCGTTTTTACAATATTCAATATATAAGCTAACCTGCGGCTTTTACTGTTTAATTTAATAGTAATATGGAATCAAAAAAACAAAAGTTGCTGGTTGATACACTTTTAGCTATCTCCTTCCTTTTAATAATTTTATTGGCTGTAATCATGGTGTTTCAACCGGACGTTTATCCCAATTAACACTATATTTATCCGGAATAAAACCCCGAGAAAAATACTATGCTTAAACCCGGCGAACATATTGAAGGCACCCCTGCCGAATTACAGGTACTGCTTGACAGCGATGCAGAAGCGAACGAATTTTTTGAAAGTTTGTCAAGATCATACAAACAGGGCTATTGCGATTGGGTTGGTTCGGCCAAGCAGGAAGCTACCCGTAAGGTAAGGGCTGATAAGGCAATGATCATGCTTCGTAATAAACAAAAAACCTTAAAAACGTGAGGTTTAAGCCACTCAAAAATAATTTACTTTTCTTGTAAGTTCTACTAAAATGGTAGTATATTGTCATCCGATTTTAATAAAAAGATGTTTAAACATCTTTTTTGTTTGAAGTTCCGATCCTTTGTATACTTTTGGGGCATAAATCAAAACAAAAAAGAAATTTAAAGATCAAAACAATGAAAAAGATTCTTATCCTGTTAGCAGCAGCATTTTCGTACACGGCAGCATCAGCACAAACTACCTGGAATGTAGACAAAGCACATTCAAACGTTAAATTTACCGTAACACACTTAATGGTATCTGACGTTGACGGTATTTTTAAAAACTATGATGCAACTATCACTGCCGCTAAACCAGATTTCAGCGATGCTAAGTTTCAGATCAGCATCCAAACAGCTTCAGTAAGTACCGATAATGATCAGCGCGATAAACACATAACAAGCGCCGACTTTTTTGACGTTGCTACTTACCCAACCATTACTTTTACCAGCACTGCTATCACCAAAACATCTGATAAGCACTACAAACTTAGCGGTAACTTAACTTTACATGGTGTAACCAAACCAGCTTCATTTGATTTATGGTACCGTGGTACTATCCAAAACCCAATGAGCAAAGCTGATGATGCAGGTTTCCAGCTAACCGGTACTATCAAACGTTCTGACTTTAACTTCGGTTCAAAATTTGGTAACGCTATGGTTAGCGATGAAGTAACTATCAAAGCTAACGGCGAGTTCGGCAAAGCTAAATAATTGAAAAAAATATATTAACAGGAACGGCGCGGATAACCCGCGCCGTTTTTTGTTTTATATACCTGGGGTGAATGATCGATGCTTAGATATGCCGATGCTTTTAATTCCTCATTTTTGATAGCGGATTATCAATGTACAAATATCGGTTATAGCAACGAGGGGATCGTCCGCTGTTATTCGAACATTATGCCGGAAAACATAGGATAGAACTAACTTAACCTTTTCGGGAAAGCAGTTGTTTAAGGGTATTAAACCATAGTTGATTTTTAGCACCAAACAGGGTGTGATCAACAATGAGGTATAGAGTTTTCAATTCTTCTTTAAGCCTGTAACGTAATCTCAGCGGTTGCCAGAATAAGCCGTTACTGCGCACCATTGAGCGTTTGTAAAATTCGTCGAAGCCTAAATATAGCTGTTCCAGGCTATCAAGCGGGATGTGCTCGTAACCGTCGCCGTCAAGTACTATACTTTTAGGGGTAAGTATAATTTCGCCGGTGTGATGGTGTGGTGGTGGGGTAAATGCAAATAATGCGCCTCCGTCATTTGCCAACCCTAATGTAGCCAGGTCATAATCATGACTCCACATTACCTTTCCTATTCTCAATATCTGCATGTTATAAACTTCGGCAATATAAACGGCAATTGCAATAGATTGTTATCATTATAGTTTCATTTTGTTGCAATAATGTTAATAAAGCCTGGCACTCCTGTTTTAATATGCTAAACGTAAAATCCCTATCTTTGATTTACAGGAAAAATTTTCCTTTTAGTAATATGGCTACAGAAGTTAAGTGTCCAAGTTGTGGTTTCGGATTTCCGATAGAAGAAGTAATGGCCGAGGAGTATAAAAAAGAACTCAGGGTTAAAATGATGGATTATACCCGTCAAAAAGAGGAGGAATACCGCAAAAAGGACGAGGAGTTTTTAAACAAGGAGCGCCAGCAGCAGGCTGCCTTCGAACAACGGCTTAACAACGAAAAAAAGCAATTACAGCAAACGCTTGAAGATAACCTGCGTAAAACCATAAGCCAGGATTTTGAGAACCAACTTGTACTGCTCAAAAACTCTGCCGCCGAAACTGAAGAGAAGCTAAAACAATCACGCCAAAAAGAACTGGAGTTTTTGCAGCGCGAAAGTCAGTTGAAGCAAAAGGAAGAAGAAATGGAGCTTGCCATACAACGTAAGTTGCAGGAGCAACGTAACGAACTTACCGACCAGATCCGCAAACAAGAGGCCGAACGCCATAGTATAAAAGATACCGAGTATCAGTTAAAAGTTAAAGAACTCGAAAAACAGCTCGATGACCAAAAGAAACTGGCCGACGAAATGAAGCGCAAAGCCGAACAAGGCTCCATGCAATTGCAGGGTGAAGTTCAGGAGTTAATTTTGGAAGAAGCATTGCGTAATTATTTCCCGTTTGATATCATAAGTGAGGTAGGGAAGGGTGTGCGTGGGGCCGACTGTGTGCAAACCGTACGCAACCAGTTTGGGCAGGAGTGTGGTAAGATTATTTACGAAAGCAAGCGCACCAATGCTTTTTCGATGGATTGGATCGAGAAGCTAAAAAAAGACATGCGCAGCATGGGCGTTGATGTAGCCGTGATTGTAACCCAATGCTACCCCAAAGGCATGGATTGTTTTGGCGAACGTGATGGCGTTTGGATCTGTAGTTTTGACGAGGTAAAGGCGGTGTCATACATTTTAAGGGATGGAGTGATGAAATTATCAAACCTGGCCAAGTCGCAGGATAACAAAGGTGATAAAATGCACCTGCTATATGATTACCTTACCAGCAGCGAGTTTTCGGAGCAATGGAAAGCCATTAGAGAAGGATATATGAGTATGCGCCAGTCTATCCAGCGGGAGCGGGATGCCATGGAGAAGCTTTGGAAGGCCCGCGAAAAGCAATTGGATAAGGTGCTGTTAAGTGCGGCCCATATCCGCGGCAGTATTGAAGGCATAGCCGGGAATGATACTATCCAGCTTAACCTTACTGATGATGAGGATGCGTTGCTGTTAGAGTGATCTATAACAGCTGATGGCGTGCAGACGCAAGCCTTTTTTGACTATATGCTTTGTAACAAATGGGATGTTCCAATTTTTTGATTCCCGAAAAAAAATTGAAAAAGGGTGCGGCGCTTTTTTTTAAAAAAACTCAAATGTCCCATTTTTTGAGAGTGAAACAACGGAACGGGTTAAAAGTATTACTGATTGATAATCAGATGTTTAAGTTTTTGTGCGAAACATTACTAAAATACTGATAATCAGTTTTTAAAACTTTTTGGAGTGTTTGTTTGGTGTTTCACTCCTGCTCACATGGCTGCTGGTTTTTGGGTATGTTTTTATCATTTTTTTGATGTTTTTTAGATATCGCCTGTTGCTTGAATTTTGATGGTGACAAAGTACTGCCACCATTGCTTAAAGCCGGGAAGGTTAGCTTTGTGCTTTTCTCTTTTTATGACGAAGCGTAGCTTCGTCTGGCTGGTTGGCCAGCATGAATGATGTAACGGGTACGGTCCGTTAAAGCAGGTGCAAGCGTGTTGCGTGTATTTCGTTCGTTTTAAAATAATATTTAGCGAGATTATAACTTTATCCTCTATAGGACAGTTGATGTTAAGGTCATAAGGCTAAACTGAAGGCGTAATATGTTTTAGGAAAAAGTTACGCTGTCGCTAAACTTCGACCAGTTGGGAGATAAGTTGATAAAGCGAAACCCCTGGCGCGTGCGGCAACAGCAATTGATAGCATAAATAGCGATTGATTTTTACAATAAGGTGGATATTAGCTATTTTTGAGCATGAAACTAAACCGCCTTATCGTACTGTGTTTTGCTGTTTTATTTTTTTATGGATGTAGAAAAGGAGAAAACGCAAAAGAAATAATACCACCACCTACACCCGGTCCGGGAGTGACAGAAATTGGATTGTCGGGTGATATAAAGAACCCTGATGGCTCTCCGGCCGAAGGAGTAGAAGTTACTATAGACGGACATAAAACCATAACTTCAGCTTCGGGCTTGTTTGAGTATACCGGCAAAGTAAGTAACGCTGATAAGGTAAAACTTTCGATATCAAAAAACGGGTATTTCAAATTCAGTAAAACCTTTACGCTGGAAGAGAATAGTACGATAGAAAACCTTTCTTACCTTTTAATTTTGGAACAAACCGCCGGAAGTTTCGGATCGGCAAGCGGCGGTACCATCACCACTACCTATGCTACGCTGGTTTTTCAGCCTAATAGCTTTGTTAATCAAGACGGAAGCGCCTATAATGGAAACGTTTTCGTAAAAATGCCTCCCAATATCATTAGCGAATATGCGGATAAGTTACCGGGGGATACCAGGGCTTTAACGGCAGCCAATCAGAAAGTTGTGTTAGACCATTGGGGAGGGATGAATGTGCAGGTTTATGGCAACACCGGGCAACTGCTTAAACTGGTAAAGCCGGTTAATTATACTTATAAAATTGACTGGCAGTATGTTTACATTAATAAAAGCAACTCAATAAAGATATGGAGTTACGACGAAGCCGATGATATCTGGAAAGAAGCCGGTGATGCCACCTTGAACGGACAATATTTTACCGGTAGCACAACAAGTCTATCCTATTTGCAATGGGGCACAGCTTATCCGCAAGCTTTGCTCAGGGCTTATGTAACGGATGGCAATTCAAACCCGGCCAGCTTTTTTAGGCTTGGTTGCGGTATAGATAATTACGCCGTTAATAGTTTTTCGGGCGTAAGAATTAACTCCAAAGGCGTTGCATTAATTTACGTGCCGGCCAATATACAAATACGTACAGCCGTAACATCACCATGTTATGATATGCTGAACGCCTTTTTAATCCCGCCAATTGCGGTAGATAAAAAATTGGAGCAACCATTGGTTGTTAAATTGGCGCCATACATAACCACCTTTGAGGGTAAAATAGAAGATTGCGGATTTAACGGCGTGAAGGGCAGGGCCGAGTTTACTTTTAACGGCAAAAAGATACTGAGTAATCTTGATAACAATGGCTATTTTAAGTTTACCTTCCTTCTCTGCGAGTTCAACGGTAACAATGGTAAATTGGTTGTTTATGATGAGCAAAACAAAATTATTCATCAAAACAACAATAACCCGATAAGGGCCGGGATTAAAAATGCCTATTTGGCTTCATTGTGTACCGTACCGCAAACCGGTAAGGTAACAATAAATGTAAAGGGAAAAACCTATACGTTTGAAACGCCTAAAGATAGCCTGTCGATGAGCGAGATCTTTGAACCTTGGAATGGTAGCCCGACAACCATGATCTCTGCGCACAGTGCCGACAGAACACAGGGCTTTCTGCTGACTTACCTTGGCTTTAAAGGAGGGAAAGTTGATTTGTATACCTGCAGCTTTTCTATACCTTCAAATAATTACACCATGACCTGGGGGCTTTACGAACGTGGTACAACCCAGATCACAAAATATAAAACGAGCGACACCTTAATTGAGGGAACGTTTAAAACCAAAACTAATCTCAATTTTTCGGCATGGGCGCCCGGTGAGGTGGTGGAGATAATCGGTAGTTTTAGTATTTCGAGGTGATGAAGATCCGGAAACGCTAATTCTGATCGGAGCTTAGTGATAGTGTAACTCAAGCACGTTGCTTGCGTGGCCTGAATAGCAATAAAGGATTTACTGCCGTCATAAAGTTAAGCTGAAAGCTTAAAGCATTTTAGGACGAAGTTACGCTATCGCTAAACTTCGACCAGTGGGGTGCGACACGCGTGCGCCAGCGAAGGGTTGAAGGCAATAGCTAAATAATATAGCTTATAGAATAGGAACGCAATTTTGTTTAATAATGAAGTTTGTTTCGATTTCTTCTTCCGCAGTTAAAAAAAGCAAATGAATAGGTTTATAATCCGCCTTACCCAAAATCCTCCTGATTGTTAGAGGAGAACTAGAGTGTTCATAAATTATCAAAATGTCGATATCATTTGGCTCGGCACCTGAACGAGCAGCCGAGCCAAAAACAAAGGCTTTAATCTCTCCAATTTGCTGTAAGTGTTTTTTAAGCAGGCCAGATATTGCAGCTACTTCAGGCTTCATTTTTTATTAAGTCTTCCAAGTAAATCCCGCCATATAAAGATGTCTGCGCCGATTTCTGCAGCTGCTGAATAAGCATTTCCAGTTGGATTTCCGTTGGGATTAGTTTTTAAAATACCGTCAAAATTCCCGTAGGTTCTTATCGCTTGCCTTACCTCGTCGCCGCTAAGTTCATATGAATTTATCAACACAATAGTGAAAGGCGGAAGGCCTCCTTTTCTATGTATCTTAAAAATACGATCGTAAAGACGCTCCAAACGGGTAACTTGTGAATGTCTTAGTAGTCCTTCCTCAACAAAATTATATTCCCTTTTTTGTATCTCGGCGTAGTTGTCGGTTGTAAAAGTACTTGAAATTTCACCCATACCGCCCCAACCTATATTTTGTTGCCTTAAATAATCAATTGCGCTACCGCTCCAAATTGCACCAAATCTCGCAATTATGATGTTGGGAGTCTTTGGCCCGCTCATGCAAACTTGGTTGAAACTATTCTTGGTTATAGTTTCGCTGTTTTCAATAACACCTACGGTTACTGTTTTACCTCGCTTCGTACGAACTTCGATTAAAAATTCACCAAGGCCAGTTGCTTCGTCTATATCAAGATTTTGCCCTGGCTCGTTTAATTTCTTTAAAATCCAATTTCTAAAACTCATTATTAGTTTTTCAAAATGTCATTCATTTTTCCGGGAATCTACTTGCTATTGCCAAATTATCACCAAGATGACGCTCAATCAAATCGTAAACGTGTTGTCTGAAATTTTCGACTGTATGAAGTTCGTCTTCATTAAGGAGATCAGCATTCATATCTAGTAATAATAAAATCTCCTGATTGTTGGGAACGATTTGTGTTATCATTTTTCTTTTCCAGACAATTGCTTGTTCAGCTTCAGGATTTTCCTGGTAAGGCAAATCAGGATTTAGACTATCGAAAATTGCCTTATTTGTTCTTAAGATTTTAGCGATATGTGCTCTTGCATCAACCCTGTTTTCAAACTTGGGAATACCTATGGTTTCAATAATGCGTTTTTTGTGGCTAGTTTTCCATTTTTGAATGAGTTCGACGGTGAACATTTGAGGCGCTTTGTCGATTTCGGTATGGCATGACGGACATAGCAGAATTAAATTATCGTATTCGGCTCTCGCTTCTTCATCGAAATCTTGCCCACCTCGTGGCCCTTTGTCAGATGCCGCAATTATGTGAGCCATCTCACCTATGTGATAATCCGCAATATCGAGATCCGAGAAAAGATATCTATGGCATTCTGGCCTGTTACAATGGCCTGCTGAATCAGCAAATAGGCGTAATTTTGTTTCGGCACTAGGATTTATCCTGCCGTTCACACAACTTTCAGGCATCGAAGATTTGGGATTTTTAATGTTTAACTGTTTTATATAAAATAAGCAATATAATAAAATACCCCCGCTATCGCAAGGCTGTGCCTTGTGGCCCACATGAAAGGTATAAACCATGCATGCAACTGGATGATAATGTCATACACATTTTCAAACTACCCACAAATCAAACCCGCCACAGTCCTCACCTCCACAAAATCATCTACTTCCAAATCCTTACAATTTACATGGGTATCGGTACAAATCAGTTTTTTAATAGCCCCGCAGGCTTTTAGCTTCCCAATACCATCGTTCACAAACAAACCATGCGTGGTGATCACATAAATATCCCCGGCACCGGCATTTTTATAGGTCAGGGCGGCGTTTACGATGCTGCCTCCCGAGCGGATCATATCGTCATAAATGATAACCGTTTTGCCGGCTACGTCGGCGTTGATGGCGCTTACTTCGGTATGGTCGCCTTTTAGGCGGCGTTTGAGGATGAAGGCGGCATTTACGCCCATATCGTTAGCCAATGATTCCACCCATTTGGCGCGGCCGGCATCGGTGCTGGCCATTACAAAGTTATCGCCGCCATAGCGGGTGGCTGCCTCTATCACAATATCCTTGCAGTACACATGTACAGGGTACAGGTCCTGCTCAAAATAATACTGGATGCCTTCGCTATGTAAGTCGAACAGCATTACCTTATTGCCCCGGTTTGATTTGGGAATGGCCGAGAGCAGGCGGGCGCGGGTTTTGGCGGTTACAATTTCGCCGGGTTTAACGGCACGCTCCATGGTGCTGTAACCAAAGTAGGGAATCACCAGCGTAAGCGAATCGGCGCCGTAGCTTACCAGCGACGAAGCAAGGTCATACAGTTCGAGCGTGGCGCTGTCGTTCACAGTTCCGCCGATCAGCAATACCTCGCGGCCTTCAACATTGGAGAGGATGCGTTGGTAGCGTTCGCCATCGGTAAAGTAGCTTACCTCAATTTCTCCGCGTTCGCAATGACCGAGGGCAAGCACTTTTTCGGCAAGGTATTCATAACCGGTTATGGCAAAAAGTAATTTCTTCATTATATAAGAGCTTAAAGCAGAATGCATAAAGCACAAAGCTTTTTTGTTAATGTGATTTATTGGTTTTGCAAGGTATTAATTACCTGTTCAAAGGTAAATTCTTTAACAATATGGCCGTTTTCGAAAACGGTTTGGAGCTGGTCGGCCAGTTCGGGTTGTTCGTCCTGGTGGATGGTTTTATAACCTTCAGCAGTTTTTACCAGTTTAAGCCTTCCGCCTTTGCTCTTTTTAAAGCTGGTGGTGATGTTGCCTTGGGCATCCATTTCGGCAGGGCTTTTTTCAACGGCTACTTCTTTACCATCAATTACCGCGCTGCTGCATTTCAGGGCAAACTTTTGGGTGTCACGGTCGACTTTTTGCAGTAATGCGCCGCCCATGCCCAGCACCAGGTTTTCGGCGCTGATGCCGTTTTCTTTCAGGGCTTTGTAAATCACACCGATCTCGGTATAGTTAACGCCATCGCCCTGGATCACCCTAACCTGCGGAGGCAGCACTTTATACCCTTTGGTATTGGTGGTAAAGCCGAATTTATCAAACAGTATCTTAAAGATCTCCAAAAGGGTCATTACCGGATCGCCACTGTCCGGGCGGATCACCAGCGTGCCATCACGTTTCAGGATCTCTTCTTTCAGGTCTTCGCCCCAGTATTCGCTGCAGGCGCGGAAAATGTTAAAGCTATCGCTCACACAGGCAATAACGCCCGTAGGGAAGCTGCGCAAAACGTGTTTAAATATTTCCAGTTCGCCTTCCTGCCCAAGCAGGGTGCAAATGCTGTGCTCTGTAGCCGGAATGCTCAGTCCATGCACTTTTTGCGCACGATAGTATTTAATAGCCATGCCAGAACCCGCCAGGTTATCGCTGCCTGCAAAACTAAGCAGATGGGCAGCCCCCCCCAGTTTGGCACTCTCCACACTGCTCACCCCACGGAAACCAAAATCATTCAGCACAAAACCAATCCCGCCGAAAGCTTCGGGCGTAGCGGTTTCTTCATAATATTGAGTAACTACTTTTTTAACCTCGTGGCTTAGTGTAGCTACGGTACAGGGGTACCAAACCTGCATCAGCAATGTTTCGAGGAAGTTGGTGAGCCAGTAACATTCCGGATCGGTGTTTTCGATGGTCATGAGCACGTTGCCGGTGGGTACGCTGGTGCCTTCGGCCACGGCTTTGATGCGCACCGGCAGGTGACCGTTATATTTATCCAGTATGTACTGAAACTTGCTGCAATCAAACACATCATCGCGGCCGAAAACCTGTTTCAGAAATTCATCGGCCTCGTCCAAATCAACCTGGTTAAAGGCCGGGCCCTGCAGGTATTCCTTCAAAAAATATTGCAGACCGAAAAAAACGGTTTCGTTGAACATCCCGCCGCGGCTTTCCAGGTAACTGTAAATATTGGTGGTGCCGGGGTAGTAAAATTTATGGTGGGCGTATTTATATGCGTCGGCTAAAAGAATCAGATTTTCCCTTTTCATGGCTTTAGTTTTTAAGGTATTTGCCGGTGATGAAATTAAACAATTCAATGTGTTCTTCGCTAATAGAGCCGTCTTTTATCATTAAAGGCAGGTCGGTAAGTTTAAACCAGGCCAGGTCGGCAATATCATCCTGGGCCTTTGGCTCACCACCGATAAAATCGCAACTAAACAGCAGGGTAATGATCTTGTCGGCCTCACTGCGGTAGCGCCAGTCGTTTATTTTGGCCGATGTTTCGTACTGCATGGCCGTGGTTTGCATTTCGCCGCATTCTTCGGCAAGCTCGCGTTCGGCAGCATCTTCGTAACAGCCATCTTCCGGATCGGAGAAACCGCCTACAAAACGCCATTTATTGTTGATGGCTTTTTTGCCTAACAAAATCTCGCTGCGGTTATTCCTGAACAGGGCTACATCAACAGTAGGGTATACCTTTGGGTATTGGTTATAGTAAGCGTACAGGATGCCCGCACGGAAATCATTGGAGTCGAAGAAAACCTTATCGGCGTATTGTTTACGCAGTTCGGTGGCGTTATAGTCGCCATGCTCGGGCAGTTCAATGGTTTCAAATTTGCCGCTGTAGTAGGGGATAAAGCTGTCGCGGCTGCCATATAGGCAAAACTGCTCTGCATTGAAAACACTTTTCAGCAGGTTGTCCAGATTATCCGACCAGATTTTATCGCTCGGATTATCGCTGATGGGCAGTACCACAATTTCAGGATAATCCTTTTTAATCATTTTTTCACGCGTATAATAGTCGTAAGGGTTTTTGCGACTGCCTTTTATGGGGCTAACACCCAGTAATATAATCAGTTTGGCATGATTTTGCTTAACCTGTGCTATCAGTTGCCTGTGACCCTCATGCAGGTACGGCGTTTGAAAGCGTGCTATAATTACTCCTGTTTTCATTTCTATTTTGCGTTAATTATACACAAATATAAATATGTGTTTTTAATACGCAAATTATTTTTGATTTTTTCGGGAGAGGGGGAGGAATAAAACCACGTCATTGCGAGGAGCGAAACAGGAATGCGCGTCGGCGCGACGTGGCAATCGCATGTTATACAGAGCGGCTTTGCTTCCGTGCGATTGCCGCGCTGCGCTCGCAATGACATGTTGGTGTAGGCTGATTTTTAAAGTCTCCCCTTTAGGGGAGATTTAGAGGGGCTTATATCTCAAAACTAATCCCCTCTTTTTGAAGCTGGTAATACTTTTCCTCGTTAAAACGGAAAAGGTTACCCGGCCTGCCGGCTCCTTCGAGGGCTTGTTTTTCGGTAGTTTCTTCCAGGAAGCCGTATTTGGTGATCTTCTTTTTAAAATTACGGCGGTCGATAGGGCGGTCGAGTACCGCGAGGTAGAGTTTTTCGAGCTCGGAGAAGGGGAACTTTTCTTCGAGCAGTTCGAAGCCCACGGGTTGATAAAGCATTTTGCTTTTAAGGCGTTCGCGTGCCACGCTGATGATGGTAGTATGATCAAACGCCAGGGCGGGAAGTTTTTTGATATTGAACCAGTTTACATCGCTGGCGTCAGTAGCTGCTTTAACAACAAAGGCATCCGGCCGTACAAGGCCATAATAAGTTATGGAGATCACCCTGTTCCGCGGATCACGATCCGGCTGGCCGAAGCTGTATAATTGTTCCAGGTAGGTGATATTTACACCGGTTTCTTCCCGCAGCTCACGCTGAATAGCTTCTTCTAACGATTCATGGTCAGCCACTAAACCGCCCGGCAATGCCCAGCTGTTTTTAAAGGGTTCGATATTGCGTTTGATAAGCAGTACGGATAAACCTTCCTTTGAGGTATATCCAAATACTACAGCATCAACGGCAACCTTTATATTTTGGGTGACTGGCATAATACAAAGTTAGATATTGGGAAACGGCGGGACAAGGGTTTATAAATAAATCAATCATATAAGACCTCCGTGTCAAAAGTGCTCATCGGTGGTGATGTGATCTATATAATGTCCCGACCTCGAAGAGGTAATATGATTGTTAGTGGTTGGCAATATCTTATCTTTATAACAATATCTTTATATGTATTATATAATGCGATATATAGCCTAATCTCCAGTTTCCAACCTCTAATCTCTCACCCCAATCATTCATTTCGTTCATTATTAAATCATTGTTCACTTTGTTCATAACCGTTCATTTTCAAGGTTAAACGGCTTTTCTGAGTTAACTTTCGGTCAAATTAGTAGCACATAAATTTTGCCCTGATCATTGAGCTGCTTATTATTTCTACTTATGGAAACTGATAGCTTTATCATGATTATTGGCATTTTAATAAAATGTTGATATGGATAAATTGGACCTTTTAGCTGACAAGCTCGATTTCGTGTACAAAAAGGAGGAAGCTCCAGGCGATGTCCGCAGTCTTATTGCCATCTGCCTTAATTACTGGTATCTCTTCTGCATTGGTATAGTGGTGTGCATTGTTGCTACTTTTGTATACATCCAGTACGAGCCAAGTAAATGGAACATCAGCAGCAAAATTATTGTTGAGGACGAAAAAAACTCGCCTACCAAAGCCCTTACCAACGGTGTAAACTCTGATCTGGCCTCTTTGTTTGATATTAAGAGCAATGCCGATAACGAGGTTAAGGTGCTTAAATCGCGCAGCCTCATCAAAAGGGTGGTCTACCTGCTCGATCTTAATATTCATGTTTATGACAATAATGGCTTCCGCAAAACTGAGGTATTTAACGAAGCGCCTTTTAAAATTAATATCGGCTATAAAACCGATAAACTGGTGCTGGCTAATTATACCTTAGAGGTGCTGAACAGCAATACCTTCAGGCTTACAAATGACAAGGAATCGGAAGGTATCACAGGTACTTTTGATAAGCCGGTAAGTTTACCCCAGTATAACCTTACTTTCCACAAAACGCAGTACTTTAAACCCGACGGCGAATACAAGATCAAGGTTCAAACTCCCAAACAAATTGAAAAGGAGCTCGATGAAAACCTTGGTGTCGGGCTCGACGATAAGCAGGCCACCGTTATTGACCTAAACCTGAGTTACAGTAATCCTGAACGAGGCCGGGTAATACTTCAAAAGCTGATGGACGTTTACCTGCAAAACAACCTGGCCAACAAGATCCGTATTGCCGATAGCACCATGAAGTTTATTGATAAACGCCTGGTAGTTGTTGGTGCAGAGCTGGGTAAGGTTGAAAAGAACCTGGAGCAATACAAGGTTCAGAACAAGATCTCAGATATCAACGCACAATCAAAAGCGCTTATAGAGGGTGCAAATTCCTATCAAAGTAAGCTGAATGATAACGAGGTGCAGCTCGCTATAGCCAATGATCTTTATAAATACGTAAACGATGCCGGCAATCCACAGGTAGTACCAAGCTCGTTAATTACCAAGGATATGGCTTTTGGTACTGCTATAAACGGCTACAATGAAATGCTGCTGCGCAAAGAGCAACTGCGGATGACGCTTACCGATAACAGCGTGATCATCAAAAACCTTGATCAGCAGATTGAACTGGCCCGCCAGGCATTGGTAACCAGTTTGAGCAATTACCGCAACAGCCTGAGGGTATCGCAATCGGCATTTAAAAAGCAGAACGCTACCATTGAAGATAAAATTACAAATGCGCCGGTAAAAGAACGGATCTACCTGGATTATGCCCGCGAACAAAGCCTTAAACAGGACTTGTACCTGTTCCTGTTGCAAAAGCGTGAGGAAACAGCCATATCGCAAACAGCAACACTTTCAAGCTGCCGTATTTTGGATGATGCCGATGCCGACGAAAAACCTTTCGCACCTAAAAAATCACTATTGTATCTTATTGGCGCAATTGCCGGGATCTGTATCCCGGCAGCTGGGCTTAGTGTTAAAGAGTTGCTGAACACCCGTATCAACACCAAGGCCGATATTGATAAACATACCAGTGTGCCTTTATTTGGCGAGATAAGCCGTGGCGATAAGCGCTCAAAATCGTTGGTTTATAATGATTCCCGCTCAACGGTGGCCGAAGAGATCAGGGCGCTGCGTACCAGTTTAAAGTACGTTACCGATAATAAAAAAGGATCAAACGTGATCATGTTTACCTCAAGCATGAGCGGGGAGGGTAAATCATTCATTTCGCTTAACCTGGGTAATTCCATAGCCCTTACGGGCAAAAAAGTGGTATTGCTTGAGCTTGATCTGCGCAAGCCTAAACTGCTCAAAAACATAGGTGGTATGAAGGATGATTATGGTTTTACTAATTATGTAATTTCTCCCGAAGGATGTGTTGACTGCCTGGTTAAACCTTTTGAAAGTAACCCTAATTTCTTCTACATATCATCGGGCCCGGTACCGCCCAATCCGGCCGAGTTGCTGATGGACGACAGGCTTAAAATCCTTATTGAAGACCTTAAGAAAAAGTTTGATTATGTGATCATCGATACTGCCCCGGTTGGCCTGGTATCTGACGCACTCATTATCGAGGAATTTGTTGACGTTACTTTCTATGTGGTACGGCAAAATTATACGCTTAAAACACAGCTGGGCATTGTAAATGATTTGCACCGCACCAAAAAAGCCAAGCACATGTACCTGATAGTGAATGATATTGAAATGCGTACCAATACCATTACAGGTTACGGGCACGGCTATGGCAGCTATGGCTACGGATCGCCCTATGAAGATAGTAGCAGTAAGGTGGCAGACTGGCTCCGGAAAATAAAAATGAACGTTTGGTAAAATAAGATTCTTCTTAATCTGCTTTAAATCCCCCTAAACCCCATTTTATGTTGCAGGTATTAACAGTTGGTATTAGCCGTTTTTTTAACAAAGGACACGAACGCTCGGTAAGGGCGCGGAAGAATATTTTCCGCTCAATAGTGCTAAAGGGTGGCAGTGTGGTTATTACACTGGTCATGATCCCGCTTACCATCAGGTACGTAAATCCTACCCAATATGGGATCTGGCTTACCTTAAGCTCACTGATAACTTGGGCTGCCTTGTTTGATATGGGTTTGGGTAATGGCCTCAAGAATAAACTGGCGCAGGCTATAGCCCTTAACGAGCCCGAAAAAGGTAGAGTTTACATCAGCTCAACTTATGCCATTATGAGTGTTATCGGGCTGCTCATGTTCGCGGTTTTTTACTTTGTTAATCCTTATATAAAATGGACAAGCATTTTAAATGTACCTGATGATGGCAGCGGCTATCTGAATAAAATTGTACTGATCATCTTCGGCTTCTTTTGCTTTCAGTTTGTGGTGCAGCTTATTAACACAGTGCTGGCGGCTAACCAGGAGCCGGCCAAAACAGCACAGTTGAATTTTGTTGGGCAGATACTTTCGTTACTGGCCATATTGATATTGATGAAATTGGTGCCAGGTTCATTAACCTGGCTGGTGATGGTGATGGCGGGTGTGCCTTTATTAGTAATGCTTGGGGGAAGTATGCTAATGTTCAAAGGCGATTACAGGTTACTGGCACCCGCCATCAGCGTAGTGAATTTTAAAAGCGCCAGGCAAATGCTTGGCGTTGGCAGCACGTTTTTTATCATTCAGATTTGTGCGCTGGTCATGTACGAGTCGGATAATATTGTTATTACTCAGCTGTTTGGGCCAAAGGAGGTAACTGTATTCAATATTGCCTACAAATTATTTTCGGTGGTACTGATGTTTTTTGTGGTGGTGATAACGCCTTTCTGGAGCGCGTTTACAGAGGCTTACACTAAAAACGAGTATGAATGGATCAAAAATACCCTTGCCAAAATAAACAAGCTTTGGCTGGGCCTTAGTTTATGTACAGTAGTGCTCACTGTGCTGTCGCCCTGGCTATATGACATATGGGTAGGTAAAAGCGTTTCAGTACCGCTGAACCTTTCTATAGCCATGTGCATTTACATTATAACGTTGATATGGCAGGCCATTCACGTGCAGTTTTTAAATGGAATAGGCAAAATCAGGCTGCAGCTGTACCTGGGGATAACTACCTCGGTAATTAATATTCCGCTTTCCATTTTATTAGGAAAGCTGATAGGCGTAGCGGGGATTCCTTTAGCCAATGCCATCATTTTTGTGGTGATGGGGATAGTTTTTTCTACTCAAACTAACAAAATCATTAACCGTAAAGCAACGGGTGTTTTTAACCGGTAAGGAGAACAGGAAAATGGGACTAAGTTATATCATCAGAAAATTTTACCGGGCTTTGAGAGTGGTGTATTTCAGGTCGGCTCGTAGCTATTCTCATGCGGTAACCACGTTCAAATTCTGGTTAAACGGGGTTGAGTATCATAAAGATTTCACCGGTTATGGTATTCCCATTCTTGATATTAACATGCAAGGGAAGTTTAGTATAGGCAAAAACTTCTGGTTTAACAGCGGCAAGTATCACGCTATGGGAGGCAGGCAACAGCAATGCTATTTTGTAGTGGCAGCCGGTGGTGAGCTAAGTATTGGCGACTATGTGGGCTGTACTTCTGTGGCGTTCATTTGCCACGATAAGATCAAGATCGGCAATCATGTGAAGATCGGCATCAATACGGTAATCTACGATACCGATTTCCATTCGCTGTACGCCGAAGCCCGAAACGATATTCCCGAACGCCTGGATGGTTTGCGTACTAAACCGGTTATCATTAAAGACGGAGCTTTTATAGGCGGTCATACCACCATATTGAAAGGGGTAACCATCGGCAAAAATTCGATAGTTGGGGCTGGTTCGGTAGTTTTTCAGAGCGTACCTGATGAGCAGATCTGGGCGGGAAACCCGGCAGTTTATGTACGTGATACTTATAAAATGGAGTTGGAAACATGCAGCAGGTAAATCAAACCGTTTACGCCCTTTTGTTTCTGGTAATGGTGCTGGCATCATTCTTTCACATGCAGGCGCCTGTACTTGGCCTTGCCTTGCTCATTATTTTGCCGCCGGTTAAACACCAGTTTGCTGTAATAAAAATGGCCGGAGTGTTTGTGGTGTTATTTGTACCCGCGCTGTTGGGCTTGATAGCAGGATATCAGAATAGTACTTATCTTATTTTTAAGGATTTCTATTATTTCTCAATACCAATATTATTTGTGCTGGCAGGCATTGTGCTGGCCCGCCGCATTGAAGTTGAGCTGTTTTTGAAAACGCTTGTTATAGCAGGTGTATTGGTATCATTCCTTGTAACGGGAATTTCCATTTCATATATGGGGGTAGGTGCGTTAACCGATCCATATTCGGCCCATTATGCTATTGGTATTGTGGGTACACCCGCGCCGCCAATTGCTTTTGCGTGTTTATTATTTACCTGGAAGTTTGATATCAGGTTGTTCCGGCGCAATTTGTTCAGGCTGTTTTTGGGCGTCAACGCCTTTGGTATCTATATGTTTGCCTCGCGAACCTATCTCATCATCACCCTGTGCTTTATGCTGCTGCTTATCGCCGACAGGATAAAACGGGTGTGGATTTTCCCAATTATATTCCTGCTTGGATTATTTGTTATTGTGGTGCCATTTATTACCGTAAGTGTAAGCTCAGATAGTACCTTCCTTAACAAAATCATGGGCTCGTTTAACGAAGTGAGCGTGGGGAACTTTAATACCGAGCAGGATATTAACCTCCGCTACCGCGGTTATGAATCATTCATGGCTTTTAAAGGCTACCTGGATGGCGGGCTGCGCGATTGGATTTTCGGCGGCCTCGGCAAGCTTATCGACCTCAAAACATTTGTACATCTTGGCGAAGATGCCGATTTTCAATATATCCCGGTTTTGCATAACGGATGGCTTTATATTCTTGTAAAAACAGGTGCCGTTGGTGTGCTGGTTTATATGAGTATTTTTTTGGGTTTGATTGCAACCAAATGGCGTTCATACGCGGATGTGAAGGGCAAGCCGGTTATCCGGATTTTTTCGGCTTTTATTATCGGGTGTGTGTTGAGTTTGCTGCTCACCAATTATATCGTAACTGCCTTTTTCAATATGGAAATGAGCGTAGTAATGGTATTGCTTGGCTACAGCTACCTGAATGTACATGTATTGATGCATCAATTAAAAACAAGGCAACAGTTTACAGAATTTCAGTTGGCTGGCTTAAATGTTTAACGAGGATAGGATATGGAGCAAATTTATAACTCACAAAAAGTAACCATTATTACGGTAGTTTATAATGCCGTAAATACCATTGAAGGCACTATAGAGAGCGTTCTTAATCAAACCTATAAAAACTTAGAATACATCATTGTTGATGGCGGATCAACTGATGGCACATTGCAGATCATTGAAAAATACAGGAATAGGATTGACCGGTTTATCAGTGAGCCTGATAAAGGCATTGGCGACGGATTTAATAAAGGAATCTCCATGGCCTCGGGCGAGTGGATAGGTATGATCAATGCCGACGATTGGTACGCAGAAAACGCTGTAGAAAGTATCATGCAGCATATTTCAAAAGACGATTTTGTGTGTTGTGGCAATATCAGGTTGATAGGCGGTAACGGAACAGAGCGGGATAAAAAAAGCAAGGTAGGCTGGCTCAATTTCGGCATGTATGTGATGCATCCGAGTTGTTTTGTGCGCAGAGGAGTATACCGAAACGTAGGTAATTATGATATCGGGCTCAGGATAGCTATGGATTTTGATATGTTTTTACGTATCAAAAGATTTGGTTATAACATAAAATACATCGACAAGGTAATTGCCTACATGCGTACCGATGGTGTAAGTAATGACACCGCTAAAATGCATCGCGAAGAACTAAAGGTGATGCGCAGGCATTTGCATGGTATCAATTACATGCTCTCGTACCTGTTTAATTACCTTAACCGCTTACGCTGGCGTTTTTTTTATAAAGATCCGTTCAGGAAACCGATGAGTTTACAGGCATAAGCTATGAATAAAAATATACTTATATCCGCATATGCAATATCGCCCAGTAAAGGTTCTGAATATGGTGCCGCCTGGAATACGGTTATGAACCTTTCCACAAGGCACAAATTATGGGTGTTGTATGGCATGTCCGACGATCATATGGGCGATACGCAAACCATGCGCAAATATCTGTCAGAAAACAGGATCGCTAATGTAAGTTTCATTGAGGTACAGCCTGGCTTTATCGCAAAAACAATTAACCTGCTTAACAAAGTGGGTTTAGGCTGGTTCTTTTATTTCGCCTATTATTTGTGGCAAAAGGAAGCATATAAAGCAGCCCAAAAACTATTGGAAACTGTTGATATTGACGTGGTGCATCAACTTGGGCCCATAGGCTACCGCGAACCGGGCTTTTTATACAAGTTGGGTAAGCCAACCGTTTGGGGACCGATAGGTGGGATGATGGTTATTGATGAGCGCCTGATGCAAAATAAGCCGCTGGCTACCAAGGTAAAATTCATGCTGAAGAATATTATCAACAAAATACAGCTTGGTCATTCAACGCGGATAAAGAAAGCATTTGAACAAGTCGATGTATTGATCTCGGCAACTAAAACCGGACAGCAAACCATCATGAACAGGTTTGATCGTGATAGTTATTACCTGTCTGAGCAGGGGATCATAGGCGAAATGTCATTGAACCAAACGAAGTTTAACAGTGATATAGTGCAATTGATATGGTGTGGCACCCATATCGAACGTAAAAACCTGCAGCTTTGTCTTGACGCTCTCTCGCTGGTAGAAAATAATAATTGGGTGCTTAATGTGCTGGGTACCGGGCCGCTTACCGGTAAACTAAAGCAGTATGCCGCCAAACTGGGTTTGCAGGATAAAATTATATGGCATGGGCAGTTAAAACGAACCGAAGCCATGAGTATGATGGCTGCATCTCACCTGCACATCATTACCAGCATAGCGGAGGATAACCCGGCCGTGGTTTTTGAAGCCATGAGCTGTGGCGTTCCTTCGCTTACTATTGACCATCATGGTATGGGCGATGTCATCTGTAAGAAAAACGGTATTAAGATACCGGTTGGTGAGTACACTTTTATGATAAGAAGCATTGCGGAAAACCTTGATGATGTGTTTGCTAAACCTCAGTTTTTGCGGGATTTGGCTCAATCTACAATTGATTATGCTGCGGCGTTTAAGTGGGATAAAAGGTTAGATACCCTGGATGATATTTATACCAGGGCTATCAGATTGCGGGAGCAAAGTACCGCCTGCCTGGTAGCAAATGAAAACTTAATTGCTTTATGATATGAGGGGACAGGATATGAAGATACGGTTAGGGATAGATGCCAAATGGTATTTCGATGGCCCGCCGAGTGGGCACATGGTGGTGAAAAACCTGGTGGATGAAATTATCCGTACTGGTGATGATCGTTTTGAGGTATGTCTTTTCCTTGTTAATAAAAGTAAGACTAAAGCCCAATCTCATTTTCCGGCACAGGTAAAACTGATTTTTTTACCGGGAATCCCAAACCTGTTATCAAACCTGTTCCTGGTGCCGCTAATGACATTGATATACAATATCGATGTTGTGCTGTTTCAGAATTTTGGCAGTGCATGGCCGGCCAGGGCTTTGAAAATAGCCTATATTCATGATGTGCTGTTTCTTGATTATCCGCAATATTACACCAAAGCCGAGGCTACTTATTTTAAGCAGATGATCCGTTTTGCAACTAAGGCCGATCAGATCATCACCATATCTGAGTGCGAAAAAAACCGCATGCAGAAGCATGGTATAAATGCCCCGTTAGGGATCAATGTGGTTTATCACGGAATTAACAAGGCGTTTAAACCGCTTCATGCGTATAATGAAAATGATATTCTAACCATCCAAGCGAAATATAATCTGCCAAAAAATTACCTGCTGTATGTCGGTCGGGTAAATATCCGCAAAAACCTTATTGGTTTGGTTAAGGCATTAAACCTGTTGAAAAATTTTGATCTGATGTTGGTTATTGCCGGTGAGCGCGGTAACTATCCTGAGCTTGATGAATATGTAACCTCAAAACAGCTTTGGGACCGCATAATTTTTACCGGCCATGTACCCGAGGCCGACCTGCATTTGCTTTATGCGCGGGCAAAAGTATTTTGTTTTCCGTCATATGCAGAAGGTTTTGGTTTGCCACCACTTGAGGCTATGCAATGCGGTGTACCGGTTGTAGTTTCAGACAGAACGGCTATGCCCGAGGTATGCGGAACTGCCGTTCTTTATGCTAATCCGGATGATGAAAGTGAGATTGCTCTTGAAATAGAATTGCTTTTAACCGACCCGGCTTTGTACCATGAAAAGGTAAACCAGGGCATTGCCCAGGCACGCAAATTTTCATGGACAAAAGCTGCAAACGAAATATTAACCTTAATTACTGAGGCTTATGCTGGTAGAGAAAATTATTCGGAAGCTCAAGCGCAACCCCGATTATAAATGGGAAAGCAAGTATACCTTCAGAGATATGGGGGTAATATTATCGGGCAGGTTTGGCCAGATAATGCGGGGCGGATATACCCGCCTGTTTCTGAAACATGTTGAAGGCCTGCTTTTTATAGGTCGGAATGTAAAAATAAGGCATGCTTACCTTTTTTCGGCCGGTAAAAACCTGATCATCGAGGATAATGTATTCATCAATGCGCTTTCATACGATGGTATAATGGTAAAAGATAATGTATCCATTGCCCGCAATTGCACCCTGGTAGGTACCGGAATTATATCGCAAAAAGGTAAAGGCATAAGCATAGGCAATAACACGGGCATCAATGCCGGTGCTTATCTTGGCGGGCAGGGCGGCATTGAAATTGGGGATAATGTGATCATTGGTCCGGGGGTACAGGTGTTTTCTGAAAATCATAATTTCTCGGATCTCAATACGAATATTAAAGATCAGGGCGTATCCCGTGACGGAGTGATCATCAAAAACGATTGCTGGATAGGGGCCGGGGCTATCATTTTAGCCGGGGTTACTATAGGCAATGGATGTGTGATCGCCGCCGGGAGCGTGGTAACCCGGTCGGTTGATAATGATTCGGTAGTGGCCGGTGTGCCGGGAAAAGTTTTGAAAAACCGTAAGGTGATTAGTGTAGGGAAGGTAGCATAGAACGATAAAAGAATTTCGATTCAACATGAATATAACCGAACAAAATATAATGGATGTATCAACAGACCAAACGCCGGCTGTTGTGGCGACACCATTTGATAAATTAAAAGGTTCTTTTATTTATATGATCTGTGGTGTAATCGGTTATCTTCCTTTTCATACCCTGCGGATCTTTTGTTTACGTATGCTGAAAGCAAAAGTAGGTAAGCGTACCGGTATTTATAGAGGATTTGAAGTGAGGCGTCCGCGGCTTTTAACCATTGGCAATAGTTCAGTTATTGGTCACGGGGCATTGCTTGATGCGCGTTGCGGTTTAACTATCGGTGATAATGTTAATCTGAGTAACGAGGTGATGATCTGGACTTTACATCATGATTATAATGATAGTAATTTTGCGCAAACCGGAGCCCCGGTTACCATTGGCAACTATGCCTGGGTCTGTTCGCGGGCTGTGATTTTACCGGGAGTTACTATAGGTGAGGGGGCAGTTGTTGCCGCCGGAGCTGTTGTTACCCGCGATGTTGCACCATACACCGTAGTTGGCGGGGTACCTGCTAAAGTTATCGCCAAACGAAATGAAAATTTGAACTACGACTTGGGCGATGCCATTTTGCCAATTATCTGACTTTTAATATTTCCAGGTAATATTTTCTTTGAGCACCCGCATCGGGTTACCGCCAAAAATGCTTTTCTCGCCAACCAGTTTCTTGGTAACTAAGGACCCAGCTGCAATAATGCTTCCGTTGGGTAAATTAGCTCCTTTCAAAATGGTGCAGCGGCAACCCACCCAAACATTATCGCCAATAACAACTTCTTTGGGGTGATTAAAAACCTGGCCGTTTTCATCAAAAATGTGATGGAAATCGGTATCCATTACCAGGCTTTCCCAGCTTATACCGCTATTATTACCAATGGTGATTTTCTTTTCGGCTACTAATGCACATTCGGTGCTCATGTTAAAGTTTTCGCCAAAAATGAGTTGCCCATTTTCGCCCACGTTTATTTTGCAGCCATGCATAATGAAGGCACGGCCGTTAAAAACCACTTCGCCAAATACCTGCCAAACGCCCCGGGCCCTTTTAAAATCGGAGATGCCAACTTTACCGTAGCCAATTTGTATCAGCGCCGTTTTGATGGGGCCGTTTATGGTAACCTTTCCCTTGGTTTCGTGCAGGTAAATATTGTTCGAAATTAAAACGGGTAGTTTTATGGCCGTTTTAAAAGGAAAATATTTGAAATTAAAAACAATGCTTTTCAGGTTGATCCGCGAAAGTAGTTTCAGTGTTTTGCTCATTTACTAATAAGGTTTAAATAACTGCGAGCTTATTTAAATATATACAATTACCACTTCATTCGCATCCCGCATGGTTGTTAAATTTTAAACTCATGATTTTAATTTGCAGTGGGCTAAAGATACATAAAATGTCTGTTAAATAATAATCGTAAAATATTATTATTTGTAAATTATTATTTTATCGCTGTTTGTTTTGTTCACATCTGTTCATCCCGTTCATTCCGTTCATATGCCTTTAAAAAGCGCAAAAATCGGGTTTTTGTGCGTAATATTAGTCATTCATTAGTTCGGGCACTTGTTTTTAATGCAGGTATTAAAGCTGATGTATTTTAAATTAATATTTATATAATATCAAAAATTTGGCTTATGCGGATTGCTATTATCGGAACCAGAGGTATCCCAAATCATTACGGTGGTTTTGAACAATGTGCCGAATACTTATCGGTTGGTTTAGTAAAAAAGGGTTATGAAGTTGTGGTTTACAACTCGCATAATCACCCATACCAGCAAAAGGAATGGAATGGCGTTGAAATACGGCATTGTTATGACCCGGAATGCAAGCTGGGTACCATAGGCCAGTTTTTTTACGACCTAAATTGCATCAGAGATTTACAGAAAAGTAATTTCGATATCATACTGCAGCTGGGGTACACCAGTAGTTCTGTTTGGTCATGGCTTTTCCCGCGTAATTCGGTGGTAACCACCAATATGGATGGGCTGGAATGGAAACGGGCCAAATATTCAAAGCCTGTGCAACGTTTCCTGCATTTTGCCGAAAAGCTTGCTGTAAAATACAGCGACCACCTGATTGCCGATTCGACCGAGATTCAGCGCTATTTGGGGAACAAATATAAAAAGAACGCAACTTTTATACCTTATGGCGCCGAGATGTTTGAAAACCCGGACCCGGCAATACTGAATGACTATGCAATAAAGGCCTATGAATACGATATGCTGATTGCAAGGATGGAACCCGAAAACAGCATAGAAACAATACTTGATGGAGTTGTACGTGCCAATAACGACAGGCCGTTCCTGGTGGTTGGCAATACCGCCAATGATTTTGGTGAATATCTTAAATTGAAATTTGCACCTTTTGATAAGATCAGGTTTGTGGGAGGTGTGTATGATATGGCGAAACTTAATAACCTGCGTTACTACTCTAATTTGTATTTCCACGGACATACAGTTGGCGGCACAAACCCTTCTTTACTTGAAGCAATGGCTTCAAGCGGTCTTATTTGCTCGCACGATAATAAATTTAACCGGGCAGTATTAGGTGATGACGCCTTTTATTTTAGTAGCACCATGGATGTGGCCGAGCATTTACGCGCTGTAAATAAGGCCGATAAGGTATATGAACACTTTTTGGCTAATAATACCAATAAGATAAAAACGGTTTATACCTGCGAAAATATCGTAAACCAATACGCAAGCCACTTCGAAAGCATTAAACTGAGCAAGAAAAAAACTCAGTCAGCACTGCCCGGAAATGTGGAAGTTGCCCTCTATCTCGAAAACGCTTAAACAACAATTCAATTTTATTCCCCCCAATTTAAAAATGATCACATGTATTTCCCCCCAGCCATTAAAATTGGTTTTAATGGCGTTTTTGCTGCTGTGTTTTTTCAGCTCATGCTCCTACAAGCAAAACCAGGCTTTCCTGGAAAGGAAAGACGCAGCATTGCCTATAACAGGCTTCACTGGTAATGCTCAGGTATATAAAATAAAACCGCAGGATGTTTTGCAGGTGCGCAACCTGCAAAATATTAAATACATAGTTGATGACATCCCAACGGGTGCCGGCACGGCCCCTTCATCATCAGGCGGCGGTGCTGCTGCTGTGGGGCAAAGTTATGAAGTGGCCGAAGACGGTACTGTTGCATTGCCAGTAATTGGCCGCGTAAAGGTAGACGGTTTATCAAGACTGGAGGCTGCCAATAAAATTCAGGACCTGTATGGCAAAAATCTTATCAAAAATCCCATTATCGATGTAAAGATCATCAACCTTAAAGTTACCGTACTCGGCGAAGTAAGACGACCCGGTAATTATCAGCTGATAAAAGATAATGCCAGTTTAATAGATATGCTGGGTGAAGCCGGCGGTATAACCGACAAAGGCAATGAAAAGCATGTTAGGGTTGTGCGTGGCGGGATTGTTAACCCGCAGATCATAGAGCTTGATTTGAGTGATGTGGCTTCATTATCAAGCCCGGCCATGATGATGCAAAACAATGATGTTATTTACATTGAGCAAAACAAGAAGTCGTTACGTAATGAAAAATTGCAGAATTTTTCGACTTTAATACAGCCTATATTGCTGCTGCTTAACTCGGCACTTATTATCACGACCATAAAGTAATGCTCTCTTCTTAAGACGCTGTTTGAAATTAATTGTTTTAAAATGTAGAGACGCATCACATGCGTCTCCTGTATGCAAATTTCTGGAGTTAATGATTGAAACGGCTTATGCTACGGGAGACGCATGTGATGCGTCTCTACATAAAAACTACTCAAACAACATTCATAAATTTTAAGCATCTTCTAAAACCTTTCAATGCCTGGCTATAGTTGCCAGGCGTTTTTTGTTTAAGACAATTGAATCAATGAACTGACAAAAAATATCGGTAGGTTAGCCATGTTTGCTGATGAGTGATATCAAAAGTTTTTTTATTTAAAAATTTTCTTGTAAATATGCCCCACCAATCAGTAAACCGTTTTACCGCCCGCTTATGCTCCACGACAAGGAATATCAAATGTGGCCTGATGCCCGGTTATTGGAGCAGTTAAGGCTTGATGACCGTAAGGCATTTGAAATTCTGTACCATAAATATTCGTCGAAGTTGTTTTATGCGGCCTATAATCTTTTCAGGGATAAAGATGTTTGTGAAGATCTGGTGCAGGAATTATTTATTGATCTGTGGACAAAGCGCAGCCAATTAAATATCACCTCGCTTGAGGCTTATCTCAAAGTAGCGATCAGGCATCGCGTGTTATTTTATCTGCGCACTAAAAAGGCCTCTGTAGATCTCACCGTGATTGAAACACTGGTCGAAAAATATTCGGCCGATAGCAAGTTGTTCCAGGATGATATTACTCATTTACTGGATGATGGCGTAGCGCAACTCCCCGAAAAATGCCGGCAGATCTTTACCCTGAGCCGTAAGGAATATCTCAGCAATAAAGAAATAGCCGCCCGGCTAAACATCTCCATCAAAACCGTCGAAAACCAGATCACTATCGCTTTACGGTATCTGCGTACCGGTTTAACAGACTATCTGCCATCGGTAATAGTCTTGCTGTTGCTCCAGATGTTCGGTAAATAAACTCTCTCTCTAAAATATTTTCAATTGCTTTGGGGGATACCCCGGTTTATTGCATCCTGCAGTTATAAACCATGGCAAAGTTCCCTTTCAGAAAAAAACATTCCGGTGCAAATGACAGGCATTTGCAGGAAGAACTTGTAAACAAGTATTTCGATGAGCTTGATCTCAGCAGCGTACAAAACGAAGCCGGGGACGAGGTGGAATTTAATGCCGATGGCGTATATAGCAGGATCAATGCCGCTTTAGATAATGCAGAGAAGAAAAACCCTGGTAAATCCAAAACATGGATGGTTGCAGCCTCGCTTCTTGCTGGTTTGTGCATTTCGGTAACGGCAGCTTATCATTACCGTTATGCCCTGCTTGACCGGTTGGATCCTATCGCCAGTAAGCAATTGGTTGCAGCTAACGGGCAAACCGTAAACTTCACCCTTGCCGATGGTACCAAAATATGGTTAAACGCGGGCAGTAAACTTACCTATCCTGAAACTTTTCGTGGTGAAAAACGCGAGATCAGGCTTGAGGGTGAAGCTTTTTTGGATGTGGCCCATGACCCAGCCAAAGCCTTCATCATCCATACCGGAAAAGTACGCACCCAGGTATTGGGTACCAGTTTTAATATTAAAGCCTACGCTAACGAAAGTTTTATTAAGGTTGATGTTTTAAGCGGAAAGGTAGGGGTAGTTACCCCCTCAGGCAAGACTACGAGTACAACAACGTTTTTAACCCCTGCCGAAGAAGTTGTTTTTGATAAGAATAAGCTATCCGTAATAAAAAATGCACAGGTAGATGTGAATGCACTAAGCAGATGGAAAGATGGCGAACTGGTATTTAAAAACGCGGCGCTGCCTGAAGTGCTCAACACCATTAACCGCCACTTTAACGTAACTGTAAAAGCCGATGTTAACCTGGCGCGTTGTTCGATTACAGCCAATTTTACTAATGTTTCGCTGGAGAATATCATGAAGATCATATCGAAACTGGTAAAAGGCAAAGCCATGCAAAAAGGTTCGGCTTATCAGCTAAAAGGCCGGGGTTGTTAACGCTAAAACCAATTAATAAAAAGAGATAAACCAATTATCAGTTAACCTAAATACAAGCTATGATAACATAATTACATTAAAAAACCCTGCTCAAAAGGGATTTTGACAGGGTTAAACTAAAATGCCGGGTTATTAATAAGTGCAGCGTTTAGAGGTCCAATTCAGAACGAAGCACTTGAATTTCAAACACTTTAATTTTCTCAAATCTATGAATATATCTCTATTTTCAAATGGAGTAATTCGTCATGTATTAATATTAATGAAAATTACCTCGCTTGCCTGCTTTGTGGTTTGCCTCATGTGCTTTACGGCCGTGGCAAACAACACGTTCGGGCAAAAATTTCTGGAGGTATCGGTTACGCTCAAGCTCAAAAATGCCAAACTAACCGATGCGCTGGATAAGATCTCGAACGAAAAGCATATCAAATTTGCCTACGCCGATAATGTACTTAAACCTACTTATGTTGTAAGCCTTAAGGTTAAAGACAAAAGTATCAGGGAAGTACTTGATCAGGTGCTAACGCCCTTTAATCTCAGCTATAAGATCATCGACGATGTTATAGTTATTGATGAAAAGCCTGAGATTGAAAGCAATACAGGAGGGATTGATCATGGTCCCAGGCAGCCCATCAAAGTTAAAGGTAAAGTTACGGACGAGAACAACTTAGTTATACCCGGCGCAAGCGTACGGGTTAAAGGTACAACCATAGGCACGGTAACCGATATTAATGGTAATTATACCATTGATGTGCCTGATGCCAATGGTACCCTTGTATTTAACTTTATAGGCTATGCAGCTAAGGAGCAGTCTATTGGTAATGAGGTTACTATAAATGTACAGATGGTCCCCGAGCGTACTTCGCTTAACGAGGTAGTGGTGGTGGGTTACGGTACCCAGCGACGCACAAATGTTATCGGCGCGGTTGACCAGGTAAGTGCCAAAGCTATCGAGTCAAAACCTTCAATCAATCTTACACAGGCATTGCAGGGTACATCGCCCAACCTTATTATACAGCAAACAAGCTCCGAGCCGGGAGCTTATGCCAATGTGAACATTCGTGGGGTAAGTACGCTTAATGATAACACACCGCTGGTAGTTATTGATGGTATCACTGGTGGTGATATCAACCTGCTTAACCCTCTGGATATCGAAAGTGTTTCGGTATTGAAAGATGCCGGATCGGCGGCTATTTATGGTTCGCGCTCGGCAAATGGGGTTATTTTGGTTACCACCAAAAAAGGTAAAAATAACTCTCGTACCACTGTTAATTATAACGGGCAGGCGGGGATCCAGTCGCCGCATGTAGGTTATAAGCCGGTACATAGCTATGAAAATGCCATTCTGCGCAACGAGGCTATGGTTAACGCCGGTTTGCAGCCAATTTATAGTCCGCAGGATATCAGAAACTTTCAGCAGCAGGGTGATCAGCAATGGTTTTTAGATGCCATTTTAAAAGATTCGTGGCAGCAAAGTCATAACCTGAGCTTAACGGGTGGTAATGCTACCACCTCGTTCCTGGTATCGGCCGGGGTGACCGATCAGCGCAGTAACCTTGTTGGGCCTGACTATGGTTTAAGGCGCTATAACTACCGCATGAACTTAACCAGCAACTATGGTAAGTTAAAGCTCACAAGTATCCTTGCCTACTCGCGCTCCGAGATCCGTGAACACTCCTACAATACCGGAACTTTGATTGTTGATGCAGGCCGTACCCCAACCTATTATAAAATTAAAGATGACCAGGGCCGTTACCTCACCAATGATGTACTGACCGAGTTTAACCCGTTGGGCATCCTGGAACAGGGCGGTTACCGTACTCATGACGATGATAACCTGCTGGGTAACTTAAATGCCGAGCTATTGGTTACGAAAGATTTTAAACTGAAAGCTGTTTTTGGCGGCAGGTTATTGTCCGATCATCAGTTTACCCGCGTTAAGCAGGTGAATTTTTATCCATCCGGAACTTATGGGGCAGATCGTAACACCAATGATGATAATAACAAAACCCTGTTCACCAATACGCAGTTACTGGCCGAGTTTGCCAAAACTTTCAACAAATCGCACAATGTTGATGTATTGGTAGGTGTGGCTAACGAATCTACCACGGCTAAGCAAAACAGCATCCACCTTAAATATACCGATCCAGAGTTGGGAACACCAACCACCGGTACTATTATTGATCCGGCTACTTCATCAGCATCTAATAATGGAACTACCGAAACCAGTCTTAACTCGTTATTTGGCAGGGCAAACTATTCGTACCAAAACAAGTATTACGGTGAGTTTGATTTTCGTGTAGACGCTTCGTCAAAATTTGCACCTCAAAACCGCGGTGCTTTCTTCCCTTCGGTATCGGGTGGCTACCGCCTTACCGAAGAGCGGTTTATGCAAAACTATCGTAACAATATCGGCGATCTGAAATTGCGTGCATCATACGGTATTTTGGGTAACCAAAGCGTTAGCGATTACCAGTACCTGCGCACTTACGGCCCCTTCCAAAATGCTTATGGCTTTAACAACTCGGGCGTGGGTGGCACGGCCATATCCTTTGCCAACCCCGATCTGCGCTGGGAGCGTGCTGCAACACTTAACATAGGTGTTGATGCCGGTTTCCTGAAAAATAGTTTGACTGTAGCTATTGACTACTTTAATAAAACCACCCGCGATATCCTGCTACCGCCCATTGTGCCGGGAACGTTTGGTGCCGGGTTGCCAAGCTACAATGCAGGTAAAGTACAAAACCACGGCTGGGAGCTAACAGTTAACTACTACCTCACTACGCAAAACTTTAAACACTCCTTTAGCTTCAACGTGGCCGACAGCAAAAACAAGGTGCTTTACCTTGAAGGCGGCGATCAGCTGAAAAGTTATGATGAGATGCAGGTGATTAACCGCGTAGGTTTGCCGATAGGCTCATATGTAGCTTTAAAACGTGATGGCTATTTTCAAAACCTCGATGATATTAAAAACGGGCCTAAGCCAACCGGCTTAACCGTATCGCCTGGTGATAACCGCTATGTTGATGTTAATGGGGACGGAGTAATTGATGATAACGATAAGTTTGTTTTCGGTAGCCCGTTCCCCCGTTTAACTTTTGGGTTTACTTACAATGTAAGTTATAAAGGGTTTGATTTTAACCTGTTTTTACAGGGTGTAGGTAAACGCAGTATGTTTATCCGTGGTGAGCAGGTTGAGCCTTTCCACGTAAACTACTCACAAGTTATCTATCAGCACGAGCTTGATTTCTGGACACCTCAAAATCCGGATGCGCGTTTCCCGAGGCTTGCGGCCAGCGGCAGTCAATCAAACGAAAACAACTTCAGGCGTGGCTCAGATATGTATTTGTTTGATGGCAAGTATCTGCGCGTAAAGAATGTACAGGTAGGTTATACACTTCCCAATGCATGGGCAAAATTGCTGGGTTTACAAAAATTGAGGGCTTATGTATCAGGCCAAAACCTGCTTACGTTTTCGGGCGTGAAGTTTATCGACCCAGAATCGACAGAGTTTAACAGTAACCTGGGGGCCGGTGGCGCTAACAGCGCACGGTCTTACCCAACGCCCATTTACTACGGTTTTGGTTTAGATGTAACCCTATAATACTATCCATCATGAAAAAATATTCGACATATAAAACCGCCTTTTTAGTATTACTGGCCAGTTTATCGGCCTGTAAAAAACTCGATCTGGCGCCAACCAATAAGTTCACCGACAGCAATTTCTGGACAACCACCGAAAAGGCCGATGCGGTACTTAATACAGCCTATTCGCAAATGTTCAGCAACGACTATTTCTTTTATAATGAAGGAGCGTCGGATAATGCCTATAATGGTCGCGGAGATAACCAGGGTGCGGCCTCGCTTGCCGCAGGTACTTATGACCCATCATTGGGGCGCATCAAACAGGAGTGGGGTTTCCATTACAGCGGTATAAAAACCTGTAATATCTTTTTAGAGAATGTAGACAGGGTAACCGCTATGGATGCAACGCTGAAAGCCCGCATGAAAGCCGAAGCAAGGTTTATCCGTGCTTTCCATTACTTTATGCTTGAAACCTGGTGGGGCGATGTGCCTTTGTTTGATAAAGACATCAGCATTGACCAATCAAAAAGCATTGCCCGTACCCCGAAAGCACAGGTTGTTGATTTTGTGCTGAAAGAGCTTGATGCCGCCGCAACTGATTTACCGGTTAATACCGCTTATAAAGATGCCGACAGAGGTCGGATCACCAAAGGTGCTGCTATAGCCTTAAAAGCAAGAGTGCTGCTGTATGAAAGCCGTTGGCAAGACGTAGCTACCACCTGCGAAAAGTTGATGAATGATAACAGTAACGGTACCTACAGTCTTTTTCCATCATACGAGGGTTTGTTTTTACCACAAAATGAATATAACAGTGAGGTGATCTTCGATCTGGAGTTTGTTCCGGATGTGCGCACATACAGTAACTTTTTTGATATGGCCCCGCTTGCCGTTGGAGCTCGTTTAAATGCCCTTGCCCCAACCCAGGAACTGGTTGACAGCTACCTGATGGAAAACGGTAAAAAGATCACCGATGCGGGTTCCGGTTATGACGAAAACAATCCCTATGTAAACCGCGATCCAAGGCTTACTAACACGGTTGTATACAATGGTTATAAATGGAAAAAGCCGGATAACAACGTTCAGGTTATTTATACCAAACCAGGCGATGATCCGGGCGCTACCAAGCCTGACGAATATGCACCGGGCAAAGTAAGCTCGCCTACTGCTTATTATACCCGTAAATATTACGACCCTGCATCTGCCGTGAATTTTCAATCAGCTTTAAACCTCATCCTTATCCGCTATGCCGATGTACTGCTCATGTATGCCGAGGCAAAAAATGAGCTTGGCCAGTTGGATGCCGGTGTTTGGGATAAAACCATCAAAGCGCTGCGCACCCGTGCCGGCTTTACCGATGCCCCTGCATTAAATTTCGCAGCCGGCAGCCAAACCGATTTAAGGGAGATAGTTCGTAACGAACGCCGCGTAGAATTGGCTATGGAAGGCCTGCGGGTGTTTGATATCCGCCGCTGGCACACTGCCGAAACTGTACTGAACGGTTGGGCTCACGGAGCCAAATATGGCCCTGCATCTGTTGATAATGGTTACATCAGGGCGAACCTGCGCACGTTTGACAAAGGTAAAAACTACCTGTGGCCAATCCCACGCGATGAGCGTGCCGTTGACCCTAACCTCACTCAAAACCCCGGCTGGTAAATCAATAATTATTTATAAAAAAGACATTATAATCAATTGCGATCATGAAAAATATTACATACTGCCTTATGGCAGGCATCATAACCATTTTAATGGTAACAGGCTGTAAAAAGGACAAAACCTTACAGCATACACAGGTATCGGCAGTAAATAACCTGTTTGCTCCTGCAAATAACAAATTCATCCAATTGGAGCCGGTAACCGGTTCTGCTACCTTTGAATGGGCCGAAGCGCATGCGGAAGATAATGGATTGGTTTTGTATGAAGTAGCTTTTGATAAAGAAAGTGGCGATTTTTCAAAACCGATCTACACCATTCCTTCAGATGCTAATGGTTTGTACAACAAACTGACCATCTCCTATAAAGACCTGAACAAAGTGGCCGATCTGGCCGGGATCCAGCCGCAGGCTACCGGTAAATTGAAATGGACTGTAATGTCGTCAAAAGGTATTAATGTGGTCAAAGCAACAGTATCAAGCATTATTGAAGTGCAACGTGCTGCAGGCTTTACCGATATTCCTGCTGATCTGTACCTGACCGGTTCTGCTACCGAGGGCGGCGAAGACTTAAGTAAGGCTGTGCACTTTAAGCAAACCGCCGCCGGTGTATTTGAAGCCTGGACATCATTAAAAGCGGGTACTTATCATTTTGCTGAGCGTAACACAGGCACGCCTGCTACCTATTCTATCGATGGCGTTAAACTTTTAAAAGATGGTAATACTACTGTAACCGGGGCAACCAAGGTTGAACGTATTGTGGTTGACTTTACTTCGGCCTCAGCCGCGATAACCGAAGTGACAGAAGTTGGTTTATGGTTTGCTGCCGATAATAAAGTTTGGTTTCCGATCCCTTACAAAGCAGGTGGTAAATGGGAAATTGATAATGCTTCTATCGTTTTCCACCAGGAGTCATGGGGTAGGGATGAGCGTTATAAATTCCGCTTTACGTTTAAAGACGCCGCAGGTAATAGCTCAATACAGTTTTATGGCAGCAAAAACTCAGATAATAGCCGCCCGGATGCTAATACGGCCAAATCATTCTGGTACATGGTGCCGGTTAACAATTCGCAGTATGATTTCTGCTTTAAGTTTACCGGGGCTGCCGATAATCACAATGCAGATATCGTGGTTGATTTTAGTGCTGATGCGGCTGCCTATACCCATAGTGTTACTGTAAAATAATTAATGATTAGCACCTGTCGCCTTACCGGCGGCAGGTTCACAATAAATATATTTTATGAAAAATAAAGTATTCAGAAAATTAGCTGCCATTGCCCTCACAGGAGGGCTGGTAGCAAGCTTTTCATCGTGTCTAAAGGATAAACCTTTCCCACTGTATGGCAACAAGGCCTCGGCAAAGGTGGAATATAAATACGCTGAAACAGCCGACTCCTTACAGGAAAAAACATATACCACATTTCTATCGGCAAACGGAAGTTATTTTGTGGCTAACAATGCCGGCAGTACTACTTTTAATTACTGGCCAAATGCCCATACGCTTGATGTTTTTACGGATGCCTATCTGCGTAGCAAAAATGATATTTACAAGCAAAGGATGAGCTCGCTTTTAGCCGGGATAAAAACCACTAACGGTGGTCTTTCCAATAATTTTTATGATGATATGGAATGGTTGTCGTTGGCTGTGCTGAGGGCTAATAGTGCCACAAATGATGCCGCTTATTTAACCGCAGCGCATACGCTTTGGGCAGATATCCAAACCGGCGAAAACAATAACCAGGGAGGTGGTATAGCCTGGCGCAAAAATCAGCTGGATTATAAAAATACACCAGCCAACGCTCCGGCCATCATTTTTGCTGCACGTTTATATGCGCTGGAAAAAAATGAGGCCGACCTCGCGACAGCAAAACGCCTGTACACCTGGCTAAAGAAAACCCTGCTCGATCCATCTGGCATTATCTGGGATGGTATAAACGCCAATGGCGATGGGCAAATCAGCAAATGGAAGTTCACTTACAACCAGGGGGTATTTATTGGTGCTGCTTTGGAGCTTTATCACGTCACCAAAGATGCCGCCTACCTTACCGATGCTGTAAATACAGCTAATGCAACCATTAATGACACCGATATTTCGCCGGGCGGAATCCTGAAGTCGGAAGGGCAGGGCGATGGTGGTTTATTTAAAGGGATCCTGATCAGGTATCTGACATTATTGGCCCTTGATCCGGATGTTGCTGAAACAGATAAAAGTAAGTTTATCAGCTTCCTGAAATTTAATGCCGAAACACTCTACACGGCGGGGATCGAACGGCCATCGCTGATGATAAGTCCCGATTGGAAAAAACAACCATCTGGTACAACCGATTTAACTACGCAACTAAGCGGTGTAATGATGGTTGAAGCTGCCGCAACGCTGAAAGCTGCAGGCAAATTTTAAAAAACGGTTTTGTAACAATAAAAGCCATAAAAGTAGTTGAATACTTTTATGGCTTATTTTAGTATTTAAATTATACCTGTCTCAAATACAATTATCTATGAAAATTAAACTTATCGTCCTGCTTTGTATTATCACAGCTTTTAGTACGAGAGCCCAAACACCTAACTACAAGGAGCGGATAAAGATCATCAATCAAAACATCAACGCCTGTTTTGCTGATACAAAAAGCGGCCTGTATCTCGAAACTACTGATTCTGCCGAGAATAAAGGCAACCATTCGTTTTTATGGCCGCTTTGTGCTTTAGTACAGGCTGCTAATGAGATGGAAGTGCTTGAACCTTCAAAGCAATATCTTAAACCGGTTATGATTGCTATTCAGCAGTATTATTCTCCTCGCTCACCCGCCCCGGCTTACCAGGCCATGGTAGCAAAAGAAAAACAGGATTCACGGTTTTATGATGATAACGAGTGGGTAGCTATCGCTTTAATGGATGCCTATAACCGTACCCATAATAAGCAATATCTGGAAACCTCAAAAATGATCTATCGGTTTTTATTAACCGGTTATACCAATGAAGCAGGCGGCGGTTTTTATTGGGAAGAGGGTAATCTGAAAAGTAAAAACACCTGCTCAAATGGTCCGGGGATATTAGTGGCTTTACAGTTATATAAAGCGACAGGGCGCAAACAATATCTGGACACCGCATTGCTGGCCTATAACTGGACAAATAAAAACTTACAGGCACCATCAGGATTGTTTTATGATAATATTAAGGTGCCGTCGTTAAAGATTGATTCAGCTATTTATACCTATAATGCAGGCACAATGCTGCAAGCCAATGTGCTGCTTTATAACATCACCCACGACAAAAAATATTTGATTGAAGCCCGCTGCATCGCCAAAGCTTCTGAACAATATTTTTACCGCAACAACAGGTTGCCGGGCAACTACTGGTTCAATGCTGTTTTACTACGTGGTTACCAGGAACTATACCGTGTTGATAAGGACAAAAAGCAATTCCGGTTTTTTGTTGACGACGCCAACCGCACCTGGCAGCAGGAACGGGATGATAAAAACCTGCTTGGCCCTCATCGTATCAAAAGCCTGATTGACCAGGCAGCTATGATTGAAATTTATGCGAGGTTGGAGGAGATGGGAGGGTAAAAGAATGTCATTGCGTGCGTAGCGCGGCGATCTCGCAGCCATACGGAGCGGATGCGCTTGTGTGCAATTTCCACGCTACGCTTGCAATGATATTTTTATCTTTTTAATAAACCTTCCTCACCTGTAGCCCATTTAGTATCGCCTGCTCGGTTATGCTTTTAAAGCTGATTGTAATCCCATCACCACCAACACTAACCGGAATTTTAGTTGAATAAGCCTTCAGCGGTTCAAGATAATTGCTGTTGCTTAGCCCTTCAATAACGGTTTGTCCGTTGATGAGCACATCAAAGCTCCGCGCCGCAGCGGTTTGTTTTTGGGTTGAATTATTGAGGTTATAAACCAACTGCGGCGAATTATCATTAGTGGTTAGCTCAGCAAAGTGCAGGGTAACTTCATATTCACCGGCCGGTACATCCAGTTTAAAATCACTTAAACCTACGCGTTGTGTTTGATAAATGGGATCGTAATTGGTTTCGAGAATGTTTTTGTTTGAGCCATAAGGCAATTGACCGTTTTTACCGAGAGTAAATATCTCACCGCCTACATAGCCCCAGCTGCCTTTAGTATAGGGTTGCTCCGGTACCCAAACCTGGTGCAGCTTATCATCAACCAATTGTCGCCTGTCACCAAGGCTCACGTTAAGCTCGGTAAATGGTGTTTGCAGATTGTTCAGATCATGCGGGATGAGGTTAAAATCAACCGCCATAAAATCTTCCTGAATATCACCTTCGCCGGCTGTTGCTTTAAGTGTGTTTTTGCCTGATGTAAAAGGAACAGTAAAAGTGGCCATGCCATCCTGAACGGTTTTACTTTCCTGCAGCTTACCATTGAGCCATAGTTTTACCTGCGGCTGGTTGCTGTACACATTTACCGGTTGTAAACAAACATTGTTTTCATCAGCGTTACCGGCTTTGAGTGCGCTTGTGCCTATTTTGATAAAAGGTTGTCTGAGCAAATTAGCCTGGTAAAAAAAGTATGCTTCTTTAGGCTGGCGATCATTAGTTAACAAACCTTTGGTATTGATATGCGGTGTAGCTTCCTGCCTTTGTTCGGCATTAAAATCAACAAGGTTCCAGATAGCACCGCCGGCTACAAATGGCAGCTTATTGATACGTTCGAGATAGTACCGGTGATACTTTACTTCGTACTCAACAGTTTTGTCAAAGCGCTCCGGATCGACGCTGTGCAGGCGGCTATCGGCATCGGCCCCAAACTCGGTGATGATCATAGGTTTGGTTGGCAGCATCTGGTGGTGTTTCTCCAAAAACTTATCCAGTCCGGCAAAATCTTTAGCATACCAGCCGTAGTACAGGTTCCAGCCAACAATTTGCGGCACAGCAGCTAAGCCTGTATTATAATACCTGTCGAAATCGCCATGGCAGGGGATCATGGTATAACGCGACGGATCTTCCTTACGGGTGAGGCTATCTATTTGTTTGGCCAGGTTAACCAGGTTCACAAAATATTTCTTCTGTTCATCCGATCCTGATTTATACCGCGGCACGATCTCCACCTCGTTCATATAAGCCCAGATAATGATACTTGGATGGTTAAAATTCTGGCGGATCATTTCCAGCTGCATGTGTTTGGCATTGTTGGCAAAGGCAGTGGTTTCGGTGATCCGGTTAACCTCGGGAGTTTCTACCGATGCCAGGATTCCCAACCTGTCGCAAGCCTCCAATACTGATGGATCCTGCGGATAATGTGCTATGCGGATAAAATTTGCGCCCATCGCTTTCAGTAATTCCATATCATGGATATTAATGGCATCGGGTATGGCATTAGCCATTCCCTGGAAGTCCTGGTGACGGTTAGTACCTATCAGCTTAACCGGGTTCCCGTTTAAAAAGAACCCTTTATCGGCATCAAAACTAAACCACCTAAAACCAAACGCACTGCTGCTTCCATCCAGTTGCTGCCCGCTTGAAGCATCAATGATCTTTGAAACCACATGATACAAATAAGGCGCTTCCGGCGACCATAAATGCGGATTGGCGACTATTTGCTTCTGGCTAAACGCAATCTTAGCACCGGCAGTTAAACCAAGCGCACTTTGTATTTTTGCGACAACTTTACCATCAGCATCAACTAATTCACTTATAACCTTAACTTTAGTTTTTTTTGCTGACAGATTATTTACAATCCCTTCAATCAGCAATTCCCCTTTTTGAGCACTTACTGAAGGCGTTTTTATTCGGATACCGGGCGAAGCCAGTTCATTATCAAATGCTATCTGGTTTGAGGCCACGATATATACATCGCGGTAAACACCTCCGTAAAAGGTAAAATCTGCATCAAGCGGCGGAATATCTTCGTTGTGGCTATTATCCAGTTTTACCATGATTTCGTTTGCCGTTAAGCTATCTTTTGCAAAAGGCTTTAAATATGTATTAACAGGGATATTGAACGCAGTGTAACCGCCGGTATGCTTACCGGCAAGCTTACCGTTTACATATACTTCGGCTACTTCATTGGCCCCTTCAAAAAAGAGAGAAAGCTGCTTATCCTTCCATTGTGCGGGTAGGTAGATGGTCTTTTTATACCAACCTATGCCACGGTAATATCCAGGTTCGTCGTCGTTAGCATCGGTAGTGTTCCAACTGTGCGGCAAACTGATCTTTTGCCAGGCCGATGCATCCGTTGTTGCAGCGGGCAAACCGGCAATATCTCCTTTATGGAAGGCCCAGTTGGTATTGATACTTTGTTTAATAGTAGTTTGCGCGAAAATTAAAGTGCTGAAAAGGCACAGGATAAGGGAAACAGTGATTTTTTTGAGCATCTGGCAGATCGGTTTTAAAAGGTAGCGGCTAAAATAGGGGTAATTTTCAAAAAAGATGGTTCACAAATCGGTTACAAAACCGGCAACACTACCATCATTCAAATAAATTCATAAATTTATCATGTGCAAGATTACCTTTTATTCATAGATACCGAAACTTCCGGCCTGCCCAAAAAGTGGGACCTGCCTTATTGCGACAACGACAACTGGCCTTATGCGCTGCAGGTGTCATGGATAGTTTATACCAGTGATATGGTTGAAGTAAAGCGTGAAGATCATTATATTAAAGACAATGACTTTACCATAAGCCCAAAAGCGTTTGCTGTTCATGGCCTTACCCAGGAGTATTTGGTTGAGCACGGCGAATGGCGCAAGGATGTAATGACCATGCTGGCCAACGACCTGCAGGAATATCAACCACTGGTAATAGGTCATTTTATTGAACTCGACCTGAACGTTGCAGGCGTTGAATTTTACCGCACAGGCATCACTAATCCGCTTCAAAATTTAAAAACCTTTTGTACCATGCTGGCTACTACCAAATGGGTACAAAATCCGCAAACCAAATATTTAAGGTTAAACCAGCTGTACGAAGTACTGTTTAACAAAACCTTAGACCGGCAGCATAACGCACTTGAAGATGCAGAGGCTACTGCCGAATGCTTCTTTGAGATGCTGAAACGCGGCGATATTACCGACGACAGTGTACAGCACCAGGAGGTTTACCTGCAAAAAATCCGGTCCGAAAAAAAATACCTTTTGCCTGCAGCCATCGTTTTAATTTTGATCATCATCATAGCTTTTTGGTTATATGGTTCAACGTCTTGAATTTTTAAGTAAAGTAGCCCCTTTTAACCTGCTTCCTGCCGATGTATTGGAACAGGTCGCCGATCAGTTGCAGGAGATCCGTTATAGTAAAGACACGGTTATTTACCAACAGGAAGTAACCAAAATGCGCGGCGTAGATATCATTGCCGAGGGCGAATACGAATCCTTCTTTTACGATAGCCAGCAAAATAAACGCCTGTTGGAGCATCATCATCCGGGCTATTGTTATGGAGGCATTTCGGTATTGCTTAACCGTAAGCAATCTATCCGTACAGTGATCGCCAAGAAAGGGACGACTGTATTTTTTTTACATCGCAAGGATTTTCGGTCGTTATGCAAAGCCTACGAGGACTTTGTACAATATTTTACTGCTGATTTTGGCAAACGCATGCTTAATGATGAGTTTGCCCATTTTTATAAACGCCCGGCAACTTTTGAAGAAAGCTATATAGCTTCCGAACAATTGTACTCCCGTAAAATTGAAAGCATTGAATACCGGGAGATAGTTTCCTGCCCGCAAAGCACCCCGGTTTACGAAACAGCCCGGTTAATGGCGAAACATAAGGTAAGCTGCATTTTTATCCGTAATGAACAAGCCAAAATTGTAGGCTATGTAACTGATATTACCCTGCGTGATAATGTGGTTGCCAAACAGGCGGATACAGCCCAGCCGGTTGGCAACATTATGGACAACCCCATCGTTTGCATCAGCACAAATGCTTATGTATATGAAGCCATTTTGATGATGTTCCGCACCAAAACCCGGTACCTGCTCATCAAAAACGGCGATGAATTTGTAGGCAGCATCAGCAGGAATAAGCTCCTGGCCGAGCAGGCGCAATCGCCGCTGGTATTTATTCAATCGGTAAAACAGGCTATATCGGTACAGGAGCTTAAACGCAAATGGGAATCGGTGCCGCAAATGGTAACACAATTGCTCGGTCGTGGTGTAAACGCCGAAATCGTGAACCAGGTGATCACCACCATTGCCGATACCATTGCCATAAAGGTAATTGAAAGCGTTATTACAACCATGGGGCAGCCACCTGCTAAATTTGTTTTTATGGTACTTGGCAGTGAAGGCCGTAAAGAACAAACCTTTAAAACCGACCAGGATAACGCCATTATTTATGAAGATAAGGCCAATGAGCACCGCGAAGAAGTCCGTGAGTATTTCCTGAGTTTTGCCCAACAGGTATCCGAAAAGCTTGACCACATAGGCTTCAGTTTTTGTACAGGTGGCTACATGGCTCAAAACCCCAAGTGGACACACTCACTATCACACTGGAAACGCAATTACGAAAGCTGGATGACCGAAGCTGTACCCGAAACAGTGATCCAGTTCTCTACGTTTTTCGATTGCCGTTACCTGTATGGTGAAGCCAGCATTATGGACGAGCTAAAAGAGTTTCTGGACGAGGAACTGCAAAAACCATTGGGTAAGATCTTCTTCCACATGGCTAAAAATGCTTTGCAATATGAACCGCCGCTCACCTTTTTCAAAAACATCAAAACTTTTACCAAAGGTAGCCAGGAAGTTTTCGATATTAAAAAATCAATGACGCCTATTGTTGACCTGGTGCGGATGTATGCCCTGCGTCATCGTATTTTTGAAGTTAATACCGGCGAGCGCTTGAAGGCGCTGAAAGAGAAAGACGTATTCAATGAAAAAGAGGTTCACGAGCTGATCCAGTCGTACTATTTTTTAATGGGCCTGCGCCTTCGTAACCAGGCTTCCCAAATTATCCAGGACCGCACCGAGCCAGACAACTACATCGACCCGGATAACCTCACCAAAATTGAAAAGGTAGCCCTAAAAGAAATATTTAGGACTATAGATAACTTTCAAACAAGGATAAAAGTAGAGTTTACTAATAATTTGTTTGGATAGGGTGTATTATAAATAAACCCTTTTAATCAAAAAAAACATATCATAGCGAGCGAAGTGGGGCAATCGCATACTATACAGAGCCTGCCTGCATAGCATGCGGTTGTTTCGTCATTCCTCTTCGCAATGAGACTTTTTTATTTTAAGGCGCTATCAAAGTCTTCCTCACTACAGTATGCGCACTAAAATATCCTAAGGCCCCACCTTTAATATTGGTTAGCGGATTTGCCGGAGCTGCATTATTGCCATCGCCGTTGGCACTGTTACTAAGGCTGTAAAAATATTTGTAAACGGCCTGGTCAATGCTCATCATCTCGATAGTTACCTCATTGCCCGGGCGGATATCGCGTGCCGGGTTATCGTTACTGTTGTCAAACCGGAGGTTGCTGTTCACTTCCTGCCCGTTGGTAAATTCATCATCTTCCAGCATAATTGTTTCTTCTTTGCGGCCGTTTACATATTGTACAAAGCGGTAATAGTTTTTGGTAGCTATAGGGTCGTCATACCGCACGGTAACATATTTACGCGGGGTGCCGTCCTTATTATTATTAAGCTCGTCTTTAACCAAATAAATACTATCTAACGGCACAGTTGGGTGCATTAAACAGCTTGAGGTAAACGTTTTGCCATCAATACGCACATTAAGGTAATACGTATGACCGGGTGTGCCTGTCATTGTGCTGTTTTGGTAAATGCCGGTGCTTGTAGCAGTAAGCGGGTAAACATTATTGTTATCATCGGTCATGGTAACGGTGGCCCCGCTTAATCCAACAAAATCGTTGTTGTCGGTAAAGTTTTTGGTTTGGCTGAGCAATACTTTACAGCCGCCGGCTGCATCGGTCAATACGCCCTCCACAACATATTGTGGGGTGGTGTCTTTCAGTTTTAGGTCGATGGCCCTTTCGCAACTGCTTAGGGCCGCTGCAAACAGGGTAATGGTTATATATTTTATAGTGTTTTTCATCGGCTTAAAATTTAAAGTTATAGGTAACCGAAGGTACAAAGGTGAATAAAGTGGTGCGCACTGCTTCGGTACGGCTTGCATCAGTCTTGTTATCGCGGAAAAATATGCGGTATGCGTTGGGGTTGCCGTAAGCATTGTAAAGGCTAAATGTTAAATCAGACTGGAACTTCGCTGTTTTTTTGAGCTGTTTTGTAGCACCCAGGTCCAGGCGGTGATAAGCAGGCATCCTGTCGGCATTGCGGTTGGTATAGTAGTAATAAGTTACGCCATCAACCTGGTATTTGCCGCTCGGGAAGGTTACAGCATCACCGGTGTAGTAAACAAAATTGGCCGAGAAGGTCCATTTGTCGCTTGCTTTGTAAATAGCTACAATGGCTATGTCATGAGTGCGGTCCTGCCGGGCGTTATACCATTGGTTATTATTGATGCCATCAATCATCCGTTCAGATTTTGACAGCGTATAGCTGATCCAGCCGTTAAGCCTGCCGGTCTTCTTCTTCAGCAAAAACTCAGTACCGTAGGCGCGACCTTTGCCGTAAAGTAATTGCGTTTCAATGGGCTGGTTGGTAAACACGTTGGCGCCGTTGCGGTAATCAATCTGGTTTTGAAGCTTTTTGTAATAGCTTTCAACCGTAAACTCATAATTATGATCGTTGAAATCCTTATAGTAGCCTACCGAAAACTGATCGGCCAGTTCTGGTTTGATGATATTGGTACTTGCTACCCATTTATCTGTTGGCGAGCCTGAATTAGAGTTGGAGATCAAATGGAGGTTTTGCGCGTTGCGGGCATATGACGCCTTGATAGAACTTACGTCATTTAACTGAAATGCCGCAGCAACACGGGGCTCCAGATTAACATAGGTTTTAACCTCCTGCCCGGAAGTGTAATGTTTTGAGCCTACGATGTTGCCATCGGTATCAATATCATAATAATCGCCCGAACCCAGTATGGTAAAGGCCGAAAGCCGTACGCCGTAGGTTAAGGTAAAGCGGTCGGTCGCTTTCCAGGTGTTGGTAACATAGGCAGCATTTTCAAGGGCATACCTGTTTTGCAGGCTTTGAGATATTACCCCCGAGTTACCTGTGGCCGAAATTTCGCCCGGCTTAATAGTGTGATAAATGCTGTTTACACCAAAACTGATGGTGTTTTTGCTTCCGGCATACCATTGCATGTCTTCCTTAAAGTTAAAGTCGCGGATTTGTGAATAGATATTGTATTCGTTTACATCCTGCTTAATATTAAGCTTATAGTCGTAATTGCTGTAGATGAGTGAGGTATTTGAAAACAGCTGACTGTTAAAAATGTGGTTCCAACGGAGGGTGGCCGTAGTATTGCCCCAGTTAATGCCGGCTATATCAGCAGCTTTTAACACATCTTTACCAAAATATCCCGAAATAAACAAACGGTCTTTATCTCCTAAAACATAGTTGGCCTTGGCATTAAGGTCATAAAAATAAAGCTGGCTTTTTTTAGCGATACTGTCTTTTGAAAGCGCTAAGAATGCATCGGCATAAGTACGCCGTGCAGAGATCAGGAAGGACGATTTGCCCTTTTGAATAGGGCCCTCCACATTTACCCTGGCTGCAATGAGACCAATACCGCCACTCACCCCGAATTTTTGGTTGTTGCCATCATTCATTTTAACATCCAAAACCGACGATAACCGGCCACCATATTGCGCAGGCATATCGCCCTTGTAAATATTCATGTTTTTGATGGCATCGGAGTTAAAGGTAGAGAAGAAACCCAGCAAGTGTGATGCGTTGTATACCGGTGCTTCATCCAACAAGATCAGGTTTTGATCGGTAGCGCCGCCGCGTACAAAAAAGCCACCACTGCCTTCCCCTGCCGATTTAATACCTGGCAATAGTTGAATGGTTTTAATCACATCGCGCTCACCAAGTAACACCGGGATGTTTTTAGTTTCCTGGATACTGAGGTGCTCGACGCCCATTTGGGGGCTGGCCAGATCGCGGGCGCCTGCAGGTGCCGCTTTGATGGTTACTTCCTGCAACAACTGGGAATTATCTTCGAGGGCAATATCCAGCTTAAGATTAGCATGAAGTGATATGGGCATCACAATAGTTTTTTGCCCCATGGCACTAACCGAAAGTTCGTGACTGCCGGCAGGCAGTGTGAGCGAATAAAAGCCGTACTCGTTACTGGATGTACCTGTGTTTGCGCCTGAAACCCGGATATTTGCGCCGATGATCGTTTCGCCGGTTTGTTTTGATTTAATGGTGCCGCTTACGGTATATTTTCCGTCTGCCGGGGCGGCTACCTGCTTTTTTGCTTTACTCGCATCATATTTAATCAGTACCTCGTTATCGAGCACCGTAAAACTAAAGGGATGCGGAGCAAGTGCATTGCGCAATACATTGCCCAATAGCTGGTTTTGAGCGTTAATGCTGATTTTTGCAGAGCTTTTTGCAACCGTTTCATTGTAGGTAAACCTTACCCCGCTGACGGCGGCGATCTTATCTAAAGCTTGCTTAAGCGGTTCGTTATTTATAGTTATTGTTACGGGTTTATCTAAAGGGCCCTGGGCCTGTGCTTTGGCTATCGTCAAAAATAACAACATGCAAAGTGCCGTTCGGAGGGGTATTCGCGTTATTTCGCAAATCAGCATGGGTAGCCATGCCGGTCTGTTAGTTTTCATAAATGCTTTAAATTGTTGATGTGGTTAGTTTTCCTTTTGGGAGATGTTTTGAAAAAAGGTTAATTGTTGGATGGTAAAGGTTGCAGATAGTAACCGTTATTGAGCTTGTTCCAGCGGAGGTCCATTACGGCACAAAGTTTATCAAGTGTTTTGTCTACCGGTTCATTTGTATTGATATGCCCGTAAAATCCTTTTTGAGCAATACCCAGAGCAAGATTTATGCTGATGCCGTATTGGTTGGCCAGGTCATCGGCAACAGTTTGCAGCGAGGCCCCATCATAACTGAACAAGCCGGTACGTTGCGAAAGAAATTTTGAGGCGTTGGGGTAATTTTCTTTAATCAATGATCTGTCGGTTTTGTTGTAAACCGCCCGTTGGTTGAGCACCATGATAGCCTGCTTGCTTTTGGGCAGGTTATGCTCCTGTACGGCTACTTTTCCGCTGATCACGGTTACTTCTGATATAATCTGGTCGGGGTAGGCTTTAACGTTGAAGCTGGTACCAAGCACTACGGTTTTAAGCTGGCCCGATTGGATCACAAAAGGATGGTTCTCATCATGAACAACATCAAAAAATGCTTCACCCTCAAGTTTTACCAAACGTTCTTTAGCCCTGAACTTGTCGGGGTAGCTAATGTGGCTGCCGGGGCTAAGCCAGATCCGGGTGCCATCGGGCAAACTGAGCTGCCGGTGTTTGCCCGGGGCGGTTACCAACTCAACCTGTTTGGCAGGATCAATAGCCTCCAAAACCTCATTTTTGTAAAGTGCCGCAAACGTAACCAGCAATACAACAGCTGCTGCAGCAGCAATGCTTCGCCATAGAGTAATCACCTTATGTGCAGGTTTTCCTGGTGTTTCCGTTTCTGTGGTTATCTTACTTAAAATACTTTCCCGCAGCTGTTCGGGAGTTTGATATTTTGAGGCGGATAACAAAACTTCCTCATCGCTAAAGTTGGCATACCAGGCGTCAAGCCAGATTTTTTCGTCCGGACTGATGGTGCCCTGCATTAACTTATGAGCAAGCTCCTTTACGTTGTAGGTGTTGTTTTTCATTGTGACTGATCTTTCAACCTTTTGCACATATAGTCAGCAAAGGATTGGGATACCCTTAGTGGAAAATGAAAAATATTTTTATAATGGTGTTTTTCTTTTTCGATTGAAACGTGAGTAAGCTATACTGGCCGAAAAATCATTAATTTTAGCTAAGCCAAATAAAAGCCAATCAAATGAGAAAAGTAATTTACGGTATCAACCTGAGCTTGGATGGATGCTGCGACCATATCAAATTTAGCGGTGGCAGGGATATATTAGAATATTTTACCCGGCTTATGGATGGCGTAGACCTGATTGTATACGGTCGTAAAACCTACGAGCTTATGGTTCCTTATTGGCCGGATACTGTAAAGGACCCTAACTCAACCAAAGAGGAAAGAGAGTTTGCACAGGCATTTGATGGTATTCAAAAACTCGTTTTTTCGCGGACATTAACCATTGCCGAAGATAAAAACACCAGGGTTACAAATGCAGATCTCAGTGGCGAAATCCTTAAACTGAAACAACAACCGGGCGGTAATATTTCGATAGGAGGCGTAAACCTGCCCTTACAAATGATAGAGCTTGGTTTGGTTGATGAATTCCACTATGTTATACATCCTGTAATTGTAGGCGAAGGAAGAAGCCTGCTGGAAGCGGCAGGTTTAAAAGAAAATTTAGGGCTAAAGCTAATCGGCTCAAGGATACTTGAATCGGGCTGCGTTGCGCTTCATTATGTTAAAAATTGAAACATATATTAGCTAAGCAGCAAAATTAACACCGGTAAAGAAACTCCAAGCGACTGCCTGAGCGAACTTAAAGCCTTAGACATATGCGCCTCAACAGTTTTTTGTGAAATATCAAGTTCTGTCGCTATTTCGGCGTAGGTTTTATTTTCATCACGGCTAAGCAGGAATACAATTCGGCATTTTTCGGGCAACAGGCTGATACTGTGGGCAAGCCGTTCCCGTAACTCCTTTTCTTCCAGCCATAGAATGGTACTATTCTCCGTTTCCGAAGAAGTGAAAGCAAGCTCATCTAAATGCTGTTGTTTCCTGTATTGGCGATCAAGATGGTTAATCACCTTGTATTTAACGGCAACCGAAAGATAAGTTGCCACGGTATGGGTTAATTTAAGGCTTGCGCGGCGTTGCCAGATACTTAAAAATACTTCCTGAACCACCTCTTCGGCCTCGTGTTCGTCATCCAGGCGATGGTAAGCTACCGCAAAGATTTTGTCCCAATACCTGTTATACAGCTCGGTAAAGGCATCGCGGTTATCGAGGGCCATCAGTTGCAATAACTGTTCGTCGGTATGGGTGATATGCTGATTTGGTGCAGGCATTCTTTATCTGCAAGGCTAAGTTAAAGAATGTACAAAAAATAATTTTCGCACTTGTTTAACATGTTTTAACAGTTTGCAAGTTTAGAGTTTTATCCGCGGATAAAGTTACAATGCCTTTGATATTTATATATTGCCCCTAAAACAAAAAAGCCGCCCCGGAAAAACCGGGGCAGCTGAAGCTATGAGATCTGTCAGTTAATAGTTTTAAAATGTAAAGCCTATTCTTGCAAAAAGACGGCGGCCATTTTCGCCCATTTGCACGGCATCAAACGGGCCTGATGGTTCGTTGTTATAAGCCCATCCCTTAGCTCCCTTTACATAAGCCAGATCGGGGTGTACGTTAAAAATGTTATCGGCACCGATAGATACACGAACCGATTTAGCCACTTTATATGCAAAATACAAGTCGCTCACTACTTTGCCGCTGTAGATATACTGATCGGGTAGCTGCGCCGAACCATCATCAGTTGGTACAGTAGGGGTAAGGGTTGTACCGTCGCCATAGCCATCAATCACAACTTTACCAAAGTAGGTAAAGCGAGTGCCTACGGTAAAGCTTTTGTGGCTAAATTCAGGGTTTAGGCTAAGCTTTTGAGGCGGGGCAGATGCCAGGATAAATTTCTTTTCGCGTTCGCTCAAAAAAGTTTCGCGCAATGCGGGGGTAGTACCTAAAATAGGCGGATAGTTTACTTTATCAATTTTCATGGTTTGAAAATTACCGGTAAATAACACCCTGAATCTGTTAGCGCCAATGGTTTTATTGTAGTCAATAACTACGTCAAGCCCTTTGTTGGTGGTATTTACGGCATTGGCAAAAAATTGAGCAGAACTTACATGCAGGTTTTTAAGGGCGTTGGTAAATGTAGGGTCGAGGGTATCGTCATCGGCACTAAACTGGCCTGAAAGTACTACGCGGTCGTTAACTTTAATATAGTATCCGTCAACAGTAAAGCTTAACTCAGGCAGTGGCTTAAAGGTAAAGCCCAAACCGGCATTTTTTGATTTTTCCTGTTTAAGGTTAGGGATGCCTGCCGCCTTGGTTATAGGGCTGTAGTTGGGGGCTATTTTAACTTCAGATATCACAGTGCCCTGTACGTTGGTAAAAGTTGAACTGTAATTGATTTGCTGTAATGATGGCGCGCGGAAGCCGGTACCTAACGAGCCGCGGATGTTAAAGTTATCGGTGATTTTGTAACGTGTGGCCAGTTTGGTATTAAAGTTTGAGCCAAAATCGCTGTAATGCTCGTACCGGTTGGCAAAGTCAATCAGCCATTGTTTGGTGATATCGCCCTCGAGATCAACATACACACCTTCAACCGAGCGATGGGCATTTACTACATCGCTGGGTTGGTAGCCGGGGAATCCCTGTGAGCCTGCCGCTTTTACGCCGGTTGGATCATAGTTTTTGTAGGATGCCTCTTCGCCCGAAAAGATCTTGTAGCGTTCGTAACGGTATTCGCCACCGAAGCCGAGGTTAAGCCCCTGCATTACATTGCCAAAATGCTTGTTGATGTTAAGGTTGCTGGTGTTCTGCAAAAACTCCGACCCGCCATCGTCAAAATTGGTTTTATCGGTCCCTAAAGAGGCATTGAATGTTTTGTAACCAAAAAAATGGAACTTGTTGTTGCCAATGTTATTGCTCAGGTCCCAATCCCAGGCATCGCCTAAAGTACCTTTAGCGCCAACTGCTACAGCTATATCGGTATTGTGGGTGCGGATGATAGGGTTATAATAGGATTCGCCGTCGGGAGTAGTAAAAATAATGCCGCTAACCGGGATTATATTACCGCTGTTGTCTGTCGGGAAACGTTCGGGGCGACCGGAGAAATTACGGGTGAATGCATAATCATCAGATGCTTTATAGCTGTAACCACCAAAGCTGTATAAAGTTGTACGGGTGCCTGCAAGCGGCGATTCATGATTGAAAAAGAAAGTACCGCTTTCGGCAGAGCCATCGCCATTGGCGCGCCTGTAAGGGTTTATAGGCAAGGCCTTAGGGTTTGATGTGGTAGTGTCATGCGTTTGGCGGAAGGTTTTGCCATTTTTAGCATAATCACCGGTGAAATTGATGAAACCACCATTTTTACCTAAGGCTAAGCCGTAGTTGGCATCAATGGTGATACCGTTACCATCAATGGCGCCGCCATGCGGGTATTGTGAAGCTACCACACTTTTGCCGCTGTTAAAGGCAGGGTCATAATATCCTGAATAACCAACATTGGCATTAAATACGCCGGTAGTTTTCTTTAACACCAGGTTAATAACACCAGCAATAGCATCAGAGCCGTATTGGGCCGAAGCGCCATCACGAAGGATCTCGATCCTGTCGATAGATGCGGTTGGGATAGAACTCAGATCGACACCTGAGTTACCGCGCCCACGGGTACCAAATACAGAAACGAACGCAGTGGAATGACGGCGTTTGCCATTTACTAAAACCAGGGTTTGATCGGGGCCTAAGCCGCGCAATGTACCCAATTCAACGTGGTCGGCACCATCCGAGCCCGATTGTTTATTGTAGTTAAATGACGGAGCTGAGTAATTAAGGATATCGGTAATATCCATACGGCCGGTAACAGAAGCGGCTTTGCCTACATTAACGATATCAACAGGAACTGCAGTTTCCAGCTTTACCCGCCCGGCCGACCGCGTACCTATTAATACTACTTCGTTTAACTGGGCTACGTCGCTTATCAAAGTAATATCAATTTTGCTGCGCCCGCTGATGGCTACCGTCAAGGTTTTATAGCCTGTGTAGCTTATGACCAGATCATCGGTTGCCGCCGCAGAAATAGAGAATATTCCTTTAGCATTGGTGCTTGTGCCTAAATTGCTCCCTTTAATGTGTACTGATACGCCGGGCATCGGCGCGCTGTTTGCCGCATCGGTAATGGTTCCGGTTATAGTTTTCTTTTGTGCTAACACCAATAGGGGAGTTATGGTTAGCATAATAAGGATAAATAGTAAAATTTTCTTCATAAAACGGAGGTTTTGGCTGAATTGATAATGTTTATTTTAATGTAAGTTAATAATTATTAAACAATTTTCAATGCTGTATTGATTTTATTTGAAAATTCGTATTTTGAATTTATGTTTTTTATGGAATAAGGTAAAATATTAATGTATTTGTCTGTTTTTTATTTAATTATTTTAAATAATAGTAAAAAAGCCAATTATTAAAGAGGATTAATCTTTAATAATTGGCTTTTATGGGATTTAAAAAATAAATGGAATGCCCTTTTGCTGTTGTTTTTTAATTAAACAACTTTTTCTGGCTCGGTAACTTTCGCTTTTTTAGGCGCAGCGACTTTTGCAGGGGCAGCTTTTTTCTCTTTTTTTACTTTTGGCTCAGCAGGTGCAGCATGTACTTCAGGGCTTAATTTACCCGCCAATGTTTTTGCCAGGTTTTTTGCAGCTTTGTCGATAGCTTTTTTAGCCTTGCTGATATCGGGGCCAAATTCGCTCACCAGGGTTTCAATCTGGATCACTAATTTTTCTTTTAATTGTTTTTTAAGAGCTTTGCGGGCTTGTTTGGTAGCGGCCTTATCTTTTATGTTTGTCATGTGAATGGATTAGAAAATCGATTTGAAGCGGATTTTTTTCTTCGCGATGCAAAGTTAGGTTAATATAATATGTTTTTAATATTATGTTTGTGTTAACAACTGACGTATATGTTAAGTTTTTATTAACTGATAATCAGGCTTATTGATTATTTACTGCTTGTTTATTTTTATGCTGAATAACATGGTAATACAATACAGCTTACACTAATTTTTTGAAAGCCTTTAAGTTAATTCATAACTTAGCCGTTTATTTATCGCCCTAAAATAACATGATCAAAGATTTAAGCGCATTAACACAGGTAGCCGAATTTCATACCACTTTTAAGCATCCTATAGTTGAAAAACCTGCAATACCCTCAAAAGGACGCAGCGATCTGCGTATTGAGCTTATCGCCGAAGAGTTGAAAGAGTTGCAGCAGGCCGTTAATGATAATAACATGGTTGAAGTGGCTGATGCCCTTTGCGACTTGCAGTATGTATTGTCGGGCGCTGTGCTTGAATTTGGTTTAGGTTCAAAATTTAAAGAGCTGTTTGATGAGGTACACCGCTCAAATATGAGTAAAGCCTGCAAAACAGTTGAAGAGGCCGAAAAAACCATCGATCATTATAAAAATACGGCCAATACAGACGCGTACTATAAAGAAATAGATGGCCTTTACCTGGTGTACCGCACATCTGATCATAAAACATTAAAATCTATCAATTATTCGCCTGCCGATCTGAAAGGTATCGTAGGTTAATTTATATCAAAATACTATTCCATTGTCAGCACAAGAACCCAATCAGCCTGAGGCTAAAACCAATATGCACCCACGCAACAAACATCGCGAGGGGTATGATTTTAAGGCATTAATAAAAACCACGCCAGCCTTAAGGCCATTTGTGCGTACCAATGAATACGATAATTTTACCATTAACTTTGCCAATCCGGAGGCCGTAAAAACGCTTAATAAGGCGCTGTTGCAACATTATTATAGTGTAAATCATTGGGATATTCCCGAAGGGTTTTTATGTCCGCCTATTCCGGGACGTGCCGATTATATCCACTATGCTGCCGATCTGCTTGCTTCTGTTAATGACGGGGTTGTACGCAAAGGCCGCAAAGTGCGCGTGCTTGATATCGGAACAGGGGCTAATCTTGTTTATCCAATAGTGGGATTTAAAGAATATGGCTGGAACTTTGTTGGCTCCGAGCTTGACCTGGAGGCGATGGCATCGGCACAAAGCATTGTGGAGCAAAACAGCCATTTAAAGGTTGCTGTTGAGTTAAGGCAGCAAAGCAAAAAGGCTGATATCTTTAAGGGGATCATCAAGCCCGGCGAGTTATTTGACCTTACCCTCTGTAACCCGCCGTTCCACGCTTCGGCCAAAGAGGCTGCTGCCGGTTCGGCCCGTAAATGGGATAACCTGGGTTTGAGAAAAGATAAACAACCAATATTGAATTTCGGTGGTCAAAACACCGAGCTTTGGTATCCCGGCGGCGAGGCGGCTTTCCTGAAGCTAATGGCTGCGCAAAGTAAGCCATTTGAGAAACAGGTTTTATGGTTCACAACGCTGGTATCTAAAAAAGAGAACCTCCGCATTTTATACAATGCCCTTCAAAAAGAAGGCGTTAAAGATGTGCAAACTATCAACATGTCGCAAGGTCAAAAGGTAAGCCGTATTATGGCCTGGACTTATTTAACACCTGTTGAGCAGCAAGTGTGGGGTAAAGTTAACCGTTGATTTATTTGTGATTGCGTTGATTTCGCTGATGCCTGAACCTGGATTTGGAAGGATTTTGAGGATTGAGCGGGTTTTACTTTAACATCGGGTTTTTTAATTGAAGGATTTGCCGGATGCCATAAAATCCTACAAATCCATTAATCAAGGTTCCGGAAAAAATCAACGCAATCAGCGAAATCACACCTATCAGCGGTTCAGACTCTTAAAAATGTCTTTTTAGTATACAAGTAATACAAAAACAGCCATTTTACCATCACGTAGCAAATAGCCATTACCACAATATTGTACGGATCGCCAACTAACTGACCTATCCATCCGAAGAAGCCTTCGGTAGTATAGTCCCATTTAATAAAGTGACCGGATATATAGATGAGGATGGAATTCATTCCTATCACCCTGAAATAGAAAGCCCATTTTTGATATCCTTTTACATCGATAATGTAGTAAAATAGTGCCATCAGTAACAAGCTTAACCCACCTACGTGCAGCACAAATGAGCTTGTCCACAGGTTTTTATTAATCGGGAAATCAAGGTTCCAGATTTGGGCGAGGATCATGAAGATAACACCAACCACAGCCATAGTAGTTACCTTACGCATTTGTGTAACGCCGCCCTTTTTTAGCAGCAGGCCGGTAAGTATCCCTAATATGCCTGTACTAATGGCCGGAATTGTTGAGAAAAGTCCTTCAGGATCGTGGATGCCTAAATACAAACGGCCCGGTAATATGCTGCGGTCAACGTATGAAGCGAAGTTGCCCCTCATGGTGAGGTCGCCCATTGGGAAACCGGGGGCCGAAGTAAATTTAAGTAGCAACCAGTAGCCAACAATAAAAAAGCAAAACCAAAACATTTGCCAACGCTCTTTACTGTACAGGTAAATGATGTTGGCAAACATATAAGCAATACCTATGCGACCGAGTACACTCGGGAACCTGATTTCGGCAATAGGCATAATTTTTATTCCGTTGTTAACAACAAGGCCCAGCAGCACCAAAATAAATGCCCTTTTTATAACCCGGAGCAATAACTGCTGGCGGGTTTTACCTTTCTCCAGTTCGCGCCCTACAGAAAATGGCGTTGATACTCCGGCCATGAACAGGAACAGCGGAAAAATAAGATCATACAGGTGAAAACCATTCCAATCGGGATGGGTGAACTGGTTGGCTATTGCGCCCCAAAAAGGTGAACCGGTAGCTTTGGCCATACCGTGAAAAATCTCCTCGCCACCCATAATCCAAAACATGTCGAAGCCACGCAGGGCATCCAATGAAAATAAACGGGTAGGGGCGGTATTAATATCGTCGGCCTGTTTGGCGCTTGCCTGGTTTGCTGTGGTAGCCATTAGTTTAAGTGTATTTCAGGTTTGAACTAAAGATAGGAAAAGCAACACTATTTAAAATTATTTTTTTATATAGATGGACTTTTAAAAGTGGTTTAAAAAGATTTCAAAAATAAATCCAAAATGCTGCCGTAAATTCGCGGTCTTGTAATTATGCCGATGTTAGAGATCATTTACCGCGATGAACACCTCATTGCCATCAATAAGCCGCATGGTTTGCTGGTGCACCGTTCGCCCATAGCTGCAGATGCTTCAGAGTTTGCCCTGCAATTACTTCGCGATCAAATTGGTATTAAAGTTAACCCTGTTCACCGTATAGACCGTAAAACAGGCGGAATCCTGCTTTTTGCTTTTAATAAAGAAGTTGAAATTGCCATGCAAAAGGCATTTATGGAGAACCGGGTAAGCAAAAAATACCTGGCTATAGTGCGTGGCCATACGCCCGATATGGAGGATATAGATTATCCTTTACGCAAAGAAAACGGCACCCTGCAGGATGCTTTTACAACTTATACAACCCTAAAGAGGGCCGAACTTGATATTGCTCTTGGTAAACATCCAACTTCAAGATATTCGCTGATTGAGGCTGTGCCTACCACCGGGCGGATGCATCAGCTCCGTAAACACCTGAGCCATATTTTTCATCCGATTATAGGTGATCGTACCCATGGCTGTAACAAACAAAATAAACTCTTTTTAGAGCAATGGGAGATGACCACCATGTTGCTGCATGCCTCGCAGTTGAGCTTTACACATCCTGTAACTAATGATGTAGTAAAAATAGAAGCCCAACTTCAGCCCGAGTTTACGCGTGTTATGGAAATTATGGGCTGGTAAGGGTACTAACCACCAGGCAAATATTAAACAAAACAGGTTTAATATTGTAGTTAAATACATGGAAAAGTCGGTGATTTATGATCTGGATACCCAAGACGGTATACGCCGGATCAGCATTGAAGCGGTACACCAGCTTATACCCGGTACACATGTGTATGCAACAGGTGTATTCAGTTTAAGTGAGGGCGAAACAGATTTGGGAGATATTGTTTTTGATGATAAGATGCACGAATGGGAATATACCTGCATGGGGAATTTAAGCCATCGGGAAGCAAAAAAGATAGCAAGGTTTATTAAACATAATTTTAGCGAGCAGGTAGCTGAGTAGAAGATAGATATGCACGTTCAAGCGTCCTTCGCTTGAATGCCAACGAATAGGAGCGTCCACGCTTAACTTTCCGGAAGATTCAAGCGAAGGACGCTTAAACCTGCGCGGGTAGTGCTTAATGGTGCCAATATTTTTTACCGTATCTTTGCGCCTCAACAAAAATAAATCATGATTGATAAGGCATTGAGTAACCTCGGCATAACTGCCCTTAACCCCATGCAGCTTGCCGCGCTTAGTGCCGCCAAAAAAGGCGACGTAATTCTTTTATCGCCTACCGGTTCAGGAAAAACACTTGGGTTTTTATTGCCCTTGTTAAACTTAGTTAGGGCCGATATTGATACGGTACAGGTGATGATCCTGGTGCCATCGCGCGAGCTTGCATTGCAAATTGAACAGGTGTGGAAAGCAATGAGTACCGGTTTCAAAATCAATTGCTGCTACGGTGGACATGCAGTAAAAGTTGAACAAAACAACCTCTCACATCCGCCGGCGGTTTTGGTTGGTACGCCCGGACGTATCGCCTTTCACCTGCGCGAAGAAAACTTCAGTACTGATACTGTTCAAACCCTGATACTCGATGAGTTTGATAAAGCCCTTGAATTTGGTTTTCAGGAGGATATGTCATATATCATCAGGCAATTGCCTGCTATTAAAAAGCGGATCCTGACTTCGGCTACAAAAATGGATGAGATCCCTGCTTTTACCGGTATTGATGAACCGGTTGAAGTTAACTTTTTAAGTAATGTTACTTCGGCACCGGATATTAAACAAAAAGCTGTTATAACCGAAGCTGCGGATAAGCTTGAAGCCCTTTTTGCATTGCTTTGCAAAATAGGTAGTAATGCAACGCTCGTATTCTGTAACCATCGCGAAGCGGTTGACAGGATTAGTGAGTCGCTTTGGTATATGGGATTGGAGCATGATGTTTTCCACGGCGGTATGGAACAGGAGGATAGGGAGCGCGCCCTGATCAAATTCAGAAACGGAAGTCATAAGTTACTAATCACCACTGATCTGGCTTCGCGCGGGCTGGATATCCCTGAGATAGAATATGTGGTGCATTACCAGTTGCCGCACAATGAGGAAGCTTTTTTACATCGTAACGGTCGCACGGCAAGGATGAACGCGAAAGGCACATCATACCTGATGTTAACACCTGACGAAAAGCTGCCATATTTAAAACAACTGCCCGAGGTTGAAGAATTGCCTAAGAAACTGATATTGCCACCGGCATCACCATGGCTTACGTTGTATATAGCCGCCGGAAAAAAGGGTAAGGTAAACAAGGTTGATATAGTTGGCCTGCTGCTCAAAAAAGGAGGGCTGGCAAAGGAGGACCTTGGCCTCATAGAAGTGCTGGACTACTCGTCATATGCTGCCATAAAACGGGATAGGATAGAAGGTGTGGTAAAGCAGATAAAAGCCGAAAAAATTAAAGGCAAAAAGGTGAAGATGGAAATTTCGAGGTAATTTTGTTAAAAAGAAAGATATAATGAGCAATAACGATATCATGAAGAAGCTGCGGGTGGCTATGAAATTTACTGATGATGATATCATCAAGGTTTTGGCATTGGCCAATTTCAGGATTACCAAAGCGGAGATCGGCGCTATATTCCGTGCTGATGACCATCCCAACTTTAAACCCTGTGGCGATCAAATCCTGCGGAATTTTCTGAATGGCCTGATCATTTATAAACGTGGTCCGAGGGAGCCAAAACCGAAACCGGAGGCGGGGAAGTAGAACCGGGATTTGGGGGGATTAACCGGATTTATTGGATTTGCTTTGCAGACGCAAAGAGGAAGTTAATTGGATTTTAGAAAAGAAAATCCTGTCATCCGGAAAATCCGATAAAATCCCGGTTCAGTGCCCTTCCACTGGTTTTTCCTGTATCAATCTATACCTCCCTGATTTAATCAACCTTTGCTGCTGAGCCGAAAACGATGTACGGCCGCCAAAATCCTGCACCCAGTAGGTTTTGTATTCGGCAACGCCAACCTCTTTAAAGTCGGGGTTCATGAGGTTGCGGCAGTGGCCTTCACTTTTAAACCAACCCGCCATTACCTCTGCAATGCTCTGCTGGCCTTGTGCTATGTTTTCGCCTATGGCAAAACTTTTGAAGCCTTTGAATTTATAGCCAGCATAAACAATCCGATCTTCCATACTGCGACCATCCTTACTATCATGACTAAAATAGTTTTGACGAGCCATGTCCCTGGCGTGCCCTTCGGCTGCATCTTCCAGGTCGTTGTTCCATGTAAGTGGGGGTGCTGGCGGAAAGTATTTGCTACCACAGTTACAACCCTTTTGTCGGGTAGCATTAATGCTGTTTAAAAACTCAGTTCGGAAACGTTTGCTGCTTTGGCCGTAAGCATGACCCAGGCATATCAGCGCAGCAAATAACACGATTAACTTTTTCATCTTGAAGGTTTGACAATCTTAAACGCTTGGGGTTTAAATTATTGTTTGGGCCGCCTGATGGCAGAACGCCAGCGACCGGTTTTCTTTCGCCTGTAAATGATAATTAAAGCTATAATGACGAGAACAATAGTGGTGCAGGCGAGAACGACAATGACGTTATGTGCCTGGCGTATCTTAGCATTGGCCTGCGCCTGAAGTTGCTGGTATATACTTTTTTTTTAGCCAATACCGAATCTTTCTTTTTGATCTTTATCGAATCTGCGGCAGCTACTTTGGCAATGCTGTCAACAGTAACCTGGTTGAGGCTATCGTCCAAAAATTCATGGCGTTTAATTGCTGCGGCTGCCTTATCAAAATCATTCATTTTTCGGTACAATTCGGCATAACCTACCTGCACTACCGATTCTTTTTTAGGGTCATGCGTTTTGAGTGATAAATTTAAAGCATCGTTCAAATCCTTCATGCTTAGCTTGTAGTCTTTGATATCACTTTTTATGGCTGCGAGCTCGATAAGTGAGGTGATGATATTGAGCGTGTCTTTTCTTTGGCGTGATATAGTGTTCGATTGTAATATAAACCATTTGGCCTGGATAAACTTTCGTTGTGAGCGGTAAACCTTCGCCAGCGCGTTAAAGCTTGTACGCTGGCCTAAAGTATCATTATATGTAGAATAGTAATGCAGCGCGAGCATGGTATAGTTAAGCGCCTCGGTCTGGAAATAGTATTTCATCCGCTTGGTTGATACAGTATCGTACGTTAAATAATAAGCTGCTATTTGGGTGTAGATAGGACCTTTCAGCGAGTCGCCGGTGACCTGTAATTTTTGCTTAAGACTATCCAGATCACTTGCATGTGCAGACAATTTAAACGCGGCTGTCAGAATAAAAAGTAAGGTAATAAGTCTCTTCATATAACAGATTACTCGAAAATAACAATAATCTGCTTATAATTAGGCAAATAGCGTGCCTGTTTAAGATCACTTCTATGCTTGTTTGCAGGGTTATAAAGTTTTTTGTTTGTTTTTGAGCTGTATGGGCTGTTTTTCAGGAAGATAGCACTGAAAATAGTAATCAACAATTATTAATATGTTTTCCACAGCAATACCTTTAAAGGTGAAATGTGTATGCAAAAGAAGATTATGCTGAACTGTGATGCTATGATATCACCCGTTCGTATTTATTTAAGGCCGATCGTAAGCCGTCAAATTTCTTTAACAACACATTGTAAAGCGTAATGCCTAATGCCGCACAAGTAATGCCAGCTAACACATCAAGCACATAATGATGGCTCGCATACACAGCGGTAAACCAGATACCTACAGTAACCACAGCAAAGAAGATATTAATAAGTCCCAGCTTGTTTTTTATGCCGTAGTAAAGCACTATAACCGGATAGGAGGAATGCAGCGATGGCATAGCTGCAAATACGTTTGAACCTTTGGTATAAATGTTTTTAAAAATCCCTGCGTGGAAAAAAGCATCAAACCTGGCCAGCCCTGCCGTATTCCCCATAGTTAAAGGGATAAAATGAAAGCCATGGTATTGTACAAACCAGGGCGGTGCAGCAGGGTAGGCGTAATAAACTATAAAGCCTAAAATATTCACCAAAACAAAGGTGAGCGAAAAATTGAGGAACTGCTTTTTGTTTTTAAAAAACAGGTAAGCTGCAAAACCCAGCGGCACAGGGATCCAGCACAGGTAAAACAGGCCCGATACTACATCAATAAAAGTATTACTGTTAGCCAGCCAGTATTCGTTTGGGGTGAGCAGTTTCCCGTTGAAATGAATGCCGAACAAGTATTTTTCAGCATTGTAGAGCTGCGCGATATGTACCGGGTTATAGTTATAATTAGGAAAGGCCTTCATGTAATCAAAAATGATCCAGTACACTATAAAAATAGTGAAGCCCAATATAAACTTGCGGGTTATGGCCGATGCATAAAACAGCACATTAAAAATGACTACCAGCGTAAGCTCATCCGGTTTATAACCAATAAGGAACGTTGACAGCGCCAAGTAAGCAATGGAAAGCAGCGAAACAATAACTATCGAGCGGATATTTACCGTTACGCCGTTGTTGGCATTGGTCATTGCTACTTTTTTAAGAAATCTGAACGGAAAATTTTATCCCAAAAAGGCGAACTTACACCGTAACCCTTCTCAGGATCCTGGTAGTGGTGCAACATATGGTGCTGCTTTATTTTTTTGAACAGCCCGCTTTTGAAATTAAAGTGGTGCATGGCATAATGAGATATGTCATAAAACAAATATCCTAAAATAAAGCCCGGGAAAAAGCCCCAGATGTAGTTTATAGGCAGCATCCATTTAAACAAAAAGAAAAAGCCTGTAGCCAGCGGGATGCTCAGCGACGGAGGTAATACCAAACGTTTGGCATCACTCGGGTAATCATGGTGTACACCGTGCATAATAAAGTGCAGGCGTTGCGCCCATTCCAGTTTTTCACTTGGCTGATAGTGAAAAACAAAACGGTGCATAATGTATTCGGTAATGGTCCAAATGAAGAGGCCGAAAATAAACAAGCCAAGATAAGTCAACACATCTAGCCCTAAATCAAAGAATTTATAGCTGCAATATCCAATAACCGGCACAAAAATGTACAGGGGCACGGTATAATGTACCTTTGATAAGCCTTCTAAAAAGTCGCTCTTAAACATTCGCACAGATTCCTGCGAGTTGGATATGTATTTCTTTTTCATTGTTATAATCAGGTTTTAAAATGTTTTACGATCTCTCTGCCTGTTTATGGTGTTAAAATTGTTCAGAATGGCTGGCCTTAAACCAACAAAAGGCAATTTTAGCAAAGATATTACTACCAGTAAATGCCTTTATTTTATTGTTACGAAGATATGATATTTTGCCGGTAGTCGTAAGTTCGAAGTTCTAAGTCTTGAGTAGAAAATCTTACGTCGAGAATTTAAATCTTCGCGGTCGACTCGGAAGCTGCCAACTGCCGCTGCCAACTGAAAACTATTCTTCTCCTTCTTCCAGTTTCGTTAAAGCTTTTTTAGCATCTCTTAACCTGTTAAAAGCTGTAATATTGGTCAAAACGGCAAGTATTACCAGCGGAATAGTAAATATCGATATGGTTTCAAATACATGGAATTTAATGCCGGGAACAAACAATTTGTAGTTACCGCCAATGTACTGAGCTACTATACCAGATAAGGCTGCACATAAACCGATGGTTACTACACGCTCGGGCCTTTGCATTAAGCCACCCTTAATTTCAACACCTAAACCTTCGGCACGGGCGCGTACGTAGCTAACCATCATTGAGCCAATCAGCGCGATAAAGGCCGCTATCGAGCTCACGAAGTAGTGATGTGCCACCAGGTAATAGCAAATGCCTAAAAACATGATCAACTCACTGTAGCGGTCAAGTACAGAATCATACAGGGCGCCAAAGGTTGATTTCATGTTGCCTAAGCGGGCTACCTGGCCGTCAAGCATATCAAATAAACCAGCAAAAAGGATAAGGCCACCAGCCCAGCCTACATAGCTCAGGTCGCCGCGGTTACCCTCTTCGGCACCTAAAATAAATATACCGGCAACACCTACGTTAAGTACAAAACCAATGGTAGTAACGGCGTTAGGGGTTAAGCCTATTTTTATAAGGACCTTCACAAACGGATCAATAACCTTATAAATGCCTAATTGCAAGTTGGTTCTGAATGATCTCCTAAGTGTTGTTGTTTGCTGTTCCATTTTTCTCTCTGCTTATTTAGGTGCAATGATTAGAAGTCGAATTTAACCCTTGTCCTCAGTCCCCATTGGGCAACGTTTGGCTGGTCAAGGTAGGTAAAGCGCCTCACAAAATCTATGCGTATAAATTTAAATATATTTTCAATACCAACACTACCTTCAACGTAAGGTGTTTTGCCTAAAGTATAAGTGATGGGTACGCCATCGGCACCAACTGGCAATTGATATAATGACGGATGTATTGACGGATTGTTTTGATCAGACAGGCCACCGTATAATACTTTTACTGATGCAGTTTCGCGCCATTTCAGTTTCTTTAACAAAGGTATTTTATTGAAGAAGAAACCGCTAAAGTGCTGGTCTATCCTGAAGCTTGCGTATTTATCACTTACAAACTCTAAAAAGTTCATTAAGTTATATGAGTCGAGGTCATAAGCGTAGGTTTGGTTAGCCCTGTGAATAGTTAACAATGGGTACGGTACCGAACCGAAGATTTTACCCGCCGAAACATTGATATCCGCATAACCTAACTGCGAAAAGTAGAAACGTTTATCGGCGCGGAAATCAAGTTTCTGATAGTTGTATTCGCCATTAAAGAACCCTTTTATGCCTTGTGCATAGTCAAGTTCAAATGCCGGGTATTTGTTAGGGATAGGGATACGGTAGATTTTGCCCTGGTAAAATTGCTCATGAGGTGCCCATCGAACGCTTCCGGTAAGCTCGGTGGTGGTTAAATGATGAATAGAATTTGGCAAGTCATTAACAACATTATCAAAATATAATGACCCTGCCGGCTCCTGAGTCCATTTTTTGAAACCTGCAGCATATGAGAAATGGCTTTCCAGCTCGTGTACATAATCAAACCTGTAAAAGTCGTTGTACAGGAATTTATCATTCACACCACGCTTAAACGATAGCAGGAAGTTATCCTCCTGCACAAACTGCAGGCTTGCACCCGGAATTTTGGTGTCACGCTGAAAACTTGCCCTGATATAGTTTTGCGGGAAACGATAGATAGATTTATCGTTAAGTGAATAAGTTGCACTTAAAAAGTATTTCCAGCGCTCATCTTTAAAACCGTAAGCCGCATAAGTTTCGAAATAGTAACGCTTGCTTAATTCGGGCGTTGTACGGCCACCAACACGTAAGCGGAAACCCTCAACCGGGTTGAAGCTATAAAATGTATTGGCGGGGCCTAATTCAAACTTACCAAAGCCTTTGTAACCTGCAAGTAACAGCGTTGCTATATCAACCGTTCGTTTAAACGACGGCATGTTACGCAAACTATCAATGTTTTTATAAACTTTTGATTCGGCAAGCGTTAAAGTATCCGGCCTGTTTTCCTGCCAGAATGAGTCGGGGCGATGTTTTACCTCGTCACTCAACTCGGCGTATTCCGAACCCTGATAAGTTGTATCCGGCCGGGGCTTGTTTACAACATAGTTGCTGTATGTTATTGCCCTTATACCAAACAAACCACTCTTTGCATCCTTTTTGGATGCGCCAAAATCAGCAATGGTAGTGCTCTTGCTCAGGTGGTAACGGCCATCAGGGTTTTGCTGAAACTCCAGGTTCACGGTCATCGACCTGATGAAGTTGATATTAATGTGTTTGTTGATTGTCAGATCGCACTTTTGTACAGCATAATTACCATCAAGCGTTATGTAGATACTACCCTCAAAAAGTACATCGGTGGTATTACGAGGCGTAAAATCAAGCTTTACAAGTTTGTTATTATGAGCATCAACAATAGTATCCGCAATAAAGTATTTGTAATAGTTTGGCGAGTTATCAGAGATTGGGCTCAGGAACTGGCTGGTAATTAAAAATACGTTATTGGTATAAATGTCAACTTTGTTATACAAGTGCTTGAAGTACTGGGTAAGCCCCTCGTTATCAATACCTGGGCCATAATTCACACTTTTTTGACCTGTTATATTTTCCCTGGTTTTTTCAGGGTTTTTGCGGTAATAAACCTGTTGCAGTTTTTCATCAAGATAAATAGGTAACAACGATTTTCCCGGTACCAGCGAGCTATCACGGTTATCTAAAATGAATTTGTATTTGCGGAAAAATTTCCTATCCGAAAATTGTGCCGATACATTGCTCAACGCAAACATCATTTTATCGTATTCCTTGTACTCTACGTAGTTATATGCTTCAGGACGGTTCTTTTCTTTGTTTTCGATAACCTTGCGGATCAGCTCAACAGCCGGATTATCCCTGTTACGGTATTTAGGTTTTTTGCCCGATTTTACCACAACCTCATTAAGTTGTTGTGAAGCTGGAAATAATTTTACGTTGATAACCTGCTCTTTACCCGGTACAACCGCTAAAAAGGCATCTTTGTAACCTAAAAATGAAATTTTGATTTGTTTATACTGTTGATTACTTGTTACGAGGCGATATTTACCGTTAACATCGGTAGTGGTACCAGTTGTTGTACCTGTAAAGGAAATACTAACAGAAGGCAAGGTTTGCTTGTTGCCGGCATCGGTAACGGTACCTGTTATAACCGTTTGCTGTGCATATAATGCCGAAGCAGAAAAGAACAGTATTAAGAAAAATAAGCTTTTATAAAATTTTTTACAATCCATGTACTTTGTGCATTGTGCAAATACAAACTTCTTTTTTCGGTTTAACACTTTTATTATCAGATAAAGAGGTATGTATCAGTTATTCAAATATTTTTGGCAGATTGATTATGCCTGCCTCCGTATGTTTTTCATTGTTCTGCCCCCCTAATCCTTCCCCGCTTACCACGCTTTGTACACTCCCGGCAGATGGGTTATTATGGAGTTTACAATTAACAGGCCAAAGGTAAAAAAAATCACTACAGACTAATGTGGTCAAAAAGTCAAATATTGTTTACACCTGTTTATACTATCATATTACTATAACTATAAGTGAATCCAAACAACGGCTTTCAACCGCTGTTAGTATCCCTGTTGTTGGCTGCTTATACATTGATAATTACGTAATGTGCTGATATTTAGATTTTATTTTCTGTTTTTTGCCTTTAGAAATGAAGTCTTTTGGACTAACAAATAACATTATTTAACAAATAAACATTAGTGCCGATAGGATTATTGCTTTAAAATAATGTTACCTCGTCATGATTTTTTTACTTCACAAAAACAAAACAGCCGTGAAGCAGGGGTTCAACTGCTTACGGCTGTTTTGACGGTATTTAGTAATTTAACGATTATTCAGTAGCGAACATATCGTCATAGTAGTCCAAACCTAAGTGGGTGATCAGGTCTTCGCCCATCAGGTAACGAAGGGTATTCTCCAATTTGATCAGTTGTTTGAAGATATCGTTTTCTGCGTGTAAGCCTGGTGCAGTTTGAGGCGATTTCAGGTAGAATGATAACCATTCCTGGATACCGCTCATGCCGGCACGTTTAGCAAGGTCGCAGAAGATAGCTAAGTCAAGCGCGATAGGGGCGGCAAGGATCGAATCGCGGCAAAGGAAGTTGATCTTGATCTGCATTTTGTAACCCAACCAACCAAAAATGTCGATGTTATCCCAGCTCTCTTTGTTGTCGCCATGCGGAGGGTAGTAGTTGATACGGATCTTGTGGTAAATGTTTCCATACAGATCCTGGTTATCTTCAGGTTTGAAGATATCTTCCAACACACCCAGTTTTGATACTTCTTTAGTTTTGAAGTTATCCGGATCATCAAGTACCCAGCCATCGCGGTTACCCAAAATGTTAGTTGAGAACCAGCCGTGTACACCTAATGAACGTGCTGCCAGGCCTGGGGCCAATACAGTTTTCATTAAAGTTTGACCGGTTTTGAAATCTTTACCTGCAATTGGAGTTTTGGTCAGTTTAGCCAGCTCGATCAATGCAGGGATATCAACTGTTAAGTTAGGAGCGCCGTTAGCAAAAGGAACGCCTAATTTTAAAGCTGCATAAGCATAGATCATACTTGGGGCGATCAGCTTATCATCATTTTTCAAACCTTCTTCAAAAGCAGCTAATGACTGGTGTACAGCCGATGCTTCATAATAGATCTCGGTTGAACCGCACCATACCAAAACAACCCTGTCAAGACCGTTAGCCTCTTTAAAGTTTTTGATATCTTCCATAACCTGTTCAGCAAGCTCAAGCCTGGTTCCGGTTTTAACGTGGGTACCATCAAGGTTCTTAGCGTAGTTTTTATCAAACGCAGCTTTCATTGGTTTTATAGCTTCCAATTCAGCTTTAACTGCTTGTAAAAGAGATGGTTCAAGTACCTGCGCATTTGATGCAGATTCAAATACGTTATCTTCATAAACGTCCCAGCCACCAAAAACTAAATCGTTTAAGTTAGCGAGCGGAACAAACTCATTAATTTTAGGATTACGGTTTTCGGTCCTTTTTCCTAAACGTATGTGGCCCATTTGAGTAAGGGAGCCAATTGGCTGCGAGATGCCTTTTTTAACGGCTTCAACGCCGGCAATCAGGGTAGTTGCCACGGCGCCTAACCCTGGGATCAGGATACCAAGCTTACCTTTGGCAGGTGTAATGTTGATTTTCATTTATGTAACTATTATTTATTTAAAATTAACTGGCTAAAGCCATTTGTTGGCTTTATACCATTTTAGCGTTTCGGCCATACCGTTTTGCAGATTGTATAAAGGATAGAAACCCAGGTCGGATTTAGCTGCTTCAATATCACAATTCCAGTTAATGGCGGTCAGTTCATTAAGCTTTTCTATATTTAGTACCGCAGCCTTGTTGCTCAAAGAACTTACTTTTTCGGCCACAGCTGCAATGATTTTTACAAAATTTACAGGCAGATGAAACTTTATCGTTTTTAGTTTAAGCACATCTTTGGTAATGTTGCCTAACTCATAACGGTCATAAAAATTCCCATCGCTCAGATTAAATGTCTTGTTATTACCACCATACAAAGCCTTGATACTTGCCTTGGCCAAATCTTTAACATATATAAAGCTCAGCTTTTGCGGAGTATTGCCAATGTAGGGCTCAATGCCTTTTACTACCTGTTTAAAAAATATAAATATGCCTGTATCCCGTGGTCCGTAAACCGCGGTGGGCCTTAGTATAGTATAATTAAGGCCGGTTATTGTTTTTAATTTTTCTTCGGCAAGTAATTTACTCCGGCCGTAAGCTGTAACCGGGTGCGGAGTAGTTGCTTCGGTAATGGTACCGGTTAGTGAATTAAGCGGCCCAACTGATGCGAGGCTGCCAATAAGTACAAACTTTTTCAGATCGGGGCAGGATTCTTGAGCTGCCGATGCGAGGTTATAAGTGTACGTAGCGTTTATGCGGTTATATTCAGCTTCGGAGCGGGCGCTGGTTACGCCTGCAGCGTGTATAATGTAATCGGGTTTAATTTCTGCCAGTTGTTTACTTAATGTTTCCTTATTGTTAAATTCGGGGTAAATATATTGAATATCTAAATCGTTTAAGTGACTTATTTTACTACTTTTTCTGACGGCTATAAAAACCTCCAGATTGTTTTGTAAAGCCTCTTCAATTAAATGATATCCAACAAATCCGCTTCCGCCGGTTATTAAAACCCGTTCCCTCATATTGCCTTTTGATATAACCTGTATTTTTTATATGGATCGCCTTTAATGGCTTCAATGGCACGGTTCATCATGTCGTTGTTTTCCAGTGTCCAGCCGGCTTCGGCATGCTTATAGCCCTTGGCCTTATATTCCCTTATGATAGTGCCGTATAAGCAGGCTTCGATGCCCATTTTGCGATAATCTTCAATAACCCCTAATGCATAAATGCGGATACCTGTGATGCTCTTTTTACCGAACAATAATTTGAAAATACCTGTAGGCAGTAAACGGCCGCGTTTTATTTTTTTGAAGATGTCGTTGTAATCGGGCAGGGCCAGGCCAAATGCAACTATTTTACCGCGCTGTTCGGCAACAATGGCAAAGTCAGGGTCAAGGATCAGTTTAAGATCTTTGGCCAGGTAATCATATTCTTCGTTGGTGAGTGGCACAAAGCCGGTATTTTTATCCCAGGCCGAGTTATAAACGTCGCGAAGCTTAGCGGCCTCTTCCTTGAAATTTTTAAGGTTGATTTTGCGGATAATGATATCGTTGCGTTTTAACCGGTCTTCAAGCGCATTTAATAACCTTACTGATTTGTCATCATAGGCTTGCCCTTCCCAATGCCATCCAATCAGGTCAACATCTTTTTTAAAGCCAAAATGTTCAACCAGGCCGGCATAATACGCAAAATTATAAGTGTTCATCAGAAATGGTGAACTGTCAAAACCTTCAATCAGCAAACCGCAAGGCTCATTGGTTGAAAAGTTGGTAGGGCCTAATAATTTGCCGGTTACGCCTTTTTCTTTAAGCCATTTGGTAACGGTTTCAAAAAGCAGGTCAGATATCGTTGTGTCGTTAATGCAATCAAAAAAACCAAAAAAGCCATCGTTAACATGGCTATATTCATTATGGCCGTTGTTAAGGATGGCTGCTATACGGCCAACTATTTTATCGCCAGCATAAGCTAAAAACGGTTGTACCGTATTATGTTTATGAAAAGGATGTTTGGTTAACAGGTCCCTTTGGGCAATAAACAGTTCGGGAACATAGTAAGGATCGTCCTTATACAGGTCATGCGGAAAATCAATAAATGAAGCCAGTTCTTTTTTTGATTTAACCGTTACAATTGTAATCATGTGTGGTAAATGATTGAATAAAGCAAATTGGCATGCTTTAAAATAATAATGTGCATTTAGCTTACCTTAAAATAAAAGCAGCTAAATGCACAACAGAGTTCTTCATTATATTTTTTCTTTAACAGAAGCGGCTACACCAACTTCTTTAAAGGCTTTTGACAGTTTTTCAACAGCTTCGTCAATTTGCTCAAAGGTATGGGTGGCCATTAATGAGAAACGAAGCAGCGACGAATCGGAAGGAACGGCAGGGGATACAACCGGGTTAACAAATACACCGGATGCTTGCAGGTGTTTGGTAACCGCGAAAGTTTTTTCGTTATCACGAACGTAGATCGGCAAAATAGGGCTTTCGGTAGGGCCAAGGTCAAAACCTTCTTCCAGTAAAAGCTTCATGGCATAATTGGTATTATCCCATAATTTCTCGATACGTTCAGGTTCCGACTCAATGATATCCAATGCGGCAATTACGCTGGCTACAGAGCCCGGAGGCATACTTGCGCTAAACATCAATGAACGTGCACGGTGTTTGATATAATCAATAGTGTCCTGGTCGCTGGCAATGAAACCACCTAATGATGCTAATGATTTACTGAAGGTACCCATGATCAGGTCAACCTCGTTGGTCAAATTAAAGTGTGAGGCTGTACCTGCACCTTTATCACCAATTACGCCAAGGCTGTGCGCATCATCAACCATTATGTTAGCGCCATAAGTATCGGCAAGCTCAACAATTTTAGGCAACTTAACGATATCACCTTCCATGCTGAAAATACCGTCAACGGCAATAATCTTCACGGCATCTTCAGGAAGTATGCTTAATTTGCGCTCCAAATCGGCCATGTCATTATGGGTATACTTGATCACTTTTGAAAACGACAGGCGGCTGCCGTCAATGATACAGGCATGATCATACTCATCAAGTATGATATAGTCATTCCTGCCGGTAACGCATGAAAGTACACCAAGGTTTACCTGGTAACCTGTACTGAATAAAACAGTGGCTTCTTTGCCTACATAGCTGGCCAGCCTGTTTTCAAGCTCAATGTGGATATCAAGTGTACCGTTCAAAAAACGTGAACCGGCACAACCTGTACCATATTTGTCAATTGCTTTTTTTGAAGCTTCTTTGATTTTTGGATGATTGGTAAGGCCTAAGTATGAGTTAGAACCAAACATTAATACCCGCTTGTTGTCAATAATTACCTCAGTGTCTTGTGCAGACTCAATAGGCCTGAAATAAGGATATAACCCCCGTTCCCGCAGCATATTTGCCACTTGAAACTGAGCGATTTTCCCATGTAGTTTTTTAACCATGTATATTAACTCTGCTTAAATTTTGTGTAAAAATACCATGAATAAGCATATAACTTATACGGTGTGTGTAAATTTTTTTAAAATAATGCCTATTAACGTATCAATACTACTTAAGAAGCACACAAATTCTTACACGGCAAATTAATTAATTTTTTTGTTTATATCGAGCCTATTATTTTCATTTTTTTGTCAAAAGCCCAAAAAGCCCGCACTATCCCGCGTTTTTGTAAAATTTTACGTAAAATTCTTGTTCCGGATTTTAAAATCGTAATATTAATTACATATTCGCATTCCCCCGTATAAATCCTGCAGTAATTATAAAACTTTTCTTTATGATTTTTGCTTGATATACATCGTTATTTACAGCTACCGTATGAAAAAACACAAGTACTTTTTAGCACTTATTGTACTTAATTTAACATTTAGTTTACATAGCAATAGTTATGCCCAAAATGCTGCTGATAGCATCAGTGGCCCGGTTTCGCTAAAACAGGCTATTGATTTTGCGCTGCGTAACCAACCAGCAGTAAGGCAAGCTTCAATTGATGGGCAGATCAACGAGCGCGACATTAAAATAGGCCTGTCGGCCTGGCTGCCGCAGGTAAACGGATCGGGGCTTTATAACTATTATTATAAAGGCAGCCCGCAGGCAGGAGCATCAGGAGCTAATATCCCAAGCAATGCTGGTACCATCCGTAACCTTTCAACGCTGGGAGTTACGGCATCTCAGGTTTTATATAACAATGATGTGTTCCTGGCTTCGAGGGCCAAGAAATACTCACGTGAGTATTATAAGCAAAACACCTTAAGCAGCCAGATCGACGTAGTGAGTGATGTAAGTAAAGCCTTTTTTGATGTTTTACTTTCGGAAAAACAGCTCGACATCACCAACGAAGATATCGTCAGGTTACAAAGAAGCCTGAAAGATGCCAAAAGCAGGTACACTGCCGGAGTATCTGATCCTACAGATTATAAGCAGGCCACCATCTCTTTAAATAATTCATTGGCTACCCGTAAACAAACGGAAGAGGCGATAAAAAGTAAAACTGCTTTGCTGAAGCAGATTATGGGCGTAAGCGCTGCTACTCAGCTAAGCCTTTCTTATGATTCAACCCGTTATGAACAGGAAGCCAGTATTGATACTTTGCAGGCGCTGAATGTAAATAACCGCATTGAATACCGTTTGCTGGAGACAACAAAGGCACTCAACAATCTCAATGTAAATTATTACCGTTTTGGTTTTTTGCCTTCGTTATCGGCAGTAGGCAGTTATCAGCATGCATACTTTAGTCACGATTTTTCTGACCTGTACAACAGTTCGTTTCCTACAGGATATGTTGGCCTAACGTTGGCGGTACCAATTTTTCAAGGGACTAAACGCCTCCAAAACCTGGCTAAAGCCAAACTACAGGTTGAGCGTACTGATCTGGATTTGATCAACACAAAAAATAGCATTTATACCGAGTATACTCAAGCGTTGGCCGCGTACAAAAGTAATTACACCAGCTACCAGCTTATTCGCGAAAATGTGAACCTTGCAAAGGATGTATATAAGGTAGTAAGCCTGCAATACCGCGAGGGAGTGAAAACGTACCTCGATGTAATAATATCGCAAGCCGATCTGCGTACTGCCGAATTGAGCTATTACAATGCCTTGTTCAATTTGCTAAGCAGTAAAATTGATCTGGAGAAAGCTTTGGGTATCCTGCCTGTTCAGCAACCATAAAATATCGTAATAAAAACAAAAACTACAGCAACAAACGAACAACCTATTTCTACATGAAACATACATACATATATTGGTTAGCCCCTGCAGTACTTTTAACATGGGCATCATGCGGTAAACCTCAAAAGGGCGGGCCGGCGGCCATGCCCCCAACACCTGTATATCTTGCCGAGGCTAAAACAGCTGAAGCGGTATATTATGATAAATACCAGGGGCTTGTAGTTTCGGTAAATACTGTCGAACTGCGCAGCCAGGTACCGGGTTTTGTTACCGGGATCTTTTTTAAAGAAGGCGATGTTGTACAAAAAGGCAAAGTATTGTATGAAATAGATAAACGCAAATACCAGGCAGCTTTTGATCAGGCCAAAGCCAATGTATTAAGCGCCGAAGCCAATCTGGTTAAAGCGCAAAAAGACATTGACAGGTATAATATGCTGTTGAAAAGCGATGCTATTGCCCGCCAAACGGTAGATCAGGCACAGGCTGCTTATGAAACTAATAAAAGCCAGGTTGCTGTAGCCAAAGCTGCGCTTGAATCTGCCCGTACCGATTTGTCATATGCCACTATTACTGCACCTTTTACCGGGCGCATAGGTATATCACAGGTAAGGCTCGGAACACAGGTTGTAGCAGGTACTACATTAATGAACACCATATCTGCTGAGCACCCTATAGGTGTCGATGTAGTGATCAACGAGCAGGATATCAACCGCTTTTATGGTCTGCAAAAGTCAAGTACCGATAGCACCTTTAAACTGGTACTGCCCGATGGTAGCAAATATAACAAGACAGGTAAAGTGCTGGCAATTGACAGGGGGGTAAGCAACCAAACCGGTAGTATTAAAGTGCGGATCCAGTTCCCGAATGAGGATGATGTGCTAAAGGATGGCATGAGCTGCGTTTTGCAGGTGCTAAACAGCCAGTCGGGCGAGCGGGTACAAATTCCATATAAAGCAGTAACTGAGCAAATGGGTGAGTTTTTTGTATTTGCCACCAGGGATACTGTGGTTAAAGATACTGCCGCTGATAAAACTGTTAAAGACAGGCGCGATACGATTGCAAAACAGGTGAAAGTGAAATTAGGACCGCGTATTAACAGCGATGTAGTGGTGATGGATGGTATAAAACAAGGAGATAAAGTGATTACCGACGGTTTTCAGCGTTTGCGCGATGGCGGCAGGGTAACTACCGGAACAGCCGCGCCGGCCGGAGCAGCGCCTAAAAAATAGATTTATATCAACAGGAAAATTTTAAGCCGAAGAAGGGGCACATCTACCCCGGAAAACTTAATATAAAGAAAGAATGATCGCAGATACTTTTATAAAACGACCCGTTACCGCCATTGTAATATCCCTGGTGATATTGATAGTGGGGATACTGTCAATATCCAGCCTGCCAATAGGCCAGTACCCCGATATTACCCCGCCAACCGTTTCTGTTAGCGGTAACTACGTTGGTGCTGACGCGCTAACGGTTGAGCAAACCGTAGCCACGCCGGTTGAGGTGCAGGTAAACGGTGTACCGGGCATGACCTACCTGCAAAGTAACAGTAGCAGCAACGGGCAAATGAGCATGACCGTTAACTTTGACGTTGGCACTGATATCAATATCGCGGCGCTCGATGTGCAGAACCGCGTGGGCATTGCCCTGCCAACCTTGCCGCAGGAAGTACAGCGTTTGGGTATGGTGGTACGTAAACGTAACCCAAGTATCCTGATGCTGGTGGCTATGTTTAGCCCCAAAGGCACCCACGATGTTACTTTTACCGATAACTATACCAACGTATTTATAAAGGACGCTATTTTGCGTACCAAAGGTGTGGGCGACGTTGTTACACGGGCCGACGACTTTAGCATGCGGATCTGGCTTAACCCTGATAAGCTTGCTGCTTTAGGCATGAGCGCTGCCGACGTAACCAGTGCCCTGCAGGAGCAAAACGCGCAGGTGGCAGCCGGTACGGTAGGTGCTACGCCACAATTAAAGGGACAAACATTTGAATATTCGGTAATTGTAAAAGGTCGTTTAGAAAAGCCGGAAGAGTTTGGTAACGTGGTTGTTAAAACCCAGCCTAACAATGGTGGCGTAGTGCACCTTAAAGATGTTGCCCGGATTGATCTGGGAAAATTCAACTACTCCGGTAATTCATTTGTTGATGGTAAACGTGCTTCATATCTGCTGGTATACCAGGCCCCGAACAGTAACTCGCTTGAAACTGCCGATAATGTTTATGCCACCATGGAGGAGCTTAAAAAGAGCTTTCCTAAAGATATAGACTATGTTGTACCTTTTGAAGCTATAACCGTGGTAAAGGTATCAGTAAGCGAGGTGATTGATACATTGGTTATTGCCCTGGCTTTGGTTATTTTGGTAGTATTCCTGTTTTTACAAAGCTGGCGTACCACCCTTATTCCAGTACTGGCTATTCCGGTATCTATTATTGGTACGTTCATCTTCTTTATTCCGCTCAATTTTACCATTAATACGTTAACACTGTTTGGTTTCGTACTCGCCATCGGTATTGTGGTGGATGACGCTATTGTGGTGGTGGAAGCTGTGCAGCATTACATGGATGAAGAGGGCATGACGCCTAAAGAAGCCACCCAGCACGCTATGGCCGATATCTCGGCACCGGTAATAGCTATTGCGCTGATCCTTGCGGCGGTGTTTGTGCCGGTAGGCTTTGTGCCGGGTATAGTAGGGCGATTGTATCAACAATTTGCGATCACCATCGCCATATCTGTATTGATTTCGGCTTTTGTGGCGCTGTCATTAACGCCTGCATTGTGTACGCTTTTATTGAAACCGCATAAGATAGATGAAAACTCGGGCGGCTTAAATAAGTTCTTCTTTAAATTCAATACCTGGTTTACCCGCGTAACCGGTAAATACAGGAACACAGTTGATAAAAGTATTAAGAACTCGAAGTATGTGATCATTTTACTGGTGTGTATCATTATAGGTGCGATACTTTTATTTAGAAGCAAGCCATCGGGCTTTATTCCGCTGGAAGATGATGGCCGTGTGTATATCACTTTTGATTTACCCGAGGCATCGTCAACCGGTCGTACTGTTGATGTGTTACATAATATGATGAGGACACTTGATAGCGTACCCGAGATAGCTCACTACGCGGCATTGGGTGGTTTGAATGCTATCAGCTTCGCAAGTAAATCAAACAGTGCAACCATATTTGTGCAGCTTAAACCTTGGGATGAACGTAAGGAGAAATCGCAGCAGATAACAGCCCTCGTTGCAAGGTTAAACCAAAAGCTCGGTAAGTACAAGGAGGCTAACGTGGTGGTAATTCAACCACCGGCAATCCCGGGTTTAGGTAGTACAGGTGGTTTCTCGTTTATATTGGAAGAGAAACAAGCCGGAGGCGATATCAAGGTATTTGAGAAAACGCTCCGAACCTTCCTTGGCGCAATCAACCAGCGTAAAGAGATAGCAAGGGCCTTCTCGTTCTTTACCGCCAGTACACCAGCTTACCAGTTAACTATCGACAGGGAAAAATCTAAAAAGCTCGGCGTGGCCATATCTGATGTGAACAACGCGCTGCAAACTTATTTGGGCAGTACCTATATCAATGACTTTACCATTTATGGCCGTAACTTCAGGGTGGTGGCCCAGGCCGATACAAGCTATCGTACCAACGTACAAAACATAGGGCAATATTTTGTGCGTAATTCATCGGGGGCCATGGTGCCGTTGAGCACACTTACATCCTATAAGGTAATTGAGAACTCGCCATTGATATCGCACTATAACCTGTTCCGTTCGGCCGAGATTAACGGTAGTACCAAGCCGGGATATAGTAGTGGTGACGCCATTACCGCTTTGAAAGAAACAGCTGCACAGGTACTGCCGCAAGGTTACGGTTACGAGTTTTCGGGCCTGAGCCGTGAGGAATTATTATCCGGTTCAAAAACGGTATACATCTTTGCATTGTCAATAGGTTTCGTATTCCTGTTCCTGGCCGCTTTGTACGAAAGCTGGTCGGTACCGTTCTCTGTGCTATTATCGGTACCGTTGGGCGCTTTTGGCGCCATCTTATTCCTGTCTTTTTTTGATGGCTTGACCAATAACGTTTATGCCCAGATCGGTTTGATAACGTTGATAGGTTTGGCAGCCAAAAACGCCATCCTGATTGTGGAGTTTGCCAAAGAACGTGTGGATGCAGGTATGGAACTGGAGAAGGCTACACTTGAGGCAGTACGTTTACGTTTAAGGCCGATCATCATGACATCGATGGCTTTTATATTAGGTGTAGTGCCACTGATGATAGCATCGGGCGCTGGTGCTGAAGCACGTAAAACCATAGGCTGGACGGTGTTTGGAGGGATGCTTACCGCTACGTCGTTAGCTATATTTATAGTACCGGTTTTGTTTTACCTGATCACCAAAATGGCCTACGGTAAAGAAAAACTGGCTGAGCTTGAAAAAAATTATGACCCTAAAAAGCATGGGCCGGAGGCATAATCATATTGTTTGAATTTTGTAAAAAGAGGAGCGTAAGCACCTCTTTTTTTGTTTTACATCGGTTTTGGTACGCTCGTATACTTCGTAATTCAACTGTTTACGGCGTCGAAATTTCGTGTTTGTATACACTTTTGAGGTATAAGCAGGGCAGTTTTTAACGGATTTCTAATAATGTGCCCCGATAAATTCGCGGTGTTTATGGAGGTTTTTATTCCTTAAAACAGTGCTGATTTTCAATTATTAAGTCACTGAGGATTGGATTAATCGCATTTGTTTTAGTAGTTAAAACAATATCTGCAATGGTCAATGATGCCAATACTGGCAAAGTATTTGTTAAGTAGGGGTTAATACAATGAAAAATTAAAAATGAACATTGTAGAATTTGACTAAAAAACACAACTATGAAAACAATGACTAAAATGATAGCTTCGGCGTTTACTGCGGCAGCTATCTTTATCGGAACAAATGTAAAAGCTCAAACTACACCCGCTAACGCGCTTCGTTTTGGAATTGGTTTAGAAGCAGGTATTCCTACTGGCAATGCACATGACATTTCAAATTTTGAATTAGGCGGTACTGCACGTTTGCAATACGGCGTAAATAACAATGTAGCCCTTACCTTGACTTCTGGTTATTACAACTTTTTTGGTAAAACCTATAGTTCAAGTTTTTCTGATGCAACATCAACAACCACAGTAACTGTTAAAGGCAGATCATTAGGTATGATCCCTGTAAAAGCCGGTATCAAAGCGTTTGTTGGTGATGGATTTTATTTTTCAGGTGAGGCAGGTGCCGGATTTGAAGTTCACCCACCGGTAGCAGGGGGGGAGAAAGACACTAAACTTATCCTTTCTCCGGGTTTGGGCTATGCAACTAAATCATGGGATATTGGTGTACGTTATGAAAACTTTTCGGGCCAAAGCAATAACTATGGTTTAGTAGGCGTACGTTTAGCGTATGGCTTTGGGTTGTAAGCTAATAGGACCATGATTTTTAGGATTTCAGGATTGCCCTGATTATAAAAAATCAGAAGTATCTTGAACGCTAATAAATTACACCAAAAAATCCTCTTGCCAACGGTAAGGGGATTTTTTTATTTCTGAATCGGGATTTAGGAGATTTACCGGATTTGTTGTCTGAACTCGAATTAAACGAATAAAAGAATTTTTTGAATTGCTTAGCATTCTGTTAATTCTTTAATTCTATAAATTCGGGTTCAGACAAATTCCCGGTTCAGATTACGCCAGTTTACCCAGTGCTTCTTTTAATCTTCTCATGGCTTCAATCAGTTTATCTTCAGCAGCAGCGTATGATAAGCGGATAGAAGACGGATCGCCGAATGAATCACCGCCTACAGTGGCAACGTGGCCTTCTTCAAGCAGGTATAAGCTTAAATCGTCTGAATCATTGATCACACGACCTTCATAGCTTTTACCGAAGAACGAAGTTACGTTAGGGAAAAAGTAGAATGCACCATCGGGCAGGTTTACTTTAATACCATCAATCTCGCTCAATAATTTGTAAACGATATCGCGGCGTTTTTTAAATGCAGCACGCATTTCAAGTACGCTTTCCAAGCCACCTTCGTAAGCGGCAATACCAGCACGCTGGGTGATAGAACAGGTACCTGAAGTTACCTGGCCCTGCATTTTATCAAAAGCAGCGGCAAGTTCTTTGGTGCTGGCAGTGTAACCAATCCTCCAACCGGTCATAGCAAAAGCTTTAGACCAACCGTTGATGATCACCACGCGATCTTTGATATAATCAAATTGTGCGATAGATTCATGCTTGTCAACAAAGTTGATATGCTCGTAAATCTCGTCGCTCAGGATATAAACCTGTGGATATTTTTCAAATACTTTAGCTAAACCTTCAAGCTCATCTTTGCTGTAAACGCTTCCTGTAGGATTGCAAGGTGATGAAAACATGAACAATTTAGTTTGCGGAGTAATTGCGGCCTCCAACTGTTCAGGGGTAATTTTAAAGTTGGTATCAACAGTAGTGTTGATGAAAACGCTTTTTCCTTCGGCAAGCTTAACCACTTCGCTATATGAAACCCAGTAAGGAGTAGGGATGATCACCTCTTCGCCGGGGTTAACCAAACACAATACCGCGTTAGCGATAGCCTGTTTGGCACCTGTTGAAACAACTATGTCGGTAGCATCATAATCAAGATTGTTCTCGTTCTTCAGCTTTGTAACAACGGCTTTACGAAGGTCAGGGTAGCCTGCTACAGGTGTGTAGTAGGTGAAATTCTTGTCCATGGCCTGCTTGGCAGCTTCCTTGATGTGTTCAGGGGTATGAAAATCAGGTTCGCCAAAGCTAAGGCTGATCACGTCGACACCTTTAGCGGCAAGTTCACGGCCCAGTTTGGCCATTTTAATTGTTGCAGATTCGGATAGGTTTTGTATCCGGGTACTTAATGCGCTCATATAAATTGTGTTATCGCGGCAAATATAGAAAATAACTTTACTGCTACTTACGGTTGTTATTTTTTAAATTTGCGGCCTAATACCACCTTGCTTTGAATCAACAAAAAAGGATCATCTTAATTTCGCTGATAACGGGGATAGTGCTGATGCTGGCGAAATTTGGCGCCTACTTTTTAACAGCTTCCAATTTTGTATTAACCGATGCTGCCGAAAGCATCGTAAACGTAATAGCAAGTTCATTTGCTTTTTACAGCATCTACCTGTCGGCCCTTCCGCGTGACGAAAACCACCCTTACGGACACGGTAAGGTGGAGTTCTTTTCTGTTTTTATTGAAGGATCGCTGATTGGTATCGCCGGGTGTATCATTATTGTAAAATCAGTTTATAGCCTGTTCTTTCCTAATATCATCCATGATTTATTTACCGGTGCTATTATAATAGGTATTACCGGTGCTATTAATGGTGCCCTGGGCTATTACATGATCCGTAAAGGCAAAGAGCTTCGTTCTATAACACTTGATGCCGACGGCCGCCATTTACTGGCCGATACAGTTACAAGTGGTGGCCTGGTGGTTGGTTTATTATTGATTGAATTTACAAGAATTTTATGGTTGGATAGCGTGCTCTCCATATTGGTGGGCCTATATATAGTTTACAGCAGTTATAAATTGGTGCGTAAATCGGTAGGGGGATTAATGGATGAGGCCGATTTTCAGGTGGTGACTGATATTATACACGTTTTAAGCGAAAAACGTCGTGAGGCCTGGATTGATGTGCATAACCTTCGTGCGCAGAAATATGGGCATGAACTGCATATCGATTGCCATATGACCCTTCCAAGTTATTTTGACTTGAACACTGTACACACCGAAATATCAATGGTTGATAAGATGATCAACAAGGATATGGGTATTAAAACAGAGCTTTTTATTCATGCCGATCCTTGTTTGCCTGATTGCTGCCACTACTGTAGCATGCCCAATTGCCCTATCCGGTCGGAAGCACAAACCGAAACCATAGCCTGGACATTGGAAAAGGTTGTACGTAATAAAAAACACTTTGAATAATGGAATATTTTAATGTAAGGGTTTACGGCCTGCTGCTGAATGATGATGATGAAGTGCTGATAAGCGACGAACAGGAATATGGTATACGCTTTTCAAAATTTCCGGGTGGTGGCCTTGAACTGGGTGAAGGCCTGATTGATGGCCTTAAACGTGAGTTTATGGAAGAGTGTAACCTGGAAGTTGAGGTGGTGAGTCATTTTTATACTACCGATTTTGCGGTAAAATCGGCCTTTAATAATTCGCAGGTTATCAGTGTGTATTATATGGTGAAAAGCCTTACACCGGTTAATTTAAATATCAAAACTGTAGCTTTTGATTTTGATGGGGAAGGAGAAGTGCTGCAGGCTTTTAGATGGGTACCGCTTACCGCGTTAAGCACTGCCGATTTTGAATTTCCGACAGATAAACGTGTGGTTGAACTTTTGCAAAACGAACTATGAACCTTACCGAAAGGGATTTACAGGTAATATGGCATCCTTATACCCAAATGAAAACCGCGCAGCCACCGATAGGTATTGTGCGCGGGGAAGGGGCGCTGCTATTTGACGAAGAAGGCAAACAATACATTGACGCGGTATCATCATGGTGGGTAAATATCCACGGGCATGCTCATCCCTACATTGCGAAGAAGGTATCAGAGCAGCTTCATAAACTGGAGCACGTGATATTTGCCGGTTTTACCCACGAGGGGGCCGTTGAACTGGCCGAACGCCTGCTGGCAATTTTGCCACCAAATCAAAAGAAAGCTTTTTACTCAGATAATGGTTCAACCGCTGTTGAAGTAGCCATAAAAATGTGCCTGCAATACTGGCTTAATAAAGGCGATCAGCGTACTAAGATCATCGCTTTTAATAACGCTTACCATGGCGATACCTTTGGTGCAATGGCGGTAAGCGGCAGAAGCGCATTTACCAAAGCTTTTGATAGCTTATTATTTGAGGTGGAGTTCATCGATATACCCAACAAGGAAAATATCGAAAGTCTCAAATCTCAGATCTCAGCTCTCAAATCTCAAACCGCCTGCTTTATTTTTGAGCCACTGGTGCAGGGTTCAGCAGGCATGATCATGTATGAGGCTGAATATTTAAATGAGCTGATGACTCATTGCCGTGAGGAAGAGGTGATGCTGATTGCTGACGAGGTGTTTACGGGTTTCGGGCGTACAGGTAAACCTTTCGCTACAAATCATGTGGATATAGAGCCGGATATCATGTGTTTCTCAAAAGGGCTTACCGGCGGTACCATGGCTTTAGGCTTAACTACCTGTACACAGCAAATTTATGACGCCTTTTTATCCGACGATAAATTGAAGACTCTTTTCCACGGGCATTCATTTACGGCTAACCCGATAGCTTGTGCTTCGGCGCTGGCCAGTCTTGATCTGTTTCAACAGCCCGAAACAACGGAGAACATTGCCAGGATCAAAGCTGCCCATACGGCTTTTGCTGATAAGATCCGCAATCACCCTAAAATAAAAACTGTAAGGCAAACGGGCACGATAGTAGCTATGGAATGGGAAACGGGTGATAATACATCTTATTTCAGCTCGTTGAGGGATAAGTTGTACCATTATTTTTTAGCCGCGGGGATCATATTGCGCCCCTTAGGGAACGTTATTTATATTTTACCGCCATATTGCATTACTAATGAGCAACTCAATTATGTTTACGGCAAAATTGAGCAAGCTCTTGAAGAATTATAAATTATGCTGAACAAAATACTACCTACTATAATAGCCGATAATGAACTGCACTCACGCTGGTTAAATACATTGTCATTGATGGAAAATACCGGCGCGCGCAAAATTTCAGCAAGCGAAGACCCGCTTACCGTTACTTACATCATATTGAAGCACGCTGCAGAAGAGCACCGTCATGCCTTCTACCTCAAAAAACAATTGGAAAAAACTGGTGTAACGCTGCCAACTTATGCAGCTGAATACCTGTTGGCTCCTGGCTCAAGCAAATACTACTTAAACCAGCTGGATGTTGATGTTTGCCGTTATTTAAAAACAGAACTGAACCTGAAAGGTGCAGAGTTGCGGTTTGCAGCCTACCTGCTGGTTACTTATGCCATTGAAGTCCGTGCTGATGAACTTTACCCTATTTATCAGGATGCCCTTGATGAGGCAGGCAGTAAAGTAAACGTAAAATCGATTATTTTAGAAGAAGAAGGCCACCTGGAAGAGATGATTAACCAATTGCAGCATTTCTCGCCGCAATGGGAACTGCACGCTCAAAAAGCGGTTGAATTTGAAACCAAGCTGTTTAATCAATGGGTTGAGCAGTTGGGTAGGGAAATCGACCGTTGATTTTTTTGATTACGTTGATTTCGCTGATTTTTTGGAAATGACTTTGTAGAGACGCATTGTATGCGTCTTTTTTGTTAATCGTAAATGTTTTTTCGATGACCCAAATCCATCATAGCGCAAGTCTTGTGCGGTTGATTGTGGGCTGAGGACTTGTGATTATTTGTTATTTCGATTACTATCAATAATTCTGAATACCTCCTCTGCCGTTATGGATGATTCATTGGTGGCTTTTGCCTCATCATATAACCGGATATCTTCCAATTCGTCCAGCTTCGTCATGAGTTTTTCATAGTCGGCTATGGGTATAATTACAAACAGCCTTTTACCGGTATTGTCTGTGATATATTGATAGTTTACAGTAGTCATATTTTTAAATATACTGAAATCTCCTAATTACCACTCAATACCCCATATACTCCGTAAACACCTGCTGCAAATAAGCCTTACCATAGGTAAGTGCAGCTTCGGTGTTTTTTTCATCGGCATTTGGCTTGCTGTTGTAGATCATAGTACGGCCGGAGTTATCATATGATACAGCCTGTCCCGGTTGCATAAAACCGAAACCGTTATCCCAATCAAAAAAAGCAAAGTCTTTAGTGGCGGGGTTTAATAAATCTTTCGACCATTTAAACTGGTTGTGCGGCATGTCCAATTGCGACAGCAGCGTCGCTGCAAGATCAGTTTGCCCGCCAAGTTTACTGATCTTTTTGCCGCGGTATTCTGGTTTGATCACTTCTCCAAAAAACAACAATGGAATGTGGTATTTGGCCGGATCGTAAGCTTCAGCGGTATTACGGGGTAGGCGGTGACCGTGATCGGCTACTAAAATAAACAGCGTGTTTTTATACCAGCTTTGCTTTTTAGCATGTTCAAAATAGGCGTTGAGACATGAATCAGTGAAATAGGCCGTGCTCCTGAATTTGTTAGCGGGGTCACCGGTGGCGTCATCGGCAAAGTGGTGCTTTACCGGTAACGTAAATGGCTCATGATTGCTTGATGTTTGCACATAATTGAAGAAAGGCTGCTTCTGCCTGGCCGAATATTGCAAATTTTGGGTAAGCAGGTCATCATCATAAACGCCCCATTGTGTTTTTACATGACTATTGTCAAAGCTGGCTTCATCAACAATATGATCGATATTATGCGAAGTCATGAACTTATCAAAGTTCATGTAATTACTTTTACCGCCATAAAAATAGGCCGTTTCATAGCCTGCGTCTTTAAACGATGTCGATATAGCCGGAAGTTTTTTATGTTTAACGGTATCGCTGATAATGGTACGGATAGCCTGCGACGGGAAGCCGCTCATGAGGGCCACAATACCTTTATCGGTACGATCGCCGGCGGCATAAATGTTATTAAAGAACAGGCCGTTATTAATGAATTTTTCAAAGTTTGGAGCCACGCCTTTATCCCCGCCTAATGATTCGATCAGGTCGGCAGTATAGCTTTCCATTTGGATAATTACCACATTGGGACGGCTGGTGGTAAGGATTTGTTCTGTTGAATTGTTTTTAACGTTGTATAATTCTTCAACAGTTTTTGCAGCTTCATCCGGACGGTCATACAAATAAGGGTTATAAAGCGGTCGCAAATTTTCAAATACGTTATTAAACAGGTTCCATTCGGTATTGAGGGCACTTTGGTTCAGAATCTGTTTTTCGGAAAAATAAGCAGAGTTCTGGCTTACCGGCTTAGCTTGCAAACCGCCCCGCATCAGCACAAAATTCACAAATAGCAATAATGTAGTAAGCGAAACTTTGAGGCTTGGCCGGGCATAAGGCTTTTTAAATTGGTAGTTGATAATAAAATGTGACAATATGCCACCTGTTGCCAATAATGCAAGTCCAATAAAAATACATTTACCAACAGGCGATGAACCACTTGATGCTATGGCTTCTGAAGGAGCGTGATAAAATGAAGTAAATACCCGGAAGCTAACTTTTGTGCCCCACTCGCGGAAAATATTGAAGTTGAGTACGGTGTTTAAAGAGATGCAAAAAAGACAGAACCAAACATATGATTTGAGCCAGATGGGCTTTATTTGGACGCTGGGAATAAACCAGTTAATGGCAAATACAAGAATTGGAATGATACAGATATAGGCAGTTGCCGAAATATCAAGCCTTAAACCCCAGAAAAAAGTTTGCAGGATTTCGCCAATTTTGGCGCCGTTTAGCTTGTGCAGAAAATAGATCTCAAACGTAGCCCTCGTGATAGCGAAGAAGACGAGCCAAAAGACGAAAAATCTGAAAAAGCTAAAAAGGTTCCTTAACATTGGGGTAACAAAAATAGTATTTTGCTACAATGTTAAGGAACCTTTAATGAATTGTTAATGAAATATTTTGATTACCTGCCGCCACTCATAGCTTTCAGGTCATCCAGGGTAATCTTTTCAAAATCAGCGGGGATACCAAATGTGCCTGCCGGATTTTTTTGCTCAGTTATGCTTTTAACGGTAACCTCAGTGCTTTGGCCTTGTGAAAATGAGGTGTATTGTACCGGGAAGCCACCAACACTACGGTAGTATTTAGCAATAGCAGTTACAGGTACAGTAACATCGTTAGTTACCCAGATATCATAAGTTTTGTTAGCTTTTGCATCTGTAGCTACTACTTTTTTGCAGTTAAAGCCCGAAATTACTTTGGTTTCGGTGCCCGGAGCAAAAGTAAGGGTAGGCAACGACGCCATGGCCTGGTCAACCTCATCAGGAGTTGCAACTGCTGCTTTTTTGATAGATGCAACAGGTACATCAACCATTACAACCAATGATTTACCATCAGCATCAGTTAATATTTTAATAGTAGCCGGGCCGGTAGTAAATTGCATAGCGGCAGAATCGGCACGGAAATAACTTTTAGCTTCAACCTGTTGTCCCTGCATAGCAGTTGAGATAGTTACCACACCCTCTTTGTAAGCTTTTTGAGCATTTGCGCTGATAGCTGTTGCGGTAAGGGCAAGGCCTAAGGCAACGTTGAAAATTTTAATGTTCATGTTTTGAGTTTGATTTAATACAAAATTGACTTTTATTAATTAAAAGACAAATTTTAAGGTATGTAGTTTAATATGTTTTTCAATTAGATGCTGCCACGAACGATTTGTTACGTTTTAAAACCACATAATTTGTATGCAGGGCATGGGCCTGATCCACAATAAGCTGTACGGTTTTAGGGGTGTTTGTGGCATCAATAATTATGGTATGATATTCGTGATTTTTATTAACAATAGCAAGCTGAATTTTAGGATTGCCGGTAATATACAGATAATCAGTTTTTCGTTTTTTCAGGGATATGGTATCCGTATAATCCTTGTTTACGATAATTATAGACTGGGTTCGGAATTGGATAAAATTATCCTGTTTTCGCAAAAAGCCCGATTGGATATCCTGATTGGGTTGATATAAAGCAACGTCACTTATTTTACAGCTATCAAGATATGGCCGGATCGAATAATTGTAGTTTTTATCGGTATCAGCCAGATTACTTAATACAATAGCATGATTACCATTTTTAAATACTATCCCGGTGTTTTTACGCAGGTTTAAAAAGGCTATGCTGTTGGTGTTGTATGATCTATATTGTTTTATGCTGATGCTTACTGCTAACAAAAGTGTGAGTGCAATCGACGTTCGTAACAGCCAGGTTTTTCTATCGTACAAAAAGTAAAACGCACATATAATAATGGCATAAAGCAGCAGATATTCGGTTGCGGTAAGCCATATTTTATTAATGCTTGCAAAGGGTAAATGCTCAACCCAGGCCAGCACATAGTTCATCAACAGGATCGACTTTTCAAGGATCCAGGCAAGAGCAGTGGATATATAGGGAATTTGTGGTAGCAAAAGATAAGAAATCCCGCTGTACATGATAACAGCAGTAGGAATAACAATAAACAGGTTACTAAATAGGAAATAAACAGGGAACTGGTGAAAATAAAAAGCGCTCAGTGGAAAGGTAATAACCTGTGCAGCTATCGATACTGAACATAAGGCCCAGAGTTTGTCAACCCATTTATTGTTAATCGTAAACCATGTATAAACCACAGGCTGTAAAACAACAAGCCCCGCAACAGCAAGATATGACAGTTGAAAGCCAACATCGGTTATCAGCAACGGATTATATAACAATAGTATAAACGCCGATACTGCCAGGATATTTAAATTGTTGATATACCTACTGTACGTTTTGCCAACGATAACTGTGCTGATCATCACTGCTGCTCTGCAAACGGCTGGTGAAAATCCGGTAAGCATAGCATAATACCAAATGACAGGAATGATGATGATAGCTTTAATAAGCCGGCCATGTTTGACCCTGTTCAGGAAGCCCAGCATAAATGTCAGTAAAGCCCAAATGATAGCCACGTGTGCGCCCGAAACAGATAATACATGTATAGTGCCCGTTTTTGAATAAGCCTGCAGCACATCTTCGCTTAAATCGGCTTTGTAGCCTAATATAAGGGTAGAGGCTACTGCAATAGCGTTTGGATCATGGAGCTGCTGTTTTAGTTTCTGAACCATTTGCCGCCTTAATGTCAATGCGTTAGCTATGAAAAGGTTGCCTGTATTTGATTGTACCAAATGATATTGCCCGGGATATAAAAACTCCTGATAGTAAATATTTTGATGTGCCAGGTACTTTTTATAGTTAAACTCGGCAGGGTTAAAAGGCGGATCAATGGGGGAGTACTTACCGGGAATCAATAGTTCATCGCCATAGTTTAATTGCATTGCGGCACTGTCTTTTATAGTGATCATCAATGTGCCTGTTGCCGCAACCGGCTGTTTTTGATTAATGTTTGCAATTACGCTGGCGGTAAAACGGATTAACCCATTTTTAAGCTGGGGCTCGTTATTAATGCGCACAAGCTGTGTTTGTGCAGGGAGTTTGGAGAAATGGATGGGATTATTGAGTTCGTTATTGTTGATAGCAGCTATCCAGCCGGCAAGCAACAGCAACAAGTGAATGATTATTCCGCCTAACCATTGCTTTTTGTAAACTTTAAAGCGGGCATAATAAAAATTGAGCAGGAGGAACAGGAATAGCAGGCTTGTAAACCCAACAGCTAATGGCATTAAATACATGCCCGAACTGAAGCTAAGACCAATGCTTATACCTAATAAAAACGGAAGTAGTAAAATAACAACCGGGACCTCGCCCTTATGATTAGCGATCATATCTTAATTCCGGAATTGTTATTGCAGGTGACAGCATGGTTTATAGGTTAACCAAATTGGTTATAAAAATAAAGATAGTTTTTATGTGGAAAATTACAACTGGTCGCGTACCTCGAGCAGGAATTTTTTGAGGTTTTCGAGCGAATCGATAACGCGCTGATTATCCTTGGTATCACCCATATTGTTTTTAAGGTGCTCTTTGGCGCCGTTCAGGGTGTAGCCTTTATCGCGGATTAGGTGGAAGATGATCTTGAAATTTTCAATATCCTCGGGGGTAAAATAGCGGTTGCCCTTTTTGTTTTTCTTGGGCTGCAGTACATCGAACTCCTTTTCGTAAAAACGTATAAGCGATTGATTTACATCAAACATGGCCGATACCTCGCCCATGGTGTAGTACATCTTGCTTATTTCACGTTCTTTATAAGGCATAATACAAATGTATCTATTTGATTTCGGAATTGGGAATTTCGAAATCGGAATTTTGTATTAGCCTCTAATTTCTGCAGGTTTTGCTGTCGCCCGGCACCAGCCGGGTGTCAGCTATTTCACGGCCTCTGGCCGATGTCAAGAAACCGGCGTGCTAATGTTTTATTTGGTTTCGCTCCAGGGCAGGGAAGAGGCTTTGCCTGCTAAAAAATCGGCTTTGCGGCTGGCAAGGTCTTTAGCTTGCTGTTCAAGCACGGCGTCGCTTTCGTTATCAATACGGTAGTTATAATCCAAGCTGTCAAGAAATGCAAGGAGTACTCTTTTCTCCTGTTCGTTTTGAATATCTACTCTTAAAGTTTCCATGCACAAATTTAAAGCAAATAAGGTGAATTGCATTAATATGTATCGATGAACGGGAGTTAAATCCGTTACAATTAATAAATAAATCCGAAATCGAAAATCCGATATCCGAAATAATTGAAAATCCTATCTTTGCTCCCTATGACTGCTACTGAAATACGACAGGCTTTTCTTGATTTTTTTGTTTCAAAGGGACATACTATAGTTCCTTCGGCACCAATTGTGATTAAAAACGATCCAACCCTGATGTTCACCAACGCGGGGATGAACCAGTTTAAAGATATATTTTTAGGCGAGGCGGCGCCCAAAGCCGCGCGCGTGGCGGATACTCAGCGTTGTTTACGTGTATCCGGCAAGCATAACGATCTGGAAGAGGTGGGTATCGATACCTATCACCACACCATGTTTGAAATGCTGGGCAACTGGAGCTTTGGCGACTACTTTAAAAAAGAGGCCATAGCCTGGAGCTGGGAACTGCTTACCGAAGTGTATAAGCTGCCCAAAGACCGCCTGTACGTTACCTATTTTGAAGGCGACGAAAAAGAGGGCCTTGAAGCCGATACCGAAACCTACGAACTATGGAAACAGTATGTAGCTGAAGACCACATCCTTCGCGGCAACAAAAAAGACAACTTTTGGGAAATGGGTGAAACCGGCCCATGCGGTCCTTGCTCGGAAATTCACTTCGACAGCCGCCCGGATAACGAGCGTGCTGAAGTAAGCGGAGCCACATTAGTAAATGCCGACCATGACCAGGTTATTGAAATCTGGAATAACGTGTTTATGCAGTTTAACCGCCTTAAAGGTGGGGCATTACAACCGCTGCCTAATAAACATGTGGATACCGGTATGGGTTTTGAGCGTTTGGTACGTGTGCTTCAAGGCAAAACATCCAACTATGATACCGACGTTTTTCAACCAATGATCCAATTCATTGCCGAAAAATCGGGCAAAAAATATAACAGTGCTGCTAAACTTGGTGATGCTGACTGGAATGATGCCGTAGCTATGCGTGTACTGGCCGATCATATTCGCGCTATAAGCTTTGCTATTGCTGATGGACAGCTGCCGGCGAGTAATAAGGCCGGTTATGTAATCCGCAGGATCTTGCGCAGGGCTGTGCGTTATAGCTATCAAACTTTAGGTTTTAAAGAGCCTTTCTTTAATCAGTTAGTGCCTTTGCTGGCTGAACAGTTCAAGGGAGTTTTCAATAATCTTTTTGAGCAGAAAGACTTTGTGCAAAAGGTAATTTCGGAAGAGGAAGTTTCTTTCTTGAGGACTTTAGAAAAGGGTATCGAAATTTTTGAGGATTATGTTTGGAGGGCCAAAGCAATGGCGCATCCTGAGAAATTTGATCAAGTAGGCGCAAAAATAGCATTTGAGTTGTCTGACACTTATGGTTTTCCGCTTGATTTAACAGAATTAATGGCGCGTGAACATGGTGCGACTGTAGATGTTCAGGGCTTTGAAAATTTGCTCCGGCTGCAAAAAGAACGTTCCCGCGCTGCAACAGCCACTGATACCGGCGATTGGATCGTACTAAAAGATGATGAATCGGTTGAGTTTACCGGTTACGATGAAACCGAAACCATTGCCCACATAGTAAAATACCGTAAGGTAACTGCTAAGGGCAAGGAGCAATATCAACTGGTGCTGGATAAAACGCCTTTCTACGCCGAAAGTGGTGGCCAGGTAGGGGATAAGGGCGAGCTGGTTTTTCCTGATGGGGAAATCATCCTGGTTACGGATACAAAAAAGGAGAACGGGCTGATAGTTCACTTTACAGATAAGTTGCCCCAAGATATTGACGACGCCTTAACTGCCATTGTTGATCCGGCTTTACGCAGCCAGACTAACAGCAACCACTCGGCCACGCACTTGCTGCATGCTGCTATGAAACAGGTGTTGGGCACGCACGTAAACCAAAAAGGTTCGTTGGTTAATGCAGATTACCTGAGGTTCGATTTTTCGCATTTTGCTAAAGTTACCGATGAGGAGCTGGCGCAGATAGAGGCTATCGTAAACCAAAAAGTACGCGAAAATATTCCGCTTAAAGAAGAACGCAGCGTATTATATGCCGAAGCCATTACCAGTGGTGTAACCGCCCTGTTTGGTGAAAAATATGGCGAGTATGTACGAGTGATCACTTTTGATGATAACTTCAGTAAGGAGCTTTGCGGTGGTACGCACGTGAAAGCTACCGGGCAAATCGGTTTTTTTAAAATTATTGCTGAAAGTGCAGTTGCTGCCGGTGTTCGCCGTATTGAGGCCATTACCGGTGTTGCTGCCGAAAAATACATCGTTACCCAAAACGCCTTGGTTAATCAGTTAAAAGAGCTGCTTAAAAATCCAAAAGACCTGTCAAAAAGCATTGAAGGTTTACTGGACGAAAATGCCAAACTGAAAAAAGAGATCGAAAAATCGATCCTCGAAAAATCATCGGGCTTAAAAACCGAGCTGGCTGAAAAAGCAGAAGCTATTGGCGACATCAATTTCATAGCTCAAAAAGTAGCCCTGCCTAATGCTGATGCAGTTAAAAGCCTGGCTTACCAGCTAAAGGATATAGTTTCAAACCTGTTCCTGGTGCTGGTTGCTGATTTTGATGGTAAGCCAAGTATTACCGTAATGATTGCCGAAAACCTGGTGAAGGAAAAAGGCCTGCATGCCGGCAATATCATTAAAGAACTTGCCAAAGAGGTTAAAGGCGGTGGCGGCGGTCAGCCGTTTTTTGCTACCGCAGGCGGCAGCGATGTTAGTGGGTTGGATAATGTGCTGGTAAAGGCAAAGACCTTTATAAAATAACTCTCAATTCATACCTTGATAAAGACTTACGAAGTTTTTAAAACTTCGTAAGTCTGAAAGGCAACATCAGACTCTACAACTATACCTGTAAAAGCAAGGTGTAGAAGATTTCTCCTCACCTCAGCGCACAAACCCACTTCTGGCTCGTCGAAATGACATTTTTTTATTAATAATAAAATTAAAAAAATGTGTCTGAATCATAGGTAATCGATCCGGCGTTCATTCCTCCTTTTCTACAAATCCTATCAATCTTTCTACGATAAGTATTTATTCAGAAAAACGTGTTTTAAATGTATGGTTTACATTTATTTTTGCCACCTTTGAAATCGCTAAGGTATAACTGTCTACCTTACATGTATTAAGCCAATTATTACCTGATTTTAAACTAATGGACACTAATTTTGATCTTAAAGAGCATCCTCACAGTAGGTTAAACATTTTAACGGGCGACTGGATCCTGGTATCGCCGCATCGTACAAAACGCCCATGGCAAGGGAAAGTCGAAGCTACACAAGCCGATGACCGACCTCAGTATGATCCGGCTTGCTACCTTTGCCCTACAAACAAACGTGCCGATGGCAGCGAAAACCCCGACTATAAAGGCAGCTTTGTTTTTACCAATGATTATTCATCGCTATTGCTTAACACTCCTGAAGGAGGTTTAAACGAAGATGAACTACTGGTGGCTAACAGCCAAAAAGGTATTTGCAGGGTGATCAGCTTTTCGCCAAGGCATGACCTTACCCTACCACAGATGACCACCAAAGAGATCAGCAAAGTGGTTGATGTATGGCAATCAGAATTTGAAGACCTGGCCTCGTATCCATGGATCAAGCATATCCAGATCTTTGAAAACAAAGGCGATATCATGGGTTGCAGCAACCCGCACCCCCATGGCCAGATCTGGGCACAAAACAGCCTGCCGGTTGAAGTGGCCAAAGAAACCCAGCAACAAAAGCTTCATTTTGAGCAAAAGGGCACAAGTCTGCTGGCCGACTATCTGGCACTCGAACTTAAAAAACAGGACCGCATCGTTTTTGAAAACGACCATTTTGTTGTATTAGTGCCATTTTGGGCGGTTTGGCCTTATGAAACCATGATCGTCAGCAAAAGACATGTAACCAGTATCCTTTATTTTACCGAAGAGGAAAAACACGCCCTTGCCGACGCCATCAGAAGGCTGACCATCAGGTACGACAATATGTTTGAAACCTCGTTCCCATATTCAGCAGGTATGCACCAATCGCCGGTTAACTCGGGAGAGCATCCTTACTGGCACTGGCATATGCATTTTTATCCGCCGTTGCTACGCTCGGCTACAGTAAAAAAATTCATGGTAGGCTATGAAATGCTGGCCAATCCACAGCGTGATATTACTGCCGAATTTGCGGCTGAAAAACTGCGGGGTTTGAGTGAGATCCATTATAAAGAGAGGGGATAATGAAAAAACGCTATTTTTAAACCAAACTATAACCAAGCTATTTATGAGAAACTTAATTAAAGGTATTTCTTTAACAATTTTACCTGCTTGCAGCCTATATTTGGCTGCTTGTAATCAAAATTCAACCTCACAGAAAAACACTACTATGGCGGATAGCACCAAAACAACTGCATCGGCATTCGAAAAAACAATTGATGGAAAACAAACCCATTTATTTACCCTTAAAAACAAAAACGGCTTAACAGCTACTATTACCAACTACGGTGGGAGAGTTGTAAGTTTATCTGTTCCTGATAAAAATGGAAAGCTGACCGACGTTGTTTTGGGCTTTGATGATGTGGATGGCTTTGAAAAATCAACCGAGCGTTATTATGGCGCAACCATTGGCCGTTACGGAAACCGTATTGCCAAAGGTCATTTTAAAATTGATGGCAAAGATTACCAATCGTCAATAAACAATACACCAAACACGCTGCATGGCGGTAAACATGGTTTCCAGGAAGTGGTATGGGATGGCAAAATGATCGATTCATCAACTGTAGAGCTTACTTATCTTTCAAAAGATATGGAAGAAGGTTTCCCGGGTAACCTTAATGTTAAAGTCACTTACAGCCTAACTGATGATGACTCATTTAAATGCCAGTACGAGGCTACAACCGATAAAAAAACAGTTGTTAACCTTACCAACCACGCTTTCTTTAACCTGAATGGCGAGGGCAGTGGTACTATCCTTGATCACGTGGTGCAGATAGATGCCGACAACTATCTGCCGGTTGATGCAGGCCTGATCCCTACTGGTAAGCTTGAAAAAGTAACAGGTACCCCGTTTGATTTCACCAAGCCGGAAACCATTGGCAAACGCATTAATGAAGATAATGTTCAGCTAAAAGATGGCAAAGGTTATGACCATAACTTTGTGCTGAACAAACATGACCTGAGCACTCCAATAGCAACAGTTATCGGCGATAAAAGCGGTATCAAAATGGAGGTATTTACCGAAGAGCCAGGTTTACAGTTTTACAGCGGGAACTTTATGCAGGCTAAAAACGTGATGAAACGTGGTATTAAAGATGAATACCGTACATCATTTGCTATGGAAACCCAGCATTTCCCTGATTCTCCAAATCAGCCTCAATTCCCTTCAACCGAGTTAAAACCGGGTGATACTTATAAAACACAGTCGCTTTATAAGTTTTCAGTTGTTAAATAATTAAATGCCTTTTATAAGAGAAGTCCTGCCTAAAAGGCAGGACTTTTTGTTTTATATTAGTGCAATGACAACCGCAGTTAATACTTATAAATTTGTAAAGGAAGACACCGGCCGCTGGTACATTGACCTACCCGATTGGCAGGGTGTAAAAGCCGATCTTGAAATGGTTGAAGGTGCCGACACCATGCTTGATCATGTGGGAGAGGGCAGCAAAATAGTTGAACTTATATTAGCCGAAGAGCCTTTTGGTGGAAGTTCCGAACTTCAGCTCATTGAAGATTACAAAGATCATGTCGGCGGTGGTATTTATTTGTTGAAAGAATATGAAGGCCAAATCGTTAATCAGCAAATGTGGCTTTGCGATGTTACGAAGTTCTTGTTTGGTAAGCTTCCGCCTTTTATCTATTTCAAAAAGCAATAAGGCGGTACGAGCTATTATGAGCGCCTGGCGAAAAAGAGCAATTGAATGCCTCCCTGGATCAAAGAGAGAGTTTGAAGATCCTGAAACGTCTATTTTGGGTGTTTTCATGGAGTTATTGCCCTCAACTGTTGCTGCACATCGTAATAACGACACTTCACAACTCAAAAAGAACTACGACTTTGCCGAATGGTGTTTCAGGCAAAAATCTGAAGACCTGTGGAATGCTGCGGGAGTAGCATTTTACGAACACCTGGGTGATAAGACAGAAACACTTCAAACCATACACCAATGGGTTAAGCGGGATATCTATATTGAAATTAGACCGCTTTTGAAACAAAGGCTTGATGAAATCACGTTGAAAACTGTAGATAGTTTATATGGCTTGCAGAATGGTAAGTTAAAAGCAACATGATTCCCATTCCCAACGTTTTCCTGCTATGATGTGTTTGTTAAGCAGATTTAAAACAAACCTAAACTTTTTGAGGTTAAAAGGTTAATTAATAATAATCTGTTTACCTATCTATAAAAAACATCATGAGTGACAATTCAACCCAACCTGAAGAAAAGGGATTTTTCGAGAAGGTTAAAGAAACAATTGAAAGCCTTTGGGAAGGCACAAAAGACACAGCCGAAGACGTAAAAGAAGCAGCCGAAGAAAAATTTGAAGATATAAAGGAAAAAGTAACCGCTAAAAAAGTAACCGCCACAAAAAAAGCGGCAGCAACCAAAAAAACGGTTATCAAAAAAGCTGATGAGGTAACCGCAAAAGCAAAAACAGCAGTAGCGGATGTTAAGGCTAAGGCCGAAACCAAGGCTAAAGCCATTACTTCCAAAGTGAAGAACGAAGCAGTTGCTGCAAAGAAAGAAGTTGCCGATGTTAAGGCCAAGGCAGCTACCAAGGCAAAAGTCATCACAGCTAAAGCAAAAACAGAGGCTACAGAAACTAAAAAGGCCGTGGCCGCGAAAACAGCTAAAGCAGCGACGGCAGTTAAAAAGAAAGCTACTGCTGCCTCAAAGTAATGCAAAACACTTGGGCACAAAAAAAGCGATTGGGTACCCAGTCGCTTTTTTAATATTATATAACCTCCCCCTTCAGGGGGCCGGGGGGCGACTTACGCCTCAAATTTATAGCCTACACCTTTTACAGTAGCAACACAATCGTCGCCCAGTTTTTCGCGCAGTTTACGGATGTGTACGTCGATAGTACGGTTGGTAACCACTACCGAATCTTCCCAGATGTTTTTAAGGATCACCTCGCGGGTGTAAACTTTGCCGGGTTTTGAAGCCAGCAGGTATAGCAGTTCAAATTCCTTTTTAGCTAATACCACCTTAACTCCGTTTTTGTAAACCAGGTAAGCTTCGCGATCGATAACCAAATCGCCAATTTCCAGTTTATTATCAATTACGTCTTCAGCAGGGGCATTACGGCGTAATATGGCATTAATGCGGCTAACCAATGCGCGTGGTTTTATAGGCTTTGCAATATAATCATCGGCACCTACATTAAACCCTGCAATTTCCGAATACTCTTCGCTGCGGGCAGTTAAAAACACCATAAAGGTATTTTTAAATTCGGGCATGGTACGCATAATGCGGCATGCTTCAATTCCGTCCATTTTAGGCATCATGATATCCAGTACAATCAAATCAGGCAGGGCTTTCTTTGCTTCGGCAACAGCTTCCTGGCCGTTGCGTGCTAAAAACACCTGGTAACCCTCTTTTTTCAGGTTATACTCAATCAGTTCTAAAATATCCGGTTCATCATCAACAATAAGTATTTTCTGTTTCGCGGTGCTGCTCATGTTGCGTTAATTTTTTTGTATAAAAGTATACGCTTTACAACAGCTAATGGTTAAGCTAATATTAACAAATTGTTAAACGTTACCTTATATTAACCGTAAGTTGAGGCTATTTAAATGTTTTATTTAAAAAAGCTTCAAGATCGGCGCCTGTAATGTTCTTGGCAACGATATTTCCCTGCGGATCAATAATGAAATTTGAGGGGATAGCCTCGATATGATAAAGCCTTTCTGTGGGGCCTTCAAAGCCATTTAAATCTGATCCATGGGCCCAGGTAAGCTTGTCATCGCTGATAGCTTTTTGCCATGGCGCTTTATCTTTATCAAGCGAAACACCTAAAATATTAAAGCCTTTATCTTTAAATGTATTGTATTGTTTAACCACATTAGGATTTTCCTGCCGGCAAGGCTGGCACCACGAAGCCCAAAAGTCAATCATCACATATTTACCTTTATAGTCAGATAATTTGATCGACTTGCCATCAATACCGTTAACTGTAAACTCAGGAGCTTTATGACCTAATGAAATTGGCTTTGCCTTATCCATCTGTGCAATGAATTTTTGTACGGTAGGGTTATCTTTAAAATCGCCCCGGATATCATCCGCAAATTTGATAAGCTGAGCTTCGTATTTGGTAGGATCAAGGGTGGTTGCCGCGTAAAAACCGGCAAGCGACTTCTTGTTGTCGTTCACAAATTTTAAAACTGCTTCGCCGCTTTCACTTACATTCTTTAAAAATATAGGCATGTATATTTTCAACAATGAATCGTTTCGCTCGCCGTGTGACTTTTCCTGGTACTCGGCAAAAAGTTTGGCGTTTTTATCACCATAAAGGTTACTGATGCGGTTAAACTCTTTTATTTTATCCGAATCATCTGAGCCCTTAATAGTATACTCGTGATTTTTATCGTTATTGTCGGTTTCAAACTCAATATCATCCCCATTTTTAGCAATGAAATCGTACAGGTTTTCGCCCTGCATTTCGCTGCCCTGCGGGCCGGTACTGCCTACACGAAGCTTAAACAGGTTTGGGTAAAGTGCCACATGTTTAAACTCAAATTTGCCGCCCTCGCTCAATGAGGTTGAGTCAACAACTTTTAAGCCCGAGCTATCGGCTTCAATCAAATAAACAGCTTTAAGTGCACCCGGATTTTTGATAGTTCCTGAAACGCTGAACTGCGATTGGTTTTTACAAGAGTACATACCTGCGCTAAGCATCAACAGTGCGCCGGCAGCAGCCATATTTTTAACTTTCATCTATTTAGCTTCTAATTCCTTTATCAATAGCTGGTTAGTTTTCTGCGGGTCGATCTTGCCTTTTGAGCTTTTCATGATCTCGCCCATAAACAGGCCTAAAACGCCCTTTTTTCCCTTTTGGTATTCCTTAACCTTATCAGGATATTTGGCGATAGCATCCTTTATAAAACGGGTTACATCATCGCCGTCGGCACTGATCAATAGGTTCAATTCTTTAGCCAGATCATCCGGTTTTTTACCAGGTTCTTTGACCATGGCAGGGAATAATTTGTGCGAAGCTACAGAATTATTTATCACCCCGGTGTCAATTAGTTTGATGAGGGCGGCAAGGTTTTGCGGCGTAACAGCAAAGTTACCAATGGTTTGGTTATGGTCATTAAGGTATGAGCGTATAGCACCCATAAGCCAGTTGGCAGCGGCCTTATAATGATCGGTATGTTTTATCAGCGCCTCAAAATAAAAGGCGGTATCCCTATCGGCAGTAATTACCGACGCATCATAGGCAGTTAAGCCCAATTGCTCGGTGTATTTATGATACAATTGTGCAGGCAACGCAGGTAAACCTTTCCGAATGTTTTCTACATATTCGTTGGTTAGCTTTAATGGCGGCAGGTCCGGTTCGGGGAAATACCGATAATCGTTAGCCATTTCTTTTGAGCGCAGTACCGAGGTTTCGCCAGTATCGGCATTGAAATTTAATGTGTTTTGGTCGATATGGCCGCCTGCCTCAATGATGTTTACCTGGCGTACAAACTCGTGCTCAATGGCGCGCTGTACGTTGCGGATGGAGTTAAGGTTTTTTACCTCGCAGCGGTTACCGTAAGCGGTTGCACCTTTAAGCCTTACCGAGATATTGGCATCGCAGCGCATACTGCCTTCTTCCATATTACCGTCGCAAATATCAAGGTAGCGCAAAATTTTACGCATTTCAGTCAGGAACTGGCCGGCTTCTTCGGCGCTGCGCATATCGGGCTCTGATACAATCTCAACCAGTGGCACGCCCGCACGGTTCAGGTCGATCAGTGAATCGGCATGATGCTGATCATGCATGCTTTTTCCGGCATCTTCTTCCATATGAATGTGGTGCAGGGCGATATTTTTTTCAGTACCGTCGGCCAGTTTCACCGGCACATAGCCTTTAAGGCATATGGGTGCCTGATCCTGGCTAATCTGGTAACCTTTAGGCAAATCGGCATAAAAATAATTTTTACGGGCGAAGCTATTATTAAGGTTGATGGTGCAATTACAGGCCAGGCCCATTTTAACGGCATATTCAACCGCTTTTTTATTGATGAAGGGCAAGGTGCCGGGATGCCCCAGCGATACCGCGCTAACATGGCGGTTAGGTTCGGCACCAAAGGCAGCTGAATCTGCCGAGAATACCTTACTTGATGTAGATAGCTGTGCGTGTACTTCGAGGCCTATCACCAACTCGTACTTTTCGGCTACCCCGTCTGAGAGAACTGTCATAAAAATAAAAATTCAGCTATGAATTACTGAGCTATAAAAACCAAATATATAAAGATTAATACAGTATCGGCACCATTTTGCTTTTAAAAACAACGGTAAAGATGCAATAATATACTTATACGGTAGAAAACATCAGGTTTACAGTTTGCTACACATAATCAACCTGGTTTGTTAACTATAACGGCTGTTGCTTCATATTAAAGTTTTTATGGTAAAAAGTAGTAAATCCAAAAAAAATCCAATACCAATAGTATTTTGTTTAAATGAAAAGGCTTGTGATATTTAAAAATTAAACCATTGATAAATGTTCCTGTCTACTGATGTATAGGCACAGAAATTGAGTATGTGCTGCATATTTATACAGACACCATGAAAAAGTTAATTTTAGGAATGCTTGCAGGATGTTTTGCACTTGCAGCTTCGGTTACAAATGCAAATGCACAGGTTAATGTAAATGTAAACGTTGGTTTATGGAACCCACCTGCCGAATACGCAGGCGTTAACTATTATTATTTACCCGATGTAGAAAGCTATTACTACGTACCAACTCACCAATATATTTATTTAGATGGCGGAAACTGGGTTTGGAGACGTTCTTTACCGCCGCGTTATTCAACTTACAGTATTGCGACAGGTTATAAGGTAGCCGTAAATCGTCCAAGACCATACACCTATTTTGCTCATGATCGTGATACTTACGCCCGTTATCGCGGTACCCGAAACGTGATAGTTCGTGATAATTATCGTACCCGGGTGGTAAACCGCACACGTGTTGTTAACCGTACCCGCGTAGTAAATCATTATCAAAAGCCGCATAAAACTGTAGTAAAACGTACCCGTGTGGTTGAGCACCGTGGCCACGATAATGGTCATCACCATTAATTTTGAGCGAGATATCTCCCCAAAAAGATATAAAACAAAAACGACCGCTACTGTTGAGACGGTCGTTTTTGTTTTATACTTGATATATATTAGTTGACGTGATTACGGGCGTTTAAAACCCTAACCCTCCAGGTTCAACTACCGCCGAATCGCAGATGTACGTTGGTACAATACCTGTTGATGTAATGCGGTTTTCAGCATCTTTGGCCTGCGTATTTCCGGATAATACCAATACAGTATCCAACCCGAATTTATTGCCACCCAAAATATCTGTTTGCAGGGTATCACCCACCATTACAATGTCTTTTTTGCTGATAGGTCTGCGTTCGCGAAGCAGATCATAGGCAAACATGAACATTTGAGAATCTGGTTTACCGAAACGGATAAATGCCTTGCCCACTATTTTTTCGATCATGCTGGCCAAACCGCCAATAGCTATCGATACATCGTGCTTGGTTAGGGGATAGGCCTGATCGGTATTGGCTACAATGGCCGGGATGGTGCGCTTACGCATCAGGTTAACCGATTTGTTAAGATCGCGGCCCCAGTCAAAGCCCTCGTCATCCAAAAATACCAGCGCGTTAACCCTGTCGATATTGCTTTCATTTACTTCGCTTATCGGCAGGGTATGCAGGCCTGAGCTATCAATATAGTGTGCAGAATCAGGCGTGCCGAGATAAGCCACAATGCCATCATTTACCTTGAGGTCAAGATACTCTTTGGTAAGCATGCCCGACGATATGATCCTGTCGGGCGTTATGGCCATTAAACCTTTGCTTGTATAGGATTCGGCCAGCTGCACCGGGCTTCGCGAGGCATCGTTGGTTACAATATAATACTCCTTGCCTTGCTCCTGCAAATAGGCAAAAGTTCGCTCAATACCCGGAAGTAAGCCTCCATAATTTTTCAAAACCCCAAAAGCATCAAAAAAAACAACTTCGTATTTATCAATTATGGATTTAAAGTTGTCTATTCTGGTCATGCTTATCTGTTTTTAGGGTTCTGCAATAAAATGAGCCCGAAAGATAGCTAACCTATTTTAATTTTAAAGCCTCAATGATTTTTTCGGCATCAAAATCCCGGTCTACTGATGGTAAGTAAATGTCAAATGCCTCGGCTTGCAGTTTTTTGGCGTATTGTTCGCTAAAAAAGTGCTTGCCGTCCTTAATTACATAATTCAGGATAAAAAAGCGGTATGCTTCCTTCAAAAAGCGGATCTCATCTGCAGTTAGCGGGTTTACTTTGTGATATTCCTTTAAAAACATGATGAAACGGTCTTCCATCATAGTGTTGATCACATAGCTGAACACAGTGCGGTCGCCGATATCAGACACTACACGACTAAAGAAATAAAAATCAAGCAGGCGATAGCTCATCCTGAACCAGTCGTAATCCCAGCGCGAGTACAATTCCAGGTTAGGAGTTACCGAAAAATTGCCAATATTCCAGTCTATAAATACCGGGATGATCTCGAACGAGCTCATATTGTATTTAGAGCGGTTTTTAAGGAAGGTTTCACAATGATATTTCAGAAAATCGGCTTGCATACCTGTGCCAAATTGCGTGGGATCGGCCTCAATTTGCTGTAATAGCGCCGAAATATCGGTGCGTAAAGTTTTTGACGATTTAGGCAGCACATTTTTAACCCTTGAACAGGCTTTATGAAACTTGCCAACCTGCTGGCCAAGCTTTTTAATATGGTTTTCCTCTAAACGGCGTGGCAGTCGCTGTAATATGCGGGTAGGGTTGTAAAATACCACCCAGGCATCAGTTTTGCCGTGTTTATGATGGTAAATGTAAACACGGTTGTTTTTTTGTAAAGAACGGGCCAGGAAATTCTCAAACGGGTAAAGCAGGTTAATTGCTAAAGTTTGAATAATGCGGTGGTCTTCTTTAAAGTGTTCAAATATGCCAAAGTATGATAGTTTGGCTATGATTATATCGTCATCGTCGAACGTAATACGGTACACATGATTGGTTGAAACCATAGCGCTGATATCTTCGATATCGCGAATGATTTTTGATGCATCATATCCCTCCCAGGCCTTGCGGATAATAAAAGAATAGTCCATTTGTATATATCTGCCGGCAAAGTTACGCCAATGGCAGCATTCGGTTTATAATTAAGGGTACAAATATATTATAATTGTTTGTTGGAATAGATATTAAAACCATGTCATTATAAGCGAAGCGTGGCAATCTCGTAGCCAATGCATATCGGATATGTATAACTACGGGATTGCTTTGTCGTTTCTTATTATAAGGATGTGGTTGTAAGTGCTTGAATATTAATCATGTTTTTCAATATGGGCGTTGCCTGCGGCCCGGGCTATCCGCTGCAAGTCCTCGCCTTTCCGGCCCGCAAATCCAACCCGCGCTGTGGGCTTTACGCTACTATCCCTAACGCTGCCCCGCGCGGCATAGCTAAAACATAGTTTACACGTCATTACTTTTTTTAGGGCCTTACCTGATGGTTACTACAATGACATGAAGAAGAAAAAAATTATATTATCTCAAAATACCTTTTCAATTCCCAGTCGGTTACGCTTTTGGCAAATTGGCGGTATTCCCACAGACGGGTTTGGGTAAAGTGGTCAACAAAACCTTCGCCGAAGAGTTCTTTTGCAATATCGGAGTTTTGCATCGCGGTAGCCGCTGCGTGCAGATTTGGCCACAATACGCCGTTACGTTTGTCTTGATAGCCATTGCCTATGGTAGGTTCAATGTTTAGTTCCAGTTTATTTTCAATGCCGTACAGGCCTGAAGCCAGTGCCGCAGCCATGGCCAGGTATGGGTTGGTGTCAGATCCTGGGATGCGGGTTTCCAGACGCGTATAGTTTTCGGTGGTATTAATAACACGTAACGCAGTAGTACGGTTTTCAACACCCCATGTAATGGTGGTGGGGGCCCAGGCACCTTCAACAAGGCGTTTGTAGCTGTTGATGGTTGGTGCATACATCGGCAATAAGTGAGGCATGCAATATAGCTGACCAGCGAGGTATTGCTTGTGTAACTCGCTCATTTTATTTACGTCGTTAGCATCGTAAAACAGGTTTTTTGATTGGTCTTTAGTCCACAGGCTTTGATGGATGTGGCCGCTGCAACCGGGCAGCGTTTCGGTCCATTTGGCCATAAACGATGCCATGATACCGTGTTTATAAGCAATTTCTTTAACAGCGGTTTTAAATAGCGTTGCTTTGTCAGCGGCAGCTAAAACCTCGTCATGTAATATGGCAGCTTCGTATACTCCCGGACCGGTTTCGGTGTGTAACCCTTCTATCGGTATATTAAATTTAGTAAGCAGGTTAAACAGATCGTAATAAAAATCGCTGTTTTCGGATGTGCGCAATATCGAGTAGCCAAACATACCGGGTGTGAGCGGCTCAATATTGGTGAATTTTTTATCAGCAAGGGTTTGCGGCGTTTCCTTAAAATTGAACCATTCAAACTCCTGCGCAAATTCGGCATGATAACCCATCTCATCACATTGGGCCTTGATATGTTTGAGGAGGCTACGCGGACAAGCCGGCAAATCATTACCGTCCGGCTTACTGAAATCGGCCAGGAAAAACGGGATATCATCCTGCCAGGGCACATTGCGGAGTGTTGACAGATCGATACGGCAAAGCTTATCGGGGTAACCACTTTGCCAACCGGTAAGCTGCACATTATCGTAGCAAACATCGTTACTGTCCCAGCCGAAAACAACATCGCAAAAACCGTAACCGCTTTGTAGCCCATCAATAAACTTTTTAGGGTGGATCACTTTACCGCGCAAAATGCCGTCAATGTCGGCAAATGCGAATTTGATTTTCTGGATGTTATTCTGTTCAATATATGCTTTGATCTCTTCTGTGTTCATGGTATAAAGTATGGCCGGTTAAGGTATGGCAAGATAGTTATTATGGCTTAAACTATAAAAAAATAGCCTTTACGTGTTTAATACGCAATTGCTTTTACCTTTGTTTGAGCTATTTATATGGAAGCAATACACCAGTTTTTATTTGTTTATGGCACATTGCTGCAGCCCGGTAATGAGTTTGCAGATTACTTGAATAAACATTGTAAATTTATAAGTAAAGGTAAGATCAAAGGCCGGCTTTACGATATTGGCGAATACCCCGGTGCTTTGATCGATAACACAGAGGAACACTTTGTTCACGGCAGTATTTTTATGATGGATGATCCTGAAACCATTTTAAAAGTAGTTGATGATTATGAGGGAATAGGAGAGTTATACAATCATCCGCAGGAATATACGAGAAAGCAGGCAGATATTATTACTGATAGCGGTAATATCAATTGCTGGATGTATGTTTATAATTTGCCTGTAATTACTTATCGGCAGATTATCGATGGCGATTATATGCAATATTTAAATAATGTTGCCAGATAATCATTTAACTAATGATGTTTTTCCCTTTTTAAGACGGATTTAATGGGCTACATCAATGAATTCTGATAATGTTGCGGTGAAGTTAACCGATATTGCCGAACTCTGGAACCTTTAAATGCCTAACGGGCTACGCTTTGTTGTAGCCGTTTGAAAACAAGATATTCTGAAAATCTAAAATTAGTATAAAGTTTAGATGTAGAGACGCATGTGGCGCGTCTCTACATCTAAACCCCCAAAAAAAATCCCCCGGTTTGTTAAAACCGGGGGATAAAACAAATAACTATTTTATTCAGGGCATTAAAGCTTAGCTGATTTTACAGTTTTGATGATAACTGCGGCAACTTTGTATGGATCGGCAGCTGAGTTAGGGCGACGATCTTCCAGGTAACCACTCCAGTTGTGATCAACAGCGTACAGAGGGATACGGATAGAAGCACCACGGTCAGATACACCATAGCTAAAGTCATGAATTGAAGCGGTTTCGTGTTTACCGGTTAAGCGTTGATCGTTATCAGCACCGTAAACAGCGATACACTCAGCAACTGCAGGGCGGAAAGATTCGCAGATAGCTGTGAAAATTTCTTTGCTGTTAGCAGTACGCAAAGTAGTATTTGAGAAGTTTGCGTGCATACCAGAACCGTTCCAGTCTAATTGACCAAGCGGTTTGCAATGCCAGTTAATAGCAACTCCGTATTTTTCACCAATTCTTTCCAATAAATAACGTGCAACCCAGATCTGATCACCGGCTTCTTTAGCGCCTTTTGCAAAAATCTGGAACTCCCACTGACCGGCAGCAACCTCAGCGTTGATACCTTCAACGTTTAAGCCTGCTTCTAAACATGCATCTAAGTGCTCTTCAACAATTTCGCGGCCGAAAGCATTTTTAGCACCTACTGAACAGTAGTAAGGGCCTTGTGGTGCTGGGTAACCAGCTGCAGGGAAACCAAGCGGTTTGCTGGTTGATGGATCCCACAGGAAATACTCCTGCTCAAAACCAAACCAGAAATCATTATCATCGTCAGCGATAGTAGCACGACCATTTGATTCGTGTGGTTTGCCATCAGCGCTTAATACTTCGCACATTACTAGGTAAGCGCTTTTTCTTTGTGGATCAGGAACAACAAAAACTGGCTTTAAGATACAATCTGATGAACCACCTGGTGCCTGCTCAGTTGAAGAACCGTCAAAGCTCCAGTTATCTAAATCTTCTACTTTTCCGCTAAATTCTTTAACGATTTTTGTTTTGCTGCGCAGGCTTTGTGTTGGTTTGTAGCCATCAAGCCAAATGTACTCGAGTTTCGTTGCCATTTTTTAATTAATTTGTAAAGTTGGGGTTCTAATTATAGTTTTTGTATTAATCTCAATAATTATTAAGGCGAATTTAAATTTTTTTTACAAAAATCATTACAAATGTTAAGAAATTTTACATTTTTTTTCAATAACGTGTTAATTATGGCCGTAAACCCGTAAAAAAGAAACTGTAAAACTGCGTTTTTAACAATTTTATATTTTTTGAAATAAATGAGAGGTGTTTTTTATCAATAATGTAAATAAGCTTATACGGGGCTGAATTTGGCATTGTAATTTAACCTAATTCACTCATTTACGCCAGATATGGCTAAGATAAATTTATTGATACGGATTTTAGTCGCTTAATTTTTCAGAGATGTTCTTAATAGCCTCGTCAAGCCTGGTGGCCGAATCGTAAAGATGCTTTTCAACCTGCAGAAACTCCTGTTTTTTATCTTTGGTTTCGCTCATCAGTTCCACAAGGCCTAATATGTTTGTAAGGTGTTTACGCACTTCATGTGAGTTGATAAAGGCAAGCTCCCGCTTTTTGGTGTCGTATAACAATTTTTCGTAATGACGTTTTTGCCTGGCGCTACGATATAACAGCGCTATAACAGCGAACATGAAAACAGTGGTAATACTGATGAGGATCAAAATAAGGCGTTCGCGCCTATACTTTTCGGCAGTATCTGTAAATGTGTTTTCAATTTTGTCGATTTTTATCTGTGCAGACACATTGCCTACCTGTGTGGTATTATTAAGGCTTTCTTCTGATTGTTTTAAAGCAAGGTCAAAGTTTTCGGCAGCCAGTTTATAATCGCCCCTGTCGCGGGCTATTTTTCCAAGCAATTCGTAAAGGTGATGCTTTATTTCGGGGTGATTGGCTGAATAGGGGATGGCGAGCAATTGGTAAGCTATCGAACTCGCCGAATCTGGCTGCCCGTTCAGGTAAAATGCATCGGCCAGGTTTTGCCGCTCAAGGTCATTGTGTACGTACTTTTTATTAGTTTGCAACTCCTTGATCTGCGTTATGGCATCGCTATACTTATGTTGTAATATAGATATATAGTAAGCCGTGCGGTTTTGGTAGGTAAATAGTTTATAACTTTTGTTGTTAGGCCCCATCAACTCGTCATGGCATCGTTGCAGTGAGTCGAGGTTTCTTCTCCTGAAAAAGTTTTCGGCTTTGTTATAGCTTATTATAGTATAAAACCTGTCGTCCTTGATTTTATTTTCTTCCTTGATATGAAATGCAAGGTTAAGGTAATATAACGACTGGCTGTACAGGTTGAGTTTATAATACAGATCGGATATATTGATGTTAAGATATACCTGTAATAGTGGCTCGTTAAGTTTTAATGCTTGCTTTTGGGCCAGCCCGTAGCTATAGATGGCGCCAATTGGGTTGCCCCGGTCTGTTTGTATGAAAGCAAGGTGGCTGATGAATGAATAAATCAGAAAATCGGCTTTGCTTTTTGATGCCTGATCAATGGCTTTTACCATGGCCGTTTCTGCTTCGGGTAGTTTCGATAACCGTCTTTGTACGGTACTTTCAATAAAAAATTTTAAAGCCTCCCGGTCATCAACCTTGTATTTATCCAGTTTCTGGTACACTTCCGTTCTGCCCTCGGGAATAGTATTTTCCGGTCCCTGCTGAAAACGGAGTTTGATATATTCAACTATTTTCTTGTCCTGCAGGTTTCTGTCTTTTATTTTAATAAAGTTAACAAGGCTATCTTCAGACAGATAGGTATATGCAGATGCATCTGAACGGCTTACAACAAACACCACCAGTAAAATGCAGAGAGCGAACTTTTTAAAGAGAGAAGCCATTTGGCATAAAAATACGTTGGCGTATGTAAATATCAAACACTTTATACATTTAATTTTAACTGTCAAACTTATCAAGTAGCTTTAAAAGCGTTTCAAAGTCTTTAGGATATGGGGCATGGATGGTAACTTCAGTTTCGGGGTTAATACGGAATGTTACTTCATAAGCATGAAGTGCAAAACGCTTCATAATGGGCAGCTCTTCCTGGTCTTTACCTAAATGGTATTTACGCTTTATTTTTGAAAGAAAAACAGGCTCGCCCTTATACATTTCATCTCCTGCTATTGAAGCCCTTTGCGTGGCGAGGTGGATCCTGATCTGGTGCATACGGCCTGTTACCGGACGGCATTCAACCAAAGTGTAATGTTTATAATACTTTAATGACTGAAACCAGGTTTCGGCACGTTTACCTTCCTGCCGGCTAATGGTTACACTGCCTTTGCCAACATTTAATATTGGCAAATCAACAAGCAGGTTATCAAAAGTATGTGTGCCATCAATAACGGCATGGTATACTTTTTTAACCTTACGTTTTTCAAACTGCATAGAAACAGAGCGGTATGCTTCCGGGTTTTTGGCAAAAATGAGCGCGCCCGATGTTTCCTTGTCCAGGCGGTGGCAAATCTGGGCATCGTCCCAGTAAGCTTTGGCCAACCTTAACATGCTGATTTCACTGCTGCCCTCACCACGCTCATCAAGTGAACTTATAAAAGGTGGTTTGTTCACAACAATAACGTCATCGTTCTCAAACAGTATCAGGTCGGCAAATCTTGGAAACTTCATAGCCCGCAAAAATACGGTTTATAATTTAAACCATTATCACTGTATTTTATTCATTCGTGTTGTTAAAAAAAGCAGCAGGCGGAGTAGGTATTAATGACTTGTGTTAATAAAATCTTTAGCCAGTATTTACTTAATATCATCATTTTTTAATAAGTAAAACTCTCTGTTTTTCCTCATTTAAAAAGCGTACCTTCGCGCCGTTATTTTCATGGAGGTGTTTATGTATAATCCCTTCATCGACAATAAAAAAGAATTAAATAAATAATGAAAAAAATTGTCGACTACAGGAAACTCCTGAACGTAACTGAAAATGCCGAACTAAGTGAACTGCGTACGGTTTATAAAAGCATGATGAAAACCTGGCATCCCGACAGGTTTCAGGACGAAAGCAGGATAGAAGCCGAAGAGAAAAGCAAAACAATTATCGAAGCTTACCACTTTTTGGTAAGTATTGCACCCGAAACCCGTGCTCAAACGTTGTCTGATTATACTGCCACCACTACATTATCAAACATAGCTGATTTTGAGTATAAACAACAGGTACTGAAGGTTACTTTTCTGGATGGTAATGTATATGAGTATTTTGGAGTGCCAAAAGCAGTTTATACAAAACTAATCAATGCCGATTCGCCAGGCAGGTTTGCCCGCAGGCACATCTTTAATGAGTTTGTTTACCGCAGTGTAAATAAGTTGGTTGCTTCTGCTTAATTAGCCCACCTACCCGGCCTGGTTAAGCCGTTCTAAATCGGCTGTGGTGTCAATATCAATGGCACCCAGCGGAAAAGGAAGTATAAAAACGTCGTCGGCATGCGCTTCAATAACTTTTTTTGCACCCTCCAGGCCTTCAAGGCTAAGTAGCTCCGGGAAATATTTTATATCAAATAAAGCAGGTGCACCCAATACATCACGATAGCCGCAGGCAATAATACCGCAGTCGTTAACTTCTTTTTTTTCCATTAGCTGTGATATCAGGAATGAATCAACAAAGGGCTGGTCGCAAAGCATTAGTATAATTGAGGTTATGTGGGGGGCGAGTCTTAACATTTCTGTTAAACCTATCTTTATTGATGAGCCCATCCCTTCCTGCCAGTTAGGATTATAAATAACATGTACGAGCTGATCATCTATGTTAGGGCGAATTATTCCTTCATTAGCCCCAAGTACAACGATAACTTTTTCGCAATGCAGGCAGGTTAAGGAAGTTTGAATGGCGCGTTGTAAAAGGGTTTTACCCTGGTAAATAAGATTTTGCTTAGGTGAGCCAAAACGGCTTGATGCGCCTGCTGCCAGAATAATGATCCCTGTCATTTTTTATAAACTGTTTAACATGAGGTATTAGTATAACTGTTACTATAATGCCCGGTCAATGATCGGGCAGCATTATTTATACCGCTTCCGGTCCTGTGTTTTTATTGTCAGGGCTCAGGGGATTCCCTTTTATAATTCCACTCCGGCGATGCTGGTCTTAATACGGTAACGGCTTAATTAAAGTTTTAGTTATCTCTGTTCATTTGTAATAAATTGATTTTTTGTTATTTATGTGATTTTGTGAACAGGGTATTGGCAGTGCATTTTCTCTATAGTTTAATAAGAGATTGATAAATCGCCGGTTGCAGGGCTAAAAAATACATTTCATAAACATCCCGCCGCATAGTAATGCTTACTTTTACAATTGCCATGCATCAACTTAAAGCTGTAATGGCTGTTAATTAATTAAATTTACAAGGTAAAAAGGGATATATTTTGTTAACAGATAATCACGGCCGGAAGATTAGTTATATGCGCCTCGCGGTGACAGACAGGTGCAATCTGCGCTGCTTTTACTGCATGCCGGAAGATGGTTTAAACTGGCTTTCGCGTGCCGAACTCATGAGTTACGACGAAATGCTGCGTAGCTGCCGTTTGCTTGTAAAAATGGGCATCGACAAGATTCGGATAACCGGAGGAGAACCCTTTGTACGTAAAGATCTTATGTCTTTGCTTACAGGCATATCCAGGCTTGATGGCCTAAAAGAACTGAGCCTGACAACCAACGGAGTGCTCATAGCACCTTACGTACCCGAATTGAAAAAGATAGGCATACGATCGGTAAACCTGAGTTTGGATACACTGGATGCCAGCCGCTTTTTTACCATCACCCGTCGCGATGAGTTTGCCAATGTGATGGCTGCCCTGGATGCCATGTTAAGTCATGATATGGAGGTAAAGATCAATGCCGTGGTAATGGATGGCAAAAACATACAGGATATTATTCCACTGGTTGAACTGGCTAAAGAATTGCCGGTAAGCGTAAGGTTTATTGAAGAAATGCCCTTTAATGGCGATGGACATGTATATGATGGATTGCACTGGGACTATGTGCGTGTTTTGGAAGAAATAAAAAGCAAATATCCGCAAATAAAAAAGCTGGATGATCCGGCTTATTCCACTTCGTACAATTACCAGATACCAGGACATAAAGGAACTATAGGTATCATAGCCGCTTATTCGCGTACGTTTTGCGGTAGTTGTAACCGCATTCGGGTAACACCCGAGGGCGAGTTAAAAACCTGTTTGTATGATGATGGCGTGCTTAACCTAAAAGATTTGATACGTAGCGGGGCCACTGATGAAACATTGCAGGACGCCCTGTTAACTGCTTTTAATCACCGGCCGGCAGATGGCTGGGAAGCCGAGCGCGCGCGGGTTGCTAAAACCGGAATCCATGAATCAATGGCTACTATTGGCGGATAGTTTAAAGATCAAACAAAAAGATGACAACTGTTGAAGAAGCAGAAAAACTGGTACTGGCACAAACCAGGAATTATGGAACCCAAAGCTTACCGTTTGAACAGGCATTAGGCTATGTGCTTGCCGAAGACCTGAAAGCTGACCGCGATTTGCCCCCTTTTAACCGGGTAACTATGGATGGCATAGCTATAAAATATGCTGCCATCGAAAATGGTATTCAGGTATTCCGCGTTAAAGCTACCCAGGCAGCGGGTGATGAGCCGGTTCAGATCAATGAGGAAGATGAATGTATCGAGATCATGACAGGCGCTGTAATGCCCGTTTCGGCTGACACTGTGATCCGTTATGAAGATGTGAAGATTAGCGACGGGATAGCAACTTTGCATGCCCTGGATATTAAAAAGGGGCAGAACCTGCATTTACAGGGCGCTGATAAAAAACAATATGATGTTATTGCTTCATCGGGGCAATCGGTAAGTCCGGCTATAATCAGTGTGGCGGCGTCGGTTGGCAAAACCCACCTGCTTGTAAAAAAAATGCCCAGGGTGGTGGTGATTTCATCGGGCGATGAACTGGTGGACGTACACGAAACACCGCTGCCATATCAAATCCGCAAATCAAACAGCTATACGGTTAAAGCTGTTTTAAAACAGCACCATATTGATGCTGATATTTTGCATATTCCGGATGAACCTGCTGTTACCAGGGAGCAGATTCAACATTGCTTGAATAATTATGATGTGCTGTTGTTGAGTGGTGGTATTTCGATGGGGAAATTTGATTACATCCCGCAGGCACTGGAAGAATTAAAGGTTGAAAAACTATTTCATAAAGTAGCCCAGCGCCCCGGTAAACCTTTCTGGTTTGGCAGGCATGATACCGGTGCATTGGTATTTGCTTTTCCCGGTAATCCTGTAGCCACATTTATGTGCCTGCACCGCTATTTTTTATTATGGCTTAATGCTACACTTGGCTTGCCTTTAAAGCCGCCAACATATGCTGTACTGGGCAAAGATTTTACTTTTCAGCCGGCATTGCAATATTATCTGCAGGTAAAGTTGCAAAGTAACGAGCTGGGTCAGCTAATAGCAATGCCTGTTGAAGGCAATGGTTCAGGCGATTTTGCTAACTTAGCAGATACCGAAGCCTTTTTGCAACTCCCGCTCGAAAGGAATGAATTTAAAGCAGGAGAGGTGTTTAAGGTTTGGAGGTTTTAGTTTTGGGGATTACACCGATTTTCTTTGTTTGATTACACTGATTTTTTGATTTAAGTGAATCAATCAGCGAACAAGTCGATATAATCAAGTAAACAATCATCGTAAATCAAGGGATCGGTGAAATCATAATAAAAATCAGTGTAATCACAGTAAAAAAATGTTAACCCACATAAACAAACAAGGCGACCCGAATATGGTTGATGTAACTGAAAAGCAGGTTACACACCGCACCGCTACTGCACGCAGTGTGGTTGCTTTGCCGGCAGCAGTATTTGAACTTTTAGCGGGGAACGAATTGCAGAGCAAAAAAGGCCCTGTTTTTCAAACAGCTATTATTGCCGGTATTATGGCGGCAAAAAAAACCGGCGACCTGATCCCGCTTTGCCACCCGCTGGGTTTGGATAACTGTAACGTTACCATCCGGATAAATGAACAGCAGGAGGTAGAGGTTGATTGTACTGCCAGCATCACCGCAAAAACAGGTGTGGAGATGGAGGCATTGGTAGGTGCATCGATAGCGGCGCTTACCATTTATGATATGTGTAAGGCCATGAGCCATGATATAGTGATAAAGGAAACCAAACTGATCTCAAAAACAGGAGGTAAACGTGACTTTAAAAGATCATAACCAGCCATCCGGCACGCATAAAAAACACGCTAAACTGACCCGGCCCTCAACCGGCAATTTCGGCCGTAATGAATGGGCAATTTTAGGCGGCCCATGTACTGTGATCAAATTATTGGCCGATGATGTGATCAGGGCACTTTCGCCGGTTTATAAATGCGCTTATGTGGATATGTCGCATAATGATGATATTACCTTGTTGCCCGGCAGACTGGTGAGCGGAGCCTCACTCGATTATACCGACCAGGTCAACTATAAGCAGTTTAACTACCAAAACCCGGTTTATCCTTATCAGCTTAAACAACAGTTTTCATCTGCCGACTTGGTATTGGTTAACGGTAACCACCAGCAGGCCAAAGCCCAGGTAGTTATTATCGACATCAATAAAAAAGCTTCGCTGCAAAAAAGGGCAGACCAGCTTAATCATGTTCAGCTTTTCCTGCTGGCCGATAACGCAAGCGAAATTCCCGACTTTATACAGGAAGTTATACCCAATTGGCAACAGATCCCTGTTTTAAAGATAGATGACCGTGAAAAGATCGTTGCGTTTTTCGAAGCGGCGTTAAAGCAGGCTAAACCCGTTTTAAACGGATTGGTATTAGCAGGCGGTAAAAGCACCCGCATGGGTTTTGATAAGGGTGCGGCCAACTGGCACGGCAAACAGCAGCGCTACTATATGGCCGATCTGCTTAAAAACTTTTGTAAAGAGGTTTATATTTCCGGCAGGCCGGGACAGCAGCAGGAAATTGATCCGGCTTATCTGGTTATCGAGGATACATTTACCGGGTTGGGGCCTTATGGAGCTATTCTATCCGCTTTCCGTGAACAGCCCGATGCCGCATGGCTGGTTATAGCCTGCGATTTGCCGCTGATGGATGAAAGTACGCTTCGCAATTTAGTTGCATGGCGTAATAGCTCGTCGGTGGCTACGGCTTATCACAGTCCCGTAACTGATTTTCCGGAGCCTTTAATAGCTATCTGGGAACCTAAAAGTTATCCTGTGTTGTTGTCGTTTCTGGCTCAAGGGTATTCATGTCCGCGCAAGGTTTTGATCAATAGTGATATTACCCTGCTCAATGCCCCAAGTCAGGAAGCGCTGACCAATGTGAACACGCCCGAAGAATTAGAGAAAGTAAAATCAATGATCCACCATAAAATAGTTGCCGCTAATGAATGAGGATTTACAACGATATAACTGCCAGATAGCCCTGCCTGGTTTTGGCGAGGAGGCCCAGCAATTATTACAGCAAGCCCGTGTACTGGTAGTAGGAGCGGGGGGCCTGGGCTGCCCTGCTGCGCAATATCTGGCATCAACAGGTATAGGTACGTTAGGTATTGCCGACTTTGACCAGGTATCGATAAGTAACCTGCACCGCCAGGTATTATACACCCCTGCCGATGAGGGTAAAAATAAGGCTGAAGTAGCCTGTACACGCTTACAGGCACAAAACCCGGGTATCAAACTTGTGCCTCATACCACTAAAATCACATCCGATAATGTGATGGATGTGCTTAGTAACTATGACATTGTACTGGATGGTACTGATAATTTTGAAACCCGTTATCTGCTTAATGATGCCTGCGTTTTGGCGGGTAAGCCACTCGTGTACGGTGCCATTTACCAGTTTGAAGGACAGGTTGCAGTTTGGAATGTAAGTAACGCTAAAGGAGCTAATTCGCCCAATTACCGCGATTTGTTTCCCGAAGTAGATGCTACACAGATCCCTAACTGTACCGAGGGCGGTGTGATCCCTACTTTGGCCGGAATTATCGGCTGCATGCAGGCCAACGAGGTAATTAAATATCTTACCAAAACCGGCGACCTGCTTGCAGGGAAAGTGCTGATTTTTGATGCGCAAAGTATGCAAAGCCGCATCTTTAAGATCGGGCCGGTTACTAAAACACATATCCGTCGCCTAAAAACAACTATTACCATTCCAACTATCAATGCCGATGAGCTAAAGAAGCGGATCCTTTTGGATGATACTGTGGAACTCATAGATGTACGCACGTTGCAGGAACGCGAAGCTTATGACATTGGCGGTACACATATCCCGTTGGACGAAGTAGAGGAATATCTGGCCTACTTTACCAGTCCCAATACAAAGGTGCTTTATTGCTCATCGGGTAAGCGAAGTGATGAGGCGGTAAAGTTGATCCTCAAAATGATACCTGAAGCAGATGTTTTTTCATTGGAGGGGGGATTAGAGGAATATAAGGTTGATTAGGAAATGTGGTAAATAAGGAAGATGTTGGTGACAACACCAACATCGGCGGTGTATTGGCTTGGTTCTTCTCCATGTCATGCTGAATTTATTTCAGCGCCTCACTTGCTAAGCCACTTGCAAAGCAAATCACCCACCTTTCTTGTGGGACCCTGAAACAAGTTCAGGATGACTGGCGATTATAAATGTAAAATCAAAAAAATCCCAAATCGAACATCCCAAATCCGAAATCTTATGGATGTGCTGCCACCCAAACATCGCCATCCTCAAAGCTTTCTTTTTTCCAGATGGGGACGGTTTGTTTAAGTGTATCAATGATATACCGGCAGGCGTCAAAGGCGGCATCACGGTGCGCTGCCGATACGGCAATAACAACAGGTACTTCGCCAACCTGCAGTAAGCCGGTACGATGGTGGATCAGTATTTTTTGAACGGGCCAGCGCTCAAAAGCCTGCGCCGCAATCTTGTTCATTTCGCTGATGGCCATTGGCTCATAAGCTTCAAAATCAAGTTTTAAAACTTTTTTCCCCTTGGTTGCATTACGAACGGTGCCAATAAACACATCTATCCCCCCGGATTCGGGCGACATGATCCAATCAATACATGATTGGATATTCAGTGTTTGAGCCGATAGGAGGATCTGTGTTTTCATGGCAATGCAAATCTATATTTTATCCACTAACGATTTCATGAGGTACTTGGGCGATTCGGTATAACCCTGCCTGTAATAAAACCGATGCGCATCAACCCTGCGTGTATGGCAGTGAACTTCTATGCGGTCGGCATTGCGCTGCTTACCAAGCTCTGTGATATAATCCTCAAGCGCTTTACCAATGCCTTTACCACGGATGTTTTCATCGACAGAAAAACAACTGATGCGGATAAAATCGCCCTTAACTACTAACTGCGTTAAAAAATCGATGGCAATAAAACCTGCAACCTGGCCCTCATCTTCATAAACTAAAACCCGTGATGAAGGTTGCCTTAACATTAGTTCAAGGTTCTCCGGTAAATGCTCCTCGGTACCGGGATAGCCTAATTGTGTAAGCAGGTTTGATATTGCTGAATGATCGGCAAGTGTAGCGCTTCTGATAGCCATTGTTATGTTATGTTGAATGGATTTGTAATAAAGTACCTTCTTAAAGCTGCCGCAAACAGCTAACTAAAACCTGCAGACTGAACACAACTACTGCCGCTGCCACTCATAACTGCTACTGAATTGCCAACTGACTACCCCCCGCTTACGGGTGGAATGATCGCAATTTCATCCCGCTCGTGAATAGTATCACCGGGCAGGGCGTATTCGTTGTTAACAGCCAGCATGTATGATGAAAGCTGCTTTAAACGCGGATATTGCTGCTCAAGCAGGTATTTTAAATTGGAGATAGTAGCATCGTTGGTCATTTCCAGGCTAACTTCGCTGCATCCAAATATCTCCCTGGTCACCCCAAAAGCCAGTATGTTGATCTTCATATCTCAAAAATATTCAAATTAGCTTACAAAATGAGCAATGGGTTTAAATTTAACAAATCCACTTACGCAGGTTTAAGCGTCCACGCTTACTTTCCAGTAACGTGAGCCGGGACGCTTAATTTTGCCGGGGGGCACACGTGTTAATACCCTGTTTTGTTTAAGGTGTTGATTGTCAATATAGAGTGTGAAGGTATTCCGGATTTCTGTTAACCCTGTTAACCCCCTTCTGATCTAAGTTAACGGCTCTTACGTGGACGCTTACTTCAAAAATAAGTCAAACGCAAACGCCTGAACTTGCTTTTCGCGCATAAACTTGCATAAACAAACGCGCCGGTTAAGTTGTATATTTGAATATGTCTACGCCATCAGTTATTCATATCCCGGTTGTAAAAGTTAACGCTAACCAAAGCGCCAGGGAAGAGGATAGTATCGCCATTGAAGAGCCCCTGGAAATTAAGCTGGAATATGGTCCGGCCGATCAAAGAGAGGTACGCAACATCTCAGTAACCATGCGTACTCCCGGGCACGACGCCGAACTGGCAACCGGTTTCTTGTTTACCGAAGGCATTATTAAAAATGCCGATGAGATAAAATCGACTAAACATAGCTTTATTGCCTGTGCCGAAAACAAGGAGAACACCATACTGGTAACACTGGAGGAGGGCGTTCTGCCGAACCTCCAAAATACCGAACGCAATTTTTACACCACCAGCAGTTGCGGTGTATGCGGTAAGGGATCGATCAGCGCTATACGTACGGTGAATGGTTTTGCTGGGAGGGAGGATGATGGCAACATGATCCACAGCATTGTACTTAATCAGCTTCCGAAGATATTGCGCAGGCATCAACGTGTATTTGATGATACAGGGGGGCTCCATGCCTCTGCATTATTTACTCCTGTAGGCGAATTGCTGTTACTTAGAGAAGATATAGGAAGGCATAATGCCTTAGATAAGTTGATCGGGGCCGCCATGAATTATGATTGGCTTCCTTTGCAACAAACGGTATTGTTACTGAGCGGCAGGGCCAGTTTTGAACTTATTCAAAAAGCGGCTATGGCAGGCATTAGTATTATTGCAGCTGTAGGCGCCCCCTCAAGCCTCGCCGTAGAGCTGGCAAACGAGTTTAACATAACACTGATAGGATTTTTACGCGATGAACGCTTTAATATTTATACAGGTGCACAACGTGTAATGATCCCTGCCGATGATGCTGTGTCAACAGTACCGGCAGTATAAACTGATTTGATATCAATGAAAATAAGGATAAAAGGTAATTCACTACGATACAGGCTCACTAAAACCGACGTAGCTAAACTGGCCGAAGATGGTTACGTGCAGGAAACGGTTGATTTTGGCAGCCAGCAACTTATTTACGCTTTAAGGCTGGTTGATGATGAGCAACTGTCGGCCACTTATAAAGAAAACGCTATAACACTGTACGCGCCCAAAACTATGATTACCGGTTTTGCTGATGAAGACAAAGTAGGTTATGAGGGCACTCACGGCAGCTTACATTTACTGGTTGAAAAAGATTTTACCTGTTTGGATGAGGTTGCTGAAGATCAGAGCGATAATTACCCCAATCCTTTAGCAGCTAAAAAGATATGAGCAAGGAACCAGAACAGGAACCTGCAGCTGAAAACCCCGAAGAACTGCTCGACCTGAAAATAACACATCCCAAAGACTGGGCAGCTGGTATTCCCGCTGTAACAGTTGCTATGGTTGATATATTAAAGGAAACAGGCCTGGTAAGGGGTATGGAAGGCCTGTTTCACATGAACAAAAAGAACGGTTTTGACTGCTCTGGCTGTGCCTGGCCCGACCCCGATGACGACCGTTCGCCCATAGCCGAGTATTGCGAGAATGGAGCCAAAGCCCTTGCTGAGGAAGCCACCACCAAAAAATTGACCGGTGAGTTCTTCGCCGAAAATTCGGTGGCGGATCTTGCCAAACTTAATGATTACGAAATTGGGAAAAAAGGGCGCATTGCCCAGCCGGTTTACCTCGCCAAAGGTGCTACACATTACACCCCGGTAAGCTGGGACTTCGCTTTTAAAAAAATAGCAGAGGAGCTTAACGCGTTGGCATCGCCCGATGAAGCTGCCTTTTATACATCGGGCCGTACCAGTAACGAAGCTTCATTTACCTACCAGTTGTTTGTGCGCGAGTTTGGCACCAATAACATGCCCGATTGCTCCAACATGTGCCACGAAAGTACCGGTGTTGGCCTTGCGGATACCATTGGCATTGGTAAGGGTACAGTTACTCTTAATGATTTTTACGATACCGATGTAATCATCATTATGGGGCAAAACCCCGGCACTAATCATCCGCGCATGCTCAGCGCACTTGAAAAAGCAAAAGAAAAAGGTTCGAAGATCATCGCCGTAAATCCGCTGCATGAGGCCGGTTTAATGGGTTTTAAGAATCCACAAAAAGTAAAAGGTTTTTTGGGTATCAAAACCCAACTGGCCGACTTGTACCTACAGGTGAAAATAAATGGTGATATGGCGCTGCTCAAAGCCATGGAAAAGCTGCTGTATAAGGCCGAATTGGAAAACCCGGGTACTGTTTTCGATCATGAATTTATTAAAAAGAACACCACAGGTTATGTTGCGTTTTTAGATAGCCTGAACCAATATGAAGTTGATGATCTGGCTAAAGCTGCGGGTTTAACAGTAACTGAAATTGAGCAGGCTGTTAATTTGATTAAAAATAAAAGCCGCATCATCATTTGCTGGGCCATGGGTATTACCCAGCATAAAAACGGTGTAGCTGTTGTGAAAGAGATTGTGAATCTGGTTATGCTTAAAGGCGCCATTGGTAAACCCGGCGCTGGTTTGTGCCCGGTGCGCGGCCATAGCAATGTACAGGGTAACCGCACTATGATGATTTGGGATAAGCCGAAACCTAAACAGTTAGATAAGCTCAAAGAAGTTTTTGGTTTTGAGCCACCGCGGGGACATGGGTATGACGTTGTGGAATCCATCAAAGCTATGGATGAGGGCAAGCTCAAAGTGTTTTTTGCAATGGGGGGTAACTTTCTTTCGGCTACGCCGGATACCCTGTTTACCGCGCAGGCTATGCGTAAACTTAGATTATCGGTTCATGTGTCAACCAAATTAAACCGCAGTCACCTGGTGCATGGCGAAGAGGCTTTAATACTGCCAACACTATCACGAAGCGACAAGGATATTGTAAATGGCGAAGAGCAGTTCATTAGCTGTGAAAACTCAATGGGGGTTGTCCAGATGTCGAAAGGAATGTTGACGCCGGTATCCGAACACCTGATGAACGAGAACCAGATTGTCTGCAACCTTGCCAAAGCCACGTTTGGTAACCGCTCGGTTATCGACTGGGATAAATATGCCCAAAGCTATGATGCTGTGCGCGATGTGATAGCCAAGGTAATTCCGGGTTGTGAGGATTATAATCAGAAGGTTCGTTTGCCCGGCGGTTTTTACCTGCCTAACGCAGCACAAGAGGGTAAGTTTATCACCGAAAAAAACGGAAGCATTATACCTTTTAACATCGCCCCGCTGCCTAAGCATGAACTGGCGGCCGACGAATATCATATGGCAACCATTCGCAGTCATGATCAGTTTAATACCACTATATATGGTCTTGATGACCGCTATCGGGGCATTCACAACGAGCGCCGGGTAATATTAATGAACGAGAACGACATGCAAAAGGCCGGCTTTAAGGCCCGGGAAAAAGTTGACTTGTTTAATTATGATGATTGGGTTGAGCGGGTAGCAAGGTTATTTGTGGTGGTACCCTATAACATCCCCGAAGGGAATACAGCCACCTATTATCCGGAAGCCAACGTGCTGATCCCTATCAACAGCGTTGCCGAGCAAAGCAATACACCAACGTCAAAACTGGTCACTGTTAAAATCAGGAAGCATGTGGTTTAATAATAATTCTAAATACTTACAGGCTAAAACAAAAGCGTTCAAATTACATTTATCTCCTTAAAAAAGAGCAGTATGTCATTTGATCAATATCACGAACCCCCAAATGAATTATCGGACGAAACCCGCACCTTTGCCCGAATGATAGTTTCATTAACCGAAGAGGCGGAGGCAATAAACTGGTACGAACAACGCATTTCGGTTGAAAAAGATAAACAGGCAAAAGCTATTATGCAAAATGCCCAACAGGAAGAGTTTAAGCATTTTGGTATGGACCTGGAGTTTTTGTTGCGTAAGAAACCCGTTTGGCGTACCACTTTGCAGGCCATCCTTTTTAAAAAGGGCGATATTGTTGAACTGGGCACGAAAGGAGAAGAAGCGGCAGAAGAGTAACAAGTTTACAATTTTAATACCATTATTTTATCAACTTACATTAAGTTAGGGCTATTGTATTATCTTTAGCCCTTAAATTAATACGGTCTACAAAATAGAATATGATCTGGTACGAAGAGGATGTGAAGCAGTTGGAGATTAAGCGAACTAAGCTTGATTATGTGCCGCGGGTAATTTTTTATGGAAGCTCATCCATTCGTTTATGGAATACGCTTGATGCTGATTTTGACGACATGCAGCCTGTTAACCTGGGCTTTGGCGGCTCAACGCTGGCCGCCTGCGTTTGGTTTTTTGAGCGTATTCTTCATTCCTACAACCCCGAGTCTATCGTGGTTTATGCAGGCGACAATGATTTGGGCGATGGCCGCAACCCCGAGGAGGTTTTTATATTTTTTAAGCAGCTAACCGTTGAGGTTGAGCGGCTTTTTGGTAATATTCCCTGTTATTATATTTCGCTTAAGCCGAGCTTTGCACGCTGGCCTATTGTTGAAAAATACAGGTATACCAACAGTTTAATTGAAAACGAAATAATTCACCGCCATAAAAACTGGCAGTTCATCAATATATTTAATCAGATGATAGATGCTTCCGGTAAACCAATACGAGAATATTATGATAAAGATGGTTTGCATTTAAGCAGCGCCGGTTACGCTTTGTGGAAAAATGCTGTTTTACAGCGAATGCCGCAAAGTATCAAATTAGCTTAATATAGGGTTTACACACATTTGTCATCTTTCAGCGGTTTAAAAGATGAAAAGAGAGTACCACAAGTGGTTCAGTCCGTCGCTTCAGCGTAATATGGAATTGCTGGTTTTTGGCCACGCAGGTGCCTCTATTTTATTTTTTCCCACTCGTACAGCCCGGTTTTATGATTATGAAGACTGGAAGGTAATTGAGGCTTTGCGAAGCAAAATTGAAGCCGGGCATCTGCAAATTTACTGTGTTGACAGTATCGATCGCGAAAGCTTTTATAACGAGTATAGCCATCCCTATCACCGCATGGAAAGGCACCTGCATTATGAGCAATACATTTTACAGGAGGTGGTGCCTTTAATGAAAACACTTAATGCCGATGGTTCAATTATTTCGGCAGGGTGCAGTATGGGTGCTTATCACGCTGTAAATATCGCTTTCAAACATCCTTCGGTATTTGTTAAAGTGGTAGGTATGAGCGGGCGCTATGACATTACACAGGCTATGGGTAACTTCCGCGACCTGTTGGATGGCTATCGCGATGAGAATGTGTACTTTAATATGCCTAACCAGTTTTTGAATAACCTGCACAGCCCCGAAATTATTGCTCAGATTAAGCGCCTTCAAATTATACTGGCCGTAGGCGAAGAAGATGCATTTTTAGAGGATAATAAATACCTGAGCACAGTACTGGCCAGCAAGGGGATCCAAAACAGTTTATACATCTGGCATGAAGAAGCCCACCGAGCCCGTTACTGGCGTAAAATGGTGCAGCTGTATTTTTAAAAGCAAAACATTTTCCTGTTTGTTACACAAGCTATAAATCCAAAATGCTATGGGTATTATTGAGTTGGTACAGGGCGATATTACAAAAATTAAAGCCGATGCCATAGTAAACGCCGCTAATACCTCGTTAATGGGCGGTGGTGGCGTTGATGGTGCTATCCATCGTGCAGGCGGACCGGAAATACTGGAGGATTGCCGAAAGATTGTTGCCCGGCAAGGCGGTTGTAAAACTGGAGAGGCTGTAATAACTACGTGTGGTAAACTGCTAGCAAAATACGTGATCCATACGGTAGGCCCGGTTTACAATAGTGGTAAAAGGGGAGAAGATGAGCTGTTACGTTCAGCTTATTCAAATAGTTTGAAGCTTGCTGCCGAAAACAATGTACATAGTATAGCTTTCCCAAACATCAGTACTGGTATTTATCGTTTCCCAAAAGATAAGGCCGCGGCAATTGCTGTTAAAGCTGTTAATGAGTTTTTGGCAGAAGATAAAGTGGTTGAGAAGGTGATATTTGTTTGCTTCGATAACGAAAATTACGGCTTGTATAACAAGCTGCTGACTTAGCAGCAGCTGTGCTTATCCATTATATGTTGTAGACCCAGACTTACGAAGTTTCTAAAACTTCGTAAGTCTTCACTGGTTAAAATAATCTGGAATTTGTCAACCCCGTGCCAAGTGCATAAATTGCATCGATGCATGCCGCTTTAAAACAACATATCGGAGATAAATTAGTACTCTCGCCCGAACACGAGCAATTGGTGGCTAATTGTTTTAAATCCCGCTTTACAAAACGTAATGAGATATTGGTTGAAAAAGGAAGTGTCGCGAAGTATTTATATTTTGTTGTGAAGGGGTGCCTGCGGGTGTTCTTAACCGATGATGATGGTAACGAATCAACCCGGTTCCTGATATTTGAAGGGCGCATGGGTACCGCATTCCCAAGTTTTATATTGAAGGAGCCATCTGTCGCTTCTATTCAAAGCCCGGAACCATCTGAGTTACTGGTGCTAAGCTATGCTGATCGTGATCTGTTGCTAAAGGAGATCCCCGGATTTGAAACCATGTACCGTTTAGGACTTGAGCTTGATTATATCGCATCCATCCAACGTATAGAAAGCCTCATCACCATGGATTCAAAAGCCCGGTACAATATCCTCATGCAAACCCAGCCCGAGATCATCAAAAGGCTACCCAATAAAATAGTGGCCGACTACCTTGGCATTTCGCAGGAAACCCTGAGCCGGCTCAAATCAAAAAAATAATTTATTGACTATTGTCAATCTTTTTGATGTGCTAATTGCCTTGTTTTGTGAAGTAAACGCTAAACATTATGTGCAAACAAATACTTATCGCTATCATCTTACTGCTATCGGTTGCAACAGCCCGGGCCCAAAACCTCGGCGAACGTACTTTTAATTTGAAGGATGGCAGCCGTAAAAATCGCCCGGTGGTTACCGAAATATGGTATCCCACAACAGATACTTTAAAACCTGCTGATAAACATTTTTCGCCCTTTTTACGTCAGCCAACCGTGCGTAATGGTAAGCTTCCGGTAAATAAGTTACCGCTCATCCTGCTTTCGCATGGTACAGGCGGCGGCAGGCTAACTTTGGAATGGCTTGCCCAGGCCCTGGCAAACAGCGGCTGCATAGTTGCTGCTGTTGATCATTATGGTAATACCTATGATCATAAAATCCCCCTTGAGTTTGTGAAGCCCTGGGAACGCCCGTTAGATATTAGCTTCGCCCTTACCGCATTATTAAATGATCCGGCGGTTGGCCCGCTTGTTGATCAGCAAAAGATAGGGGCAACAGGTTTTTCTTTTGGAGGATACACCATGATCGCCCTCGCCGGTGCAAAGCTCGACTTTGAGCAAGCCCGTAATTATTATAAAACTACAGGGCGCAAAGAACTGGAGATTCCCGAATTTCCGGGTTTGGTAAAACTGTTGGACGATAGTACGCTGATTGCCGACTCCAAATACGTGCCGCCATTAAAAGATAAAAGAATTAAAGCTTTCTTTTCCATATCGCCTGCTTTGGGTTTCGGTTTTGTCCGCAAGGAGCAGGTAGCCGATATTAAAGGCGCTTTATATATCGTGGGCTCGCAAAGCGATAGTATCGCACCTGTTAAAACCAACGCCAGGCATTATCATCAGTTAATCAGTAAATCAACTTATACAGAGCTACCGGGTAAGGTAGGTCATTACGTTATGCTTGGCGAAGCAATTGATGCCGTAAAAAAAGAAGCGCCGATTTATTTTACCGATGCCCCCTCTGTTAACAGGCACGCCATCCATTTACAGGTAGATAGTTTGGCGGTTAGTTTTTTCAGAAAAGAATTGAAGTATTAGCAGGCTAAACTCAATTCTTAAACAGCTGACTACAATGTTTTCATTACCCGATTATAAATGATCTTAACAGGTTCGATGAACAGGATAGTGACTATGATGACAAGAAATATTTGCCGGTCACTTTCCTTATAGTTTACTATAGTTAACAAGCCAACTCCCAGTAAAAATAACGGAGCCGCATATTTAAGGATGCTCCAGGTAGTTTTTATTTTTGTTTCGATAACATTATATAGCAGATAACTGCAAACGGCAATTATATAACCCGGAATAGCAAATAACGCATACATAACTGCTGCGCCTACCTCGTTTCCCTCGCGGGCAATGCCATAAATAATTAATGTAATTATCAGGAAAGGTACGCAGATAGCGGCCTGAATAAGCGCTTGCGAAATTAGGGTGACAGGTTGTTTTAAGCTCATGGACAGTTTAAAAATAGCGTAAAGTTTCTGAATAATGCAACTGATATGTTACTCAAACGATATAGTTAAAATATACTACTCGGTGGATAGTTGTAACGGTACTGGTTAGGCCTAAAGCTATATATTTGGCAAAACCAACTCCAATACAACCCTCATGAGAAATAAATACTACCTGCCGCGGGTGTTCGTGGCATCTGCTTTGTCGCTTAGTTTTAGCCTGGCTTCATCGGCGCAGGAAAAAAATATCTACCACAAGGGCTGGATAGATTTTAACAAGAACGGCAAAATGGATGTGTTCGAAGATCCCTCGCAACCCATTGATAAGCGTGTGGCCGACCTGGTAAGCCAAATGACTGTTGAAGAGAAAACCTGCCAGATGGCCACCCTTTACGGGTACAAACGGGTACTGAAAGACGAAATGCCTGTACCCAACTGGAAAAACGAAGTATGGAAAGATGGGATAGCCAATATTGATGAGGAGCTGAATAACCTTACCTCACATACAGACGATGCGCCAACACAGTATTCATATCCGTTTAGCAAGCATGCTGCAGCCATCAATACCATTCAAAAATGGTTTGTTGAGGAAACCAGATTAGGTATCCCGGTTGATTTTACCAACGAGGGCATTCACGGTCTTAACCATGACAGGGCTACACCGCTGCCTGCGCCGATATCTATCGGCAGTACCTTTGATAAAGAACTTGTTTATGAAGCAGGTAAAACCGTTGGCCGCGAAGCCAAAGCCCTGGGTTATACCAACGTTTACGCTCCTATACTTGACCCTGCCCGGGACCAGCGTTGGGGCCGCGTGGTTGAATGTTATGGTGAAGATCCGTTTCATATTGCCGAAATGGGCAAGCAGATGGTGCTGGGTATCCAGGAAAGCGGTGTAGCCTCAACACTTAAGCACTTTGCCGTATACAGCGTACCTAAAGGGGGCCGCGACGGTAGTGCCCGTACCGACCCGCATGTGGCTCCACGGGAAATGCACCAGTTGTATTTATATCCGTTCCGTAGGGTGATCCAGGAGGCGCATCCTATGGGCGTAATGAGCAGTTACAATGACTGGGATGGTGTGCCCATAACAGGCAGCTATTACTTTTTAACGCAGTTATTACGTCAGCAGTTTGGGTTTGATGGCTATGTTGTGAGCGATAGTGAGGCCGTTGAGTTCCTTTACTCTAAACATCACGTTGCGGCCGATTATAAGGAAGCCGTAAGGCAGGCTGTTGAAGCAGGGCTTAACGTGCGCACTAATTTTACCATGCCGCAAACCTTTATCATGCCCCTGCGCGATCTGATCAAAGAAAACCGTATTTCAATGAAAATCATCGACACCCGTGTTGGCGAGGTATTGAAAGTGAAGTTTAGGTTAGGATTATTTGACAGCCCTTATGTTAAAGACCCTAAAGCGGCCGATAAAATAGTGCATACCGATGCAGATAAGGCAATGAGCCTGAAAATGAACCGTGAATCAATGGTGCTGCTGAAAAACGCTAATAACCTGTTACCGTTGGATAAAAAGAAATATCCTAATATCCTGGTTACCGGTCCGCTGGCTAAGGAAACAAACTACGCTGTGAGCAGGTACGGCCCATCGCACAACCCTGTTACCACTGTGTTTGATGGGATTAAAAATTATGTTGGCGGCGATGCTAAAGTAAGCTATGCTAAAGGTTGCGACATGATTGATGCTACCTGGCCGGAGAGCGAGATTATTGAAACACCGCTAACTGCGCAGGAGCAGGCCGGCATTGATTCGGCAGTGGCGCAGGCCAAACAATCAGATATTGTGATTGCTGTGGTAGGCGAAGATGTTGACCGTGTAGGCGAAAGTTTATCGCGTACCGGCTTAAATCTGCCGGGCAGGCAATTGAAGCTGATCCAGGCTTTACAGGCTACCGGTAAACCAGTGGTAATGGTGATGATCAACGGACAGCCGCTAACCATCAACTGGGAAAACAAATATGTACCTGCGATTTTAGAGGCCTGGTTCCCCAGTGTTCAAAGCGGACAGGTGATTGCTGAAACCTTATTCGGTGATAATAACCCCGGTGGCAGGCTGCCGATCACGTTCCCTAAAACTACAGGGCAACTGGAGTATAACTTCCCTTTTAAGCCATCATCACAGGCCGAACAGGGCGGGCAAAACAGCTGGGGTAAAACCAGCGTAAAAGGTGCCTTATATCCGTATGGCTATGGTTTAAGCTATACCACATTTGAGTACAGTAACCTGCAGGTATCGCCCGAAAAAGGTAATTCGCAGGGACTTATACAGGTAAGTGTTGATGTAACCAATACCGGGCAGCGCAAAGGCGATGATGTGGTACAGCTTTACCTTAAGGATGAAGTAAGCAGCGTTACTACGTATGAATATGATTTGCGTGGCTTTGATAGGATTACCCTTAGTCCAGGCGAAAAGAAAACAGTACAATTTACCCTGCACCCCGATGATCTGGCGCTGTTAGATAAAAATATGAACTGGACGGTTGAGCCGGGTAAATTTATGGTGATGATAGGCAGCTCGTCGGTTGATATTAAATTGAAAAAAGAGTTTGAGATAGAATAAAAGAGATGTTTATGACTTACGAAGTTTAAAACTTCGTAAGTCTCTTATTCACCAAGCCAGGGACGCCTTTGTCAATGATTTTTTGAATAAATGCGCCGTATTTTGCCGGGCATGCTTATCTTTATATGCAGAAAGCAGAGTGAAACTAAAGATCTGTTATTGAGGAATAAAATCATTGCAAACCCTGTTGTTCGGCTATAATATTTTATCTGTAAAATTACCCTGCTAAACCTTATAAAAACAAACCTATGATTTTAGATGATACCTGGGTGTCGGTAGAAGCCGTATCCGACGATGATATTCCTCTGCTGGTGCGCTACAGGCCCAACCTGGCAAATTTTTTTGAAACCGGTGTTTATCTGCAACGGATGGATGTAACCTGGAACTATGAATCATTTGATCCATCGTTGTTGCCTCCTGCCGATGAAATGTTGTTGATGGAACAGATAGAGGATGCATTGGTGGATATCCTTGAAGATGATTATCAAAGTATCCTGGCTTTTGTATTTACCGGCGAAAATGAACGCTGGTGGGCCTGGTATACCACTGATATTGATATTGCAGGCGACAGGCTTAATGAGGCTTTAGCCGAATTTGATGAACTCCCAATAAATATCACCGTTATCGACGACCCTGAATGGGAAGAGTATTTTAGCGTTATGGAAGATTTTGGAGAGGATGGGGAGTAAGGGTAACTCCCGAGCAACCCGGTTATGAAGGAAGTAACGATAATTAACAACCGGAAACTGTATTATCAAAAATACATGCCGGATATGGATTGGACGAAAAACATCCCAGGGGAAAAATGGGTATTGGTTGTTAGGGTTGACGAAAAAGATAAAACAAAATTTGAAGATATAGCCTGCAACGCGATAAATCATAATGTATATTATGCCTGTTGTACGGGCAGCTATGGCGAGTTTTTACATGATTATATAGACGAAACAATAGTTCTTCGTAAGGTAGGTGTAGTTGAAGGACATCTACCAATGTATGATATCACGACCACATGGCATAATGAGGGCTTAGGCGATGCCCTTTGGTTTGCGTTATATTGTTCCGGTGATGCGGGTAATGTTTTGATGCTTGATGCATCCCACGGGCAAGCTGAACCAAATTGGAATAAAATAATTGCTGAATGGAGCCAAAGCGAATAAGATGCTGAGTGCTTTTACTTTTTCGGCCGCTCCAGCTTCTGAAACGGTATCTTAAGAATATTTACAAACTTGCCGGTAGTTTCTTTATCCATATGGGTATCTATGCCAAAGCGGGTGTTTTCCTGTTCAAGCTCGCCAAAAGTACCAAAAAGCCTGTCCCAGATGCTTAGCACATCGCCATAGTTGCGGTCGGTGTGGGGCAGTTGATAATGATGGTGTACGTGGTGCAGGTTAGGCGTTATGAAGATCAGGCCAACTACTTTATTAACTTTTTTAGGTAACCTGAACTCGGTATGGGCAAGGATATTAAATAGCGATTGAAAGGTTTGCCTTAATACCAAAACGCCAACGGCCGGGCCGCATATAAATACCCAAAGCATTAAACAGCAGGTACGTACACAGGTTTCGCCGGGGTGCTCACGTACTGTGGTTGAAACGTCAACATGAAGATCGCTGTGATGCACCAGGTGGAATTTCCAAAGTGGGTCTATCTTGTGCATTACCACATGGTAAATGTATTCACAAAGGTCAAGCAGCATAAAAAGGCTTATGTAATAAACCCATTTATTGTGATGACCGGGAATATAGTTGATCAGCCCCCAATGATGTGCGTTGGTCCAGCCAACTATGATCAAAACAATAGTGGTGAGCAATAGCTGGATAGGGAGGGCTGTAAAAATGAACAGCAGGTTGGTTTTATTGTGTTGCCAGCGTTTTTTTACCGAAATTATACCTGACGAAAAACAAACCTCTACCAGCCACAAAGAGCATATGATAAAAGCATATAATACAATTTGCACGGCATCCTGATGCCGGTCGAGGAATTGGGTAATAGTCATCTTAAATTAATAGGGGTAATCACCTCAAGCAATGGCAGCGGGCAATTAAAGAGGCAATTTCTATCTTTTGGATGAATGTTTGATGAAGTATGTTAAGCGGTTGTTAAGAATTATGATGGAGTAATGACCTTTATTGTGACATATTTTCTAAATATCTTTGCTATCGCGCAAAAATGAAACTATCAGCTACAGAACAATCTACAGGCGGCGATCTGCTGCTGCTTATTAATGAAAGGCACTTCGACAGGATGTTTTTTACCCGCGATCGTCATCATAAATACCTGACTATAGCCTGGAACCGCGGCGAGAAGCAAACCGTAACTATTGATGAGATTGATTATGATTTTTTGCCTAATACCATTCTGCCTTTAATGGTTAATCAATCCTTCCGCTTTGAGCGGCCGGAAGAAATAGTGGCCTGGCAATTTAACCGCGATTTTTATTGTATTGTTGATCATGATGAAGAAGTAAGTTGCGTAGGTTTCCTGTTTTATGGTAGCTCCGACCAGGTTTTTGTTACCCTTGACGAAACCATGCAGTTTAAATTGCAGCGCCTGCTTGATATTTTCATCGAAGAGTTTGAAACGGCAGATAATATCCAGATAGATATGCTCAGGATGCTGTTGAAGCGGCTTATTATTATCGTGACGCGCCTTGCTAAGGCTCACAGTGGCCCACGCGAAGCTTTGGCCGATGAAAAATTTGGTACTATCCGTAAGTTTAATCTGTTGGTGGAGAATAATTACCGTGAACACCATACCGTGGCCTATTATGCGCGGCAATTAAATAAATCGCCCAAAACGCTTTCCAACCTTTTTGCCTTGTATAACCATAAGACACCTTTACAGGTGATACAGGAACGCCTGATTATTGAGGCAAAACGCCTGTTGTATTATACCGATAAATCGGCCAAAGAAATTACTTATGAACTTGGCTTTGATGATGCGGCTTATTTTAGCAATTTTTTCAAAAAACACACCTCGTTTTCGCCTACTGATTTCAGAAATAACAAGGTTTTAGTTGCTGAAGGGAAATAATTACAAGAACCCGGGAAATTTGCCCATTCCTCAGGGCCGCTAAACTTGCCACCTTTGTATTGTTAATTCAAAACAACAAAAATTAACATTACAAAAATGAAAACTTTCGCAATTCCAACCAGAGAACAAGTAACCCCAGAAAATCAGGCAATATTTGATACATTAACCAAAGTAGTAGGCCGCGTACCAAACCTGTTTGCAGTTTTTGCAACTTCAGACCATGCGCTTGCTAACTATATAACACTTTCAAACGGTAAAACATCATTGCGTGCTAAAGAAAAAGAAGCCGTAAACCTTATCGTAAGCCAGGTAAATGATTGTGCCTACTGTTCTGCCGCTCACACTGCCATTGCTAAAATGAATGGCTTTAACGATGATCAGATTGTTGAGATTCGCGGTGGTTCTGCTTCATTTGATCCAAAAATTGATGCTTTGGTTAAAGTAGCTAAATCAATTACCGAAAATAAAGGCCATGCCGATCATCAGTTGGTTGAAAACTTTTACGCTGCCGGTTATACACAGGCCAATCTGATTGATGTAGCAGTAGCTGTTGGTGATAAAACCATTACCAACTATGTATATGCCTTAACCCAGGTACCTGTTGACTGGCCTGCTATCCCTGAACTGGTAAAATAATATTCCTGATTTATAATTTATAGTTTACACCCTTATGCCCGCCTTGCACCGCAAGGCGGGCATAAGTATTTTACCCCTTAAAATTGTTTACATTATGAACTTTGCACGCTTTGCTTTTACCGATGGTGTTAAAAAATTACAGGAAAAATACGGTAGCCGGGATGCATACGCCCGCATGGAAAACCCTATGGCTGATAAGGATGGCATTACAGAATTTGAACAAATGTTTATTGAAAGCCGCGATAGTTTTTACATGGCCAGCATGGGCGAAAACGGCTATCCCTACATTCAGCACAGGGGAGGCCCGGCTGGTTTTATTAAAGTAATAGATAATCATACGCTCGGTGTGGTTGATTTCAGAGGCAACAAGCAGTATATTTCGGTTGGCAATGTGATGGAACATCCGCAGGTATCGTTATTTCTGATGGATTATCCGCATAAAACAAGGCTCAAGATCTATGCCGATGCGCGTATTGTTGAGCTTGCCGATAATCCTGAATTGTTTGAGCTGATAGATCCAGCTGAATACAAACATACAGCCGAACGAATGCTTATCTTTGACGTAAAAGCTTTCGACTGGAATTGCCCGCAGCATATTACTCCGCGCTATACTGTTGATGAAATTAAAGAAGCCTTCGCACCGCAAAATGAATATGTGCTTAAATTGGAGTATGAAGTTGCTAAGCTTAAAAAACAGTTGGAAGAAAAATAAGCTGCTTTGATAAATAGACTGCAATAGTTTACCTTTAGTGCTGCTAACACTAAAGCGTAAACCAATGAACAATAACCAACATATAATCCCTATGCTTGCCTATGAAGATGGCATTGCGGCTATGGACTGGCTGTGTGATGTTTTTGGTTTCACAGAAAATATACGGATGACCAATGACGCCGGTCGGCTTACTCATGGCGAGCTTAAAATGGGCAATAGTTTGGTTATGCTGGCCGAACCTACGCCGCATTATCAGGGTCCTGCTCATCACGCTCAAAATTGTGATATCGCTGCTAAATGGAGTGCCGTACCATATATTATCAACGGGATTTTAGTATACGTACAAGATGTTGAACAACATTACAATATCGCAAAAAACAAAGGCGCCACAATATTAAGCGAACTTGAATATGGATATCCCGGCACCCGCTACCGTGCTGCTGATTTAGAAGGCCAGCGCTGGATGTTTATGCAAATTGAAAAAGATTAACTGCCTTATGACCGTACTGCTCCATTTTTTATTTGTTGTAATTAAATCGCTTATTCTTGGCTTAATTTATACACCCCTGATCTGGTTTTTATGGGTGTTGATTTTAAAAGCGCAAAAAAAATATACCGGCTTCAAGTGGCCTAAAGTATTTGCAGCATATGCGGTTATAAGCTTGTTGCTGGTTGTTTTTTCATTTACCTATTATGGAGATCATGGCTTTGGCGATGGTGCACGGATCCCTTTAGGACATGGTGAAGCGATAAAGCAAGATGATCAGTTTGCATATTTTACACCCAAAGGCACAAATAAACAAGTACATGTAAAAACTTTTGTTTTGAAGGGCGATAACCTTTGTATGTCGGTTGATTCGGGGTATAAAGTGTATAATTTGAAAACTAAAGGCGTTGTTAACTTTAGCGAAGGGCAAATGTACGATGCCTTTGCTTTTTCATACGGTTTACCTTTATCGCTTCAACTGCAAAGCTTCAGGTCGCAATATGATGAATACTGGAATGGCTGGCGGTTTTGGCTGCTGCCATAGTTAGTTGTCAGATTCAAACATGCTCTAAAACTAAATTTTTAATCAAAACTTTCGCTTATTTTATATCGTACACGGATATAATAGATATTTTTGTGCGTTGTAGGCAAATGGTGTATTAATAGTGTCCATGTACTTACAACAGGTTTAATACTGTAATATTTACAGTTGTACTTAATAACTTTATTTTTAATTTTATAAAATTCAGAACACTAAGGTGTTGCCTGTTATAAACCAAACTATAATAATTGTTGATGGAACTTACGAATAAAGGGGTAAAAGGCAGCCAGTTAAAAAATATGATCATTAAAAGGCTTTATTTTAATAAGGCCATGTCGTGCGCAGGATTAAGTGAGTTATTTGATAAAAGTATTCCGTCTATAGCCAAAGCTATAAACGAATTAATGCACGAGGGTTTTGTTGTTGAGCAGGGTTATGCCCCCTCAAGCGGCGGCCGTCGCCCGTTAATGTATTCGGTAAAATCAAGCGCCATGCATATTTTAGCAATTGCACTTGATCAGCTTACCGCCCGCATCCAGATGTTTGATCTGTTAAACAACCCGGTTGCAGATATGCTTACTTTTGAGCTTAAACTGCTTAATAATCCGGAGGCTTTACCTACACTGGTCGATCAGATTAATGGCTATATTGTACATAGTGGCATCCCAAAAGAAAAAATTGCCGGTATAGGCATCGGTATGCCAGGATTTATAAATATTACCGAAGGCATCAATTACACTTACCTTGATGCCGGTGGACAAAGCCTGACAGCTTATCTTACTTCAAAAACAGGCATCGCAACTTATATCGATAACGATTCGAGCCTCATTGCGCTCGCCGAACAAAAATTCGGTATAGCCAAATCACAGCAGGAAGTTATGGTAATTAACCTGGGTTGGGGTATTGGTTTGGGGATGATTGTAAACGGCAAGCTATTTCGCGGTCACAACGGTTTTGCCGGGGAATTGAGTCATATTCCGTTATCAGAAGATGGCTCCCTTTGCGAATGTGGTAAGCGCGGCTGTCTCGAAGCCGAAGCCTCGCTGCTTGTGGTGGCCCGTAAAGCTATAGAGGGCATCAAAAAAGGCCGTGTAACCAGCTTGAAATACAACGGTGAAGATCATTCTAAACTGATGGGCGATGCCCTGATAGAAGCTGCCAATAACGGCGATCAGTTTGCTATTGAACTTTTATCAGACGCCGGTTACAAAATAGGGAAGGCCCTGGCCATCCTCATTCACATCATGAACCCGGCAATTATTGTGTTAAGTGGCCGCGGAGCCAAAGTGGCTAAAATTTTAACAGCCCCAATACAACAAGCGCTGCACAAGTATTGTATCCCGCGCCTGGCTGCAGGTACAGAGCTGCTGGTATCAGAGCTTGGTTTTGATGCTGAATTGATTGGCGCAGCTGTACTGGTAATGGAAAATTTTGACCGGGTGGTGAAAAGCAAAGCTGCAAAAGCGGCTAAGAGCGCGGCAGCGTAAAGGTTGTCTGAATCAGAATTTGCAGAATTTTAAAATTAACAGAATAAATGTTCTTCACTTTATTTAGGCAGATATAATGTTAGCTGCATTCTGAAAATCCTTAAATTCTATAAATTCTGATTCAGACAAAGACCTTTCCCGAATAGTTCATCGCTTCCTGAAATTTGTCCATATTAAGCCCTGTAGGTTCGTTTTGTATTTTAAGATAAGCAAGTAGGTTTTCGGTGGCGATATTGCCTGTAAGGTCATCTTTAGCCATCGGACAGCCTCCGTAGCCTTTCAATGCAGTATCGAAACGCTTGCATCCGCTTTGATGGGCGGCCGCTATTTTGGGCTGCCAGGTATCGGGAGTAGAGTGGAGATGAATACCAAACTCCGTTTTTGGAAATAAACGGCAAAGATTAGGATAAATGCTGCTGATCTGCGCTGCATCTGCAATGCCTATGGTATCGGCAAGGGCGATGTTTTTTATACCTTCGGCTATCATTTTTTCTGCCCAGTATTCAATGATGCCGGTGTTCCATTCATCGCCGTAAGGGTTTCCGAAACCCATGGAAAGATAAACAAGTAATTGCTTACCGCTTTTCTGGCACAATTCATTTATCCGTTGTACAGTTTCAAAGGCCTGCTCAATGGTTGAGTTTGTATTCCGGAGCTGAAAAGTTTCGGAAATGGAAAAGGGGTACCCCAGATAGGTAATCTCACTATGCTTCACAGCGTCTTCAGCTCCGCGGTAATTGGCTATAATAGCCAGCAGCTTTGAACTGGTATTACTTAGGTCAAGCCTCTTCAATACATCGGCTGTGTCCTGTAGTTGGGGGATGGCCTTCGGCGATACAAAGCTCCCAAAATCTATCGTATCAAAACCTACCTGTAAAAGCAGGTTAATATACGCTGCTTTTATCTCAGTAGGAATAAAATTATGAATACCCTGCATGGCATCGCGGGGGCATTCGGTTATTTTGATGTTCATCTTTAAGTCGAAAGTCTTAAGTACTAAATCAAAAGTCATCAATTTAGTTTACAAAACACTAAACTTCCAACTTAAAACTTCTGACTTCCGACTCCGGACTTCAAACTTAAACTAATCAACCGCGTTAGGCAAATGCTGATCTTCAGTTAGACCTTCGCGCTCAAATTTGCGGATTATAAGCCTTGTGCCGCCATTGTAGGTTACATAGCTTGATACCCAGTTAATAAATACGATCACCTTGTTACGGCCGCCTAAAAGCGATATCAGGTGCACAAACATCCACACCAGCCAGGCAAAAAATCCCTGGAACTTCACTTTGCCTAAGTCAGCCACTGCCTTATTACGGCCAATGGTAGCCAATGAACCTTTATCATTGTACTTAAACGGCGAGGTTTGTTCACCGTTAATGATGTGAATGATGTTTTTAGCCACATGTTGCCCCATTTGTATGGCTACCTGCGCCACGCCCGGGTGCCCCTTAGGTGTTTCGTCGGTGATCATGGCAGCAACGTCACCAATGGCAAATACGTTGTTAAAGCCAACAACGCGGCCAACGCTATCAACCTTTATTCTATTTCCACGTTCAATAACGTTTTTATCAAAACCTTCGGGTACAACACCCATAACCCCGGCACTCCAGATCACGTTTTTGGTGCGGATAGTTTTGCCGCCTTCAAACTTTATCTCCTCACCGTCATAACTCTCTACCTTAACACCCGTTAATACCTCCACGCCCATATTGGTCAGGAATGTGCGTGCCGCGTTGGATGCCTGCTCAGAGAAAGGTCCGAGTACTTTGGGCAGAAAGTCGACCAGGTATACCTTCATATCCTCTTTTTTAAGCTCGGGGTAGTCTTTGGTCAACACGTGGTTACGGAGCTCGGCCAATGAACCTGCAAGTTCAACTCCTGTTGGCCCGGCACCTACCAGCACAAAGGTAAGGTAAGGGTCGCGCTCGGCCTTGCCCACTTTAAGCAGGGCTTCCTCAATGTTCTGCAAAATCGAATACCGGAGGTTCAGCGCCTCGGGGATCGATTTCATCGGCATGGCATAATGCCCGATATCTTTATTTCCAAAAAAGTTGGTGGTTGAGCCCGTTGCTATCACCAGGTAATCATAGGCGATATTACCTATGGTTGTTTCGAGCATGTTGTTATCCGCATCAACCCTGGTTACTTCGGCAATCCTGAACCTGAAGTTCTTTTGACTGGCAAAATTCTTCCTTAAGGAGAACGCGATAGACTCGGATTCGAGGCTGCCCATGGCCACCTGGTACAATAGGGGCTGAAATGTATGGTAGTTGTGCTTATCAAGCATCAAAACGTCTACTGGTTTGTCCTTTAGTTGTTTTGCCACCTGCAGGCCGCCGAAGCCGCCGCCCACTATTACTACTAAAGGAAATTTGGAATCATTGGATGTATTCATGAGCAGGTTATTATTAAAAATATGTTCTTTTACAGGCACTTGTGATCTATATACAGATGATTGCACAATCACCGTGCCGCCAATTATAATGCATGTTGAAGTACAATGCAATTATACTTCATTGTTTAGGATATGCAACACCAACTGTCGGCTGTTTTGTGTGTTTTTAGCAGCGATTGACTATAACAAAAAAGGCCCCAAATTACTTTGGAGCCTTTCAGATTATTTAAACTTTATCTTATTTAAGGTCTTTCTTTCCAAAGTCAACGATTACCGGTGTTGCCACGCAGATCGACGAGTATGTACCGAAAAGAACACCAATCAATAACGCGAACGAGAAGCCTTTGATAACGTCACCACCAAAGATGAACAATACTAACAATACGAATACTACGGTTAATGCAGTAATGATTGTACGGCTCAATGTGCTGTTGATAGCTTTGTTAATAACCTCTTCCGGTTTTTCGTTTTTGTTAGAGTGTTCAAGGAATTCACGGATCCTGTCAAATACTACCACGGTATCGTTAATTGAATAACCAATTACAGTAAGGATAGCCGCAATAAACGCCTGGTCAATATCCAGTGAGAACGGAAGGAAACCATTGAACAATGAGAAGAACGATAATACCAACAACGCATCATGCGCGGTCGCGATCATCGCACCCAGACTAAACTGCCATTTGCGGAAACGGATCAGGATATAAGCCGAGATTACGAAGATAGCAAACAATACGGTGTAGATAGCTGATGTTTTTAACTCATCGGCAATAGTAGCACTTACTTTTGAACCACCTAAAATATTACTGTCGGTAATTTTAGTTTCAGCTTTATTAGCTAATGTGCTAACAAGGGTTGCCCTTACTTTAGCATCAGCAGCAGTTGAGTTATCATTAAACAGGTAGTTGGTAGTGATACTGAATTTATCGGTACCCATAGTTTTAACCTCGGTGCTGCGACCTAAAGTAGCATCAATAGCATCGTGGATCTGCTCGGTAGTAACGGTTTTGTTAGGGAAGCTAACAATGTAATTACGGCCGCCTTCAAAATCCACACCGTAGGTAAATCCGCGGGTAAAGATAGATACCAAACCTGCAGCAATGAACAAGCCTGAGAAAATGTAGAACTTGCCACGGTTTTTAACGAAAGCGAAGTTTGCATTTTTAAAGGTATGTGAGCTCCATGGATTTGAGAATTTAATATCCATGTTTTTGTCAAGCATCCACTCGAATATAACCCTTGAGATCAATAATGAACAGAACAATGAAGTTGCGATACCGATCATCAACGTGGTTGCAAAGCCCTGGATAGGACCTGAACCGAATACAAACAGGATTAAACCGGTAAGGAATGTACTGATCTGTGAGTCGAGGATTGAAGGTAATGCATGTTTGAAACCATCGGCAACAGCAACCCTTAATGATTTGCCTAAGCCAAGCTCTTCACGTACACGTTCGTAAACCAGTACGTTGGCATCTACCGCAATACCTAAGGTTAATACGATACCTGCAACACCCGGTACGGTTAACACAGCGCCTAAGCTGGTTAATACACCCATCAGGAAGAAGATGTTGATGATTACCGCAACTACCGCTACAGTACCTGCACGGTTGTAATAAGCGATCATGAAGATCAATACCACAACTAAACCTAAAATACTTGAAGTAATACCGGCAGTAATAGCTTCCTGACCTAATGACGGACCAACAATTGACTCAGATACAATGTGGGCAGGAGCCGGTAAGCGACCGGCTTTTAACACGTTGGCTAAGTCGCGGGTGTCATCAATAGTGAAGTTACCAGAGATTGATGATACACCACCTGAAATTTCGTTTTGCACAGTAGGAGCAGAGTATACGTTATCGTCCAATACGATAGCGATAGCCTTTTTGTTAGTACCTGATGATGCTTCAGCAGTAACTGCACGCCATTTTTGGGCACCTTCCGAGTTCATGATCATCACAACCTCAGGGCTGCCTTTCTGGTCATTATCAGCACGGGCATCGTTAATTACGTCACCTGATAATACCGGGCCGTTTTCGGCACCTGTAAGTTTGATAGCGTATAATGCAAAGGTTTTGGTGTTTTTGATAGGTTTTACTTCCCATAAAAATTTCAGGTTGCGCGGAATAACTGACTGCGCATCGGCACTGTGCAGGTATGAATTTACTTTAGCAGTATCCTGAAGTGGAGCGTAACCAACAACAGGGCCCGGGCCTAATTGCTGCTGGCCGTTTGCTCCCTGGCCAACGTTTAATGACATTACTGCAAACAACGGGTGTTGTGCAGCTAATTTGGTTTTGCTTAATGAAGCGGCTGAAGTATCGTTTTTAGCAGCGTTTTTCTGAACTTTGCTTAATAACGAGCTGCCTTTAGCAGTATCAGCTTTGCCGGCAGCAAGTTTAGCAGTGGTATCAGCTTTTGCTGATTTACCTGTATCCGCTTTAACGGTTTTGCTTTTTGCAGCAAGCAGGTTGTCAACGTTGATCAGGTATTGGTAAGCCTCGGCATTATCAAAAGTTTCGTAAAATTCCAGTTTTGCAGAGCCTGAAAGTAATTTACGAACACGCTCTGGTTCTTTAACACCTGGTAGCTCAACCAAAATCCTGTTTGAACCTTGTTGCAACTGAATGTTAGGCTGGGTTACGCCAAACTGGTTGATACGTGTGTTCAAAACAGTGAATGATTGTTTAACCGCAGTTGAAGCCAGGTCTTCAAGGTAAGTTTTAACCTCGCTGTTTGAAGCATTATACTTCAGGTGGTCCTGGTTATCTTTTGTTGAAAAGATGGCGGCAAGCTTACCATTAGGATTGAGCTTTTCGTATTCGCTTACAAATAATGCAATATAGTCTTTTTGGCTGGTTTGAGCGTTGGCCTGCAATTTATCGGCATTAGCCAAAGCCTGATTGAAAGTAGCATCAGGATTGTTGTTGGCGATTTTCCTAACCAGTTCATCAAGCTGGATCTGCATGGTAACGTTCATACCACCTTTTAAATCCAAACCTAATGCAATTTCCCTTTGCTTTACATAAGCATAGTCATGTTTGAATAGCGGATATACCGGCTGATTGGAAACAGAATCCAAGTAAGCTTTATATTTCGCAGAATCACCCTTTGAATATACGTTGGCATCACTCTCAACTTTGTGTGCCACCCACGTAAATGATAGCTGGTACAAGCACACAACTGCCAGTAGTATGGCGAAAAATTTAATAACCCCTTTGCCTTGCATCGAATTTTTAATATGTAATAAATTAGTTTATAAGCTTTTTTTAATAAGGCAGCAAATCTAATAAAATTTCGTAAGCACAAAATTTTAAATTAAAACAAAATCATGACAAAAAATGTTAGCGACGCTCAAGTGTGATAAACGAATATTTATACTTGTTTTTTTCGTCGGGCTCAAAATCTTCGCGATCTTTTTCCTGCCACTCGTCCGGATTTAACTCCGGGAAGAAGGTATCCCCCTCAAAATCCTGGTCAATTATGGTGAGATATATGCGATCAGTTAGCGGGATAGACTGCCGGTAGATCTCGGCCCCGCCAACAATAAAAACTTCATCCTCGGCTTTGCAAAGCTCAATAGCTGCTTCGACAGATGGCACCACCTCGCAGCCCTCAATGCTGATGGCTTGCCGCGTAATTACAATATTGCGGCGCTTAGGTAAAGGTTTACCAACCGAATCAAAAGTTTTACGCCCCATGATCACGGTATGACCGGTAGTTACATCCTTAAAATGTTTCAGATCATTAGGCAGGTACCAGAGTAATTTATTGTCTTTACCGATAGCGTGGTTTTTTGCTATGGCTACGATGATGGATAAAATCATTAGTTCATTTGTTCACTGGTTCATTGGTGCTGAGCATCTGAACCTTTATTTTTCAATGCGTCATTGCTTCGTACCTCGCAATGACGGGTAGTTTTTTAATTCTGTAAGGATAACAAAATTCTGTTGAAATCGTAAACTCAATCTACGCCTTATACCAATGAACTAATGAACCAGTGAACAAATGAACTACACTGCCACCTCGGCCTTAATGTGCGGCCATGGATCATAGTTCTCTAAAGTGAAATCTTCAAACTTAAATGAGAAGATATCTTTTACCTCCGGATTTATTTTCATGGTAGGCAGCGGACGCGGATCGCGGGTTAACTGCAGGCGCACCTGCTCCAGGTGGTTGTTGTATAAATGAGCATCACCAAGCGTGTGTACAAAGTCGCCAAGGTCAAGATCACATACCTGTGCCATCATCATGGTGAGCAGGGCATAAGATGCAATGTTGAACGGAACACCCAGGAATATATCAGCGCTCCTTTGGTATAACTGACATGAAAGTTTACCCTTCAGTTCCCCCTTCAGGGGGTTAGGGGGCTCCACATAAAATTGAAACAAACTATGGCACGGAGGCAGGGCCATTTGGTTAACCTCGGCAACGTTCCATGCCGATACGATAATGCGGCGTGAATCGGGATTGTTTTTAAGCTGGTTTACCACCTGTTGTATCTGGTCGATATGGCCCCCATCAGGCGTTGGCCACGAGCGCCATTGTTTACCATACACCGGGCCAAGGTCGCCGTTCTCGTCGGCCCATTCGTCCCAGATGCGTACGCCGTTTTCTTTCAGATAACGGATATTACTGTCGCCGCTCAAAAACCAGATAAGCTCGTGGATAATTGATTTGAGGTGGAGCTTTTTGGTGGTCACCATCGGGAAACCATCCTTAAGGTTGAAACGCATCTGGTAGCCAAACACACTTACCGTACCGGTGCCGGTTCTGTCATGCTTTTGCGCGCCGGTTTCCATCACATGCCTCATCAGGTCGAGATACTGTTTCATTTTATTTTGTTTAGTTCATCAGTTCACTTGTTCATTAGTTCATTAGTATTTGCATGGGTATTGATAGTGTATAGCTTTAAAGGCTTATACAAGCGATACCAATGAACCACTGACCTAATGACTCAATGACCAAAGTTTCAAAGGGCAAAGAAAAATAATCTACCTTTGGTTTCCTACGGATGTTGGCAAATACATCTCGTGTTAATTACTTTGTATGATTTTATTTCCGAATGCAAAAATAAACATCGGCCTCAATATTACCGAACGCCGGCCGGATGGTTATCATAATCTCGAAACCATTTTTTACCCTATCGACATTAAAGACGCCCTTGAAGTGGTGAAGAGCGACAGGCTTAGTTTTACTTCAAGCGGCTTGGACATCCCTGGACTGATGGAGGATAATCTTTGTGTTAAAGGTTATCATATGCTAAAGCAGGATTATGACCTGCCACCCGTAAGCATCCACCTGCATAAGCATATCCCGATAGGCGCGGGTTTGGGTGGTGGCTCATCTGACGCGGCGTTTTTTATCAGGCTGATGAACGACGAATTTAAGCTTAGTTTATCCGTTGAAGAGATGACCGATTATGCCCGTCGCCTGGGCGCCGACTGCGCCTTTTTTGTTGAGAACAAACCGGTATTTGCTTTTGAACGGGGTGATGAATTTGAAAATATCAAACTTGATCTCTCGGCATATAAAATAGTATTGGTAATGCCGCCTGTTCATGTGTCAACGGGAGAGGCTTTTCGTGGTATAAAGCCGACGCTTGTAAAGGACTCGCTTTTTGATTTGATCAGAGAGCCAATTGCCGATTGGAAGAAGCTTATCAAAAATGATTTTGAGCAAACCGTTTTTAAAAACCATGTGGAGATCCGGGGCATCAAAGCTGCCCTTTATGAAGCCGGTGCTATCTACTCCAGTATGAGTGGAAGCGGTGCATCCGTGTTTGGCATTTTTGCCGAAACTCCCGATCTGAAATTTTTGGAAGGGGAGAACGAAGTGTTCTATTTATGATTTCGGAATTGGGATGTTCAATTTCGTATTTAGCTGGATTTGGGAAGCTGCCCAGTAATAAAAATAAAAGTGTCATTGCGAAGTAGCAGGGGCGCTCCACGATAGTTTGGGATTGCTTCGTTCCTGGTAACGACTTGGTGTTATAATAACAGACTTACGAGGGTTTTAAAGCTTCGTAAGTCTGAACTTAAACGACTTGTTTATCCAATTAAGTTGTTTTGTTAGATACAAAAATGCCGGACGAATTATCGATCTGTAAAACGATCAATATTTCATCCGGCATCTTATTTTATATCGGGCATTAATTTCAGAAATCATCAATCACAATTCCGAAATCGAACATCCGAAATCCGAAATCAAATTCCAGCATCTTCGCTCACACCGCGACCTATTCCTTCTACCCAGTCTCGTTCTCCCCAGCCTTTGGCTACGGCGGTTAATAAGCGGCCGTGTACCGCGTTTGCGATGGGCATAGGCATCTCGCTTGTCTGCGATAATTTGAACGCCAGGCGCGCGTCTTTATAGCCAAGTTTTGATTGAAAGCCCACAGATTCGTATTGCTTACCTGCAATGAGCTTCCCATAATTTTGGAAGATGGGGGCGTTGAAAAGTGTCGAGCCAAAAAACTCGGAAACCTGTGTTCGGCTTAGTCCGTTTTTCTCAGCGAGGGTGAATGCTTCGGCCATCATTTCCATGGAGGCCATGATCATGAAATTGCCTGCTATTTTAACCACGTTTGCACCACCAACAGAAGGGCCAAAATCTATAACCGCTTGTCCCAATAAATCGAGGATCGGCCGGACATCATTTTTAGTTTGCTCGTCGCCTGAAACGCAAATCCAGAGCTTGCGCGCAGCCGCCGCTTCGGGCCTGCCAAACACCGGGGAGGCGAGGTAACGGCTTCCGGCCTGCTCGTGTAATTTGGCCAATTCTTCAGAAGTATCCGGCGAAATGGTACTCATGGATATGTGCACAGCATTTGGCTGTAGCGTTTTTAAAATTCCGCCGTCGCCTACAGCCGATTCTCGCAACACTTCGTCATCCGACACCATAGAGATCAAAAATGGCACGTTTGCCGCCGCTTCGGCTGGGCTCAGGCACCTGGTTACGTTGCCGGCGCCGAGCTCGTCAATTTTTGAAAGTGTGCGATTGTAAACCTGCAGATGGTATCCCGAGGCGATAAGATTTTTGGCCATGTTGATGCCCATGTGGCCAAGGCCGATAAATCCAATTGTTGTTTTCATATTAGCTGATGTATTCTCTGTCTTCGTCACTTAGTGTATCGGTGTTGTCTTTTTTGTGTATGGCGTCATGATAGCCCTCAATATCGAATTTCTGTTTTTTTGGCCAGGCAACAATCAGCCCCAATACAAAACCGGTTACGGCAACTACAAGCATCATCATTAGTTTAGATACCCTGAATGTGGCGAACAGAAATTTGAAATAAACCTCTTCGGTATTTTGCATCAGCACGATGGTAAGCAAAACTGCGATGGCTACAATGACTATTGTTTTAATGCTCATGATGGATGTTGGTTTTAGAGTAATACAATATCCGCTTTTTAAATGTTTAATAAAAATTGATCTCTGGCAAATTGATCCTTCGTAATCTGATTCGATCGGAGCGGGAGGATGCTCCATGTTTTTACCTCCACATATTTACTGCCGGCAGCGATGTCTGGTATTTCCGTAGCTCATTAGATTTTAGGATTTCGTCTGCCGGCGATCTCTCTCCCGAAAAACAGAATGAGCGTACGCCATCCAAAACTTTAGTGCTCTTTTTTTAGAGGTAAGATTTGCGCGCTGTGCTTTCCTGGCGTTTGCGTTTTTGGAAAATCTTAACGCCTTAAATTTCTTCACGACAATCGTACGAGAGCGAAAAAAAATCAGCACGAAAACAGATTTTGTATACGGACGGGAGATGGGCGCTGATTTTTTTTGATTCCTGAATTATTACTTCACTACACTTTGTAAAGTCATTTCCGTTCTTGTCTGATTTGAAACTTTTACGTTATATAACGTAATTTAATTATTTGATTTTTAAATTTATATGATGACTTTTTAATGTGATTATTTTATTTGCTAATATTTTTAGTTTTTTGCGATTTTACTTAGGCTTATTGTGTTTGATTGTTTGTTTATATAATTTATATAAATATCTGATTTTAAAACTTATATTTTATTTAATTAAATCAATATCTGAAATTTTCATGCTAAAAAAAAGTAAGCAAAAGTGGGTTTATGGAAATTGGTGTCCTGAATTTATATTTTGAATTTAGTACACTAAGTAAAAAACGGATTTTGCCGCTGTTTTGCGCTGAAGTGTTGTTTGAGCCCGGAATACCTTAAAAAATTAGGATCGCTCTAAAGGGCTAAAAATGGCCAAAACGGACATGGGGATTTTGCCCCTATTTTGGGTTGGAAATTAAAAATGCAGCGCAGATTTGAGTTTTCAAACAGCTATCAGGTAGCTGGCGGAAGTACGGTTTTTCAACCGCTTTTATGAAGCAAGGAGGTGAAAAATGTAAAAGATCAAGCCCTGCTTTTGCGTTGGGTAATTTGCTTTCGGGCTACGGGATATAGAAAAATTGTAGACAAAATGAGGAGTGCGCCACCCCAGAAACCAAGCGTCATTTTATTAATGTCACCAAAAAAAATGAACGACAGGATGATGCCGTATACCGGCTCAAGGTTAGTGATCAGGGCAACTCTGAATGCCGAAAGCTCACGCATTACAGATACACCGGCCACGTAAGCAAGGGATGTGCACACGGTGCCAAGCAGCACCAGGTAGCCGATATCAGCCGGCTTCAATAGCATGGCCCGGGTGTAGCCGGAGGTTATAAACAGGTATGTCGAAATCCACACAAAGGCTCCGGAAAGCTCATAAAATGCGATGACCGGTGCCGGTACTTTTTGCACCTGGCGCGAGTTGATGATGGAAAAAAGACTTGCACAAACAGCACTTGCAAGCCCGGTTATGATGCCCTTAGTGTATCTGCTTTCAAATTTAAAAATCAAAACAATACCGGTGATAATTAAAAGACCGGCTAAAATTTCAAGTTTTGAAATGCTTTTTTTATTGGTGATCGGCTCAAAAATGGCGGTGAAAAGTGTGATGGATGAAAGGCAAACCAGGGTAACTGCAACTGTGGAAAGCTTGATAGCGGCGAAAAAAAGGATCCAATGTCCGCCCACAATTCCCCCGGTAAACACCAGTTTGATCAGCGTTTTTCTGTCGACTTTAAAATCGGTTTTATTGAATTTGAAATACGAAAACAGCGATAAAAAAGCAATAAGTACCCTAAACCACACCAATTGTACGGCCGAAATCGTGATCAGAGCGCCTAAAATTCCGGTAAATCCCCACACAAAAACCGTAAAATGAAGGATAATTAGGTTCTTATTTGGGGATGAAGGGGTGTTTTGTGTCATTATTTGGGTGCCTTTAGAAGCAGGTAATAGCCTAAAATGCCAAAAATGATATTAGGAATGAACACGGCTATTAAAGGTGTCATGCCCCCTTTTACCGAAAATACAAGTGCAAACCGCTCTAATATTATATAAGCAAAGCATAACAGGATGCCTATCCCAAGTGGCAAACCAACGCCGCCGCGTACCTTTCTTGAGGATATGGAAACGCCAATAAGTGTTAGCACAAATGCCGATAACGGGTAAACAAACCGGTGGTATTTTTCAAAATAAATAGCCTTTAAATACTCGGGTCTGCGCAGTTTTTCCTTGTCAATATTCTTATTCAAATCGCTTAATGACATAGCTTGATATACATTATCGTATACAATAAAATCGCTCGGGTGCATATCTAAAACAGTGTCTTTTGGTGTGAAACTCTTGATGAATTGTTCCTTCATGCCGTTCACATATTTAACACTGTACTCTTTGAGCGACCATATTCTTTTTACCGAATCGTACTGAATTGTATTGGCAATTAGTTTCTCGCGCAAAGTGTCACCGTTAAATTTTTCCATTATAAAATTATAACCGAGGTGGGTTGTCGGGTCGTAATTGGCGAGATAAACAAACGTGTGCTTGTCAATTTGCATGTGAACTTCAACTTTGGTTGGGTCATTATCCATCATTCCGTTGGCATTTTCAAAGTCGATTTTGAGGCGATTTGTAAACGGAATAAGGTAAACATTTGCAAAAAATGATACCACAAATATGATGGTAGAGGCAATTACATATGGTCGTAAAAAGCGATTAAAGCTTGCCCTTCCGCTCAATATCGGAACAATTTCAGTTTGGTTTGCCATCTTGGCGGTGAAGAAAATTACCGCCAAAAAGTTGATCAATGGCGATAACATATTCAAATAAAAAGGTATAAAACCCGCATAATATCTGAATACAATATCATGAAAACTGGCGTGCTTATTCAAAAAATTATCCAGCTTTTCTGACACGTCAAACACTACAGAAATTACCATGAAAATACCCATGGTAAACAAAAAAGTGCCCAGGTATTTTCCGATAATAAACCTATCGATGATCTTTAAATGTTTTTTAAAAAAAGCTTTCATCTGCAGGCTATTTGATTGTTAGTAATCATGTTTTTCTTGTGATGGTTTTTAACTTTTCAGGCTTTTATAAACGCTGGCCAAGGCGTTTTACCATGATGTTTTTCCAGTTGTAAAACTCGCCGGCGATAATCTTTTTCCGGGCTTCCTTAACAAGCCAAAGGTAAAAATGTAGATTGTGCAGTGTAGCAATCTGAGCACCCAGCATCTCGCCCGAATGGATCAAGTGGCGTAAATAAGCCTTGCTGTAGTCTCTGTCTGCAAACAGATCGCTGTCATCTTCAATAGCCGAAAAGTCGTTTTTCCACTTTTCGTTTTTGATATTTATAATACCGTTTTTGGTGAAAAGCATGCCGTTGCGGGCATTGCGGGTTGGCATAACACAATCAAACATATCAATGCCCAGGGCTATGTTTTCAAGGATGTTTACCGGTGTGCCTACACCCATTAAATAGCGTGGTTTTTGCTCTGGTAATATATTGCATACTATCTCGGTCATAGCATACATTTCTTCGGCAGGTTCACCTACAGAAAGACCGCCGATGGCATTGCCTTCGCGCTCATATGAAGCAATCACTTCGGCCGAACGCACACGCAGATCTTTATAGACCGAACCCTGTACAATAGGGAAAAGTGTTTGACTGTAACCGTACTTTGGCTGGGTGCTGTCAAACCTATCACAGCAGCGTTTAAGCCAGCGATGGGTCATTTCTATTGATCGTTTTGCGTAATTATAATCGCAGGGGTAAGGTGTACATTCGTCAAAAGCCATGATAATATCGGCGCCAATTACGCGCTGGATATCCATCACATTTTCGGGAGTGAAGAGGTGTTTTGATCCGTCGATATGTGAACGGAACGTAACGCCTTCCTCTTTAATTTTGCGTACTTCTGTTAGTGAATATACCTGGTAGCCGCCGCTATCGGTTAAGATGGGGCCGTCCCATCCATTAAATTTATGCAGTCCCCCGGCGCTTTCAAGGGTGTTTAAACCCGGACGCAGGTACAAGTGATAGGTGTTACCCAGTATAATTTGAGCCGAAATATCCTGTTTAAGTTCATGCTGGTGTACTGCTTTTACGGTACCTGCGGTACCTACCGGCATAAAAATAGGAGTTTGTATAGTACCGTGGTCGGTAGTGATCTCGCCGGCGCGGGCCTTTGAAAGCGGGTCTTGTGCTGTTAAGTTAAATTTCATTTTAGGGTTGCAAAATTAACAAAAAAAAGCCTCATGCCCGCCGTTTCAAAGGCTATAGCAGGATAAAAGCTATTTATAAACGTGCTGAATATTAAAACCATGTTAATTAAAGTGTTTTTATTTTGAAGGGGGTGAAATAAGAGCACATTAAACTTCAAATTAACGCTGATATTGGCGGTTAATTTCATTGATTTTTAACAAATTTGCCTCATTATTTTTTTTGTTTGGAAACGTACTTACACGACGCGCTTTTTATTCTTTTTCAGCTTTGTTTTATAGTTCAGCTGTATTATCTGGTAAGCAGACACACCCGCCTTGCAGGCTATAAACCCGCCGAAGGACCGCCGCCGCAGGTCATGATCCCCGTTTCTGTTATTATAAGCGCCCGTAATGAGGCCCGCAATTTGCAGGAAAATTTGCCTTCCATACTTGAGCAAAACTACACCGATTTTGAAGTAGTTGTTATTAACGATTGCTCGTACGATGCATCAGATGAGGTGCTGGAGGAGATGCAAAAGCGCTATTCCCGCCTTAAAGTTGTTACCATTACTGAGCATGACCGTTTTAAAACCGGGAAAAAGTTTGCCCTTACATTGGGGATCAAGGCCTCAAAAAACGAATATCTTTTATTTACCGATGCTGATTGCAAACCGGCTTCCGAAAACTGGATAAGCCGCATGGCCGCCAATTTTACAAGTGGGGTGCAAATAGTTTTAGGCTACTCTCCTTATTATAAGGCAGGTGGTTTCATTAACACTTTTACCCGTTTTGAAACTATTAAAACGGCAACAAACTATCTTTCCAGCGCCTTAACCGGCGACCCTTATATGGGTATTGGCCGTAACCTTGCCTATACAAAAACGTTATTTTTTAGTGCAAAAGGGTTTGCGTCGCACATGCACGTAATATCCGGCGATGATGATTTGTTTGTTAACCAACATGCTACTCCCGATAATACGGTAGTTGAATTGAGCCCCGAATCATTTATGTTTACAGAAGCTAAAACCACATTTAAATCGTGGTTTAAGCAAAAAAAACGCCACATGGGTGTGGGTAAATTGTATAAAAACCAGCACAGGCGTATGCTTAGTTTTGATGCGGTTAGTGGTTTTATATTCTATATTTTATTGATATTATTCCTTATTTTAGGATATGAGCCGTTACTGGCATTAGGTTTGTGCGTTTTTCGGTTGATATTACAAATAGCCATTTATAATCGTATATTTAAGAAACTTAATGGCAAAGACCTTTTGTGGTATCTCCCCTTTTTTGACATATTGTATTATATGTATTTAAACGTTTTTGGATTGATCGGTACCTTTTTAAAAACTACTCAATGGAAATAAACGCCAACTTTACCGAAAATGCAAAGAATGATTTTCACCTGGTTGTGAAAGCAAGGCAGGGAGATCAAAAAGCCTATGCTGACCTGATGCACCGTTATAAAGATTCGATTTATTTTATGGTGCTTAAAATGGTAAACAACAAGGAGGATGCGATGGATTTAACGGTTGAAACCTTTGCCAAAGCATTTGAAAAGCTTGAAAAATACCAGCCCGATTTTGCTTTTAGTACCTGGCTTTTTAGGGTGGCAACCAATAATTGCATCGATTTTATTCGAAAAAAGAAGTTAAGTACCATGTCAATTCATGGTATGATGGATGACGAAGGTGATGAAAAGCCCCTGCAAATTAAGGCTGATACTCTTAACCCGGAAGAAACTTCTATCAAAAAACAACAAACCCAGGAGTTGAAATTGCTGATTGAAAGCTTGCCAACACGTTACAGAAATCTCATTACTTTACGCTATTTTGATGAGCTTTCGTACGAGGAAATAGCCCAGCAGCTTGACCTTCCTTTAGGTACCGTAAAGGCTCAATTGTTTAGGGCAAGGTACCTGCTTGGCAATATTATTAACCGTTTTAACAGGGATGACATCTGAAATAATTCTACAATATTTTCCTGATTTAAGTACAGAGCAGCGGCAGCAATTTGAAAAATTGCCTGCTTTATATGAGCATTGGAACAGCCAGATCAACGTAATTTCGCGCAAAGATATTGATCTTTTGTATGAACGCCACGTGCTGCATTCACTCGGTATTGCCAAAGTTATGGCTTTTTTACCGGGCGAAAATGTGCTTGACGTAGGTACCGGCGGCGGTTTTCCCGGTATTCCGCTGGCTATTTTATTTCCGGAGACCCGGTTTCATCTGGTTGATTCTATCGGAAAAAAAATCAAGGTTGTTAGTGAAGTAGCATCAGGCTTAGGGCTCAAAAATGTAAAGGCATCGCACTCAAGGGCCGAGCAAATTGCTGATAAATTTGACTTTGTAGTATCACGTGCTGTTACTCAACTGAAGGATTTTTATCCATGGGTAAAGGGTAAATTCAACAAAGAATCTAACAATAAATTGCCCAACGGCATCCTGTATTTAAAAGGCGGCAACCTTGACCTGGAGATCAAAGAATCGGGGTTAAAGGTTACCCAATATAACCTGAAAGATTACTTCAAAGAGGAATTTTTTGAAACCAAACAGGTGATATATGTAAAGGGATAATACCCCGCTGTCAACATCATTGCCGTTTATAAGATATCTAATCCAAACTTACGAAGTTTTAAAAACTTCGTAAGTTTTTACCTGCTCGTGGTGCTTCCCGAAGCTGGGTTTTGTAGGCAGATTTTCGCCTGACAAAGTAATATGACTCTTTTATTAAAGCTACTATTTCTTTGAATCTGCAGCGTGTTTTATATCAAATGATCATGGTGCTGGTTGTCGGTACGTGATGCAGCCCAGAAAACAAATCCCAGGTAAAATAAAGCACCACCGGCAAAAACAGGTAGCTTAAAAGTCCAACCGCCATTTAAGCCGGTAGTAATAATTGAGCTGCCTGAGCTATCTACGGCGTTGATTGTATGACCATAAAAAAAGTTGCCTCCAATGAGCATTAAAACGCCCACAATTGCTAAAATGATACCGAACTTTTTCATAATATAAAGTTTAAAAATGAACAAAATCAGGTTGCTGGTAAGGCTCAGGAAGTATAATTGGTATAAATTAAACAAAGCGTATTTGGATAGGTTTGCCTTGTTTGGTTAAAATTTTATTGGATATATTACTAAGTTACAAACTTTTGGATATCAAATGAAATTATTTAACTATTTGTGAAAGAAGAGATTTGAGGAAGAGAAGATGTCTGAACGCAGAAAATTGCCGGGACGGTTTTAGGCCGATCGGCAATGAATTTAGTCGAGAAAGATAGAAGAATAGTTTATTCTACATATCCAACCACAACAACCTGACTTTTTTCTTTGTCAATATTGTTAGCTATATATTTATCGTGCGAATCTATCAGCTTAAGAGCTACGGTAAGGGTATAATCGCCCTGGTTTAAGCCGTCAAGCTTTTCATCAAAATCACTCACTACCCTTGCTACCTCTTTATCTATTTGCGGGTCAACAGTTTTGAGTACTTTAACCCCGTTTATTTTTCCGTTGCTTAGCTTAAAACCCACAGTTACCTGCCCTGTAATACGATTGTTGCGTGCGGCGGCTGGATACCTTACATGCTTGGCTATGTATTTGTAAAGCGGTGCCATCGGATCGGCAGGGGGCGGTGGAGGGGGTAATTGCACTGAAGCCGAAGGCTGCGCCGAGGCTACGGGGTTACCTACAGGTATGGCTTCCTGAACTTCTACCACTTTAGGAGCCTTTTTTGTTTTTTCCGGATTTGCTGGTGGTGGCGGAGGCGGAAGCTTTACGTCAGTTACTTTTGGCTTTTTGCCAGGAGCAGGCGGTGCAGGTGGCGGAGGCGGAAGTTTTGGATAGATCATCATTTTAGGGAAGGTATAGCCATATTTACTTTTCAGCGTAGCCAATTCTTCTGGTGTTGCTTTACTTTTGAAGTATTCTTTTTGCTCGCCGTTTTTTTCGGTAATGATCACCCGGAAATCGGTTTTGCTGTTAATAAGGTAACCGGTTTCCTCGTACTTATAGCCTTTGGCAGTGGTGGATAATTTGTTGACTTGTGAAGTGTCGACAATAGGATTATGGGAAGTCACAGTTGCGGTGGATGTACTTTTTGAGCCTGGCATCAGGTCAATAAATCCATAGCTTTTACTGAATACTAAGGTCGACGCGCAAAGCAGGCCGGCGCTTATGGGTACGGCCACGAGGTATTTTAGCCTGGCTAACTTCCCCGAACGTTTTTGGTTTAACATGATTATCCTCTTTTTTAATAAGTTATAATTGAAAAATGAATGTGCCAGAGCCGAGCCGTTTAACCCATAAGCGTTGCTTACTAAAAATGATGAGTAGCTTAATGCATCGCTTTCCTGCGCTGCCGTTTGCTCATCGGCTATATATTCATGTAGGGTTTTCAGGCTTATCTGCAATAAATAAATCAGTGGATTAAACCAATTGATGATCTTGATCAGCTCGAGGAAAACAATATCAGCCGAGTGTTTTTGACGGATATGCACCAGTTCGTGCCTGATAATGATATTGTTGGCCTCTGTTTTTGTGCCGATAAAAAGGTAGTTAAAGAAGGAGAAAGCCGTATTTGAACCTTCGATATTGATAAGTTTATACTTATCATCAACCAGGGTTTTGGTGGCTTTTGTAAGTTTTGCCAGTTGGTATAGTCGTGCTAAAAGTACAGTTGTAAGTACTATTGCACCCAATATATAAACATAAAGCAGCAGCTCCTGAAAATCTAAAGCAGGTTGTGCTGCCAGTTTATGGTCAATAGCTTGCTTGCTGTTGCGCGGTATAATAAAAGCAGTAGTTGGTGATTCGAGTGCTTTTAGCCAGCCAATTTGTATCACCGGCAATACAAACGAAATTATGCAACTCAATAACAAGTATACACGGTTGAGCGTGTAGTGTGTTTCTTTATTTAAAAACAGGCAATACACCGCATAAAATATGCCGAGGTACAAATTTGCCTCCAGGAGGTAATGCAGCCAGTTCATTGTTTTTCGTTTTTAAGTTTGTCAATTAATGAAGTTAATTCGTCCAGTTCCTTCACGCTAATCTTTTTTTCATCCACAATAAAAGATACCAGGCTTTGATACGAATTGCTGAAATAGTTTTTCATCATCTTATCAAAAGTGAACTTTTTATACTCGGCATCGCTGATGAGGGGGAAGTAAACATGCGAGTTGCCATAAGCCTTATGGTCGATAAAACCCTTGCCTTCCAGCACCCTTACTACGGTTGATACCGTGTTGTACGCGGGCTTGGGCTCCGGCATTTCCTCAATAATATCCTTAACAATGGCTTCTTTAAGTTGCCAAAGGATCTGCATTACCTGTTCCTCGGCTTTGGTTAGTTCTTTGATATGCATAGTAAACTATTTTTATAGTTAGATAAAGATAAAACTATTTTTATAGTTTACAAACTATTTTTATAGTTTTTTGGTAGATGTGCAGATTACGGGTGTGCAGATATGCAAATTGTGTAGAGAAGTCTTGACTTTTAAAGCTGAATATGTTATTCAGGCTGCATATCCTGTATTTCAAATAACGTTCGATCTTACTTGGAAATCGGCCGAATATTTATAATTTGCGGGGCTGTAATCTATAATCTGCGCATCTAAACCCAATGTCATTACTCCATAAAGTTGCCTTATCTTTTGTTAAAAATCTCGGTCCTGTAGCGGCTAAAGCACTAATTGCTTACCTCGGCAATGAAGAAGAGGTGTTTAAAGCTTCGCCCGAAAAAATGACCAGGATACCGGGAATAGGAGAGAAGCGGGCTGTAAAATGGGATTTTGATGATGCTTTAAAGCAGGCCGAAAAGGAGCTTAAGTTTATAGAACAACAAGGTATAGATGTTATTTTTTATACTGATCCCCGGTATCCTAAACGCCTAAAAAATTGCCACGATTCGCCGGTGTTGCTTTATGCAAAGGGGAAAATGGATCTTAACCCTCCTCATATCATTAGTATAGTGGGTACCCGGAATGCCACAGATTATGGCCGACAGTTATGTCATCAGTTGATTGAGGAATTAAAGCAATATAACGTTTTAATAGTAAGTGGCCTGGCGCATGGTATTGATGTAGCTGCTCATAAAGAATGCGTGAAACTCAATCTGCCAACCGTAGGTGTACTTGGCCATGGGCTTGATAGACTTTACCCTGCTCAAAACCGTGCTACAGCTGATAAAATGCTTCAAAACGGGGGATTATTGTCTGAATATCCTTCGGGAACCAATCCCGATAGGGAAAACTTTCCGCAGCGAAACAGGATTGTTGCCGGTATTGCCGACGCAACAGTAGTGATTGAAGCCAGTATAAAGGGCGGTGCACTTATCACGGCCGAAATAGCCAATTCTTATAACCGGGATGTATTTGCTTTTCCAGGCCGGTTAGGCGACGAATTTTCTGAAGGTTGTAACTTCCTGATCCGCAATAATAAAGCAAGCCTGCTAACCTGTACTGCTGATCTGGCTTTTAGTTTGGGCTGGGAAAAGAATGATACTAATAAGCCTGTTGAGCAATTTATGCTACCGTTTGATCTGTCGGACGATGAACGGCTGATCATGGATATACTTCGGCAAAACAGCACACCGGTTGCTATCGATGATCTTACGCTGAAGGCCAATATGCCTATGAGCCAGCTGGCAATGAACTTACTAAATATGGAGATGCAGGGTTATATCAGCTCGCTGCCGGGGAAAACTTATAAGGTGAATTGAAGTTTTAAGTTCTAAGTCTTAAGTCAAAAAGTGACTATCTGTTTTAAAATCTTTCGACTTAGAACTAAAGACTATAGACTTAAGACTTCGGACTTAAAACTATCCCTTCGGCGAATCAAAATGTACCAGTTTTCCATCCTCTTCACTGATAGATTGCCAGCTGTCATTTTCAAAAGTTATGACTGCCACGGCGCAGGTAGGCATTTCTTTTAACTGACTGGTAAGGTAGTATAATATCTGGCTTATGCCCGGGTTATGGCCAACTATGCCAATAAAATCATACTCATCGGGCAGGCTGTTGATTACTTTTACCCAGGTATTTTCACTTGCTTCATAAATTCTTTTATCCTCGCGGGGGGCAGATAATTTAAACTGGTTGGCAAAAATATCGGCAGTAGTTTTTGTACGAAGCGCCGGACTTGTTATGATAATTTGAGGAATTTGCAACTGCCCTTTTAATAGGGTAGCCATTAAAACCGCATCCTGCATTCCCGATTGTTTTAGCGGCCTGTCAAAATCAATATAACCACTTTCATGAGTGGCTTTTGCGTGGCGTATCAGTAATAATTTTTTCATGATTCTAAACGGGAGAGCAATCGGTTTATAATATTACGGTTTTATAAATATAACGTGAAAGGTTTTTAATAGGTTTCAATTATACTAAATTAAAAAGGAGAAGCAAAGGCTCCTCCTTTTTAAAGAGGAGCAGAATCCTCTTTAATTTTGGGGGTTAATTAGAACGCGTAGCCTACTGAAACGCCGAAAACGCGGTTTGTAAGTTTAATACCATCAACATTGGTGATATTGGTTAAACCCCAATCGTAGTTAGCATTGATAAGAAAGCCGGTTTTAAATTTAAAGCCAACTATGGCATTTAAACCAGCATCTGTTCTTTTAATTTCGTCCTGCCCGCTGCCAAATTTAACATCTTCGGAATTGCCGCTATCATCTTTTGCTTTGCCAGAAATACCCATGCCAAGGTATGGGCCGGCACCAAAATAAAAGTCGCCAACAACTGCAGGTACATGGTAAACAACATTTACAGGTACCTGTAGATAGTAAAGTTTTACTTTGCTGTTTGAGCTCGTTTCATCGTCGACAGCGAAGCTTGACGAACCGCCTTTGCCGGTAAAGTTTAAAGCCGGTTGCAATGATACGTTTCCAAATTTGAAATCGACAAAAGCGCCTACATTGAATGAGGTTAAGCTACCGGAATTGCCGGAACCACTAAATCCATCGACTGTTGCATGTAAAGTAGCGAAGTTTACGCCTCCTTTAACGCCAAAGGTTGGTAATTGAGCAAATGCTGCGAAGGATGCCATTAAAAGGCACAGGCTGAGTAAGGTTTTTTTCATCGTGTAAGGATTTTAAGTTAATTCACAAAGTTATACAAATACACTTACGGTAAAAGACATCTAATGTTTTTTGCGAAATATTAACAGTTGTGAAGCTGTAAGTATAACGCAGGCAATGTTTTACAATTGTCAGTTATCGGTTGGAGAAACTCACGATATCTGTCTCTGGCATATCGTTCATACACTTAAAGTGGCCAAGGGGGCATTTTTCAAGACCGAATTTGGAACAGGGGCGACAGGGCAGATCAATACCTGCAACCAGTACTTCCTTCACTTTATAAGGCCAAACGCCCAGCAAGTTGGGAGTGGTGCCGCCCCAAACCGAGGCTATTGGCACGTTAAATGCTTCGGCAATATGTGTGAGGCCGGTATCAAAACCAATTACATTTTGCGCTTCGGATACCAGGAAAACGGATTCATCAAGGGAGGTAATACCGCAGGCATTATAAGCAGATACGCCAACAGCCGCAGCTATTTCATCGCCATTGGCTTTTACATCATTGCCGCCCAATAATAAAACTGGTAGTTGAAGCTGTTTACAAATACTGATGATTTTGTAATTAGGCATCCGCTTGGTAAAATGAGTGGCGCCTATTACAAAAGCAACATAACCATTCTGATGACTAACCGGAAGTAATTTAGTTATGTCATGTTCGGCTTTGATGTAATAGTCAATCGGGCTATCGTCATTAACTACGCCTAAAAACTTAACTGCTTTTAAATACCTGTCAACCAAATGCTCCTTACTTACCAGGTTACGTTTCAGCCTTAAGCTCAGCCATTTTAAAATTGGCTGTTTTTTATAGGTTGATGCTTTGATGCCTGTGCGTAGTTTGATTATACTTGTACGGAGATTATTATGCAGATCAATGATCTGATCATACTTTTCGGCCTTAATCTCGTTGATAGTATCTGTTAAAGAAGGCTTTAGTAACAGCAGTTTATCAACGTAAGGGTTATTATCGTAAATATATTTGAAGGCCGGTTTGGTTAAAAAGTGTACTTCAGCATCAGGTACCTGCTTTTTTAGGCAGCGCACAACAGGTGTGGTATAAATTATATCACCCATCGAGCTAAAGCGGATCACCAGTATCTTCATGTTTATATCAAGTTCAGGAAATCTGGTTCCTGATTTTTTCGATTATTGAGGTTGATGAATATCCTTCAACAAAATTAATGGTTTTAACCTCGCCGCCGTTGGCAATCACTTCTTTAGCGCCAACAATGTTTTCAACTGCATAATCTGCACCTTTTACCAGGATGTCAGGTAGGAGGGAACTGATCAGGTTAAGAGGCGTATCTTCCTCAAAAACAACAATGGCATCTACAAAAAATAGGGCCGCCAACAATGCTGCACGACTGTTTTGATCGTTAACAGGGCGGGTTGGGCCTTTGATACGCTTTACCGAGCTATCAGCATTAAGACCAATCACCAGCTTGTCGCCAAGTTCGGCTGCTTTAGCCAGGTAGGTGAGATGTCCTATATGCAACAGGTCAAAAACGCCATTGGTAAATACCACTTTTTTACCTTCGGCCTGCCAGTTTTTGATCTGTGCCTGCAATGACGGCTGGTCAGTTATTTTATCAAGAAGTGTTTTTTCGAAACCTGTCCTCATTTATTTTTTTCCTGTAGAGATACGTTACATGTCTCTCTGTATTTTATCAGTTGAAAAGGCGCATGTCATGCGTCTCTACTTTATATTATGGTAGTAACCTTCTTGATGGCCAATCGCTTTTAAATCAAATGGCCAATAGGAGGCTCCGCTGGAGCCCTTCTTTGGAGTGTATTCTTCCTATAAACATGTTACTTCCTATGGAGTTGAATTTACAGTATGTTAAACTCCGTAGGAGTACCATGTGTGTAGACAAAAATCGATTAGTATTGGCTCCGTAGGTGCCTCCTGTTTTTAAAGCTGTTGCCTTGGTTAAGTTAGTATATAATGTTATTAATCAAAAAAGATCATCAACTGCTGTACACAGGATATGCCCGATAAGGATATGCATTTCCTGGATGCGCGCGGTAATATTTGATGGCACGATGATATTCAATTCACAAAGTCCGTTCATTTTACCACCATCCCTGCCTGAAAGGCCTAAAGTTTTAACTTTCAGTTTTTTAGCCGACTCAAAGGCTGCTAAAATCCCCGGACTGTTGCCGCTTGTAGAAATGCCAATAAATAAATCGCCCGGCCGGGCAAAGGCCTCCAGCTGGCGTGAAAATACATGCTCATAACCATAGTCGTTGGCAATAGAAGTAAGCGCCGAAGTATCAACAGTTAAGGCAATGCCCGGTAAAGGTTTGCGATCTTTCACATAACGCCCGCTAAGCTCCGCTGCAATATGCTGGGCATCAGCAGCACTACCGCCGTTACCGGCCAGCAATACCTTGTTACCGTTTTTTATAGTTGAAGTGATCATATCGCAGGCTACCTCAATATCGCTGCCAAGCGTATCAATTACCTTTTGCAGGGTATCCTGATGATCTTTAAGTTCGTTTAATATCTTTTGGTTCATTAATTTTATTTCATTAGGTCATTAAGTCATCGAGTCATTTTTTGACCTTTTATCTTTCGCCTTTAACCTTTTACCTTTCACCTTTTAATATATCTTCAACAATCTCGTCCAAAGTAGTTGTTGCACTGCCCACGCGGCGGATTACTATGGCAGCTGCGTGGTTGGCCAGTTCGCATGAATCTTCAATGCTCAAGCCACCAGCCATAAAGTAGGCCATTGTAGCTAATACAGTATCGCCTGCACCTGTTACATCGAAAACCTCGGTGGCTTTTACGGGCAAACTTTGATAATCCTGTTCGCTTAGTATTACCATGCCCTCTTCAGACAAAGTAACTACGATATATTGCGTACCTGTTTGCTCAAAAATAACCTTTCCGGCTTGCTGCAGGCTTTCTATCGAGTTGATTTTTTCGGTTTTAGCAGCCTCCGACAATTCCTTGCGGTTGGGTTTGATGATAAAAGCACCCTTGTATTTTTCGTAATTAAGTCCCTTAGGATCAATAATCACTTTTTTACCTTTAGCATTTGCCGCCTTGATAATGCCTTGTGTTAGAAACGGCGAAAACAAGCCTTTGTTATAATCAGACAAAAGTACCATGTCAGCATTATCGATATAACCGGTTAGCTTACTGATAAGTTCGTTGGCAATAGGCTCCGATACTTCGTCGGTAATTTCACGGTCAACACGTACCAGTTGATGGCTGCCTACAACAACACGGGTTTTAACTGTTGTAGGGCGGTTGGTATCTTTTATGATGGTGTCGGTTTCAACGCCTTCGTCAGCCAGGATCTTAATGAGTTCTCCGGCCGCCTGATCATCGCCAATTACACCGGCAACAATAACTTTTGCACCTAATGATACCAGGTTTTGAACCACGTTACCGGCACCACCCAGTGTGGTTGTTTCGTTTTTTACGTTTACAATAGGTACAGGCGCCTCGGGCGACAGGCGGGTAGCAGTGCCCCATATATAGTGGTCAACCATCAGGTCGCCAATAACCAGTATTGCCGGTTTATGGGATGCTGCCTGTATAGATTGTACTTTATCTTTTAAGTGGTTCATTTAATTTAGTCATTGTTTCATTGCGTCATTAGGTCATTAAATTGTGTCTTCCTAACCTCTGATCTCCAACCTCTAATCTCTTTTTCCTAACCTCTTTTAGCTGCAAACGCCTGCGTGATTTCTGCCAGCGACATTGCGTTCATGCACATCTCCTTATATAAACCACCTTTGCGGGCCGCCAGGATGCCGTAATGCATATCGGTGAAACCTTCAATGCGGTGGGCATCGGGGTTTATGGATAGCATAACGCCTTTATCCAAAGCATATTGGTGCCAGCGCCAGTCGAGGTCGAGCCGCAATGGATTTGCATTGATCTCAATAACTACGTTATTGGCTGCGCAGGCATCTATTACTTTTTTATAATTAATAGGATATCCGCTACGGCTTAATAAAAGCCTGCCGGTAGGATGGCCTAATATAGTTGTATAAGGGTTTTCAATGGCGGTAATGAGCCTTGAAGTAGCCTTTTCTTCATCCATTTTGAGGATGGAGTGTACCGAAGCTACAATGAAATCAAATTTTTGCAGAATCTCGTCCGGGTAATCAAGCGAACCATCATACAAAATGTCCGACTCGATGCCTTTAAAAATATGGAAGCCGTCGAGCTTTTTATTAAGGGTATCAATTTCTTCGTGTTGCTGCAATACCCGCTCAATGCTTAGGCCTTTGGCATAAAATGCACTTTTGCTATGATCACACATGCCCAGGTATTGCAGTTTCAGCGTATCACGGCAATATAATGCCATTTCTTCAATGGTGTTTACGCCATCGCTCCAGGTGCTGTGGTTATGAAGTGTGCCTTTCAGGTCATGCCAGTTGATCAACGTTGGCAGCTCGTTCTTTTCAGCCTTTTCAATAAATAGGGTACCTTCACGAAGCTCGGGTTGTAGCCAGGCCAAACCGGCTTTGGTATAGATCATTTCTTCTGTTTCGGGCTGCTCAACAGGAACGTTTATCCTGTCAAACACTGCCTGTACATGCTCTTCGGTACCGGTATTGATGAATAATTCTTTATAATAATCGGCCTTGTCAACGCAAACAATATCAACAAGCAGGCCGTTTTGCAGTTCGCCCTGGATATGGTTTTTGTTCTTGCTTACGTTACCAAGTATGGTTGAGTTTACCAATGCATCGTAGGCTACATCATGGTTAATACTGCCAACAACGATCACAATTTCAGTAATGATTTCATTTAAGCGCCTGAATTCGCCGGCAAAGTGCTTCAATGCATCAGGGAAAATGGCTTTCACCTCATCCATCAGCTCGTTGGCTTCCTTTTCAACCTGGGCAAAAAGGAATTTGCCGTTACTTGCCATCCTAAACTCGATTGCCTTGCGGATCTCTTCCTGCGTTTTAAGACCGAAGCCTTTGGCCTCTATCAACCGGTTTTCATTGCAGGCATAAAAAAGCTCGCCGGTGTTTTCGATGCCAAGTTCTTTCCAGATGATGGCTACCTTTTTAGGGCCGATACCTTTAATACCCATCATTTCAACCACGCCATCGGGAGTTTTATCCAGCAGGTCCTGCAGTTCGGTCATGGTGCCGGTTGCAAGCAGCTCGGCTACTTTGCCGGCAATACTTTTACCTATGCCATCAATCTTTTCCAATTCGTCCAGCTTTTTACCGGCGATAGGGAAGGGCAGCTTGTCAACCTTAAAAGCTGCATTAGCTACCGATTTGATCTTGAACGGATTAACCTCATGGAGTTCCATGAGTTGCGAGAGTAGACGAAGCGTACGGGCTATGGGTTTATTTTCCATAATTACAATGAGGCGGTAAAAATACAAAAAGCCATTGTAATGACAGCTTAAGCGGCGTGTTTGTTTTTAATTCAGCTTAATATTCAAAGAGGTTATCTAAAACAAAAAACGCCACATAATTGGTGGCGTTTTTTGTCTTTTAACGAGGGAAATTACCAGTCCCCATTTTTATCTACAACCAGCGCCTGCGAGTTGAGAATACTTTCAGGTAGTGGAAATTTCCATACAGGAGTTGCTGTTACGGCATCAAGCGCGTAAAAGAAATGTTCGCCGCCGGCGGCAACAAATATTTTACCATCGGCTATGGTAGCTAAGGATCCATTTGTTATCAGCATTTTTTTGATGATAACGGCACCGGTAGCTGCATTAATTATGTAGAAGTTGTTATCATTGGAGCTGACATATAAAAAGCCATTTGCGAGGGTTGGCCCCGACCAAAAGCCTAAATTGTCAAGGCTTTTCCATATCGGCGAGCCATCGCTTTCTTTTATTGCACGCAGGCTGCCATACGCTCCATCTGTAATATAAATAACGCCATTGTTAATCACTACTTTTGATCGTTCTAAAGTGTTACCGCCGCCAACGGAAGCACTCCATTTTACCGAGCCATCGTTTTCGTTAAGCGCATATAATACTCCCGAACGACCGCCTATAAGCACCGCCCCGTTTGATTCAAGTATGCGCCAGTCGATCAATAAATTTCCTGTATCGAAGCTCCATTTTAGATTTCCGGATAAAGCGTTTAAAGCATATAACTTTCCATCACCACTGCCCATATAAACAACGCCGTTTTTAACAAGAGGGTCGGTATCGGCATTAAACCCAGTTTTATATTTCCATTTTAATGTTCCGGTCAAAGCATCAACAGCGTAAACATAGCTGTCGTCACTACCGAAGTATACAATGCCGTTTACAATTGCCGGAACCGACATGATGCTGCTTTGCGTTGCAAATTTCCATTTTAGCGCTCCGGTAACGGGATCAAGCGCATACATGTTATGGTCAACACTGCCAATATATAAAATGCCGTTTACCAATACCGGGCTGGAATACTCCATACCGCCCTGGGCGGTATATTTCCAGATAAGCGCACCCGTATTTGCGTTAAGCGCGTATAGGTTTTTGTCATGTCCACCTACATAAACCACATTTTTAAGTTTATCATGATGAACAATCACTTTGTATTTTTTTACGGTGCCATCGGAGGCCGTAACGCTATAGGTAACGGGTTCGATAAAGTTGTTTTTAACACCATTAGCAGGTGATACAGATGCTCCGGCATCTACTTTTAAATCAGGGATAAGATTGGTAACATCAGTAAAAATAGGTACCGTTACACTGATGCTGTCTGTAGCAACGGAGATGGAGATGTCGTTTTTATCAAATGCTGTGCCGTCTGATTTTAAAATGTTGAAGCTTGAAAGGTGGTTTTCTTTTGGTTTAACCGGACTGTCTTTTTTGCAAGATGTGAAAAGGATAGCTGTTAATAAAATTAAAGCAGGAATTCGGAGGTGTAGGTTTTTTGTTTTCATAAATTTATAGTTAGCGAATATAAGGCTAAAAGTTGTTGCGACAACAAATATCACTGAACGCCGCTAAGCAAACTTATTTTAAGTTCCTGAAAATAATATGCCCAATTATAACGACATCCTTTACGCAGCCGAAACTCATTCAGTTGATGAGATCAAAGCGTACTTTAATAAAGGCGGCAGCCCGAACGAAGTTCATGATGGGATGCCGGTTTTTACTATGATGGTTGAAATGTACGCCCGCGGTCCGCGGTTTAAAGATTGTGTGCAGGCGTTTATTGATGCCGGACTTGAGTATGAAGATAAAGCGCTGCTGGCAGTTTTGGCTCACGATGAGGAAATGTTGAAGCAGGCTTTAAATGCAGACCCCACGGTTATTAACAAGACCTGTTCCTTATACAATAACACATACACTCCGTTAACTGGCGGCACTTTAATGCATTTTTGTGCCGAATATAATAGCCTTGCCTGTGCTAAGATGCTTTTGGAACATGGTGCTGATGTAAATGCTAAAGCCGCCTTTGACGAACACGGTTTCGGCGGGCATACGCCCATTTTTCATACGGTTAATCAAAACGGTAATAGCTCGGTTGACATGCTTCACTTTCTATTGCAAAACGGCGCCGATTTGTATATCACTGTTAATGGTTTGATTTGGGGCAGGGGATACGAATGGGAGACGTTTATCCCGGCCGTAAACCCGATAAGTTATGCCATGATGGGTTCGTTGCCACAATTTCATCGTAAAGAGCAAACGATTATGGAAACTGTGAGTCTGCTTATAAAGCATGCTTATGGAATTGATTATGTGCCGAAGAATGTTCCGAATGCTTATTTGAAGAGGGGGTAAGGGGTATTATATTTAACAGACTTACGAAGTTTTTAAAACTTCGTAAGTCTTGCTTACAACCTCGCGTTTCAAAAAAAAGCCACCCATACAGGTGGCTTTTCACAATCAAAATGTATGTATTAATGAAATTTTATTTAATCACCAGATCGTAAGGCAGGCGGGCCTGCGGGGTACGCATCATTTGGGTGACACCTTTTATCTGTTGATAAACTCTGTAGTTTTCGCCAAGCTCATTTTTTACCATGCGGGTTTGAACTTCTGCACTTAAACCACTGCCCACTTTGCTGAAAATACTTTTTTGCTCAGGGTAACTTACAATGTTGTAGCTTTTAATCTTAGCTTTTTTAGCGGCGGATGTTATGGCATCGTTTATATTTCCCAAACGGTCAACTAAACCAATTTTCAAGGCTTGTTCACCTGTCCACACACGGCCCTGGCCAATACTGTTAATGTAGGCCTGTGTTTTACCGCGGCCATCGGCTACGGCTTTAGTGAACTCATCATAACCGTGGTTTACACTATTTTGGAGTATCAGTCGTTCTTCCGGGCTCAGCGGGCGGCTGATATCACCCAGATCTGCATATTTACCGGTTTTTACGCCATCAAACGTTACACCCAATTTATCGTTAAATAGTTTTTGCATGTTTGGCAGCACTGCAAAAATGCCTATAGAGCCGGTAATAGTATTAGGCTGCGCGATAATAGAATCGGCAGCGCATGAAATATAATAACCGCCCGATGCCGCATAATCGCCCATAGAAACGATGATTGGTTTCTTTTCGTGGATCAGTTTTACCTCGCGCCAGATCACATCAGATGCAAGCGAACTGCCCCCTGGTGAATTTACACGCAGTACTACAGCTTTAACTTTATCGTCCAAACGGGCTTTGCGCAATGCTTTAGAAATAGTTTCCGAGCCAATATTGTTATCATCGCCATCGCCGCCGGTAATATCACCAGATGCGTAAACAATGGCAATACGGTTTTTTGATGACGAGTCGTCCTCTTTATCATCCGAATCATCGCTTTTGCTTTTGGCATAGTCCCGCAGATCCACGCTTTTCAGGTCGTCTTTTAAATCGGTACCGGTACGTCTTTTCAAATCGTTCAGGATCTCGTCTTTATATTTTAAGCCATCAACCAATTTCAATTTGTAGGCATCTTCAGGAAATTGTATGCGCATGTTATCGGCATAAGTAAATAATGAATCTTTATTTACACCGCGGCTTTTGCTGATACCGGTTAAAAAGTGATCATATAACGAGCCCAGGTATGAGGTTACCTGTAACTTATTGGCGTCGCTCATTTTGGTAAGGAACAACGGCTCAACGGCGCTTTTATAGGTGCCAACTTTAATGATCTGTGCTTCAATCCCTAACTTATCCAACGCACCTTTCAGGAAAGTGGTTTGTGAACTAAAGCCATGAAACTCAAAAATGCCTTTGGGGTTAATGTAAACCTTATCGGCAACGGAGGCCAGGTAGTAAAAGCCCTGTGTATAAACTTCGGCATAGGCTACAATAAATTTGCCCGATTTTTTAAAATCGATAAGTGCATTGCGAATTTCTTCGGTGGTAGCCTGACCTGCTGTCATATAGCTTTCATCAAGATATATGCCTTTAATGTTATCGTCGGTTTCGGCCTTTTTGATATCAGCAAGGATATCATTTAACCCGATTGATTTATCTTCACTCAGTCCTAAAAAATCCAGGCCTGCAAGCGGATTATTGGGAGTACGCTCGGTTATCTGGGTTTTGAGCGACATATATAAGATGGAGTTTGGGTTAACATCTACCGTTTTGTCGCTGCCGGCCGATGCTATGAGGCCGATTACAATGCCAGCTCCTATAACACCTAATATAATACCTGAAATAATTACCCCTACAATAGTGGCCAGAACGAATTTGAAGAATTGTTTCATTAATGTTATAAATCTTTTTAACTATGCAAACTTAGTAATAAGGAGCCGTATAATGCTAAGAGCGGTTTCCATTATATTTGTTACAACATGATTGATGTTTTTTTATTACTCGGGAGTAACCTTGGTACCCGCGAATTGTTTCTGCAGCAGGCAATTGAATCTATCTCTGCTCAAATTGCCCCTGTTAAATTGGTATCATCTGTTTATGAAACGCAGTCGTGGGGGAAAACCGATGAACCCGACTACCTTAACCAGGTGCTGATGCTGCAAACAGATCTTTCGGCGCAGGATGTCCTTGAAAAAATATTAGGTATCGAACTGCAAATGGGGCGCAAGCGTGAGGTTAAATGGGGATCGCGTATCATTGATATTGATATTTTGTTTTATGGCGATAAAGTGATCCATGAGATTAACCTGGTGGTACCGCATCCCGAATTGTATAAACGCAGTTTTACGCTTATCCCTTTGGCCGAGATAGTACCTGATTTTATTCATCCTGTGTTTAAAAAAAATATTTTGCAGCTAAAGGATGAACTAAAGGATAACTTAATCGTAAAAAAGCATATTTTTGAATAAACACAAAGCTTTTATAATGGCAGATATTTCACCGGATCAGGATCTTGATCTTTCTTTTTTATACGAGATTGCTGATGGTAGCGATGATTTTATTGTCGATTCGATAGGGATGTTCCTAGAGCAATCGCCCGAATTACTTAACACAATCAGCGGCGCATTAAATAACCAGGACTGGGCGCTGGCCGCACAAGCAGCTCATAAATTAAAACCCAACCTTGGTTTTTTTGGTATGCCTATAAGCCAGGCCACTATTCAGGAAGTTGAGCTGGCCTGCAAAGCCGGCGGTCAAAATCCGGCAGAGATATTCGAAAAGTTTAACCAGGTGAACAGCATGGTATCCGCAAACCTCATCACTTTAAAAGAAATTAAAGCTGAAAAGGAAGCTAATTTGTAAGGTGAAAGGTTAAAGGTTTTCCTTCCCGATTAGATAAAAAAACAAAGGCAAGAGGTTTCCCTTTTGCCTTTTGTATTTTATAAAGTTTTAGTTGTTTATACAGATAAAAAACCTTTGGCCTTTTACCTTTCGCCTTTAACCTGAATTAAACTTCAGCTATTTTAAAAGTATAGCTTTCCATGATCAGGTTAGCCAGCAGGCTTTTACAGGCCTGATCAACTTTGGCGCTGGCAACCTCGGCATTTTTAGCTTCAATTTCAAGCGTAATGTGTTTGCCGATGCGAACGTTATGGATTTCGGTTAAACCGAGGTTTTTCATGCTGCCGGTTACTGCTTTTCCTTGTGGATCAAGTATTTCTTTTTTGGGCATTACTTCGATTTCAGCCCGGAACTTTGTCATTTGTGAGTTTTGTTTGAATTAGAGATAAGGTGATATAAATAAATATAACCACCGGAACGGCCACAAATTTAAAAAATAGTATGAGTATTGCCGAAAACAAGAGCAGTAAATAACGGAAAATGTTTTTGTTAAAGTCGCGGTTTTTGAATTTAAGCGACATTAACGGTATTTCGGATACCAATAGTGAGCACATTACCAGTACCAACACAGTAAGGAAGTATGGGCTTAGTATGTAATGGGCCAAAGCATCGTATTGCTGTACTATTAATGGTAGCGATGCTATCAGTATAGCATTTGCCGGTGTTGGCAGGCCTATAAAACTATCCGACTGCCTGGTATCGTTATTAAATTTAGCTAACCTTAATGCCGAAAATACCGGTAGCAAAAAGGCTACAAAGTTTAATAGCTGGCTTACTCCGTTTATCTGTGGTGCCTGTAAAAATAGCTCATACATAATAACCGATGGCAGCACGCCAAAGCTTACCATATCGGCAAGTGAATCAAGATCTTTACCTATGAATGAATAGGAATTTAGTACCCTTGACGCAAGTCCATCGAAAAAGTCAAATATAGAGCTAAGGAAAATGGCATAAGCAGCCACTACCAGGTTACCCTGAAAGGCGAAAACAATCCCTATACAACCGCTAAATAGATTGGCACAGGTAATAGCATTCGGAAGGTGTTTTTTAACGCGTCTCTTCATTTCGCCATGAAGTTATCAGGAAATTATTAAGTAATAATGAAGTTACAAATAATATTCTACTTACTTATAACTTCATTATCGCTAAAATATTACGAATTCATCGAAATCAGAAATTCTTCGTTAGTTTTTGTACCCTTAATCTGGGCCTGTAAAAACTCCATAGATTCCTGCGAATTCATGTCGGCAAGGTGGTTGCGAAGGATCCAAACACGTTGAAGTGTCTCGCGGTCAAGTAGTAAGTCGTCGCGGCGGGTACTTGAAGCTGTGATATCGATAGCAGGGAAGATACGTTTGTTTGATAATTTACGATCCAACTGTAATTCCATGTTACCGGTACCTTTAAATTCTTCAAAAATAACCTCGTCCATTTTTGAGCCGGTTTCAGTAAGCGCAGTAGCGATAATGGTTAATGAACCGCCATCCTCAATGTTACGGGCAGCACCAAAAAAGCGTTTAGGTTTGTGCAGCGCGTTAGCATCAACACCACCTGATAATATTTTACCCGATGCAGGGGCAACGGTGTTATAAGCACGGGCCAAACGGGTAATAGAATCCAACAGAATTACTACGTCATGACCGCACTCCACCATACGTTTTGCTTTTTCAAGCACGATATTGGCAATTTTTACATGGCGCTCAGCAGGCTCATCAAAGGTTGATGATACAACTTCGGCACGTACGCTGCGGGCCATATCAGTAACCTCCTCAGGACGCTCGTCAATTAATAATATAATAAGGTATACTTCGGGATGGTTTTTGGCTATTGCATTGGCTACATCCTTTAATAACATGGTTTTACCTGTTTTTGGCTGCGCCACGATCAAACCACGCTGACCTTTACCAATTGGCGAAAACAGGTCCATGATGCGGGTTGAGTAGTTGTTCGGATCGGTGAACAGGCTCAGTTTCTCTGATGGGAAAAGCGGTGTTAAGTGATCAAACGGAACGCGGTCACGTACCTCGGCAGGGATCCGGCCGTTAATAGCCTCAACGCGTACCAACGGGAAATATTTTTCGCCTTCTTTAGGAGGGCGAATGCTTCCGCGAACGGTATCACCTGTTTTAAGACCAAATAATTTTATCTGCGATTGCGATACATAAATATCATCGGGAGAAGTAAGGTAGTTATAATCAGATGAACGAAGGAAGCCGTAACCATCAGGCATGATTTCCAAAACACCTTCGTTTACAATTACGTTATCAAAGTCGAGATTGATTGGGATCTCCTGTGCTTTTTGCTGATTTTGGTTGCTGTTAACCCTGCGCTCAAATTTTTGCGGGCGGGCTTCAGGAACAACTTCCTCTGTACGGGTTACTGTTTCACCTGCTTGAGGGGCTTCTGTTTCTGCAGTTACAGGAACTTCACTTTCCGGATCTTCCTGTGCGGGCTCATCATCCTGTGCATCAAAAAGATTGGTATCATCTAACGGAACTTCGATGCGTGGTTTTGATGAATCTTTAGTTTTTATAACACGGGCTCTTTTGCGGGGCTTTTCAGCTGTTTCAGCCGGTTCTTCACCAGGAGCAGGGGTAGGGGTATAATTTGATTCAACAAGATTTTGCTGGGCCCTGGCGGCTTCAATAAGCTGTTGTTGTTCAATAATGCGGGTAACAAGCTGAGCTTTACGTAGTTCGTCGGCCTCAGCAATACCTAAATTTCTGGCAATTTCGCGCAACTCAGAAACGAGTTTGTCGTTCAATTCAATTTTATCAGACATGATATGAATTATAGTTCAATGGGATTTTTTAATTGTAATGTGTTTTCAAACGGTAAAAATTTCTATGCAAGTGTTAAAGCTTTGAGCACATGTAAAAACATATGAGGCTATAATTGAAAGAAATTGATCTTGAAACCTTGTTTTAGTAAACATCCAAACCCAAGCAAGTATTATATAAAGTGATAATAAAAAGCGTGGTGATTTAAATTGTTTCTTTAGTGCAAGAAAAATTCAATGGAAAACGATGCAAGTGTAAACAATTATTCTTTAATTTCAAATTAATTAAATAAATATCACCTATATCAGAACACATAAGCCAAATTTTTAGTTTTTTTGACAATTAAAATATTATTCAGCAGCTGATGATGTCCCGCCAGGAGTTAATTGAACAGATCAAAAAAAAGAAATCATTTTTATGTGTTGGGCTTGATCCCGATATCAATAAGATCCCCGAATTTTTAAAATCGTACCCCGATCCTATATTTGAATTTAACAAACGCATTATTGATGCTACTCAGGACCTTTGCATTGCCTATAAACCTAATGCCGCTTTTTATGAGGCTTATGGCATAAAAGGATTGCAAAGCTTAATTGATACTTATAAATACTTGCCTAAAGATTGTTTAAGCATCATTGACGCTAAACGCGGCGATATCGGCAATACATCCGATAAATATGCCAAAGCATTTTTCGATGAGCAATCGGGCGGGATGAGCTTTGATGCCATTACCATTACACCTTATATGGGTAATGACAGCGTTACACCGTACCTTGCTTATGAGGGTAAATGGGTTATTATTTTAGCTTTAACATCATCTGTTGGTAGCAAGGATTTTCAATACCTGCAAACCGGCGATGGTTATTTGTATGAAAATGTAATCAAAAAGGCCAACACCTGGGCAGGTGCCGACAGGATCATGTATGTAGTAGGTGCTACTAAAAGCACCGAATTTACTAACATCCGCGCATACGCACCCGATAGCTTTTTACTGGTACCCGGAGTAGGGGCGCAAGGCGGCAGTTTGGAAGAAGTTTGCAAATACGGCATCACCAAAGATTGCGGCCTTATCGTAAACTCGTCCCGATCCATACTATATGCAAGTAACGGTGAGGATTTTGCCGACGCCGCACGTGCAGAAGCCCTAAGTTTACAGCAGCAGATGCAGGGGGAGCTGGAGAAGGCAGGGGTGATATAATGTAAGTTTCAGCAAGTTCAAGCGTGGACGCTTGAACTTGCTGAAAGAAAATTAAAAAGCCCGAAGTTGTTAAAACTCCGGGCTTTCGTATGCTTTATGCTTTATGCTTTCGGCTTTCAGCCTTAAGCTTTATTCAAAGTATTCCTTCATCCGTTCAAAGAAACTTTTCTCGTTTTTGCCCGGATTGGGTTTAAAGTTAGGCGAACCTTGTAATTTCTCCAGGATCTCACGCTCTTCGCGGCTCAGGGCTTTTGGTGTCCAGATATTAATATGCACCAATTGGTCGCCACGGTGATATGAGTTCACTTCAGGTAATCCCTTGCCTTTCAGGCGCAGGATCTTGCCACCTTGCGTTCCGGGATCAATTTTTATCTTGGCTTTGCCGTCGATGGTTGGTACTTCAACAGAGGTGCCTAAAGTTGCATCAACAAAGTTTACGTGCAGGTCATAGATCACGTTGTTACCATCACGTTTCAAAGTTTCGTGAGGTACTTCCTCAATCAGGATGATCAGATCGCCGGGAACACCACCACGTGGAGCTGCGTTACCTTTGCCGCTCATGCTCAACTGCATGCCTTCACTTACACCTGCAGGTACCTGGATAGTGATCAGTTCTTCCCCGCGAACAACCCCGTCACCATGACAAACATTACATTTTGACAGGATAGTTGAACCTTCGCCGTTACAGGTAGGGCAGGTGCTGGTAGTTTGCATCTGACCTAAAATTGTATTGGTTACCCTGCGCACAGCACCCGAGCCACCGCAGGTTTTACAGGTTTGGAACGATGATTTATCTTTTGCACCGCTGCCATCGCAGGTTTTACAGATAATTTGTTTATTAACCTTGATCTTCTTTTCGGCACCGTTGGCAATTTCCTCAAGGGTTAAACGCACTTTAATGCGCAGGTTGCTGCCGCGGGCTACGCGCCTGCCGCCACCGCCGCTTTGACGACCACCACCGAAGAAACCTTCAAATGGGCTACCGCCACCAAAGATATCACCAAACTGGCTGAATATGTCGTCCATATTCATGCCGCCGCCGCCGTAACCACCGCCATTGGCCGATGACGCATTGGCAGCATGACCAAACTGGTCATAACGCTGACGCTTTTCGGGAGTACTTAGTACTTCGTAAGCTTCAGCAGCTTCTTTAAACTTTTCTTCCGCTTCCTTATCGCCCTGGTTTTTATCAGGGTGATATTTAATAGCCATTTTACGATATGCCTTTTTTATGTCATCTGCACTTGCTCCTTTAGCAACTCCAAGCACATCGTAATAATCTCTCTTAGCCATGTTTAATGTAGAATTATTGAATTAGTGAGTTAGTGACTTAAAAATTACCAACCCGTATTCTGATATTTTATTTATTTAGTAAAGCATTAAAAGAAGAACTGAATTCGGCAAACAAGTATCAATCACTAATTCGCTAATTCAATATTCACTAATTAATTTACGCTCCAACTACCACTTTAGCAAAGCGGATCACTTTGTCATTCAGGGTATAGCCTTTTTCCATTTCGTCCATTACCTTGCCTTTAAGGTCATCAGTAGGGGCAGGAATATTGGTAATAGCTTCATGCAGATCGGCATCAAAGGCATTGCCAATTGATGTCATCTCTTTAAGGCCTTTTTGGCCCAGTATATTTTTCAGCTTGTTTTGGATCAAAGTAACACCTTCTTTAACAGGGGCAACTTCGGTAGCCTTATCCATGGCACGCTGCGCGCGTTCAAAGTCGTCAAGTACAGGTAGTAAAGCCACAATAACATCTTTACCTTCGGTTTTGCGGGCTTCCTCGCGTTCTTTAATGGTACGCCTTCTAAAGTTATCAAATTCGGCATATAAACGCAAGTACTTGTCAATAGCTTGTGCCAGCTCGTCTTTTAACTTTTCTTCGGCAGTAGGGGCTGCTGCAGTTTCTGTAGCCGTAGCTTCTGTTTCCTGGGCTTGTTCCAGCCCTTCGTTTTGTAATTGCTCGTTATCCACTTCGTTTATATTTTCAGTATTATCCGTATTTTCTTTCTTCTTTTTCTTCAACATATCGTTAAATTTCATAGCGAGTAGTGCCAATCAAGTATCCTGCCATAACCGTAAAGCGGTCAAGCTGTCAGTGGCATGAAATAATTTTAAGTAAGGGTGACAGGCGGACCGCTGATTTGTCACCGATGGTTTTTTGATTACAATGATTGCGTTGATTCCTTTTGAAGGTGTTTATTTTGCTAACCGGCTTGGTTTCGATTTGCTGGTGAAGTCAAAATATTAATCAACCAATCATTTTAATAAAAATTCAGCGAAATCATCAACGATCAGCGGTCATATCTCTACATCTTCCAAAACCTTGCCATTTTCGCATTTGATAATGCGCGATGGAAAAGCCCGGATAATGTGATAATCGTGAGTAGCTACCAGTACGGCAGTGCCTGATTGGCTGATCTGCTTAAGCAGTAGTACAATTTCTTCGGATGTTTCAGGGTCGAGGTTGCCTGTGGGCTCATCGGCCAGGATTATTTCAGGATCATTGAGCAGGGCGCGTGCTATAACCACACGCTGCTGTTCACCACCCGAAAGTTCGTGGGGCATTTTCTTTAATTTTGAACGCAAACCAACTTTTTCAAGCACGTCAAGGGCTTTATCTGCAATCAGCTTTTTATCGTTCCAACCGGTGGCACGCATTACAAAGTTGAGATTTTGTTCAATGGTACGATCGGTCAGTAACTGGAAATCCTGGAAAACTATACCCAATTTACGGCGTAAATAAGGAATATCACGGCCCGGCAACTTGCTTAGCTCATAGCCACAGGCATGGCCTGTACCGGCTTTTATTCCTAAATCGCCATAAATTACTTTCAGCAGGCTGCTTTTACCTGATCCTGTCTGGCCTATCAGCCATACAAAATCGCCTTTGTCAACATGTAAATTTACGTTTGAAAGTACCAGGTGCGCCTGTTGAAAAATATCAACGTTGTTTAGTTTTATTATAGAATTTCCAATCATCGTTTTTATAGCTCTAGTTTTAAGATCTGCCCAAACGGCAGGTCTTTGATAATATTCATGATCTCGTCGGCTTTGTCGCCCAATCCAACCTTATCCAACGATTTATCTGGCCTGTCAACCCTGAAATAAGCCAGCAGCGTAAACTTATCATCACGCAACTGTACATAATCGGGTATTTTAGCAACACCTTTAACTTTTATGATATACATCGTATTGTATCATTGGGTCATTTGCTTTGCTCATTAGGTCATTTTTTTCCTTGCAAACAGTTCAATGACTTAATGACCTAATGAAATAATGACCTTACTTCCCAAAGGTATTTATTTTATTTAAAGACTTGACAAAAATTCCATCGTATCCACGCCATCGGCATAATCCCATAGTTTGGGTTGCTGGCTTTGGCCAAAACCTACTACCTGGTTATTTACCTTTAAAGGTAGGGTACTTACAATGCATTGAATATTTTCGGCGTTTTCACTAATCAGATTTTCTGCTTCTGCTATATCATAATAATAGTTGAAAAATAATACTGACAGTGGAGATGTCAGCCTGTCATCCTCTTTAACCATTAAAAATCCATTGTCAAAATGTTTATCACCGTTAACCAGATAGATCGATTTATTATAGTCGTAATTGTTATTGTATTTATGATGATTGATGATGCCTTTATGATCTTCTATCGATTCAAAAAAGAAAGTAAAATCATACCCTTCAGGTACCAGTATTTTGGATACATTACGACAGCCAAGGCCATAATAATCTAAAATGTCATGGCCGAGATTAAACAGTTCTTTGGCTGTTTCCTTGCCGCTTAGTACAGCAATGCTGTTGCGATTTTTACGAATGATGTTAGGAACTTTGCCAAAATAATAATCAAAATAGCGCGAGCTGTTATTGCTACCGGTGGCGATAATGGCGTCAAACCCTTCCAACTTGTCAACAAAGCTATAGCTGCCGGCAAAATTAGCATCAATCACTACCAGTTTTTCCAATACGGCTTTGATAAGGCGGGCATCCTGAGATGAAGCTTTGATAAGCGCCTTGTTGCCCGAGGCAATAACACAAAGTACGTCATGAAAACCTACCAACGGGATGTTACCGGCCAGTATAAGCCCAACATTTTTTTGAGAGGTACCTGTTTCAAAGTTATATTTCGAAAGCCAGGTAGTTAGGTCTGGCGCATTAAGCATGGTACCTATAGCTGAAACTGCTTCCGAAACGCTTGCCGGTGTGAACCATGCATTATGATATTGTTCGTTTTCGATGAGTGCGCTTAATGCTGCGTCGGGGGCCAGGAGTTGCCTGCCTAACTCCGAAAATGAATTTATTGAGTTTTTTGGATTAATTTTTGACATATATATGTTAGGGGATTAAACCCCGAAAGCCTTTTTTTGTTATATTTGTGCGCTTGCAATTTGCAGGCAAAGTTAATTGAGATTATTAGATATTTAGAAATATGGCGATTAAAATCACCGACGAATGCATAAACTGCGGGGCCTGCGAACCGGAATGCCCTAATAATGCCATTTATGATGCAGGAGCGGCCTGGCGTTTTAGCGACGGGACGGGTCTTAAAGGGATAATTGATTTTGGCGATGGTAATACCCTGAACGCCGAAGAAACACAAGCTGCATTATCTGATGATATATATTATATAGTACCTGATAAGTGCACCGAATGCGTAGGTTTCCATGATGAGCCTCAGTGTGCTGCGGTTTGTCCTGTTGATTGTTGCGTTGATGACGAAGATATCCGCGAAAGCCAGGAAGAGTTACTTGCCAAAAAGGATTGGCTGCACATGAACGAATAAAATTTTTTTAATGATATTGAAAAGGGATATGCAACGCATATCCCTTTTTTATTTAACAATAAGTTCAAAGAGTGAGTGACCGATTGAACATGAAGCATTGTTAAGGTATGCCGGGTTGGTTGAAAATTCTAAAAATATTTGTATTATCGTATAGCTTTTACCCCAAATTACAGATACCAATTATAAAAGCAATATCATATTAAAATGTTAACCGTGTATTAACTAAAAATACGCGCCGAATTTTTGTTTATTTGACATTTACAGAAACTATGGAGTACGGAATATGTAACCTTGCCGTAATCCCGCTCAGGGCCGAACCCAGCGAGCGGAGCGAGCAGGTGTCACAATTATTGTTTGGCGAGGCTTTTGAAATTACCGAGTGGCAAAATAACTGGGTTAAGATTATTGCCGAAAGTGATGGCTATGTTGGGTGGATAGGCCGTTTGCAATTTACCATGCTTGCTCATACAGCACATAAAAATCTTAAGCATCATCCCCCAAAACTCACTTACCAGGCGGTTACGCAGGCATGGAAAATGAGCGATAACAGCGTTGTTTATTTACCGGCGGGCAGTTCGCTTGCTTTCTTAGAAGGCACCTCATGCCGCATTGGTCATGAACATTTTGAAATAATTGGCAAAGTTGGTGAGCCTGAAGATATCGCTGCAACTGCTAAATCATTTCTAAACTCTCCTTATTTGTGGGGGGGGCGAACACATTTTGGGATTGATTGCTCGGGTTTTACACAAATGGTTTACAAACTTAAAGGCCTCAAAATTAAGCGCGATGCAAGTATGCAGGTAACAGAAGGTACTAAGGTTGATTCAATAAAGGATGCCAGGCTGGGTGATCTGGCTTTTTTTGATAATGCCGAAGGCAAGGTTACTCATGTGGGCATTATGCTTAATAATGAGCACATCATCCATGCATCGGGCAAAGTTAAAATTGATACCATTAATGAAGATGGTATATACTCGCGGGAGCAAAAAAAACATACCCATAACTTATGTGGTATCAGGCGTTTTTTTTAATTATTCCTGTGTTTATTGTTTAATGAATTTTTGAAATCCTATAACGCTGTTGTCTCTACTATTAACAACCTGCATGATATAAGTGCCCGGTATAAATGCGGCTACGTTATTTTGCCAGTTAGATTGCGATGATATAGCTGTAGCAATGATCCTGCCCTCACTATTGGTGATACTGATCTTGTAGTTAAAAGAGCTGTTATTATCTATTTTCATTTTTGCATTAATTACATCAGTAGCCGGATTGGGGTATAGGCTCATGATGCTGCTTATAGCGCTTTGTGTCTTGTTGGCAAACATTACCGGAACAATTTTAGAATAAGTAAAATCGCCGTTTAAGTCAATTTGCTTTAGGCGATATTGATTAAGGCCCTGAACCGGCGCCTGGTCGCTAAGCGAATAATTTTTTGCTCCATTTGAATTCAGGGTACCTATGGGGGCGAATGTTTTGCCGTTATCGGTACTCCGTTCAATAACGTAGGTGGTATAATTAGCTTCATTTTTAACAAACCATGTAGCCTTCGCAGTTGTGTTTACTTTTATTGCCTCGAAGTCGAGCAGGCGTACCATGAGTGCAGGGTTCTGGCGAATGATAAGCTGCAGCCTGTTTACACCAAAAGAGGCGCTGTTGCTTTTATCGATATTAAAATTATAATCGGGATGCGCTTTGAGATCTACTGAATCTTTGGTGAAATTATCTTTAAGCCATACTTCATAAAGGGCAGGCAGATATTTAACATCGGTTAATTTAATTTTATAAGGGCCTGATGTCGTGGCATCTGCAAAAAGAGGGATTATTTCCTTGTTTTTCCCTGGGAGTGGAAGATGGTGGATGCTTGTTTTTACGCTGTCGCTGGTTAAAGCCGAAAAACTTTCCAATGCACCAATCCCTCCGAGATCTTCAGCATCTTTATTCTTATCGAAATTGGCAGTAGCCCATTTATCAAAAACCAGGGCAACACCGTCAAAATTAGCGGTGTCTTTTTCAAGGAGGAGATGCATAACAGGGCTTTGCTGCACAACCGCCTCGCTCGTACTTGCTGCCGCAATTGACATGTTTGCTGCGCTCATAATGGCTTTATTGCCGGCACCCAAAGCCTGTGCAATAGGTGTCTTGCCTTGGGGTAAGCTGAAGACCCCGGCAAGTGTAGTTGATGAAGGCTGAGTAGTTACCTTGGCCGATTCCCTGAAAGTTAAAGCCTGCCCGCTGCCGTTTGCTATAACAAAAAAGCCCTGGCCGCTTGGTATCATATTGCTTGCTGCGCCGCCAACTACGCTTTGCACACCAGGATTAATGGTTGTAGTGGTATCGTTAACCGAGGTTATCTGCCCTGCATATTGCTGATAACTCTCGAAATTTTTCGTTGTTAAATTGTAAATCCAGATATAAACCAATGGCGGTACATTTGCCGGCGTAGTTGTATAGATCTGGGCTTTTTGTCCGGAAATATAAATTGAAGAGGCGGCATTAGCGTTACTGCCAGAGGTTCCCTTACGATTAAACTTTTCAAAATTTATGGTGCTGGCATAAGGGTTGCCCACAAGGTTATAACCTTGCAGGGTATTGGCGGCGACGCTTGAATACTGTAAAGTAGATGTGCCATCATACCAGTTTGCCACGGTAATGTTGCCCTGGTTTAACGTTCCTGTTTCGGTCATCGTGGTTGGCTGCGGAACATAAGTGGTATAAATAGCGTTCGCTATAGAGCCGGCCGCAGTACGATCTCCCCGAAAAAAGAACACAAAACCATTGCCTGCGCCGATATATCTTGTGCCGGTTTCCCCATCAAAAGAATATGGTGATGTTAAACTGTTAACCCCCCTGAAATAACCGGATGTAAAAGAACTTTGATTTGCGGCCTGGCTTTCTTTAAAAAAGTAAATGGTTGGGTTATTGGCTCCGGGCGAAACATCAAAGCCACCTGCGGCTAACGTGGTGCCGGTAACAAACGCATTGTTTTTAAGATACGCCAGTGTAAAAACAGGAGTTGAAGTGCCTGTATTAACCGAAGAAGTTAACAAACGGTATCCCCTGTATTTTGAGGCGTAACCGTTAATATAGCGTTGTACATTGAGATTGCCTGTAATTGCAGTACCCGAGGGGATACTTGCAACTGTAGCCGAGCCGGTAGCATCAGAGTTTAATGTTAAAACACCGCCTGCAGCCAGGGTTGCCGAGCCGCCCATGGTAAGTATACCAGAGGAAGATACCGCGAATTTACCTGCGCCAGACATGGTTTTTGTTGCGCTGCCTTGCACAAAAACATTTTTAAACACCACTCCATTGCCATTGTCAGATCCGGCATCGCTAAGTGATTGTGTTGCCCCTTTAAAGATAACATTGGGGTTATTGGTTATCGCATCAACCTTGCCTGATGTTGAAGCCGAGTTCCAGTCTCCATAAATTGTAAGATCGCCCGAGTTTACAGTCTTGGTTCCGGTTGCCGAAAAGTTGATATTTTGATAGGCAGTAGGGGTGATATCAAGCTGACTGGTACTTTCGGTATAAACGGTTTGGCCGCTGCCTGCATATTCAACCGTACATGTTCCGGAGCCGCCCCCGTTATTATAAAAGTCTATCGATCCTGTAACACTTGTTGATTTAATAGGTGTAGCATTGGTTAAAACCAATCGCGGCGTGAGACTTGAACCTGAAGGTACGTCTACCGTGAATGTGGCAGTAGCCGACGATAACAGCGAAACAACTATTCCATTGGATCCTGCAGAAGTGTTGGTGTAAATTTGTCCGCCAATAGTGGTGGTACCGCCGCGAAGATAGAATGCGGAATTATTTATTAATAAAATACTTGCCAGCAAAATAACAACTGAATTAGAGCTTCCATATATACTCACATCACCACCTATCTGTAGCGAGTTAATATTTGATACCAAGTTGATCTGGTTATTAGTAAGGAGGCTCAATCCTAATAAAAAAGTATTGTTGCCGATCTGCATTGAGCCGCATGTTATGGAGCCAGTACCCGTAAGCGTTGTGGTAACTGTGCCCCCAAGCCCAAGTAATGATATGGTAGGAGGGTTTTGTAATATTGCCCCGCTAACTGTTAACGAACCGTTTACTGTTAAGGTTATTGATGATGTTATAGTGCCGAAAGTGATTGATGCGCAAGATGTAGTTGTACTACTGGTACTGGTGGTTATAGTTGGTGCGTTGGTAAATGACACTACACCTATTTGTAAAGCATCACTTGAGAGAGGCGTTGTTCTGCTCGGGCTCCAGTTTGAAGGGGTATCCCAGGCTGTGCTCGAGCCTCCTTTCCAGTCGTAGGTTGCTGCATAAGCACCACTTGTTAGCAGGCCTGTGATGACTAAGAATGTAATAATAAAGATGATAAGTTTTGGTTTCATAACTATACTTATTCATACTATTTTTTATATTCTTAAAAGCTATCGTGAAAATTTAGGTTGCTTTTTTCGAACTTGAGTACTGCTGTATAGTTACGAGTAAATGACTATAAATGTTGCTGTTTTTCAGGAATGAATAAAATGAACAAGCAAAATACGAATGAATAGCGCGGTGTTTTTTAATATTAAATTAGTGTGTTTTGTGTGAAAAATACACCAATTTAATATTATTTTTTGCACCTGGAAGGACTTTTTTTTTGAAAAAACGTAAATATAGGACAATGCAGCAAGCGAAAATTAAAATTTAATTTCCCAGTTGATGACAAGTTTATCATCACTTACCGAAAGTAGCTGATCTGTAGCTGCCCATGCTAATTTATTGATGGATAGCACATGGCCTGGGTAACCTTTTTCCCTGCTGATGTTTTTGTAAAGCTTGAAATCATCTGATCCCCAGATCTTGATACTTTTGTCCATACTGGCAGTAGCAAAATAGGGTAGGGTTGGGTGGAATGCGATATGGTTTACCGCGAATAAATGGGCGGGAATGTTTTTTACTTCATGATAGCTGCCGGTATCCCAAATTTTTACCTGGGCATCTCTTGAGCCGGAAGCGATGTAACTTCCGTCGGGGCTATAGGCGAGCGCAAACACCGCCATAGTGTGACCATGAAGCGCCTTTATAATCGTATAATCTTCCAGATCGTAAATAGCAATGTGATTATCGCGGCAACCGAATGCTACCTGTTTTTGATCGGGCGAAACTGCAATGCTACGAATTGTATCCTTTGATACCGTAATGCCATGCACCATTTCAAGCGTTTTAAGACTCCATACGGATACAGTTCCATCTTCAGAAGCTATCAGCAGTTCGTGTTTTTTTATCGACGATTTGATGTCAAAAATGGCCTTTCGGTGATGCCGTAATGGTTTAAGTAGTTTTTGCTGGATAAAATCAAATACCAAAACCTCGCCGCTGCGCAATCCGGCAAACATTAAAGGGTAGCCCTGAGGGCAGTGAATAGCATAAATAGACGCATTAACAGGGAACATCACTTTAATGAACGAAAAATCTTTCAGCCCCCACTCAACCAAACCTTTGTCGTTACCACCGGTAAACAATATTCCCGGCTTTTGCGATAGCTCAAGCGTAAATACCGGGTTGGCATGACCTGTAAGTTCGGCTGTTTTTTGTACGGTGATCATTTCTATAGTTCATGGTTGATGGTTCATAGTTCATAGCCGGAAAAAGAAGGTTATGACATTTAGCCATAAACCATGATCTATGAACCAGGAACAAAATTATTTATGTCTCGATTCCAGGTTTTTGGCGATTGTTTCTAATGTTAAACCTTTTTCGCGGAGCAGTACCAGTAAATGAAAAACAAGATCTGACGATTCGTTGATCAGGTCGGTTTCTGTTTCGGCAAGGGCGGCTATAACGGTTTCAACGCCTTCTTCGCCAACTTTCTGGGCTATTTTATTAAGACCTTTATTACGGAGTTTGTTTACATACGATCCTTCAACCGGGTTAGCATACCTGTCGGCAATGATGTTTTCCAGTTCAAGGATGAAGTTTTGGTTAAACTCGGTATTGAAGCAGCTGCGTGAGCCTGTATGACAGGTTGCGCCATCGGCTTTTACTTTAATAAGCAGGGTATCGTTATCGCAGTCAATGCTGATGTTTTTTACATGCAGAAAATTGCTGCTGGTTTCACCTTTGGTCCAAAGGCGGTTTTTGGAACGGGAATAAAAAGTTACGATATTTTCCTGTACAGTTTTATCGTAAGCTTCCTGGTTCATATAGCCCAGCATTAAAACCTCTAAAGTCTGCTCGTCCTGTATGATTACGGGGACAAGTCCGCCGGTTTTTTCAAAATCTATGTTCATTTTCGTTTTCCTATTTCCTGGTTGCCGTGTCTTCACGGCGACTGTGTGGATATTATTGAATCCTTTCTGTCGCTGTTGTCATCAGTAGCTATCAGCATAGCTCGCCTGTATTGAACAACATGTTGTTGGTGACAACACCAACAACGGCGCTTAGGGAATCATACAAGTCCGTGCTTTTATTTCAAATTCTAACTTCTATCTTATTATCCTGCAGTATCCGTTTTAAATCAGGTATCAATATCTCTCCATAATGAAACACTGAAGCAGCCAGTGCAGCATCGACATTGGTTTTTTCAAATACATCAACAAAGTGCTCAACCTTACCGGCACCGCCCGAAGCTATTACCGGGATATGCACAGCATCATTAACAGTTTTCAGCAGTCCATTATCAAAACCGCCTTTTGTACCATCATGGTCCATTGAAGTTAACAGGATTTCACCAGCACCACGACTTTCAGCTTCCAGGATCCATTCCAATGTTTGGCGCTCGGTTGGCAACCTACCACCATTCAGGTGTACTACATTTTTATCGCCAATGCTGCGGGTATCAACAGCTACCACCACAAACTGAACACCAAAAGCGGCGGCCAGTTCATCTATAAGTTTTGGGTTGCGTACCGCGGCAGAGTTGATAGAGATCTTATCAGCTCCTGCGTTTAAAAGTGCATCAGCATCGGCTATTTCATTGATACCGCCACCGATAGTGAACGGGATGTTGATTTGCCGGGCAACCGATTTTACCAGCTCAACCATAGTTTTGCGGCGCTCAACTGTAGCTGTAATATCCAGGAACACCAATTCGTCGGCTCCCTGGTTCGAGTAATTCCAGGCCAGCTCAACCGGGTCGCCGGCATCGCGGAGGTCAACAAAGTTTACGCCTTTAACGGTACGGCCGTCTTTAACGTCGAGGCAGGGGATGATGCGCTTGGCTAACCCCCCCCGCCCCCTAAAGGGGGAGCCTTTGATTTGCGTATTAATTTGTTCCAATACTTTATTTAAGTTGTTGAAGACTTCTTCATTGGTAAATCTTAAAACAGTTAATCCCTGGCTTTCCAGGAAAACCTGTTTTTGAAGATCATTATTAATTACATCGGGAAGTTGGTGTATGCTTCCGTCCAATTCAATCACAAGTTTATACTTATGACAATAGAAATCAGCAACATAACTACCCAGCGGGTGTTGTTTTCTGAATTTTGTTCCCGAAAAAGCAACGTTCAACTGACTCCATAAAAATATTTCAGCGGGAGTCATATTGTATCTTAATGCTTTCGCGTTAGCAAATATTTCGGCGTTCGCATCAAGAAAGAGCTTTTTCTTCATATCTGAGTTTAATATTTCAATTCCGATATGCCTAAACTTGCATATCAGCACCCCCTTTAGGGGGCTGGGGGGTTATATCGATATCAGCGCGTCCAGATTCCAATGTTTCACATCCTCAATAGTGATATGCCCCTCGTATATCGCTTTACCAACTACTACCGACTCAACTTTTAAACGGTTTAGTTTTTCGATATCGCTCATTGAGCTTACGCCACCTGAAGCAATCAGTTTAATGAATGGAGAATGGTCAAGCAGTTTTTCGTATAGTTCAATACCTGCGCCGCCCAATTTGCCGTCCTTGTTAATATCGGTACAAAGGAAACGGAAGAAACCTAAGGCCAGGCATTTATCAACGTAATCCATCAGTTTGATAGGTGAGCTTTCCATCCAGCCAGAGTATTTGATCACCTCGTCAAGCACGTCGATAGCTACAACCACCTGATCCGAGCATTTATCTTTACCGCAAATCTCCTTGCTCAAATCTGGTAAAAAATCAGGGTTGGTAAGTGCCTGCGTACCAACAATAACGCGGTGAACACCAGCATCTATCAGCTCTTTCACTTTTTCGATGCTGCGAATACCGCCGCCATATTGCACCTTCATGTCGGTTTTACGAATTACATCAAACAGGTATTGCTGATTACTGAAATCGTTTTTTGCACCATTAAGGTCAATAATGTGGATGAAGTTGGTGCCGTTGCTTTGGTAGCGCTCTATCATTTCTTCAAGGGTAACATCGTATTCAGTTACCTGTGCGTAGTCGCCTTCACGAAGACGGACAACCTTCTTGTTCAAAATGTCAATGGCAGGAATAATGTACATATCCTTTATATTTTTGAGAAATTAGTTAACAATGTTTCGCCAAACACACCCGACTTTTCGGGGTGGAATTGTACGCCATAAAAATTATCAAGCCAAATTGATGCCGAAAATTGATTTCCGTAATCGGAGGCTAATAAAGTGTATGTTTTATCATACTCAATAAAGTATGAATGTACAAAGTAAAAATGTGAACCTGACGGTATATTTTCAAATAGCGGGTTTTCTTTTTCGGGGAAAACCCTGTTCCAACCCGTATGGGGTACCTTATGATCGGCGCTATCTTTAAACCTTAAAGTTTTAACCGGTATGATATCAAGTAGGTTCGAATCCCCTTCTTCAGAATAAGAAGTAAGCAGCTGCATGCCCACGCAGATACCCAATGTAGGTTTTTTCAAAGCTTTGATAAACGGCACAAGCCCGGTAGCTTTAAGTTTATTCATGGCCGCACCCGCATGGCCAACACCCGGAATGATGTAACGGTCATACTTATCAAAATCCTCTTCGCTGTTAATAAAGCCGTAGGGAATACCTAAGCGCTCTAAAGCGGCAGTAAGGGAAAATATGTTTCCGGCTCCGTATAGGATGATGCCGATGCCCCCCCCGCCCCCTGAAGGGGGTGCCTCTGCGAGGCTTTCCTTGTCTACTTTTTGTATATTTTGATCTGGTGTGTCCATTTTGTGCTTGTTACTCCCCCCTTTAGGGGGCCGGGGGGCTTTACAGCAGCCCCTTAGTACTTGGTAAAACCATCTTATCTACATCACGTTTTACGGCCACTTTTATTGCCTTGGCAAAGGCTTTAAATATAGCTTCAATTTTGTGATGTTCGTTTTGCCCTTCTGCTTTTATATTCAGGTTACTTTTTGAGGCATCACTGAATGATTTGAAGAAATGATAAAACATTTCGGTTGGAACGTCACCCACTTTTTCGCGTTTAAAATCGGCTTCCCAAACAAGCCAGTTACGGCCTCCGAAGTCAATAGCGGCCTGTGCCAGGCAATCATCCATTGGCAGGCAAAAGCCATAACGTTCAATGCCCATTTTGTTGCCTAATGCTGCGGCAAATACTTCGCCTAAGGCTATGCCGGTATCTTCGATGGTGTGGTGCTCATCAATATGCAGGTCGCCTTTGGCTGTGATTGCCAGGTCGATGCTACCATGGCGGGCAATTTGATCCAACATGTGGTCAAAGAAATGCAAACCAGTTGAGATTTTAGCGTCGCCTTTACCGTCAAGGTTTATTTTGATATAAATATCAGTTTCCTTAGTAGCACGGCGATGCTCAAATACCCGCTGACCGAGTTTCAGAAACTCATAAATTTTTTGCCAGTCGGTAGTTTCCAAAGCGATTACGTCATCAATATGATCTGCTTCGCTAAATTCACTTCCACCCAAATTGCTGTTGTTGTTAAGCCAGATGGCTTTTGCGCCAAGGTTTTTAGCCAGTAGCACATCGTTTTTACGGTCGCCGATGGTAAATGAGTTTTTCAGATCATATTTATCTGCATCCAAGTACTGCGTTAACAACGCTGTGCCTGGCTTGCGGGTAGGGGCGTTGTCACGTGCAAAAGTACGGTCAATGATCTGGTTGGCAAACTTCACGCCTTCACCTTCAAATGTTTGCAGTACGAAGTTGTGTACGGGCCAAAAAGTGTCTTCAGGATAAACTGAGGTACCCAAACCATCCTGGTTGGTCACCATTACCAGTTCAAAATCAAGTTCTTTGGCTATTTTTGGCAGATAGGTTAGCGCGCCGGGATAAAACTCCAGCTTCGCGAATGAATCAATCTGCTCATCGGCCGGTTCTTTGATCAGCGTGCCGTCGCGGTCAACGAATAATATTTTCTGTAGGCTCATTCTTTATAATTAGTGAATTAGCGAATTACTGAGTTAGTGATTTTTTTATTTAAAGTTTTGAAGCGCTTCGAGTAAAATAGTGTTCTCTTCTGGCGTACCTACGGTGATCCTCAAACAGCCCTCGCAAAGCTCAACTTTTGAACGGTTACGCACAATGATGCCCTGTTTTACCAGGTAATCGTAAATGCCGTTTGCGTTGGTGGTTTTTACAAGAATGAAGTTAGCATCGGATGGATAGATATCTACCACAAAATCAAATTCTTTCAGTTGTAAAACCAACCTGTCGCGTTGTGCAAGGGTTTCTTTAATCCATTCATTAACCTGACCAACATTGGCTAAAGCCGCTAAAGCCAGTTGCTGCGACGATTCGTTTACGTTATAAGGTGGTTTTACCTTGTTCATCACTTCAATGATCTCTTCGCTCGCAAAGGCCATGCCCACGCGTAAACCAGCCAGGCCCCATGCTTTGGAAAGGGTTTGCATTACCACAAGATTGGCACATTCGGTAAGCTCCTGGATAAATGATTTTTGACGGCTGAAGTTGATATAAGCCTCATCAACTACTACAATGCCTTTAAAGTTGGCGAGCAAGGTTTGAATATCATCGCGGTTGATGGAATTACCTGTCGGGTTGTTTGGCGAGCAGATAAAGATGAGCTTGGTGTTTTTGTCGATAGCCTCGGCAATGCCCTCTAAATTTAGCTGGTAATCTTCGGTAAGGTTTACCTTGCGGGCTTCGATATCGTTGATGTTTGCTGATACCTCGTACATGCCATAGGTAGGCGGTACCAGGATCACATTGTCAACGCCCGGGTTACAAAAGCTACGGAACAGGATATCAATAGCTTCATCGCTGCCGTTACCAATAAAAATATTGCGCGGCGGTACACCTTTAATTTCGGTGATGCGTTTTTTCAGATCGTATTGTAAAGGATCAGGATAGCGGTTAAACTGCTGATCTAAAGGGGAGCCAAAGGCATTTTCATTGGCATCAAGGAAAACGCTTGCTTCGCCCTGGTACTCATCACGAGCTGATGAATAGGGCACAAGCCGTTTTATATTTTCTCTAAGTATATTATTTATGTCGAACATTTTTTAATCTTTTTTTACACCCGTCATTGCAAGGTACGAAGCAATCCCCGATAAGCAGGACTGCCCTGTATAGTTCGCGATTGCTTCGTACCTCGCAATGACGGTTTGGTTGATATTTTGCATTTTTTCGCCGGAGGCAAACTCCCCCTTTAGGGGGTTGGGGGGCTCATCCTCACACTCACGGCATTCCTGTGCGCATGCAAGCCTTCCAGTTCGGCCAAAACTTCAACTGTTGGTCCGATGTTTTGGATTCCTTCACGGCTGATATGCTGGAACGTGATCTTCTTCACAAACGAATCAACCGATACGCCTGAATAAGCCCTTGCATAGCTGCTGGTTGGCAGGGTATGGTTAGTGCCTGATGCATAATCGCCTGCGCTTTCAGGGGTTAGGTTTCCTAAAAATACCGAACCTGCATTGATGATACTGCCGGTGATCTGTTCCCAGCTATGAGTAGCCAGTATCAGGTGCTCCGGCGCGTATTGATTGCTGAAAGCCATGGCCTCGCTTAAGCTACTGGTGATCACTACGTACGAGTTATCGATGGCCAGTTTGGCTATTTCGGCACGCGGCAAAACTGGTAGTTGTTTTTCAACTTCGGCAATGGCTTTTTGAGCAATATCGGCAGAGGTACAAACTAATACCGCCTGGCTGTCGATACCGTGCTCGGCCTGGGCCAGCAGATCGGCAGCGATATAGGCCGGGATTGCGGTTTCATCTGCAATGACCAATACTTCCGACGGACCAGCGGGCATATCAATAGCCGTTGTGGTAGTTGACTGGATAATGGTTTTGGCCTTGGTTACAAACTGGTTACCCGGGCCAAAGATCTTATCAACCTTAGGGATACTGGCAGTTCCGTAAGCCATGGCGGCTACAGCCTGCGAACCACCTGCAAGGTAAATCTTATCGATCCCAAGCATTAGCGCCACATAAGCTATAAAGGCATTTACTTTGCCGTTTTTTTGCGGGGGCGAGCAAACTACTATTTCATGACAACCTGCAATACGCGCTGGGATCCCCAGCATCAAAAACGTACTTGGCAATACTGCCGAACCTCCGGGAATATACAAACCAACTTTTTCAATTGGCCGTAATTCGCGCCAGCAGGTTACGCCGGGCATGGTTTCAACCTTGTCCTCGGTTTTTAACTGTGTTTGATGAAACTTGTATATGTTGCTGTAGGCCGTTTCCAATGCCGCTTTTTGATCGGCAGATATTGCTTTGGCAATTTCTGCGAGTTCGGCTTTATCAAGATAAAGTTTGTTCAGCTCTACCTTGTCGAACTTCAATGCATAATCAAATAAAGCGCTGTCACCATGCTGCTGCACGTTGGCAATCACATCCTCAACAATTGTCCTGATCTCATTTGCCGGATCAACATTGCGCTGAACCAGTTTCTGGATTTCAGTGGATGAAAGTTCTGAATAATTGTATGTCTTCATTTGCCCCCCAGCCCCCTAAAGGGGGAGTTAATGTCCTGTATTTTGATTGCCCTCCGTTACTCCCCCTTTAGGGGGCCGGGGGGCGTGGCTTACAAAATGATCTTCTCAATAGGCATTACCACAATGCCTTGTGCACCAGCTTGTTTGAGCTGGCTTATGCGGTCCCAGAAATCGCGCTCGGGGATCACTGTGTGTACAGCAACCCAACCTTCTTCGGCCAATGGCACTACCGACGGACTTTTTACACCTGGTAGTAAAGCAATAACAGCGTCAAGGTTCTTTTTTTCAACGTTAAGCACTACATATTTAGTCTCTTTAGCGCGTAAAACAGATTGGATACGCTGGATCAGCTCTAATACAAGGTCGCTTTCGGCAACGGCCTTGCTGCCAATCAGCACCGCTTCTGATGACATTACATCGGCAAAGGGTTTCAGTCCGTTGCTTTTTAGCGTACCACCTGTTGATACCAAATCGCAAATGGCGTCGCTAAGGCCTAAACCCGGTGAAATTTCAACCGAACCGGAAATGGTGCGGATATCTGAAGTAATATTTTGTTGTTTTAAAAACTTGCCTAAAATGACAGGGTAGGTGGTAGCAATTGCTTTGCCGTGTAAATCGGCAAGGGAATTGATATCGCTGTTGTTTGGTACAGCTATTTTGAGTGAGCATTTACCAAAGCCCAAACGTTGCAGGTAGCTTACTTCAACTTCGGTTTCCTGGATCACGTTTTCGCCTACGATACCTAAATCGGCAATGCCGTCCTGTACATACTCAGGGATATCGTCATCGCGAAGGAAAAGGATTTCTAAAGGGAAATTGGATACCGGAGAGATAAGCGAGCTTTTGTAGTTTTCAAAGTTTAAGCCGCAATTTTTTAATAATTCAACAGATTTTTCGTTGAGCCTACCCGATTTTTGGATAGCTATTTTAAGTGTTTTCAAAAGATTGAATTTAAGAGACTATGATAAAAAAGAATATAAACGGAGGTTGTTATTTCGCGTAGAAACATACATATTAGCTGATCACCACATGGTGGTGATGCAGATGAAGATGATGTAGTGCGATACCGTTCATTTTTTATATAGTAAAACTATAGATTAGCGGTGCAAATATAGACAGATGTTTTTTAAATCAAAATTTAAAGTAAAAAAGTGTGCCGGTATGTGAAATTTTTAAGAAGTTTCATGGTTTTTCAGGTGAGTTATTAGAATTTAATTTTGTCATCAACAACGGCGGAGGCCGCAATGGCAGGGGGTTAACAGGGTTAACATAAAATTGAGTATTTTTGAGTTAACTAGGTGATAATTAGTAATTTAGTTTGAAATTGATGCTAACCCCCCAAAATGTTAAAATATTCAGTTTGTAGTTGGTTTTTTGCCGTTGTTGGTGTTGTAACCACAAGTGTTCGGAAGATGAAAAAAAGTAGGGGATTGTGCGATTCCTTCCCCTGGGAGGGTGTATGGAGGGGTTTCGACGGCAGGCTTATCTGCTTTAACGGCGCATAAACCCCTCCTGCCACTACATAAGTCTGCCGCACCTCTCCCCAAGGAGGGAATTAAAAAATCTTCCGAACACCTATGGTGTTGTCACCAACAACTTACGCCTGCATAATGGCCTTGTTAATTCCTGACAACATCAACAATGGCAGGAGGATATTTTTGATTCGTTTATAATATGGGCGTTCCCGTTAGCTAACGGGCCGGGCTTTCCGTTACAAGTCCTCGTGTTTCCTGTGCACAATCCTAACGCCCGCTCCGGGCTTTACACTACAATCTAACGCGGCCCCTACACAGGCCTAAAAAGCATGAATATATGCTAACTTGCTGCGATAAGAAGCCGCGTTCATTCAATTCACGATAATCCTAAAATCCTATAAATCACGGTTCAGACACATACTCATAAATCGCCCCTTCTTCGCCAAAATCCTTGATCTTTTTGAGGTTTTTAACTTTTTGAATATCCTTTAGGTTAATGAGTTCGGGGTTTTCAAGTACATTAAACCAAATGAGGTAATAGTGTTTAACCTTGTAAAACTTATCAATATCCTTAGTGAAAAAGCGATGCGGTACCAGGTACGATGACATGCCCGAGAAGAAGTAGACCGCCTCGTGCGCATCGGTATAGATCTTGATGCCGGGTTTAAACAAACTGTGATCTGTGCCCCTTAAGTAGGCAGCAAATTCCGAATCTATCCAGCTTTCGTCGGTATAGCCTGGGTTGCCGTATTCATCGGCTACCTGGTCGTTGTAGCGGGCTTTATTTATCAAAAATTCGCTAGTGATGAAGCCCAGCATTAATATCACCATTATGGTTCCAACAATACGCCGTGTAGTAGTATTGTTTAACTTTTTAAGCAGTAACAGGGCCCAACTGGTATATCCCCATAAAGCCGAAATGTATAATGGCGATAACAGGCGGTGATTGATCCGTTCATACCTTGAAAAGGTAGATGAGAGCACTATAAATGCTCCGTAAACCAGTGCAAAGGTAATGGCCAGGTTTTCAAAGCTATCCAGCTTGCGGCGGTAATAATTAAATGCCAGGGCGGCAATGAAGCCCAGGAAAATAATAATGGCCAAAGCCGTAGCGGTCCAGTATTGATTTGGACTGAGGCCCATCCAATCGCACATCACAGTACCGAAGTAGTACAGGTTTTTACTGAATGGAGTGATGGACGGCTCCCGCGGACCGGTTGTTGTACCTGTTACAAAAGCATTGAAAACAAGGTTGGTCACCAGTAGCGAGATACAAATTAGCCCGTAAACGATGATATGGGTAATCTTCTTTTTAAGGGGCAATACCCTGTCTAATAGCAAAAGTAAACCGCCTGTACCTACGATGGTAACAGCCGCATAGCGTGTAATACAGCTTACGGCAGCGATAACGGCTGCTACTATAAGCGCTTTAAGTGTATGCTTTAAAAGATATTCGCGGAAAGCAACCAAAAAAAACAGGATCTCAAGAATGAACAGCGTCTCGGACCATAAGTATGAATATACCTGTAATAGTGGCGGGCTCAGGATAATTGCCGCCAGCATTAGCCACTTATAAATTCTTGAGGCAGGTACAAAGTGCTCCATGATCCAGCCGCTGGTGAAGATAAGCGTGGCGAACATAATACCGTTCAACACCGCGCCAAACTTAACCGGATCTATTTGCGTGATGAACGAAATAATGCCAAGATAAATGGGATAAAATACCGGGAAATCAACAATGGGCACATGGTTAAAGGTTAGCAAAGTGCCGTGCCCTTTAAAACTCCTTGCTGCGCTGGTATACATAATACTATCCGGCGAAATCCCCACGCCACTGTACCTGAAAAACAAGCTTAATATAAACCAGCCGATAAGGGCGGCAATAACAGCATCAAGGTTTTTTAAGTAGCGGCTTTTTTGCATAGGATAATATAAATATTGGTAAAAAGCAGGAGAGAAGAAAATGTTTTAAGGAAAGGGCTTTATTTTTATGTCATTGCGAGGAGGAACGACGAAGCAATCGCATGCTATACCGGGCAGTTATGCCTCCGTGCGGTTGCCACGCTTCGCTCGCAATGACATGTTTGTTTGCCTTACGCAATCTGATCAAGTACCGTGCTTATAGGCTGATCACTGTCGATCAGGATGCCTTTTACACCAGCAGCAGTTCCGGCTTCAACGTCGCGTTCACGATCGCCTATGAAATATGATTTTGATGGGTCGATGTTGTATTTGGCTATGCCCTGAAGCAACAAGCCTGGTTTTGGTTTACGGCAATCACAATCGCCGGTAAAGTTGGGGTGATGCGGGCAGTAAAAAAAGTCGGTGAGTTCAACGCCATGTTCGTGATAAACCTGTTTTAGATGGTTGTGCATTTTTGCCAGTTCCTCTTCGGTGTACCATCCTTTGGCTAAGCCGCCCTGGTTTGTAGCAATAAGCAGCATATAACCACGGTCTTGCAGGGTTTTAAGGGCATCAAAGTTATCAAGTACATGAAAATCCTCAAAACGGCGCACGTAATCGCCCATTTCCTGGTTTAACACACCATCACGATCTAAAAAAACAGCTTTAACTTTATCTGGCATTGATTTTAAATTTTCGGCAAAGGTACGTTTTTTTAGTTCATGGTTGATGGTTCATAGATCGTAGTTAACGATTGGTGATTGGTAGTTGGTTTATGAGATGGCTTTATAGTAGTGGTGGTAGAAAGATGAGTGAATAAAGCAATCTGATGAATCCGTTAATCCTATAAATCCTGGTTCAGAAAAAGCGTTAGGGATAGTAGCGGATACCGAGGTGCAAAAGGTTTGTAGAAATAGAAATGAATTGGATTTTTAGTGTGCCAGAGGTACACAACTCCGATGTTCCGTACCTCTGGCACGGTTATTTTCGGTATATTATGTGCTACAAACCTGTTCCCCCTCTGGGGGATTTTCTTAACTTAATGACATTGGGATACCGGCCCTGAGCGTAATGCCTGCAGGCGTATGAGCGTATAGCGCGGGCCGCAGGTAACGCCATTATTGATTTCGAATATCGGATTTTCGATTTCGGATTTTTTTCTGAACCGTAATTAAACGAATTATAGGAATTAATTGAATTTTAAAATTCTGTCCATTAATTAAATTCGTTTAATTCGAGTTCAGACAAATGAACGGAGCAAAGCAACTAATCTCTAACCTCAAATCACTAATCGACTAATCTCAAAAAATAAAAACAGTCAATTAAGTAATATCGTTAACTATACTGCATCTAAATAAAAAATGGCCGGTTAAAGCTGGCTAACAAACTTAAACTAAAATGGATACATCACTTATTACTACCAGCACAGCCTTAGATGGCTACAGGGTTACTAGGCATTTAGGCGTTGTACGTGGCATTACGGTACGCAGCCGGAGTGCGTTGGGTAACATTGCAGGAGGTTTTCAATCGCTGTTTGGCGGCAGGCTTTCAATTTATGTTGAACTGTGCGAAAATGCCCGTGAAGAGGCTTATCAATTGCTGATTCAGCATGCGCAGGCCATTGGTGCCAATGCCATCATAAACATGCGTTACGATGCAAACGAGGTAATGCAGGGCATTACCGAAGTACTTGCTTATGGTACAGCTGTTGTAGTTGAAAAGGTTTAATAAAAATAGAAAAACCGCCCCGATGTAGTTTTCGGAGCGGTTTTTCTGTTATGCCTTACATGGCTATATAATAGCCTACTTAAAATATGAAAGCGGGATTGTTTTCCACATACCATGAGCGAGGTGACCTATCAGCAGCTCGTATATGAGGTAAACCGGCCAAAATATGTAATGGATAATCAATAAAATTATGCTGTGGTTATAGTACCAGCTTATCATTAAGGTATATAAACCCAATACAAGGTACAGTATGCTGGTTTCGCGCTTTTCCATTTTTGGCTTTTTATTTTTAGCTAATTTATAAATAGCGTTTAAATTAACGACAATTTTTCATGCTGTAAATTACGGTATAATCGGCAGCGCTGTTGGTTTGCTGTTTGCCGGTTTTTGCATCGTATTGATAAGGTTTTTGTGCAAGTTTGTTGCCCCTTAACTGAAAATCGACACTTAGCGTATCGGAACTGCCTTCCTGGCCGTAAGTCCATAAGGCTTTGATAACATTGCCGTTTAAATTACCCATCAATGTGCCTTTGCGGGCATCTTTTTCTTTAGGCAACCAATCCATATCGCCGGTAACCTTGTTGCCGTTGATGTGCAGGTTTACTTTTGTAGTATCCTGGCTGGCGCTCCCTTCGGTAGTATAAAAGCAATACTCCATATTTACAGCCGGAGCATCGGGAGCATTTGCCATGGCGGTGTCTTCCTTTTTAATTGCCGTATCGGCATCATTTGTTGAACGATTGCCCGAGCAAGAGGCAACCATTATTGCGATAAGGGAAACAAAGCCTAATTGAAATTTCATAACTGTGGTTGATTTTTTGTTATGACAATTAAAATACTAAAAGGTTCAATCACTAAAAGCTATAGCCACTAAATAGTTACAATGTAACAATTAAATATTCGTTGAACCTTGCTGTGTCGGTTTTTTTTCGGGCGGGGTTGATACAATTTCGCCAAATTCATTTACATAGGCCAGCATGCTATCCAGATCGCTGCTGCCTGCGTTTAGTTTGCGTTCCTGTTTACGTTGTTCTTTATCTTCCTTTTTTTTCTGGCGATTTTTTTCCAGTTGTTTTTTCATGAATGTTGCTTGCGATTTAGCCATAATTATGATTAATTAAGTTAAATAATAGCTATTCCGTATAGCAATAAAAAGGCCGGGCCAGGCGATAAATACCTGTTTCAGTGAGCGTAAAAATGATCTTTAAGTTAAGTTCCGGGCAGCAACGGTATCAGCAGGGAATAAAACAGATCAGCATCAAAATAGCTGGGCGCAGTAAGCTGGAATAGCTTTGAAATTTTGCCGTTTATACACAAAGATAACAAAAATAGCTGAATTTTCAACCGCTCCCTGTCGTTGGGTTGTCATGAATGATTTAAAAAATCCCCATAAAACAACCTCATCCATCTCTCTAAATGAGCAGTAGATGATTATATTTAGCCCCAAACCAATCAACAACCCTCATGAAACGCAGAAACTTTGTTCAAAGCTCGGTGCTGGCCGGAGCTTCGTTATTTACAACAGGCATTTTAAAAGCCTCCACGCTTTCAGGCTGTGCCGAACCTGCTGGCGAAGCAAATGTGATTGCCGGCGATAAACCTTTTAACCTTAACTACGGCATTCATGATGGCATGTTTAAAAGCCATGCCGGCGAAGATTTCATTGACCAGATAAAATTTGCTTACGATAAAGGTTTCCGCGCTATCGAGGATAACGGCATGAGCGGCCGGCCAGTTGAACAGCAAAAAAAGATAGGTGATACACTGGCGAAGCTGGGCATGGCAATGGGCGTTTTTGTGCAGCCCAGCTTGGGTAATGACAGCAACATGCTGGCAACCGGCAATGCCGACCAGGTCGAAAAGTTTATTGCTTCATGTAAAGAGGCTGTTGAGGTAGCTAAACGGATTGGCAGTAAGCTGGTTACCGTTGTTCCCGGAGATTTTGCACGCAAACTGCCCATTGGTGTACAAACCGGTAATGTAATTGAAGCCATTAAAAAAGGTACTGCCATATTGGAGCCACATGGTGTAATTATGGTTTTGGAGCCACTGAGTGATAACCCCGATTTGTTTTTACGCACGCCCGATCAGGCTTATGCCATTTGTAAGGCCGTTGGGAGCCCCTCATGCAAGATCCTGTATGATATGTATCACGTGCAGCGCAACCAGGGAAACATTATTCCAACGCTTGATTTGGTTTACGATGAGATAAGTTATTACCAGATAGGGGATAACCCTGGCCGTAAAGAACCCGGTACCGGCGAGGTAAATTATAAAAACATATTCAAGCACATTTATAATAAAGGCTATAAAGGCGTAATGGGTATGGAGCACGGAACAGCCGGGGCAGGAAAAGAAGGCGAGCTTGCGTTGATCAAAGCTTACAGAGAGGCTGACAGCTTTATTTAGGAAGTTAATGAAATTTAGACTTGCCATTGCATTCCTTTTTATTTCGAATACGCTTTTAGCGCAGGATGCCCTTTTTGCCCGTAAAATGGTTGATACGCTTACGTCGCCTTACTTCTGGGGGCGTGGTTATACTAAAGACGGTGTTCATAAAGCGGCTGATTTTTTATCGGCTCAACTAAAGCATTACGGTGTAAAACCCATGGACGGCAAAAATTACCTGCAAGAGTTTAGCTACCCGGTTAATACTTTTCCCGGCAAAATGGAGGTGGCCGTAAATGGTTTGCAGCTAAGACCCGGCAAGGATTTTATTGTGTCGCCCGATAGCCGTGGGGTTACAGGTACAGGACAGCTGGTTAAAAAGGATAGTACCCACTTTATCGACCAGCAAAATCGTATTGTTTTATCGCTGGAGGATAAGCTTACCTGGTCGGCAGAAGAGCAGGTTTTAGATTATACCGTGATCCAGGTTGACAAAAAAGCGCTAAAAGAAACTCCGGTAACGCTTAACGTATCAATTGAAAATAAGCTGGTCCCCGATTTTAAAACAGCTAATATTTGCGGTATAGTAAAAGGCACAGCCAAACCCGATTCCGTTATCGTGATCACCGCCCATTATGACCATTTAGGCGGAATGGGTGATAAAACTTATTTTCCAGGTGCTAATGACAATGCCAGCGGAATTTCCGAATTGATGGGGCTTGCCAGGTATTACGCTAAACATCCGCTGCCTTACAGCGTGGCTTTCATTTGTTTTTCAGGAGAGGAAGCCGGTTTATTGGGTTCCAAATATTTTACGCAAAACCCGGTTATTCCGCTTAAAAACATCCGCTTTCTCATTAATCTCGATCTTAACGGGACGGGCATTGATGGTATAACCATTGTAAATGCCTCTGTTTATCCAAAAGAGTTTGCTGTGATGCAGCAGATCAACAAGGAAAATAATTACTTTGTGAAAGTAGCCTCCCGCGGTAAGGCAGCCAACAGTGATCATTACTTTTTTACTGAACAGGGTGTCCCCGCGTTTTTTATTTATACTATGGGTGGAATAAAAGCTTATCACGATGTTTTTGACATCAGTGCCACACTGTCACTCAATAAATACACCGATCTTTTTAACCTGATAGTCAAATTTAACGGTAGACTTGCCGGCTTCCGGTAATCGGTTATCAACAAATTCATTTATGCTTTATCCAGACTTTAATCCATTCCCGGTTTTAACAACCGAACGGCTTGTATTGAGACGTTTTACTTATGATGATGCTGCAGATTTGTTTGAAATGCGATCAAACGAAACGGTGATGCAATACATCCACAGGCCAATTAATAAAACCATTGATGATGCGATCTGGCTAATTGATGTTATAGAGGACTTGCTAAGTAAAAATGATGGTATAACCTGGTGTATCTGCCTGAAAAACAGTGATAAATATATCGGCAGTATTGGTTTTTGGCGGATAGAGAAAGACAGCCACCGTGCCGAGATCGGGTACCTTTTAAACCCGGCATACCAGGGGCAGGGGATCATGCAGGAAGCCATAACAGCAGTTATTGATTATGGTTTCAACGTGATCAAACTACACTCCATAGGGGCCTATGTAAGCCCGGAAAATTTCGCTTCAATTAAATTATTGCTCAAAAATAATTTTGTTCAGGAGGCTTATTTTAAGGAAGATCACCTGCATAATGGCCGCTTTGAGGACACTATGGTTTACTCGTTATTAACACAAACTTAAATCTGTTAACAAATTATTTATGCCAGCTATTTTTAATTAAAAAAAAATGATGCATGTTTACGCATAGAAACCAATTATACCTGTGCTGAAAACAATTCAGTTTAAATGGGGTTAACATTAAAAAACAAAAAGAACTTATCATGGCAACAGAAAAAGGAAGTGGTATCACCGCTTATTCAGTGAAAACAAAAACTAAAAATGTACCGATGATCAATCCAGTTATCGACGTAAAATCGGGCAGATACATTGCCACAGGAACAGACAGTGAAGGAAACAAAATGGCTGCCATTATGGGTAAAGCTACTGCTGAAGAGCATATCAAAAATGGTAATGCTAAAAAAGGCTCAGGCTGGTAAATAAAATTAACATACAATCGCCCTGCATTTGTTTAAAATACAGGGCGATTTTGTTTGATGCTTTTAAATTCAGTCTATAGGTGAATTATCGATTTGCCCAATCAACAAGATCCGATATGTCTGCAAATTCCCTGTAAGTTATCAATCTTAAATACCCTTCCAACTCCTCAAGTGTATTCCTGACTGGTTTTAGTATTGTTTCTGAGCCCAGTTTTTCAAGTGATGCTTTAATGATTATCTCCTGATCCAGAAGGTGTATCCCAAAATCAAGATTGTTAAACCATCTATTGTTGGTTGATACTTTCTTATAATGCATTGCATGATGAAAAGAATTAAGCAATTCAACCGATTTTAGAAACTCGCCTTTGGGATTATAAAAATTTACTGAAATAATAGCCGAATCGCCATTTTTTTCCAGTAGTAACGAGGCTTGATGTTTCCTGTCTTTAGAAGGTTTTCTTTTTAACTCCTTTTTATAAATAAATCCGCATTCAATGACTTTGTTATAAGCACTGTCGAAAACAGCTTTATCCCATCCGTATTTTTCTGCACAGAAAATAGCTATCCTGTGTATGGTGTCCAGGATAGTTTTATTCTGATTTTCGGGTGAGCTTAGCCAATATTCCTTTTCGTTAAAAATAGCTTCAACGTTTAGTATACTTCCAAAATATCCTCTTATATAGTCTTCATTTCCAATGTTAACGGAAATTCTTGTAGTGCCTGTCGGTTTGTAACCGTTAAGGAAATCAATGTATAAGTCGGAGATGAGATTGTTTCGAATAGCCAAATCTTTATTGTTATTGTTCTCAGAGTGGCAGTAAAGCGTAATATCATAAAATCCGTAACCCATAATGCCTATATTTTATTTATCCGAAGGATTTTTCTTTTTATTCTGCAGCATCTCTACCATTTTAGCTAAACGGTCCTGGCGGGTTTTTTCCTGTTTGGCTGTGAGGATCCAAAGTACATACTCCTTTTTATGGCTGTAAGCCAGCGACTGAAAGTAGTCAAGCACTCCCGGATATTGTTCCAGCGTTTCCTTTACATAATCGGGCAGGGTAATTATTTTATTATCCACATCAATATAAGCGCTGTGTTCGTTGTTACGTACAGCCTCATTGCGTCCTTCAGAAACTTTTACGGCTTCAACCGGGCGAAAGCGTAATGCCGTCCATACTTCATTAACGGCAGCCGATGCTACCGGGCGCAGGCCATATTGTGCCGGGGCATCCCAACTACTCATCATTTCCAGGTCGGTTTGAATGCCCGAACTTTTTTTGGGATAGATGATCCAGAAAACGGTATCGGCTTTGAGGAGCGGAGTGATCACTTTGAGTTCTGACACCAGCTCGGTGCTATTGATCACAAATAACTGAATGCCGTTAAACTCTCCTTCGGTGCTAAAAACAAGATTGGCGTTATCAGGCAGGGGATACAGGCTATCCGGATAACCAGCCGGGGCATTTTGCAGCAGCCAGCGCGAATTTGGTTTGATCAGCAGTTTTTTAGCAAGCACGTTCATGATAAACAGTTTGATGGTGGATAAAGCTAATGTAAGCATTAAATTAAAATTGAATGACAAGCCCAAACCCCGCTGCATGGTATTTTTAATAGCTTTGCCTTGATGGAACATGTACTTGATAACCCTGCCTGGAACGCGCTTAACACCGGTAATAAAATCTTTGCAGGAGGCAATGATGCAGCTAAATATTTCCCTAAGGAGGTTTCGCCTTTTGTAGGCATTCCTGAGATATCTGCCGAAAATTTTAACCTGCTTTACGATGTCATTCCTTTTGAAAGCCGTTTTATATTTATAGCACCACATGATATTGTGATCCCGGAGCAATGGGAAATAGTACATTACCTTAAATGCCTGCAGATGGTTTTTGAGGGAGAGGTGCCTGCCGATTTTGCTGATGAAGAGCTGTTGCCGCTTACAGAACAGCACGTACCCCAAATGCTTGAACTTACTCAATTAACCAATCCCGGGCCTTTTATAGAACGTACTATTGAGTTTGGACACTATCGCGGCATATTTGATAGCGATAAGCTGGTTGCCATGGCCGGCCAGCGTTTAAACCCTACGCCTTATGCTGAAATTAGCGCTGTTTGTACACATCCTGATTACCTTGGACGCGGTTATGCCGGTAAATTATTATTAAACCAGGCTCAGCGGATTAAAGCAGCTTCCGAAATTCCTTTTCTGCACGTGAAAAGTGAAAATGAAAGGGCTATTAACGTGTATGAAAAGCTCGGTTTTGTGACGAGGAAGGAAATGTCGTTTTATGTATTGAGGAAGTAATTGCAAAAAAATGTCATTGCGAGGAGGAACGACGAAGTAATCGCACGCTATACAGAGCGGCTATGCTTCCTTGCGATTGCCGCGCTGCGCTCGCAATGACATCGTATTATGTTTCCTCTTATATCGCCATCTTAGCAAAAAAGTCCCAAAGTACAATTCCTGCCGACACCACGATATTAAACGAATGTTTGGTGCCAAACTGGGGGATTTCGATACAGGCATCAATTGTCTGCATTACTTCATCGCTTACGCCATTTACCTCGTTGCCAAAAATTAGGGCGTATTTGCCATCTTCGGCAGGTTTAAACTCATGAAGCATAGTGCTGTTCTCGGCCTGTTCAATCGCTATAATCTTATAGCCGTCTTTGCGTAATCGTTCAACAGCTTGGAGAGGAGTTTCGTAATATGTCCAGTTAACAGATTGGGTAGCGCCAAGGGCTGTTTTTTCAATTTCGCGGTGGGGAGGTTGTGCGGTGATGCCGCAAAGACAAATCTGTTCAACCGCAAAGCCATCTGATGTACGGAAGATGGAACCGATATTGTGCATGCTCCGCACATTATCCAACACTACAGCTACCGGTAATTTATCCTGTGCTTTAAATTCATCAACCGTAGCCCGGTTCAGCTCATCCAATTTTAATTTGCGCATACTTTTTTTAGTCCATGGTTCATAGATCATAGTTCATAGCCAACGTATGTTTAATAACAGGCCATGAACCATGAACTATCAACTATGAACCAAGTGCAAAACTATTAAAAAAAGCCGTTAGTTAAGTACAGTAGCCAGTTCGCCTACGCCATCGCCAATAAGCGAGCTGTAAACTGAAGGTGCATAACCAATTTTCTGCGTGTAATATTCGGTTACTTCTTTGCTGAATTTATCGAAAGCATCTCCTTTTACCAACGCTATAGCGCAGCCACCAAAGCCTGCACCTGTCATACGTGCACCGGCAACATCGGGGTTGGTTTTGCTGTATTCGGCAACAGTATCCAGTTCAACACCACTTACTTCGTACAGATCACGCAGCGAACCGTGCGAAGCGTACATCAGCTTGCCAAATTCGGCCAGGTTGTTGGAAGCAAGGGCTGTTGCGGCCAGTTTTACGCGATCGTTTTCTTCAATTACGTGTTTGGCGCGTTTCAGTACAATCGGATCTGTTATCAGGTGTTTGTATTGTTCGAAAGTGGCGCTGTTAATTTCACAGAGATATTTGATATTCAGTTGTTGTTGCAGGGCCTGAAGGGCTGCCTGGCACTCCTGTACACGTTCGTTGTATTTTGACTCGGCTAGTTTGCGAGGTTTATTGGTATTGATAATGGCCAATACATAATCGCCAAGGTTGCTATCAACAGCCTGGTAATCTAAAGTATCGCAATTGAGCATTAAGGCTTTGTTTTTTTCGCCGAAGGCTACCGCAAACTGGTCCATAATGCCGCTGTTAACACCTATAAAATTGTTTTCTACATATTTTGACAATTTAACAAGGTCGAGCTTACTGTAGCCGCTATGAAACAGGTCGTTAAGCGCAAAGGAGGTAACTACCTCAATAGAAGCAGATGACGATAAACCCGAACCGATTGGAATATCGCCATAAAATAACATATCCAGTCCTTTAAGTTGGTGCCCATCTTGTACAAAACGGTCTATAACGCCAATAGGGAAGTTAAACCAGTTTTCACCAGTTTTTTCATAATGAAGTTGCAGCGGAATATCTTTTTGCTCGTTGAAATTTAAGCTTCTGAAACGGAAAATGCCATCTTCGTTAGGGGCGGTCAGTAAATAAGTGCCAAAAGTAATGGCACATGGCATCACCAACCCGCCGTTATAGTCAATATGCTCGCCAATAAGGTTTACGCGGCCCGGCGAAAAGTATACGTTGTCTGCTTCTTTGTTAAAGATCTTGTTAAATTCCTGGTGCAAATTATTCTTCATTATTCAGGTTGGTTTTTCGGAAAACAAATATTGTAAAAATTGTCAACTTTACAGTTATAAATTTATTTTAATTTTTAATTTATTTTTATGGGGTAGTTTTGCTGATATTCGCCCCTGATAAAACCCTTTAACCAGTTAAATAAATACTTATGAAGCAATACCTTGTAACCGCATATGATTACACAGACGCCGAAGCATTTGACCGCCGCATGGCTGCGCGTCCGCACCATGTTGATGGTGCAAAAGCGCTTAAAGCCAGCGGTAACTTAGTTGTAGCCGGAGCTATGCTCAATGATGAAGGCAAAATGATAGGTTCAACAATGATTGTACAGTTTGAAACCTTTGAAGAATTAGAGGCCTGGAAAAATGCCGATCCTTATATTACACAACGTGTTTGGGAAAGTGTTGATGTGAAGCCGTTTAAAGTGGCAGACTTGTAAGTTAGTGGCAGTAGCAGTTGGCAATTTTTCAGTAGAAAATATTCAGTTCGCGGTTGACATGACAGTGTCAAGTGGCGGTTTCTGTGGGCAATATGCAGTGTTTGTAAATTAGCTTGCACATGTAATTGTAGCCTTTCTTATGTCGTTACTGACTGCAAACTGAATACTGACCACTGCAACTGCCACTACTCACTTAAAACTGTTCCGCCCAGCGGCTCATTTTCCAATAGCCCTGGGTATCTTTGGTATAAAAGGCCGTATAACCTTTACCCTGCATAGTGAAATTAAAATCAAATTCGGTTACTGAATTATCATAGGGCAAAAAGTTGGTGACAATACTGTCGGCTACGGCAGCGAGGGTGATACCAAATTCATCAACCGGTTTAGCCTTTTTTTCAACGCTATCTATAAAATCGGCATAATTGTTAAACTTATAATTACCAGATGCATCCTGCTGTCTCGCAGCAGTGAATGCTGCTTCTGCCCATTCCTGTTTATAGGTTTCCATAGCTTTAAGGAGGTCGCCGGCGCTTATTTCAGGTAATCCATCGTTTCCGGTAGTATTGTAGCTATTCAATATTTCTTCTTTACTTCTCATTTGATATTGGTGCCAGTAACTATCTTCTATTGACTTAAATAATAAAAAGGATGCCAAATTACTAACATCCTTTTAATTTTTTGGAGAAATAGTTTCATGTTTCCTTAGGGTCTCTCGCAGATTTAAGTTAACCCACAAAATCAATAGTCAAATTGGGTAATGTGCATAAGTTGAACCCCTCTGGGGTTCGGGAAAGGGTGTTATGTTATTTTCTACAAACCTTTTCCCCCTCTGGGGGATTTTTTGCAATTTAATAAACATGTATTAACTGCCCAAGGACAGGTGCACCAGAGGTGCAAAAGGTTTGTAGCATAAAAATATATAGAAATAGCCTTTGCCCCGGAGGGTCAAAACAAAACGCCTTACTGGTTAAACGACAAAGCAATTTTGTGGGTTAACTTAAATCTGCGAGAGACCTTGAGGGGACGTTAATTATAAACTTTTAATTCCCTCGTTACGCTTCAGCTAAACTATCCAATACATCAATATCATCTTCTGATAACTGAATATCTGCAGTTTTCATGTTTTCTTCCAGATGTTTAACGCTCGATGTTCCCGGAATGAGCAGGATATTTGGCGAATGGTGCAGCAACCAGCTTAATGCAATCTGATGGAGGGTTGCGCCATGTTTGGCTGCTATTCGATTTAATATCTCTTCGCCCTGTACATTACCGCCACCAAGCGGGAACCACGGAATAAAGGCAATGTTATGGTCGCGGGTATATTCCAGCTCGGCTTCCCATTTGCGGTTATCAACGCTGTACATATTTTGTATTGATACTACCTCAAAATATTGCTGTGCAAGTTTGATATCATCAATACTTACTTCAGATAAGCCTATATGCCTGATCTTGCCAGCCTGCTGTGCCTTTTGTAAAAACTCAAATGATTTTTCGGCAGGCACTTTAGGGTCGATACGATGTAGCTGGTAAAGATCGATACGATCAACCTGCAGGCGTTTCAGGCTACCTTCAAGGGCTGCCTTTAAATGCTCCGGCGATGAATCCACCGGCCATTCATTTGGCCCTGTACGTAGCAGGCCGCCTTTTGTACCTATCAGGAGATCGGCAGGGTAAGGATGCAGGGCTTTAGCAATTAATTCTTCTGATACATTTGGCCCGTAGCTATCAGCAGTATCAATAAAATTTACACCGAGTTCAACAGCGCGTTTTAACACGCGGATACTTTCATCTTTATCTTTCGGTGGCCCCCAGATACCGGGACCTGTAATACGCATAGCGCCGTAACCCAAACGATTGATTGTAATGTCGCCACCAATGGTGAATGTTTTTTCAAATGAACTTGTTGTGCTTGCCATGGTCATGTTTTTTGGTTTGATTACTGTAAAGTTCAACTAAAAAACACCGTTATTGTTCATGGAATGTATAACACAAATGTCATTTTGAGGATACACTAATGGATGTACACGAATTACACGAATTAAAGCGCGGTAGTTATTCGTGTAATTCGTATAAATTTGTTTTTATTAGTGTTAATTATCTCCAGGCACCCAATATTAATCCCATCAGGGTTAGTGATACCACGCTGTAACCGCCGTTAATAAATATCAAACGCCAGCTTTTAAGTTCAAACAAACTGTGAATGGCAATGGCACAGAATGTCCAGATACCGGCAAGGAAACCTGCTGCTGTTCCCCAGGCAAGATCGGTTTTTGCGTCGGCCAAAAACATAGCCAGGTTTACAGCCATAATAATGGAAAAGAAAGCTGTGAAGCCAAAGGCTCTGCCTTTGCTGGATGCCTGTAGTTCGGCACTGGTTAGTTTATTATCGGCCATCCAGGCATTGGCAAACAGGGCTGGAGAATACCAGATGCCGCCAACTAAAAATGCAGATAATGCTGCAACCACAACGGCCAGCCAGTTGATAAGTTGAAAGTTCATGATGATAATGTTTAAATTAAATTGGTTGTACTAATATAATTAATAAAAGCTGAAAGCTGAATGCGCAAAGCTCAAAGCTTTCAAGAAAAAATGATTGAATAGGCGTAAATGAAAAACCCTGATTACGATTTAAGCAATCAGGGTTCTCAAAATTTAATAACGAATTTTTGTATTGTACTATTTTACGTTATAGTGTATCACGCTACGGCCTATATTACCCTCGGCGTCAATGCCTTCAATTATGGCGCGGTATGAGCCGCGTTGGTCACTGTTAAAGAAATTGATAGTTGCAGTACCTGTTGCTTTATCGGTAATTACGTTCGGTTTCCAATAAATGGTATTGCGCAAATCGCCGCCAAGGGTGCCTGCTTTGGTTACATCATATTTAGGCGAGTAAAACTCTTTGGCCTTGGTATAGCCCTGCACGGCAAAAGTAATTACGTTTTGTTTAGGGATAAGCTCCTGCAACTGGGCAAGTGTTATCTTTTGTTTTTTGACAACTTTTTTATTGATAACCATTACACCTTTAGTTTGGGTGCTACGATTGATCCCGCTTACGCCGTCGTTTAAAAAGATCTCGACGGATTCTACCTCGCTTGCCGCCATACTTGATAGGAAGTTGGCATCAACAGGTAAGCTTCCTACATATATCTGTACCGGAGTGCGGCTACCAGAATTGTAATCGCGGGTAATGTAAAAATTGTTATCAATATAAGTAAGGCCCATTGCCATGGTTGATAAACAGTTTATAAGCAGGGGGCAACCATCTAATTGTTGTGTTGATATTTCATGGTCGGCCAACATAGGCAAGCCTGCAAATGTACCATAATCGGTATGGCTTGCTTTTTTTACAATTTTGGTCGATTTTACTACAACTTCCTTTATAGTACGTGAACTTTGATATTGCTTATAGCTGTTTTGCAGATAAGGGCGGAAAGTACTGTCAATATTCAGGATTTCATCGGGGATGTTATTGTTTTTGCTCAGTTTTTGATAAGCTTCGCCATTAACCGATATAACCATGTTGCGTCCGTTAGGGTTGTTGCGGGCACTCAGGGTGATTTTTGATGTGTCCGGCACATTCACATTCGAAAATTTAAAGTTGCCCGACATGTCGGTAATTGTCTCTGCCGAAAAGTTTTTATCGGGGATCAGCAACCTTATGCTGCCTTTGGCTACCGGAAGACCGGCATTGGTCCTTAAGGTTCCCGTTACGTCAATACCTTGTTCCGGCATCAGGTAAATAGGCGGATTTTTATCTGCCAGTATATCCTCGTAATCAAAACGGCGGTAACCCTGGGTAAGCATTAAAATGTCCAGGTTGTTCAGTTTTTCTTCGTCCGGTTTATTGAAGTAATAGTTTGGTTTTTCAATGTAACCTTTCAGATCAGAGGTAAGCAGCATATTGCTCAATATGGTCGATTCGGCATCTTCATTTGATGGTACGGTGCCATCATCAACCACGGCTACCGAAAAGCTGCCTTCAACCGGCGTTGTATTGTTTTTTGCAGATACAGTGATCTTAACGTTGCCCCTTGTGGTGTATGATGGCTTATCAGTTTTAAGGGCAATATTCATCTGGTCATTGTGCTGGATAAACACTATCCGCTCGCATAAAGCATATCCACCCGATGAAAATAGCGTTACCTGCACAATGCCTGTAGGGAATTTAGTTTTAGGGATATTGGCCGAATAAACGGTACTTTGCAACACTGTTTGAGCCGCATAGTAAATAACGCCGCCACTTTGCGCTACCAGGTAAAAACTTTTGTTTTGTTTACGCTGAAAGAACAGGTCGTTAGCCGATATTTTTACAGTGAGATTGGTTGGATCATTGTTGTAAACGGCAATATTTATCCCCATTGATTGCACGCGCGGCAGGTTATAGGTTGCCTGTGATCCATCGGGGAAAGTGATGTTTGCTTTATATGAACGCTCGATATCGGGTGTAATAGCAAAGATCCCCATACCTAAATGTGCGCTGCTGATCTGGGCTACTTCAGCGCCTTTATCGTCAACTATCGTTCCTTTGATGTCGACACCTAAACCGCTTGAAGCTATGGCTTTAAAAGCAACTTTGGTGCGGATGCCATTGGTTAACTGGCCACCTTCGGGGAAAAACTGGACATCGTAGCCTTTAACCGCAGTGCGCATAGAAAAGCTGCTGCTGATGGTTTTGCGATCGCCAACGTCAATGGCTGTGACCAGGATGCCACCGGTAATTACATCAGCCTGGCTTTCAGGAATATCAACCAATAATACGCCTTTGTCATCGGTAGTACCGCGACCTTTGCTTACCGGGTCGCCATTTTTCATGAGCTGCCAGCTTACTTTTTTGTTGGCATAAGGGCTGTTGTCCGCTCCTTTATAAAGAATGGTGGCATCAACTTTAACACCGGTTTTTTTGCTCGAACTTTTATAACTGATGTTGGTGCGTACCTGGTTATCAATGGCATTACCAACATTGAAAGTATGGTCGTAAAAATAATCAGGGTCAAAATTACGCATCCAGTTGGTGTAACTGCGCAGGCGGTATGCTCCCTGTTTATAGGTATCGCCGTTAAGCACAATGTTACCACTTGCAAACCCATTGGTAACGGCAATACGCTGACTTTCGACCACCGAATCCCGGTTATTGATGAGGTCGACGTAAACTATGCGGCTCAATGCCGACGGCTGATGCTTTTCAATGGTTACATAAGCCTTAAACCAGATGGTATCGCCAACAGCATAGTAAGGTTTATCTGTATGCAGGTAAACTTTTTCGATAGGGTAGCTGGCGCTGAACTTGCTGGTTTTTTCAATTATGGTTGTCAGGGGGATGCTATCCTGCTGGGCAAATACAGACGCGCCAAAGGCAGTTAACAGGCATAATAGGAGTAAAAATCGACGTATGATCATCAATATAAGTTAAAGAAGTAACAGGGGCTAATATAAACATTTAGCCGTATTGCATTTTTAGCGGCCGTTTATTTAACACTTTTTTACAAATGCCTTTTTAGCCAGTTTGCGAAAGTTAAACGCTAAAAGCTATACGTTTATGCAAAATAGCACAATTGTTACTTAGTTGTTGTTTTAGCTTTACCCTCAACGTGTACCGAAACCACACTTGAGTGGATCATGCCCAGTGTTGTACCAGGTTTTACGTTAAGATAAAACTTAAAGTAGCTCTCCACAACAGCTTTTGATGTATGAATATAATCGGCCTCTCTTTCCTGGTCGCCGTTAAATCCAACAAGAGGAACGCCATAATATAAGTTGCCTTTATCATCAACATACATGGTGAAGGAATAGTAAAAATCTTTATATGCGTTTTTGATCACGATGTCGTAAGTAGGGTCAAGGTAATCATCAGAGTTATCGAAGTTGTTGAGGATATCGGGTTTGGTAGTGCGGCGCGATACCGTAACCAACGGGCTTTTACTCGTGATAACAGCTGGTTGCCTTGCTGCAAAAGCCCTGGTGTAATCTGCTGTTGCTTTCGCGGCAAGCGAACGAATGAATAACGTATCGGCACGGCTTGGCCTTCTCAACGTAGTTGTATCGGTGTGCAAAACGTTTTTTACATAATTATCAGCAAAAAATCGCATGAATACTTTGGTACCTTTAACATCGAGTGAATCACCTTTCTGGATCAGGATCTCCATGGTGATGCTATCTTTATCAATCTTTCTGATCTTTAACCATGAGCGGGCTGCATTAAAAATAGAATCATAGCCACGTGTAAGCGGGAAATTTATAAACGCATTTTTGGTAGGACTGAAAATGCTTACAGAATCATCTGAAACAAATTTTAGCTTCCATTGCGGCTCCAACTGATAGCCGTATTCGTTAAACGATAGACCGTTTTTTTGACGCCTGGATACCTCAGAATAATTGATACCGTTGTAAGGCCTGAATGAAATAAGCTCTTTTTTCTTTTGGCCCGGCTGGCTATTGCCGCAGCCCGATATAGAGGCAGATATGATGATGAGCAACCCGAATGCTGCCGTTTTTAACGTTTTTAGATTGATGAATAGCATTGCCGCTAAAGATATACATAATTAGATAAATGGCTAAAAAATGAACCGATATCATTACAGGCCACTTTTGCCGGTAACGTTTACCGCAATCTCGCTGGTATGCACAATGCCAAGCGTACTGCCTGGCTTCACATCAAGATAAAACTTGAGGTAAGTTTCCATTACGGCTTTTGAAAGGCGGGTATTGCTTACCCTTTGAGTTTCTTCGAAAAATACCCGCAGGGGTTTGCCATAATACATCCGCCCCATGGGATCAACAAAAATTGAGAACGAATAGTAAAAGTTTGCATAGGCTTTATCAATAGTGATGTCAAACTCGGGTCGCATATAGTCGGATGGGTTAAAATTGTTGAGCATGGTTGGCTCGGTATGGAGTTTTTTTATTTTTATCCGGTTGCTGCTGCTGCTAAGCTCAACCGGTTGCCGGGCTGCAAAGGCTTTTTCAATGTTTTTGTTGGCAGCGTCGGCTAACCGCTTTATATATATCGAGTCTTTGCGGTTTGGGCTTTTACATTTGCTCAAATCGCCGTGGAGCGTGTTTTTAATATAATTATCGGCATAAAAAAACATGAAAACCTTTGCTCCTCGGGTATCAACCGAATCGCCACTGGCTTTAAGCATTTCGATGATCATACTATCCTTAGTCATGGTTTTAACTTTTAACCAGGTGCGGGCGGTATTAAAAACGGAATCGTATCCGCGGGTAAGCGGAAAATTGATGAATTGTTTTTTTGTTGGACTGTAAATGCTGGCTGAATCATCGGAAACGAATTGCATTTTCCATTGCGGTTCTAATTGATAACCTGAGTTATTAAATGACAGTCCATTATCTGATCTGCGTGCTATTTCCGTATAGTTAATACCCAATACAGGTTTAAACGAAATCAGGTCTTTTTCGCCATTGTGTTTAACGATGTTACGTTGTTTGCAGCCCATGCAAAGCAAAGCCAATACAAAGCAGGTTAATTTTGCCATTGGTTGTTGGTTATCATATAGGTATTTATTAAATATATAACTTATTATGAACGCTAAAATGAGGAGTTTACATAATCTTTTGACTTAGATCTATACGCCCCGGTTCCCTGTAACATGAACAGCTATCTCGCTGGTATGTACTATACCAAGTGTTTTACCAGGAATGAAATTCAGGTAGTATTTAAGATAACTGTTCATTACTGCCGTAGAGAGGTGAATATAATTTTCCTCGTAGCTTTTCTCCGAGAATACTGTAAGGGGTTTTCCATAATGTATTTGCCCGGCCGTATCAACAAACACAGAGAATGAATAGTAAAAATTGGCGTAGGCTTTATCGATAGTAATATCAAACTCGGGGTTCATATAATCATAAGAGGCATCGAAGTTGTTGAGCATGGTTGGCTCGGTATAACGCTTACTGATAGTAACCAACGGACTTTTGCTTTTAAGCTCTGCGGGTTGCCTGGCCGCAAATCCCTTTTTAAAATCTTTATTTGCTGCTTCGGTTAATGATTGTATGTACACACTATCCTTACGGTTGGGGCTTTTGCAATGGCTTATATCTCCATGAAGCACGTTTTTAATATAATTGTCGGCATAGAAAACCATGTAAACTTTGGCGCCCCTGGTATCCACCGAATCGGCATATGCCTTGAGTAGCTCAACGATGAGGCTATCCTTTGTTATGGTTTTAACTTTAAGCCAACTGCGAGCCGTATTAAAAATAGAGTCATAGCCACGGGTAAGGGGGAAATTGATAAACCGCTTTTTTGTTGGGCTATAAATGCTGGCGGAATCATTTGAAACAAATTGCATTTTCCATTGCGGTTCCAACTGATAGCCGAAACTGTTAAAAGAGAGGCCATTCTGTGAACGTCGGGCAATTTCGGTGTAGCTGATACCCAGTACGGGTTTAAATGAGATGAGGTCCTTTTCGCCGTTGTGCTTAACGATGTTGCGTTGTTTGCAGCTAAGGCAAAACAAAGTCAATACAATGCAGGTTAGTTTTGTAACAGGTTTAGCGGTTAGCATGTAGGTTTTATATATATAATAAATATACGGTATCTATCTACTCCTAAATGTTAAATAATGCTAAAATTGCAGGCTGAAATAAATTCGATATAATCTGATGGCAGTTGAAATAGAACGTAAGTTTTTGGTAGATCACGAAAAATGGCAGCAGTTAGCAAAGCCTGAGGCAATGCATTTCAGGCAGGGATACATCTTTAGCGATGAAAAGAAAACTATCAGGGTAAGGGTTACCGATACTGATGCATTTATTACCATAAAAGGAAGCACTGCAGGTTTTAGCCGCAGTGAGTTCGAATACACTATCCCTATAGCTGATGGCAATCAGCTACTTGATAACTTTGCCTCATCCGAATTGGAAAAATATCGCTACAACATCAACTATGCAGGTAAACTTTGGGAGGTTGATGAGTTTTTAGGCGATAATGGCGGCTTGCTCATGGCCGAGATTGAACTTGATAGTGAGGATGAAAAATTTGAATTACCGCCCTGGGTAACTACCGAAGTAACCGGAGATAAGCGATATTACAATTCCTTTTTAAGCGTCAATCCGATTAAAAACTGGTAAAGATTTTTCAGGCGCATTCGGGTAAGCCCAGCAGGTAGTCTGGTTCCGATTCGTCATTCACAGTTTTAACATATTTATTACCCTGAGGGCACACAGCCGGGATCAAACTGGTTTTATTACCCTTGTTATCGATGATATAAGCTTCGCCGTCTTCATTTTTTATCCAATCATACAGCTTTGAGCGTTCGGTAAGACCTTTTACATTGATCCGTTCGTTGATCCATTCAAGCGCATCGATGGCCACATAGGGATTATCATGAGGCCGGGTATCGGTTTTTATACATACTATACGTACTGCCATTGTGTTATTTGCATTAGATGTTCAGGTGGAATAAAAATATGGCAAAAAACAATACCCCGAAATAGGTATAATCACCCAATTTTCACTACGTAAAATTACCTATAGCTCAAGTGCCGGTACATATTTCGGGGCAATAATCTACACTGAAAAGATGTTTTATGTGCTTGAAAATGAACATGGAGCGATATGCCGAATTAGCCGGCACGCAAAAAAGCATATGAAATGGATTTTGGAAAATTTAAAAGAATTATTGTGTAACCAAAAGGTTTCATTTATATTTGTAACCGAACGGTTTCACATGATTGTTCAGTTATTATGCGAAGAGATGTTTTTCAGGCCATTGCTGACCCTACCCGGCGCGAGATCATTAACCTGCTGGCCCACCGGCAAATGAACTTGAATGCGGTGGCCGATAATTTTGATATCAGCCGCCCAGCTGTATCAAAACACATAAAAATATTAACCGAATGTGGCCTGCTTGTTGTTAAACAGCAGGGAAGGGAGCGCTATTGTCATGCCGACTTAAAGCAGCTAAAACAAGTTACCGACTGGGCCGAACAATACCGCCAGTTCTGGACGCAAAAACTGGATGCCTTGGACGCATTTTTAACCAATGAACAAAAAACAGATAACCATAAAAACAACAAACTATGAGCACGCAACCATTTGTAATTGAAAGAGTTTACGCAGCGCCCATCAAAAAAGTATGGGAAGCCATTACCGTTAAGGAAAAGATGAAAGAGTGGTATTTTGACTTTGCCGAATTTAAGCCCGAGGTAGGTTTTGAATTTGAATTTACCGGAAGCGACGGAAATAAAGAATTTCTTCATCTGTGCCGGGTAACTAAGGTTGTTGAGGGCAAAACCATTGCTTACACCTGGCGCTATGATGGTTATGAAGGTAATTCGGAAGTTACCTGGGAGCTTTTCCCGGAAGGAGAGGGTACTAAATTGATACTCACTCATAGCGGGCTCGAAACCTTCCCGCCACTGGATTCATTCAAAAAAGAAAATTTTGTTGCCGGCTGGACACATATTACAGGTATCTCGCTTAAAGAGTACCTTGAAAAGTAATAAAAGGTATTATTTATTGCTGTTGCCCATAAAACAACAAAGCCGGGCAAACGCCCGGCTTATAATTAAAACAATATGATAAGGAGATATCTGCTTTAGAAGTTAAACCAACCTCTGATCTCTAACCTCCAATCTCTACCACTAAAACACCTGGTCAAACTGGTTAACGGCGTCTTTGCTTTCCAGCAGAGAGTGGCCCATTAAAAACTCGTCAACCTTGCGGGCAGCTTCACGGCCTTCAGATATAGCCCAAACCACCAGTGATTGTCCGCGGCGCATATCGCCTGCTGTAAACACTTTGCTTACGTTGGTACGATAAACACCTTCTTTGGCTTTAACGTTTTTACGGTCGTCAAGTTCAACGCCAAGCTGGCTGATGAAGGTATCATGTTGTGGGTGTAAAAAGCCCATAGCCAGGAATACACGCTGACAAGGGATTTCACGCTCCGAACCTTCAACTACGTGGAATTTTACAGGGCGGCCCATAAAATCCTGTTCCCATTCAACATCAACTACTCGCAGGGCACGCAGGTTGCCTTCTTCATCGCCTAAAAACTCTAAGGTATTAACGCCCCAGAAACGGTCGGCGCCTTCCTCGTGAGAACTGGTGGTTTTCAATACCATTGGGTAAGTAGGCCATGGCATGTGCTGTGTACGCTGAGCCGGTGGCTGAAACATCACCTCAAATTGTTTGATAGATGCTGCACCCTGACGGTTTGAAGTACCCACACAGTCCGATCCGGTGTCACCACCGCCAATTACTACTACGTCTTTACCGGTAGCTATGATCTCTTCGGCAGTAACGTCGATATTGCTAACGCGTTTGTTTTGCTGTTTCAGGAAATCCATTGCAAAATGAATCCCTTTTAACTCACGGCCCGGAATGTTAAGGTTACGCGGGATAGTTGAACCACCCGCCAAAATCACGGCATCGTTGTTGCGTACCAGCTCTTCGGCAGCCACGTTTACACCAACCTCGCTATTGTATTTAAATACAACGCCGTCTTTTTCCATTACTTCCACACGGCGCTCAACAACCCATTTTTCTAATTTAAAATCAGGGATGCCGTAGCGAAGCAAACCACCTGCACGGTCGTCACGTTCGTAAACAGTTACAGTGTGACCAACTTTTACCAGCTGGGCTGCGGCGGCTAAGCCTGCCGGGCCCGAACCTACAACGGCTACCTTTTTGCCTGTTTTAACAAGCGGAGCAGTTGGTTTTACAAGGTTTTTCTCGTAGGCGATCTCGATGATATGGCGCTCAATTTCCTCAATAGCAACAGGCGGTTTGTTAATGCCTAACACACATGCAGATTCGCATGGGGCAGGGCAGATCCGGCCTGTAAACTCGGGGAAGTTATTGGTTGATGATAATATATGGTAAGCTTCTTCCCAGTTTTTACGATACACGGCATCGTTAAACTCAGGGATAATATTACCAAGGGGGCATCCCGAATGGCAGAAAGGGATACCGCAATTCATACACCTTGCCGATTGCTGGTTAAGCTTCTCTTCGGTGTATAAATTCACAAATTCGTTATAGTTCTTAACGCGTTCAGCAGCCGGAACTTTTGATGGCAGTTCGCGATTAAACTCCTGAAATCCTGTAGGTTTTCCCATTTCTTAGCCTATGGTTTGATATTGTAATTTCTCTAATACTTTTTTATACTCTCTCGGGAATACTTTCACAAACTGGGTTGATGCTTCATTCCAGTTGTTTAGTATCTTTTGCGCCAGCTTACTGCCTGTTAAGGTGATATGCTTACGCAACAGGGTGAGGATCTGCTCTTCGTCTTGTACACTTAGCGGGTCAAGGTCAACCATTTCGGTATTGCAGTTTTCTGCAAAAGTGCCCTCAGGGTTATAAACCCATGCTATACCACCGCTCATACCGGCTGCAAAATTGCGGCCCGTGTTACCAAGGATAAGTGCACGGCCACCGGTCATGTATTCGCAACCGTGGTCGCCGATGCCTTCAACAACTGTGGTGGCGCCTGAGTTCCGCACCGCGAAACGTTCGCCGGCCATACCGCCTACAAACAACTCGCCCGATGTAGCGCCATAAAGGGCCACGTTGCCGATGATGATGTTGTCCTCGGGAACAAATGTTGCGTTAGCTGCCGGATAAACGGCTATTTGAGCACCAGAAAGGCCTTTACCCACGTAATCGTTAGCTTCACCTTCCAGTTCAAAAGAAACGCCCTTGGTTGTGAAAGCAGCAAAGCTTTGACCTGCCGAACCTTTGAATTTGAAGTTAATAGTATTGTCAGGTAAACCAGCCGAACCATAAACCTTCGAGATCTCGTTTGATAGCATGGTACCAATAGTACGGTCAACGTTAATTACATCGAATGATGCAAATACCGGTGTTTTATCTTCCAGGGCAGGTTTAGCTGCCTCAACCAGTTTCCAGTCAAGGATATTAGCCATGCCATGATCCTGTGATTCGCTGTTGTAAAGCGTCATGCCTTTGGTGTTGGTAACCGGATGCAGGATGCCGCTAAGATCAATCTTTTTGGCTTTCCAGCTTTGCAGGTTATCTTTTACTTTCAGGAATTGTACGCGGCCAACCATTTCATGAATGGTTCGGAAACCAAGCTCGGCCATGATCTCGCGTAACTCTTCGGCCATAAAGCGGAACAGGTTTACGATATGCTCAGGTTTGCCCGAGAATAATTTACGCAGTTCAGGATCCTGGGTAGCAACACCTACAGGGCAGGTGTTTAAGTGGCATTTACGCATCATGATACAGCCGCCTGCAACAAGGGCAGCAGTGGCTACACCCCATTCTTCGGCACCCATCAGCGCTGCGATTGCCAAATCACGACCGGTTTTCAGCTGACCATCTGTTTGTAATACCACACGGCTGCGTAGTTTGTTACGTACCAATGTTTGGTGGGCTTCAGTTAAGCCAAGCTCCCATGGTAAACCTGCATGTTTGATTGAGCTGATTGGCGATGCACCTGTACCGCCGTCATAACCGGCAATCAGGATCACATCGGCGTGTGCTTTGGCAACACCGGCTGCAATAGTACCTACACCGGCTTTTGAAACCAGTTTAACGTTGATACGGGCAGCACGATTAGCATTTTTAAGGTCGAAGATAAGCTGTGCCAAATCTTCGATAGAGTAAATATCGTGGTGCGGCGGAGGCGAGATTAAGCCTACACCCGGAGTAGAGTGACGGGTTTTAGCGATCCAGTCGTCAACCTTGTGGCCTGGCAGCTGACCGCCTTCACCTGGTTTTGCACCCTGCGCCATTTTTATCTGTAGTTCGTCGGCGTTGGTAAGGTAGTTTGAAGTTACCCCAAAACGGCCTGATGCTACCTGTTTGATAGCTGAACGTAACGAATCGCCGTTTGGCAGCTTGTCGTAACGCATTTCATCCTCACCACCTTCGCCGGTATTGCTTTTGCCGCCAATGCGGTTCATGGCAATAGCCATAGTGCTGTGTGCCTCGTGCGAGATAGAGCCGAATGACATGGCACCTGTAGCAAAACGCTTCATGATGCTTTCAGCCGGTTCAACCTCATCAATGCTGATTGATTCGCGGTGGTGTGCAAAATCAAGTAAGCCACGGATGGTGAAGTGTTTTTCAGTTTGCTCATTAACTACTTTAGCATAGTTTTTATATACCTCATAGTTGTTGGTACGTGTAGCGTGCTGCAACAGGTGTACAGTAGTAGGATTAAACAAGTGGGCTTCGCCGCGGCGTTTCCACTGGTAAATACCACCTTCAGGCAACAGGTTATCGGCACCTTTGGCCTCAAAGCCCATTTTATGTTTGCAAAGTGCTTCGCGGGCAATTTCGTCAAGGCCTAAACCGCCTATACGGGTAACCGCACCGTGGAAATATTTGTCAACAACTGCTTTGTTCAAACCAAGGATTTCGAATACCTGTGCGCCATGGTATGACTGCAAGGTTGAGATACCCATTTTTGAGAATATCTTCAACAAACCATCGTTAATAGATTTAACGTAGTTATTACGCAGCTTTTTGATATCGTAGCTGGTTTCAAGGCTGCCATTGTCCTTAAGTGTTTCAATGGTTGAAAGCGCCAGGTACGGGTTAATAGCAGTAGCACCGAAAGCCAATAAGCAGGCAAAATGGTGAACTTCCCATGCATCGCCGGTTTCAACAACCAGGCCTACAGCACCACGGCGACCTTTACGGATCAGGTGGTGGTGTACTGCAGATACAGCCAGCAGGGTAGGGATAGGGGCATGCTCAGAATCAACCGCACGATCCGAAAGGATCAATACCTCAAAGCCGTCATCAACAGCATCTTCGGCGTAGCGGCAAAGGCGGGCGATACCTTTTTCCAGTGAACCTGGCAGGCCATCAGCCTTAAAGTATGTTTGCAGTGTTTTAGCGTGGAACAGGCCGGTATCTATACTACGCAGTTTTTCTAACTGGTGGTTTTTCAATATCGGGTGTTTTAGTACCACGCAATGGCAATGCATTTTATCTTCGTCCAAAAGGTTGCCGTTGTTACCTATAAAGGTAGCAAGGCTCATTACCAAACGCTCGCGGATCGGATCGATCGGCGGGTTGGTTACCTGGGCGAAGAATTGTTTGAAATAGCTTGAAAGGTGCTGTGGTTTATCTGAAAGGATAGCCAAAGGTACATCGGTGCCCATTGAACCTACAGGCTCCTTGCCGTCAAGGGCCATTGGTTTAATGATAGTATCGATATCCTCACGGCTGTAACCAAATACCTGCTGGTAACGGTATACTGAAGCCTCAGACAGGCTGGCGAAAGCCAAACGTGGTTCTGAAAGCTCGCTCAGGTTAATTTTATAGTTCTCTAACCAGCGGCCATATGGCTGCTGTGAGGCAATTTGTTTTTTGATCTCCTCATCAGTAATGATGCGCCCTTTTTCAGTATCTATCAACAGCATTTTACCAGGCTGTAAACGGCCTTTGCGTAAAACGGTGCTTTCGTCGATAGTTAAAGTACCTGCTTCTGATGCAGCTATAACGCGGCCATCATTAGTTACCACAAAACGTAGCGGGCGTAAGCCGTTACGGTCAAGCAGGGCACCCACCAGTTTACCATCGGTAAAGGTGATGGCAGCAGGGCCGTCCCAGGGCTCCATTAATGTAGCATGGAATTCATAGAATGCTTTTTTAAGCGGATCCATGGCTTCGTTGCCATCCCATGCTTCAGGTACCAGCATCATCATTACGTGTGGTAATGAACGGCCGGAGTGCAGCAATACTTCGATGATATTATCCAAACAAGCCGAATCTGACTGGTTGTTATCAATCACCGGCAGCAGCATTTCCATTTCTTCGGCAGTAAAGTATGACGAAGCATATGATTTCAAGCCTGCATAAAACCAGTTTAAGTTACCTGTAAGCGTATTGATCTCGCCGTTATGCGCAATTAAGCGGAACGGTTGGGCCAATTTCCATGAAGGGAAGGTATTGGTTGAGAAACGCGAGTGGATCATAGCAAAGCCTGATGCAATACGCGGATCAGAAAGATCAGCATAGTATTTACGTAGCTGATATGTAGTAAGCTGTCCTTTGTAAATAATTGTTTTACAGCTTAATGATGTAAAATAAAAGTTATCAGAGGCACCGGTTACGGTTTCGGTAATGGTTTTGTTGATATACCTTCTGAGCACGAACAGTTTACGCTCAAAATCATCGGCATTGGTAATATGATGCGGGCGGGCAATATAAATTTGCTCAATATCAGGCTCGGCCTGGCGCGCTGTTTCACCAATAACTGATGAATCAACAGCAAGCTTACGTTCGCCCAGTTTATGCAAACCTAATTTCTCAATTGCATTGTTAATAATAGTGCGGCAGGCCTTCTTCTGGGCCGAATCCTTAGGTAAAAATATCATACCCACACCATACTCGCCGGGTTCCGGCAGGCTGATTTCGAGGTTTGAGCATTCTTCCATTAAAAACTCATGGGGCAGTTGTATTAATATACCTGCTCCGTCCCCGCTTTCGGGGTCGCATCCGCACGCACCACGGTGCTCCATGTTTTCAAGCATGGTCAACGCGTTATCGATGATTTCGTTGGTTTTATGACCGTTTATATTGGCTATAAATCCCGTTCCGCACGAATCGTGTTCAAATTCCGGTCTGTAAAGACCCTGGTGGCTATCAGTTTGATCCATTGTTTAAATTAAACCGTTTACAATTTTATAAGGGGTGTAACCACGAAGTTACCAAAACTCGAATAAATTATAAAATTTACGGTAATTTTTAAAGATTTCTAAAAAAACAATTATTTAAATCATAATTATTTAACATTATCTCAACAAAATAAGATAAATATTATGATGTACAAAATGAAAGTACGAAAAAAATTATTTAGAATCAATATAAAGTTATACCAAACTTGTGCAATACATTTATTAAAGCTGACTTTTTGGCTATAACCAAATTAAATTTTGTGTTGTTTTTCTATATGATTAGTAGGAATTGGCTGGGCGAAGTCCGGTGTCGGTAAGTCGGCAAGTCCGGAAGTTGAATTTTGAAAGATTTCCTATCAAGGTATAGATAGTCCTGGGACTCGGTAGGTCCTAAAAAAAATGTGATAGCTTTTGATTCCGGATTATTGTCTGAACTCGAATTTATAGAATTTAAGGAATTAATATAATGCTATGCAAATTCTATAAATTCTCAGAATTCGTTTAATTCGAGTTCAGACAAAATCAACTACCTATAAGTACACAAATATGAACTCTGCACTTGTGTTTTTACTTTGAACGATGTGTTGGCTTCAACTTCAAATGTTTGTCCGTTGGTAAATGTTTGCCATTTGTCTGCTCCGGGCAGCAATGCTTCAAGGCTGCCTTCAATTACAGTCATGGTTTCGTGGCTTGATGTGCCAAATTCGTATTCGCCGGGTTCAATGACGCCAATGGTTGAGCGGCCCTGCGCTGTAGTGTATGCCAGTGATTTAACGGCACCTTCAAAATATTCGTTTACGTTGATCATGTTTAAAAATTTCGGCCTAATATGGTTAAATAAAATGATTTGTATTATAATTGGGGCTTAACTATTAAAAGTCGCCGCGCGGGCGAATGTTAAAATATGTGAAAAAAGTAAATCTGTTGTGATTATTACTTCTTAAACATCGTTATTTGCATAAAATTTATATATGAGGAAAATCCAACTATTAATGCTGTTCGTTTTATCAGCTATAATATTTCAGGGCTGTAAAAAGGACGTTGTTACTTCTGCTTCTACTACTTCCGACCAAATACTTGCTGCTACTATAAACGGTACATCATGGATACCAGATGATGTTACTGCTACAATAACTTATGACGCTGCTACTAAAACAAAATCATTTGATGTTGTTGGTACCGCCGATTTAAAAAGAGTTAAATGGACAATCACCTTAAGTGATGCTGCATCCGCTACCAATGTAAATACTTTCCCGTTAAGCACATACAAGGTTGACGCTACAGACAGGGTGAAAATGGCGTATTATACCGCGCCAGGCGGTATAAATTATGATCAGGTAGGAACAGTGGAGCCAGGATCGGGTACCATTATCGTTACATCTATTGATCCATCTAAAAATGTAATTACCGGTACATATTCTATGACTACAAAAAAAGTTAACTATGATGATGACGGAAACATTGCTTCGATAGAAACATCTCAAATTTTAGGCGGAACGTTTACCAATTTGCCTTATACATTTAGCTCTAAATAATTCATTATAACTGCATAAGCAAAGCCCCGTTACTGCATAAGTAATCGGGGCTTTGTTTTATCTGTCGATATATAAAATATCTGTATTCGATTGATTTTGTAGGAATTAAGTTCTAATACGTTTAAATTAGGTTAAAAGTAAACGTATGGAAAACTTTTGGCAGGAAAGAAAGGAATGGCTTGACAAATTAACCTTAGAAGATGCTAAGTTTATATTTGAGCAGGCCGAAAAATCATATAGTTACACCATCGAAACGGCAAAGGGAATTTATGAACGATCAAACGGGTTGCTGACGCTGGTTTCCGGTATTCTGATCGGTTTGGTGGCTTATGCCATAGGAAAGTGGAAGGATATGCCCCACATGGATAGTTTGTTGTTTACAGCCATAGTAGGGATATTTTACTTTTTGATAGTGGGGCTGATGTTTGTACTACAGGGTTTAACACCAAGCGAATACCTGCTGCCTGGTACAGAGCCTAAGGTATACTTTGATAACGCGTTTTTTCACAAAGACATTACTGATAACGAACGGATTTTGAGATTCTACAAAGTGGAAATCATTAATTACCAGGAACGGATTGAGCAAAACACAAAGAAAAATAACTATAGGTGGAACATTTATGTGCTTTGTTTAAGAGCAATATTTTTTTCGCCCATAGTTATGAGTATCGCATTTGCTATTGCAAACATAGCTTCCTGACTACTCGGTTTCAAGGTAATCTCCTTGCTCGTATGAAGAAAGATCATCACTGTTCCACAAACCGGGTGTATCGGAATCCCCTTCCAGGTAAGGTTCGCTGTCTGCGGCAGCTGGCATAGCCTCATCAAGATTGGGGTCTGACCTGCCCACACGGCCTTTGCCTGATGTTTTGATATCCCAGATATCAGGGATATTTCCACCCTCTTCGTCGGGAGCAGGTGTTTCGTCCGGGTCTGGAAATTGGCTCATAATCAAATAATTATTGCTAATTAAAGTTAAGTTATTATCGGCATAAAAGCAAATGTAAATATGTTTCCTGATTGCCGGCCCATATCCCTTTTTTACTTTTTGCGTAACAATACAAGATCTTCAATTAAAGGTTCTTTAATGCTGACAAATCACATTGCAGATCTTTATCCCAGTTCCCGGTTTTTGCGGCGGCGTCATAAGTGGATTGTAAAAACTGCAGCAAAGTATGTTCGGGATTTACTGATCCGGAAACAACTTCGTAAGTCAATAAAAATTCGCCCATTTCTCCGCTGTAAAATGCTTCGGGGGGCGATACCTGTTGCTGGCCAAAATCAGACGGTGTGGGGTAGCAATAAGAATAAAATACCGGATGAGGAAAAGTATCCGAACCCGGCCAAAAGCCGCACGAGCTTACTTCATGTGAATAGGCTTCCTGCATTATTATAGCAGGCATATTAGGAACACTGCCCTGGTGCTTTGGTGCACTCCTGCCCGAAAAGCGGGTAACAGCCAGGTCAAATCCGCCCCAAAAGAAATGTACCGGACTGTTTTTGCCCTGAAAGCCTGCCCTGAATTCGGTGAAGACATTGTGAATCCTGACCAGGGCCTGCCAGTAATCATGCATAACAGACGCGTTATACTTACATGGTGTATGGTTTTCGGCAAAAGGAACGGCCGGTTCAACCTCGTTAGGTACGGCGTATATTTCTACATCTGCGTTAACCGAGCTAAGATTATCCATGAGCGAGCTGTAAAAAGCAGCCACACTGCCCGTACCGAGTCCAAATGACCGCTTTTCGCCGGTGCTGGTGGAGATATTCAGTGTATGGTCGATAAAGTCAAGGTCGATCTGGAAAACGCCGCCCTCAAACGGCATGCTCCCCGTGGTAAGGCCGGTAGCGCTTACGTACAATGTTACCTGCCACGAATGGTTGATCCAGGGCATTTGCTGTAATCTTACTTTACCAATGATTTGAGTCCACATATGGACACTTGCAAGGGTATCTCTTAGGTCGTGGTAATCAAGCTTTGGCCAGCGTGTTGTTATCGGATTGTTCATAAGGGTAGAATTAAACGGATTCGTTTAGTTCTAAATTACTAATGTTTTTGCAGATGTTACCCTGGCTTCCCTGCAAAAAAAATTAGATGGCGATTTTGGCTATGTTTTACCTTATAAGGCATATGTATGCAATTTTTGCCTTCACTGTCACATTTTTATATCATTTGCACCTGTTAACGGTTAGCTAATATGAGTAGGCTAAGTTGGTTGCCAAAATAGTACACTATAAAAAGATCTGTAAAAACTACTTATGGCACTACAAACTAACAGGAAAATTGGGCTGTTAATTAAAACGGGTTTAATGATTATAATAGCAAGTTGCATCAGCTCCGCATCATTTGGGCAGACAGCACACCTAAACCCATGGGCTCCTAAACCGCTGGGCACATTGCCCCCTCCGGTAAGTCTCAGTAACGGCGTTTGGCTTAAGGGCGAGCTGCATATGCATTCACGGCATAGTATGGAATCATCAAATAATTCGATCAGTAAAATAATTGCTTTTTGTAAGCTGGTGGGGATTGATTTTCTTGCTATTACAGATCATGACAACCATGTTGAGGGAGATGTAGCCCACAATACCTGGGTCGACCCTGAATTTAAATCAGACTCGGTATTGCTGCTGTATGCTGCCGAATGGACAACTACTCGTGGTCACGGTAACGCCTTTTCGGCTAAACCTTATGATCATCAGCAGTTATATGACGTGCGCGACCAGCGTGATACTGTAGTTGGCCGTATAAAAAACAAACTGGGTATACATCTGTCGGCTAACCACCCAAGTGGTAAAGATCATTTTGGATATTCTTATGATATGGTTAATTCTATCGAGGTATGGAATTCGGCCATATGGTCAAAAAATGCCAATGCTATTATGATCTGGGACGATATGTTGTCATCGGGCCGGAAGCTAACAGGCAGGGGAGGGAGTGATGCTCATCATGGTGTTCCTGTGGGGGGTGAAAAGCCCGGGCCAAATACCTATCAGGCAAAGGCTAACTATGCCGGAACGCCCACCACATGGGTGTTCGCTACAGCACGTACTAAACGAGCTGTTATTGACGCATTAACCAATGGGCGGGTATCAATAAGCTCAAACCCTTATGCGCCCCGTGTTGAGTTTTATGCTGATTTAAATGGGGATGGTAAGATGGATATGATGATGGGTGATAATGTGAAAGCAACAGGTAAGCCGGTTAAATTTGAAGTTAAGTTAAGCGGAAGCAGTGTGCGCGATACTACTTACACCATCAACATTGTAAAAAATGGCAATCCGTTTAGTACGCTTAAAATGGATGGAAAAACTGCTTTGGTTGAATTTACCGATACACCGGCAATAGCCGGACGTACCTATTACAGGGTTACGGTTGAAGGGCCATCAACACCTTATCCACAGGTACCGCAGTCGGCAGCTTTAAGCGGGAATATGGTAGGGTTGTCAAACCCGATCTGCTTTAATTTTGATCCTAATTTTTGATAGTACCGCATATAATAGGGAAAACCGCACACGAGCTTACGGTGTACGGTTTCTTATTTTAACTATTAACTAAAAGAACGAAGCTGCAGTTAAAAGTATAGGCGTCTAATAAATAATTCATTAAACACCCGCTTCAATACGGATTTGTTTAATTACAGATAAGGCTGTGGTACACCATTATTAAATAATTACGATGTTTCAGGATATAAAAAGAGCCGCATTGTGTAATGCAAGCGGCTCTTTATTAGCTGGTAGATTATTTGTGTTTTATTGTTTCTTCAACAACACGATCACCGGTACCGGCTGGGTACCTGTAATTTAGTATGAAGCTTTTAGTAGCCGGGTCATAAACGCTTTTCTTTCCGGCAACAGGTAGTAACGGTTGGGTTGCACTAACATTACCAGAAACAGTTACCTCGTTTGTAGCTTCATTTACAGTCAGGGTCATTGATCCGCCAATATCACCAATCTCCGTGCTTACGGCTGTGGCACCGGCTGTAGTAAGGGTTTTATCCCTGTCGATTACACGGTCGCCATTCACAGGGTGGTGGAAAATACCTGTTGAGTGATATTCACCGTCATACTTGTTTTTGATAGCAAAGAAGGTGTACAAGGTATCTTTGCTTTCAGCATGTACGTTTAAACCAGCAGCGTCACTGATTATATATGCAAGCGCATATTTTTTTGTCAGATCAAATTTGCTTCCATCCAATTTGATAGTGAAATAGTTCTGGAAATCCCCGGGTGCAAATTTGGCATTAAGGTTTCCTGAAGTTCCGGCAGTAACTTTGGTGCTGCTTATTGTATAAAGACTTGTAGGAAGTAACTCATACTCTGTATCATTATTTTCGTTGTATTTATCAATTGCGTCGGGAATTGCTTTCAAGATCACCGTCTGATCTTTTTGCAAATCGGCGGCGCTTTTTGCATCACGTTTGATAGAAAAAACGTCAACAGTTTTAATGTTTGTGAATGGATCAAAGAAATGCTGCTGTTCAAGACCGTCCGGAAATCCGACAAACGACTTGCCATTGTCCATAGCCTGCCCGCCAACTTTATCAGCAGCGGTTTCTTTCCGGCAGCCTGAAAAAGCGATCGCAGATGCGATACCGGCAAGAAGTAAATATTTTGATATGTTCTTTTTCATCTTGTGTGTTAATTTTAATTAATTACTTAACGTCCCACCATACGCGCGAATCCTGGCTGTCACCACCACTTAACCTGGCTACTGCGGCGGCCACGTTTTTACCGTTGGTGTTATACTCCGAAGTGGCGTACACAAACCTTCTTACAATCTCTTTAGAAGAGTTTGTTGCATCAGGGGCAGGTTTAAGCACAGGGTAGCCGCTTTTCCTCCATATATCCCAGGCCATATGGCCATCAGGATAACTTGCTACCCAGCGCTGAGTTGAAATTAGTTGGATGTTAGGTGTGCCTAAGCTCTGCGCGAAAGTTTTACCGGCGGCAGATGTTAGCCCCCACTGTACGAATGATTCACCTATACCGGTTTGAAAATCATTAGCTGCTGTTTCATCAGTAAGCCAGCCTAAGGTTACACCTTCGGCTCTTGCCAGCCATACTTCAGAAGCAGTGATCAGGGTCACTGACCCGTTTTCAAGTCTGAAATCGCCCCGCAAAACACGGGCCCATTTTGGATTGGCATCGGTAAAAGCTGTTACTGCTAAACGGGCTAAACCATATGGTACGCCGATACTTGATGTAGTAACGTTACCCGCTTGCTCACTTTCGCCGCCAAATGCTGCCTGACGCGGATCGCTGGTGCTTGCAGTATAATCGGTAAGGGTTTTTGATTCTGCAAAATCCTTACGTCCGTTGTACAGGTTCCACCAAGCACTTTTGTAATTGCCGCCAGGGTATTTCAGAACGAAATTTTGATCTGTGCTAACTATAACACCTGATGTGACAGCTTCTTTTGCCGCAGCAGATGCAATGCTGGTTTCGCTTGTTTTCGACATTTGAATAGCAACAAGCAACTTAAGCGAGTTTGCCATTCTTTTCCATGATGCAACATCACCGCCGTAAATGATATCACCGCTTATTGCTGATGAATCAAATGAGTTTATAGCTGCTGTTAAAGTAGTAATGATACCTTTATAAATATCTTGCTGGGTATCGTATTTAGGCAAAATGTTAGCCGCCCCTTTGAGCGCGTCGCTGTAAGGAACATCGCCCCAAGAATCAGTTACTATCCAGAAAATATACTGTTGTAATATCTTAGCAACATTAACCATGTTTTTATTGGGGTTTTGGTTAATGATAAGCTGCAGGTTGTTCAGGTTACCTGCATAGTTACCTGTAAACCCGTTTTGAGGCAGGTTGTACAATGAAGTACCTGAATACTGCGTTTCTGTAAAATATTGAGCATACTGACCGCCGCTTATCGCCTCGGTACCGGTTGATGCATAACCGCCCAAACCTGCTTCAACGTTTGATAACAAGGCCGAAGGGATAGGCGTTACTGTTGCTGCCGGATTGTTGTTTACATCGCCAAAATCCTTTAGCTTATTGCAGCCCGCGCCTAAAAAGGTAAACGCGCCTGCTAATGTATATAGATATATCTTTTTCATTTTTTCTTAGTCTAATAATCCTTAATCGCTTAGAATGTTACTTTTAGGTTGAAACCAAAACCCCTTGTACCTGGGTATTGTGCAGTTTCACCTTCTGTCGCGGTGATCTCTGACGGATCGAAGTCCTTAGATTTAGCGTATATCAGCAATAAGTTACGGCCGGTTAAATCAATTCTGGCTGATTGGAATACATTTCCTAAACCCCATCTTTTGATCGGCAGGTTGTAACCTACCGCAACCTCACGAAGTTTGATAAAGGTTAAGTCGTAGATATAGGGATCGTAAGTTTTATTGTTTGTTAAACCCTGGTAGTATGATTTTGCATCAACATAGTAGGTAACAGGCTTATTGTCGGCATCTACACCAGTAACTTTAACGCCGCCACCATCTGCAACAGGGTCACGTACCGACATACCTTTATCGTTTAGAGCAGCAGTATTAGCAGTTAAGCCGCTATACTGGCCCCAACGGTTTGATAATGAGGCGAATTTGCCACCAAACTGATAGTCAATATTCGCGCTTAACACAAACTCTTTGAATAAGGTAAATGTGTTTTGTATACCGCCTGTGTACTTAGGCAACGCGCTGCCGAAATATACGTTAGGATCATTAATATAAGCGCCGGATGAAGTTAAGATTGGGACACCGGCCGAGTTACGTTTGATACCATTACCGTAGATCTGTCCCCACCATTTACCTTTTTGATTGATCAGGTAAGGCATATCCGTACCCCAAACGCCGGCAACCTGTACGCGGTCAACACCGTATTTGTTGCTGATCTCAACAACTGTATTGTCCAATAATTGTGCAAAGTTGGTATTAATTGTCCAGCTAAAGTTTGGTAATTTAATTGGGGTGCCGCTTGCGCTTATCTCCAAACCTCTCCGTTTGATCAAACCTACGTTGGTCAGGATAGATGATACACCACTGGCAGCGTTAACCGCTAAGCCCAATGGAAGGTCTTTGTCATCTGCAGCCCAGTAAGTAGCGCCAAAAGTTAAACGGTCATTAAAGAAACCTAAGTCTAAACCAATCTCTTTTGAAGTAGTGGTTGTGCCATGTAATGCGGGATCAACAAATTGAGTTGGGCCGCCTTGTAATAAGGCGCCGTTCCATTTATTTGGAGCGATGCCGTATAGTGTATTGTTCCTGTATGCGCCAAATGTTTCGGTTGAGTTACCTAAGGCTAACGGTACCTGGCCCCATGATCCCCTAACTTTACCATAGCTTAACCAGTCTTTAAATTCAGGCAATACCTCGCTGAATACGAATGATCCACCAAATGATTTTGACAACACTGAGTTAGCGTTGTTTATAGTAGAGATGGTTGAAAACCAGTCGTTACGTAAAGTCGCGTCAGCATATACAATCCTTTTGTAATTGGCAGAAGCTTTTGCAAATACCGCGCGGTATTGCTCCTGGATCCTGGTATTGCTGGCACTGATAGGGTCGACAGAGTTTGCTAATGTATATAAATCCGGAACACTTAAACCGTTGTTGGTATTTGCGCCGTTGTCTTTGTAACTCCAATTATAAAAATCGCTACCGGCGTTAACATTCAGGTGGAAATCTTTGATCTGCTTATCATAATTAATCAAGGTTTCGTAGTTTTCACGGTTTGAGTACGATGTTGAAGTACCATAACCTGCTTTTTGACCTGTTTGAGTACCACTTGCCTGTATCTCAGACGAAATTTTACCTTCATTCCAGGTGTTGGTTTGGTTGCGGCGGTAGGTAACCTTAAAGCTTAAATCGTTATTGATCTTGTACTGTAAGTAGATGTTTCCATACAAACGATCGCGGGTGTTAAGGTTTTGCCATTGTTTTTGCCATAAATATGGGTTGTACCAATAGTTACCTGCATAAAATGAACCTGGATTAGATGCGTCGTATGAGTTAGGGTTTTGGTGGTTCCAGCTTACGTAAGTTCCGTCAGGTGATTTTAAATCCTGTAATTCTTTCATGATGCCCATGTCCAAATCACGGTGAAACCATGAGTTGAACGAGCCGCTTGAAGCACTTGCGTAAGCATCACTGATCTGGCCATGAAGTTGTGTGCCCGAAAAATTGATGCTTGCACCTGCAGTAAGGTGTTTGTTAAGATCAAAGTTAGCATTCAGGGTAAAGTTGTTCTTGTTTAACCAGGTTTCAGGTACTATACCTGTGGTGTGCTGGTTGTTGTACGACATCCTGATATTGTAATCATCAGTGGCTTTAGTAAATGCTACACTGTTGTTTAAGGCAACACCGGTGCGGAAAAAATCTTTGGCATTATCTGGCTGCGGTGTCCATTTTGCGGTTTTGAACGAGTATTTGGTGCCTGCAGCCCATGCATACCATGGAATATACTCCTGGCCAACCATTTTAGGGCCCCAACTGCTGTCGTCGGTATAATCCGGGTAATATTTGCCGTCTAATGCTTTCCATCCTTCAGGATCACCATCTTTCCAATGGTACTGGATAAAATCGGCAGAGGCACCGCCGCCATAGCTGTTTTGGTAGTTAGGCAGGATGTAAGCCTTGTCGAAATTGGCACCAAGGTTTAATTCAACACCAACACCTTTTGATTTTTTACCTTTTTTAGTTGAGATAACGATAGCACCATAAGCACCTTGTGAACCAAACTGTGCAGATGCAGCAGGGCCGTTCAGGATACTGATGTTGTCGATGTCGTCATTGCTCAAATCGTCAGCATTTGGCATTATGGTACCGTCAACAACATATAAAGGGTTGTTGCCGCTACCAAAGCCTGTAGCACCACGAAGCCTGATGTTGGTATTACGGCCCAATGCTGCAGCTGACTGGCTGCGTACCTGAACACCGGCTACCTTACCGGCCAGTGCGTTGTTAACGTTAGGCTGGCGTATGGTATTCAATGCATCTGACTTTACCACCTGTGCAGCATAAGAAGCCGAACGTGATGATTGTTTGGTACCGTAAGCACCGGTGATTACAACCTCAGATAACTTGTTGGCGCTGCTTGTGAGCTTAACATCCAGGGGAGCCGAAGTAATTTCGACTGTTGAGGAAGTAAAACCGATAAAGCTAAAGCTTAATGATTTGGCAGATGAAGGAACAGATAACGAGAATTTACCATCTGCATTTGTTTGTGTACCCAGCGTGGTACCTACAACTCTCACGGACACGCCTGGCAGCGGTAGTCCATCGTCTTTTGAAGTTACCCGGCCGGTAACCGTTTTGTTTTGTGCATGTACCACACTAATAAATAGCATGAACAAACACCAGCTTGCGAGTAGGAGTTTTTTCATTGTTAAAAAATCAGTTTTAGTTAATACCCAAAACTACAATTTTTGTAATAAAATGAAAAAAAAGTTGAAAAAAGTTTAATATTTCAAATGTATATTTAAATATTGATAAAAAAAATGATAAAACGTTGTTTCAATATCGATAAAAAGTCGATTTTTTTAGATTCCTCATATAAAATTCATGTAAATTTTATATGAATTTTAGTTTTTGGGATTTGTGAAGGTAGGATATAGGTAAAAAAGACGCAATATCTCGGATAAATACCGCATTATCGAAAATAATTGAGTAATAAGCTTAAAAAATGAAGCTTTTTAATCCAATTTTTGTTAAATACGTGTCTAACAAAAATTTGATTATTTCGGCTTTTAAAAATAATAATATTTTTTTGTAAAAAAAAAGTTACAGCGGGTCGAAATGAATAATTTTTTGGTAAAAGCTTTTATCATTAATATCTATGTTAATGTGGTTTCTGTTTAAATTATTGTTTATCATTGTGTTATGATCTTTGTCGTGACGTGGGATTATTATTCCTGGCAATGATTTATTTCTTTGATGACATATTCAGGCAAAATAATAATGGCCGACTATGATTTTTTGTATTTTATTTTATGAAAAAATAATTGATTTTTTTTGCCCTGATCAGGATTTCGAAAGTTTTTTAATCGAAAATGTTTGAAAATCTATTTGTCTAGGTTATTTCGGCATTTGCGCATAGGGCAAGACATATGGCAAAAGCCGTTAACTATTTATCCTGACGCCTGGTAAAATATTACCTGAAATATAGATGGTAGGGGCAAGTATGTTTATTCCGCATTGAAAACAGCACCAATTTTCATTCCTGGGATTCTTTTTAGTATTTAAATGTTCTGTTGGCCTTGCTTTGATGAGTGTTGCTGCAGGATTGTTTAAAGTTGAAGGATTGGCCAACTTATCTGTCAATAGTGCAGCAAACACTTCTGTTTGCGACTCATTTTTATCGATGATAAGTCCGGCAGGCAGCTTTGCAATATTGTGTGGAACATAATTACATGGGGCTAACTGGTTTCTTTTTAAATAAGGGCGCTTGTTTTGAGGCCTTGATAAAACTATACCGTCGTTATAAGATTTGTTTTGCAGTAGTGCGATTATACAAATCAGCATTATTGAAAAAGTACTAATAAAGAATTGCATCACTTTTGAAGTTAACAGGTTCCGGGTACATTGGTTATAGCTGCAATCAGTAGTCTGGCATATAAATAGCCGTAGAATTAGTTTTTTCCTGCTGATTTACAATGAACAATTTTATGCACCGGTATTAATGTGTACAATACAAAGCAGTTGGTATTTTTTGAAATAAAGATAAAGTATAGCTTTATAGTGAATTTATAAGTTAAAAATGTCGTGGAAAAACTATCAGTAATAATAGCAGATGATCATACTTTATTTATAAACGGCTTGTATATGTTATTGCAGGGCGAACCGGATATTGAGGTTATAAGCATTGCCGCTAATGGAAAGGAAATGTTGCATTTACTGCATACCCACACCCCTAACCTGGTATTGCTCGATATCAATATGCCCGGTATAAACGGGTTTGAAGTGCTTAAACGAATAAAGGATTACTATCCTAAAATTAAAGTAATCATGCTTTCAACCTATAATGAAGAGCATCTGATTGAAAAGGCAAAAATTGAGGGAGCCGATGGCTACCTGTTTAAAAATGCGGAGAAGGCGGAGCTATTGCAGGTAATGCGCGCTGTAGGGCAGGGGCAACGGTGTTTTCCAGGTAAGCAGGTTGCCGTTAATACTATGCCTAATGAGGCGGATCCTTTTTTAAAGCAATTTCAGCTCACAAAAAGGGAAACTGAGCTTTTGCAATTTATAAAACAAAATTTTACCAACCAGCAAATGGCCGAGCATCTTCACCTGAGTATTTATACCGTTGAAACTCACCGTAAAAACATTATGCAAAAACTTAACCTGAAAAATCCTGTAGAACTTACCCGGTTTATCATGCAATATAACTTATAAGGGTTTATTAGCAAGCGGAATGTAAATTGATACAAGGGTGCCCCTGTTAAGCTGCGAATCAAATTCAACTTTGCCCTTTAGGAAATTTATCCGCGACCGGAGGTTGTTTAAGCCCATTCCTTTAAAAATGTCAGGGTTGGTTGTGTCAAAGCCCCGGCCGTTGTCTTCAATTGTAAGGCTGATGCTTTCTTCGCCTCTTATGAGCGAAATATCAAGTCTGTTAGCACAGGCGTGCTTCATCACATTGTTTACACTTTCCTGTAATACCCGGTACAAAATAATCTCGATAGTGTCATTAAATGGCGAATCGAAGCCACTGCTAAAAAAGTTTATGATGATATTATCGTTCTTTATATTTTCAATAAATTGTTTGATTACCTGCGCTAACCCAGTTTTATGAAGGGCCCAGGGCATCATGTTGTGTGATATTGTTCTTACTTCTTTAAAACCGCAGTCAACAAGATTAATTACCTTTTCAAAACGGATTCTTTGATCTTCATTTACAAAATGCAATTCGCTTCCTATAACCGCCAGGTTGATTTTGGCCGCTGATATTATTTGGCTTACGCTGTCATGCAAATCCTGGGCAATTCTTTGTCTTTCACTTTCTTCGGTCGCAATTATAGCCTGCATGGCCGTGTTTTGCTGTTTCAACTTATTTTGCTTGTAATAAAAAAAGCCTCCAAACAACATCAATAAAATGAAAATACAGATACCTGCCATCCAGTAATTACGTTTTGTTATTTCAAACTGTTGTTGCAGTACCTGCTCTTCACGCTGTTTTATTTCGTATTTTGCCTGTAACTCATCAATCGTACTACTACCCGAGGTTTTAACGGAGGCATGCCTTTTTAAATAAATCAATGATTGTTTATAATCCCCCATCTGTTCATACAAATCAGCTATTTCATTTGTAGCGCTTCTTTGCATGTCGGCATAATTTATCTGGGTGGCAAACTGAAGGCTGTTTTTTAAAGCATCGAGCGATTGCGTATAAAGCCGTTTGTTTTTATACAATACGCCGAGGTTAAAGTAATTAATTGAGAGTGCAAGGGTGTCATTTAACGACTTTTTGATATCGATGGTTTTTATAATTTCCTCCTCCGATTGGCTTTGTTTGATGCTTCCCATAACATCCCCCATAAATTGGTGGCTGTAAGTTTCAGAAGTATTTCCGTTTGTTTGCGGGGCAAGGTTTAAGGAGTCTTTTATATCAAAGGCCTGCCTGTAATAATTTAAGGCTTGCTGGTAATTGTTTTTTGCTTCATAAAATGTTCCGCCCTGGTTTAAGGCTTCTGTTAGCGCAGTACGATCACCTGTTTGGGGGGCATACGCAATGGCCATGTTATTAAACTCAATAGCTTTATCGTAGCTTTTTATTTTGAAGTAACCCTTCGCCAGCCTGCGGTAATCATCCGTTAAAATATCCTGCTGATTTGTTTTATTGAGTATAACCGCGGCAATATTATAGTAATATGCCGCGGAATCGTATTGGTTAGTTTGATAGTAACATTTTCCCAAAGCTTGAGACAGCAGGGTAATTGCCTTATTACGCTTTAAGTTATAGGCTAAGGTCAAGCCCTCTTTTGCAATGGTGATAATTTTAGCGGGGTTTTGTTCAACAGGGTAGGTGGCTACCCGGGTAGCGGCTGTTAAACGGTTTTGCGCCGGTGAATTGCTGAAGACAATCTTTTTTAAACTGTCAATATTTTGACCGTAACACGGAACTACAGCCCCAATAAGCAGAAGAAACAAAAAGTATTTCATACCCGGGGTTTTGGTCCCGGTTAAAGATAGTAATTTGATGTTTATCAGCAAAAGCCACGATTTTTAAGGTGGTTACCTGTTAAATGTGTTTTACAAATCAGGCAACGAGTATGATTAAAGCCGATAACACCGATAACATCAGGAACAAAATTTGCCGCTGCCGGGCGCTGATGATGCTGGGTATACGGCCTGTTCCCTGCAATTTGTTGAGTTTAATTTTGTACATGGCTGATAATCCCATAAAAATTAAGGAAATGAAGCCCACCAGGTAATTTAAATTGCTTTCCATGATCTTTTAATTTAGGTGAAGCACGATGAATTGATATGTTTCAAAACCATTAATGGCATTGGTTATATTTATTTCATCGTTGCGTTTAATAGTACAATTTTAGGGAGCAGCACAAATGCACACAATACAAAGCAGTTGGTATTTTAGTGTACAATGATAAAGCGTAGTTTTACAAATGAATATTAAAAAAGTTATACTATTCAGATGTGTTATTTTTGTACCATACAGATAAGGTATATCGAAAGGTATACGAAGCAAATTCATAAAAAGGATTAACTTTATTAGCGATTTGCATGTATAAATGGTGAACCAAATACAGCGGGTGTTTTACCCAGGGTTTATCAATAAAGATTAAAATAATAAGATATCATTCATCAATAAAAACTGACTGGTTGTTTTCAAAACAATCGCTTTCTGCAGAAAGATAAAAAAATGGAAATGTCATACATCGTCCAAAAAAAGAAGAAAAACCGGCAACGCAATAAATTAATACCGGGCCTTGTGTGGTTATTAGTTGTTTGGAGCTGTGCATATCAGGCTGTAGCTCAAAATAGAAGTAATCAGTCGGATTGGAACGTGCCTCCTCCGTTAACACCCGGCACAATAAATAAAGGTAATACACCACAGGGGAATGGTTCGGTGGCTAAGCCTGTTGTGCTTACGCTTACTGATATCCCGGTAGTTTCGCAGCCGTTTGTTTCCGCAACTGAAGCTCCTTTGCTGGCTGCCATTGGTACAACACCACCAATTGTCGATGCTCCCGATCAGCCTAATATTAACGCCGGGGTAAGCGGACTATCCGAAATTCCATCACCCGAAGCACCTGAAACGCCTCATTTACCTAAGCAAACAATTCAGGACCTTCAATTTGCATCTGTTATTGACCTTCCTTTGCCAGAATCTCCGGAATTGCCTCCTTCGCCGGTTGAACCAACCATATCAGGACAGGTGAATATTATTAAAGGCCCAATACCGGTAATGCCCGATATAACAAGTACCGTACTGCTTTTACAACCATCGGAAAGTTTAACGCCGTGGAATATCCCGGAAATGCCCGAAAGCGAGAATTTTAAAATGATATCGCCGCCCGGAGCTAAGGACGAAAAGTTGAAAGGCAAGCACCATTCAAACAGGAAAAAACAGTAGCGGTAACATAATGTCAAATTATTAAAGGCATTATAACAAGAACACCAAAATGAAAAGTACCCCAATTGAGTTAAAATATATATTAGTTTTAATATTAGCCTTTGCAAGTGGCACTAGCTGTGCGCAGGTTAAGTTTAAACAGGGAGATGAGTTTCAAAGGCAGATAGTTACAAAGTCAAATTGTGTTTTACAACGCGGCAGCCAAACTTTGCATGTAGGTTCGGTTTCTACAGTTGTTAAAAGCTACAAAGTAACCGATGCCTCTGAAAAAGGTGCCTCTTTTATCATTACTACTGATAAGCTTATTGATACTATAAATGCTATGAACCAGAACCTGGTGTATCATTCAGGCAAACCGGCCGATCCAAATTCTGTTATACAGGTTGGTTTGCAGAAGATGCTGAATAATCAATCAATAGTATCAATAAATAGCAAAGGCGAGGTGTTGAGTTTGAAACGCCCTGTTGTTATTAATGATACACTTCTATCTTTTGCAGGCATCCAGCCCGAGCGTTTATCGCCCGGCACCACGCTGCAGTTCATGGTTGACTTTCCGGTTAGCCTTACACTTAAAAAAGGTTATACCTGGAAAATTGCTACCTCATCCGCCGAAACCAATTATACAGTTTATGCTATAAACGGCCCAACTACTGTTATTACCTATAAAACGTCAGTTTTAGGCAGTAGTTTAAATAGCCGTATCAACGGATCAATACTTATAGACAACAATACCGGGGTTATTTTAAAACGATATTCACAGAGCGTTTCAACCGGATATGAAATGGTTAACGGTATAGTTTATACTGCTACCCGCCGCACCGCTGTTACCGAAATATGTAATAAGAAATAGTGGGCGTGATATAAGGTTATTGTAATAATAACCGAAGTAAGCTGACGGAGAAGTTTTGCATAGTATATACGCAAGCTTTGTTGCTATCCCGGGGGAGTTCCGCATTTTAAAGCTGTTCGTTGTTGCATTTCCAAACACGCAACCATTTTGGGATTTTTCTTTTTTTCTTCCCCGTTTTATCAGGAGTTTATACGCATTATATCAATCAGGTATTTCTACGCTTGAATCGCGTGCCCGCGGCTGCTAATTTTACATTGAAAATGATACCCGGGAATTTCATTTTTTGGCAATTGAACCTAATGTAGTTTACAGTTTATCAAAAAAACTGATCAACACAACTTGTGTAGCAGGATATGTCTGTATGCATATGTTTAGGATTTAATGGTTTAAAAAGGTGGAATTCAGCTACCACTTAAAAAAACGGGTCTACCTGTAAAGGCAAATATTGCAGGGGCGAAACCGAAAAGCCAAACGAGTAGGAAAAAATACATCTAAAATCATGGCAACAATTAATGTTTTAATCGCAGTAGATGCAGCAAAATTAGCTTCACAAGTAGCAGACGGCAGCCTTTCAGCAGGCACAGCAGGATCACCAACAAACCTGGGATCTTATGGTACATCAGATGTTTATGTAGCAATGATTGCTCCAAACAGCTACGTTAGCAATAGTACCCAGGGCGATTCAGAGTTACAGATCAGCGCCAACAGCGGTGACACCGTTGAATGGGCTATTACCTCATTTGATAATAATTTTGATCAAACCCCATATTTGTATGGCGGCTCATTTAATCCTTCGACAGCTATTAACCTGCCACTATCTTACGCATGTGGCCAGGCTTACTCTTACCTTGCTTTAGGCAATCCGCCGGTAAATACACCAACGCAATTTATTAACCAGGTGAGCACTGTTTCAGGAACAATTATTCAGCTTAAGGTTAAAATTCAATATACCTTATCGTTTGTGCTGGTTAACAACTCAAATGGCCAGATTATTGGATACTTTAGCTGGGATCCGTTTATTAACGTTAACTAATTCATGGTTATCGTATAAATCAATCAGCTATAAACTTTCAATAAAAAGGCCGCTGCAAATCTTGTAGCGGCCTTTTGCTATGCCAATCATCCCAAACTTTAACAGGTATTTTACTTCACTTTAACTTTATCATATCCTTTATGATTTTTGTGCTGCAATTGATGTTCATCAAGTATTTATACAGGTTCATGTAAAATACTTTAGCAGGGGGCGCTGTTTGTGTTTTTTAGTGCTGTAATTCATTAAAACACAAAAAACAACGTTATGAAGAATCACTTTCATGCTGATGAAAACTCCAGCCACGATGCGGGTAATGATGGGATTGACCGCCGTGGTTTTCTTGAATGTATGGCCTGGGCAGGTACCGGTGTACTTTGGATGATGACCGGAGGCGTACTTAAATCATACGGCATGAGCCAGATGATTGACAGGGCAACCGGAGGACTTAAAAAGGGACTGATAGTGCCTAAATCTGATTTTAGTTTTGTACAGATCAGCGATAGCCATATCGGGTTTAACAAAGCTGCTAATCCCGATGTTGTTGGTACGCTTAATGCTGCTATCGCTAAAATAAATAGTATGCCCAACGCGCCGGCGTTTGTATTGCATACCGGCGACCTCTCGCACCTGGCACAGGCGGATGAGTTTGATACCCTCGAACAATCATTAAAAAGTGTGAAAACCGAAAAAATATTTTATGTGCCCGGCGAACATGATGTAACCGATAATGGCAAATTGTACCTTGAGCGTTATGGCAAAGGTACTTTAGGCGATGGCTGGTACAGTTTTGACTCGCATGGCGTACATTTTATTGGTTTAGTGAATGTAACCAATCATGTTGACGGAGGACTGGGTTACATTGGGCCGGCCCAGTTAAAATGGCTGGAGAACGATTTGAAACCCTTGTCAAATAGTAGGCCTATTGTAGTGTTTGCGCATATTCCGCTTTGGGCTATTTACCCGCAATGGGGTTGGGGTACTGATGATAGCGCCCAGGCTTTGGCACTGCTTAAACGGTTTGGATCGGTATCGGTGTTAAACGGCCATATCCATCAAGCTATTCAAAAGGTGGAGGGGAACATCACTTTTCATACAGCTAACTCAACGGCATTCCCTCAGCCTGCACCAGGCAGCGCACCTTCGCCCGGACCGATGAAGGTTCCGGCCGAAAAGCTTCGTGGCTTTTTAGGGCTTACCAGTGTAAACTATGTTGAACATGATCATTCGCTTGCTATTACTGATACACCTTTAATAGAAGGCGAAAAAGTAACAGGGCAGAAATAATGAAGATGGGACTCGATATAAAAAGAATGTTGTTAATGCTGCTGATAGTTTGCTCGGCGGCAATAAGTAATGCGCAGTATAAACCTGTTGAGCAGGATTCGAACTTGAAATTTACAATTAAAAACCTGGGGTTTGGCGTTGATGGCAGGTTTAGCGGCTTTGATGGGATCATCAATTTCGATCCTCAAAATATAGCTAACTGCAGCTTTGATGTAACTATAAATGCATCAACAGTAAATACTGATAATAGCCTGCGCGATGAGCATTTGCGCGGAGAAAATTATTTTGACGTAAAGGATTATCCCAAAATTAGGTTGGTTTCGGGAAAAGTGGCCGGATTAAATAAAAGTGGAATGTACCAGCTAACGGGAGTACTGACTATAAAAGGTAAGGCAAAGCAGGTATCATTCCCTTTTTCGGCCACGTCTGCCGTCGCCGGTTATATTTTTAAAGGGGGATTTAAAATAAACAGGAAAGATTTTGGGATAGGTGGCGCAAGCACAATTGCTGATGAACTTGAGGTTGAAATCAGTGTAACAGCAAGGAAAGGTTAGAGAAGTTATGAATGTGAAGATAAACAGAAAGCTTTGCGTTATTGCGGTATTAGGTGCCTCGGTAACTTGTACCGCCGCAATAGCCAATAAACCCGAACCCGCACATTATCAAAACCTGAAGGTATTGCCAAAGGATATAAGTTCGCATGATCTGCAAAGTATTATGGCCGACGATTTTGAAGACGGCCTTGGTGTAACCTGCGGTTTTTGCCATGCCAATGCAAAGGATGGTCACGGGCTTGATTTTGTAAGCGATGCGAAGCCCGAAAAAGTGATAGCACGCCAAATGATGCGGATGACCATTGGGATCAACAAAAAGTATTTTAAGCTTAAACATATCAACATAGGCAACCCTGCACTGGTGATTTCCTGTACTACCTGTCATAAGGGGCAGGCATTTCCTGATGGTGCCGCGGGTAATAATTAATTGTAAATTGCTTTATAAATCAACCTATAACAACCTGATTAAATAATCCTGAAAATTGAAATTCAACAAAGTAGTATATCATATAGCATTTTGGCTGCTGGCGTACCTTTTCTGGATCTTTATTTTCAGGAACGGTACGCTGGTGTTAACTCATGCCATAACCATCCAGTTTTGTTACCTAATGTTTATATCGGCAAATTATTACCTCAATACGCTTTATGCAATTCCGCATCTCCTCAATAAAAAGCAATATGTAAAGTTTGGTCTTGTTTTTTTAACCGGGATATTGATAACCGCCCTTTTAAGAGTGCCTGTATCGGCGTGGGTTGTTATTCATGTTTTTAAACTGAATATGCAGTTTAACGCGCTTTCCGTTTTTGCCGATTCATTTATTAATATCCTCTTTTGGGTGGTTTGTATTCTAGGTGCTCAAATGGTAATCGAAAGAATGCGTTCGCAGGTTTATATTGAACAGATTGAAAAGGAGCGGGCTACTAATGAACTTAACTTTTTAAGAGCGCAATTTAATCCTCATTTTTTGTTTAACTCCATTAATTCCATATACGGGCATATTGATAAAGTTAATAAGGATGCGCGGGATATGTTGCTGGTATTTTCAGAGATGCTGCGTTACCAGTTATATGAATGTAATGTTGAACAAATTGACCTGAACAAGGAGCTTAATTATATCCGTAATTACATCGCTATTCAAAAGGGAAGGATTGACGAAAGGGTGGTGGTTAGTTTATGTGCGGATGATATTAAGGGGCAGATTTATGTGGCGCCCCTGTTATTTATAACGTTTGTAGAAAACGCCTTTAAGTATGTGGGATTTAATGAGAGCAGGATAAATAAGGTTGATATAAGCCTGAAGCAGGAAGGGGATCACCTGCAATTCAGGGTTTATAATACTAAGGATAGTTTTCCCGGTCGGGATGAGCACTCATCAGGCCTGGGAATTGCAAATACTAAACGGCGGCTTGAAATTCTTTATCCCCAAAAGCACCGGCTTGAGATAACCGATAGTGGCGATAGTTTTGAAATAAATTTAGTATTACTGGATATATGATACTTAAATGCCTTATTATAGATGATGAGCCTATAGCACGAAAACTGCTGCAGGAGTATATTGAGGAAACCGATTTTTTAGTATTATCAGGCACTGCCGAAAATCCGCTAAAAGCTACAGGCCTGATCAATAAACTGGATATCGACCTCATATTTCTGGATGTTAATATGCCTAAGATGAATGGCTTTCAATTCCTTCGTTCGGCGGTAAAATTGCCAATGGTGATCATGACAACGGCTTATGGGGAGTATGCACTTGAAGGATTTGAAATGGCGGTGGTTGATTACCTGGTAAAACCATTTTCGCTTGAGCGCTTTCTGAAAGCATCGCAAAAAGCATTGGAGTTAAAAACGTTAAGGGAAAAGGTATCGCCCGAAAAAAACGAAGCCGACCATTTTTATGTTAAGTGCGACGGCAAAATTGAAAGGGTGCTTTATGATGAGCTGGTTTATATAGAAGCTATGGCCAATTATGTAACACTGTATACTGTTCATAAAAGGCTAATCGTTTATCTCACCATTAAAGGTTTGCAGGAAAAACTACCTGCCGGTAAATTTATCCAGGTACATAAAAGCTATGTGGTTAATACAGGCATGATCAGCAATATTGAAGGTAATATGGTAAATATTAACGGCACCAAAATCAATATAGGCTTGAGCTTTCATGACGAAGTAATGGATAGGCTTTTAAAGGGCAGGTTTTTTAAGAGGTAAATTGCCTGCCCTTATCATATTAAAGCATTAATTATTTTTTAACCCGATTTGGTGGTTGCTGTAATCGGTTAAGTATTCGTTGCTGAGAAAAAAGTCGAGACTGAAAATGGTGCGGTAATCGCCTGTGTTATTTGGATTTTGCACTTCTGTAAGGTTACCGGTGCTTGATGTTGTATACGTGTAAACAAAACCCTTGTTGGTAGTTATAGTTACTGTTGAGTTTGCAGGAAGGTCGCCTACAGAGGTGGTTGCCAGTCTGTCTTCAATAACGGTAGTTGACGGGGTTCCGGTATCAAACAGGATCTGTCCGGAAATCGTGTTGCCATTATATGCGATAGTTGCCGGTATATTGGGTGAATATCCGCCGCTGCTTGAATATGAAAGCGGGTGCATGATAAATCCCGACGAAGAAAGGTCGCTGTTACTTAGGCCGATGGTTAATAGGTTGGTTACATAAGTGCCGCTGGTAGAGAACATGCTTTTGTTTAATGTAGCCAGTTTAAACCCGCTTGTAAGGTTGTTACCTGTGTCAAACGCTCTTAACGGACTTTGAATCAGGCTGGTTACATAGCTGTTACCCGGACCAACACCAAAAACATCGCTGGCATGGGCCGGTAATTTGGCGCCGGTTTCGTCAATTATTTTGTAATATAAAAAGAACGGCACTCTTTTTAATGCAAGGTTGCCCTGGGCATCGCCTATAGTGATGTTGGCATAGGCCAAATTACCATATTCTTTGGTGGAGCTTAGTTGGTCGCCGAAGCTTATGGTTCCCTTGGTACTGGTTACTGTTATGCCGTTTACCACTACCGAATCTCCGGTAACCTGGATACCCGACGAGGTGATCATTGATGCCGGCAGGATATCTGTGGCATCAAGCGTCATGCCCGATGAGCCGGTATCAAATACAGTATAATAGGTCACAGCTTTTGTACCCACCTGTGTAATTGGTAAAAAAATCCGTTTGTTTACGCCGTTAGCATATTCATATAAACCAAGCGTAACCGGATTTATTTGTGTTTGAGGCGTTGTTTTCTCCTTTTTACAGGCGAAAAAAGCAAAAGCTATTAAAAAGCAGCCAATAATTTTGGATGTGAACAGTAAATGTTTTGTAGTCATATATATCCGTTATAAACCCGGGTGGTAATAATTACGATAAAATAACAGTTTTAGTTGGCAATAAAAATAAGATAACAATTTTATAAGCCAGGTTAATGAATCGATAAAACAGGATATTGAACCGATTAATTATCCGGACATATAAACGGATTGAGAACGCCGCTATTGTTTTGCGCTTAAAGTAAATGATTGGTTTCTTTGATGATATCCATTACAAAGGTGCTTTTGGAATGGCCTATACCTTTTACCTCGCTTAATTTGTTTACAAAAAAGGAATGGTAACTATCCATGCTTTCAGATACAATTTTTAGCATAAAATCAAAATCGCCTGATATATTGTAACATTCTATCACCTCATCAAACTCCAGCACGGCATTAATAAAATCGGCGCCTGCTTTGCGGCTGTGTTCACGCAGGGTTACCATGCAAATAACCATAATGCGTTTATTGAGCATTCGTTTATCTAAAATGGCTGTATAGTTTTTAATAACCCCTGCCTTTTCAAGGCGTTTAAGGCGCTCGTGCGTAGGTGTAGGGCTCAGATTTATTTTAACAGCAATCTCCCTAACGGTAAGCTTGGCATTCCGTTCAATCAGTCGTAATATTTCGTAATCCTTTTCATCAAGCTGGATAATTGTTTTTTCTTGTTCTGTTTGAAGTGTCATATTGGTAGGTTGACTGAACGTTTGTTCTTGTAATTGAAGGTAAATTGAATTTATGTTCCAAAATTATAATAAATAGTGATATTAATTTCTATTAATATAGTTTTGAAAGGACAAAATTTATAATTATGTCATTGAAAAAGAACAATATCCTCATTATAGCCTCAATGGCCATATTTGTGGAAGCACTGGATATCGCTATTATTAACCTCACCATTCCGGCAATTCAAAAGCAGTTTTTGGTAAGTAATGACCAGGCGCAATGGCTGCAAACACTTTATGTATTGTTATATGGCGGATTCCTTATCATAGGTGGTAAACTGGCTGATGTTATGGGGCCGAAAAAGATCTTCATTGCCGGTGCTGCATTGTTTTTGTTAACCTCGTTAGGAGCAGGTTTGGCCGGCACTTTCGTGTTTCTTAGTTTATCAAGGGCCATACAAGGTTTGGCGGCGGCTTTGATCATGCCGTCGGCGCTTTCAATAGTAACTCATACTTTTACCGAGGAGCAGGAGAGGAGCAAAGCTATAGGGATCTTCAGCTCGTTTGCGGCAGTAGGCTCAGGAAGCGGACTTTCCATAGGAGGCATCATCAGCACTTACATGGGCTGGCACTGGGTGTTTTTGATCAATGTGCCAATTTTAGCTTTTATCATAATTGTAGGCTGGTTTTATCTGGCTAATGATACTCCCGAACAAAAACAACCATCTCCTGATCTGTTTTCAGGCATTTTGTTGGTACTCGGCTTGCTGATGCTTAGTTATGGCGTACATCAGCTTGCAGATATCAAGCAGCAATATGTTATAATTATGCTTTGTGCTGCGGGTGTAATAATTTGTATGAGGCTGTTATATACCCGCCTAACCGGCCGGGCAAATCCGCTCATTGATCTGTCGGTTTTTAAAGCGCAATCGGTTATTACGGCAAATGGCGTATTTATTTTACTGGGTGCCTTTTTTACCGGGTATCTGTTTATTATATCTCAACTGTTGCAAAAGGATATGAACTATAGCGCGGCAAAAGCCGGTTTACTGCTTGTTCCTTTTAGCTTGTTATCGGCCATCGTAGCCAAGTTTATGCTGCCGGGCATTATGAAACGCTTAACAACCGAACAAACCGGGTTGCTGGGCATGAGCTGCATGTTAACCGGCGGGCTGGTTTTAATTTGCGCGGTGTTTGCAGGGCATTCGCTCCCTTTACTGCTATTATCTGTCGCATTTATATCCGGTCTGGGTATGACTATTTGTTTTACAAGCTTATCGGTATTGGCTGTAAAAGACATCCCCAAACAACACTACGGCTTGGCCTCAAGTCTTGGCACCACAACCTACTTTTTAGGTGCCGGTGTGGGCTTGTCTATACTCACATTGTTTATGCAAAGTGGCAGGGACGGGGCTTCAGTAAGCGCCTTATCTCTTATTATCCTGAGTGGCTATGCTTTGATCGGCTTGCTATGGCTTGCTATTTATATTCTAAACCCGGTGACCGGAAACACACGCATATCATTAAGTAAATCACAAAGATTGCCTGATGTTTTTTAACTGATGAATGTGCTTTTGGGTGTGATAGCAAATAAGGTACAGCCATTCCAGTCGGGTAAGTTCGCCGAAAAAGGGCACTACCAGGTCGGTGCAGATAGCGTAAAGATCTTTGGAGTTAATTATGTCCCTAACCTGTATTATAACGCTTGCTAATGATTCGATAATATCAGATTTGCTATGAGGTCCGTCTGACGGCCAGATCTCCGGTGCAGATTTGAATTTCGCTTCAAAATCAAGAAACAGATCTTTGATCATTTTTACTTTTTCGGCAGGATCTCTTTCGGCCGGTTTGGTTGCCCCGTTAAGTACCGGAATAAGTTGAGCTGCTGATTTAAAAATGTGCTCGGCAATCTGCCCTGCAGACCAGCTGTCGGCAGATAAGGAGATATTAATTTGCTGATCATTAAATAAAGCAAAGGTTGATAACAGGTTACCGGCAGTATCTTCAAATACTGCCAGTAAATTAATGCGTGCATCGGTTTGATGGGTGGTGGTTTGATTTTGCATGGCGTTTTAAAAATTGATTTATACAAATCTCCGCTCAAAATCAAAGTTTAAACCTTGGCGTTTGTGCCATAAATAGGGTGTTTTTGCGCCATGGCAAAATGGAGGATTAACTTTTCTTTTCGCCCAATGAAAACCAATTTCCCGAGTCATCCTTGAATAAGGCCTCAAAGCCGTAAAACTCTTTGGTGGGGGCTTTACTAAACTCAACGCCCTTGGCTTTCAGTTCTTCATAGGTGGCTATAAGGTCGTTGCATTCAAAAACGCCGAACCCAAAAGTGCCGCGTTGTACCAGCCCGCGCATTTGTTGCGCTGATTGTGCATCGAACATCATGCCCTCGCTTATAGCCATTAATGCTATTTCCAGTTCGGGCTGTTCGGGCGGGCAAACAGTAAGCCAGCGCATTCCCGGCCCCATGGCGGCGTCTGTGTTTACTGTAAAACCTAATTTGTTTACATAAAAATCATAAGCGCTGTCCTGATCAAGTACAAATACGCTTACGTGGTTCAATTTGGTTATCATCTGCGTTTTATTTTGATAACCTGAAGGTCGGCATCAAAACAGATTATCCTTTATTGAAAATTGCGGTTTTGCAGCCATTCCTTTTCCTGTGCAAAACAACCAGGTATAAATTTGAGCGGCGATTGCTGCATAGCCACTTGCCGTTTAAGTTGTGTTTGTTGGTAATTTGCCGGCGAGCAGGACGTAACCTTCTTAAATAGAGCCGAAAATGAGCTAACGCTGTCAAAGCCTACGGCATAACAAACATCGGCAACGGCAATACCTTTTTTCAATAATAACCGGGCATTTTCAACCCGAACCTTGATAAGATATTGATGCGGTGTTTTTCCATAGATGTTTTTAAACTGCCTTATGAAATGATATCTTGAGAAGCATGCTTCGTCGGCAATATCGTTCAGGTCAATGGCTTCATGATAATTTTTATCAATGAACAACTTAGCCTGTACAAGCCTGCGGTAAAGATATATTTTGGGTAATTGACCGGCCATCTCAGGAATAAATATCGGCTTTTATTTCAGAAATACGTTACCTGTTAAAATTGAACAATTGAGTATGCTCATTCTTCTTTCCTGTAACAAAGTCGCGGATAATTTCGGCAGCAATTACGCTAAAAGTGATGCCATTGCCCCCAAAGCCAAGCGCAAAATAAGTGTTGGGCCTTTCGGGGATGCCACCGATATAGGGTAAGCCATCTTTAGTACTTGCAAAGGCCCCGGCCCAGCTATAATCTGCTTTTAAGGGGATATGAGGCATTTTCTTAATAAATGCTTCCTGTAACATCGCAGCCTTACGCTTAATAACGGAAGGCTGCATATGCGGACGATGAAATGGATCATCACGGCCACCAACCAGGATCCGGTTTTCGCTTACCGCCCTAAAATACATATAAGGCACGGCAGTTTCCCAAATCAGGCTGTCTTTATACCAAAAATGAACGTCGGGCAATGGCTCTGAAACCAGTGCATAGGTTGAGTTAATTTCGGCTACTTTTTTTGATACGTATTTCAGGCTTTCATAACCGCAGGCAATAACCAGTTTTTTTGCTTTGATAGTAAAGCCATTATCGGTATTAAGGGTAATGCCCCGTCTGTTGTGTTCGATGGTTTTGATCCCCGTGTTATTATAAGCCTTGTAGCCTGCTTCGCTAAAGCTTTTAAGCAGGGCGTGAGTAAGCAAATAGGCATCAACTTCTCCGCCATCGCCCGAAAAAATAGCACCCGAAGACGTAAATCCGAACTTTTGCCTAATCTCATCCTCCTCAAGCCATTGTACATCGAAACCATGCTTTTTGCGCAGGTTGTATTCCTGGTTTAAGGCAGTTGTATGTGTTTTAAAACTGGCATGCTGCAGGCTTGGTTTCAGGCTAAAGTCAAAAGTCGGTTTTAATGATTTGCACAAGTCGGCAATGTCATAAATGGCTTTGCGGCAAAGTTGATAGCTTTTTACGGCATTAGCTTCGCCAATCAGGTTTTTTAAAGTGGTAAGAGGCGTATCAATTTCATATTGTAAAAAAGCGGTGCTGGCGGCGGTACTGCCCATGCCAACATGCCGCTGATCAAAAACGGCCACACTTAAACCCGAATTACGGAGATGCCAGGCTGTTAATGCCGCGCTGATACCACCGCCCATAATAGCTACATCCAGCTTCAGGTTTTTTTGAAGAGAAGGGTAGGAGGCAACTATGCCGTTTTTCATTAACCAATAAGGCTGTTGTTCATATAAATTCATGAATTTCGACAGATGTAACAGAACAACATGAAATCTATCTTTAAGTTTTGGGCATGGGATCAGATGTAATAACGGATTGTTCAGCGCCTGGAAAAATCACGAAGAGTTTATTTTAAGGCAATATTTTGTTAATGAGTAAATTATATGCTGAGGTGAAAAATCTTTCAAAAAAAATTTTGCAACTTGATTTAAAATCCTACTTTTGCACACCCAATCAGAAAGACGGGATGTAGCGTAGCCCGGTATCGCGCCACATTTGGGATGTGGAGGCCGCAGGTTCGAATCCTGCCATCCCGACAAAAGCGATACCACGTATCAAAAACCCTCTAAATTGAAAGTTTAGAGGGTTTTATTTTCTGATTGGCAGAATCATAATACCCGGCGAAAGCCAAACGGGATGTAGCGTAGCCCGGTATCGCGCCACATTTGGGATGTGGAGGCCGCAGGTTCGAATCCTGCCATCCCGACTACCGGTAATAAAAAGCCTTGACGAAAGTCAGGTTTTTTTTTGTTTTATGAAATCTTTATTTTGCCGCGTTTACTGAATGATAATCTCTCCAAAGCCATTCCAATGCTTCCGGAAGCGTTTGTTTTTTAACGTTATTATCCACATGGCGGGCGTTTCGGGCAAAAACAAACTGGTATTGATAATTTTTAGCAGCGAGCTCTTTAGCCATATTTTCGTTTGCAAGCACCCAATCATGCATGCCATCGCGCATAACGTTTGGATTAAAAAGGTCCTGGTCGCCAACCTCCAGCCAAATCCTTAATGGTTTTGGTCGGCTTCTTGCAATCAGGTGTTGATGAAATTCCCAGGCGCCATGCGGCGTTTCCGGGTTATAGGGCCATTGCTGGTTGATATAGGTACCTGAATAGGTGAGCACCCGGTGATACCATTCCTGATGGAACCAGGCCATGATTAACGCGCACGATCCGCCGGAGCTGCCACCCATGGCAGCGCGGCCATCCGGGTCTTTTGTTAATTTTACCAGGCATTTGCTTTCAACAAGCGGCAACACTTCGCTTTCAACAAATTCGGCATACCTGCCGTTCATCGTATCATATTCAAGCCCCCGCTGGCTTCCCTGCGCGTCGCCACCACCGTTGCCTATTGATATAGCGATCATCGGTGGCACTTTTCCTTCAGCGATGAGATTGTTTAAGACCGTAAAGAGCAAATCGTCCGGGCCGTCGGCACCGATGATAAACGGTGCTTCGGTGCCTGCGATGTACTGCTTAGGAACGTATACGGTTACCTGGCGGGTATAGGGGGCAGGGTGACTGGTTGTAACGATCAGTTTAACCGGATTAGCCGGATCTGGTGTTCCGAAGGTGTTGGGCTCTCTGGCAATGCCAGGATAGATTTTACTTTCCTTCGAATTCATGGTAATCCGGTATATCGTACCCTGCGGAGCGTTGGTTTGTACCATTGATTGCGGCAACGGACTATGTGTAGGGCCGATTATAAAATTGCCATTTACATTTGGCGAAGGATTGGTTCCATCCGGCAGTTCCGTAGCGGTAACATACCCGGGGGTATGCGGGTCTCGAACCGGAATCTGGGCTATGACTGGGTTTGCACACCAAATTGTGCAAAATAATATACCCAACACCCAGGGGCGATTGTATATTTTAATTAGCCTCATTTTGGGTTGATTTATGGAAGTGATTATTTAGGATACGTTTAAAATTAAAATTTGCAACCGGATATTGCGAATTAACTTACTGATTTACTTTCTGTAAAGGCGACAAAAGCTGTACTTGAGCAATAATGTTACATGTAACAGCAGATGGGCGTATAAAAAAGCCCGATGCAAATTGTACCGGGCTCGTCAATATAGTTTAGTTGTTTGTTATTGGTTATTAGTGATTAATGGTTATCAGCTGTTTGTTTTCAAATGATTTTACGGAATGTGTTGGGGGAGCTGCAAGCATTCCGTTCATGATCTGCTGCTTTATATAGGTCGAATACTTTATAGCTCCTTTATAATTTAAATGGCCGAAATCTGCAAATTCGTCGTTTTTTAACGGAAAGTTATTGAAGTCGAGAAACTTTATATCACTAAAATAGCGTTGGCGGATCAATGAAAACTCAGCCTCGTTACTTCGGTATTCATATAAAGGATGCTGGGGGCTCCTGATCAGGAAGACGTTTTTGTGCATGCTGGTACAATAATCTATTATCTTCCTGAGGTATTGAATATTAGTTGTTGAGATAGTGTTTTCATTGGGGGAGGCTTTCTTGTTTTGGCCTGCAGGATTAGTTGAGGGTAAGGGTTTGGTGCCTTCTATTTTAAAATAGCCTCCGGTTTTTCCGGTATAATTATAGTTAAATGAAAGGGCCTTGATGAGGTTGCTGCGGGCAGCTATGCCTATACAATTCATAAAGTATTTTGAATTGTGCCGGGCCAGCAATTTAAAATCGGATACTCCCATAAACGGTGCGTATTGCGGAAACATGTTCGACATATAAGTATATCCCCATGTCCAGTCGTCCATCTTGGGATCAATCTGATTGTTTGAAAATTCAATTAAAACGGTTGTTACCTGCGGGTTTTGCGATAGGTATTTTTTTACTTTTTGAAAGGTATAAAAATAAGATTCGGCCGAATGGGAAAGATTGGTAAGCTTAGGTATAAGCGTATCGTCATAAGCACACTCAGAATGCGAATGACCGAAGATGACAATGGTGTTGCCTTTTTTTATGCTGAACTTTGAAAACTTACTTACCATGTAGCCCGGAATTAAGGCTATTACCAATACGAGCAAGCAGCCCACCAGGGCAAATGTTAGGGTCTTGATTAAAAAGCGGTGCATGGCTTAAAATTGAAAATAAATAAACTGCTGCTCTTTACCTGTAAATAAAAATATCACCACGATTAGCGTGTAATAAAATGCCAACCTGTACCCCCGCTTCCTTAGCCAGGTTAATTTTTCAATGGCATATTGGTTTTCCCGGCCCTGCCACTCCACTATGATAAAAGTGATAATAAGGAGGATAACCTCAAACAATTGCTCTTTGCTGACATCCAATTGAGGTACCGAGAAAAGTGATTTTGAAAAGATGCCACCAATGTATTTAAACGCCTGTGTAACGCTGTCGGCCCTGAAAAAGATCCATGCAAAAATCACCTGTGTAAAGGTGAGTACCATTTGCATAAACTCACGGGGTGTTGGTAAAGCATTGCCTTTAGCTACAATTTCGAGGTGATTACGGTTGGTTTTTAACAGGATTGCGGGGAGGATGAACAGGGCGTTTAGCAGTCCCCAAATGATGAAAGTCCAGTTTGCCCCATGCCAGAAGCCGCTAACGAGGAAAATGATCAGGGTGTTGCGTATCTTGAGCCAGGTCCCGGTTTTGCTGCCTCCAAGCGGGATATACAGATAATCCCTAAACCATGATGAGAGTGAGATATGCCACCGGCGCCAAAACTCGGCTATATCCCGCGAAAAATAGGGGAACGCAAAGTTTCTAAGCAAGTCAAATCCAAAAAGCCTGGCAATGCCCAGTGCCATGTCGGAGTAGCCTGAAAAATCGCAATAGATCTGAAATGCGAAAAATATGGCGCCTAAAACCAGCGTACTTCCCGAATAATGAGCGCTGTTGGCAAATATCAGGTTGGCGTAGTCGGCACATTGATCGGCTATGACAGCTTTTTTAAACAGGCCCCAAAGCATTTGCCTCAGGCCGTTAATGGCTTCCTGGTAATTAAATTTCCTTGCTGCTTTTACCTGGGGTAACAGGTGTGTGGCCCGTTCAATTGGCCCTGCTACCAACAGTGGAAAAAAGCTTACGAATAGCGAATAGTCGATAAAATTTCGCTCGGCTTTAATACGGCCTTTATAAACATCAATTACGTATGACAATCCATGGAAGGTGTAAAAAGAAATACCAACAGGCAGGATGACATTTAGTGTAAACGGGCTTAAATGAATGCCGATATCTGCGCATACGGCAGCGAGTGATGATGCGAAGAAGTTGTAATATTTAAAAACGCCTAAGAATCCCAGATTTACAGATATACTTAACCAAAGCCAAAAGGTTTTGAGCTTCTGATTTTTTGCCTGGTACATTTTCAGCCCGGTAAAATAATCCAGCAGGGTTGAAAATATCAGCAAAAACAAAAAACGCCAGTCCCAACAAGCATAAAAGAAATAGCTTGCCGCCATTAGCAATAAGTTTTGCTGCTGCAGTTTCCGGTTAAATACAAACCAATAAAGCGCAAAAACTACGATCAGGAATATTCCGAACCCAAACGAATTGAAAAGCATGGCATGTAAAATTATAGGAACAGCTAAAACAGGTTGATTGAGGTTGTTTTTTAGGTGTGGAGGCAGGGAATAGGTAGATGTAAAAAAAAGACAATAAGAAAGTCAATCGCCGTTGGGAGCAATCAACTTATAATGGCATTAAAAAATTGAGTACAGGATTTTAATCGATAATAAATAATTTTTTATACCCGGATTACGTTACTCGGGTTTTAATGTATTTTCATTACGCAGCGCTTCATTGAATTTTTCAAGCAGTTTGATATACTTGTCCATCCAATAATAAATAGCATCAAGAGGAGCATCTTTTGCCTCATGGGCTTCAATATCTTTTTCAGCGTTGGGAGAGTTAAATCTCAATGCAAATTCATTTGGAAACTCTTTCGAAAAATCATGTTCTATGACAATTCCTATCTGACAAATGATGTCAAAGCTAAGCCTTTTGGTATTGAACCAATTGTACAAGGTTCGTCTGCTTACATTGAGCTTCCGGGCGATTTCACTTATCCCCATATGGTCGCGTCTAACAATTCGCTCTACGATTTTACCAAAATGTAAATCTTGAGTGTCATTAATACCAATTGATCTTTGATCATTATTGATATATGAGCTAATAGGGTAATAAACTTTGCTGTGCATAAGATTAGATTGAAATTAGGTTGTCAACTTTTAATTGGTTAGCATATATTAAATTTAGGTTGTATAGTAAATTGCAGGTACTCACGGTGCCTAAGGTTCAAATAATCGGTTTGGCTTTTAATCATGAATTTCAGATTTAGGTTGTTCATTGGTATTAATATTCCTTACCTTTTTCTATTCAGATAAACAAAAAGTAAATTTTTTGAAATCTTTGTTCTATTGTTTACTTAATAAAAATATGTATACTTCTTTTTTAATTCAACCTATAAAAGGTCAAATTATACCTGTAAAGGGTGGTAATTAATAGTTTTCTAAGAAAAATTCGATCTCTTCAGATTTTTATTTGTCCATTTTGTTCATTTTTTTGTGAGCGATAGTTAAGTTATTAAACCTTTGCCCATTCAATATAGTATCATTTTAACGGGATTTCATTTGGGTAAATTTACTTTCAAAATAAGATAATTTTACAACTATTCGCTATCAAGACGAATCTCCTCGTAAGATGTTAGAATGTTGATAAGTTTTTTTTGCAGAGCAGGAAATTTTGAAAATTAAAAATATTCCGCCCGGTGAATTTTAATAAATAAAACGTTTTTTTATTAAACTGGGGTGATGTCAAAAAGTATGCCTGATAGCTTTTTGCATTTATTGTTTTGAAGTTCGGGGTAACCAATTATTCTTATTCGTTTTAAATTGCCGCCGGCAGTTATCACTTCTACTTCAATATCAAATGGGTTGCCGTATTTCAATGAGTTTCTCAGCGCCTTTTTAACTATAATCCGATTTTTGCCTTCCTTCACAAATTTCCAAACAGCCTTCATATTTGGTATAAAATGATCCGGCAGTTCAAAGATGTTTTGTATAACCTTGTCCCATTGTGTTGTATGAGTAAGCATATCCCGGGTCCAGGTGCCAATTTTTGAAATGGTATCGGCTTTTTTCAGAAGCTTTGCCGCTCGTTCATTCTCCTTTTCAATTGCTTTGATTTTGGATATATCTTCGGTATGTACGCATAAGCCGCCAACTTCTCCTGATGGGGTAAACCATGGATAGATATTCCATTTCAGCCAGCAGCGGATACCATTGTTCTTTTTCAATAATAGGCCATCACATTGATATATATTGCCTTTTAAGCAATGAAGGTGCAACTTTTCGCATTTCTTTTTTGTGGATGGCAATATTTCGTATACGCTTTTATCAATAAAATTTGTGTTTTGGAGATTATATTCGGTTATCCAGCTTTTTGAAGCAGTAATAAACTGCATCTGGCTGTTAAACATGGCTATAGTAATAGGAGCCTCTTCAATCAGTGTTTTATAGTGACTGATGTTTTCTTTTTGAGACTGTTCAGTCTCCTGAATTGCTGATTTTTCTTCTAGATATTTATGGTAACATGCTGAAAAGTTTGACGGATTGGAAAAATTTAGCATCACCGCCATTTGATTTTTATTGCAGCGCTTTTCCCTGATATATCTGTCGGCTATTTCCATCTGCAGATACCGGTAATAGGAAAAAATAGTTCTTCCAAAACTTTGCTTAAAATCTCTTTTTAATTTCGATTCGGATACAAAATGTTTTTTTGAAAGTGCCGAAATGCTTGGAAACCCGGTGAACAAGTTTTCATTTAATGTTTTAGCAACATTTTCAAGTAACTGGTCGTTCTGTGTTACAAACTCCGGCAGTTCTTCAATACGTGTTTCATCATCAGCTGATTTGGAGTTTAGCGGGCTGATATCAGCCATATGTGCGTAAAATCCCTTTACATCGCCATTAATATAGTCGGGGTGGTAGGTAACCCGTACATTTTTCGCTTTGCCCGAATATAAATGGATCACCTGGTCAAAAACCTGTATTTTACCTGCCAGGGCACCATTAATATGTGGGAGTTGAACATCAAATAAGGTACCTAAAATATCTGAAAGATGAGATTTATTGATCATTTGATCTGGTGTTATACCAAACCAATCGGCCGTAGCTTTATTGGCATATCTGCAAATCAGGTTTTTATCCCAATAAGCAAGCATAGCCTCTGTGTGCTCCGACACATTGAATGCTATTTCAAAAAAATTAGAATTCAAATCAAAGGACATAAGATTCCCTCTTAAAAAATATTACTCATCAGCTTTACCCATCTTAAGGCGGATGAGTTTTTAGGTTATAATTTTCTTAAATCTGCAAATTATTATTGACAAGATATGAGATAGGTCATATAAATATTACAAAAAATCAGTTGGCCATCTGTTTATCAATCAATTTTATATCAAGCTTTTCATATTGCGAATTATTGCTGATATAATCTGGCAGTATGCTTTTCATTTTAGATACCACTAAATCAACCTCATTATGAAGGTTAAGTTCCAACAGATCTGTTATTAAATTGTTGATTTTAGTGTAGCTAACAGGGATGTTTTTTGAGATCTTAATGTCTTTATTGTAAGTTGGTATTACCTCCTCTTCGGCGTTTAGCAGCTCTTCGTACAATTTTTCGCCGGGACGCAATCCTGTATAAACAATCTGTATATCTTTTCCCGGAACAAGGCCGGCCATTTTAATCATATTGGCCGCCAGGTCGGCAATTTTTACAGGTTCGCCCATGTCGAACAAAAATATTTCGCCACCCTTGCCCATCACCTCTGCCTCGAGCACCAGTTGTACCGCTTCGGGGATTGTCATAAAATACCTGGTGATATCGGGATGGGTAACGGTAACAGGGCCTCCTTTTTCAATTTGAGCTTTAAAACGGGGTATTACAGAACCGTTTGAGCCCAGAACATTACCAAAGCGGGTTGTGATAAACCGGGTTTGACTACCTTTTAACGGATCGGAGTTAAAAAAATGTTCTTCAAACAACAGGTTATTTAGCGATTGGATATACATTTCGGCAATGCGCTTTGACGCGCCCATAATATTTGTTGGGCGCACTGCTTTGTCTGTTGATATCATCACAAATTTTTCAACATTAAATTCAATCGAGATATCGGCCAGGTTTTTTGTACCCCATACATTGGTTAAAATCGCCTCAGTTGGATTGTTTTCCATCATGGGCACATGCTTGTAGGCAGCTGCGTGAAATACAATTTGAGGCTTGTATAAGTTAAATAGCGTTTTTATACGTCCGGAGTTTTGAATGTCAGCAATAAACACCCGTGTACGGTTGCCGTACAACCCGTCTTCAATTTCCATTTGTATATCGTGCAGCGGGGTTTCGGCCCTGTCACATAACACAACAAATTCCGGGTTGTACATCAGCACCTGCCTAACCAGCTCTGAACCTATTGAACCTGCGGCGCCTGTAATTAAAATCCTTTTGCCCTTAATTTCATCTAAAATATGTTCATTACAGATCTGTATGGGTTTGCGCTCAAGCAGGTCTTCTATTTTTAAGTCTTTAAACTGATTGGGGTTCGGTTTACCATTTATCCACTGATCAGATGACGGCACAACAATTACTTTTATACCAAGCTCAATGCATTTTTCAACTGCCTTTCTTTTTCCGTCGATTTTTATATCCTCAGATGTTATCAGCATCGATTTAATATCAAAGCGGCTTTTTAACAGGTCAATTGATTTAATAGGATAAACCCGCGTTTGTTCAATGCACTTTGCTATCCTGTCAATCCCGGTGTCAATAAAGCCCTGAACATTGAGCATAAATCCTTTTTGTGCTTCAAGCGCATTTTTAATGAGGATGGAAGGTTCGTTAGAGCCATAGATCAGCACATTCTCTTTTTCAACTTTATAGCTTGTTGCCTCGATGTATTTAAAAACATCCTTGATAATAATACGCATGCACATCAGCATAGAAGAGGTGATGAAAAAGTTGATCAATAGTACATCCACCAATCCTTTAACATCTATTTTTAGATAGAAAGCAAAGAACATATGATAAAATAGCAGGAACGTAACGTTACTTGCCAGTACAGTTATTAAAATCCGCATCATATCCCGCGTGTTGGAATAGCGTATAATGCAGGTATGGATTTTCATGATCATAAAAATCAACACTGCATTAACGCAGTAAAACATCATGTAATAAAGACTGATGGGATCAAACTGAAGCCGGTTTTTAAAATATAGTGATGTCCATAATGATAACAAAACTACCATCAGGTCAATTACCAGGATTAACCATCTTGAATGGAATTTATCCTGGAATAACAAATTTTTGAGGTATATCATAACTGGTTTATTTAGGTATTCGTCTTAAGCGTATCTGTACAGCGGGAAAAAATCCACTTCGGCATTTTCTTCGATGCCCTTATCCTGTAAAAGCTTTTGATATATTTCGGGATTGGCAATATATCTCCACGTTTTAAAATCAAGATGAAGGTCGGAGAAGGCACATTTCCAGTCAAAGAGCTTGTCGTTCTTAAAACCAAGGCCGCCGCCCAGGTTGTAATATTTCATGCCTTTTTCTCTGCCAATCTGCGTTATGGAATCGGCCAGGAATTTGGTTGGGCTATGATGTAAATATTCTGCACGGGCACCTACTAAATGGGCTTGAATAATGCCGTTTGTAAAGGCTATTATAGTGCTTGCAATTGCGATATCATTATAGTAAACAGTTAATAGGCGGGCTTCATATTCAGAAGTGTTTAATATTTCTGAAAAGTATTTTTCATTAAACAGGTAGTAACTGCTGGCGCCTACACGTTTCATGTTTTCGGTGTAAATTTCAACAAAGGTGTTTAAGCCGGCGGCATTGGTTTCATCCTCTACTCTAAACCCTCTTTTCCAGGCGTGCTTAATAGCGTCCATGGTTGATTGCCTGTACTTTTTACGCTGCTCTTCAAGAGTAAGTGACAAATCAAATACAACAGTTTTACCGTTTTCGTGAACTCCTCCAAATTTCTCTAATAATTTTTGCTGCTTATAAAAAGGATGCAACCTTACAAAAACAGATACATACTTTTCATTTACCAGGAAATTACTGAAAGCAGTTTTAAAATTTTCCATCAGCGCTTCATCTATCTCATCAATTTTTTGGTTTGAAAAAGGGCCTGAAAATCCATATACACAGGTGAGGTCGCTATAATCAGATCCAGGAATTTTTCGCTGCAGCAATGGGAAACCTATGTAAGTGCCAGCTTCCTCGTATACAAAAAGAACAGGATCACCGGCTGTTTCAAGTGAATGGTAATGCCACGTATGATAAAAATCATATTCGGCAGAATTACCCACGTAGGAAATCCATTCCTCTTTATTGAGAAGGGTAAAAATCTTAATCATTGAATTAAAGTTTAGGAGATAGAAAATTATGCCTCTTGATTTTGAAGGCAAACAAATTTACTTTTAGTGATGCTCATCATGATCAGGTCGTTTTTCTTACCTGTAATTTCAAACCCTGCCTTTTCATAAACGGTAATAGCTGCAATGTTTGCCGGGTGAACTTTTAAGTAAATTTCCTCCAGTTCTTTGATCAAAAATCCGTACCGTATCATTTGTACTGTAGCCTGGTAACCGATGCCTTTACCCCAGTAAAGCTTGTTGCCAATAAACAGGTGTAACTCGGCATCACGATCAGTAATATCCAGTAACTGGATGTTGCCTATGTATGTATTCAATTCTTTAACGCAGATGGCAAATCTGAGCTGGTCGGTCCTGGCGAGTTTTTCACGCAACCAGGCTGTTTCAATTTCTGAACTGATGTAATGTGTGGGTTTGTAGCCGGTGTATACCCATATTAGCGGGTCATTGCGCCATGCGTAAGATGTGGACGCATCTTCTATTACAAGGGGGCGTATGTAAACTGAAATGGTCATAAAAAAAGTCTTAACGTATTTAACATATTAAACATATCCTGAAGATCATACCGCTGATCTATTGGTAATGGCACCAGGCATTGGGCCAGGTAGTTTTCGTTGGTGTTTTTTTTGGTCCATTTAAATACATTTGGCCAGTAGGTTGCAACGTATATTTTTTTCTGTATCAAATGGACCTTCAGATGTCGGTCGTTAGTTAAAAAAGGGTAAACCATCGGCACAGTATGTTCATCTGTGGCATCAAACTTAAGCAGGTTAAATTCGGCGAGGTGCTTATGTAAAAAATTGAAATTTCGTTGCCGCACAAATACACATTCGTTGTAGTTGATGCTTGAGAGTATTTTACGGGTTAGCAGAGACATTGACCTGATCTCGTTGTTTTCAAGGTCTTTATTGTTGTTCATGTAGTCGGAATATCCGGCTTCTATACCCGAGTCTATACTTTTTATCAGGTGCGAAAACCGGTGAACCGAAGTGTCTACGGGGAGTTTTTTAGCTAACTTTCTTTTAATGCTTAAATAAGCGCCGTCCGGAACCCCAAAAAACTTGCGGCATGAGTAAAATGTATCAACACCGGCAAGGGGCTCTGAAAAAAAGGCCTGCGAGTTGTCAATGATGAGGTTTTTGATTTTGCCGCTGAGCTCTGATACTTTTGCTTGTTTTATACCAAAATAATTGGTGTATAAAAAGCAGGCATCATGCTCGATATCAAAATCAATAACAGGATCTAACTGCCGGTCAACGTGATAAAACTGGTATTGTACGCCTGTTCGTGTAATTGGCTCAAGCAGCACATCGCAAGTGAAATAAGGTATATAGATTTTGTGGTATTTTTTTTGTATCAGTATGTACTCTAACGCATTGCGCCCTGTGTTTAAATGAACCAAATCGGGGTAATATTCGTTCCCTTTGGGCAGTTCCAGCTCTAAATACCCGCCTATGGGTTTTAAAGCGGCTTTATTTTTTTGCATGACCGTAAATTGAAGGTGAAAAATAAAGTTGTTATCCCTGGTCGCTTTTATACATTCTTAAATGAATGGGCTGATAATATTCATCCAGGTTTTCTGGAATACGCGAATTGTAACCCAATACCTGCCGCTGATCAGCACTAAGCCTATCAATAAAGTCGTATCCTAATACCCTTGGATAATCCATTTGTGGTTTAATAAATGGGCGTGTAAAACCCAGCGTTAATGCGCGGCGTTGCTTGATAGTTTTATTTTCGCCGGCAGCATGCCAGATGTTTGAGTCGAAAAGAATAATACTGCCTTTGGGTGTTACCGCTCTGTCTGCCTGTTCGTAAAAATAAGTTTCGTTGGGTTTGATGTCTGTTTTATGAGATCCGGACAGGAAATAAGTAGCACCGTTTTCTGCAGTAAAATCATCAAGGGTAACTATCATTTGTACCAGTAATTTGGTGTCGCCCATAAAGGTTCGTACATCGCGGTGCATGTTACTTACGTATGGATGTTGCTGCTGCGTGTGTATTACAGCATTAAAGCCATTCAGTATATAATTTCCGCTCAAAAAATAAGCTATCTCATCGGCGCAATACATTTTCTCGATAAACGGCAGGCTGAAATTGTCTTTTTCAACAAGATGGTGAAGCGTGCCGGCCATGTTAGCACTTATCCCGTTTTTTTCCTGTATGGCTCGTCGTTTAACGTACGCTTCCTTTAAGTCCTCGTTAATAGTTGCAACAAAATCGCTGTCTAAGGCATTTTCAAAAATAACCCATCCATAATCACGCATGGCAACGCGAAAATCTTCAAAATGCCCGTTTCCGTAATTAAGTATATTTCTCATGTATCGTATTATTGGTTTCGGCTAATTAATTCAGGTCCATTATCTGCATCATCCTGGCGTTTACTTTGTGTACGTCAAATTTTTCCTTTGCCAGGGCCAAGCCGTTCTGTCCGAAGCTGCTGATAGCCTGGTTATTGGTTATGAAGTACTCCATTTTGTTCACGAGTTCGGCCGTGTTTTTTACCGGTATTAAAAATCCATTGCTGTTAGGCGATGTTTCAACAGTTTCCCGGCAACCAACAGAATCGCAGGTGATGATGGCGCGCCCCATCGCCATGGCTTCGAGCAAACATCGTGGAACCCCTTCCCGGTAATATGAAGGCAGCACAACAACAGATGAGCCGCTTATATATGGCCTTACATCATCAACAGCTCCCAGGTAATTGATCACACTCCTGTGTTTTATCTCCGCAAACAAGTCGGGGTGAATGGCATCAACATTATCATCATAAGCCCCGATAAGCTTGAAGGTTACCTGCGGATGCTTCAGGAACAGGATTTGCGCTGCTTCGAAATATTCGCGGATGCCCTTGGCATTGATAAGCCTGGATACCATAATAAAGCTTATATTATTCGTATCTGGTTGAGTAGGAGTATAATGGCTTAAGTCGACACCCGAACCATTCACAACAGCTGTTTGATGCTTTGCCGATATGATCTTAAAATCAAGCAGCGTTTGAACATCATCCTTGTTTTGAAATATAACAGATAAACCCGGCCTGTTTCTGAGACTGAACTTAAGCAGCATGCGGGTAATTTTGCTTGTTAAGGAAGTATTGCCGGCCACAAAAGTGTAACCAAGGCCCGATAGCATAGGGGTTATTGTTTTTACACCGCCCAATTTGGCTGCAATTGTTCCGTATACTACAGGTTTAAGTGTATAGGGGAAAAAAACGTCGGGCTTTAGCTGCTTAATAAGCCGGTAAAGCCTTAAGGCATATTTAAGATCCGATAAAACAGATACATTACTGCCATTGAGGTTATTTTCAAATACAACTATATTTAACAATGCAAGCTTTGCACGCTGATCTGGCGGTATTGTTGGGGTAAAAACATACACTGTATGATCTTTCCGCATCAGCTCAACTAATTTGCCTCTAAAGTCGATAAGAGATTTGGCTGAATCGCAGGCAATCAGCACTTTTTTGCTTGTCATAACAATACAATAAGCAATGTTTGTAAGCGAGGATCGAATTGGTAAGGTTAACCCTGTTCAAATGGTACTATATCAAATAAAAAAGGCATTTTAATGAACAAGAACCGGTTCGGGCATAATATTATAGTACATTTTATACCACGTAATAAACCGCTCAACTCCTTCAGGAACAGAAACCTGTGGTTTGTAGCTAAGCATTTCATCTAAATTTGAAACATCAGCGCAGGTTTCCGCCACGTCACCATCTTGCATCGGCATCAATGTTTTAATTGCAGTTTTGTTTACCTGTTTCTCAATTTCGGTAACAAAATCAAGAAGGTTTACAGGTGCGCCTCTGCCTATATTAAACAGCCTGAATGGCGCAGACGAAGTAGCGGGGTCGGGGTTTTTGGCATTCCACAGATAGTTACGCTCTGCCGGTTTATCAATGGTGTGTATAATGCCTTCAACAATGTCATCAACATATGTAAAATCGCGCAGCATATTGCCGTTGTTGAACACCTGGATAGGTTTGCCTTCCAAAATTGCTTTGGTGAAAATAAATAAAGCCATATCCGGCCGGCCCCATGGTCCATAAACGGTAAAAAAACGCAAACCTGTAGTACGCAGATTAAATAGATGACTGTACGTGTGGGCCATCATTTCGTTAGCTTTTTTTGATGCTGCGTATAACGAAACCGGATGGTCGGCGATTTCATGTTCGCTGAAAGGCATTTTTTTATTTAAACCATAAACGCTTGACGAGCTGGCGTAAACAAGATGATCGATGCTAAAATGCCGGCAGCACTCAAGGATATTTAAAAAGCCTTTGATATTAGAGTCGATATAAACTTCGGGGTGGGTAAGGCTATAACGTACGCCTGCCTGAGCAGCCAGGTTGCAAACAGCATCGAATTTATGAGCACGAAAGTGTTGTTCAAGATTCTCTTTGTCTGTTATATCCAGTTTTATGAATGTATAGTTAGGATACCTGGTGCTCACAACCGGTTTGTTATACGCAATTTCTGACACTTTGATGCCTGCGTCCTGTAGCCGTGCGTGCTTTAGCTTTACATCGTAATAATCATTTATATTATCAATGCCTACAACGGTGTCGCCCCGTGTTAATAGTTTTTGGGTTAAATGATAGCCGATAAATCCCGCAGTGCCGGTGATTAAAATTTTCATAAATAAGTGAAATTAGGTTTAAATGAAGCCTTATGAAAAGGCGGTTGATTAACTGGTTAAATAGTAGCGCGAACGCTTAGGCAGGGTTAGGTAGATGCCTGCACAAAAAAGAATCAGAATAGAAGCTGGAATGGTAGGTAGATGTAATGAAATTTATCTGAGTAGAGACTGTACCAAATTGCGAGAGTTTGAGCGTGTGACCAGATAAATTTTACTTCATGGTATAAGTGTACTTTCTCCCATTTGTAAGCGGGTCACTATTGTCTGACGTTGAGAAGTACAGTGTGTTTCCCCAGTGGCTAAATTGCCCAAGGCCAAATGCACGGATATCGTGGTGGACAGAGTGGGCCGGCCCCAGTTCAACACCATTTTCAAACAACCTGAGCTTTGAAACTGTGGGGGAGGTGTTTGAATCACCAATTTCGGGTAGATCGTAGCCAATTTTGTAGCAAAAACCACTGTCAACTCTCAACCCTATCAAACTTATTGTTTTGATGGTTTCATCTTGTGGTTGTGGTGTAACAGTGGGAGTGGTAGGCGTAGTTGGCGTTGGCTGCTCAGCTTTTTTACAGCTGCTAAAGGCAGCTACCATAGCTGCGGTTGTTATAATAGGCAACACAACATTTCGGATGGTTTTAATAATTGTTTTCATAAAATTTATTTTTAGTTAGTTAAAGTTGTTGCGCTACTTGTATAGGTGGGGGCCGGTTTATACCAGTGCATTCAGTATTGATTTGATGAAAATTTCGGGGGTACGATCTTCTACATATCGCATTATTAGGTTTTTGTTATGTTTTTTGGTGTTAAGTGCGTTATTAATGGCTGTTGTTAATGAGTTAACATTGTCAGCTTCGGCAAGATAGATACCGGGGATCTCGTCGATCCCCCCTGCGCAGTTGGTGCTGATTACAACGGGGTTCAGGATCATCATTTGCAGCAGCACGTTAGGAAAACCTTCTTTTATTGATGATACCACACAGGCTTTTGCATGTTTAAAATAAGGCATTGGGTTAGCTATCCACCCTTTTAATATTACCCTGTCATTTAATTTTAACTCACCGATTAAATTTTCAAGGGCCATTTGCTCCGGGCCTTCGCCAAATATGAACAGCTTCAGATTGGGGCGGGATGATTTGATTTCATCAAAAGCCATGATTAGCAGGTCAAACCCCTTTTCTGGTATCAGCCGTCCGGCTGCACAAATAAACTCGGCTCTGTTATCAGCTACGGGCAATGCTGCTTCTGCTTTTATTAAGTTTTGTTCAATATCAATAGGGTTTTTCTGAATGATAACCTTTTGTCCGTCAATGTAAGGGAGGTGCTGAACAAAGGCATCGCGCATGCTGCAGGTTTGACATACTACTAAATTTACACCAGGGTAGCCAAGCCAGTATGCGATCTTGTAACTCATTTTTTTTAAACCACTGTACCTGGTTAAAACAGATGAGCATTCCCTTACTATAAGTTTTGATTTTAAATATCCAATTCGTTTTAAAAAACCCAGGTAAGCATTTAAGTAAGGGTGTGTACTAAAAATAATATGATCTGTACGGTATGGGCTTAAGCTCTTTATCAACCCGAAAAAGCCGCTTGATATGCTTCCGTTGCTCACATATTCAACGTGCAGGTCATCCGGTATGTTTAAGCCACCGCTGTTCACCTTTTTTAAAAATAGCAGGCCGGCATTACTGGCATGGGCCGCTTGCAGCAATATATTTTCTGCTCCGTTTGCCTTATCGGTAATCGAAACAAACAGTAATTTCGGTTTGATATTCTGCATTTAGTTAGGTTTATTTAGGTTCTTTAGCTTCCTGAATACTTTTTTAAAAGGTCCCATCGCGCTAAATACTTTACGTTTCCCGTCAACAACCAGTAAACCACTTTCAAAATTTATGGTATGCAAGCCTTCATCATAAGGTGCCTGCGGTAGTAATTCAAAAGCAGTATGATATTCAAAATCTGTTTCGGTTATGGTGGTTATTTCATTGATCATTACCGAGCCGCCGTAACATCTTTTGGGGTTTTGGCTTGGCATGTAAAGTTTTTGCCCAACTATGAACAACCTGCCGGCCGACCGGCTTACGTTTGAAGCCACCCTTATAGGGTTTTGTTTATGTGCCTTGAATGGCGAGTCGAGATTGTCGGCATAAAATAAATACAATACCCCGTGCTGACCTGATACACTTGTAAAAAGCCAGTATTTGTTGTTGTACCGTATAATAGAGCTGTCAACAAACGACTGACCTTCCAGCAACACCCTGATTTTTTCAAATTTATATGGGTTGTTCATATCTATTTGATAAAGTGCAACTTGCTTGGCCGATCCTGTTTCAGGGATGCAATACAACTGGTCGTTATCGGTGAACATATAAGGATAGGAGAGGTGGATATCATTTTCCATGATGCCATTTACTTTTTTCTTGTTTTTAAAATGCATGTCATCAGTCATCATGATTTCTCCTCTGCCCTTCCAAAAATTAAGCTCTTCATAATAGAGATGTACACGGCCGTTGATATTTGCTGTAAAAGGGTCTGCGGCATAATCTGCTGTATCTTCTGTCAACCAGTTGATTTTTCCATTTAGTTGCTTAGTGAGAATAAGGTTTTCCGGAGATTGTGATATGTAACCTATGTTCCATTTATCATAACAGAATAGTTTATGAATCATTGAATTAAGTGCAGAGAGAAAATCTTTCATAGTCGGAATACTTTTTTTAGAAGTGACAGGAATGTGAGTGATATAGGTACATAGTCGGTTTCTTGCAGCAGGCTTCCACCAAAACTATCTTTGAATTTGTTGATCTTTAAAAGTTCTGTATCTGAAGTATTGTAAGCATAACCGCCCAGGTCATATATTTTGAAGCCAAGCCGTTTAAAAAAGCAGATATCTTCAAAATGCAGCAACCGGTTTGCCCTGCCTGTAACAGCCCTTAACTGGCTGTCGTTTTCATTTCTGAACAGGGAAGCTGAATGTAAGAGCCTCACTCTCTGCGATGAATTATCGCGAATGTAAGCATGCATAACAACATCCTGATTCTGATAAACCGCCTTGGTGATAAACAGGTGCGGCTTGTATTTATAAAACTCTTTATTAATTTTTTTCAGGCCCTTGGTAATTGCAAACGCATTATAAAAGTCAATGAACGGTTTGATACCGGTGCCCATTACGGTTGATACGCCATCTTTAATAGCCCTGCGTATTTCGTAAGATGTGTTTTTATCAAAATTAGCTTCAATGGAAGGTACCGGCGCACTGATGTCAATTACTTTGGTAAAAAAATCCTCTTTGCGGTATCCCGGAACAGCTTCACTGCTTTTACTTTGCTTATAGTATTTTAACAGGCAACCCCATAAATTGGGTTTAGCAGCAAACCACACAACTGTATACGGAACTATACGCATAGCCCTGTTGTTAATCTGGATCATAAGGTTTAGAATATTTTAAGCTACCTGGTATGTTGAAATTGGTTTTGAATGCTGATCTTTTAGCCATTGTGTAAACACCAGCAGTTTCCAGATCTGCGTTGCCCGGTTCCATTTGCCGCTCATATGTTCGTTAATCATGGCAAATGATTTTTGTACGTTGATACCAGGAATGTTCTTTAGCTCGCTTATTGAAAGATGATCCATTACATGATCTTTCAGCTCGTTTTTAAACCAATGGTTGAGCGGCATTGTAAAGCCCGATTTTGGCCTGTCAAACAGCTGTGCCGGAGCATATTGATATAATATATCTTTCAAAATCCTTTTTTGAATACCGTATTTAAATTTGTAGCTGTCGGGTAGGTTTTGAGCAAATGCAACTACGCGGTGATCCATAAGCGGTGCCCTTGCTTCTAAAGAAAAGGCCATTGTACCGCGGTCAACCTTGGTGTTTATATCACCATTTAAATATGTTTTGGTATCAAAAGCCGACAGCTTTTGAAGCATGCTGGTTGACTTTGACGACCAGATATCCATGAACGGAACCTGCAGGCCGATGTTGGGATTTTCGAGCCAGGAGTACTCAAGGCCACCCAGCATAAGTCCGTAAAGTGATTTGATCTCCGGGTTGCAGATCCCTAACGCAATCAGCTTGTGGCGATAGTTAGGAGAGATACTTATTATATCGGCTATTTTTTTGCGTACTGCCAGGGGACATTTAAACAGCTGATCAACCATGGTAAACCATTTGTATCGGCTGTACCCTAAAAAGCTTTCATCTCCGCCATCTCCGCTTAAAACTACAGTAACGTGTTTTTTAGTGTATTTGCTTAACAGCAGGGACGGAATGGCGCTTGAATCGGCAAATGGTTCGTCGTAGTAGCGTCCGAAGTTCTCAATCAGTTCAAGTCCCTCTTCTTTATTACATTCAATTGTGTGATGATCTGTTTTTAAATGATCTGCAATTTTTTGTGCAAAAACGCTTTCATCAAAACCCTTCTCCCTGAATTTTATACAGAAGGTTTTTACGTTTTTATAGCTTTTTGATGCCATTGCAGCAACCAGCGATGAATCGATGCCTCCTGAAAGATATACCCCCAGGGGCACGTCGGCATGCATACGGATGTCAACTGCATTGGTAATCAGCCGGGTTAAATCGGCCTGTGCTTCCTGGTATGATCCTTCATAGCGTTCGGCATGGTTTAAATCCAGCTCCCAGTATTTTTTTGTCCTGAAATTGCCGGTGTTGCAATCAAAACAAAATGAATGCCCGGCCTCAAGTTTTTTGATTTCGTTCCAGGCCGATTTGGGTTCAGGAACATATCCCCATATAAAGTATTCATTAATTGCCTGTTCATTGATAGTTACATCCCTGCCTAAACATATTTGTGAAGGTTGACTGGCAAATTCAAAATCAAAACCATTGTGTGCGTAATAAAATGGTTTTTTGCCAAGCCTGTCGCGGGCGCCAAAAAGTTGGAGGGTGCGTGTGTCAAAAATTACAAAGGCAAACATGCCGTTGAAATGGTTGACACAGTTTTCGCCATATTCAAGAAAGGCCGCTGTAATTACTTCCGTATCCGAATCGGTAAAAAACCAATAACCTAAAGCTGTTAGTTTTACCCGTAGGGTTTTATAATTATAGATTTCGCCATTAAATACAATTTTAAGGTGGCTGTAAGTTAATGGCTGATCTGACCGATGGTCCAGATCAACAATAGCCAGCCGGTTATGACCTAATGTAACCGGACCGATGCGCTCAAAGCCTGAATAATCCGGGCCCCTGAAATCGGCCCTCGCCAGTTTTTGAGATACGATATCATCCTCATATCTCACTGTTGATCCGTATATGCCGCACATACAAAAAAGGTAATAGGTTAGTGGTTTTGTTTAATTAGCGAGCAGGGTTTCATACTCCATGCCTATTTTATCGAGCCCAAAGCGTTCAATAATATCGGCTTTGATATGGGGGTGCTGCCAGGTTTGATTGCATGCCCTGATAATTTGCCGCCGCAGTGTACACAAATCATTTTGCTCGGCTATAAAGCCGTTAAAGCCTTCTCTTATCAGTTCGTTAACCCCGCCAACTCTGAACGTAACTACCGGAACACCTACCGATAATGATTCGAGCACTACGTTAGGGAAGCCTTCGGTAAAAGAGCTTAAAACCAGTAAGTCGTGCTTTGAAATAACATCAGTAACGTTTTTGATCTCGCCTATAAATTTCACGCGTTCGCTGAGACCGATATTTTGCACTTCTGCTTTTAAGGTATTCATCAGCGGGCCATCGCCGGCTATAGTTAAAACATAGTCCTGAGGCAGCGCTTTCATAACTTCCAACAGGCGAAATAATCCTTTCTCTTTAATAAGGCGATTAACAGCGATAAGCCTCTTTAATCCGGAAATCTGATTTTGAGGTTTTATTATGCTTGTTATAATAACCGGGTTATGAATAACAATAAGCCTGTTGAGGTTGATGTTATAAAGCCTGGCTAAGGCTTGCTTCATTTCTTCCGACTGGCAAACTATTGAGTTGAAGCGTACAAACAAAAACCTTGAAAAGTAATTGTAAAAACGGGCCTTAAATCCATAAAACTGCATCATTTGCTGCGGATTGTTAGATGCCCTGGCTATTAAATTAGGCACCTTAACAAACATGGAAACAAGAGCTACCAGGATATTAATATGATCGGTAGTTGAAAAAACCGCGTATGGTTTTTCATCTTTCAGCAGTTTGCGAAGTTTAAAAAATGAGCGCGAAGCTTTTATTGTTTTCAGATTTACAAACCTGATGCCTGCTATTTCTGTAGAGAAACTGCATTCGTTTCCGTTTAAAAGAACTACAACTACCTCATAATCGGGTTTGTTGAAATATTGAGATAACAGCCAATAAACACGCTCAGAACCACCTGCGCCAAGCGAACTAAGAACAAGGAAAATCTTCTTTCTCATTATAAATAAAAGATTAGGATCAAGTTTAAGCGGCAACTAATTCTTCCTGCACTGGTTCGGTGTGTTTTACCGGGTCTTTTAGCCTGTTGTAGTGTAATACTGCGAAATAAATAAATATAGTAGGGCCATCTACGCTCATCAGCCATCCGTTATGTGACAGCGCGTTTAATGAAATTGCTATAAAAGTGAAAAATATAGCTACGTAAATTGCGTTGCTTTTTTGCTTTACGTTTTTTATAGTTTGCCAAAACAGGCGAACGGTTTTGTAATATATGGCCCATAGCAGCCCTATCCCCAAAAACGGGCCAAGTACGGTCACAAACATCAGGTAGGCATTGTGTGATGATAAGCCGAACGTGAACAAGGGGTTTCGGTAAGTTACCTCATCCCAGGTTTTGCCATAAAATATAAGCCCGAAAGGATAGTCGGCAAATATTTTAAGGTTTTCGGCAGCCATATCGGCCCTGTTAAAATCGTTAGCCTCTTTTGCCTGGTTTTTTGACAGGATATTGTTTTTATTATCGGTGTTGTCTTTTAACACATATGTGTACAAACCAAAGCATATGATTACTGTTGCAGCAACCAGAAAAACAGCTTTGTAGCGATAGTAAATAAACAGGAATAGTGTTACACCTGCGCCAAAGCTTATAAATGCCGACCTGTTCATGCCAAGGTAAATACAGGCAACGCAGGCTGCTAAAACTAAAACCCTTATTATAAGGTACTGCCCGGTGGTACATGAGGCGATAAAGGCAAAGGTAGTAATGGCCACAACCTGGTATCCGAAGTTGAATTGCGTTACTGCCAGGCCTGCAGGGCTTTGTTTAACCGGCTCGCCCAATAGCATGCCCCTGATCGGGTCAATGGTAGCTGCCATGCTGTGATCCAGTATCATGATGATCATGGAACACATGAGCAGGAAAAAGAACATCAATATTGAAGCATAATAGCGTGATCTGCTTGCGCCTACAAAGTAGTTGAAGTATAACGAACAAGGTATGATAGTAAGGATTATAGCAAAAAATGTAATGTAATTACTCATCCCTACTACCTGATATAGAAAAACCCCGGTTATAAAAACCATCATCTCGTTGTAATAGCCAAAATCCAGCAATGGCTTTTGCACAAAAAACAGCAGCATGCAAAAAATTACAGGTGCAGGAATCCTCAAAGTATCTGTCATGAAAATGTTAAAAGCAAGTGTGTACAGATAAAAGAGCATTAAACTATAAAAGAGGCACTTTTTAAGCAACATAATAAATTTGTGCTATTGGAAAATCCGTTTTATTGTAGATAGTATAATTTTCAGGTCCATTAAAATATCCTGGTTGTCAATGTACTCGAGGTTTTTGCTGATCTTTGACGGAACTATCACCCTGATATACATATCTTCAGGATCGTCGCTGCCGGCCAGGATATCATTTTCATCGAAGTATTTGATAGATGCCCAGTCTGTTACTCCTGGTTTAACACTTAGCACCCTTAGCTGAGTGGGTGTATAAAGGTTCACATACTTCCGAACTTCGGGGCGGGGTCCAACAAAGCTCATGTCGCCTATCAACACATTCAGTAATTGCGGCAGTTCGTCGAGTTTATATTTCCTGAGCCAGTAACCAACGCCGGTGATCCTGTAATCTTTACTGCCTATGGTTAATAATCCGGCCCTGTCGGAGTTTACATACATGGTCCGGAATTTGAAGAGTTCAAACTCATTTCCATCTTTTCCAACCCGCGCCTGTTTATAAAATGCGCTCCCCCTCGAATTAACTTTGATAGCTATGGCAATTAAAATAAACAGCGGCAGCAATATTATCAGCGCTATAAATGATAAACTAATATCAAAAAGCCTTTTGACCATAACTGTATTTTATAATTCAACTTTTGCAGGTTCTTTATAATCTTCCAATACAGCGTTAACGGAGTTTATCACAGTTGTAACTATGAAATCTATCTGCGCGTCAGTAAGCTGAGGATAGATGGGCAGCGAGATTTCATTTGCATAAAGCGCGTAAGCTGAGGGATACCTGGAAATCTCATAGCCCAGATCTTTAAAAAGCGTAAGCATTGGCAGCGGGGTAAAGTGCACATTGGCCATAATTCCTTCACTCATAATGCTTTCAATTATCTGATCGCGTTGTGCTTCTGATATGCCTTTGATCCGCAGAGCAAACAGGTGGTATGATGATTCTCTTTGCTCATTTTTTAATGGCGGTTCAATAAACCAGTCCATTGTTTTAAAGCTATCACTGTATATTGATGCAACGCGTTTACGCATGGGGAGCAGCTTTGCTTCATAATTCCTGAGCTGGCCAAGCCCTATTGCCGCACAAATGTCGGGCATGTTGATTTTGAGGCCCATAAACAGGATATCGTATTTCCAGCCGCCGCCGTTACTTTTGGTAAAGGCATCTTTGGTTTGTCCGTTAAGGGTATATAGTTTTAAATACCGGTGTTCCTCGGCCGGATCAAAGCAGGCAGGCAAATTGATACAAATGCAACCTCCTTCGGCCGTAGTGACGTTTTTTACTGCGTGAAAGGAATATATGGAAACATCACTATACTTTGCCGCAGGTAATTCATTTATGGTTGCACCAATAGAGTGTGCTGCATCGGCAATTAAAAGGATCCTGCCTAAAACCTTTTGTTTTGGGCTATCGGCAACAAATAGTTTTTTAATTTCCGGGTTATTGATGATCGCCTTTAGTTCTTCGTAATCGCATGGCCAGCCGGCTATATCAACAGCAATAATTGCTTTTGTTTTTGGGGTTATTGCCTTGATCACGGCTTCGGTTGAAATGCAGCAGTCATTATCTACATCAACAATAACCGGGGTAGCTCCGCAATGCAATACGCTTAAAGCGGTAGCGCAATAGGTGTATGCCGGGATAATAACCTCATCGCCTTCCTTTATCCCAAACCATTTCAGCATCAGGATAGCACCCGATGTCCATGAGTTTACACAAACAGCCGCATCCGAAGCTGTAAGCTGTTTCATTTGCTGTTCAAGCGCGGCTACTTTAGGGCCGGTGGTTATCCAGCCTGAGTTTAGTGTATCCATTACCTCATTTATAACAGTCTGGTCAATATAAGGTGGCGCAAAAGAAATTTTCATATCAGGTTTAAATAATGTTAGTTTCCGGCAGGGATCCGTTCCATAAAAGCAATTGCTTTTTGAGCGTAATCACGTGCTAATCGTTTATAAATGCAGTATTTTTCGGCAACGGCATCAGCCCATGTATAATTTGAAAAATCCAGGTTATCCAGTGACACAAAAAGGTGATGGTTCTTTTCTATAAAAGTTTCAAGTTCAGCAAAAGCCCTGGGAGGACAGGTTTCAGGATGATAGTTGAATGTCCAGGTGTATTTTGTTTTCTGTTCAACTTCTGATAATTGAACCGGTACCCAGTTAAAGCCAAATCTTACGTATGGTGATTTGAGCAGGCCATCACTTATTATTTTAATGTTGGTATATTCATGCAAAGCCAGTAATGTATTACGATCGAAGGTATGCGCCGGTGCGATAAAGACAGTTGGGTTAATATTTTCGCGCCTGAAAATTTGCGCAGCCTTTCTTATTTTTTCTTTTTGGGTTTCTAAGGGTAAGCCTGCAAATTCCGATCTGTTATTCATTTTCAGCAAACCCGAGTTGTGGTTGATGTAATAATGATCAAAACCGTGCATGCCTATCACATAATTTTTATCCTGAAGCTCGCGTACCAGTTGCCAGTAGTATGGGTTGAAGTTACCGCAAGCCTTTAGTTTAGGGTCTTTATTAGCCGGTATAACCGCTATGATTGGTTTGATACCATACCTGTCAAACAACGTAAAAAAACGTTCCCATTTTTGGAGGTTATTTGTGGGACACAAATCATCCAAACGAATTAAGTACTGTAGCATATGAACAGATTGATGGTTATAAAGCCGGTTGGCCGCTTGTTAATGCTGCTGCTGCTTCAGTTACGGCAGCATGTTTTTTCATTAAAGTTTCCCATTCTCCCAATATTTTATCGGGATGGTTGGTCTGAGATATGATACGGGCCCGATTTCCAAGGTTGGTTTTTAACACTTCATCGCCGGCCAAACGCTGCATGGCGCCGGCTAAAGCGCTGATGGAAGCCCTGTTTACCAGGATCCCGTTTTCGCCGTTGATGATAATCTCTGAAGGGCCAAAATTACAGTCTACCGCTATAGATGGGCATCCAAAACTCATGGCCTCAACTAAAGCGTTGGGATATCCCTCATTTCGGGACGGTAAAACAAACATTTCGGCCTGGCTGTAATAATCCTGAAGGTTGTTCCTGCTGCCGGGTAACAGTACCCGTTCTCTTAAGCCAAGGTTAAAAATTTGGCAAACCAGGTTAGCACGTTCTTCGCCATCGCCAATGATAATAAGGTCAACATCAGTGAGGCCTGATTTTGCATAGGCTTCAATAAGGATGTCGAAGCCTTTCACATAAGCCAAACGGCCGACCCCTAAAATAAACCTCTGATGATGAACCTTCTGATCTGATGGCGGTTGGAAAATAGTAACGGCATTTGTTATACGTTCGATATTATGGAGTGCTTTAAAGTCTTTGTCTTTAAGCAGGCAATCCTCAACGCCTTTAGCGCTTACAACAACTGCTGCTGCCTTTTTATATAAGTTTAAAGCCAGTTGCTTATGCAAATAGTTAAAGCTGATAACGCTTCTATCGGGAGAGGTACGCTCTGAAACAATGTAAGGCACCCGGTTTAACCAACAGGTGATGCCGGCCCAAATATTGGCCGATGTGATGAATGATAACACACACACCGGTTTTAGAGTTCGCAACAACTTTATGAGTTTAAAAAAAGTTTCGGCGATGTGATAAATCCTGTAAACTAACCGGCTTCTCTGACGGTCGGTCAGGTAAAACACTTTAACATCATTGTCAATTTCATATGCCGGAACATCATTGTTTAAAGATATAAGTACCGACTGGAAGTTGTTTTTATTAAAGTAATTGGCAAGCGAGATGATAACTCTTTCTGCTCCTCCGCCTTTAAGCGAAGGAATAATGAAAAACAGAACGGGTTTTGAAACGGGGGCGGCTTGTATTTTCATTTTGAGTGTTAAATGCTCTGTTAGTTAAAGCAGGTATTTTAGTGTATCGTATGCTTTGCGAAACCGTTTGTTTTGTAATTCAAATAGCAGATAGCGTTTTATATAAAGCAGCAGTAGCTTTTTTTTAGCGATTGCAGAGTATGTGAAATTTTTGATGATAAGGTTAAAATCGCTGATAACCATTTCCATGCGTGCTTTGGCGTTGATCATGCTCCATACACCCCCTTCATGCCTGCGGTAACAACTCATTACTTCGGGCATTACGTAAATTTTGCCCCCGGTATTATGGGTGGCCCAAAGTTTAAACATTTTATCGCCTGCAAAACATTCAAAAAACCAGGGTGTGGAAAACACCTGCGTTGTTTCAGGTATGTTGCGATAAACTACAGTTGCCGTTTTGGTTTCTTCCTGTTTTCCCGCCAGTAAATCAGCATAGGTATGTATTAGCGGCGTTGGGTTAGGATGAACATAAAGTGTTTTATTGCTGGTGTTTATTACTTTATGATAATGGCAGCATATAATGAATTCGGCATTGTTTTCTAAAAAATTAACCTGCTTTTGCAGTTTATATTCATTGGTCCAGTAATCGTCTCCCTCGCAAAGTGCTATATATTTACCCCTGCATTGCGCAAGGCAATTAATTAAGTTTTTATGCGTGCCCAGGTTGGTGGGGGAGGCTACAAGCTTTATCCTGCCGGGGCGGGTTTCTGCATAGAGCTTAATTATTGATTGAGTTTTATCTGTCGAGCAATCATCGCCGATAATGATCTCATATTTGAAGCTGGTTTTCTGCATCAAAAAGCTCTGAATGGCTTCGGCGATAAATTTTTCGTGGTTGTAAGTAATGCAGAGTATACTTACCATTATCTCTTCATCAATCATACTGATCCATTTACATTCACAGCTGTCACGTTTATTTCAGATTCGATTTTATCGGTAACCAGCGTGCCAAAATGTTTGGGTTTGAAATTATTGTCAAAGTTTTGGGCACGTAACAACAGCCTGCAAATAAGATCGAGATCTGAGAGCGATAGCGTGTGATACAGCGGCAGGCAAACTACCCGCGAGGCTATGGAATCGCAAACAGGCATCGGCTGTGTTTTTACATATGGCAGTGATGATAGCGAAGGGTAAAAATACCGTCTGCAATAGATCTGCGCCAGCTCTAATTTTGCTTTACTCTGATGCATCAACGCCTCTGTTTGAAAAACTATAGGGAAATATGCATAATTGTAATCCTGTTCGTTTTCAAGTTTCTGGAACTGAACATCCAGGTTTTCCAGGCGCTGCAGATATTGCTCATACAAATACCTTCTTTTTTTAAGTATTTCGTCAACATGGCGCAGGTTACACAAACCCATTGCTGCATGAAACTCGCTGTTTTTTGCGTTGATACCCTCTTCTGAAAAAGTGTCAACCCCCGAGTATCCAAAGTTGCGCATCAGGGCCATGGTTTTCAATAATTCGGGGTCCTGGGTAAATACTGCTCCGCCTTCAATAGTGTGGTACAATTTGGTGGAGTGGAAGCTGGTTACGCTGATATCGCCATATTCAAATACCGAGCGGTTTTTGTAAAAGGTACCAAAGCAGTGTGCCGCATCGTATATCACCTTAAGGTTATGTTTATCGGCAATGGCCTGTATGGCAGTTATATCGCAGGGGTTACCAAATACGTGTGTTGCCAGTATAGCTGATGTTCGTGGGGTGATTGCAGCCTCGATTTTTGTAGGATCGATGTTGAGGGTTCCGGGATCGATATCTACGAATACCGGTTCACAGCCCTGCCATACAACAGCGCTTGTGGTAGCAACAAATGAAAATGGTGTTGTGATAATTTCCCCGCTTAATTTAAGCGCTTTAATAGCCAGTTGCAATGCTATTGTACCATTTGTAACAAACAGCATATGGCTAACACCCAGGTATTGCTTTAATTTTAACTCAAGGGTATTTACAAGCGGGCCATTGTTGGTGAGCCATTGTCTTTCCCAGATACTTTTTACATAAGCTCTGAATTCCTTTTCGGCAGGGAGAAATGGTTTGGTTACGGGAATCATCGTTTTAGGATTAATTGGTTAAAATCTTTAATAGCAGAAAGCTTAATTAATAAACTGGCTCCGTAATAAACTACGGCAAATACTATGAGTAATATGCCAATTTGCATAGTAGGGATGAAAAAATCGTTGATCAGGAGCCTGTCAAGAAAATAACAGCACAGACCAATACCCCCGGCTAATGCCACTGTAGGTAAAATATCTTTTACCTGTTCGGTAACCGGGTAGTTAATTAAGCGTCCGCTGTAAATGGAATTGATGTAGTAGGCTATCACATTAAAAAACAACTGAAAGTATAACAAGCCATAGATCCCGAAGGGAATAAAACACAGGATCCCGACAACGCTCAAAACCTTTTTAATAACTTCTAATCTTAAAAACAAAGCGCTTTGCCCCATTACTTTCAGCACATTTAAGTTGTATGAGTGCAGGGGGTACATGATACCGCCTATGCATAATAGCTGGAAGATAGGGACGGCCGGTAACCACTTGTCTGTTAGTAAAATATGGAACAGTGGCTTGGCAATGATACACAGCATGATGAGTGCCGGAGCATTCCAGAATACTACCTGTTGCATGAGCCGTTTATAAACGTTTTTTAACTGTACCGGATCGTTTGATATTTCTGCGAACATAGGGTAGGTAACCTTATTTATAGCTGCCGAAATATTGCTAATAGGCAGCTGGCTTATTGAATCCGCCCGGCTGTAATAACCAAGCTGGGCTGCCGAAAAAAACTTACCTATAATGATCAGGTAAATGTTTTGATAAACTGTATCAATTAAACCCGACAGCGTCATTTTGTAGCCAAAGTGGATGTGTTTTTTAAAACAGGCCTTATCAAATATCAGTGCAGGTCGCCAGCTTGAAGTGATCCAGTGTATGGCTGTTGATAAAAAAGAGGTGCATAAGCCCATCCATACCAGGCTCCAAACGCCGTATCCTAATTTTGCAAGTACGATGCCTAATATTCCGCCGCCAATGGCCGATGGGATTTGAATGTTAGTTTGTTTTTTAAACTTCAAATCCTTAACCAGCAAGGTGCTTTGTACCCCAAAAAATGCGTTTATGATCAAAATTAAGGTGTAAACGCGTACAACAGAGGTTAACAGCGGCTGATGATAAAAAGCAGCTATCAGGGGCGCTGTTATAAAAAGTATCAGGTAAAGGATACTGCTGCCAATGATATTAAAATAGAAAACAGTTGAATAATCGCGCTGATCGGCATTGGTGGTACGGATCAGGGAAGCTGTAAGGCCGCCATCCAAAAGGCTGTTACCCACCGATATAAATAGATACAGCATAGCTATCAAACCAAATTGCGATGGCTCCAGGATCCTGGCCAGGAATATGGAGATGCCAAAGCTTACCACTTTTGAACTTAATTGCTGCCATAGCGCCCACACTATGCCAGATACCGCTCTTTGTTTATAACTCATGATTTTTAAAGCCGCGCGTTAACAACCTCTTCTGGTAAAAATGCCTTCAAATCGTACAATACAGCATTAGGTTTGCAAAGCGCTTTTACATTCATTTCTTTAAACTCCTCGTGGGCAACGGCAAGTAAAACCCCATCATAGGTGCGCGTTTTTGATTCGCCGTTTTCGCAGATGATGCCGTATTCTTTCTGTGCATGTTCTGCGTTGGCCCAGGGATCGTGAATATGCACTTTGACTTTATATTCTTTCAGTCGTTTTACAATGTCTATCACCCGGGTATTCCTTACATCGGGGCAGTTTTCTTTAAACGTGAAACCAAGGATTAACACCTCACTATCCGTTATTGAAGTGCCGCGGCAAATCATCTGTTTAATAAACTGGTCGGCAACATAGCTGCCCATTGAGTCGTTAATGCGGCGGCCGGCAAGTATAATTTCGGGGTGATAGCCTGCTTCCTGCGCTTTTTGTGCAAGATAATAAGGGTCAACGCCGATGCAGTGCCCGCCAACAAGACCCGGCCTGAAATTTAAAAAGTTCCATTTTGTACCTGCAGCTTCCAATACCTTGTGGGTATCGATGCCCAGCTTGTTAAAGATCATTGCCAGCTCGTTCACAAAAGCAATATTTATATCGCGCTGGGCATTTTCAATTACTTTGGCTGCTTCGGCAACTTTTATTGAATGGGCCTTAAATGTGCCGGCGGTTATAACTGACTGATAAAGCTTATCTATAGTTTCGGCAGCTTCAGGAGTTGAGCCGGAGGTTATTTTGCGGATCTTTGATACCGTATGCAATTTGTCGCCCGGATTGATCCTTTCAGGCGAGTAACCGGCAAAAAAATCAACATTATAAGTAAGACCTGATACTTTTTCCAAAATGGGCATGCATTCATCTTCCGTTACCCCTGGATATACGGTTGATTCGTATACCACAATATCGTCCCTTTTTAAAACCTTGCCTACTGCGCGGCTGGCATTTATTAGCGGAGAAAGGTCTGGGCGGTTGTTTTTATCAACCGGGGTAGGTACTGTTACAATGTAAATGCTGCACTGCCTCAGTTTCTCAAGCTCGTCGGTAACATATAAACCGGTTGCCGTTGTGCAAACAGGTGTAATTACCGCGTTCAATTGTTCGGAGTCGATCTCCAGGGTGTGGTCAATACCCGATTTGAGTTCATTAATGCGGTCCACATTAATATCATAGCCAATGACCTTGTATTTTTTTGCAAATTCAACTGCCAGGGGCAGGCCTACGTAACCAAGACCGATAATGCCTAATTTAGGTTGATAATTCTCAATTTTCATGATTTCCGCTAATGTTATGAACTGATAAGTTTTGGATTGAAATGCGTGTTACTAAAGCGCAATTGATGGTTTCAAAAACCATTAATACATTTTTGCCCTGTATCTGCAGCACCTTACCCATTTGATTTACAAGAGCGCCATCTTTTATTTTAACCGTATCGCCAACACTGAGATTTTGAAGGCTTATAATTTCCATATCTTTGTAGCGTATGAGGTTTGTCCTGATCTCGTCTATCACATTATCCCTTACTATTGCAGGTTTGCCCATGTAGTAAACAAAACCTAATGCCCCCATAACGTAAAGTGCTCTTGATTGCTCATATGCATCAACATGAACAAATACATAGGAACTAAACAGCGGGACACTGACCTCCTTTTTCCTGTCCGACCATTGATTTACTATATCTCTGACCGGGCAATAACATTCAATGCCATTTTGCTTTAAAAGCTTGTCCACCTTTTTTTCCCATCGGGGCTTGGTGTAAATAACAAGCCATTTTTTTTCATGATAATTTGTCATGCGAAATTGCGGTGCTCTTAATTGGGTTTCCATAAAATGATAAAAGTTGGATCGGGGTGTTGACGGCCTGCTACAGCTTCGCCAACTCACTCACATCCTACAGAGTGATGATTGTGTTATGCAGAAGCGTATCAATTGAAATTATTGACCTGGCTGCCTGGTTTATAACTGCTGTAACCTGCGCCGGCTGTGGCTCCGCCAATCCAGTCACATTGGTTAGGCGGTGATAAAAAATAATTGAACTAATGGTTTATAATACTCGTCGGGTTTACCGGTTATTTGGTTTATAGTTGCAACTTACGTTGCCTGTGGCTCCGCCAATCCAGTCACATGGTTAGGCGGAAGATGAAAATAATTTGAACTAAAGGTTTACAATAATATTTAGCGGTTTTACCCGTTAATTTAAAACTTAAATAGTTGTTTTTACCCTGCCTGCGGCTTCGCCAATCCAGTCACACTGGTTATCTGCAAGTAAAAAATAATGGAACTAACGGTTTATATATCTCCGGTTTTACCCGGTTATTTGGTTCATAACAGTGGCAACTTAGGTTGCTTGCGGCTTCGCCAATCCAGTCACATGGAACAGCGGTATTCAAATAAAACAATCGAACTAATAGTTTATAATATTAGTCCCGGCTTTATGGCATGTAAAAATGAAAGCTATCAGCTGCCATAAGCCGATGCGTATCCGTAACCGCCGTAGGCATAGGCCTGCCGATTTTCTTTCTTCGCATCGTTAAACACTACCATAAGGTTATTTAATTTATCATTATCGTAAATATCCCTCAGGATACTTAATTGTTCGGTGTTGGTATAATTATAGCGTACAATATAAATGCTCAGTTCGGCGTATTTGGCCAGGCTAAAAGCGTCGGCTACGGCGCCAACAGGCGATGTATCAAGCACGATATAATCAAACTGGGTTTTGCACCAGCCAAAAAGCAGGTCAAGCCTTTTATCTGATAATAATTCGGCCGGATTAATCGCCTTGCTTCCGGCCCCCATTACAAAAAGGTTGTCGGCCTCGTTATAAGCCTGGATACATTCGGCCGGCGAATTGGTATTACCGGTAATAAAATCAGTAATGCCTTTGGTTTGCTCCATGTTAATATTCTTCAGCAAATCGGGTTTGCGAAGGTCAAACTCCATGATCAACACCTTTTTATTGAGCATTGCAAGGGTTAATCCCAGGTTAATACTGAAAAAAGTTTTTCCTTCGCCTTTCATAGACGATGTAACCAGCATGGTTTTATGTTGTGTTCCCTGGTTCAGGAAGCCGATATTGCTCCTGATATACCTGAATAACTCTGAAATATTGGTATTACTTCCGTTTGAGATAACTACAGAACTGTTGTCTTCATAGTTATGGCATAGCTCGCCAAGGATTTTAATTCCTTTAATGTTGAGCAAGCTTGACTGATCTTTAATTTTTACGCTGAATTTATCCTTCAGGAAAATGAAAACACCAGGCATGAGCAATCCGGCTATGATTGCGAATAAATAAGTGAGTTGCTGTTTGGGGAATTCAGCTACCGGGTTGGCAGCAGGTTTATCAATCAGTTGTGATGAAGGGATTGTGGCAGACAAGGACAAAGCCGTTTCTTCCCTTTTTTGCAGCAAATATTGATATAAATTGGTTTTCACCCCCTGCTCACGGCTTCGCTGTAAAAGCCCCCTTTCAATTGACGGAACCGAGCGGATGCGCGAGTCATATTGTGCGGAATTTTCCTTGAGTAATTGATGCCCGATAGAGAACCCTTTTTTGATGTTGGTAAGGTTTTCGAGGATATTGACACGCAGGGAGCCTATCTGGTTACTCAGGTTCTGAACAAGCGGGTTGTCAGGGTTTGCACTGGTAAGCATGCGGTTTCTTTCTAACTGAAGATCGTTGAAACGGCTAACCAATGTGTTTAACGCCTGATCTTTTAATCCCATGGTGCTGGGCACAGCATTATATTGGTTAGCCGAGTTTTTTAAATACGCTTCAATTGAGTTCACAATACCCAATTGAGTGTTTGATTCTTCAAGTAACTGGTTATACTCGGCAGATTTTGTCAGGTTTACCTGTGTGCTTGTATTTATTTCAGCAGCGCTGTTTTTTTGTTTAAAGGCTTCAATATCGCCTTCGGTATATGAAAGGTCGTTCTCCAAATCGTGTAGCCTTTTATCGATAAATAATATGGTATTTACAGCTGTAACGTTTTTCTTAACAACATTTTCGGCATTGTATGTAGATATGATGTTGTTTAAAATATCAACACCTCTTTCGGGTACGGCGTCAACCAGGCTTAAGGTTAAAGTGTTTGATTCTTTAATAACAGGGTTAACCTGTAATAACCCAGCGCTATAGGAGGCGGCAAGCCTGGTCAGGTTGTTAAATTGGATAAGTATGGGTGTTCCATTATTTGCGTAGCCCGGGCCCTTTTCTACCTTAAATGAGTAATCTTTATGATTAATTATTTGGTTATAATTATAGATCCAGGTTTTATTTTCTTCCTTAAGCAAAAATTTACCTTGTGAATATGGCTGCAGATACAGTTGTTTCAGATAAGCAGCTTTGCCGAGCCGTTTGATTGTGACATTAAAGGGCCGTTCGTCGCCATATAGCTCTTTTGTTGTAAAGCCGCTTTCATCAAAATATGAGGTTTCCATATTCAGTTTTGCGAAAACCTTATAAATCAAATCTTTTGAACGCAGTACCTCCATTTCGTTATCCACAGTTTTGGTTTCCTGGAACATGTTCAGATCACTAAATGCGGTTGCTTTTAAAATACCGTCGCCTTTTTTATCGTCGGGTATCTGGAGGGTGCTTGTTATTTTATAAAGCGGGGTAACGTAGTTCAGGTATGTCCATGCAGCGGCTAAACAAATAACCATGCTTATCAGGAATATATACCAGCCATTTAAATAAGGCCTGATGTTTGACCTGAACTTGTTGCCTGGCAAAGGCTCTTTTAAAATAAAATTATTATCCATATCAACCGTTGTTAGGTATCACTAAACTTTATTATCTTTTTAAAAGCACTGCAGCCAATACAGCTAATGCCGAAATTGAAGCAACTACTATTGGTGCCAGCCGTGTGTTCTGGCTATATTCAACTGCCTTTGATTTATCAGGCTCTACATATACAATATCATTTTGTTTAAGGTTGAAGTAAGGCGAATCCATTGATTCAATCTTGTTGAGATTAAGGCGGTTCATTGTTCTGCGCCCGTTTTCAGTGCGGATCACCAGCACATTTTCCCTTTTTCCATAAACTGTCATATCACCGGCCATGCCCAATGCTTCAAGTAAGTTTACATTTTCATCAGTTATTATAAATGTTGATGGTTTGTTAACCTCGCCTATCACACTTATTTTAAAATTCAGAAGCTGGATATCAACCACCGGGCTTTTAACAAATGCGGCTAATTTTTTAGCTATCTCGGCCTGGGCTTCCTCTATGGTTTGTCCTTCGATTTTGTAGTCGCCTATAAGCGGTAAATTCACAAAACCATTTTCATTTACTTTATATCCGGTTTGAGTTAGCGGAACACCTGATCCCACATTTTTGTTGCCATTGAATAACAGGTTTGATTCGGGATTTAAGCTGTTAACGGTAACACTCAGGATATCTTTCTGATGAATGATCACTGCTCCTCCCATATTGCTATTTACAGCACCTGTGTTTGCCATGTTGCTGAAATAAACGAGGTTACGGCTCCCGGCGCAGCCGGTCATCAACAGTAGTGCTGTAATGAAACAGTATGTATTAATTTTTTTCATCATCAATAGTTTAAAGAGTTTAGGGAACTATTTGAACTGGTTTATTTGGTTAATCAAATTTATCTATTTGGGTAACGATAGTATACGGTTTTAGTCGATTGCCGCTTTTTTGTAAACATGTATCTTAGTCTTTACAGAACATGTAAAGCGGCAAAGCGGACATGTGTAAAGGGTTGAGAAAAAAGTGTCGTATTTACGGTATTTAAGCTGTATTTTCCTATAATAAGGGATACAACTCAGGAGAGTAGCGCACAAAAAAAGCAGGTTTTCAGGCCTGCTTTTTTGTGTTTGTTTGGATTAATTGTTACAAATTATTCCACCGTAACTGACTTGGCCAGGTTACGGGGCTGATCAACATTACAGCCCCGTTTTACGGCTATATGATAGGCAAGAAGTTGTAGTGGGATGGTAGCCAGCAGCGGTAAAAAAGCTTCGTCGGCATCGGGGATCTCAATACAGTGATCGGCCATGTTTTTAACCTTGACATCGCCCTGGGTAACAATAGCTATCACAATTCCCTTTCGGGCCTTAACCTCCTGTATATTGCTGATCACCTTTTCGTACGATGAGTTTTTGGTGGCGATGAAGATCACTGGCATCTGTTCGTCAATTAACGCGATGGGACCGTGCTTCATTTCGGCAGCGGGGTAACCTTCGGCGTGGATATACGAGATCTCTTTTAATTTCAGTGCCCCTTCCAACGCCACCGGGAAACCGAAGCCCCTGCCTAAAAACAGGCAGTTGGGTGCATTTTTTATTTTGGATGCGATGTCTTCAATCAAATCGTTATCCTGCAGCAGCGTTTGTATTTTATCGGGGATGGTATCCAACTCTGTTAGCAGATTGGTGAGTTTGGCCGGTGTTAAGGTACCTTTATGCTGCGCTATATACAATGCTATTAAAGTTAAAACGGTAACCTGCGCTGTAAAGGCCTTTGTTGATGCTACACCTATCTCCGGGCCGGCATGTGTGTAAACGCCTGCATCTGTTACGCGCGGAATTGAGGCGCCAACAACATTACAGATCCCTAAAATTGTCGCGCCCCGTTCTTTCGCTATCTCAATGGCGGCCAATGTATCAGCAGTTTCGCCCGATTGTGATACCGCCATCACAATATCCTTATCCGTGATTATGGGGTTGCGGTACCTGAATTCGGAGGCATACTCAACCTCTACTTTAATGCGCCCATATTCTTCAATAAGGTATTCGCCGGTTAAGCCGGCATGCCATGAGGTACCGCAGGCAATAATAATTATCCGTTCCGCATTTTTAAGCTTGTCGGTATATTGTTTAATGCCGCCTAACTCTACTTTTCCTTCAAGCGGGAAGATCCGGCCGCGCATACAATCCCTTATCGAACGCGGCTGCTCAAAGATCTCCTTCATCATGAAATGTTCAAAGCCCCCTTTCTCTAATGATTCAAGTTTGAGTTCCAGCTCCTGGATCAACGGGGTTTGTACAACGTTATCCAGTTTCTTTATCAACAGTCCGTCGGGCTTTACCAAAACTATTTCGTTATCTTTTAAATACACTACATTTTTAGTGTATTCGATAATAGGAGTGGCATCTGATGCAATAAAATACTCACCCTGCCCAACACCAATAACGAGGGGACTGCCTTTTCGCGCAGCAATCAGCTGATCGGGGTTTTCCCTGTCCATAATTACTATGGCATATGCGCCTATTACTGTATTTAAAGCCAGGCGTACAGCCTCCAGCAGATCTGTTTGTTCAATATTTTGAATTTCCTCAATTAAATGGATCAGAACTTCGGTATCAGTTTCACTTTTAAAAGTATGCCCGCGGGCAAGCAGCTCTTCTTTAAGGATCAGGTAGTTTTCGATAATGCCGTTGTGGATGATGTGCAGGCGGTTATCATTTGAACTATGTGGATGAGAATTGGCATCAGATGGTGCGCCATGTGTAGCCCACCTGGTGTGTCCTATAGCAATATGACCACTTTTGTCCTTGTCGGCGGTGTGGGCTTCAAGACAGGCCACCTTGCCGGTTTTTTTATACACGTTGAAACCTGTATTATTTATGATAGCAATACCAGCGCTATCATAACCACGATATTCTAATCGTTTGAGACCGTTTAACACAACCGGCCACGCATCTCTTGACCCGATGTAACCAACAATTCCGCACATAGTTTTAAGGCTTTAAATGATAAATTCAGTTTATAATTACTTGGTAAGTAAAATTATTTAATCAGCTGTCAATAAAATATAAGCTCCGTTCAATTGCCCGTAAATTGTAAATCTGGCTGCATTTTAAGCGTTTAAAGATGTAAAAGGATATAAATTACTTTACATTTTAGTTGGGTATGGAGTAATGGTAAAATAGTTGGGGGTATTTCTTGTTAAATGAGTGGGGGACAGATTTACATAAGGTTACCATACTGTATTCCTGAATTTGAAAATTCCGCGCCATATTTTGGTTGTGAAGTTTGTTGCCTGATTTTACAGAATGATATACGATTGCAGCTACACTGTTTTATATCATTTAATTTTCAGTTAGGTTTAATTAACCAATAGGACCTGACAATGATATTCAACTCATTTACATTTCTGCTGTTTTTTCCTGTAGTAACAGTTTTATATTTCCTGTTACCGCATAAATTCAGATGGCTGTTGCTGCTTTCGGCAAGCTGTTATTTTTATATGTTCTTTAAGGCTATATATATCCTTATCCTGTTTTTTACTATAATTATTGACTATACCGCAGGTATCTACCTTGAAAAAGTTAACGACCCTAAAAAGAAGAAACTGCTGTTAATACTTAGCCTTACGGCAAATATTGGGGTACTGGCCGTATTTAAATATTTCAACTTTTTTAATGCCAATTTATCGGGGATATTATACTGGATGGGGTACACTAACCCAATCCCGTTTTTACAGATCCTGCTCCCAATAGGCTTGTCATTTCACACTTTTCAGGCCATGAGTTACACCATTGAAGTGTACCGGGGGCACCAAAAGGCCGAGCATCATTTCGGTATTTATGCTTTATATGTAATGTTTTATCCGCAACTGGTTGCAGGGCCAATCGAGCGACCACAAAATATGTTGCATCAGTTTAAAGAGGACCATCATTTTAATACGCTCGATGTTTCTGAAGGGTTAAAAAGGATGCTGATCGGTTTTTTTAAAAAAGTTGTTGTTGCCGACAGGTTATCTATATATGTAAAAACGGTTTTTAGCAATTATCCAGAGCACGGATCGGCCACAATTGTGCTGGCCTCTTTGTTTTTTGCGGTGCAGATCTATTGTGATTTTTCAGGGTATTCGGACATAGCCATAGGAAGCGCCCGGGTAATGGGCTTTAAATTGATGGAAAACTTCAGGAGGCCATATTTTGCAAAAAGTATAAGCGAGTTTTGGAGCAGGTGGCATATTTCGCTTTCAACCTGGTTTAAAGATTATGTGTATATCCCTTTAGGTGGTAATCGGGTTAGTAAAGGTCGCTTGTATTTTAATCTGTTTGCGGTGTTCATGATCAGCGGGTTGTGGCATGGCGCCAACTGGACATTTATTGTGTGGGGCGCTTTACACGGGTTTTACCTCATCTGCGGAATGGCGACTCAAAAATGGAGGGCTACCCTGGCGGATAAAATGGGTTTAGGAACTGGTTTTTGGGCTAATTTTTTAAACATCTCCTTTACAATTTTGCTGGTTACCGTAAGCTGGATCTTTTTCAGAGCTGTTTCATTACAACAGGCCTGGGGTTTGTTAAAAGGAGTTTTTGTTTATAAATCAGGCTTTTTTATAGGCGAACCTACTTACTTTTTATATGATTTTATGGCGATAGCTGCCTTGTTTCTTTATGAATTAAAACAAGAGTACAATCTTCATTCACTACGTTTTTTGCATAATGAAAATTGGGGGGTCCGCATGGCTTCCTATTTAGGGTTGATTTTTGTAATCCTGCTGTTTGGCGTTTTTGATGGCGGGCAGTTTATTTATTTTCAGTTTTAAATTATGAAGCAGTTGAAAGCAAATAGCAATAAATTTTTTACCAGGTTGCTCATCATGGTGATAGCTTTTGTAGCCATTGATCAGATAACCGGAGCGATGCTTTATTATTTTTTTACTCACCAGGCTTCGGGCGAATATGCTGTGGCTAATCATGTAGTTTATAATTTAAATGAGGATGTACTGGTGTTAGGGAGCTCAAGGGCTTCGCATCACTATAACTCTTCATTGATAAAAGATAGTTTGAAATTAAGTTGTTTTAATGGGGGCAGGGATGGCGAGGGGCTTTTATACAGTACCGCGATATTCGAGCTGGCATTGCAGCGCCGTATCCCCAAGGTGATTGTTTTAGATGTAACCAGCGATGTGTTAAGTGAAAAGGAAGATGAAAAAAGCAGGCTTTCTATACTATTGCCTTATTTAAAACAATCGAACATTGTTGGCAATATGATTGAAAAGAAAGGCAAATTGGAGTTGTTAAAAAGCCATCTTCAAACTTACCGCTATAATGGCCAGGTGGTTTCGATATTTCAACATTACTTTTTATCATCAGGAAACGCTGTTATGGGGTTTGATCCTCTGACTAATAAAATGGATGCAAGTAAGGTTTCAACCCGTACATCGCTTAAGCCATATTCCGACAGTATATCGGCCGATAATGTAGATGCGTTGAATTTGTTTATAAATGAGTGTAAGCAGCAAAAAATTCAATTGTTTGTTTTTGTATCACCAAGATATAATGATGATACCCAACAAAATTCTTACCTGAAAATGAAAAGTATCTGCAATAGCAACCATGTTATTTTTCATGATTTTACCAACGATGCATATTTTAAAAACCCGGAATATTACTCGGACAGGGCGCACTTAAACAGTAGGGGAGCCAATTTGTATACCGATACAATTGTGGCTTTCATGAAGAAAAGATTGAAGCCGGCAGTTAACGTTCAATACCTTAGCAATAACTAAACCCGTACCCTCAATTAATATTGCGCAGTGCACTCCGAAGCTACGAAAAAGGCCGCCTTATGATAACACATAAAGCGGCCTTTTGCTTAACCAAGCTTGGGGTGAATAATTTTAATTAATTAACTGTTTTAACACCAGCACCTGCTGTTACAACTGCCGGAACGTTTGCAGCAGCATCAAGCAATGTGCTATAAGCGTAAGATGGAGTCCAGCTTGATAGAGATGAGGTAATGTCGTTGGCACCGCAATTAGAATAAATGTTGGTTGATGTACCGCTGAAGTAACCTACAGGGTCGCCGTCTAAGTTAGTAGTAAGTGGTTTTTTACAGCCTGAGAAATACTCATTATCTGTCCTTACTGTACCACCATACCTTGCGCCGATAGAATAACCATCATTGTTTAAGTGGTAGTTGTTGTACATGTGGATGCTACCGAATACCAAAGTTGGTTCCCTTTCAGATACATTGTACCAGTAGTTGTGGTGAACTGTAACGTGTAGTTTGCCGGTGTTGGCTGCAACAGCATCGCTTGTTACCGAACCAATAAGCAATGACAGGTAGGTGTCATGGAATTTGTTCCATGAAATGGTTACGTAGTCAGAACCTTCGGCAACGCCGATGTCTTTACCCCAGTAATCCCAGCCATGGCTGCGGTCTGTAGCAAAATCGCAATGGTCAATCCAAACGTGGTTCGACTGGAATTTAACGTAAACACCGCATTCGGTTACGTAGTTTCTAAATGTAACGTTTTGGATAATGATATTGCTTACAGTGAACAGGTAAAGGTTCAGGCTTGATAAAACGGCGCCGGTTTTACCGATGATGGTGGTATTTGAACCAACATACACAGGAGTTAAGCCTGATCCGCTAATTGTTCCGGAAACATACACAATCTTTGGCGAATTGCCTGCCACGGCAGATTTGAACGCAGCAAGTGTGTTTACAGTTACTGTGGTACCACCTTTACCACCGGTTGTAGTTCCGTTAACAGCAGCGTAACCAGTTAATACTGTACTTAATACCGAGCCGGTTGCTGTTGTTGTTGAGTTACCTGTAGCAGGAGCAGTGGTTGTAGTACCGCTGCTTGCCGTACCGCTAAGGGTGTAAGTGTACTTTCTTCCGTTCGTGATCGGGCTGCTGTTGTCGGAAGTTGAGAAGTACAAACCGGTATCCCAGTGGCTGAAACGACCTTTACCGATGTCCCTGATGTCAGCGTGGAGCGAGTGGGCCGGACCTAATGCAACACCGTTTTCATAAACCTGGAGCGTTGAAGCGGTTGGAGCAGTGTTTGAATCTCCGCTTACAGAAATGGGGCTGATTTTGTAAGCATAGCCTTCATCTAACCGGATTGAAGCCGGAGCGATCGTGTAAACGGTAGGAGATGTGGCTGTTGTTGCCAGGCTTGCGCTGGCATTTAAATCATTAATTGGAACGGTTACTGGCGTCTCTGCATTTTTGGAGCAACTTCCAATCAGGATGAGCGTACTCAATGCCAAACTGCCAAAAGTCATTTTTTTTAAGGATTTTGTTTTTTGCATGTTATAATTTTTAATTAAGCCCTCGAAACGTGGTCTTATATTAAAAATTACCGTTAATTTTTTCCTAAAGATATAGACTAAAAGCTTAGATAGTTCAAAAGTGCCGATTCTGTTGTTTGAACGTATAAAATTGTGTGTATTTATAACACGTATAGTTGTAAAGAATTTCACACTTCATGACATTTGGATGACAATTTTAGTTCAAACGAAAAAACAATTTTCGTCATTTATTGTCTTACGATGGTCCGGATCTAAGTTTTGTCCAGCATTTTTAACCAACAATTAATGCCTGGAATTGTGAAGGAAACTTTACACAAAGCTGGTGCTTAACATGATCTCTATTACATTTTTTAAGGTCATTATTGAATCTTTACTTCCCCTTCAAACGATTTTACAAATAATTTAGGGGAGAATGATGACATAAATTCTTCAGCCTTGAGTACCATATCCATTGAGCCAATGAATATGGATGCGCGTTGGTGCAATTCCTTAACTTCAATCTCCATAATTCTTTTATACCCGTCTGACGCTTTGCCGCCCGCCTGTTCAATAATATAGGCCATCGGGTTACATTCATAAATAAGCCTTAATTTCCCTTTTTTTGCCCCGGTAGTAGGGGGATAGATAAAGATGCCGCCTTTTATCAAGGTACGGTGAATATCTGCCACCATCGATCCGGTATACCTGGAAGTATACGGCCTTTGAGTATCAGGATCTTCTACCTGGCAATATTTAATGTATTTTTTTACCCCATCCGGAAAATGAATGTAATTGCCCTCATTTATTGAATAAATTGTTCCCGTAGCAGGCACGGTCATGTTAGGATGTGAAAGGCAAAACTCCCCAATGGAAGGATCAAGGGTAAAACCATTTACACCCTTTCCTGTAGTGTATACCAACATGGTCGATGAGCCGTAAATAACATACCCGGCAGCTACCTGCTCGGTACCAAGTTGTAATACATCTTCGTTGGTGGATGATTTGCCCTTCTCCGATTTTCGTCTGTAAATGGAAAATATGGTACCTACGCCTACATTTACATCGATGTTGGATGACCCGTCTAAAGGATCGAGTGCAACAACATAGTTTGCTTCTTTTGAAACATCCGAGTCAATAACCAGGTATTCATCATTTTCTTCCGAAACAACTATACAGCATTCCCCGCCGCTTCTTAAAGCCGCAATAAACTGCTCATTAGCATAAATATCCAGTTTTTTTTGCGACTCGCCCTGGATATTGGATGACCCTGCATCACCTAAAATATCTACAAGCCCGGCTTTATTAATTTCCCTGTTTACTATTTTAGCCGCGATCCCAATGTCACGTAACAACCGGGAAAGCTCGCCTTTGGCATAAGGGAAATCTTTTTGCCGCTCAATAATAAATTGTCCGAGAGTTTTAAATGCCGTCATATTTTCAAGGTTTAATGTTTTTTATTCAGTTGGCTAAAAGAAGATTTAATTAAAATGGTTAAAAGAATACGCGTATCAATTGCCAATTATAGGATGCGATTTGCCTTTTGCATCTTTAATTCCGTTAATTATTTACGCAAACGTTTGCGTTTTTGCCCAAGTGGTAAATTGATCGGACGTGCGGTTTTTGCCTGATAAACAGATGTTTGGTGTAGGCTACACTTCTAAACCAACCAGCGTTTTTGTTTTAGAATTGTAAAATGAATACCCGGTTATAAATAATGAACACCGTTCATTATATTTGCGGTGTATTAATTGATCATGGGCGTAACTGACAGAAAAGAACGGGAAAAAACTGAAATGAGGGAGCTCATTAGGGCTACCGCTATGAAGATGTTCCTGGAGGACGGTTATGCCAAAACATCTATTCGCAGCATCGCTGAAGCCATTGAATATAGCCCTGGTACCATATACCTCTATTTCAAGGATAAAGACGAGCTTTTATACGAAGTACAGGGGGAGGCTTATGGCCAACTGTTGGAAGTTTTTAAAAAGGAAGCTACCAGCACAGATCCGCTTGAAAAGCTGAGGCAGGTGGGTAGGGCTTATATCAATTTTGGTCTCCAAAACCCCGAACTCTACGATCTGATGTTCATTATCCGTGCGCCAATGAACGTTGACGAGGAGATCCATAAGGCAAACGGCGGCAACTGTTTTGCTTTTTTGGTTGATTGCCTTTCTGATTGCATCAATAAAAAGTTGCTGCGTATCAATGATGTAGAGCAAGCCTCGCTATTAGTATGGGCAACAGCGCACGGTTTGGTATCGTTGAATTTGCGTTGCCGCTTAAAGATCATGGATCAGGCAGAAGAAGCCATCCCAGAAATTTTGATCAAATCAATGGAAGATTATTTAGCTGCTGTAACAATTTAAAAAAATTTAATCTATTACTAAACACTGTTCATTAGTTAAACATTTGTTAATAAAAAATATTAGTTCAGTTGATGTCATATATATGATGCACCGAATATAGCTCTGTTAAATAATTTTTTTTCACATATACTAAACATTGTTCATTATGTATACATCGTTTATATTGAAATCGGTTCCGATCACAGCCGTATGCATGCTGATTGGCATAAGCACCTGGGGGCAAACCAGCCAAAAACAGCTCGACGACTATATAGCCCTAGCATTTGCTCAAAACCAGGGGTTAAAAGAACAGCAATTTGATTTGGATAAGGCCATGGCTGCTTTGAAGGAAGCACAAGCCATGTACCTGCCCACGGTGAGTTTGCTTGGCAGTTACACTAAAGCATCTGGCGGGCGTACCATTGATGTGCCGGTGGGCGACCTGGTTAACCCGGTTTATACGGCATTAAATCAGTTAACCAACTCCAATAAATTTCCGCAATTAAAAAACGAATCTTTCCTGCTTAACCCGGATAATTTTTATGATGCTAAAGTACGCGCCTCCCTGCCGCTCATCAATGCCGAGATCAGGTATAATAAACTCATCAAACAACAACTGATAACCAGCCAGCAGGCAGCGGTAAACGTTTACAAAAGGGCTTTGGTAAAAGATATTAAAACAGCTTATTACAGGTATTATCAATCCTTACAAGGCATAGCTACTTACAACAGCGCGATGCTCTTAATCAAGGAAAACATCCGCGAAAATGAAAGCATGCTGCGCAACGGTGTACGGAACGGAACAGCGTTACTGCGCTCTCAAACTGAAAGAGAAAAAACAAACGCCGCTCTTATACAGGCACAGCATGGTACACAAAACGCCAAATCATATTTTAACTTTTTACTCAATCGTCCATTACAGGACACAATTATTGTTGAACCCGAAGCCATAGCAGATATTATCGCTACTCCTGATACCTCCGCAGGTACAAAACAGCGCGAAGAGTTAAAGCAATTACGTACCCTGCAGCAGGTTTACACGCTCGATTATAAATTGCAGCGCTCGGGCTTTATACCTAAGCTCAATACATTTATCGACCTGGGTTCGCAGGGCTTTGATTTTAACGTGAACAACAAAACCCGCTACTATTTATGGGGCGTAAACCTGCAGTGGGATATTTTTACAGGTGGACAGCGTAAATATAAAGCCGAACAATCAAGGGCCAACTTTAATGCCGCTACCGCGCAACTCGATCAAACCGAACAATCTTTACAATTACAGCTCGATCAGGCTTATCATAACTACCAATCGGCTAAAGCAGCATACAAAAGCGTTACCGCACAGCTTCAGTTTGCAGCTAAATATTATAATGATCAGCTAAAAGCTTATCGTGCAGGACAACTTCTATACCTTGAACTGGTAGATGCGCAGGACCAGCTAACAGGTGCGCGCCTGCAAATGGCCGGTGCACAGGCTAATCTTCAAATTGCCCTTGCCGAGCTCGAACGTGATCAGGCTACTTATCCAATTAATAACTCCAACTAAAACAGATCGATATGAAAAAAATTAAATACACCGGTTTATTGCTATGCATACCATTTATGTATGCCTGCAAATCGCATCCAGCCATTGTTAGTAACGACGGTGCTGCCGATACCATACCTGTACAGATCATGCAGTTGAAACAGCAAAGCAACAATGCGCCAATGGCCGTATCGGGGCAGTTCACTACAGACGATGAGGTAATGCTCTCCTTTAAAATTGGCGGCATTATCAGCAGCCTGAATGTAAAAGAGGGTGATGCGGTTAAAAGAGGTCAGTTACTGGCGACACTTAACCCCACCGAAATTAATGCTCAGGTACAGCAGGCCAGCCTCGCGACCGAAAAGGCACAGCGTGATTACCAGCGTATCCAAAACCTGTATAAAGACAGCGTGGCCACGCTTGAGCAATTGCAAAACAGTAAAACCACTTTGCAGCAAGCCCAGCAACAGCTAAAAACGGCAACATTTAACCGCCAATATTCAGAGATTCGGGCGCCGAAGGATGGCTATATTTTGCGTAAACTGGCCAATGTTGGCCAGCAGGTTATGGCAGGCACAGCCGTATTGCAAACCAATGGTGCAGAGGCAGGTAGGTGGATGTTGCGGGTTGGTATCAGTGATAGCCAATGGGCTGTGTTGCAGCTACATGACAAGGCAATTATTCAAACTACAGCAATGCCGGGTCGGGAGTTGCAGGGCGCAGTTAGCCGCAAATCTGAGGGGGTGGATGCTGCAACAGGTACTTTTAGTGCAGACATCACTATAACCGGTAAAAGGCCTCAGGCAATTGCCGCCGGAATGTTTGGCAAAGCCGTTATAACTCCTGCACGGCCGGCAACTACAGAAAATGGTACCTGGCAAATCCCATATGATGCATTGTTAGATGGTGATGGCAACAGCGGTTATGTATTTGTAACCGATGATAACAAAACAGCTCATAAAGTAAAGGTAACCGTTGCCGGTATCGACAAAAATACGGTAACCGTAAGCAGTGGCCTGGCCGATGCAAAATCATTGATCATATCCGGCTCCGCCTATCTTACAGATAACAGTGCCATCACAGTTCAATCACCTAAAACTGCTGCCAGATGAAGATTTCGGATTATGCTGTGAAAAACAGCCAGTTTACCCTCGTGATCTTTATCATGATCATTGTTTTAGGGATAACCACTATGCTTAACATGCCCCGCTCAGAAGATCCGGAGATGCACCCTCCTTCGTTCCTGGTTATTGTTAACTATCCGGGCACAAGTCCGCGTGATATTGAGGATAGGGTAGTAACGCCATTAGAGAAAACCATCGGAAGCCTGGACGATATTAAACGCATTCGTACTACCATTTCAAACGGTGTGGCTGTATTAAGGGTTGAATATAAATACAGTAGTAACATCGATTCCAAATACCAGGAAATAGTTCGCGAAGTAAATAATAAGCGAAGCGAGTTACCAACAGACGTGGCCGGTATTGAAATCCAGAAGCAACAGCCAACTGATGTAAACGTGTTGCAGGTCGCGCTGGTATCAGAAAATGCTGCACGAAGCCAGTTGCAACATTACGCCGAGAAGCTACAGGACGAGTTAGAGAAAGTATCATCGCTTAAACAGGTGTTAATCTACGGTTTGCCCGGCCAGCAGGTACGTGTTGAGCTTGATCTGGAAAAAATGGCCCAGATGCACCTGCCGGTAAGTGCTGTTGTAAACAGTTTGCACAGCGAAATGGCCAGCATTCCCGGTGGCAGCATTGATGCGGCACACTTAACGTTCAATATTAAAAGTAATGACTATCGCAGTCTCGACGCCGTGAACGGAACAGTTGTTTATGCCGCCAACGGAAACAATATCTTACTGAAAGATATAGCTCATGTATACTATGGCTATGGCGAAGAAAAACATATCACACGCCTTAACGGGCATCGCTGTGTATTTGTGGTAGCTGCCCAAAAGGATGGCGAAAACATCAACAAAACCCAGGCTGATTATAGCCAGGTGCTTACAAACTTCAAAAAACTAATGCCTGCTAATATCGACCTGGTGCAAAACTTTGACCAGGCTGATAACGTGAACAGACGTTTAACAGGTTTGAGCCACGATTTTATCATCGCTATTTTATTGGTGGCCGTTACGCTGATGCCTTTAGGTTTTCGCCCGGCGGTTATTGTAATGATCTCTATCCCGCTTTCATTGGCAATAGGGATTGTATTGTTGCAGCTTTTCGGGTTTAACCTTAACCAGTTGAGCATTGTAGGCCTGGTTGTGGCGCTGGGGCTTTTGGTTGATGATAGTATTGTAGTGGTTGAAAACATTGAACGCTGGATGCTGGAAGGCCATAGCCGGCTTGAGGCTACTTTGAAAGCTACCGGGCAAATTGGTAAGGCTGTTGTTGGCTGTACTGTGATCCTCATTATTGCTTTTATGCCACTGGTATTTTTACCCGAAGGCTCGGGCGATTTTATCAGGTGTTTGCCGCTGGCAGTAATATTCTGTGTGCTGGCATCAATGCTGGTATCCTTAACTTTTATCCCATTTTTATCAAGCCGGTTACTGAAAAACCATACAGGTCATCCGGATGGCAATCTCATCATGCGTGGATTGAAAAAGTTGATCCATGGAAGCTATGCCCGTTTATTGGACAAGGCCTTACAGAAACCATTTTTAACTATCGGTGTCGCTGTGGTTCTGTTTACTGCTTCTGTTTATTTGTTTGGGGTTATTGGTTTTAGCCTGTTCCCATCGTCAGAAAAACCGCAGTTCCTGATCAATATAACTACACCCAACCAGTCAAATCTGCCTTATACTGATACGGTTACAAGGCAGATAGAAAAACAGTTAAAGCAGGAGCCACTTATAAAATACTACGCAACAAACGTAGGCCATGGTAACCCAAGGATCTACTACAATGTAATTTCCGAAAACAACCGCAGCGATTTTGCGCAGCTGTTTGTGCAGCTTGATAATGATACCCGGCCGGATGAAAAGCTCGCACTCATCCAGAAATTACAAAACCGCTGGGCTCATTACCCAGGTGCTAAGGTTGAGGTGAAGAACTTTGAACAGGGCCCGCCGGTAGTTGCGCCGATAGAGGTGCGTTTGTTTGGAGATAACCTGGATACATTGCGTGCCTATTCGCTTAAAGTTGAAAAGCTGCTGCATCAAACGGCGGGTACTATGTATGTAAATAATCCGGTAAGTTTGCTGAAAAGCGACATCCGCATAGCGGTAAATAAAGAAAAGGCGCAGCAACTGGGTGTTAATTCCTTAGCTGTTGACCAAATTGCAAGACTGGCCGTTACCGGGCTTGACATGGGTACATACTATAATAACGATAATAAATATGGCTATACCGTTTTGCTTACGCGGATTAAGGAAGGTCGCCCAAGCATGGATGCTTTCCGCAATTTGTATGTGAACAATGCCCAGGGTAGCGCACTGCCGCTTAACCAGGTGGCAAACCTGCAATTGGAAGCATCGCCGGCGGTTATTAATCACCAGGAAAAAAAACGGGTGGTATCGGTACAGGCCAACGTACAAAAAAGCTTTTTAGTGAGCCGGGTAATTGATGATGTAACGCAAAAAATGGATAAGCTGAAATTGCCGCCGGGATATAGCTATGAGATGGGCGGTGAGGTTGAATCAAGAAATAACTCCTTTGGTGGTTTTATGAGTATTATCCTCGTAACTGTGTTTGTATTTGTGGCAGTGCTGGTGTTATTATTTAAAACCTTTAAAAGTACATTGATTATCCTTTCCGTTATCCCACTTGGGGTAGTGGGGGCGGCCGTGGCGCTTTGGGTTACGGGAAACTCACTGTCGTTTGTGGCTATTATAGGTTTGATAGCGCTGGCCGGTATTGAGGTTAAGAATACTATTTTACTGGTTGATTTTACTAATCAGCTAAGGCAGCAGGGCAGGAGTTTGCAGGATGCCATCCGCGAAGCTGGTGAGGTGCGGTTTTTACCTATTGTGCTAACTTCGCTAACAGCTATCGGTGGTTTAATCCCTATTGCTATTTCAACCAATCCGCTGATATCTCCATTGGCTATAGTGCTTATTGGGGGATTGATCAGTTCCACTTTATTGTCGAGGATTGTAACGCCTATCGTTTACGAGTTGATTCCGCCCAAAATAGAAGCGGAATAAGGTTAATATGCAAATTGACGGGCAGCCTTGTTATCGAGGCTGCCCGTTTCAATTCTGGAGAAATTTTGTATAGATAATCCTGGTTGTTAAGCCTTTGTTAAGTTTTGGTTATCTGTTGGTTTTAGGTGCCTTTATTCAATTTTTCTCCAGTTTTCAGCGGGTTTCTTTGCGGAAAATTAAACCCGTTGTTCATGAAACACTCTTACTTTCTTAACAGGCTGTTACTCTTATTTTCGATGTGCCTGCTATTTTCCTTTGCAGCCTCGGCGCAAACCATAAAGGGAAAGGTGACCGATGCCAAAACCGGCGAACCCCTTACCGGTGCAACAGTACATTTAACCCAGGATGGGCTTAGCAAATTTGTTGCGGTTAATCTTAATGGTTCTTATAGTTTCAAAAATTTAAAGAATGGACCTTACAAATTACAGGTAAATTATGTTGGTTACGGCCCTTCTAAAATTAAAGAGGGTAATATTACATCAGCCAGCGATGTCATTACGGTAAACGTAGCCTTGCAGGATGCCGATATGCAGATGACCGAAATACAGGTTAAAGCCCAGGCAAACAAAGAGTCTGATGGGGCTGTACGTGGTATTGAAAAAAATGCACCGATGGTTATCAACGTACTTTCGGCAAATACTATTAAGTTATTACCCGATGTTACGGTGGCTAACGCTTTGCAGCGTGTTAGCGGTGTAACCATCCAGCGTTCGGCAAGCGGCGAAGGCCGTTACGCTATCATTAGGGGTATGGACCAGCGTTACAACTCAACATTGGTAAATGGTATTAAAATACCAAGCCCTGATGCCCAATACCGATTTGTACCTATGGATATATTCCCTTCAGAAATGCTGGAAAGACTTGAAGTGATCAAAGCGCTTACTCCCAATATGGAAGGTGATGCCATAGGCGGTGTGATGAACCTGGTAATGAAAAGTGCTCCAAGCCAGTTTACTTTCAGCGCTAACGTATCGGGTGGCTTTTCTACCCTGTTTTCATCAAACAGGCCATTTGTTGGTTTTAGCGCATCTCCTAACAGCAAATCTCCGGCGGCAATTAACGGCAACAGCTATGCAGCTACCTATGCCGATTTCAGCAATAAAGCGCTCACAAGCGATAAAAATATCTCAACTCCTTTTAGCTCAACCGCCGGTATCACTATTGGCGACAGGTTCTTGGATAAAAAATTAGGCGTTATCGTATCTGCAAGCTATCAGAATATATACCGTGGCTCTAACTCAAAGCAGCTTACACCAAACGCGCAGCCATCAGCTATCCCGCTGCCAAACTCACCACAGTTTTCTGATGCGTACGACCGCACCTATTCAACCCAAACAGAACGCGTAGGTATTCATAATAAGATAGATTACGCGATTAATAACAACAATAAGATCTCGTTATACAACCTTTATATTCATCAAAGCGAATTTGAATCGCGTTTTACTTCTGATACCCTTGGTTTGGGTTTAAACTCAACCGGATTAAGCAAGCAGATCACCATCTCAAACAGAAGTATGCTAACTAAGCAAAGTATCTATAACTCAACCTTGCATGGCGATCACTGGCTTGGCAACGAGTGGCGTTTAAACTGGGATGGAGTATATTCTGAAGCTACCAGGCACCAGCCGGATAGAACTGAGTTTTTCTATGACGCCAATAAAACCCTGAATAATTCGGGAGCAGTTACTGCCGAAGTTGATAACAATACACAGTTAGATCATCATTGGGAAAATAACAGGGATAAAGACCTTTCCGGATATGCCAACCTGATCTATACCCCCAAAATCGCCGGTAAAAATGTTGAATTTTCTGCAGGTGGTTTATATCGCCACAAAGTGAGGGATGCTGATTATATCACCTATTCATTAACCGGTGGTAAATCAACCTTATTCAACAACAATTTCAATTCTATTCCTTTTGCGTTCAATTCGGCAGCGGATGGTATCGGTGCTAATAACCCTGATCTGCAAAACAACTATCATGTAAGGGAAAATGATAACGCGGAATATTTACAGGTTAAGTTTGATCTGTTCCCGAAACTACAGGTGTTAGGCGGTGTACGTATTGAAAATACCGATTTAACTTATGCTACCCAATCGCCGGAAACAGTTACACAAAGAAGCGGTAATATTAAATACACAGATGTATTACCAAGTATCCATTTAAAGTATCAATTAACAGATAATCAAAATATCCGTGCATCGTACTATGCGGCAATCAGCCGCCCGGGTTTTGGCGAGCAGGTGCCATATAAAGTTACAGGCGAATATTTTGACCAGGTAGGTAACCCTTACTTAAAACACATCACAGCCGATAACTACGACGTACGTTATGAGTTTTTCCCTGGCGGTGCCGACCAGTTGTTGTTAGGTTCTTTTTACAAAAAGATCTATAATCCTATTGAGTATTTCGTTGTTCGTGATGGTGGCCCGAGCTCGCAGGTTATTAAACCTCAAAATGATCCGGGCAATGCTACCAACTATGGTTTTGAAGCTTTGGCCACTAAATTCTTTGGTGTGATAGGTTTTTCAGTTAACTACACTTATACTCACTCAAGGATTACCACTAACAAATTGCTTTACTCAAATGATCCTACTTTAGGTTTACAGCAAACCAATGTGAATGAAACACGTCCGCTGCAAGGTCAGGCCGACCATGTGGGGAACGCATCTGTATTGTACAAAAGCGCGAAGTTAGGTTTGGATATGCAGCTGGCATTTGTATACACCGGCGAACGTTTGGCGCAGGTATCTCCATATTATAATCTCGACTTTTATCAGCATGCCTACAATCAGCTGGATTTTTCTTTCGAAAAAACGATTGCCAAAAGGTTTTCTTTCTATGGCAAGGTTAATAATATCACCAATGCGGCCAGCAAAATCTATTTAAAATATCCGCATGGCAGCCTTGATGCAAAACAACAGGAATTTTTAGGTAAACAAGACATTGCCTCTCAAACGCTTGTACAAAGCGACTATTACAAAACACTATTCCTTGGTGGTTTCAGGTATAAATTATAATAAACGTAACGATGAAAAAATATATAATCCCAGTTATTTGTATCCTGATGGCTGCCGCGTTTTCCGGTTGCCAGAAATGGAAAGGTGAGCACATGGACATTTACAGCTATACGCCGCCGGCAGCTAACCCGGTAAGTGATAAGGCGCCGCTTTCATGCAGCTCAAGCGGTTCAACAGTAATCCCGGTAAAAGGTACTATGCTTAGTGGTAAGACCTATTCTGTTGAAGATGGTTGCGATTTGGTAATTAATCCAACTGATACGTTGCTAATGCAGCCAGGGGTTACATTGAACATGGGCGCCGGAAGCAGCCTTATAGCACTTGGTACCCTGGTAAGTAACGGTTCAAAAAATCAGCCTAACTGGATCACCGTTCCGGGTATTGTAAAAAATGATGCCCCGGGTGGCCTTACTGCCGCCGCCGACCCGGCATATGCAGGTAAGTGGAAAGGTATTATAGGCGGCCCTACCTGTAAATTGTTAGTATTGAGGTGGACACACGTGGAATACGCCGGTTTAACCGAGGGGAAAGCTACATCAACCATTGCAGGCTCAGGTACAGGCAATCAATACAGTATTTTATTTGCCAACTATAACGGAAACTTTATCATGGAAGATTCCTGGTTGTACGGTGGGGTGGATGACCCGATCCGGATCTCGGCCGGTAAAATTGCAATCTTCAGAAATACTTTTGAAAAAAACGGTGTTAGCGGAGGTGATTGTCTAAATGCCAAGGGCGGTACTGTTGGTACCATGGCCTACAATATGTTTATCGGTACTGCAACCAACGGACAAAAGGCATCAAACAAAGGTCAGGCTACCGGTGCTCCGCAAACTAATATCGTTATGTATAATAACACCTTTGTTAGCGGTGGTTATCGCCAGGTGCAAAGCGGTCGTGGTGGTTGTATTAACTTTGAAGAAGGTGCAGCGGGTATGTATTATAACAACGTAGCTATTAACTGTAAGTTTGGCTATCGTGTGGTAGGCAGCCCGGTTGCCGATGTTGCCCACCTTTCATACGGTAATAACTATCAATGGGCCGATTCATTAAGTGTAGCCAACCAGTTTTACCCAACCGGTTATATCACGCAGCCGCAAAGCACGGATATCCCTTCAATCACAACATCTGCAAAATACCTGCCTTCAAATTATACTTTAGGATCTATTTATGATGGTAGTGATGTTGTACAGAAGAATAACCCGATGTTCCTGAACTTCCCGCTTCCTACTGTTGGCCACCCATTGTACCAATACAGCGCTATCGGGAACTTCAATTTCCATTTGCTGGCCAGCTCGCCGTTGATTGGTAAGGGCAATACTACTATTAAGCCATCTATTACAGTACCGCTGGATAAGATCTATGGTTTATCAGAGGCTACATTACCGGGTGCCGATTTGGGCGCATACCAGTTAAACGGTTCCGGAAATCAGCATTAATATTAGTAACTATTTGCCCAAGGATGAGGCTGTATCATAAATCATGATCAGCCTCATTTTTTGACTTATTCAGATACTTAAGCGATATATAATTCCGGGTTGAATTTACTAACAAAATGGGGGTTAACAGGGTTAACATAATTTAGGGTTAACATTTAATTATGTAATTGATAATCAGTTTATTGAGTTCGATTTTCTCAAAAAAAGTGTTAACCCCCTTTTTTTGTATAGATATTTAATTATGTATCTAATAATCAGTTAGTTGATTGTGTTTTCTTCAAAAAGCATGCTTGCCCACTTTTGTATAAATATCATCGGCTAAATTTCAATTCATATGTAACACAACACCGAGGGGGCAATTGACTTATGATACAGCCTCATCCTTTTTTATAAACTCAATTACAAAATGAAAAAAGTCATTTGTATCCTATTTTTATCTATCATATCTCCATTAGCTATGCTGTCGGTTAAGGCTCAATCTGCTGATTTAAAAATTGTATTTATCCGTCACGCCGAGAAGCCGGTTAAAGGTGATAATCTGAACTGCCAGGGGATAAACAGATCGCTAAAATTACCGGTTGTACTAACAGCAAAATTTGGTGTTCCTGATAAGATATTTGTGCCTGGCTTAGGGTTGGGTGAAGCTACCAAACATTCCAGGATGTTTCAAACTATTGTGCCGTTTGCAGCTAAGTTCAATTTAACGGTAAATAGCTCCCGTACAGAAAAGGACTCTTTAGGCTTGGCTGCCGATTTAAAAAGCCGCACCGGTGTAATATTGGTGGTATGGGAACATGGCGGTATAGCACCAATTGTACGATCATTAGGTGTAAAACAGGATAACCTGAAATGGCCTGATGACGATTATGACAGTATCTGGATTGTTAATTTCAAGAATGGTGAAGCTGTTCTTTCGCGCGACAAGGAAAATATCGATCCTGGAAAAGATTGTAATTTTTAAATGCGATTATATAAGTCCCGGTTGTAGTAGTAAATGGTATAGTTTGAAAATAAAGGTTTCATTGCCGTTGGTTTTAGTCAACGGTAAAGTAAATAGTAAGAGCTGGCTTTAGCCGAACTATTCAGGTGGTATTTTGGCTAAAGCCTCCTTGTTTTACGATTATTCCGTTGACTAAAGTCAACGGCAATGAATACTTATAATATTTAATTTTTCCTTTAAAAATCCGGGGCGAAACTAAATTTAACACCATATTCCGCGGCTCCCGGGTGGTCAAGATAGTTAAACCTTTTGATCCCGTCTATCCGCAAAAACTTAAAGATATTACCTACACCTACTCCGGCTTCTATATAAGGTTTAGTGCCTAAAGCATAAGTGCCATTTGCTCCGTTGCCACCTACCGGGAACCGGAACAAATTAGGTGAATAGAGTGGATTGTTTTCGTTACGCAAGCCGCCGAATAGCACTTTGGCCGACAGAAACTCTCTCCATTTCAGGTGTTTTATCAACGGGATTTTATTCAGTAAAAAACCGCTGAAACTATGAGTTAAGTTGATACCGGCATAATGGTCACTTACAAACTCAAGATAGGTTTGTTGGTTATAGGCATCCTCGTCATAAGCCAGCGATTGATTTGCCGGGGCGATGTTCAGGAGCGGGAAAGGCACTTTACCTACTAAATAATTTCCGAGCACAGTAATATCAGTATAACCAAGCTGAGATAGGTAGAAGCGCCTGAAGATGCTTGCTTTAACACTCGTGAAATCATAAGCACCGTTAAACAAGCCTTTAAAGCCATGATTGATCTGCAAATTCATGATCGGATATTTGCTGTAGACGGTGCGGCGGTATACTGTTCCCTGTAAGATTTGCTCATGCGGTGCATACCTGAAGGCGAGGTTGAGCTCACTGGTGGTTAGGTCGTGCATCAAAGTATTGGCGTCGTTATTGTATTGAAATAGCAGAGAGGCCGCAGGTCGCTGGTTCCAGTTTCTGAATGCGAGATCGAACGAAAAATGGTTTTCAAAATCCTTTACATATTCAATTTTAGCGATCTTGCTGTAAAGCCAGTAGATTGTTTTTCCTGTCGAAAACGATGAAAGCGCAGCCTGCTGGTTGATGGTTGAAAGATCTCTTCCCGGTACGTCGACATCATTTAAATAGCTGGCCTTAAGGTAATCGTTGGGGTAGCGGTAAAAAGGTGTTTTATTAAATGAGTAGAAAGTTGCGATATTATATTTATAAGCCTTGTCGCGCGTGCCATAAGCGCCAAAACCCTCAAAATAAATCGATTTGCTTAACTCGGGATTGGTGCGCCCGCCAATCTGAAACCGTGATCCTTCCTGGCTGTCACGTGAGTAAATTGTTCCGATCGGGCCAATCAACACAGGCCCCGCTTTAGCATAACCGCCTGTAAAAGTAGCTGCAAACCAGGTTGCCCGTTTAAATTGCGGCATTTTTTCTAACCTGGAGATGCGCGGGTACATCTTTGACTGATGATCGGACAGCGTATCTGGCCGGTTACGAGCCCAGTATGAAGTGTCGGGTTTGTCTGCGTCAGGAGCTATCTGCAATTCTTTACCTTCATAAAATGTGGCTGGAAGCGGTTTGTCCGTTATGTAGTTGGAAAATATTACCGTTCGCTCGCCCATTAGTCCAAGCCCTTTGTTTTTCAATATGCCGAAGTCGGCTTTAACATCGCTTTTACTTAAAAAGTATCGGCCGTTAGGGTTCTGCTCAAAATCAAGCGTGATCTTGAGCGTTCGCATGAAATTGATGTTGATTTGCTTGTTTACATCAAGCTCACAGCCTCGCACAGCATAGTTGCCGGTCATACTTACAAGCAGTTTACCTTCAAAAAGCAAATCGCCTTTGGTGCGTGGTGTAAAGCTTAGTTCAATCAGTTTTTCTTTGCCTGTTTGTATGGTATCGGTAATGAAAAATTTGTAATAATTGGGAGAGTGATCGGCAATAGGGCTCAGGAACTGGTTGGTGATGATAAAAACATTGTTATCATAAATATCAATTACATTACCGTAAAGGCGGTTCATATAAATATCCAGGCCTGCTGTATCAATAAACTTAAGTATGTTAGCCTCCTTTTGAGCTTTTAATATGCGGATGGACTTAGCAGGATCTTTGCGGTAGTAATTTTGGTACTGTTTTTCGCTGAGATAGGTGGGGAGTAGCACCTGGGTTTGCCCGTTATCTTTTACCGTATCAAGCATGAACTGGTACATTTTAAAATAACGGCTGTTCATCAGTTTAGCCGGAACATCAATAAATGACAAATTAATCCGTTCATACTGGTCGTATTGCAGGTAATCAGCGCTTTCCATCCGGTTTTGCTTTTTATGGTCAATAACCTGCTGAATGAGCTCAACTGCGGGATTTCCTTTATTGCGGTAACGTTGTTTTTTTCCGGCAACTACGGTGACTTCTTTTAACTGGGTTTGACTGCCGTGTAATCTTATATGCAAAACATTAACCTGTCCGGGTTTGATCACTTTGGTAAGGGTTTGATAGCCAATGTAAGAGAAGGTAACATGCGTAAAAGCCCCCGGAGCGTTTAACTCAAATTTTCCATCGGGGTCTGCAATGGTTCCATACCTGCCGCCAACAACTTTGACGTTAATACCCGGAAGTGGTTGCCCGGAAACATCATCCACCACCTGTCCGCGGATAGTTGTTATTATTTGTGCCGATGTTTTTTTTACACTATCAGGCTGCTGCGCCATGCCACAGAGCGGGATTATAAAAAGTAGAGTTAAAATATATGGGAATAGCCGTCTTAATGAACCTGATGTACGGCAAGAAATCTCAAAAGAAGATAGCAAATTGTGGTAGATTAAAAAAACAAAAGGGTTCAGTTTTATGCATATTCCCGGGTGTACGCCGGGAATATGCTTTCTTTTTTCCTAAACGTACAAATTAAATTTGAATTGTCTCTGAAGAATGTATTATTTTAAGGTTAACAGCATTGTGACGTGCCTATTCAATCTACTTTAAGAAATTTCCCCTTTTCATCAAATAACAGGTCTTTCCCTTTTATTTCCGCCTCAAACATCTTTTTGCCTGTAGCATCGGTTACACGACCTGCTTCCTTGATCTTTGCGCCTTTATAATTTGTTTTAACATATTCAAAAACAGCAGATGGCAGCTGGTTAACCGGTATGGTGTCTACTTCTTCTACAAACTCGCCTTTGGGGGTAAAAGTCACTGAAGTATCCTCGCCCGATTTGCCTCCCCAGTTGGCTTCAAAATTCCCTTTCTCTTTTTCCCAGGTTACTTTGGTTGCATTGGGGTACTTTTTGGCAAGGCTTTGCTTTACAGCGGCTGGTACTTCTAAGTTGCCGGCTGCTTTTACCATGGTGCCGGTACCCAACAGGGCAGCCGCGATGGTTAGTAAAAAAGTCTTTTTCATAAGTGCTTTTATTTTGATTTACACTAATGTACGAGGGCAATCTGGAGGAATATGGTACATACAACCGGTTTGATTTTAATTGAAACAAACTTGAACGGGTTTGAACCAGTGTTTGTAGTTACCACCGATAACTTTGTTTTGCAGATCATAAATTCAATAAAATAAACTTAACCAAGTTATTATGAGGAGTTTGATTTTTATGCTTGCGTTGTGCTGTTTTTATAGCAGTGTTAGCGCTCAAAGCAACTTTTTCAACAGCAAGAAAGCTTATCTTGGGCAGCGGCGGCCCAATGATACCCCGCGTGTTTTCGCACCACAGATGTTAGTGCCCGATAGCGGCATAGCTATGGGCAGGTCGGCTTTCTCAGCAGATGGCAAGGAGTTTTATTATGGAAACTCCATGCATTGGTTTAACTCAAAAGGAAGCAGGCTCCGTTATTTTAAATATGACGGTGATAGGTGGTGTGGTCCTTTTGTACTTAATTACGATTACTTTACGCCAACTTTTTCTATCAATGGGAAAAGCATGTACTTTGCGGGGAGGGGCGATGGTAAACACTCTTATGTCTTTATATCGCATCGCAATAAAACAGGCTGGACAAATCCAGTGGTTTTCCTGGCAAAGAATTACGGCCTGTATGAGTTTATGCCGACCAACAGCGGAACTTTTTATGTTGGCAGCAATGCTAATGCGGGAAATGTAAAAGATTATAGTACTTACGATTTTTGCACGCTTACCATTTCCAAGACGGATACTGTTATTAAAAGCCTTGGCCCGGTTATCAATACGCCTGCATTCGATGGCGATTTTTATGTGGCGTCTGATGAGTCATATATGATTATCAGTTATAAGGAAAAGCCGGATTATGAGTGTGAGCTCGGGATCACTTTCCGTAAGTCCGATCACAGCTGGACAACACCGCTGAATCTGGGCCTGTTGATTAACGATGGTGATGCACACCGCTGGGGCGAATACGTTACTCCCGATGGTAAATACCTCATTTATACCAAAGGCACCAGCGAAAAGGATTGCCACCTTTACTGGGTACGGTTTGATGGTTTGAAGGCTAAACTAAGAAAGGAAGCTTTAGGCAAATAACAGCCATTCTTATTTCACTTCCGGACCATAAAATTTTAAGCCCAAAACACCGGTCATGATCAGTAGCATGAAAAATATTTCCATATAGGAGAGGCGCTGGTTTAAAAACGAAATCTCTACTAATTTAATCAGAATGAGTGTTACAGCCGTCCAAACAGCATATGCTACTGCTGTTGGTATCAGTTTTATAGCCAGCGAAAAGAAATAGATATTACCAATACCAAATATAATATAACCTACAAAAGGTAACCATACCGGCAGGCCATGTTGCAGACTTAAAACAGAATTAAGACGGAGTGCCTTCAAATCGCTGAATTTCATGAATTTTAGCGAGAATGTCCAGGCCGCTTCAAATGCGGCTGCGATTAAAATATAAAACCAGGCCAATATGTTATCAGTTTTGTTGTAGTACGTTTTCTTGTTCGGTTACTAAAGTAACGGGTTGCACCTCAGTCTCCAATTGATGTGTCTTATTTATTTTAGCCGGAGTAACTTTTTGCAGCCAATCCATAAATCGTGGCCGTAGGTTATAATACCAGTTAAACCATCGGTATTTGAGCAGTTTTTTTTCGTCAAAGCGTTTTACGCTAAAGGCATGCTGTAAAAAGTAATCTTTTGGGTAATCATAGTAAAGGCCCCAGTTTTCGGGTTTGTTGCCAGGTGTGTGACCCGGATCATAAACCGTACCGAACAGGTAATCCCAAAATGAGAATTTCGTCGCAAAATTGGCGTGAAAAACTTCCTGGTAATTGGCGTGATGCCATAAATGCAATTGTGGCGAGTTAATGATGTATTTAAGCTTGCCCATGTTTACCTTGATATTGCCGTGTATAAACATGCCAAACATGGCATCTAACATAGCCTTTATCGGTATAACTATTGGGTCTGCACCTAACAAAATGATAGGTGCAAACTCAATAGTTTGATTGATGACGATTTCCATGATGTGCGAACGCGAACCGGCCAGAAAGTCAACCTCCTTACCAGAATGGTGCGCCTCATGAATACGCCAGAAAAATTTATTGGAATGCTGAAAGCGGTGAAACAAGTAAATATAAAGGTCATGCGTAAACAGGAAAAACAACACTTGCAATGCTACAGGCCAGTTACTTATTAAATGCAGATGCGACAGATCAAAATGCGCCTCTAAGGGTTTAATGATATAGTCGAAAATGAGGATCTTCAAAAAGTAGCTTTGTATCAGTGTATACCACACTAAATCAATCCAAAAGCCTTCCCTGAAAAACTTCAAACCTTTTCTGTAAGGTGAAATCCTTTCCCAGGCTATGACAAATCCTATCCAGCAAAAAAGGATAATGGACGTAATTATGGTAGTTAATTTTTCCGGAGACATTATTATTTAACGCTTGGTTTTTCTTTGTATTCGTCGCTGATGTTTACCCTCAAACGCTTCATCGGCGCAAGTTCTGATTCGTAAACACGTTTTTCACCATCACCTGCTGCGGTTTCAACATCCCTGATATCGCGTACCAAACGTTGCAGGCCTTGCGGCTCAACAGATGCCGCATGATCAGATCCCCACATGGCACGGTCAAGCGTAAAGTGACGCTCAACAAAGGTTGCGCCCATAGCCACAGCACCTACGGTAGTTGCCAAACCTGTTTCGTGGCCCGAATAACCGATAGGGATGCCCGGATATTTATTTTCCAGGGTCTGGATCATTTTAAGGTTAAGCTCGTGCGGAGGGCATGGGTAAGCCGAAGTTGAATGGGCGATAAACAATGGATAGTTTTCGTCAAAGGCATTGATATAATCCATGGTTGTTTCGATCTCTTTCATTGTTGACATGCCGGTTGAAAGCATTAACGGCTTACCGGTTTCCAGTATACGCTGAATCAAAGCGAAATCAGTTAATGATGCTGATGCTAATTTATAGAGGATGGTATCAAACTGCTCCATAAAATCAACAGATGGTGCATCCCAGGCAGATACAAACCAATCGATACCTACTTTTTTACAGTATTGGTCGATGGTTGCATATTCGGCTATACCAAATTCAGTTTTACGTTTGTAGTCGATATAAGTGATGCGGCCCCACGGGGTATCGCGCATAATTTCCCACTGATCGCGCGGTACGCAAATTTCCGGTGTGCGTTTTTGGAATTTAACGGCATCAGCTTTAGCAGCCACGGCCTCATCAATTAATTTTTTGCAAATTTCAAGTGAACCGTTATGGTTAATACCAATTTCGGCAATGATATAGCTTGGCTGTCCTTTACCAATTACGCGGCCGTTTTGTAGCGTGATGCTTCCATTTCTTGTTCCCGACAGATATTTATCGCTTTTAGCCTCGATGATCATCTCTGCAAATTCACGGAAGCAGCCATCGCCGCCATTTAATGAACTTACAAAATCAACCTGTGCTTTAACATGTGGCAAAGCATCGGCAGGAGATGCAGTAAGACCGGCCAGTTTCATTACTTCCAGGTCGTTATAGTCATCGCCGATAAAAGCAACTTCGTTTGGCTGCAGATTTAAGCGGTTGCAGATTTCTTTGAAAATAGTTGCCTTATCTTTTATACCTAAATGAAGTTCGGTGATCTGTAATTTTTCAGCTCTTTTAATTAATGAAGGCGAGTTTTCGCCGGTGATAATACCTGTATTTACACCAGCAAATTTGCGAAGGCGCTCAACCCCCATACCATCGCGCATGCTGAATTTTTTTAAAAGCTCGCCGTCTTGATTGTAGTATACTCCGGCATCTGTTAAAACCCCATCGTTGTCGGTTAGCAATAGTTTAATGCCAGCCGCTTTTTGTTTCAAAATCTCGTTCATAATAGTTGGTTTAAATTAAATAGCTGTCCATCCTCCGTCAACAACCAGGTTAGCGCCGGTCATGTATGCCGATGCCTCGCTGGCCAGAAATATAAGTGCGCCCTGATAGTCTGACGCCTGGGCCATACGCCCTAATAAAGTTTTTGCTGAATAGTTGCCAATAAAATCTTCGCTTTGCCCTGCCTCAACACCGCCGGGAGAAAGGGTGTTTACCCGTACACCGGTATGCCCCCAATAGGCGGCCAAAAAGCGGGTGAAATTGATAATAGCACCCTTAGTAACCGGGTAGGCTGCCGACTTGTAAAAAGTTTGCTGCCCGCGCGAATCGCGGTAAATGCTTTGATCAGGCCCAACCATTCCATAGGTTGATGCTATATTGATGATACTGCCGCTGCGGTGCAAGGCCATCTGCGTACCAAATACCTGCGAGCATAAGAACACCCCGGTAATATTTACGTTAAGTGATTGCTGAAAAGCTTCCAACGGATAGTTTTCAAATGCCGATAACTCCTTGGCCATGGCCGGGTTCTCGAATTTATCGTTAATGGCGGCATTGTTCACCAATACGTCAACCGAATCATATTTATCAAGCACTGCATTGAGTGCGGTAATTAATGAGTCTTTGCTGGTTACATCAACGCCCAAACCCAAATGGTTATCACCCAATTGGGCGGCAAATGCCCTGGTTTCTTCGGCGTTTATATCGGCTAATACTACGTTTGCGCCTGCTGCTGCAAGGGCTTCGCAATGTTTACGGCCGATGAGGCCTAAAGCACCCGTTACTACCGCAGTTTTCCCTTTTAATGAAAACAGGTCCATGATCAGGCTATACTTTTAGGTTTGATGTTATAATTGCTCACCTTACGGAAAACGGCCTCTAACACTTCGCCTTTTAGCTGATCTTTGATATTGCCGCTTTCGATGGCTGCTTTTAGCAATGGCAATACATCGCGGTAAGCTGCGAGGATGTAGTCGATATCCTCGGTGGTATGGCTGTAGCACATATTGTGGAAACCCGCCCAAAGTACTCCGCGTTTTATCATTTCCTGTTGTATGAAGGTTTTTACTTCCAGTCCGTTGCCGGCATCGGGAGTAAAGGTTACCATGCTGCGGCAGTTAAAACCAACGCAACGTGTGTATTTGTCAACGCCTAATTCAATGGCAAGACTGTTGTAGCCATTTTTTAATAAAGCGCCATGTTCGTCAAGATATTGCGGTACCTTTTTATCACGAAGTTCATTGATGGTAGCGATGCAGGCTGCTAATGATAAAGCCTCGCCGCCAAATGTGGTATAGCTGAATACTTCTGAATTGAACAGCTCCATTATATCTGCACGGCCAGTTAATAATGCTATAGGCATACCGTTGGCACATGCTTTTGAAAATACGGCCAGATCGGCTTTAACATTGAAATACTCCTGCGCACCGCCCACTGCTATGCGGAAACCGGTCCACATTTCATCAAAAATGAGCAGGGTGCCGTTGGCTTTACATACCTCGGCCAATTCCTGCAGGTAACCCGGTTTTGGCGCTTCAAAAATGAAGGGCTCCAATATCAGGGCAGCAACAGTTTCATCCAGAGCAGCTTTTACTGATTCAATGTCGTTATATTCAAAAGTATAGGTAAGGTCCTGGATAGCTTCAGGCACGCCTGAGTTACGGCTGGTGATGCCAATATACCAATCATGCCAGCCGTGGTAGCCACAGCAAAATACTTTATCCCTGCCGGTGAAGGCACGTGCTACGCGGATAGCTGCCGAACAAACATCTGCACCGGTTTTTGAGATCTTTACCGCTTCTGCATTAGGCACAACCTGTTGTACCAGTTCTGAAAGTTCAACCTCTAAAGGATGCATCAGGGAAAAAGTAATACCATCATTTAATTGCTGACGGATAGCTTCATCAATGGCCGGGTAGGCGTAACCCAACGAAATTGGGCCTATGGCCGAGTTTAAATCGATGTATTCGTTACCGTCAACGTCCCACACATGCGATCCTTTACCTTTTACAAGGTATTTTGGCGCTATGCCTTTGGTAAATTGCCCCGGACCTTTGGCAAGGGTTTGGGTAACCGGTTTTTGAACTTTTAAAGCACGTTCGTATAATTTATCTGACTCGGTAATGTTTGGATAATCGTTGTTAAGGTCTATTTTATTAGCCATGATCAATATTTTTATTCTGAAAATTCAGGTGTTAAAATTTGTGGTTGGTTGTGGGCAGTTTGGTAGCCCAGTATTTTTTCGGCAATTTGTTTACCGGTAAAACCCTCGTGCTCCAATACCGAAGGAAGCAGTGCCGGCCTGAACCATTTTTCGTTCAAAGCCATAGGCAATACATTGGCGGTTGTGCGGTGTTTTAATAAAACTTCGGCCACGATGGTGTAAAGACCTCCGGTTAAAAAATGGTCTTCAAGCGTAACTACCAGCTTGCTTTGTGCCGATGCTTTCAGTATGGCTTGCTCATCAACCGGCTTAAGGCTGCGCATGTTGATCAAACCAACAGAAAGGCCTTCGCTTTTCAGCATTTCAACGGCAATCAGTGCCTGCTCAAACAGCAAACCATAGGTTAAGATGGTTACATCGCTGCCTTCTGTTATTACTTCGGCTTTGCCTATGGTAAAAGGCTCGTGGATATAAGTGGTCTTACGGGTATTGATGCGGGTATAGGCAGGGTTTTTACTTTCCCAGATCTGGGGCAGCATTTTTACCAGGTCATCCTCATCGGCCGGGGCAAATACAGTTACATTGGGGATGCCTCTCATGATCGAGATATCCTCAATAGCCTGATGGGTTGGCCCGTTACCGTCTGATAAAAAACCGGGGATGAACGAGCTAAGCTTAACCGGCAAATTGGCTATACCAACATCGGTGCGTACAAACTCAAACGCGCGCATGGTTAAAAAAGCAGCGAGCGCATGCACAACAGGCGTACGGCCACGCAGGGCAAGTCCTGCCGCTGCGCCGATCATGGTTTGCTCGGTAATGCCTGTATCAATAAAGCGTTTGCCTAATATGCCGGGCAGGTTGCGTACCAGCGCGCGGTTTTCGGCAGTCATTACAATCACCTGCTCGTTGGCAAGCGCTGTTTGGGTTAAAAGTTCTTCGTAACTCATCTTATCGCACCACTAAAGTTTCTGATGTTAATGTTGTATTGTGCTGGCCATGCAGCTCTAATAAAAGCTGGTCAATCTCATCTGCATTGAAATTGCAGAACCACCTGTCGGCGCGTTCCTGTATGCTTGGCAGGCCTTTACCTCGCACGGTATCGGCAATAATTACATTCAGTTTTCCGGCCTGGAAAGGGAAGGCGCCGAAAGCTTCGTCAAGCTCAGCAAAACTGTGGCCGTTTATTCTTTTAACCGCCGCGCCAAAAGCCTCAAACTTATCGGCAAGCGGCTCCAGCGGAATCAGGTCTTCCGTACGCATATTAGCCTGGAAATGGTTACGGTCAACCACAAACAGCAGGTTATCCAGTTTATAAGCATTGGCCACCAGCATAGCTTCCCAGCAAGTACCTTCGTTCAATTCGCCATCACCCAAAATACAAATCACTTTGTTGGTGCTGCCGCTGATCTTCAAGTCCATAGCCACTCCAATGGCTACCGATGGCAAATGACCTAATGAGCCTGAATGAAACTCGATGCCCGGAATTTTTGTATTGGGGTGCCAGTAAATATGATCGTTAAGCAGCAGGTGGTTTTTTAAACGTTCTTTTTCCAATAAACCCAGTTCTGCAAAGGTGCCGTACAAGGCAGGTACATCATGGCCTTTTGACAGAAAAAGGTAATCGCGGTTTGGATCATCAAGATTATCCTTATTGATGTTCAAAAAGCGACTATATAAATAAACAATCAGATCCACCGCCGATAGCGATGCACCTGTAAAACACCCGCCATCGGTAGACATGCGGATGATATGCTCCCGTACCTTCAGAGCGGTGTCTGTTAATTCCTGGTAATTGTTGTTCTCCACTGTTATCATTCGCTTGTTATAATTCCTGTAAGTTTTTTGTGGGTGCCTGTTTGGTTTGGGCGGAGGTAATGGTTTTTAATTCATCTACATGGTGCCTGTACCAGTTTACCCCGGCATATTGTGCATTGATGTTATAGATCTCGGGTTTTTGAGTTAGCAGGTTAAGGATATCATCGCACGAGAAACTATCGTTATCTGTATATAACTCGCGGAATACACGCTCTATGAAATAATAATCTTCCGCGTAGTCGATCGTAAAACGATGTGACATGGAATAATCTAAACCGGCAGGCCAGGTTACATTGCCAATCCTGAACAATTGCGGATTTTCCCATATATAAGGAGTGGTATGCTCCAGTTCCAGTTCGCGTGTTGCACCTTCCCATGCTTTGGTCAAACATTCCATGGTCATGATCTCCACGTCGTTGCCATCGGGATAAGTTGCCGGGTGCAGGTTGCTTACAAAATCAAAGTTGTTTTGGTTGGCAAAAAAGTAATCCAATACATGATCAACAATACGCGGATCGATAAGCGGGCAATCAGATGGGATCTTTAATACAATATCCGCATGATGAAGCTTTGATGCCTGGTAATGCCTGTCGAGCAGGTTATTCAGACTGCCGCGATAATAAGGGACCCCTATGTTAATAGCCTCATTGATGATGATATCATCATCAGGCGTTTCGGATGTGGCAATGATCACTTCAGCCTCATGGCTGATCATCTTAAGCCGTTCAATCATCCTTGCCAGCAGGCTTTTACCCAAAATAGGCAGCATTACTTTACCCGGTAAACGGCTCGAAGCCATGCGGGCCTGTACTACTATTAAGATTTTCTGTTTCACGGTAAATGATTACCAGTTAGCTATTAGTTCTTCGGTTAATTGGACGTCTGGCTTAAGCTGGTATTTATCCATAGCCGAGTGCGGGTCAAAGCTTTTTTTATCGCCGCTGTGGTTTAAAAAACCGCGGCAAATGGCAGCGATATTTCTCGCCGAAGCTCCATTGTTTTGTATAGGTGCAAGCCTTCTAAGCTCATTGACATCAAAAAGCGAATGAACCTTTTTGCCCAGCGCAATACCGGTATAAACTACGGTTGAATATTGAGTAATGAGCTCGCAGCAATTAGCTATCATGTGATTGGTGTTCCCTTTGCTGTATACCAATGTGCCAGCCGGTGTATTGGCGTAAATTTCTTTTTCAGCACGCTCTACATTCTCATTCGGGTGAAGCTTAAAGAGTAATGGACGGCCATTGGCAATTTTTACTGCTTTTTTAATAAAGGCAATCCTGTTTTCAATGCGGAATGTTTCGCGCATATCTGTGGTGGCTACCATTACATAGTTATGATGCGGGAAATCATTATTTACGTGTTGAACCAGGTTATCATAATTTGGCATGCCGGTTACAACAATTTTGCTTTCGGCGGTGCCTTTGCCCATAAAGTACTGTTTGTAACCTGCCGATGCCGCACAGTAAACATCACAGATGTTTGACGATCCGTTTAGTGAAGTATTGCCGCATAGCGTAGGGGGAAGCTTTAGGCCTTTAACAACACTGCTCCAGGGAGTGTAACGATCAATCATACCTTCCTGCACCCAAATGGTTTTAATGTTACGCATGCGCGGAGGCACAATCAAATCGGTACAAAATACAACAAGGTCATATTTGTTTTTCTGTGCCCTGAAATCAATTTGCAAAGCATGTTTTTGAAGATACTCTTCAGAAATGAGCCTGAATTTGGTAGAGAGTACAGTGCCACTGAGCAGGGTAGTTTTATTAATAATGGTATTTAAGGTAGTGTTATCAGTAAACAACTGGCTAAACCAGCAGTCAAACTCAGGCAGCTCATTAGCTATCTGGTGCATTTGAGTGGTTTGGTTAATTGAACCGGTAATGAATAATATTTTCTTCATCCTTTTATTTCAATTAGCTTTAATTCCCGAAATTTTGTTTGTGAAAGGCATTAAGGTATAGACCGATTTTGTAAAGATTCTGTAGTTAATCGTCGTGAAAAGAAATTGGCCGGATGGCACAGTAATATTGTTAGGTTGAGTAGTTATCATATCAAAAATCAAAATATTGCATGGGCAATTCTTTACAAAATCCTAATTCAGAATTTAAATAAGAAGTTGCCATATCCGGCTAAAACTTATGATTTGATAAATGTAGGAGGGTAGTTTTTAAATAATGAAAACCCAAAGTTATCAAATCGTTAAGCCGTAATTTTCAGTAAATTATTTATTAACAAACGTCGCGCTCTGTTAATTGCCTTAAACAGAGTGTTATAGTGCAGGAGATAAAACTAAAAAAACGTAAAATGCAGCCAAGGTTAATTGAAATACAAGTTACAATCAATTTATACTATTGCAAAATTTTTCTTACAAAGCGTTTTCTCCATTCGGGATTGTTATATTAAGCGCTTTTTTTCGTAACAGATTGGCAAGAGCATTTAGGGTTGAAGACGCATGCCGTACCTGCTATTAATACACCATAAGTAACAGGTTTCACGCAAGCCGCCCGCGGAGATCATCGATATATCGTTGCCAGTCGTATTCAATATGGGCACCGGACTTGATTAGTTTTTCAATAATAGCCAGCGTTTGGGGTTTAGGATTATTATAACCGCACCAAAGAGCTTGCCCCAATATAGTTCCGTCATAATCATTTTTTACTTCGAGAGGAGCATGCTGAGATAGTAAAAACTCAACAATATCCAAATATCCGCCGAGCACTGCGCCATGTAACGGTGTCATCCCTCCCGAGTGAATACCAACCGGGGTGCCCCGTGCCAGCAAATATTTAACCACATCTAAATGACCGTATTCGCAAGCCCAAATCATACCTGCGTCTCTTTCAGAATCTAAACTGCTATCGACGAGTACGCCGTCATCGTTAAAATAGGTTTTTACCTTATCCAGATCGCCTATGCCGCAAGCTGCTTCGAGATTGACTTTTGCACCATGATTGGCCAGGTATTTCCCTGGTTCGCCCCGCCCGTTGGCAAGGCATGCAACAATAAGCGAACCTTCGGTATAATCGGGCGCAACAGCAATATTGGGATCGGCCCCATGGTTAATGAGTATTTCCATCAGTTGCTCCTGCACGCCTGTAATTACGGGGTGAACGCTGGTTGCAACCAAACCTAAAGTAGTACTACCCCGGTACATTAATCCCACTGCGTCTACTTCGGCCCCCGCATTCAACAAAATTTCCGCAATTTCAACGGCATTAGCTGGCGTTTTTTGCCGAAAATTTTCAATGCCGTTAGCGCCAACATAAATTAAAAGGGTTGAACGATGATTACGTAAAGAACGCATATCAATCAAAGCAGGATTTTGCCTAAGCAGGTTTTTAAGCAAGTTGGCATTGCCATCTGCTATGGCGTCTGCAGCGGCCTCAAATAACGCTATTGCAGAATTTTCCTCATTTAAACTGATGTTAAAGTTTTCATATTCCTCCCAAAGGTTAAAGTGATGGGTGTGGGCTATAATACGCCGGGCATTTATCAGATTGTTGTCTTCAGGATTTAAACCCGCCCCTGTATATTTTTCAAGTATTTTAGGATGCAGGCCATAAGTTTTAAGAAGCATTTCAAGCTTCAAAACATCGCCTGCAATTGCAGCTTTACCAGCTTCTTCCAATTGCTCGGGCGGGATAGGGCCAATGCCAGACATGGTTGATTATATTTGGTTGTATGGCAAATCTCGCAATAAAATTTTGACATCAGCTTATAATTTAAGCAGATAGGCTAAGTCATTATTTTAAACAAGATCAGTATAGCAGTAACAAATAGCACGATCATCCCACCCAGGAAAAGATAATCAGCCACTGTTTCTGACCGGCCACCAGGTTTTATATTACCCCTGATGGAAAGAAACGAAAGTATACAGCTCAGCATAAAGAAAACAAGCGCTATGGTTACTGTTTCGTCAATATAGGTGCGTTCGGAAAGTTTCATGAATTTTAATGAAGTGAGCACCACAAAGCATAGGCCCAGTAAGTTTGATGCTGCATTAAGGATGTGTGGCGATTTATCGTTGCGGGTCATACAATCATAAAACTAATGAAATTTACCATATCGCAACTGTTTACCACAAAATGTTTATCGGTCAATATCAGCAAGGTAATAACATAACCGCCGGCTTGATATGTAAAATAATTGCAGATTGATTATTTTTATACCTGTGCAAGAGCTTTAAAGGCAATTACAATTGCAACTATGTTATTGTGATATTCAGAATCATCTTTTAACAAATAACGATATATCGCCATTTGTTTTTGTGTTGATTTTTATTAAGTGTCTGTATTTTAGATATTTGTGTGTTTGGTATGCCTCTTGTAAGCCACTTAGTTTATTGTATTTTAAGTCCCTACATCTTAAACACATTACCTCATGACAAAAAAGATACTTGCTTTTTTATTTCTTACAGGTTCGGCAGTGTATGTTAATGCCCAGGCTATAGCGCCGTCGGCCTGGCAAAAATTTCCGGACAGCACCGTTGTAAGTGTTCATGCTTCATATGATGATGTAAGCGGGATTCACCGTTGGCTGTTCGGCGAAAATTATCGTAAGGACTGGGCCATGAAAGTGAAGCTTCCGGTTATAAAATTATCGCAAATAAATGGCGGACTATCACCTATTAAACAAGGTGGTGGTTTGGAATCAAAGTCGTTGCGTTTGGAAGATAAAACCGGCCGCGAGTGGGTATTGCGCAGCGTTGAAAAAACGCCGGATAAGCTATTACCCGAAAATTTGCAGGGTACCTTTGCCGTTGATTGGGTTGGCGACGAGTTTAGCGGTCAGCACCCATATTCGGCTTTGATTGTGCCGCCCCTTGCCGAAGCTGCGCGTGTGGCACATGCTAACCCCATTATAGGTGTTGTGGCCGAAGATCCGGCGCTTGGACAATATAGCAAGGTATTTGTTGGTACCGTATGTTTGATAGAGGAGAGGGAGCCTTCCGGTTCATCAGATAATACTCTTAAAATGGAGGGGCAATTACTAAAAAGTTATGACAACAGGGTAGATGGGGAAGGCTTTTTACGCGCCCGGATGCTCGATTTATTGATGGGCGATTGGGACAGGCATGAAGATCAGTGGCGCTGGGCTGATACTAAAAATGGTAAAGGAAAAACCTATACCGCCGTACCGCGTGATCGTGACCAGGTATTTCATGTTACGCAGGGCGTGTTTCCGAGTATTGCTGCGTTACCATGGATAGATCCTTTACTTGAAGATTTTACCGGGGATATTCCGCATGTAAAGTATTCGCTGTTCAAAACAAGGTTCATGAAACAGTATCCGGATGCGCAAATAAGCTACGAACGATGGATGCAGATTGCCAACGAGTTTGTTAAAGCCGAAACTGACGCCGTACTTGAAGAGGGTTTAAAACGCCTGCCTGCAGAAAGCTGTAAATTGAGGCATAACGAGTTGCTTGCCATATTAAAACAACGCCGGGATAATATACCGGCAGCAATGAGCGAGTATTATAAATTTGCGAATAGGATAGTGGATATCCGTGCTACCGATAAAAGCGAGCTGATCACCGTTGCCGACGCCCCGGACAACGCTATGCGTATAACAATTAATAAACTGAATAAAGATGGCGAAACCAAAGATCAGTTTATGGATATGGTATACAAGCCGGAAATTACCAAAGAAATAAGATTGTATGTTTCTGCCGGGGACGACCGCATCGTTATTGATAATGCCAATTCGCCTATTAAGTTAAGGCTGATTGATAGTGCAGGCAGTAAAACTGTTGAAATTAAGCAGTCGGCACAAACAATCAAATTTTACGGACGGCGGGATAGCACCAATTTTACCGGCAACGTTGGCAAATTAAATAAGCATCTTTCAAACGATACCTCAAACACCCGGTTTTTACCAACTAACGTATATAATGTGTGGATGCCGCTTGCCACTGCTGCATTAAATAAGGACGATGGCTTTTTACTTGGCTTGGGTTTTCAATATACCGGTCATGACGGGTTCAGGAAGTTGCCTTATTCAACATTACAGCAGGTAATGATAACCCATTCATTTGCTACGGATGCTTTCAGGATCAAATACAGGGGCGAGTGGATAGATGCCATCGGCAAAGCCGATTTTATTATGCAGGCAAACATCCAGTCGCCGGATAATACTGTGAACTTTTTCGGTTTAGGCAATGAAAGCCCTTTAAATAAATTTCCGGGCTATCGTACTTACTATCGTACCCGGTATGATATCTATCAGTTTGATCCGGCTTTACGCTGGCATACAGGCAAAAATAGTGATATCAGCGTTGGTCCTTCGTTTCAGTTTTATCATCTTGATCTTGCACAAAATACAGGGCGGTTCATCAATCAAACATCGCTCATCAAATCTTACGATAGCTTAACGGTTGGAAAAGATAAAGCGCATCTTGGTGCGTTGATAAACTATACTACAAACCAGCGCGATAATAATATCCTGCCTATAAAAGGATACTATTTTACAGTAACGGTACAAGGGTATGAAGGGCTTAACGGTTATTCAAAATCGTTTGTACAGATCAGGCCTGAGTTTACTTATTATCAAAAGCTAACCCCGGGAGGTGATATTGTATTATCTGATCGTGTTGGCGGCGGTGTAAGTTTTGGTAAACCTGCTTTTTACCAGTCAATGTTTTTAGGCGGGCAGGGTAACCTGCTTGGTTACCTGCAAAACCGTTTTGCAGGTAAGCACATGGTGTTTAACAATTTTCAGGGACGGATTAAACTTGCAGATATTGCGAGCTACATTATACCGGGCCAGTTAGGTTTGGTAGGCTTTTATGACGCGGGCCGCGTTTGGATTGATGACGAACACTCGGATAAATGGCACACAGGTACCGGCGGTGGCTTATATTTTGCACCTGCAAGTTTAACGGTATTGCAAATACTGGCAGGCCATTCAAGGGAGGGCTGGTATCCTTATATATCGCTTAATTTCAGGTTGTAATTAATCCTGGCGAAAGTCTGTGTAAACTATAAAGAAAAGAGCCGGAATCTGATCAGAAAGATTTCGGCTCTTTTTTGTTATTGTTTGGTTTTGAGTTGGTTAGGTTAGGCGTATGCCAAATTGTATGAATGTTAAAAGAATTAAGGAATATTTAACATTAAGCGGTGAAATGTCTACTAAAAATACATTTCTTCATAAATCCTTATTCCTATCTTATTAATATGAAAATCCTTTCTTAATACACCGGGGGTAGTTTTGTTGCAAACTAACTGTATTGCAATGAAACAAAATTTACTTAAAATTTCACGGTTGCTATTGGTTATGGTAGTTTGCATGTTTACTTTCAGTAGCCTGCAAGCTCAAACCTTAACAATCAGGGGTATCGTTTTAGACGATAACAATCAGCCGCTTCCGGGTGTAAGCGTGACAATTAAAGACACCAAGCAAGGCGGTCTTACCAACGAAGGTGGTCGTTTTACCATTTCAGCAAGCAAAGGCCAAACGCTTGTTTTCCATACTATTGGTTTTACTACCCAGGAGGTAGTAATAGGTACAGAAGTTTACCTTTCTGTTAATTTAAAATCTGATACAAAAGCATTATCCGAAGTTGTAGTAACAGCATTAGGTGTTAAAAAAGAGTTTCAAAAATTAGGCTACTCGCAATCGCAGGTTAAAGGTGATGCTTTGACAACTGCCCGCGACGCTAACCCTTTAAACTCATTGGCCGGTAAAATTGCAGGTTTAAGCATTGGCGCAAACGCAGAGTTTGCCGGTGCACCAACAGTGGTATTACGCGGTAGTAAAGATGTATTGTACGTTGTTGACGGCGAGCCGGTAAACTCCGATACTTATGATTATAACGCCGATGATATTGAAACTTATACTGTATTGAAAGGCCCTAATGCTGCGGCCCTTTACGGTTTCCGCGGTATTAATGGTGCTATCATCATCACTACTAAAAGGGGTTCAAAAGATAAAAAAGGCTGGCAGGTAGATTTCAACAGCACTACCGAACTTGAAAAAGGTTTTCTTGTATTGCCAAAAAGCCAAACCGAGTATGGCCGCGGTAGTAACTTTGCCTATACTTACGGTAACGTATTGTATGATAATACCCAGCGTTTACCTGAATGGGGCCCGCGTTTTGACGGTGTTTTCCAAACACAACAATATGACAGCCCTTATGATGCTGCAACAGGTATCAGGCAAAAAACGCCCTGGTTAGCACGCGGCGCAAAAAACTTTGAGAACTTTGTGCAAACCGGTATCACTAACACCAACTCACTATCTATAGCGGCCAGCGGATCAAACTATGATATGCATATTTCTTATGGCCACACTTACCAAAAAGGTGATTTCCCTAACACTAAATTAAATATCGACAACTTCAAGATTGCTGCCGGTTACGATATCACACCAAAATTGCGTGTTGAAGGCGATTTGAACCTTAATCAATTGTATTCGCCAAACATTCCTGACGTTGATTACAGCCCGCAAAGTTATGTATACATGTTTAAGGTATATGGCTCTGCAGATTATGATGTAAATGCACTGAAAAATATTTACCAGGGCCCGCAGGGTGTTCCGGGTTTACAACAGTACGCCCAGGAATACGGCCGTTTAAATAACCCATGGTTTATTGCTGATAAATGGCTCAAAGGCAGAACCAAACAAACTATTTACGGGTCATTAAAATTGAGCTACAAAATTACCCAGGATTTAAATGTTAGCTTACGCGAAGCTTTAAATACTTATGACGAGCAAAATACCGAGCAGGTACCTGCAGGTGCCAACCTTAACCAATATCTTTCATGGTATACTTTTGGCTGGTACGGCGATTACAGGCAGGACGACCGTAACCTGTTAGATAATAATACCGATTTGACATTTACTTACAACCATAAATTCGGTGCCTGGAATATCTCTGGTTTATTGGGTGGCAACGCAAGGTCATTCTCGTACAAATCTGACTGGGGTACAACTCAGGTTTTAGCTTTGCCAGGGGTGTACAATCTTAATAACTCGGCTGGTAAACCTTATATCTACAATTTTGATTCAAAAATGCAGGTATACAGTGCTTACTACTCGTTTGATTTTGGTTACAAAAATTACTTCAGCATAAATACAACCAACCGTGTAGACCACCTGTCAACTTTACCTTCAGGTAATAATACTTTCTTCTATCCGTCAGTAGCTATCAGCAGTGTTGTTACCGATTATGTTAAGTTACCTGAGTTTATCTCATTCTTAAAAGTACGCGGTTCATTTGCCGACGTTAAGGGTGGTTTAACTTCGCCAACTATCGGTACTTCATACAATGCCTTAAATTCAACGGCATTGGGTACCGGCTGGAACTCAAAACCGGTTACAGGTTTATTGGGTTACGGTACTGAGTTGTACACGCCGTACAATGGCCCAACTTACCTGAATGCGTCGCCTATTGCTACCGCAACTTTTTATAACGGTACACCTTCGGTTACCTTATCAAACACAATCTCAAACGACAAAATCAAACCTTTCGATGTTAAATCATACGAAGCTGGTTTTGACGCTAAATTCTTAGGAAACCGTTTAGGTTTAAACGGTACATACTTTACTACCGAGAATGGTCCTAACATTTTCCCATTGGGTGTAGCTACCTCTACAGGCAACACAAACCAATTGGTAAATGGTGTAACTACACGTAAAAGAGGTTTCGAAATTGAGTTGATGGGTTCTGTATTGAAAAACCCTAATGGTCTTAACTGGGATGTTAACGTAAACTACTCAACTTACAAAGAAACTATTAAATCAATTTATCCGGGCGTAACTACCTTACAGCAAAACAACCACAACTATGTTGTTGGCGACAGACCAGACGCTATCTACGGTACCAAATTTGTAAGAGATGGTAACGGTAATATCGTTAATACTTATTCGGTTGACGCAAGCGGTAAAGTATCAGGCGGTGTGCCGCTTACCTCTCCGGGTGGTATCAGCAACCAGGGATTGTTAGGTTATGCTAACCCTGATTTTTCATTTGGTATTACCAACACGTTTACCTACAAAGGCTTTATTTTAAGCTTCCAGTTTGATGGCCGTATAGGTGGCAAAATCTACGACAGAACCTGGTACCAGTCAATGAATGGTGGTACCGCTCTGGAAACTGCTACCGGCGCTTTCGGTGCAGCACGTTTAGCTGAGTGGAACAGTACTAATGAAGGTACTGTAGGTGCAACACCTTCATACATTGGCCCTGGTGTTCACATCGTAAGCGGTACCCCAATATTTGTTGGTGGCCAGATAGCTAACTTAAAAGACCTGACTTTTGCTCCAAATACTATCCCTGTTACTGTTCAGAGCTATGTATCAAGTGGTATAGGCGGCAATTTTGACGAGTACTATATGATCAGCCGCTCATATGCAAAATTGCGTGAGGCAAGCCTGGGTTATTCATTACCTGCAAGTATGTTAAGAGGTTCGTTCATTAAGAAAGTAACCTTCTCGGTTGTGGGCAGGAACCTGCTTTATTTTGCAGCACGCAAAGATATTGACCTTGATCAGTTTGCATCAGGCTATAATGCGTCAGATCGTAGTTTAGTTGGTGGAAATGGCGGAAGCGACCTTGAAAGCCCAACAGCCCGTCGTTACGGTTTCAATATCCATTTAACATTCTAATTATCACATTGATTTAAAGAAAATTTATGAAAATAAAATCATTAATCCCATTAGCCCTGTTGTTAACAATGGGCATGGTATCGATAACCGGCTGTCAGAAAGGGGATTTGATTAATAACCCCAACGTGGCTGGTTCAAGCTCAATAGTGCCTTTGTCATTATTGCTAAACCATCTTACTGCCACCCTGATCCGCAGCGATGAGCAACCTTTTGGTTATACAGCGGTTGCCAATCAGTATATAGCTGCCAACTATTCATACTACCGTGGTACCAATACATATAACTTTGGTAATACTTCTGATAGTTATGATATATTAAAGTATGCGCTTAAACTTGAGCAACAGGCTACAGCTCAGTTGGGTAATCAAACTAATAAATATTATGCTTTAGGCGAGTTTTTCAAGGCTTACTCAGGCATTTGGTTAAGCCAAAGGGTTGGTGATATTCCATTTTCACAAGCTGGTGACCCGTCAAATCTTACCCCTAAGTATGATACACAGCATGATGTTTATAAAGCTGCACTTGCTCAACTGGAAACCGCTAATACATTAATTGGTGCGTTGGTGACTGCTAACCCAAGCCTTGCCAATACCGCTATCGATGCAAATCAGGGTGATATTTTTAACCTTACTTACCAACAATGGCAAAAGGTGATCAATGCTTATCGTTTACGTGTCCTGATCAGCCTGAGCAAACGTGCTGCCGATAATACTGATCTGCAAATTCCTCAACAGTTTGCAGCTATATTGGGTAATCCAACCAAATATCCAATCATGACTGGAAACGGTGATAACCTGATCTATCGTTTCAATGCTGTTAACCGTTACTCAACCTTTTCATTAGGTTTAAACCCATACAATAACTTCGCAAACCCGGGCAGTACTTATATCAGTATTGAAACTGCAACGTCAGATCCACGTTTGTTTGCAACGTCTACACCTGCTCCTTTACAGATCAGTGGTGGTAAAGCTATAGGTGATTTTTCGGCCTATGTTGGTTCGGATATGAACCAGGCACAACCGGCCTTGCTAACTAACTCAAATAACGGCGTCTACTCTTTCAGCAATTACACCCGCTACTATGTTTCTGCAACCGGCGCAAATGCCGAGCCGTTTGTATTTATCGGTTATTCTGAAATGTGCTTTAACATTGCCGAAGGTATAAACAGGGGATGGGCTACAGGTAGCACTGCAACCTGGTATAACAATGGTATCAATGCTTCACTGGCATTGTTTGGTTTAACCAATGGTCAGTCGTTAACCGTTACTTTCCCAATCTCATCATCAGAGGTTTCAATCAACCCTAAAGGTTTAAAACAAGGCGACACCTGGGGTACTGCTACTGTAGATATTCCTACATTCATGAGCAAAGTAGCTTATGCAGGCGATAACGCAGCAGGTTTAACTCAAATCCTGACACAGAAATATATTTCTATGTTCAATAACTCAGGATGGGAAGCATTCTATAACTTCCGTAGAACCGGCATACCTACCTTTACCCAGGGTGGTAGCGGTATTGGTACACCGAACAATCTGATCCCGCGTCGCTGGCAGTATCCTGTTTCTGAAGGTGCATATAACGCAGCAAACAATAAGGCTGCACTTGCATCGCAGTTTGGTGGTACCGACGACCTTACTAAGGATACCTGGTTAACCAAGTAATAGAAAATAACTAAACTAAAACTTTAACAGGGGCACTTACAAGTGTCCCTGTTTTATAATTTAAAAGGATATGAAAAAAATAATGTTATCAGCATTGGCCATTACTTTGCTTTGTAGCAGTGTTAGCGCGCAGGTTACTGATAGCGCCAAACGTAAGGTGGAACTGCAGGGCGCGGTAAACTTCAGGGATCTGGGTGGTTATACCACCAAAGACGGGCATCATGTAAAATGGGGCAAAATATACCGCAGTGCCGATATGAGCAAACTTACAGATCAGGACCTGACTACATTGGCCGAACGTAAGATTGCCTATGATGTGGACTTACGTGGCACGCAGGAATCAAAACAAGCGCCCGACCGCATGAACCCTAATACCGATTATATTTTATGCCCTGCCGGAAGCGATAATGTAGGCAACATGATGCAAAGTTTTAAAGGTAAAACCCATGGCGATTCGATCATGGTAGACTATTACAGCAATACCACTTATCTGGCCGACAGGTACAAACCATTTTTCGGTAAACTGCTGGCTATGCCCGAAGATAAAAGCCTTGTATTTCATTGCACCGCAGGTAAAGACCGTACAGGTATTGGTGCTGCATTGTTGTTATATAGTTTAGGCGTTCCTTATGAAACTATTATGAAGGATTATGAGGCATCAAACTATTACCGCGCTGCCGAAAACGAAAAAATGGCTAAACAAATGGTGCAATTTATGAAGGTTAACGAAGCTGTTGCCAAAGATGTGGTTGCCGTTAAAAAAGAGTATCTGGACGCCACCTTTTCTGCAATCAAAAAACAATATGGCTCTGTCGATAACTACCTTAAAACGCAGGTGGGGTTAACCAATAAGGATATCAAAGAGCTTAAAGCTAAGTTTTTAGAATAGTTATTTACTCCAATAGCGTGAGACGGGGCTCCGGGAATCAAGCAGTTGATGTTTGATTTTCGGCGCCCTTTTTAATAATAGAAGGTATAAGATCGATGTTGTTTTCTTATTGGTAAATTAATTTCTAATAAGTTAACATTGGTGTGTTTTTTAATGTATTTATTTTAAGTTGAAATAAAATTTCTGTAAAGTTAATAATAAATGCATTTTATCTGAACAATTTGAACAAGCAAGCCGTATAACACCCTACCTGATTTGTTATGGCGGTGGCTAAACTATTTTTTACCCTGAATAAAAATCGTTTCGCAAATAGAAGCCTTAACAACCTGTCAATTTTTGGTTTTGATTTTTAAGGCTTTGTGAAAGGTTCATGAACAACCGTTTATTAGTATTATTATTCCTGTTATTGTCGTTCGAGGTAAAAGCGCAAAACTGCACTTTGAATGCCAATCTCACGGCATCATCAACCACTATCTGTTCGGGCAGTTCGGTGGTATTGACAGCGGGTGCTGTTAATGGTACTGCGCCATATACCTATGTTTGGAGCACGGGTGAAACAGGTGCCATCATCAGCGTAAACAAATCAGGAACCTACACGGTAACTGTTACCGATAAAACAACCGGCTGCAAAGGTGTTACAAAAAGTATATCTATTGCTGATGCAAATACTCCTGCTGCGCCAACGGCTAAAAGTGTAGGGGTTTGTCAAAATAGCCCGGCTACACTTACCGCAACCGGGCCGGGCGGCGATTACCAATGGTTCGATGCTCCGACTGGAGGCAACTTTTTGGCAAGCTCAGCCATTTTTACTACGCCTCCTATATTATCATCAACTACATATTACGTGCAAACCACGGTTGCCGGCTGTACAAGTCCGCGAACATCAGTTTCGGTATACATAACCGGCAAACCGAATGTTACAAGCGCGGCAACATGCTCTGGCGGAAGTGTTACTTTATCAGCAAGCGGAGGGCAAAGTTATACCTGGTATGCATCGGCTGCGGGCGGCACAGTTTTAGGGATGGGGCCATCGTTTACCACCCCGCCGTTATCTAAGACGACAATTTACTATGTTGTTGCTGTAATTAACGATTGTACCAGCGTGCCTACACCCGTTACTGCCTGGGTTAACCCACCACCGGCTACCCCTGTGGCTTCAAATGCTAACATTTGTTCGGGTTCTGTAGCCGGCTTACATGCAGATGCATCTGCCGGTTTTTTTCAATGGTTTGACGTGCCAACCGGCGGCACCCCGCTTATTTCCAGCCCGGATTATACAACGCCGGTATTAACCGCTACCAAAATCTATTATGTACAAACAGTGCTTAATGATTGTATAAGCCCGCGCGTACCGGTAACTGTAACGGTTAACCCAATACCTGCGGCACCTGCGCCTCAAACAAGCACCATATGCTATGGTTCGGTGACAACATTAACTGCTGCAACAAATCCTACCGGTACATATGCCTGGTATGATGCACCAACTGGTGGACGTTTATTGAAATCGGGTTTAAAGTTTACAACGCCAGCATTAACCAAAACCACTACTTATTATCTTGAAAATAGTTCGGCTGCGGGCTGCGTAAGTGACCGGGCACCTGTAAAAGTGATTGTTAGTCCATTTATAGCGGCGCCGGTTGCAACTGGAGCTGTGATTTGCTCGGGAACTGTGACTTCATTGACGGCGAAGTCGGCAATTAATGGTACTTATCAATGGTACGATGCACCAACAGGAGGCTCGCTTTTATCGTCAGAAGCTGGTTTCACAATCCCTGCTTTAACGGTAAGCACTACTTATTATGTACAAATCATGGTTGACGGCTGTACAAGTGCCCGGACGGCAGTGCCGGTAACTGTTATCCCACCGGTAACCGCTCCTGTGGTGCCGGCAACAACTGTTTGTTATAACGGGTCGGCTGTGCTTACAGCGACAGGAAATGGCGCAGGTTTTACCTGGTATGATAGCGCTGCAGGAGGCACAATCCTGTCATCAGGGGCAACATACGTCACACCTAATTTAACTGCAAATGCAACTTATTATGTTGAAAGTGCATCAAATAGTTGTATAAGTGCGCGCACGGCAGTTACTGTAAAGGTAAATCCGCAGCCGTCGCCCCCGGCTGCCTCTAATACCTCCGTTTGTTCCGGTACATCGGCAAAGTTAACAGCTGCAGGTGAGGGGGACATATTGTGGTTTGCTTCGCCAACCTCAACAAGCCCTTTATTTACCGGCAGCACATTTAATACGCCTATCATCTCGGAGAAAACAACTTATTATATACAAAGCAGGGTTGGCGATTGTGTAAGCAGCCGTGTACCGGTAACAGTGTCAATTAATTCAGCCGATGAAACACAGTTTCTTTATACATCGGGCACATTTAGTCCGCTTAGCCCTAATCCCAAGCCAATAATAAACAATCCTTCAGGTGGTACTTTCAGTTCGTCGCCGGCAGGTTTGGTATTTGTAGATATTCATACCGGCGAAATTGATGTAAAGGCAAGCAAACCGGGTAAATATATCATTACTATTACCGGGAATGGACCCTGTACTTCAACCTACAGCGCCGGGATAGAAATTGTTTCCATATTTGATGCAAAGTTTACCTATGGAGGGCCGTTTTGCCAGTACGGGACTAATCCGAAGCCGATGTTTCCACCAAATTCAAGCGCAGGTACATTTTCAGCTTCGCCATCGGGCTTGGCTTTTATCAGCACGGCAACCGGCGAAATTAATTTGAGCAAAACAATACCGGGTACATACGAGGTTACCAATACAATTTACAACCCGGACGGAACAGTAGGGAGTACGGCCAGCGCAAAGGTAACGATAGACCCGGGCGCAAAAGCAGATGCAGGACCCGATCAGGCGATACAACCAGGGGAGACCGCGAAAATGGCAGGCAGTATAGACGGTGTTAACGGCGGCAGATGGTCGGGTGGATTGGGTAGATTTGTTGATGCCACAGATTTGACTACTACTTATATCCCCGCCGCGGGCGAAAAGCAGGTGATACTTACCCTAACCTCCAATGACCCATCGGGTATTTGCGGGGCGGCGATTGACAGGGTTGTTATTAATATCAGCTCAACACTACGGGCGCCAACAGCCCCCGGTACAACTACATGTATGGGGAGTATAGCTACAGTATCAGCTACAGGTCCGGGAGGGACGTACCGTTGGTATAGCGCAGCCGAAAATGGTACGCTGTTATCAACTGGGCCTAATTTTATTACCCCCGCGCTTACACAAACAACAACCTACTATGTAAATACAACAATTAACGATGTTACCAGTGATATGACCGCGGTTACAGTTACCGTTAGCGAACCACCACCTGCTCCGGTGGTAAACAATGTGCCGGCCTGCGAAGGCAGTCATACAACATTAACCGCTACCGGTTCAAAAGGGACTTATCAATGGTATGATGCGCCTGTTGGGGGCACTTTGCTATCTATCAAAAACACTTACGCAACGCCGGCCTTAATTGCTAATACAAGTTATTATGTGCAAGCTGTTGTTGACGGGTGTGTTAGTGAGCGTACTAAAGTTGATGTAACGGTTAGCCCCTTACCGGTTATCACCAGTGGCTCTGCAGATAATGTTTGCAGTGGTGTGCCGCAAAGTTATGCCATCACTGCCGATCAACCAGGCACTACTTTTTTATGGTCGAGGGCAACTGTAGCAGGAATCAGCAATGCTGAGGTATCTAACCAAACATCGGCACAAATAACCGAAACATTGGTGAATACCAAGGCTGATCCTATTGATGTTACTTATTTAATAACGCCTGTATCTAATGGATGCTCAGGTACTCCATTTAGTTATGTGGTTACTGTTTATCCATCGCCACAGGTTACCAGTGCTCCAACCGGCACCTTGTGCAACATGACTGCCGGCAACTATACCATAACCTTTAGTATTCCTGGTGTAATTTCCAGTTGGTCGAGGGATGCGGTTCCGGGGATTAGCAACCAGGCTGTATCCGGGCAAATGGCAGGTACTATACGTGAAGTATTATTTAATACCACCAATGCACCTGTTGATGTTACTTATGTTTATAATTATCAAACAAGCAATTGTGCCGGGGTGCCATTTAAATGGGTAGCAACTGTTAATCCTTCGGCTAATGTTACCAGTAAGCCGTCGGGCACAGCCTGTAGCGGCGAGCCGGTTGATTATACTATCACTTCCAATGTTTCGTCGGCAAAATTTACCTGGAGCCGGGCAACTGTTGCCGGTATCAGTAATGCTGCAGTGACTAACAAAACAGGTAATAAAATAGATGAAGTGCTGATCAATAAAACAACGTATCCTATAGATGTGCTTTATGTGATCACGCCATCGGCTTTTGAATGCGATGGCGTACCGTTTGCCTATGTGGTGAAAGTAAACCCCCAGGTACCAGTGCCCGATGTGAGGACGAACTCGCCGGTATGTGTAAATAATACTATTAAGTTAAATGTACAAACCATTCCAAACGCAACTTATACCTGGACCGGCCCTAATGGTTTTAAATCGGCCTTGCAAAATCCCGAAATTACTGCTACCGAAAATATGGCAGGCCCGTATTCGTTGTTTGTTACTGTTAACGGTTGCAGCAGCCCGGTAGTTTCCAGGGACGTTTTCGTAAACAAATTGCCGACTTCAGATGCTGGCGGTAATATACTGGCTTGCATCACCGATCAGTATATTCAGCTGGCTGGCGAAATTGGAGGCGGTACCAAAACCGGTGTGTGGTCAAAGAAAGGCGCAAATCCAGGTCGGTTTTTACCTTCAGATATTGAATTAAATGCAAAGTATGAACCATCAGCCGAAGACCGGGCGGCAGGATCCGTAACCCTTCTGCTCAAATCTACCAGTAAAGATGATTGCAACATCGCCACATCCGAAATGACTATAACCTTTGGCAAAACACCGGGTACCAATGCCGGTACCGATCTGGAAGTTTGCGCAAAGCGGGCTCCCATAAAGTTGGATGGAAATATCCTGATACCGGGTGGCGGCAAGTGGACAAGCTCCGGTACAGGAACGTTGCTGTATGCCGAGAATGCCCAGGGTGCGGTTTATACTCCTTCTGAAGATGATATCAAAAATCGTTCGGTAAAACTCACACTTACCGCAAATGCACCCGGACAGTGTTATACAGCCAGCGACGATATGATCATTAAATTTATACCGCCGCCAACCGTTGATGCCGGAGGGATAAGATATGTATTGAAAAATCATACCATTACATTAACGCCAACCGTAAGCGATGATAATGTTCAGTATTTGTGGCTGCCCGATGTTGGTTTAAGCAATAACAAAATAAAAGAGCCCGTAGTTACCGGTGATGCCGATATTGCCTACACACTTTATGTTACGGATGTGCGCGGTTGTGTTAATCAAAGCCAAACTATCATTAAGGTATCGCCTGATATTACCGTGCCTAATACTTTTACACCCAACGGCGATGGGTTTAACGATTATTGGGAGGTAAAGGGATTGGTAGCTTATGAAAGCTCAACTGTAGATGTGTTTAACAGGTATGGCGAACGGTTATACCACTCAATAGGCTACGGCGTGCCCTGGGATGGTAACTTTAACGGACGGCAGCTACCAGCAGGTACCTATTTTTATATCATTGATCTCAAAACGGGTAAGCCACCGTTATCGGGGCCGGTTACTATTTTGAGATAGGTTGATCAGCAATAAAAATAAGAAAGCACTGCAACGTTTTTTTAAAAACAGCGTCATATACTTAAACACGCAATCATGAAAAAACTAATATTCTCAATGATGGCTTCGTTACTCACCGTTTCGATGGCCTTTAATGCTTCTGCACAAAGCGTAACCCGAAATGTATCCGGCTTCAACGGTATAGCCTGCGGGGGGCCGTTTAACGTATTTATAAAAATTGACGGGACCGAAAGCCTAAAGCTTGATGTTGACGCCAATATAGTTGACGATATAAAAACCGAAGTAGAAGGCGGCATATTAAAAGTTGAGTTTAAAGACCATTGGAAAAACCACCGTAATATTCAGCGCGCTAATATTTACATTACCGCCAAAAGCCTTGAATATCTTGCTAACAGCGGCTCCGGAAACGCAACCGTTGACGGAACTATAACCGGCGAGCATGCCAAAATTGCTTTAAGCGGTTCAGGAAATATTAAAACTGCTGTTAAATCAGGTACATTGGATCTGAAGATTAGCGGATCAGGATCCATTGATGTTAAAGGAAGCACAGGCATGGCCGATTGCCGTATCTCGGGCTCGGGAGAGATCAACGGAAAATCGTTAAAGACAGAAACTGTTGAAGCTTCGATTGCCGGCTCAGGAAATGTTAATGTAATTGCCAGTAAAACTGTTTCGGCCCGTATTTCAGGCTCTGGAAGTGTTGTATATTCCGGTACGGCGACAATTGGAGAAACTCATTACGCCGGCTCAGGCAGGGTAAGCAAGGCCGACTAAAATACCGGTAACTTTAAATATTGAAAGACTGCTCTATTCCGGGCGGTCTTTTTTTATTATAGATGTAGCGAAACGACGGTAAGTATCGTAATAATAGTTAAACCTTCACTTTATGATAAAACCTGTATTGATATTTAGAAAATTAGCTGCAAGTCTGTTCATAGCGGTTTTATTTTTCCTGGTTGCCTGTAAAAAAGATAAAGCTCAGCAACCTGTTGTTTTGAAGAACACATCCCTTTTGGGCCAGTGGTACACCCCAATAAAAGAGGGAGAACAAGTGCGTTATTTACTATTTGCATCAGATAGTACATTTTTGCTTGTTGACGTAGCTTATAAAAACGGTAATTCAACTACAGTTCAGTATACTGGAAAATTTAGCACCAAAGGGAATGGGTTAAATATAGATATAGCCAAAAAAACGGTAAGTGAAGGTAGTAATGTCATCAGCACTGAGCCTTCTGATGCTCAATTTTACGTAAACTCGGCATTTGTTGTTGATGACCATAAATTGACCTTAACCTATAAAGACGCTACCGGCGCGGCTGCGAAAAGCGTTTTTGCGATGGTGCTCCCAGATAAAGTTATTTGATTTAGTTTTGTTTTTAGGCGCCCCAACCGGGGTGCTTTTTTGTTTATACTTTATCAATTTCGCCGGCCACACGCTGAGCCGAACGGATACATGATTCCATCCCCCTGCTTAAATTATCGGCATAAGTGCCGGCAAAATAGATCCGGCCTTCGGGTTTCATGATCTGGGGCCAAAAGCGGTGCATTTGTCCTATTGGGAATGGTTCCATTTCACAGGCGGGGGCAAATGCATCGCGTGTCCAGTCTTTAGTTAGCGCTTGCTCAATGGTATCGTGTTTGCCCGGGTAAACCTGCCTGAAGGCATCAAGCACCTGTTGCGGCGTAATACCGCCGGGGCCATATGCTTTCAGGATCACTTTGTCACTGCCAACTTCATTCGTTTCTTCCCATATAGATGATATAAAGGGATGTTCAAATTCCATATTAATGCTTTTAAAACCATCATCAAGCCAAAAACGGCTGCTCGCCTCAAATACATAAAACGGGTGCGATGAATAAGTGGTACGATTAACCACGTACTGCTTTTCGGGTGAAAGGGGCGGGGATAATGGGATAGTTTTAAATATGGGCAGCGTTATGCAGTTTACCAGGAAGTCGGCAGTCATTTCCTGTTCAGTTTTCCCATAGGGCTTATATTTAACCGTAACATGAGTAGCTGAATGGTTGATAGCGGTTATGCGATGGTTTAATTTTACCCTTTTTTCCAGGCGTTTGGCAAAGGCGATAGGCAATTGTTCGTTGCCGCCTTTTAAATGATAGGTATCACCTTCGGATAGTGGAATGCCCCGCGATTCCATAACATAAGCCCTCCAAAGATGATACAATGCAGAAGTCCTTTGCCCACCCAGATAAGCGAGTGCCGCCGCAGATGCTCCCTCTTTTTTATAAAGCTCGCTAACCGGAATTTTATCAAAATCATCATAACCAACTCCAAAAGGCTGATATGGGTCGGTGAACTTACCGCTGTATTTTTTAAGGTAGAAGGAGCTCAGGCCATAAAAAGGATTTTCGGCAAGGAATTTAACCTCACGTTCATTAAAGCCCATTTTGGTTAATACAGCCGGATCTTGCATTTCGGCGTCTGTATAAAACTTACCGCCAATCATGCGTAGGCCATTGCGGTCGGGTGTGGCGGCCGATCCTTCGGCATGAGGATAGGGCAGGGCTGTAAGCTTAAAGTCGTTTACATATTCAAAAAACTTTTCGTAGCCGGGTTTGGTGATGTGATCGGCTCCGTAGTCGGCATATAAACCGTCCGATAAACCATCTCTGCCCGTAAACACGTGCCCGCCATACCGGCCATCAGCCTCCAATACGGTTACATTATGACCGGCTTTCATTAATTCGTATGCGCAGCAAAGGCCTGTAATGCCGGCCCCTGCAACAATTACTTTTTTTCCGGAGGTCGGCTTGGTAGTATCAGAGCTTTTGATTTTTTGATCATCAATTTGTTGAGCACTTAATAATTGAGGGGCGAGGACGGTGCCTGCGCCTGCCAATAATGTTTGTTTAATGAATGATCGTCTCTTAATATCTTTCATTGTGGACGGAGATTTTAATACAGGGTAGCTTTCAATAAATGTAACATTATTTCAAGTAGCTATGAGCATTACATGAACTTTTGATATTGGTGTAGCTCCGTGTAGAAGTATTGTAGTGAAACAAAAATGCCTGCCCGTAAAAAACAGGCAGGCCCCAGACAGTTAATATATTAATGTATCGGCAGATAACAATTACATGGCAGGGCTAAATCCCTTGCGTTGGCTCTTCAGTTTAATTGCCTGGTATATCATAATGATGATAAATAATACCAGTAAAATTAAAAGCCCCATTTTTACTACAGGCGAATCGGGCCCATCGGCCAGTGGTTGTTCAACAGGGAGCCTTGTAAGCGTTTCAACCACAGCCGGTATCAATGAAAAGAATAACGTTGCCGTCATGCCTACGGTTTGTACATAATCGGCCTTGCCGCCAAAAATGCGCAATGACGGAGCATAATAGACGATTGGTAATAATATCAGGATTAAAATTGAAAGGTTATGAGCGCTGCTCAGTTGACCGGTTTTCATAACGAGGAATGATGACAAACAGGCCAGTACAGCGAAGATGCCATAAAGTTTTCCGTTTTTGGTGTTAGGAATGATCTTACCATCCTGAAACAAGGCAATAAAACCGATAGCAACCCCTACAAGACTTATTGCAGTATGGATAACTCCGAACGTTGATAAATGATTTGGCATAGTGATGTGTTTTAAGGTTAGTGATATTGTTGTGATTTATTATTTATTAACGAGCCTTATGGTTAATTCAATACTTATGCCTTGTTTTCATCTTATTGATAATGAGTATTTTAACGCTGTGCATGACCCAGGGATAACGAAATGTCGTAACGAATTGCCATTACTAACGGAATATAGTAAATATCAGCTACTTAACACTAATGCAAACTTATGTGTGGTATTAAGGGTTAGTTAAAATAGTTGCATTTAAATCAAAGACAAATGTTAAGCATTTATTATAAGATTTGGGTTGATGCCATTACCCAGGAGAGGGCAAAGAAGGGGACAGACGGTAATTGGAAAGCATTTACAATTATCCCTATATCATTAATTCAGGGTGTTAACCTGTTAACCCTGTTGTTTATTCTTCGATTTTTTACGGATATCCCTATCCTTTTTACGCTCGACCTAACCCGGGATAAAGCCATAAATGCTTTCATTGCCGGTTTACTTGTGTTTTTTATCCCCTTTGTAATATTAAATTACCTGCTCATTTTCAACAATGACCGCTATAATAAGTTGATGAGCTTATATCCGGGCAGGGGAAGTAAACTCTACCGCAATTATGTATTGATTAGTCTGGGAATCATTGTGGATCCCTTTTGTATTTAAGCTGATTTTTTAAAATATTATCAAACAGATCGGTATCAGTAAAGGCCTTAAACAGTTATAATCTGATTTTTGATAGCGAAGAGTACCATGCCGGTTCTTGATTTAAGCCCGAATTTTAGAAATAGCGATTCCCGGTAATTATCGATGGTATGTGGGCTCAGGTTCATTTCATCCGCAATTTGCCTGTAGGTAAGTTCTGAGCAGCTTAGTTTCAGAAAGGTAAGCTCATTTGACGTAAGTTCTTTCGATTTATCGGCCGGTGTGTTTTTATTTTGCATGGTATACAACAATTTACCGCTTACCAGTTCATTAAGGTAATATCCATGCTTTTGGATGGTTTGCATTGCATAAACTACGTCCCTGATTTTTGATTCCTTAAGCATGTAGCCAACAGCTCCATTCTTAAGCATGTTTATGATCGGTTTATCTTCGTCAGACATGCTTAACGCAAGTACTTTCACCGTTGGGTGGTTTTCCCGCAGCCAGGCAGTAGCTTTATAGCCATCCATCACAGGCATGGTAATGTCCATCAACACAATATCAGGTAGAGGCGACTTTTTAAGTTTGCTGATCATATCCTCCCCGTTTTCAGCATCGAAAAGGATTTCAACCTCATTAAAATCTTCGAGCAAGCTAATCATACCCTGCCTGAACAAAGTGTGGTTATCGATAATGGCAATTTTTATGGGAGCGGCTGAAATAGCAGTTTGCATTAATTAAAGGTTATATCTGTTAACTGAGGTTAGCTATAATGCAAAGTAGGAAAAATAATGTACTTATATTTCATTTTATTATCTGTTTTGAACTAAAAAAAGGGCGATTTCACCCTTTCTGATTTTTAGTACTTAAACGAAATTTGAGATAGAAAGATAATCCCGATTTAATATTTGTACCCCTGATAAGAATAAAAATGTTGGAGTGTTAATGACCGTTAAAGGCGCGAGAATGTATAAATCACTTTGAACGCCTATAAATCTAACCAAAGAGGAACCCTAAACCTTTTTACTTGATTATTTTAACATTGATGTTAACCCCTTATAAAGGCCGGCGGCTTGTATAAGGGGTTATTTTATTTTTACAACCGCCGGTCTTCTTGTTTGATGGGCAAATCATTGATGCTGGCATAGCGTTTTTGCATGAGCCCGTTTTGGTCAAACTCCCAGTTCTCGTTACCATAAGCGCGAAACCATTCGCCTTCCGCATTATGGTATTCATATTCAAACCGTACTGCAATTCGGTTATCTGTAAAAGCCCACAGCTCTTTTTTTAGTTTATAGTTGAGTTCCTTTTGCCATTTGCGGGTTAAAAATTCAACAACCTGTTCGCGGCCGTTCACAAATTCCGAGCGGTTGCGCCATTCGGTGTCAATTGTATATGCTAATGAAACTCTTGCCGGATCCTGGCTGTTCCAGGCGTCTTCGGCTAATTGCACTTTTTGAGTGGCGGTTTCAAAATTAAAAGGGGGGAGTGGCAGCTTCTGTTCCATGATGGTAATATTCTGATTTGATACACCAAAGTTAAGATGATGCAGGCTTGTTTTGTGGTACTATTTAAGGTTCCTTTGGTATTAACTACTCTTTTTTTTAACTTAGATAAAGCCTCAAAACTAATCTATTGCCTGTTTGTCATGAAAGCCAAAGTCGCCAAACCAGTCACACTTGCCGATTCGGCCGGTGTAGATGCCTATATGCAAAAGCTCGATCATCCATTAAAGGAGGTTTTAGAAGCGTTGAGAAAAATCATCCTGACTGTTGACGATGAAATTGGGGAGCATATCAAGTGGAATGCACCGAGTTTTTTATATACTGGTGAAATGAAACCCTTTGATCCTAAAGAGTATAAGAGATATATCATAGTTTCAAACGTATACCAAAAAGATTGTATCAGGCTGGTATTTCCTACTGGAGCAAAGATTAATGATACATCAGGTTTGCTATCCGGCGATTATGCAGACGGTCGGAGATTGGCGTTTTTTTACAATATGGACGAAGTGGCGGCAAAAGAGGGAGCTTTGCGAAAGGCCATAAAAACCTGGTTGACTTTGCTGGATAAATAAAAAGGAAAAAGCCATGATCAAATTTATTCAGCACATAAAAGATCTCAATGTTGAAGCTGTTAAAGCGATGATCGAAAAGGATCACAAATGGCTTACCTGGGCAGAGGACACCGGTAAAAACGCGCTTCATTACCTGTGCGGTATTGAAATCGCCAAACGCCCGGCACAAGCCGAAGATAGCCTGGCCATGCTTAAATTATTGCTGGCAAAGGGCATGGATCTTAATTCCGTTCACCGGATCAAAGAGGACTGCGGGTTTTTCCCGGCCACACCGCTTTGGTACGCCTATACGAGGGGGCGAAATGAGCTGTTATATAAATATCTGCTGGCCAAAGGTGCTGATCCCGAGCATTGTATGTATGCCATCGCCTGGTACAACGATGTTATAGCTGCCGGATTGTTCAAAAGTTACGGGGCACAAACTGATAATGGTATTGGCATTGATACCCCGTTCATGGCTGCATACAACTGGAAACGCTTTGAAGTGGCCGAATGGTTTTTAAGTAATGGCGCCGATGTAAACTTTGCTGATAAAGATGGTAATACGGCACTGTTTTACGCAGTGAAACGGAAATTTAAACTGGATCAGATCCGATTGTTGATGAGGTTTGACGCCGATTTTAATAAAGAGAACAAGCAGGGGATCTCAGCTAAGAAACTGGCAGAACAGAATAACCAGACAGGGATTTTGAAGTTGTTTAAGGAGTGATTAGTAAACGATTATGTAGAGACGCATCACATGGAATTATAAACTCAATATTACATCCAGGTCCAGCACCCCATCATAATAAACATGAGTTTGCCAACCTTACTTGGCAGCATATCATAGTGTTTTTTAAAAGCTGCTGTAAAATGATGTGCGTTTTTATAGCCCACGGTTTCGGCCACTTCGCTGACGCTGCGACCGTCTTGGAGTAATTTATGGGCGAGATTCATCCTGAGTTCGGCCAGGTAACCAAAAACAGTGTTGCCAAACAATGCTTTAAACCCCTTTTTTAGTTTAAAATCATTAAGCCCGGTTTTGCGCGAAAGCTCGGTTAATGAGCATGGCTGTTTTAAATTTTGCTCCACTATATTTCTGGCTTCCAGTAAGCGGGTTTTATCACTTTCGCTTAAAATAGGTTGCAAAATTGTTTCCTCTGGTTGATGCAATTTGATTAGTAAATCCACTATGCCGGCTTCAAGCAACAGGCGTTTTAAATAAGGGCTTTGGGCATTGTCTAAAATGTTGTTACTGATGGATTGTGCCTTGGTATTCAGATCCTTTTTAATCAAATGATCGGGGTGTTTTTTTACATCGTCAGGCAAAGCACCCTGGGCAGATAACTTTTCTATAAATGATTCATCAATACATATGGTCAACATCGAGGTGTTACCATGGAGTAATACATTGACATTTAGGTTGGCCCTGCAAATGGAATAACTATTGCCCTTACTTATTCTTATCGATGTTTTCCCGAGGGCAACTTCCGTTTTACCATCCAACATGAAAAGCATGACCCTACCTGGCTTAGGGCAATCAATACTAATAGAGAACGACCGGGTAGAATCAAGAATACTGTATACAACACAAATCCCATCAAACCAGCATTCATTTATTTTAACACCGCCGTCGGTAAATCTTATTTCGTGACCTCTCTCCTCAAGGCATGCGGCAGTAAAACCTTCCGGGTAGTGTAATTGAATATAGTTGGTTTGTGAAGCAGTGGTAGGGGCAGTGTGCATAAAATCCGTTTAGCGTTGTTTTCAATCCGTTTGGCGTTAACCAAATAGGTTAGCTATGCTACAAATTTGCATCATTATTTTTAATTAGTCTAAATAAATGAAAATTATTCTTCCTTTGATACTTGTCTTGTTGGTTTCAACTGTTGCTTTTGCACAACGCGACACAACAGGGAAGGATAGCACTAAGCAATTAAAAGAGGTGGTAGTAACAGGTACCCGAACCGCAAAAAGTTTACAGCAGGTACCTATCCCGATAACCCGCATCACATCCGAAGAAATAAAAAAACGAGGGTTGGTGCGCCTCAACGAGGTTTTATCTGAACAAACCGGCATTAACATTTTGGATGATCCGCACGGACAGGGCATCCAGATCCAGGGTTTTGATCCGGCTTATACCCTCATCCTGATAGATGGCTTGCCGCTGATTGGTCGCAGTACTGGTATCCTGGAGCTATCAAGGATCTCCACCAATAATATCGACAGGATAGAAATAGTTAAAGGCCCTACATCTTCCCTTTACGGCTCGGAGGCAATGGCCGGCGTAGTGAACATCATTACAGCCGAGCCAGCCAAAGGCTTTTCGGGTGGCGCGGCCGGGCGGTATGGTACCAATAAAAATGCCGATATCTCCCTGAACTCATCATACAAAACGGATAAATTTTACATCAGCGGTTTTGCCAACCGCAATAGCAGCGGAGGCTACAGCCTGCAACCGGCATCAGGCATTCCAACGGTTTCGCCTTTTCATGGCTATACACTTAACGGCAAAACAGCTTATCGCTTTGATGATAATACCAGTCTGAAGTTATCTGTAAGGTATTTTACCAATGATCAGGACAGCCGTTTTTCGGTTGATAATAACCGCTTTGCTTCAGGTAAAGGCACCGAAAAGGATTTCAATATCGCGCCTGTACTTACCCATCGCTTCAGCAAAAAGGATGTTTCAGTGTTGCAGCTTTACCGCTCGGTTTATAAAACCAATTCGGATATCAGGTATGAGGATGACAATGCAGTTTACGATCAAACTTACTTTACCCAAACCTTTAACCGTGCCGAGGTACAGGACGATTATGCGGCTCGGGATAATTTAAAGTTGACAGCAGGTGTTGGCGGCCAGTATGAAACTGTAGAGGCTACACGCTATACCAAGCAGCAGTCATTTACATGCGGTTACGGTTATTTCCAGGCGGATTGGATCCCGGTAAAAAAGCTTGACATCATAGGAGGCGGCAGGTTTGATGCGCACAGTGTTTATAAATCGCAGTTTAGTCCTAAACTGGCGGCAAGTTACGCGCTTAGTGATAAGCTTACCATATTAGGTTCGGCAGGTAAAGGATACAAAGCACCTGATTTCAGGCAGCTTTACCTCAACTTTACCAATGCCGAAGTTGGCTATAGTGTATTTGGTTACGAAGAGGCAAAAGCCGGGATAGCGCGCTTACAGCAGGAGGGACAGATTGAAACAGTATTGATTGATCCCTCGACACTTAAAAGATTAAACGCCGAAAGTTCGACAGCTTTCAACTTTGGTTTCAGATATAAACCAGTTACTAAACTTTATTGGACTGCCAACCTGTTTCGCAATAACATCAGCAACCTAATCGAGACCGCTGCCATCGCCCTGAAAACAAACGGGCAATCGGTTTTCTCTTACTTCAATCTCAATAAAGTATATACCCAGGGGGTAGAAACCGATGTTACTTATCAGCTTTTTAAACCCCTTCAAATAGGCGGCGGCTTCCAATACCTAGAAGCATATGACCAGGATGTGCTTGATCAGATCAAAGCTGGCAAGGTTTTCACCAAAGACCCTGAAACCAATCTCACCAAAGTATTAAAACGGAGTGACTATGGCGGTTTGCTCGGCAGGTCAAAATATACCTACAACATCAGGCTCAACTATTACGACAAAAAAACAGGCATCAACACCTCGGTAAGGGCTATTTATCGCGGAAGATATGGCTATAAAGACAGCGATGGCAATGGCATTGTAAACCGGGATGATGAATATACCAACGGCTATATGCTGGTCAACGCGTCAGTTTCAAAGCTGTTTATGAATAATGCACTCCGTTTGCAGTTAACTGCGCAAAACCTGTTTAATCATAAAGATCCGCAGGTGATCCTGAACCTGCCCGGCAGGCTTATCTACGCCGGCGTGGCCTACAATTTTAATAAGCAATAATTATTAAACTATCATACATAAAACACACATGAACAAATTCAAAACTTTATCATTGGCATTCGGCGCGGCGACTATATTACTGGTATCATCATGCAGTAAAAACAACGACGATCCAACCCCTGCAGCAAGCAAGCTTACCACTAAAACCATTGCTGATCTTGATGGTGCATCAAAGGCAACCGTTTATTTCAGCCTTGCAACAGGAGCAGAGGTTACAGGGGCTGATACTGCTTCAGCTACTAAATGGGACCTTAAATTTAAATCGACCAGCATATTTGTAAATGGTGGTACATCAGGCACCGGGACAGCCCAGGCCCAGGTAGTGAGCAGCACGTTTGAAACGTTAACCACAGCACCAGCAGATGGTTATAAAAGCGATGCAACGGGCGCTCCTGCCATTTCGGGCTGGTACACTTATACCGCTACTACCGAGCCGCAGCACGCTATCCTTACCGTACCTGGTAAAATATTCGTGATCAAAACTGCTGACGGCAAATACGCTAAGGTTGAAATGATCAGCTATTACAAGGGCAATCCAAACACTACAACTGCCGCGTTTGCTGATCTTACTACCAGGCCGGCATCACGTTACTATACTTTCCGCTATGCTTACCAGGGCGACGGAACAACAAGCTTCAAATAAGACAGGTTTTCTTTGGTTGGTTAATTATGTCGGAAGTCCCCTGAAAAGGGGGCTTTTTTGTTTTATACTTGTTTTATGGAAACTCAAAATGCAGCGTACTATATCCAATTGTTAAACCTGTTCCCCCATCCTGAGGGTGGTTATTACAAAGAGACTTTTCGTTCCGAACAGCAGGTTAACCGTATTGGAGAGACAAATGTTAAAAACGCCTGCACTTCCATTTACTATTTATTAGAGAATGCTGACTTCTCCGGTTTTCATCGCATTGCATCAGATGAGATCTGGTATTTTCATAAGGGGCAGCCTTTGATCATTCACGTGGTCCAAAAAGATGGCAATTTGATAAGTCATGAATTATCTGACGAAAATACCGGCAGTTTTTCAGTAGTTGTACAGGCAGGCTTTTGGTTTGCTGCTGAATTAAAGAGGAGAGAGGGCTTTACATTGGTGAGTTGTGCCGTTGCGCCAGGTTTTGATTTTAGCGAATTTGAAATGGCTAAGCGTGACGAATTGGTGTTGCAATATCCTCAGCATGAGGCTTTGTTAACGAGAATGTGCAGGGAATAAGTCGTCGATTGCTGGGATAAACGATATACGAGGCGCCTACGGAGCCCAAAATCAGGTTCGCATTCGGCTCTATAAACACGATACTCCTACGGAGTTTTGGAAAACTGCCATTTTTAACTCCGTAGGAGTATCGTGTTTATAGCATCCCGAAATTCGGCTCCGTAGGTGCCGCGTAAACCCAAGCAGAAACATCACCATTTTAATATTTTCAATCCGCCCATTTTATTTAATTTTGCCGAATGGATTTTATTATTGAAGCAGCCGTAAAAGCAGTTAAACAGCTATACCAAACTGACATTGAACCGGCTGCCGTTAGCATACAGGAAACCCGTAAGGAGTTTGAAGGACAGGTAACCATAGTAACCTTCCCGTTTACCAAATTTTCGCGCAAGGGGCCTGAACAAACAGGTGCCGAAATAGGGGAGTTCTTAAAAAACGAGTTGAAAGAAGTTGCTTCCTTTAACGTGATCAAAGGTTTCCTTAATCTTTCTATCAGCGATGAATACTGGATCAGCCAGTTATATAATCATATTACTGCCGATGATTTCGCGGTAGCAAAACCTAATGGGCAAAAGGTAATGGTGGAGTATTCATCTCCCAATACCAATAAACCGCTGCACCTGGGCCATATCCGTAACAATCTGTTAGGTTATTCGGTTGCTGAGATCCTTGCTGCCGATGGGTATGAGGTGATCAAAACCAACTTGGTTAATGACCGCGGAATCCATATCTGTAAATCCATGCTGGCCTGGCAAAAGTTCGGCAATGGCGAAACTCCCGAATCATCAGGCATGAAGGGCGATCACCTGGTTGGTAAATATTATGTATTGTTTGATAAGGAACTGAGGGAACAGCTTAAGCCCGTATTGCATGAGGTTTATGAAAAACACAATCTCTCCGCCTTTAAAGAAAACCAGCAGGTAAAAATAGAAGAATCATTAGCTACCATAGCCAAGGTTAAGGAAAAACGCGCACAAACCGACGAGGCAAACAAAAAGCTAATCGGTGAGTTGGATGATAAAATAGCCGGCGAGGAAGATAAGATCAAGGAGATAGCCAAAAATGCTACACCTATCATGATTGAAACTCAGCAGATGCTGCAAAAATGGGAAGCCGGCGATGAAGAGGTAATGAACCTTTGGAGAACCATGAACGGTTGGGTTTATGCAGGCTTTGCTGAAACCTATAAGCAACTTGGTGTTGATTTTGATAAATACTACTACGAATCGAACACTTACCTTTTAGGTAAAGATATTATTGAAGAAGGCCTTGCAAAAGATGTATTCTTTAAAAAAGCAGATAACTCGGTTTGGATAGACCTTACTTCAGATGGTCTTGACGAAAAGCTTGTACTTCGTGGTGATGGTACTTCGGTTTACATTACCCAGGATATGGGTACAGCACAGTTGAAGTATAATGATTACCATATGGATAAATCCATCTATGTGGTAGGTAACGAGCAGGATTATCACTTTAAAGTGTTGTTCCTGATACTGCAGAAATTGGGTAAAATCGGTTCGGATGGGTTATTTCACCTTTCATATGGTATGGTTGATTTACCATCGGGCAAAATGAAATCACGTGAAGGTACAGTAGTTGATGCCGATGACCTGATGGCCGAAATGGAAACTACAGCTAAAGAACAAACCGAAGCCATGGGCAAAGTTGATGCTTTTAGCGAAGAAGATAAGGTTGCGTTATATCATACTATAGGTATGGGAGCCCTAAAATATTTCCTGTTAAAAGTTGATCCCAAAAAACGTTTGCTGTTTGATCCAAACGAATCGGTAGATTTTCAGGGACATACCGGGCCATTTATTCAATATACCCATGCCCGTATCAAATCAGTGCTAAGCAGGGCTGATTATAATGCTGAAATTAAACCGGTTGTAACTGAATTGGCAGGTGTTGAACGCGATCTGATCGTGTTGCTCAACAAATATCCCGAAACAGTGAAAGAAGCGGCGAAAGGTTACAGCCCGGCTGTTATTGCCAATTACGTGTATGAGCTTGCCAAAACGTACAACAAGTTCTACCACGAAAAATCGATATTGCAGGCTGAAGACGAGGATTCAAAACAATTCCGTTTAGCCTTATCTGCATCATCAGCTAAAGTGATCAGCAAAGGCATGAAGCTTTTGGGTATTGAAGTGCCTGAAAGGATGTAGAGCCCCCTAACCCCCTAAAGGGGGAACAATGATTGTTAATACAAAAGCCTTTAGCAGACAATCGCTAAAGGCTTTTCTTTTTATAACTCCCCCTTTAGGGGGCTGGGGGGGGGGCGAGATTATCTCCAATATCCCCTCACCCAAACATAACCACGATTGGTTGGTTGCCAGTGGCCTTGTACGTATACGTGATTATATCGTGGTCGCGCGTAAAAGCCTTGACGGTAAACGTAGTGGTTACCGCGCCAAACCCATTCGCCGGGTACCCAAACGGCATTAGGGTAAGGCGCTATCGGGCGCACATAAACCGGTTCAACCGGTTGTTCGGTTACATAAGCCTGGCTTGAGCATGATGCAAATAATGAGCCTGTTAAGGCGAGTACTATTCCTAATTTAGCAATGCTTTTCATTTTCAGATGTTTTTAGTTGTTCAGTATAATTACTATTGACAACCTCCAACATCGAAAGTTTAACCGGGTTTAGGCGCTAAATTTATCAGCTACAACCAAATCCTTGCTGCCTGGGGTGTATTTATAAAACCCGCTGCCCGTTTTGGCCCCTAAATGGCCTGCAGTTACCATATTTACCAATAGCGGACAAGGGGCGTATTTAGGGTTGCCAAAGCCATCATGTAAAACTTTTAAAATGGCAAGGCAAACATCAAGACCTATAAAATCAGCCAGTTGCAGTGGACCCATAGGGTGGGCCATACCCAGTTTCATTACCGTATCAATTTCCTGAACGCCGGCAACGCCTTCATATAAAGTGTAAATAGCCTCGTTTATCATGGGCATTAAAATGCGGTTGGCTACAAAGCCGGGATAGTCGTTTACCTCCACCGGATCTTTGCCTAAAGTGCGCGAAAGCTCCATGATGGTTTCGGTAACAGCATCGGTAGTAGCATAACCCCGTATTACTTCTACAAGCTTCATTACCGGTACCGGGTTCATAAAATGCATGCCTATTACATTGCCCGGATTTTTGGTAACTGAGGCAATTTTAGTAATAGATATGGATGAGGTATTGGAAGCAACTATTACGGTATCTTTGCAAATGTCGCTAAGCTGCTTAAACAGTTTTAGTTTTATTTCCTGGTTTTCGGTGGCGGCTTCTATTACAAGGTCGGCATGCTGAGCGCCTTCAGTCAGGTCGGTAAAAACCCGGATGCGGCTCAGGGTCTGGGTTTTTGTTTCTTCATTTATAGTACCCTTTTTTACCTGCCTGTCCAGGTTATTGCTGATAGTTTGCAACGCTTTACTCAGTGCATCATCGCTGATATCAACCAGCGATACTTCAAAGCCATGCTGGGCAAAGGTATGTGCAATGCCGTTACCCATCGTTCCGGAGCCAATTACGGTAATGTTCTTCATAGTATATGTTTAAGAAACCGGCGAAATATCGGTTTATCAAATTGCCGGTGTTACAAGGTAATAAACTTGCCGGCCTCTTTAACAGTTTTTTTGTTGATAGTTTTAAACTCCGGGATCTGCCCGAGATCAGCTACTTCCGAATAATCAAGGATATAGCTTTTTGAATAGATATCCTTATCGCCGTTGAAAATCACACCCATAATAGGGATACCATATTTTTTTAGCGCATGTAACGAAAGCAGGGTATGGTTAATACTGCCCAAATAATGTTTACTTACCAGTATAACTCGTGCGTTAAGCTGTTTAATCAGATCAATGATCAGGAAGTTATCATTCAGGGGCACCATCAAACCACCGGCTCCTTCAATGATCAATTGGTTATCTGTTTTTGGCAGAACGATGTTTTCCAGGTCGATAGTTACTTTATCAAGTGCAGCCGACTTATGGGGAGAAAAAGGCTGTGTGAGGGCATAAGCCTCCGGGAAAAAATGGGTAATCTTATTTGAAATGAGGCTTTTAACTTTAAGCGTATCGCTTTTATCAAGATCGCCTGACTGTATAGGCTTCCAGTAATCCGCGTTTAATTTTTCGGTTAAAATAGCCGAAACCAGTGTTTTACCAATCCCGGTATCGATGCCGGAAATAAATATCGGTTGTTTATCAGGCATGTAATAATCTAAATTTATTAAATGTTGCAGCCAGCAAAGTTAACTCATTTTCGGTATTAAAACTATGCAGGCAAATCCTGATGCGTTCGGTACCCTGCGCAACTGTTGGGCTTAGGATAGCCCTTACATCCAGGTTGTTCATTTGCAGTTGCTTAGCCGCTTCCCGGGCCATTTCATTGCTCCCGAGTATTATGCACTGGATAGGGCTGTCGCTGTTTAACAAGGTGAAATTTTCGCCTGTATTTATCTCCTGTTTAAATAATTCTATATTCTTTTTTAGGCTGATGATAGCCTCGTGCGAGTTTTCCAATAGTCGATAGGCCATTTTTATAGCCGCCAGTTGATGGAAAGGAGCCGAGGTTGTATAAATAAAAGAGCGAGCAAAGTTGATCAGGTAATTCCGCATATTATTACTGCCAAGCACTATTGCCCCGTGACCGCCCAATGCTTTACCAAATGTTACCACACGGGCAAAAATTCTTTGTTGTAAGCTTAGTTCGCAAACCAATCCCTTAGGATATAAGCCTACTGCGTGCGCTTCATCAACAATGAGGGCAGCGTTATATTTTTCTGTGAGATTAAGGAGCTCCAAAAGGGGAGGCATATCGCCATCCATAGAGTAAACACTTTCGATAACCACGTAGCAATTACCTTTAGCTATTTTTAGCTTGGCCTCCAGGCTTTCCAGGTCGTTGTGCCGGAAGCTATAGCGATTGGCATAGCTTAATCTTGCGCCGTCGATAACAGAGGCATGCACCAGTTCATCTAAAATTATAGTATCGCCACGCTGGGCAAGGGACGACAGCAATCCCAGGTTGGCATCATAACCCGAATTAAAAAGCAACCCGGCTTCGCTTAGGTGATAAGTGGCTATTTGCTGCTCCAGGTCTTCAGCATATTGTATATTGCCCGATAGCAGCCTTGATCCGGCCGCGCCATTTAAGCTAAGCGGATGGTTGTTTACTTCATGGGCAATGCTTTGCTTTAAAACAGCAGAATGGGCAAAACCGAGGTAATCATTCGAGCAAAAATCAACCTTGCCGTTTTCGGGTTTCAGTTCACGGTATGTGCCAGCTTCCTGCCGCTCCTGTAATTTGCGTTTTAAAAAATCGTCGGCTGCTTTCAAGTATGCTTCGTTTGGTGCAAAAATAAAAAAAGCGACCATTGGTCGCTTTTTTCTATGTGATAATGTTTACTGGCCACCGCCGCCCTGGCGCATACGGTCCATTCTTTCCTTCATTGCCTTGTCGTAAGCAGCAGCCTGATCTGCTGTTAAAATAGCTTTGATCTTGGTATTGGTTGCTTCCATCATTGGGCGCATGGCAGAGCGCATTGCATCCCTGTCGCCATTGGCAGCAGTACGCACGCTGTCCATTTTAGTTGCCTGCTCTTTGTAAACCGCGGTGATCTTGGTAGTTTGATCATCTGTTAATTTAAGCTGGGTTTGCAATTCTTTTGCTCTTTCTTCCGGGCTTCTCCTCATGCCACCCTGGGCGTAGCTGGCTGCTGAAATTCCTAAAAGGAAGCAGCACATTAACAATAATTTTTTCATAGCTTTTTAATTTAATTTACGTTTTATCAGTATGATAAAGATATATCGTAATAGTTTAAAAAAGCTGATGTAACTTAATTGTTGCCTTGCTGTAAGTTAGATATGGAGCGCTGCATCTGGGCCATCATAGCAGTTAAACTTTCCATGGTAGGCTCAGGTGAAGGTGAAGGTAATTGTGTTGAAATATAACCTTTAGCCTTCCATAGCTCCAGTACGTCTTCGCCGGATATTTCATAGGGTTCGTAAACTGGATTATCAGAAATAAGCTTTAGCTTTTTGTTCTCCTTAAATTTATTGCCGATGCGTTTATAAACCACGCCATCATTTTTAGAGATCACTACATAGGTTTCGCCACTTTTTACATCGCCCCAGTTTTCTACATATTCACCTATTATAATAGTACCTGATACAAGGGGCAGCATGGAGTCGCCTTTGATTTCGAAAGCGCGGTAAGTACCCTGTTTAAACATAGGCAGATAGAATTTGGGAAGCTGCGCCACATATTCGGGATCTGCATAACCATTAAGGTAGCCGGCACTGGCTTTTACGGGCACCATTTCTATATTTTCATTTTCTTCCTTATCAACAGAAATACTCAGGATCCGCAGGTTGGCAGGGTTGCCTTTTGGCTTTGGCTGCCATTTTTCGTTGATGGTTTCGTTGATGAAGTCATCAATAGTAACATCAAAATAGGTTGCTAAAGTTTTTAGTAAGTCGTATTTGGGATCAGCCCGGTCTTCTTCATATGCGCCTACTAATGAACGTTTTATACCTAATTCGTCCGCAAATTGCTGCTGCGTTAAACCCTTCTTTTTGCGGAGAAACTTAATATTTTGTGAAATTATTGACATAAAATTTGGATTTGCTAAATTTATTAGTAATTTTATGCTCATAAAGTTAGTAATAATTATCTGTTCACCAAATTTTTTATCATAAAATGAAACGTTTTGTTTATATCATTACCGACAGGAACCGTAAAAATCTGCATGTAGGCTTATGTTCAGACCTGATGAAAACCATCCAGTTTTACAGCGAAATGCCGACCTTGTTTTTTGACAATGCGCAGCAGCTTAACCGTTTGGTTTATTTTGAGGAGATCAATACCGAAGAGCAGGCTATGGAACGTTTCAAAGTGGTGAGCACATTTACGCGTCCGCAAAAAGAAAAAATGATCAGATCTGTTAATGCCGACTGGATAGACTTAACCATCGGCTTAAAATATGAGCAGGGCTTACGCGTAAGGCCGCAGCTGCGCCCGTCATTAAATGCGAACCGCAGGGTTATGGCTTTTTAATAAACTTTAAAGCCCCTGAGTTCATGCAATACCTTTTGCCGCCGCGGTCGGCAGGGCCATCATCAAATACGTGGCCAAGGTGTAAGCCTGTACTTTTTTCGATAACTTCATCACGGCTCATGCCGTAGCTGTTATCAGTAATTATTGCTACTTTTTTCGGGTTGAAGGGTTTAACAAAACTTGGCCAGCCCGTACCGCTGTCAAATTTATCATCCGAGGTAAATAGTGTGTCGCCGGTTGCGGCACTTACATAAACACCTTTTTCGTGGTTGTTCCAATACTCGTTCTGATATGGTGGCTCGGTGCCGCTTTCAACCATAATGTGATATTGATTGGATGTTAGCGTCTTTTTCCATTCATCGGCAGGCTTGCTCAATTTTCGTTTAGCATCCTGTCCACTGGTGTTTTGACATCCTAATGCTGTCAGGATGCTTAAAGTTATCGCTGTTAAGATGAGTGTTTTCATAACCCATTATGTTTTGATGTTATTTTAATTATAGATGCTTCCTTTTATTGCAGAAAGTTTCTACATGCTATAACTCAAATACGTAATTATATTATACCGGGATTGTCATTTGACAGTCTGTTTATATCAGCTTCTTTTTAGGCACCAATACCTTACTTACCAGGTGCACTATACCATTGTTTTGTTTTATATCAAACTGGTTGATCACGCTTTTACCTCCGTTGCCATCAATTAAAACAATGTTACTATTGCTATCTATTTTAGCGAACAATTTTCCACCCGAAAGCGTGGTAAACGTGGCCGTGCCTTTTCCCTTATTGATCTTTTTCTGAATGTCCCTTGCTTTTAGCTGCCCGGCAATGGCATGGTAGGCAACTAAATCAGTAAGTTCCCAAATATGCGCCGGTTTAGCAAGAGAGTCAAACTTGCCGGTAGGCATATCGCTGTATCCGCTATCAACAGGTACAAATATGGTGATTGGTCCCCGGCTGGTGTAAGTAAGCGACAGGTTTGTTTTTTGAATAAAAATATAAAATGTATGTGTATTGGGCGCTGTGGATATATTTTTTACAATATCATTGGCCGGGAGCATTGTTGTATTACTGCTTTTGTCGTTAGTTTGGGCCAGCAATAATGGCGGGCAAAATGCAATTGATATGAATAGCAGTAACTTTTTCATAGTGTGTAGGTTATAAGTTAAACATACAAAATATAAATAGGTTTTAAAATGGATAGCCGGGTTGTAGATTATAAACTACCTTTGTTGACCTATGGAAATCTTCCCTACGCAATATTCAACCTTATCCTCAAAAGCACTGAATATAAAACTTCGGGAAAGTTATGGTTTAGACGATACAACATGCCGCTTATTGATCCGTAATGTGAGCGATACTTATGTTATAGAAAATGTGACTGAAAAGTACATTTTCAAAATTTACAGAGATGCCCACCGTAAGCTGGAAGAGATCAAAGGCGAAGTAGAATTATTGACCATTCTGTTTGAAAAAGGAGCTAAAGTATCCCGGCCAATTTCTGATATGAATGGAGGAATACTGCAGGTTTTCAATGCTGCGGAAGGTACACGGTATGGTGTTTTGTTTTCCTGGGCACAAGGCAGTGTTATTTATGCCATGAATGATCGGCAGCTTGAAACTGTAGGCAGGGAGATGGCGGCCATACATAATATCACTTCGTCAATTGAGCTTCATCATTATCGTGAAGTTTATTCGGTGGATACCACTATAGTTAATCCGCTTAAAATACTTGAACCTGCATTTGTTGGGTTAGAAGAGGAGTATGCCTATCTAAAACAAACCGCCAGGGAAGTAATTGAGCGGTATAAGCAATTTGATGGGAACTTCGGCTATGGTTATTGTCATTTTGATTTTCTCCCGAAAAACTTTCATTTCACCGTTGATAATGAGATAACCTTTTTTGATTTTGATTTTGCGGGCAAAGGGTTATTGGCTTATGATATTACCTCTTTTTTTATTCATTACTTTTTAGAGTTTACTTACGGCAAAATCTCTGAGAGGGAAGCCCGTGATGCATTTCACATTTTTGTTGATAGTTATCGTAAAATTCGGCCATTATCGAATGAGGAAATTGCCGCCATACCATATTTAGGCTTTGGCTTTTGGGTGTTTTATTTTGGCTTTCAGTACGAAAACTTTGATGACTGGTCGAACTTGTTCTGGGGGCCTAAGTTTATGAAAGACCGGGTTGCACTGATTAAGAAATGGATGAATACTGCTCATATTTTATTACCGTAGTTTGATATTGAGACGAAAGTTAAAATAGAAAAAGCGGCCATCAGCCGCTTTTCTTATTTTACAATAAGCAATTATTACCAACCCGGTGTAAAGCCTAAACCAAACAACGGCTTTTTAACGTCGCTGCGGTTAAACGGAACGGCCAGGTAAGGCTCCAAAATAAAAGCGCCAAATACGTTAATACGCAGGGAAATACCCGCGCTTAAAGCAGGCACACGGCCGTAAAGGTTTTGAGTAGTTACTTTCCCTGTGTTATCAACAAAATCCTGCTGACCAATTACCGGCGGATCTTTCTGGAAGTAAATATGGTCGCCTGCATTCCAGGCCAATCCTGCATCGAAGAATAAGTTAAGATCGGTAAACAGGAACTTTGATTTTATAGCAGCCAATTTTTCGGGCCCGGTAAACGGCAAACGCACCTCAAAGTTGAACACTGCCAGGCGACTCCCTGACAATTGATCAATAGTGAAGCCATTAGTGGTGGCCTTGCCGTTATTATAAAACGTTTGACCCTCATAACCCCTGATGTAAAAAGGATAGCCTACAAATAGCGGATAAAGTCCTTTATCATCACCAAAACGGCCGGTTGCAAAGAACCTTGCTGCAAAAGTAACCGGCGCGGTACGTACATATTTCCTTACATCAATAGTAGGCGAAAAGAAACGGTAGGTACCAAAGTTATAGCCGGCTTCAAGCCTGTACCTGAACCCATTTAATGGCGCTGTTACACCAAAAAATGAATTATCGCCAATTAAAGCTGTCGAAAGCGTTAAAATGGAATATGATTTTAAATTATAAAAATAGGTTGAACCGTAATTTTGATTAAGGGTTGCTGATTCCTCATCGTTAGGGATTTTTTTCCTGTCGGATGTGATGTAATTACCAATACTTACCTGTTGTTTACCATTAACCATGGTGGTATCAAGCAGATAATAATCGCTGTAACGGTCAACACGGTAATAGTTGTGCGAGGCTGCTCCGCTCACTTCAAAGCGGGTAGTTCTTGATATGGGATAGGAGGTAAACACCCTGCCTGCATCTTCAAAGTTGCGGATAATGTCGATGTTATCAGAGTAAACCGTTTGATTTTTTCCACCCACATTTTTTACCGGGTAAGTGGATGTATTGAAGCCGAACTGGTAGGGTATATGTGAAACGCCCACACCAAGGTTCCACCTGCCGGTTTGATTTACATAAGTTACAGCAGCACCCGAATCATAAATTTGTCCGTTTACCGAAGCAGCGGCAAAGATCTGGTTACGACCCAGGATATCACTGAATACGCCTTGGATACCGCTTGAAAGACTTGTGCCATAAAAGTTACTAACGCCAACACCGATGCCGCTACCAGCCAGATAATCGAGTTTGAATTTGGAGCGGAACGGAATTGCCTTAACCGAATCGGTTGGGATTTTGCGGTAAGCCAAAAAGTTGTTCAGGTTGGAGTTGATCAGGTCTACACCGACAGAACGATTGGGCGGCAAGGTACCTGCTGCAAAATTAACATCGCCCGGCTGCACTACAATCGGTGTAAAGTCGGATGCTTTAGCGTTGTAAATAGAATATTTTTGTGCGCGGTAATAAGAATAAACTACATCATCATGGTTGGAAATACTTAACGCAGGTGAATATTCTGTAATGCCCGAAATACCAGTGAACAGGTTGGTCATTTGCTCTATCTTGCCTCCCTCAATCGTATACCGGTACAGGTTGCGAAAACCATCACGGTTGGATAGGAAATAGATCTGGCAGCCATCAGCCGAATATTGTGGGTTCAGGTTGTTGGATCCATTAAAGATTTTGATATCGGTTACTTTTCCTGTTTCGAGGTCAAGCTCGGCAAGGTTGAAAGGAATATCCTGCTCCAGGCTCTGGTCGTACGTAGTCCTGTCGCTCGAAAAGATGATCTTTTTACCATCCGGCGAATAGCTTGGCTGGTAGTCAGAAAACTTATCGTTGGTAAGTTGCGTAATCTTTTTAGTATCGAAGTTATAAGAGTACAGATCGCTTTGACCTTCGACCAATCCCTGGAAAACGATGTCCCTACCATTGGGAGACCATGACAGGTTACTGAACTGGGCAACCTGCTCCATCGAAATATCATCAATCACATCGCCACTTTTCAGGTCGACTACATCAAGCCTGTTACGCCCTTTGCTAAATACACTGAACGCGAATTTAGTCCCATCCGGTGACCATGCACCTGCCGATTCAATAAAGTTAAACTCATCAATATGCGTGTTTGATACTTTACTCGTGAGCTTTCGTAATATACGCCCGGTTTTGGCGTCGGCCAGGTAAAGATCAATACTGAACAAACTTTTGGCCGACAGGAAAGCTACATATTTACCATCGGGGCTAATAGATGGAGCAACAACCAGATCGCCGCCGTTTTTACTGTCGATGAGTTTGATACCTTTTGGTGTTTGGGTGGTATCTTTTAAAAACGGTTTATAGGTAGCTTCGATAGAGTTTTTCCAAAGGCGGGAAAGCGTACGGTCGTCGTAGCCAAAAGTTCTTCTGATGCCATATTCCAAACCAAATTTGGCTGCGTTTTTAAAGAACGGGACTATCACCGTATCACCATAAGTTGAGCCTATGAAGGACCAGAACGCCTCGCCATAACGATATGGAAAATATTTGCTGCTTTCGGTAAGGTCACGAACGGTAGGGATATCATGGTTCAGATAGGCATCGCGCATCCACATAGCTGTGTAAGTGTCCTTTTTACCTAACGACAGGTATTCGGCCATGCCTTCAATCATCCAAAGCGGAATGTTGTTTATATTTTCATATTCGGATGAATCATGGCCCATCAACAAGCGGTATTGGAAAGCATGTACCAACTCGTGGCCTATAACGTGCCTGGTAGTTTGGTTGGTTTCCATTACCGGCATTACCACGCGGTTTTTGAGGCCTTCGGTAACACCGCCGGTGCCCACGCTAATTTCGCCGTCGATAGCTGTAGTTTGCTGAAAATCGGGGTGATTGGCGTATAAAATTATGGGGTTGGCGTGTTTAAAGGTATCCCTGAAAACCTGTTGATGCAGGGTATACCAAAGCTCACTTTCCTGGGCAAAGCGTTTCACCATGCTATCATTTTTCAGGTAATAGTAAATCTCAAAGTGCGGGGTTTTATAAACGTTAAACTTGAGGTTTTTGTACCTTACTTTGTTTTGGCCAAAATATTGCGCCTTTACATTGGTGCTGATCAGCAGCGAGCCAACAAAACAAATAAATATAATGGTGTGCTTTTTAACTCTATTGAAAAGTGAGTAAACTTTATTCATATATTATTTATGCTAAATAGATATGGCTAATTTAATAAAATAAGGTTGTTCTTAATTCAAAAAACAACCTTATTCATTTTCTCTTCACTTATGAAAATAGCGCCTATACCTGTTTATCGCTGGTTAGGCGGCGTACTTTCCGGGTTTTCCGGATTGCTTTCCTGTACAGGTGTTACGCCTGTTGTATCAATAGGGTTGCTTAAGCTATCCGTTGATGTTGTATCTTCTTCAATATGTGGCGACGGACAGTTATAGGTTTTGGTGATCTTGGTCCATGGTTTTGGGAACGGACCATAAGTGTATCCTAATGACTGATCAGCATAAACCTTTTCCATAAACCTGCCGAAGATAGGCAGGGCCGTATGTGATCCTTCGCCGGTTTCGGAAGAGGTGAAGTGTACCGAACGGTCATCGGCACCAACCCAAACACCGGTTACAAGGTCTTTGGTGATACCCATGTACCATCCGTCGACATAATCAGACGAGGTGCCGGTTTTACCGCCTATCTGGTTGTCTTTTTTCCAAAGTCCGTTATATTCCCACAGCGCCTGCGAAGTTCCACCTGGTTCTTCCATGCCGCCGCGGAACATGTAAAGCATGAGCCAGGCAGTTTCTTCGCTTAATACCTTTTCGGTTTTAAGTTTAAACTCCTGTATCACGTTACCCTGCTGATCGGTGATCTTTGTAACCAGCAGCGGGTCAATTTTTTCGCCTTTGTTAAGGAACGTGCTGTACGCCCTAACCATTTCATAAACCGAAACATCGTTTGACCCTAAGGATACCGAAGGAACCGACTTTAGCGGGCTTTCGATACCGCAACGGTGAGCATATTCTACTATTTTATCCCAGCCTACTTTTTCGGTAAGCTGTGCGGTAATAGAATTTACAGATTTGCCCATAGCCCAGCGCAAGGACATTTCACGATAGGAGAAATGGAAATCGGCGTTGTTAGGTTCCCAAACTTTGTCTTCGCCGTTGTCTTTGTATTTGATAGATACGGGTTTGTCGGTGAATTTATCGCAAGGGGTAAAACCATTGTCGAGCGCAGTAAGGTAAGCGAACGGTTTGAAGGTTGAACCTGCCTGCCTGCGGCTTTGGTTTACGTGATCGTAGTTAAAGAAACGGTGATCGATACCGCCTATCCAAACCTTTATTTTACCGGTTGACGGCTCCAGGGTCATCATACCTGTATTAAGGATTTTGGCGTAATATTTAATGGAATCTATGGTAGAAAAAGTGGTATCCTGTTCACCATGCCAGGTAAATACCTTCATTCTCTTCTTGCTTTTAAAGTAATCCTGGATCTTTACGGTGTCACCACTATATTTTTTCTCAAGTAGCTTATAAATAGGCAGCCTTTGCTCGTTTTTAAGAATAAAATCTTTGATCTCAACGCCTTTTGAATCGCGCCACGGGTTTTTGTTTCCCCATAGGTTATAGAAGCGTTTTTGCAGCATCTTCATTTTTTCGGCAACGGCCTCTTCGGCATATTGCTGCATCTTGGAGTCGATGGTGGTGTAGATCTTTAAACCATCCTCATAAAGGTTATAATCATTATCCTTACACCATTTATCCAGCCATTTTTCAACTGCGCGGCGCAGGTATGAATCACCATGCGAGTCATCTTCAACATAGCTCAGATCAAGCGAGAGTGGCAACGCTACGTTACTTTTGTATTGATCAGCAGTGAGGTATTTATATTTTTCCATCTGCCCCAAAACGGTATTACGCCTTTCGGTAGCACGCTGCGGGTTTTTAATAGGGTTGTAGCTTGATGTAGCCTTCAGCATGCCTATAAGCAATGCCGATTCGGCTGGGTTTAAAGTACCCGGCTGCTTGTTAAAATATTTTAAGGATGCCGTTTTTATACCATAAGTATTATTACCGAACGGCACGGTATTGAAATACAATGTCAGTATTTGCTGCTTGCTATAAACATGCTCAATTTTAAAGGCCGTAAGCCATTCTTTACACTTATAAACCACTGTCCGCAACAACGGGATGTGTTTAATTACCCCCTGCGATTTCTTTTTACGCGTTTCGAACAGGTTTTTGGCCAATTGTTGGGTTATGGTACTGGCACCTCGCTTATCACCTTTGGCGGTTGAAAGCACGCTGGTGAAAAAGGAGTAAAAATCCACACCTCCGTGACTGTAAAAACGCGCATCCTCGGTAGCTACAAGGGCATTTACAAGGTTGGGAGAGATCTCTTTAAATTCGATAGGTGAGCGGTTTTCCTTATAATATTGCCCTATGAGTTTACCATCGGCAGTATAAACTTCTGATCCTACTGAAAGTACGGGGCTTTTAATGTCCTGCATGTCGGGTGAGTATCCGAAAAGCCAGAGGAAGTTAAGTTCTATCGAACAAAAAAAGATGATAACGAAGTATATGAATATGACGAAGTATCTTAAAAAGCGATTGCGTATACGTCTGAACATTGGGTAAAGATGAAAAATTATAGCACTACATCATAATGCTGTTTGACAAATATAAACAACGTAAAATAGACAGGTAAATTTTAGGTTAACACTGGTATGATACATATTTATGATGTGCAAAGTACACAATAAATAAATCAAAAGCAGTTTTGGAAATAAAAAATCAGCTGTTGCAGGCTACAGGGCCCGTTTCAATTAAGCTGTTAAACTTTATCTTGTTTTTTGTACTTTGTATCAATATCTATTAATATGAAAAGTTTGACCGAACAATTTAAGGTAAAGAGTGATTCCAAAATTTCGCTAAGCGATTATGATCCCGGTTTTAGCGACGGTTATGAAAAAGATGACGCCGGGGTCGCGCTAACCGAACTAATTGGAGAAACTTTTAAGTTACAAGCACAGTTATATGCCTCAAATAATTATTCATTGCTGATCATTTTTCAGGCAATGGATGCTGCCGGGAAGGACAGCGCTATTGCGCATACGATGTCGGGTTTAAACCCTCAGGGTTGCCAGGTATACAGTTTTAAACAACCGAGTTCTGAAGACTATGATCATGATTTTTTATGGCGGCATTACAAAGCTTTGCCCGAAAGGGGGCATATCGGTATCCATAACCGGTCGCATTATGAAAATGTGCTGGTAGTAAAGGTACATCCCGAACTCGCTTTGAAGGAGAATAATCCTTATGTAAAGGATGTGAGTGATATTGACAAGAAATTTTGGGAACAACGATATGAGAGCATCCGCAATTTTGAGAAGCATATTCATAACAATGGTACCGTTGTGATTAAGTTTTTCCTGAACGTATCCAAACAGGAACAAAAGAAGCGCTTTTTAAAGCGAATAGACAACCCGGCGAAGAACTGGAAATTTCAGGCCAGCGACATCACAGAGCGGGCGCATTGGGATGAGTATATGAATGCCTATGAAAGGGCGATCAACGAAACTTCTACAGATGATAACCCCTGGTACATTATTCCTGCTGATAAAAAATGGTTTACGCGCATTGCTATCTCAACAATCATCCGGGATACGTTAAGAGGCCTGAGCCTTGAGTTTCCTGTTTTGCCTAAGGAAGAAATGGAAAAACTGCAAGAGGCTAAGCAGCTTTTGGAAAAGCAATGATCTAAGCGTAAAGACTTACGAAGTTTTCAAAACTTCGTAAGTCTGTTTTATAATTTAAAAGTCTTAAATGCCTGAAAACATATTTTGTGCAGGCTCGCCAATAAAGGGCATTGGTTTTTTTTCGCCGTTAATAGCGCCTATGAAGCCAATAATCCATATAATAAAAAAGCCTAAACGTATTATCCAGATAATGGATGCGCCAATAAATACACCTGATGTAATAAATGCCATGCCGATAATAAAACCGGCAACCCATGAAACCAGTATTGAGGCAAGGTGAAACAATAAAGTTTGCCTTAACTGGTAAGCCGCCAGAGGCGTTTTATTGTTGGCATATAGAGCAAAGTAGGCAATGAGCCAGCCAATGAGTGTAAGATAACTGATGATGCCGGCGGTCTTACCGTCGTCAGTAGTAGGTTTGTAATTTTCCATGTGTGGTAAAGTTTTTTGTATAAAGCTAACTATTTAGAAATGAAATGGTTTTATTCATTTTTAAAATGACGGCTCATAGCTCGCATAATAGTTTGTACATCCGCACATCTGAAATCTGCACATTAAAACGTTACTCAACAGTTATCTCATTCTGTTCCCTCAAGGTCTCTTGCAGATTTAAGTTACCCCACAAAATTCACCAACCTGAAAGTTCAATAGGAGGCACCTACGGAGCCAAAAAATGCCCTTTTTTAATGCTATAAACACGTGGCCCCGCTGGGGCCGGCAAGGTTTTGCAAGATAATCAGTTATTAATTGAGTGTCTCGTCCTAAAAAAAGTTTACAGGTTTTAAGATAATCCTGTTATGTATTTACAGGTTTGATAATGTCCTGAGAT